>CAWDAV010000021.1:0-31464 GCA_963800365.1 Candidatus Bathyarchaeota archaeon | reverse complement strand
AAAGACCGTTCGCCCCCGATGTTCGCGTGTTCTCTTTTGACAATTCGCATGGTGACTAACTGGTTTAGATAGCCGCTTTCGACTGGCTTTTTTTGTTCTGAACAGGTTTTAGCGGCGTAGCTTTTTATACGGCAAACGCAAATAGAAAAGCCAAGCAAGGTGCAAAAGCATGCCTAAAGTTAAAGTTGCATTAATCGGCGTTGGAAACTGCGCCTCAGCATTCATTCAAGGCATACAGTACTATGGGAAACTTGAGAAGCCAGCAGACCAATTGGATTGCGTAACCCTGTTTTGGCTGGATTTAGCCCCAGAGACATCGAGGTTGTCGCAGCGTTTGATGTGGACGAACGCAAAGTTGGTTAGACCTCTCAGAAGCCATTTTTGCCCAACCAAACAACGCGCCAAAAGTAGCCGATGTTCCATGCTTGGGTGTTAAAGTTAACAAGGGACCGCTGCTTGATGGAGTCGGAAAATCCACTAAAGCCATCATGAAAGTCAGCAAATCGCAGACGCAGATGTAGCCAAAATCCTCAAAGCTGCAGGCGCCGAAATCGTGGTCAATTTGCTTCCAAGCGGAGCCGCAAAAGCCACCCAATACTACGCAGAACAAGCTATCGTGGCAGGATGCGCTTTCGTTAACGCTACGCCGAACTTTATAGCCAGCGACCCCGCATGGGCGAAAAAGTTTGAGGCTGCAAAGCTGCCGCTGGTTGGCGACGACTTAATCGACCAAGTCGGCTCAACCGCACTTCACAAAACCCTGCTTAAACTGCTTTCTGACAACGGCGTAAAAATCAACGAAACCTACCAGCTTGACGTTGGCGGAGGAACAGAATCCGTTGATACCCTTGACCGCACAGAGACGCAAAACGCAACATAAAAACCGAATCAGTAGCTGCATCAATCCCATACAAAGCCGAAATCGTGGCGGGCTCAACCGACTACGTTGATTTTCTGCAGAACAAACGTGACAGCTACTTCTGGATAAGCGGCGTCTACTTCTGCAATGCACCTATGAAAATAGACCTTAAATTCCAAACTGTTGACGCGCAAAACGCGGGAACGAGCTTTTCGACGTGGTGCGCGCAGTGAAACTGGCGTTAAACAAAAAGTTAAGGGCGCAGTGGAGCCAGTTTGCGCTTACGGATTTAAACGTCCACCGCAAATGGTTTCGCTGGAAACTGCAGAAAAAGAATTCGCCAAGTTCATAGCTTCAAGCTAAAACTCTTTTTCCAATTCTTCAATAATTTTTTCTTTTACTCCGTTTTTTTCCAGCGTTTTTTTCAGGTGGGTTATGACTTCAACAGGCGTAGGGTCTTCTCCACGCAAGACGGATAGGTAGACGCTTGTGAAGTCACCGACCACGATGGTTGATAGCATCTTTGCCAGTGTGACTTTTGCCTTGAACTTCCAAATCAACCATTATCAAACCTCTGCGCTCCATAATTTGTTTGGTGACTTCAATTCGGCTCTCAATTTCCACTGGCTCATCGACGTCTCGGATTAATATTATTGAATACCATTTGCATTGTTCGCCCCTGCCTTCCCAACCAACAATCTCGTTATGGTCCAATTCAGGGAAGTATTCCCATTTGGCAGCGGATTTGCTGTTCTCGTTAAACTGCTGTTTAAACCGTTGGGCAACGCTACGGTAGAAGCCGAATCCATAGATGGTGGGGGTTGATTCGCCGATGTTTTGAGCTAAACCTTTGGCAAAGTTGTCGACTGTAGCTTTTTCCGGTCCGTTATCTATGCTGATTTTTTCGATGAGGCTAATAGCTTCTTTTAATTCTTCTTGTACGCCTTTAACTAAGCCTGCTTTTTCCATGTAAACTAAAAGCGGCAAAAGCATGTATGGTAACGCTGCACGCGGAGGCATGCCGCCTGGAACTTGAAGATAGGGCACCTTGAGTTTTTGGGCATATTTCAACAGGGCGCCGCCGCTGCTTATGCAGTAAATCATGCATTTGCGTTTGATTGCATCAAGAAAACTGCCTAGGGTCTCTTCAGTGTCCCCTGAATAGCTGGTAATGAACACTAATGTTTTTTTGTTGGCGTACGCCGGGAGTTTGTATTCTCGGCTAACCTCAATGGGCACGCTCAATTGGGTTTTTGCCCAGTCTTTGAGTAAGTCGCCGCCGATGGCTGAACCGCCCAAGCCTGCAACTACAATGTTGCTTGGCTTGGGGTAATCAACAATGATTCTCTCCGCGTATCTTAGCGGCTTCACGGTAATGATGGGCTGCATTAACAGAAAAATCTAGCATACCGCTCTTATCGCAGTTTTTTATTCTTTCAACGTTATCTAAGAGTGCTGTGGGCAACGTTTTGTCCTCCAAATAACACGCAGTTTTATATCTCGTTTCACCTTTTTAAGCACAACGCAGGAACAAAAAGCTCGAGGTAATGGCGCAATGAACAAAAAGAAACTTTCAATAGCTATTCCCGTATCCACGATCTCAGATACGCCCCACTTACGAGAAAAAACAGCGAAAATGGGGTTGATTGGGCGGGCATCGGCGATTTTTTGGGTTGACGAAATCATAATATTTTTTGATAACCCTAAAATGGATCAGCGCAGGGACTTCGATTTTATGGCTTTGTTACTTAACTATTTGGAGACGCCTCAATACCTGCGGAAAACTTTGCTTAACTTTGACCCGGACTTAGAGTATGCGGGGATTCTGCCGCCACTTCGCACGCCTCATCATCCGTTAAGCAACAGCAGCCACATTCTCTAAACGTACAGCGAATCCGTGAAGGTGTGGTCATGTCTGAAACCAAAAAAGTCATAGTTGTCGACATAGGAGTTCAGCAACCTGCACTTTTACATTAAAAAGAGTTCGCTGTCGGCGGGACCACTGGGAAACGCCCTCCAAGTCGTAAAGATCGGCAAGCAGATTGAAGATTCAAGCTGTCAAGTTACAATGAGGTTCCGCAATATTGGGGTTATAGAGTTCAGGTTGAAAAGCGCTCTTTTGGACAATTTGTTGTCGAAGGCGGTTTTGATTTAAAGATTAACTGCTGAATCGGCGACAATTTTATGGATGTTGCATGTAAAATCAGTGGAAAATGGGCGGATAGCAGGCGGATTGGTGGCGTTTGGTGCTCCTTCTCGGGGGCTGCATGAAATTGTGCAGGATGAAGGCTTAACGCTCGCAGATCTTTCAGATTTCATCGTCAACATGGTTCCAAATGAAGGAACGGTGACTGTTAGAACTGAAGAGGCTTTGTTAGCTTCCTTAGCTGTCTTGAACATGCATTTCAGTTATTGAGGTTTATCTGTCAATTTCTGGTTGTTTTTGGCTAAACAAATAAAAGCTTCTTGTGTTTATTGTCCAGTCTATGCCCTCTCTTACCTCACCATGCCCCTTGCATTGTTTCTTGTTGTGACTGTTGCCATGATTCTAAACAAGCGTGTTGAAGGTAAATTGATGGCAACTGTTGAAGAAAAGAGTTCAAGACACGGGATATAATTCTCTTAATTGTTTTTATGGCGGTTATAGTTTCAGTAATCGCTTACACGTCTTTCCTTAATCGAGGGCGTTTTCCAGAACATTCTCATGATTATCTTCCTATCATCCTACACCATGCTCCTTTTCACCTTCTCCTACGTGTCTCAAACCTAACAAGATGCGAGCACAACTGATTTCGCTGGGGTTTGGAGTTGCTGCCTTGATTACCGCGTTAGCGAGCCTTCTGGGGCCACTTAACGATAGTATAACAATCTACAGGGCAATAGCGTTCTTTATCTTAGCTGGTTTCTGCTTTGGCGCAGCAGTGTTTGAACAAATAAAAGCTGCGTCTAAAATCTTCACGGTGGTATGTGGCTGCCCAACCGCCAGCAATTTTCGTTTTGCTCTTCGTGTTCTTCAACTTCCTCTACGGTGGCACTATCCAAGTATGGTACCCAGTTCTAATGGATGTCTTCGGATTAACCTTCGCTATCCTGATAATCCTGTATCTTTCGTCCTTGTTTACTTGGAAAACGGTAGGGTTATTCGCAATTCTCCTGGACAGTTATGGATATAATATTGGTAATTGGAACTCCAATTATGGTTGGAGCAGCCAAACAATTCACTGGGTTGGGTCTTCCGGTTCTGGTTTACTTGCCAAACGTCCCCTTCGTCTATTCCGCTCAAGGTGCTCTCTTAAGCCGAGGACTTGGGTTGGGCGACTTCTTCTTTGCAGGTGTCCTCGCAGTCCAAACCTACAACAAATTCGGCAAGAAAACTGCATTTGTAGCTGCTGTAGCGATGGTTGTGGCTTTCGGTTTATGGGAAGCATTCTTGTATGACATTATAAACGGGCTCATTCCGATTGTTGGCAGAAACATCCAGGGGTTCCCGGGAACAGTGATGATCATTAGCGGTTGGGCCCTATTGTCGCTTTGAAGTTGTTCATGGAAAGAAATAAGGTGGTACAGATGCCGATTGTTGCGGAGTCAACTGAGCCACCTAAAGACCCGAGTTTACCTATCCAATAAATCTTTCAGCAAAATTTCTTAAGCAATTAACTGGATAAAAGATAAAATAATTTTTGGGAAAAATAAATTAGAAATAAGATAGAGGCTTATTTTACCCGAATAGGGCGCCTAATCCTTCTAATGCTGCATCTTCTTTGGCTTTTTCTTCTTCAGCTTTCTTCTTCTTGTCTTCTGGTGCGGCTGCTGCTGGCTTAGATTCGCCTGCTGGAGCTGCTACTGGAGCGGCCATCATTGCTGGTGCGGCTTTGATTGCTTCATCAATGTTTACTTCGCTGAGTGATGCAACGAGTGCTTTAACTTGAATTACGTCAACTGTGACGCCTGCTGCTTCGAGAACTTTTGTTACTGAAGCTTCGTTGATTTCTTTACCTGCCTTGTGAAGGAGCATTGCTGCGTAAATATTTTCCATACCTTTTCACCTCTTCCAACCTCTACATCGGGGTATTTTAACCTTTTTGGTTGGTCTGACCTTCCTCCAAGCTTGGAAGTTAGTCGTTACCTGAAATGGCAATTGGCTTTGCCGTTTTCTTGCCGTTTAGAAGATTGTCCAATGCCTTAAGAACCTTTCGCACAGCAATAATCAAGTGATAATCTAAATTTTTCTTCTCGGATTTGGGTGAAATTATCTGTCTTTGTCAACAACACTTATCTTTTAGAATAAACCAACAATGCAGACAGCATACAGGTCATATCTATGGGAAATATTACAGTAGCCATCCTCGGCAGCTTAGAATACGGAAGTGCTTTAGCTAAAAAAGGCACATCCACCGACATAACACTCTACAACCTCAAAAAAGGCGAAGACACGGTAACGTTCATCGAACCCACCCGCTACCCCGAACGACTAGCACCCCTTTTCTATGCCTGTGCGCTCTCAAAAAAAGCCATAATCGTCGTCAACGAAATAAACGCGACATTCGGCGAGCAACTTGTTATGCTGCAATGTAGTGACATCAAAAGCGGCTACATAATCCTCAAGAACTATGTTCCCAAAGAGAAAATTGAAGCCCTCATCAAAGGAACAAGCCTCGAAAAATTCGAAATCATACCCGACGACCCAAATGCTCTGAGGGAAAAACTGCTTGTAGATGCTTCTCAGCAGAAACCCATTGAAGTTCCAGCGGGTCAACAAGCGATTGGCGCTGTGCCCGTGGACCATGCCTTTAACGTTAAAGGCGTTGGAGTAGTTGTTCTCGGCATCGTTGTTTATGGCGCAGTACAGAAGCACGCCACACTAAACGTTCTTCCCGCAGGCAAAACAGCGCAGGTCCGCTCAATCCAAAAACACGATGAAGACTTCGATGTAGCGAGCGAAGGGGACCGCGTTGGATTGGCATTAAAAAACATAGAAGTGGAAGATTTAGACCGCGGCGCCGTCTTAACAAATGATTCTACAATCAAAACATCAACCGAAATTAAGACTCAGTCTTCACTCGTTAAATACTGGCAAACACCCATCAAGCCTGGAATGGTTATGCATGTTGGCCACTGGACACAATTCATAACCGCAAAAGTCGAAGATGTAACCGACTCAAGCGACCCCAAAAAACCCTCGTTAACAATAACTCTCGATAAACCCCTCGTACATCGACCCAACGATAATGCAGTATTGATGTATTTGGAAGGCGCCAAACTGCGGGTTGCAGGAACAATTAAGTTACCTTAAAAAAGCCTCAGGCAAGAGGTCCTTCTACATGTTTTGTTGAAAGAAGTACTTGTGCATAACTAAAACATGGTTTGTAGTGAGTAATTAGCGCGTTTTTGCTGTTTTAGTTGCAATAATCCATATATCCCAACCTTATCCATCAAACTTCGATAGGTATGTATCGGACTGGCGTTGCAAACCTGCCACTACACGGCGGCAAAGCTCCTTCTTGGCTTACTGGACGCATGCGGAAGATGGCTAAGGAAATCGCCAGCATCATAATCGAGGAACAGGGCACCGCCAAATTCATCGCACGACTCTCGGATCCTTACTGGTTTCAAGCTTTAGGCTGTGTACTAGCTTATGACTGGCATAGCAGCGGCGTAACCACGGTGGTCACAGGCATACTCAAAGGAGCCCTCTCGCCCGAGGAACACGGCGTTGCAGTCTGTGGAGGAAAAGGCAAAACCTCGCGCAAAACCCCAAACGACATCGTCGCGGTTGGCGAAAAATTCGGTTTCTCCCAAGAAACCATCGACAACCTAACCTACGCAAGCCGCATAACCGCAAAAGTCGACAACACTGCCATCCAAGCGGGCTACCAACTCTACCACCACGCGTTTCTGATAACCAAAGATGAGAAATGGGCGGTTATTCAGCAGGGCATGAGTGATGAGGACCGCTCGGCAAGGCGCTACCACTGGCTAAGCGACAACACAAAGTGTTTTGTGGAGGAACCCCACAATGCCATCGCTTGCAACATCAAACGAGACCGCGCCCTAAACATGGTTGCCAAACAAAGCGACGCAGCCCGTAAAGCATCAGTCGATTTATCAAAGGAACCTACACGCAAACTCATGAACCTAATCCAATCCTCCTCCAAGCCCCTCAATCAATCTTCTTTGCAGCAATGGCTTCCCAAAACCAGTGACCCTTGGATGCAAACCCAAACTACACTCAACATGCCACGCAACATCAATTGGGACACCCTTGCACGTGTCTACGAATTCCAGCCCCAAAATTATGAGGAACTACTCAGTGTGAAAGGTGTTGGACCCGCAACCGTGCGTGGATTAGCGCTGGTCGCTGAACTGGTTTATGGTGAGGCGCCTAGTTGGGACGACCCCGTTAAATTCAGCTTTGCGTATGGTGGCAAAGACGGCGTACCTTATCCAGTAAATCGTGAAGCCATGGATGAATCCATCGAAATTCTGCGGCAGTCGGTGCAGGAAGCAAAAATCGGCGACAAAGAAAAACTGCAATCGTTACAGAGGCTTCGGCGTTTTGTTCCAGCGGACGCAAATTCTTAAAGCAAGTTGCGACCAATAAGTTGACTATGTCTGAGCCGAGAAATCTTGTTTACCCAAGGATAGGCGCATCTTCAGGAATATTAGCGCCCATAGTTGCCTTCGTCTGTGTCTTAACAGCCATTGCATCTTACCCCCAGTTTAGCTGGACAAGCAATGCCTTAAGCGATTTAGGCGTCGTACCGGGCATCACCGCTTCACTTTTCAACTTTGGCCTACTCGCCAGCGGAATTTTGGCCTTCAACTTCGCCATATTCGGCTTATACCCCTATTTTGAAAAAAGTTGGGCGGGCAAAATCGGCTCAGTCGTCTTTGCGGCTGCAACTCTTGCGTTAATCGCTATCAGCGTGTTTAACGAACATTTCTCGCCAACCCACTACATTGTTTCGGTGGCGTTCTTCACTTTAGCCCCAATTGCTCTTTTCATCTTAACTGTTGGGTTTTGGCTATGTCGCATGCGCGGATTTGCTGGTTTCACGGTTGCGGTTGGAGTTGCGGCAGCGCTTCCGTGGCTTTTGATCTTCAGTTTTAACTATGTTCCTAACGTTGCCATCCCCGAGTTCCTTTCAGGACTTGCCGTTTCAGCGTGGGCTATAGTTCTGGGCATAAAAATGCTAAAGTCTAAGGTTTGACAACGTCCAAGTAAATTTGGGCGCAGCAATAAGACGAAAAACCAGTTCTATAACTCATCCTTTTTGCGTATTCAACTGCTGCTTCACTTGGAAAAGCGATGGCGTCAACCCCGGCTTTTAATGCTAACACGTCGGTTTCGCCGCGGCTTTTGCCTTTGGGACGCATGCAACCCAGAACCAGAGGGGTTTTCGGGAACATTTGGCGTGCCAGTGCCGCTACTTTGGCGATGTCTGCGGGTTGGGGCGGTGTCGTTTCTGCCATGGCAGTTCCATGAATGGGCATAAAAGCAATTATCACAAGCGCAGAAGGCTTGATTTGCTGAATCATTTCGAGCGCCTGCAGTTCGCCGTCGAGTTTACCTTCGTTTAACCCAACAATTACATGGGGAACAACGGTTAATTCTGCTTCTTTCAGTGCTTGCAACGAGTCGGCGAAGTTTTGGACCTTGACTTTAAGGTTGTAGATTTTTGCGACTGTTTCCTCGGAGCCGATTACATCGATTAAAGCAACATCAACTCCGGCTTTTTTGAGTGCGACGGCAGTTTGCTTTTTAATTATGCCGGTGTGAACGAAAACGGTTAAGCCCAATTCAGACTTGATCCTCTCCAGCACAGGCACTAAATCATCCAAAGGCACCGAACCGTCAGGCAAGCATCCGCCGCTGACTAAAACGCCTCTGGCACCACTTCGCTTCAACTTTACGCCTAACTTAAACAACTCTTCAGGCGTTAGGGCTGGATGCATGGTTTCCAGAACTTTGCCACCGCAATGCTTACAATTCAAGGTGCAGGCGTTGCCAGTAACTGAGATGGTTGGGAAGTCAGTTTTGGAGGAGCAGTAGTGTTTGGTTTTGTAGTAGGTAAAGCTTGGAGCGTAAAAACGGATTGTGTTACTTATGGGCTTATAGACATCTGTTTCTAAGTGATTTAGGAGTTCGGTTTCAGTTAGATTCCAAACTTGTTGAGGTGTAAGTTGCGGCATATTTTCAAACCTATGAACCATCGCCGCCCTTAATAGTTTAGCGCAGTTCACTCTTATCGTAAAAGTAATCGCCCCATTATGGCAACGTTTTAATTGTTTGTGTCATCTAACCAGATAAGCAGGTCTTCAAAATTGAGTAGCGATGCTAAATGTTCCAAACCAGCGTGTGACAAGTTCGTTGCAATTAACGAGTTAGCTAAACGTCGAGGTTTCTTCTGGTCCTCCTTTGAGATTTATGGGGGAAGCGGCGGTTTTGTAACTTACGGTCCACTCGGAACACGGCTGAAACAGAATGTTGAGGCGAAGCTAAGGGAAGTTTTCGTTAAAAAAATCGGGATTTACGAGATGGAATCCTCGGTTATTGCTCCGGGAAAAGTGTTTGAGGCCTCAGGTCACGTTGACCACTTCAAAGAGCCCATGGTGGAGTGCCAAAACTGCCACCAACGTTTCCGCGCAGACCACTTGCTTGAGGAAAAAGGCATAAGCTCAGCCGAAGCAGAGAAAATGACGCTTGAAGAAGTAGCGGAGGAGGTCGAGCGCCATGGCGTTGTGTGTCCTGATTGCGGAGGCAAATTCGGCGAACCCCAACGCTACTTAACCATGTTCCAAACTACTATCGGACCCTACTCGGGCGCCGTGGGATATGGCAGACCTGAAGCTGCACAGAACATCTTTGTAGAATTCAACAGGCTCTATATAACCGCGCGCGAAAGATTGCCCTTTGGCTGCATCCAGATAGGGCATGCTTTGCGTAACGAGATTTCGCCTCGTCAAGGCTTAATTCGCCTGCGAGAGTTTACTATTGCTGATTTGGAATTTTTCTTTGACCCCGAAGAACCTGCCTGCAACATGATAAAAGAAGTGGAAAATGAGGTTCTGCCAATTCTGCTCTGCGAAACCAGACTCAAAGAATGCGAAGACGTAACAGAGTTCACCGTTCGCCAAGCTCTCGATCAAAAAATTATCCGCTCTGAGTGGCAAGCGTTCTTCATGGCAATGGCAAAACGGCTATTAGCTGAACTCGGCGTACCCGCCAGCAAACAGCGTTTCATCGAAAAACTCACATGGGAAAAAGCCCATTACAGCAGCCAAAGCTTCGACCAAGAGGTGCTCGTGGACCGTTGGGGTTGGGTAGAGGTTTCGGGGCATGCTTACCGAACCGACTTTGATTTGTCCTGTCACATGAAAGCAAGCGGCGTAGACATGACTGTATACAAGGAATTCGCAACCCCCGTTGAAACCGAGGAGTTCACCGTGAAGCCGATTATGGCAAAGCTCGGGCCAGTATACAAGGGAGACGCAGGCAAAGTTGCAGCGGCGTTAACTAAGGTTCCTGCGCAGGAAGTGGCGGATGCAATGAAAAAAGACGGTAGTTACATGGTGGGGAACTATCAGGTTTTTCCTGAACAGGTAGATATTGGCAAACAGAAAACAATCGTCCGCGGCAAACGTTTCGTTCCACACGTTGTTGAACCCAGTTTTGGTTCAGACAGACTTTTCTACGTGGCATTAGAGTACGCTTACAACATAAAGGATGATCGGGTTGTCCTCAGTTTTCCACGAAGCATTGCACCAATTCAAGTTGGCATCTACCCGTTGATGGGCAAAGACGGTTTGGATGTTAAAGCCCAAGAAGTGCAGAAGCTGTTGACGTGTGAGGGCTTTATGACGGAGTATGATGAAACAGGATCCATCGGCAGAAGGTACGCTAGAGCAGACGAAGCAGGAATACAGCTTGGCATAACCATCGACTATGACACCCTAACCGATGGAACAGTCACTATTCGTGACCGTGACAGTTGGCAGCAAATTCGAACGCCAATCAAGGATTTACCTATGCAATTGCATAAATACTTTGAAGGAAAATTAAACTTTGAACAATTGGGCAGCATTATCAAAGGTTAAGTAGCTATCTTTTTTAATGCACACACAAATAGTAAAATGATAATTTAGGGATTGTTATAGGCGGGGAAAAAGTTTGGTACTTCCAGCAGAAACAGAAGAGCGCGTGAAGCGTCGAGCGTTGAATGCTTGTCAAGATAACTTACGTAAAGTTGTTGATGTTTCAAGAAAAATCCCGCAGTTAGTTGAGTACTTTGCTAGCGGCGATAAAGAAAACGCTCGCAAACTCTTCAGTGAAATCCGCGCTGGCGAAGAAGAAGTCATTAAAGCACGTCGTATGGTTTCGCAGGAGCTTGCAGAAATCGGAGCGATCTTGATCGCCCGCGAAGATTTCCTTAGATTCACTAACTTATCCAGTGAAATAGCTGACTTCTCAGAGGGCATCGCCAATTATTTGGTTGAAATCATGGAGCACAACTGGATAATTCCTCCTGAAGTCAAAAAAGACCTTCTAAAACTTTCCTTAGCAGTTCTTGACTCAGTGCTTAAACTACGCGAAACAATGATGGTCCTAAACTATGGCCCACAAAAAACCCTTGAACGCGCCAAAGACGTAGAAATAGCCGAACGCATTGTAGACGATATATACCGGGCTTTAACCATAAAAGTCTTAACAAGTAAGCTAGAGGTCCCAGTGTTACTGCTTCTAAGAGATGTCTTGCAGCTTCTTGAAAACAGTGCAGACAAAGCCGAGGACGCCGCGGACGCCGCACGCACAATCTCGTTTATCATGTAGCCAAGAGCGAGAGCGATGCAAAAAATTAAGGTTGAACTCATCGAAAACTTCCTCGTCGTATGGAATCCAGCAGAAGGCTCCGAACTCTACAAAACCGCCTACTACGGCAAACCAGTTGGCATCCCCAAACCGAAAGTTCCAGAGTTTGATGTGCCGCTTATTTTGGATTTGATGGAAGGACTATATCTTGCTGAAGTAGAAAAAATCGAAATTTTCCAAAACCCCAACGAGGTAAAAGTTAGCCTTCGCAAACTGAAGCAGAAAGCTAAACAACTCTACGAAGGGTTTGAGGAAAAATACGTTGTTTATCATGACTTACGTGACAACGGCTTGATTGTTACGCCAGGCATAAAGTTCGGTTGCGACTTTGCCGTCTACAAATACGGCCCAGGCGTCGAGCATGCGCCCTACATGGTTACAGTCAAGAAGGCAGGCTCAGACATATCCGCAACAGAAATCGTGAAAAACGGCAGATTAGCCACCACAGTTCGAAAACGTTTCATCATCGCAGTTCCCGATTTGTCTTCTAAAGAGATTAAGTACTTGATTTTCAAGTGGTTTAAGGCTTAGTTTGCTAATATAGTTTGATTTTGGAATTCTCCACTGATGGTTTGATGGGGGTAAATTTTGGTTGCAGCAAGTGAGCATCCCTCTTCAAGTATGACGTCGTCGGCGATGACGCTGACCGCAGTGATTTTTGTGGGTTTATGGCTACTTGAGTTAACGACCACATGCCTGCCAATGATGCTGTCGTAGATTTCAGCGTTTTCACCAATTATGACTCTGTCCATGACCGCTGAGTTGGTAACAACCGCGTTCTTGCCTATCCTTGTGAAGTCATCGATGCATGAATTAACGATTCGTGCTCCATCTTCAATTTGGCAGTGTCGTCCAATCAAAACGGAACCTTCTATCAGAATTTTCTTCTGCTTAATTTTCTGTATAATTTCTTGGCGGCGTTTCTCTGAATCTGTACTCTCACCTTGGACCCAGATGGGGGTGTCTTTATTTAATCTGCCCCCGAAGTCGGTGAGAGTTGAAAATCCTCCTCCGAGCAGATTCTTCATAGCCTCCAAGTAACTCTTCGGTGTGCCTACATCAAACCAACTGCCTTTCAACGTGTATCCATACACTGTCCGTCCAGTCGAAATCACATAAGGTATAAAATCGTAACCAAAGTCTAAACGATTTTTTTCCTTGATGATTTGTTGGATGCCTTTTTCCTTGAAAATTTTCCGTACGTCAGGCGATAAAACGTACAGTCCCGTGTTTGCAAGGTTGCTCGGCGCATCTTTCGGCAACGGCTTTTCTACGAAACGTAGGATGCGACCGTTCTTGTCGATGTCAGCTATACCTAAACCTTCAACATTGTCAACTTCACGGAGCACGATTGTTAAGCACGCGCATTTTTCCTTATGAAAATCAATGAGGCTTTTAACTTTAATATCAAATATATTGTCGCCTTGGACGGCGAAGACGGGGTTGTTTAATTCGTAATAATCCATGTTTATGCGAGCCGAGTCGGCGCTGCCTAAATCGGGTACATTAGGTTGATATTTTATGTGGATACGAGGTTTGATATTATATCTTGCTGAGAATCCAACGCCGGATTCAAAATAATCGTAAAGGTCTCGATAGTTGGTGTAGCCTTTGACGCCGAATATGAAGTTGCGGATTCCCTGACTTGCCAGTGAGAGGAGCGAAAACTCTACCAGCGGCCTGTTGAGGAGACGTAAGCAGGCTTTGCTGGTTTCTGCCGTCAACGGCAGGAGGCGTGTGGCTTTGCCGCCGACGGGAATTATTACTCGGATTTTTTCTGGAGCATAGTTATCTCCGACAAGGGGCGCATAATTGTCACTCAAGAGCTTCACCAAGTTGTTATGAATATGGCGTGGTCAACATTTTTAAACTATTTTATCTACCTATTGATTGGCCGTTTACTTTTTAAGGGTTGGCAACCTGAGGAGATGGATGCTTACGCCAAACGCGATTAAGAGCAGGGCAACCTGGGCAATGAGGACTTCATCTAGAGGGATAATTGTAGAGTAAATTATGGTAGCCCACAAGAAAGCTAATGTCACAAGTTTTGTTTTGAAAGGAATCCCTCTGCCTTGCTGGTAGTTTCTGATATACTCCCCAAACCACCTGTTCCCCAACAACCACTTATGCATACTCTGAGAACTCCTCATGTAGCAGGCTGCGGAAAGCAGAAGGAAAGGCGTCGTAGGCAAAATGGGCAAAAAAATTCCGATGGCACCCAACGTCAGCGAGAGTGTGCCTGCCACAAGCAACAGGGCTCTAACTGTCTTCTGTTTTCTGTTTTTGGGATCTGCGCCCTGTTTGGCGGTATTTTTCATTGGGGTTCGATTGTTTAAGCCCGCTTCCCCAATAAAAATCATGCGTATTCTCATTAATTGATGGAATTTTTATAACTAACCTCAACAAACTACAGTACCAATAGGTTAACAGAATGAACAAGCTCAGTGGCTTCATACATCTAATGCGACCAGTCAACTGCATAATGATGGGTTTCGCCGTCCTCGTAGGTGCAGTCCTCGCATCTGCCTCGCACTTTTCAACAGTTAACTGGTTGAACATTTCATTTGGGTTCCTGACAGGTTTCACGTTTTGCGCCGCCGCAATGGTTATCAACGATTACTATGACCGCAAAATAGATGCTATTAACGAGCCAAATCGACCTATTCCTAGTGGATTAATAAAAACACATGAAGCATTAACGTTTATGGCGGTGTTGATTGTAATAGGCTTCTTTTCTGCAATTTTGGTTCGTCCGCTTTCTTATGGCGTTATTTGTTTCGGCGTGGCAGGGGTTTCTCTGGCTATAACGGCAACATACATCACCGTTGGCAAACGGAGTGGGTTGCCTGGAAACTTTTTAGTGAGTATCTGTGTAGCCGTCCCCTTCATCTATGGCAGCGTTACAGCCCTCGGAACGGTCGGGTTGAATGTAGTATTGTTTGCTTCGATGGCTTTTCTATCAAACACAGGCAGAGAAATCACCAAAGGCATCGTGGACGTGAAAGGCGATCGTGCTGAAGGTGTAAAGACGCTGGCAGTTCGGTTTGGAGAAAAAACCGCGGCGATTACGGCAGTAGCGTTTTTCATTTTCGCCGTAGCTTTGACCCCTGTTACGTGGGCTTTGGGGCTTGTGGGAATCTGGTTTATCCCCTTTGTTTTAGTTACTGATGTAGGTTTAGTAGTTTGTTCAGCGTTTCTCCTGCTGGACCATTCACGGGAAAAAGCACGAAAAATCAAAAAAATAGTGTTATACCTTTTCCTAGTTGGACTGCTGGCCTATATCTTCGGAGTTATCAAATAAACAGGGGCTCTCAAGCACGCAGGGGTGAACCGCATCTTTTGCAGAATGATGCTTGCATTTTATTCTTTGTTCCGCAAGAGCTGCAAGTTAACTCGTTAGGGTTGAAGATTTCTTCTTTTATTTTCATGCCGCACTTATCGCAGAATAAGGCATCAGTGTCATTTTTTGAACCGCAATATTGGCACAGGAAGTTGGTTGATTCTCCTTGCTGAGGCTTCAAAGCTAAATTGCCGATAATTGAGGTTTTGCCTTCTAACGCTTCGATAGTTGGCAATAAATCGGCCAGTTGCTTAAACTGTTCTATGCTTGGTGCGAACTTTGAAATGCACTCTTCGCTTAAAATTGCAAATTTCGGTTTTTTACCTGAGATTAACTTTACCTCTTCTATTTCTTGATAAGTGTAAAAGCAGCTTTTTTTGCTAAGTTTTAGTTTTTCGTTAATAGGTAACTGGTTGATTTCTGCTTCTATTGTTTGCCGGTTTTTTCTTTCATCATATGCATTTGTCGGCGCTTCTGGTGCTACTCCAAAGAGGAAAGAACGGTTCTCTGAAACTTCATCGAAACGGTTGCTGGGTCCCATGCAAATGATTGCGATGCGTTGGTTGGTAAAATAGACATCATATCGCGTTTGTGGATCGACCGGTAAGAGAATATCTGTGATTACGCCGATTTGACGTTCAGAATTTAGCATGGCTGAGCCTCAATACAGATGGTATCCGCTTAATTCTTAAGCTTTATGAGGTTGGCAAGTGTTGATGGGTGGTTGTTAAACTAAAATTTCCTAAAAACCAACCGCTAACTCGTTTATGTATATATCTGCATGTTAGCAAGCATTAAGTACCCATTGCACCGTATCGATGTTCAAGAGGATATTTACATGTCTGAACGTTTCGCAAAGAAATGGGAAAAACCACGTGAAGGAGATTCATTCGGTAAACAAATACTTAACACAGTCCAACCGCCTCCACCACTAAAAACAGCATTAGACCTCGCCTGCAGAAAACTCGACCTACAAATCAGCAAACTAGATCAAGCAAACGAACGCTTCACCCAAAAAGACAAAGCTCTATTCGCCAAAATCGTTGATGCCTACACTAAACATGATTCTGCACACGCCAACATCTACTCTACTGAACTAGCTGAAATCCGCAAAATGTCAAAGCTCATCATGAACGCAAGACTAGCGCTCGACCAAGTGGCACTCAGAATACGCACTGTATCTGAACTAGGCGACGTCGTTGCAGCATTAGGTCCATGCGTTGGTGTACTACGCAGCGTTAGCTCAGGATTAGGCGGTGTTTTGCCTGAAGCAGAAGGCGAACTCGGCGACATCGGCAACATGTTAAGTGGCTTAATGTTTGAAGCAGGAACATCCAGCGGTATGTCATTAAATTTCGACACAGTAAACGAAGACGCATCAAAAATTCTGTCTGAAGCAGCAACCGTTGCAGAACAAAGAGTCAGCGCAAACTTCCCCGATCTACCACCTGGAATGCCCGGCGCAACAAACAAATCAAAAGCATAAAATAGAACCCTTCTTCTCCCCTCCCCTTCTTTTCTTTTATAAATTTTTAATTAACTTGCTTCACCGAATATTACTTGGAAAAGTTTGTTCTAATAACTGGACTTATATTCCCCTTGCACCGTTCTATGTTCTGAGGGTTTAACTGGTTGAATGCTAACACTGAAACAGAGCTTGAGTATGCTCTTCGCGGCAAAGCATGGAAAGTCTACTGGTTCCTCCTAAAAACCGGCGGACCAGTTGGCGTTCGCGAAGTCCAACGAGCCCTCCACTTCAGCAGCCCCAGCATCGCATTTCACCATTTAGAGCAACTCCGAGAATTAGGGTTGGTTGAAAAACAAGAAGTCGGCGGACACTACGTTTTGGTTGGACAAATAAAAATCGGTGTTCTACGCCATTATGTAAAGTTAGGAAAGTTACTGTTTCCACGCTTCTTCTTCTATGCCCTATTCTCAACCGTATTTTATGCAGCTTACCTGTTGATTATGGTCCAAGGATTTACCCGCGATAACCTCTTCATCATATCGTTTGGAGCAATTGTATGCACGATATTTTGGTATGAAGCCTATCGTGTTTGGGGAATGAGGCCATTCTAATTGTTAGAACAGTCTGTTCGCATGCTTAGCATCAAATAAAAACGTTACATAGTTATGTTAGGAGAAAAGAATGTATGGTTCAGAAAGAAGTTAAGAAAAAAACAAGCATCTACGGAACAGTAGCAGTCCTTTCGGCAATTATTTTGGTTTCGATGGTTTATGTTTTTGGTACGTCTCCATCGATTGCGATTTTCAATCAACCCGTTTCTGTTGGTAGCTTGAAGACTTTTTCGTCGATGAATGAACTTAAAAATTATCTCAATGAAACTTCAGTTAATTATTTGCCCCAAATGTATTGGGCGAACTCAGGCGGGATTAAAACGCCGCTTGCTGCCCCAACAACTGCAGGGACTTACGGTGCCACAACTGATTATTCTACTACTAACATCCAGGTTGCTGGAGTAGATGAAGCTGACACCGTGAAAACAGACGGTCAATACATCTACACTTTGTCCAGCACCCAAAACAGTTACTACTATTTTGGTGGATCCTCACAAGCCAGCAACAACGTTTACATTGTAAGTGCTGACCCTCAAAACGCCAAGGTAATTTCCAAAATCGTCCTCGATAATGACTCTAATCCTGTAGGTTTGTTCTTAAGTCCTGACAGTTCAAGACTTGTGGTTCTATCAAACAAATACCAATCCTATGACCAATCGTCTATTGCTCCCACAAGTCGCATAGCGATTATGCCCTATTACAGTGACGTTTCAACATCCGTAAACATCTTTGACATTTCAAACAAGGCAACTCCAGTTTTAACTCGCAACTTCACGGTCAGTGGAAGCTACTTCGATTCACGCATGATAGGTAACTACCTCTACACCGTAACCAGCCAAAATGCCTTCATATATAACGGCGACGTCTCGGTGCCCGCAGTCTACACTGGTGGAGTAGCTTATGCGGCTTCACCCACGAGCATCTACTACGCTGACATGAACCAATCCAACTCCTATTCCTTCACCAGCTTCTATGGACTCGACGTCTTAAACGACCAGCAACAACCCACAAACATGACTGTCCTGATGAGCGGCGCCAGCACAATGTATGTTTCAACCGACAACATCTACGTAACTTATCCAAATTGGGTTAATGGAACTGACGTTACTTCTATCTACCGCGTGAAAATTGATGGTTTACAATTAACTCTTGCAGCTCAAGGCGGCGTTCCAGGCTACACCATCAACCAGTATGCATTAGACGAATATGGCGGAAACCTCCGCATTGCAACCAACCTACCCAGTGACCTTATCGCCATACCCTTTACGGGAGCAGGATCAACCCAGAACACCAATACTCAAACAAACAACGTCTACATACTCAACGAAAACCTCACGGTTATAGGCAGACTGGAAGGCTTGGCAAACGGCGAAAACCTGCACTCTGTCCGCTTCATAGGTGACAGAGGCTACCTGGTAACGTTCATGCGAACTGATCCCTTATTTGTCATAGACCTCAGCCAACCCACAAACCCCAAGGTGCTTGGCGAACTCAAAATCCCTGGCTACAGCGACTACCTCCACCCCTACGACGAAACACATCTAATCGGAGTTGGCAAAGAAGCTGTCGACTCAAACCAAGACGACTTCGCATGGTACCAAGGCTTGAAACTGTCCCTTTTTGACGTTAGCAACGTAAACAACCCTGTGCAACTCTCGAACTTCACCATTGGGGATAGAGGTACCGATTCCCCAGTGCTAACAGATCCTAAAGCCTTCCTGTTTGACCAGAGCAAGAATTTGCTGGTTATTCCAGTTAGCTTGGCACTGGTGGATAACGCAACCTTGCAGCAGATACAGCAGTATGGTCAATCAGCAGCTTCAGCTTACGGAACAACCATTTGGCAGGGAGCCTACGTTTTCAGCCTCACCTTAGATGGCGGCTTCACACTCAAAGGCACTATAACCCACCTTGATCCCTCACTGCTAAACAGCCAAGGACAACTAACAAACCCCAACGACTACTACAATACCCAAAACCAATGGATAACCCGCAGCCTATACATCGGCAACACACTCTACACCATATCTAACAGCGAAGTAAAACTCAACAGCTTAACCGACCTCTCGCAAATTGCGCAGGTCAACCTCCAATAATTCTCCTTTTTTGGGTTTTGTTGCTGATTGGCTCCCGCGTTTTTTCTTGACCTACCCCGCTTTTTTTGGTATGAATCTTCTGCTTAATCGTTGGTCTTTTTGGATTTTTTAACCGAAAATGATGCTTCTCATAAAAAGTAGTCAGTCGGTCTTCTTAGAAACTTAATGCTTAATAGGGGAACTGTATATTGTATTAAGATATGAGACATGGTACGGTACCTGAAAAGTTGAATCTATGACAACTCCATTAGAGCTTGAAATACCCGCAAATGCTGCAATAATAGATACATCTACCAAGCAACCTTTCGACAAAAAAGAACTACTTGAATTACTAAAAAGTCGAAAAATCAAAATAGATCAGCTAGAAAAATCTGAAATAACTGTTGAAGACATTATCCCCGCCTTAAGGAGGGGGAAAGTTAAAATCCCTCAGACTTTCTTCCGCGACATCGCTTCAAAATCGGGTTTATCCTTCATTGAAGATTCTAAAATTAAGAAAATATACCAGAACGAACAAAAAAGCCAACTCATAACAATTCTCCCTTACCCAATTATAAGTAAATACAAAGTTATTCCTTTAGAAATAAACGGATCAGTTGTTGATCTAGCAGTTGATAACCCCATTGACCGAAAAGTTATGGTTGCGGTTCAATGTTTATTTGGTGCTTGGAAAATTAATTTGCGCGTCGCCTCCACCGAGGCAATTGATTGGGCAATCGAGAAAATTTACAGAGAAATACACAAAGAGAACGCAATGCTGGACCTCTACAATCGTACGCCCGACCAGTCAGCATACAAAGTCCTCTATACACGACAAAAATATTTTATAGTATCGCTAATTATCGCTATCACTGTTTGCCTGATTATAAGTTCAGCTATAACTTTCACAGTTTTATTTGCAATAATCAGCATTGGATATTTTATAGTAAACCCAATAAAAATCTATATTTCGTTGAGAGGTTTTCGAGGGGCAAGAGCATCTCGAATAACGAAAGATGAACTAAAAGACATCCCGGACAAAGACTTACCAGTTTACACAGTTCTAATTCCAATTTTCCATGAAGCAAAGATCTTGTCACAGATTCTGAGAAATATGTACAGTCTCAATTACCCTAAGAGTAAGCTCGACATCAAAATTCTCCTAGAACAGAGCGATAAGGAAACTATCCACGAAGCCAAGCTTCTTGGGTTGTTTGGGCCTCCTAAGAAAATGGTTGAAGGCATTCCACGCGAAAAATATGCTGAGTTTTTGAACCTTTTTGATCCAGTGGTGATTCCTTCGGCAAAAGTGACTACTAAACCACGTGCTTGTAACTATGGATTACTGCGGGCAAGGGGCGAATTCGTTGTCATATATGACGCGGAAGATAAACCTGATCCTGATCAGCTAAGGAAAGCCGCTAACATTTTTCTGCGCTCTAGTGAGGATGTGGTCTGCTTACAATCCAAACTTAACTTCTATAATGCAGATGAAAAAACGTTAACGAAGTGGTTTTCGATTGAATACGCTAATTGGTATGAATTTTACCTGCAAGGGCTTGATTGGATAGAGGCCCCTATTCCGTTGGGTGGTACCAGTAATCATTTCAGAAAAAAAGGGCTCGATGAGCTTGGCCGTTGGGACCCGTATAATGTAACGGAAGACGCTGATCTGGGTGTCAGATTGGCGCGTCAGAAACAGAAAACTGAACTGATAGATTCTCACACTTATGAGGAGGCTCCTATATCAACGAAAAGTTGGATTCGACAAAGGACACGCTGGTATAAAGGACATCTTCAAACATACCTTGTTCACATGCGACATCCGCTTAAACTCTTCAAGGATTTGGGCGTAGACAAATTCTTCAAATTCCAGCTTACTTTCGGAACATCAATCTTTATTCCGCTTGTAAACCCAATTTTATGGTTACTTACTGCAGCAAGTTTTCTGTTGCCAATAAATTTAAGTTGGCTTAATCCGGGTTATCTGCAATTTATCTGCGTTTGTAACCTAATCGCCGGTAATATTTCCTACTTATCTATTTATGTTGTAGCATGTCTAAAGCTGAAAAAATATCGATACACTCCGTATGCTTTACTTATGCCACTATACTGGGTGCTCCATAGTATAGCAAGCTGGCGGGGACTAATTCAACTAATAAGGAACCCCTTCTACTGGGACAAAACTAGTCATGGGGTGTCAAAAATCACCAAATAAACTAAAAATTTTTGTTTGAGTGTTGGTTAAATCTGATGTTTAGTTTGTTCGAAGATTCGTTTCGTCTTAGCTTGATGGAAAGTTGTCGTAATATGTTTGATTGTTAAGGAAGTTTGGCGAATTAAGGTTTAACCCATCTCATCGGGGGAGCTCTGAGACAATGTTAAGCCTCATTCGCCAAACCTGTTTTCCCAACTTTAGGCACGGCTTCTGTTCTTGACGATTTAATGATAAGTTGGGTATCCGTAAAATGGCTTAGTGAATACAATTTATGACATACAATAATTAGATGAGAACATGTTTCATATGACACTCTCAATCTGGAATATTTTGGTCATTAAGTTTTTTAAGATGTTTCTGTTGTGTTTGGGTTAATGATTTTAAGTAAGAATTGCAGCTCCAGAAGCCTTATGAATAAATCTAATTCAAATGATTTATTCGGTAGAGTAAACGCAACCTTCCATTTATTCTACCTATAAAGTTTCAGAATCATGGTCCACTTTAATCAGCTGACGACCAATTAGAAACAACACTATAAAATGAGGTACAAAAAACGCTAAAAAAAATAACGTCTTTAGCACTGACTCTTCTTATTTTATTATTAGCGTTTTCTGTAGACAACAAAAATGTTTCTAGCGCAACAATAGATGACCAGACAAAACTTGGTATTTTTACAAGCTCCCCAAATGTTTTGGCGGATAATAGCACTTACAATTGTATTTATGTTCAACTCCAAGATACTGCCGGAAAACCGGTAAGAGCGCTACAAGATATAACAATCGGGCTGTCTTCATCTCTAATGTATATTGGCACCGTAGATTCTTCGATCACCATACTTAAAGGAGAAACTTTTTCTGTCGCGGACTTTTCTTCCACCTTCAACCCGGGAAACACAACAATATCGGCTTCGGCAACTGGTTACTCAACGGTAATTACATCTATAACCACTGTTGGACCAATACCTTCCGCTGTAGCAGTATACGGTTTCCCTTCAACTCTCCCATCTGATGGGAACACTTATTCCGCTGTAATGGTTCAACTTCAAGATTCAAGCAGTTGTCCAGCTAGAGCCCCTCAAGGAGGCGTTCAAGTTTCATTGTCGTGCTCTGATACAACCGTGGGGACGGTGACGCCTGTTGTAACAATTCTTGAAGGTCAAACTTATACAATAGCAAATTTTACAACATCTACTAAAGCGCAAGACGAAGCAAAAATAGAGGCAGCCAACATCACGGCAGTATCCCAAGGATATACTCCCAAACAATTTACAATTACAACAACTCCAATAGCTTCGATCGCAACTAAACTAAAAATTTTTGTAGGGCCACCCAAGATTCCTGCTGACAATAGCTCCTATAGCCAAATTGCGGTTCAATTAGAAAACGCCTTGGGATACGCGGCAGAAAAGCGATCAGCAGACATATTGGTTAATTTGGCTTCTAACGATTCAAGCATATGTAGAGTAGACAAAATCATTATCCCACAAGGCCAGACATTCTCAGTAGCTACGCTGAATACAACTTTCAAGGCAGGCTTAGCTAATATAACTGCAGTGGCCAATGATTTCCCGTTAACTAACCAATCCCTAAGCACTTTTGGTTTTATTCCTTCAAAATTAGCAGTATACTGTATCCCGCCTGGTTTACCCTCTGACGGTAAAAACTACCAAACTATTCAAGTTCAATTGCAGGATTTGCAAGGCCGTCCAGCAAAAGCTACCACAGCTGATGTCAGCGTTAAACTCTACTCTTCACAGCCTAATGTGGGGATAGTCAGTTCTTTGCTTACAATTCCCTTTGGGAAAACACAAGCTACCGGTAATTTGACTTCGACATACATACCTGGTAACACGTCAATTACTGCCCAAGCATCAGGTTACACCACTGGACAGGCAACACTGGCCACTTATCTTATCGACAACTACTCAATTTCTTCAAGTGCCGGAAATAATGGTTCAATCATTCCGAACGGAAATTCATCTGTTATCTTAGGCGGAAGTCAACGCTTCACCATAACAGTGAACACTGGCTACCACATTTCAGATGTAACAGTTGACAATGTTTCTCAAGGAGCTATCTCCACCTATACTTTCAACAACGTCTCCAAAACCCATACTATAGATGCAACCTTTGCTATTAACAAGTATAATCTAACTGTATCTCAGACAGCAAATGGTGTAATTGCTCCCGGAACAAGCACCGTCTCCTATAGTGATACACCAAATTTCACAATTACACCGAATACAGGTTACCACATAGCGAATATTTCTGCAAATAATGCCGCGGTCGCTGTTACTTCTGCTTCTGGTCAATTTTACCAGTTTGATCCAGTTACTGCCAATTGTTCATTAACTGCCTTATTCGCAATTAATACATATACGATTAAGGTTACCCAAACTGATAACGGCACAATTAGTCCAGGAACTATTAATGTTGGTTTTAATGGAAGCCAAACCTTTACGATATCGCCAAAAACCGGGTGCCACATAGTTGATGTTCTCGTTAACGGTAGCTCTGTTGGCGTCGTCAGTTATTATACAGCGGAAAATATTCAAGGGGCAACTACTATTTCAGCGATATTCGCAAATGACTCCTCTTCAACGCCTCAACCAACTCCAAGTCCAACACTTACACCAACTCCGGCTCCAGTTTCGACAACAACGGTTGAAGCCACAGCAGTTAATGGAACCAAAGTTAACCTACTGATGGATGGAAATATGACAAGCCAACAGATAACAAACGCCAAAATCATCAGAAACGAGTCTGCTTCTACAACTTCGATACTTTTCAATATCACTGGTGAGAGCGGAACTGTGGGTTCAGGAAACTTTACAATACCCAGAAGCGAGATAACCTTTGGATCAATACCAACAGTCTACATTGATGGAGTCCCTGCTCCGGATCAAGGCTTTTCTCAAGAAGCCAACAATTATTATGTTTGGTTCACAACTCATTTCAGCAATCATGAAGTAACAATCGTGTTTACGGGCGCGTCTTCTGAAGCTGCAGCTGCGCAGTCAATTTTGTCTCAAAAAATAATCTATGGAATAGCGGCTGTCATTGTTGCCATTGCAGCAACTTCAACTGTGTTTGTGGTAAGAAGATACAAGAAAAACAAAATGTTCGGCTGAGTTTATAGTCTGTGGCTAATAGACTGCTCAGACAATCATGTTTTTTTAAAGCGATATATTCCAAGTGTTGAAATACGCCTTAAGAACTAAAAAACGTTGGTTGGATTGGATATGGGAAGAGAGATGGCAGAGACTCCTGGTTCGAAAGATAAGTCGTTTATGGCTTTAGATTTTATAATCAATATTTTAAAAGAACATGAACGAGTTCTAGATAAATCCGTTCATGCATTGGCAATAGTTACTGAACAGATTGGATACCAAGATGAATTGAAAGTTAAAATGGAAAATGTGGGCGAAAAAATAAATGTCCTTCAGAAAGAAATTGATAGTTTAACAGGCTATTTATCGAACGCTCCTAATGTTGGATCGTCCTCCGGGGCAAAGCGGGAGGACTCCTTGGGTCCTTCACAATTAACTGCTCAAAGCGGGCTTTCCATGACTCTTTGTTGCAAGCAATGGGGAGATTTTCAAGTTCTAGCAAAGCAAGCCCAAACGTTGACTTTCAGCATTAAGGTATCAGAGAACGTTTTCCAAGCTGAAGCTCTTAAAGGAAACCAAATAATCACATATACTGGTACAATGCTAGATCTTTCGATGATTTTTAAAACTTTGTTTTCTCAGCAAATAGGCATACCAGAGTGTAATATAATAGAGGGTCACATAAGCAAATCAAAATAGTTACTTACAAATTTTTTTGGATATTAGTTTGCATGATTATGGCGAAAAGAAATTTGTGAAAAAATCGCTATGTTTTCATTTTTTTAGAAACTCAGTAGTGAAGAAAGGCACTGGGGCTGCTCGAGGTTATCCCGCAAGAGCGAAGTTTTGCTGTTGTATGTTCAAGTCGTTGCGATTAGGTGGATACCTTGGATGTGGCTATTATTTTCTGTTGCTAGATTTTTGCAAATGAAGTTAAGTGAGTTTTCGCTGTAGTTCAAAACACTCTTTCCTTGGCTAGTGAGATTGTACATTTTTCGGGGCCTTTCGGAGTCCATGTTCCAGGAGCTTTTTACGTAGCCTTTTTTCTCTAGTTGTCCTAGTAGGGGGTAGATGGTGCTGGGTCCGAAGTATACGCCAAAGGCTTTGCGGATTTTTGTTATAACTTCATATCCATGCATTGATTCTTGGTCTAAGTATTGAAGTATAATCATGTCTAAGAGTCCTTTTGTGAGTTTTGTTTGGACTTCTTTTTGGTAGTTATTGTTCATTTTTTATTTTTCTCCTGTTGGTGTGTTGTACAGATATACGATATGTCTTCCTAAGACACATTTCTTTAGTCTTACTAAGGCTAACCTGCCAGATAAAGCCTCGCACATAACACAAGCATATCGAAACCCTCATTGAAACTCACCTGTCGAACACGTGAACATGTCGATATGTAAAATATTTATTAAAATTCATTATTTTAACTAACTTTTTGGTTGTGAGGGACCTGTACAACGGAGCTACTGCAAATACCAAAAGACCATCGTTTACATTGAAGGGAGCTGGTTGTTGGGTAGACCTCCATGATGAATGTAGTAAGGAGAGCTGCATATTACTATTGAAAGGTCAAGTTTGAAAGTCATTGACTTTTTTATTAACAATATTGATCCTGATTTCATAATATAGTTAACTACAAAATCAGTTAATTCTTTGAAAAAAGCATTTTGACCCAATCGTTGAAAACAAAAAACAGAAAAGAATTAACAGCAAAAATGGCTTCAACTTTTCATTAAGATACAAAAGGGCTTTCAGATGAGTTGCAAGATGCTCTTTTAGCTGATATGGTGACTGCCTTTGAGAACAGGCTTGTCGTTTTCAGACGTGTCTAGTAGATAATCAAATTTAGGTTTACCGAGAACACCGATAGAAAATAATTCTTGAAGACACTTTATTTGCACTAATGTTTCTTTTATGTGTCACATTTGAAAAAGTTAACAAGTACTAGTACTCTTTCAAGTTTGCTTTACTCAATAGCCTTGAGCATTATTTTTATGCTTATGAAGTTTCTTGGCGCATCCATACTCGTTTTTGGCAAAAGCTTCCTTGACAACCCAATCAACTGTATCGTTGCAAAATGACTGCTTCTTCTTCATTAACATCAATCATGTCTGATCCAGGGAACAACTTAAGTCCTGTGAATATAGAATCAATATTTAAGATGTGAATTTCTCTGTCCATGTAAGGTGAGGGCAGTTAAGGGCTGGCTCTTAGGCGGCTGGACAAAAGGAAGAGGGGGAGAATGCAAAAACCTGCCATTATTACTCAGCCCTTAACCAACAAAACATAATTAAAAGATTTAAAATAAAGTGATGTGCGTCTTAATTATTTCTTACTTGGGTCGGTTAATATCCTCGATGATAGATTTCTTTATGTTGCCAATCGGGTAAATTCTTTTTTCTGAAATTGAATGTTGAGCGCCGGGTGATAGGGGTAGACGTTTTATGTCAAATGAATTTGGCTATGCGCTACCATCTGGCAAGGGTTTGCTTAGTTTAGACTTGAAAAATTGGATTTTAGTTTTTGATTCTTTGTGGTTTTTGGTTGCAGTATATTGTGGTTTTAATAATTGTTTAGTGATAATCGCGATAATTATAAATATCGTGTACGTCTCAATGGAGGAGGGGGAAATTGTTGTGGATCGGGTTGAAGCGATGGCTCTCTTGAAGGAATTAGTTGCTATCAACTTAGTGGACTCTTCTTTTATCAACATGCTGCAAAGAGAACCTAATCAATATCAGCTCCAGATAAAGGGTGAATATTTTAAGTCAAGAATAGAAGAGTACGCAAAACAATTTGGCTTAAGCATTGAGGAAGATAAAGAAAGAAAATACTTGGTTATCTTCAAGAGCGGAGTCTAACATTCGACATTGAAATTTTCGCCGCATTTAGGGCAAACATACGAATCTAAACTAAAAAACGCATTCTCCAATTTCTTATCGGGCGAAATATTTTTCTCGCTACAACTATGGCAGTCAACCATCAATAATTCCTGTTTACTGATAACGTACGTAGGAGATTATATACGACTGTGTTTGTCAGCAAGCGTTTTAGTTAGGCAAAGTCTTCTATTCCTAGGGTAGAAAAGTAATGTTAAGTGGGTTTAGCCGTATGCTGCCAGATGATAGGGCGCAGAAAGTTGGGGGTTTTTCGCCTTATCAAGCGTTAGCTGCCGAACCCACTTAGCAAGTTTGTTGGCTTGTTATCAATTGCGTTTTGATTTAATATAAAATGATGTTGGCTCGTTTTGAAGCAACATTGTTGTTTTTGGGGTCATTTTGGGTAGCCGACTGCACTAAGACAGATTGTGCTCTCTTCGATTCCGTCTATACCCAAGATTGAATTAACTTCGTCATCAAAGAAAGCTCCAACTTGACAGGATCCACAAGTGATGCTTGCGGATGCCAACGCCAAATTTTGTGCAATGTGACCTGCATCCAAATAGATGTACCTGTAGGCTCTTTGTTGGTATTTCCATTTTGATCGTCTAAAGATGCTGGTCCAGATGAAGACCACCGCTGCGTCTGCACACATTTCTTGATCTAGGGCTGCGTGTGCTATTTTTTCGCCGAAATTTCCGAGTGTTATTTCTTCCAACAAATGATTTTTTATGTTATAGTGGTAGATTCCTTTCTCTATGTCTTGAATGTTGTTTGTGGCTATGTACGTCTCGATGGGGTATAATGCTCCGGCCGATGGAGCTGTTCGGAACTCGTAACCATGTTCCGCTCTTTGAATACCTGTGGCTGCCCAAATAAGAAACGCTAAATCAACTTTGCTTAGGGGTTGTGTTGAGAAGGATCGGGTGCTCTTGCGCTTTTGAAGAACTTCTGAAAAGGTGGGAGTTGCTTTTTGGAGTGGGTTTGGTAGTTGAATTGTTTTATTGGTTGGGTAGGTTTTGTAGGTTTCAGGCTTATTTGTCCAATCTAATTTGCCGCCGAGGTTTTTGTTGCGGCTGTATTTTGTTTCTGTTTGGAACTCGTCTCCTACATTGTTATTCATTATTTATCCTTCTAGAAGTAGCGTTCTGAAATTTAATTTGGCAAGAAATAATATTTATTGGTTGCTCTTCCTGTTTGAGTTTTCCTTTCAGGTTTGAAGTAGTTGTTAACTAAAACTGTTTGTTGTCTCATTTTGTGCCAACACATATTCAAATTGGTTTGGCGGTAATGTACCGTGTCTGGGATGGTTTTATGGCTGAGTGCCCTGAATGTGGCAAAGTGGTAACTGCACCTGATAGATCATTGAAAAACTCACTTTTTCACGTTGAAGCTTACTCATGTAAAGAATGTGGAAACCACTTCAAAGTGACTCGATAGACTCGCAAAATTTCTTTTGTTCTTTTTGTGTGGGTGTGGGGCGCTAAAACTGCTACATTACACTTGGGGGTTTGGGTTTGGTTGGTTTTTTGGTTTGGGTTGTTTTTCTGTTGTGTTTTGTGTGTGGGAAGTTGGGTTGTTTCACACTGTTATGTTGGATTCGATGTTGGGTTGTGTGGGTGTAGTGTGGGCGTATGTTGGTGTTTGTGTTTTTGTGTCGGTGGTGTTTTTTGTAATCTCAAGCAGGTCTTATGCAATATTCGATTTGGCTGAAACAGTGAAGTTTTAGGTTCTGTTCTGCTTCAAGTGCTATGGATTCATTTATATTAAATGAAAGCTTAGCGACTTGCTGGACTCTGCTTAGAACTTAAGCGATTTTTGAAAGAGAAATTAAGTCATCCGAAAGTATTTCTCTATACTCATCAGAGCGCGAGTGGGGTTCCTGTTGAAAACAACTGCGAGTTTGTCTTGCAGCCCCTTCTGTTTTTTGCGCTTAATTTAGAGTTCATTTTATATTCCAGAGTTTGATTCTTTAGCCATCTCTATTTTTAGTTGGTTATGAATAGAAAATAACAAAAATTCTTAGAAAGAAAAGAAGGAAATGGGGTATTTGGTTGTTTTTTATATCGTTTCTTTGGCTGCAATTTGTTTTGCTTTTTCAACGCCTAGCTTTAGGATTTGGTCTAGGCTTAGTGCCTTTTGAACTACGACGCCGCCTTCTATTTTGGCTACTACTGTCCATTCCTTATCGATTGCTTGCTGTACCTGTTTGTCTGCGATAACTCTTTGTACTAGTGGAGTGTTGACTTTTGGTGCACCAAATACTTGGAAGAAGTAGTTGTGCATTTGTGTATAGAAGTCTTCGGATGACATAGTATCAGCTTTAGTGTGATTTAATATTTAAGACTTTCCTACACGCAATAACTTATAAGTTCAGTTCGCAACAACTTGCAATGGAGAGCGGGTTTTTGGGTTCAAAAGATCAATATCACTGCCCCAGAGGTCGCCAAGGTAGATCAGTTGCTAAAAAGATGAACCAAGAACATGAACCCCTAACTCTTTGGGGATTGGCAAACGTAAAAATCACTTCTGACGACGTGGTTTTGGATGTAGGTTGCGGAGGCGGCAAAACAATCAACACATTAGCCAAGTTGGTTCCCAACGGTAGAGTCTTCGGCATTGACCATTCCGCAGACATGGTCGATTACTCCAAAAAAATGAATAAAAAATTGGTTGAGCAAAACCGCGTGCAAATAATTGAAGGCTCCGTTGTGAAAATGAGTTTTCCAAATGATTATTTCAATTTAGTTACAGCATGTGAAACTTACTATTTTTGGCCCAGTTTTAACGATGCGTTAGAGGAGATAAAACGGGTGCTAAAGCCGGGTGGAAAATTGCTTTTAGTTAATGAAATGGTCAAAGACGGGGTGTACGAGGTTGAGAATGCCAAATTGATTGCGGAAACGCATGTTTGCCTTATTCCTTTGGAAGTGATTAAAAAAATTATGCAGTCGGTTGGATTTGTGGGAGTCCAAATAATCACCAAGCCAGAATCGCCCTGGAACGCAGTTCTTGCTCAGAAACTGCCATAAATGCGTCGAGCTTATTTTGTGGGGAAGACTCGCTTCGGTAAAGCTTGCTCTTGCTTTTTTGCCCGATGTTATTTATAGTTGTTGCAGGTTTGTATTTTGCTTGCTTTTATTAGAACTTGCTCTGTTAAGAAGTTAGTCAACTTTTTCGGGTCATCTCTGGAGTGCTTGTGGTTAGCTACGTGTTTAGTTATTGCAATGTCCATAGCTTTCAAGTTGGGCACAACTAAAATTTCTGAGCCGCATAGGCATCTTATTGTTGGCATTAGCATATGGTGAACACTATATTTTTCTCCCAGTTCTTTGTCTGGATGGTAGTTGATTTTTTGGATGCTTTTTTTCATGCTATTTAACTCTTGAATTTGGAATTCTCTAAGTTGAAGAATTTCAACTTTCTTAGTACTTTCTTAAGAAATATAAAATGTTGTTGTAGTCTCGATACAGTCACAAATACCTAACGCTTGCTAAATGTGTAATTTGTTAGCAAAAGGTAAAATTGTTTGAATCAAGCAATAGAAAAATGGCAAAGCTTATTAATATTCTCAATCATTTAGATAAATAAACCGATAGCTAACTCGCCAAGAGATTTCCAAAGATGAAGCGATCAAGACTAGAAATCTACGTCGACATCCTTAAAGTATTAGCCCACACAGGACCATCGAAGCTAACACATCTAATGTACAAAACCAACCTCAATTGCACTATTCTCCGCAAACAACTTGACTTTTTGATCAAAGAAGGCTTGGTTGAAAACCAAACAATTAAAAAAAGTGCCGTTTTCTCAGCTACTCAACGAGGATTAACTGTTTTAAAATACTTCCGCGAAACTACCCAAGATCTACCAATCATAGGAAAAAGCACAAATTGAACTACTGCATACCTTACTAAACTTTTCAAATATTGCTCAACAATATTCGTCAATCAATTTCGTCAGATTATTAAAAACTTCGAAATTTGGAATTGTGGATTAATTTAATCTCTCGGTAGAAAAGAGCTATGGTGG
>CAWDAV010000020.1:0-19136 GCA_963800365.1 Candidatus Bathyarchaeota archaeon | reverse complement strand
TCCTGAGACATAGCTAAACCGTAAAAACAATCGTGAACAAAGCATTAATGGCTTGAGAGCCTAAACACAATAATATCCAAAAAAGGACACTATGCATACTTCATATGGGCTAACGGTATCATAGGAGTCGTCGGAAACACTTCTTATGTGGCCGCTCAATATCTGAATCATTATATAGTATACTATATAAGAAAGTATGCACATCGATTTGATAGGGAAAAATATGACAAGTTATATAGCAGAAAAATATGCCGAAATGCTGACTGAAGATGACGTCGCAAATCTCTTCGACATTCTGACTAGAGAGCTTAAAGGAAATCGCTCAGAAGCGGCGCGCCAAGCTGGATTGACTGGAAAAGCAACCTATGACTGGGCACAAGTTACCTACGTTAAACTTGGAACCAAGAAAAAAGTACTAGATGCTGCACTCAAGGCTAACTTTCCTGCAACGGTTGAATACCTATTAGAGCAAAGCACCGATCGAAACATAGACCTCCTGCGAACAATTCTGGGAGCATTCTATGCAAACGCAATAGAGTCCAATTCGCCAGAGGCATTCAAAGAGATGCAATCCAAATTTCAGATAATCCGAAAGCATCATGTGGGTTTGATTCGTGATGGAATACAAAATGAAGTCATAGACATGGAAGTTTCATTAAAGAGTAAAGCTGAAAAACTGGGCGTTTTTATCGAGGCTAAAAATGCTGACGAACTATCAGGAAGGGAACTACTTGATGCTATGGGAATCATCGGGAATGTTTACGTAGAAAATCCTATACAGGCTGAATCGTTAGCTGTAAAAGAAATGAGTTTACCTTTGGAAGCAGTAAAACCAATTATTGCAATATTCAAGAATCTATGCTTTACAACTAAAATGCAAACTAATAGCATTGCTGAACCGCATGTGAAGCAAGCACAAGTGATTCTCTCCGCTGAAGTCTCTCCTCGAAGTTACTACGCTGATGTCTTTAAGTCTTTTAGTCTACAAACCGATATTCTAAGGACCCAACCAGGAGGAATTTACCCTGAAATTACCACAACCGCTTAAGAACAACGTTATAACTGAATTGGAATATATCGGCAAAAAAATGAAAGAAGAATCTGACCCATTAAAGAAACTCTTCTATTACAGTGCAGTTAAGGGCGTCTTAGAGCGATTACAGCGGAATCATTATGATAAAGAGTTGCTCATTTCAGTGCCAATAACGGAGATATCATACGTAATAATAAATGACAGAATCAATCATATTAAAAGCGGCGATTCAACGATCCCTTTCACAGACGAAATGTTAAACAAACTGATCGAAGGCGTCTTTGAGCTCAAACAAGCAATAGAGAATGACCAAGCAACCTATCCAGCAATAGAAAAACTGATGGATGTGGCCTACTCTTCTAGTGGTCCAGGTTTTTTTACCAAGTCTTTTCTTGACTCTGTTGCTTTGAAACAACAAGGTCAAGAAGAGAGTAGATAAACTTGGGTTGCCCTCAACATCCACTTTATATTTCGGGTGCAATAACTTCCCAAGGCTTAGAATCATTGACACTATCAACTCTAAGTGACATACAATCATGCTTTAGTTGTAACGTTCAGTTCGGTGTTCCAACAGCATCGCTAACAGAAATCAGGTTCAACCTTGCGGGTTCTAATCCTGACCCTTCTTTTCTTGCTATCAGGAATCCTCGTGGAGGTTCTCGGTTCATCGAGAAAACTAATAGGGCATATGTTCTCAATCATGAGGAATGGATGATTAATCAAAGATGGACTGGCGGCCAGACGATTATTGGAAGATACCTCTACGCGCCTGCCACAATACTTCTGCATCTATTTGAAAGCAGCAATATAGTCTTGTGGTGTCGAAATACACTCATTCATGAAGTGCTGCATAGCACATCAATTTATAGTACGGTATGGAATGATCCTCCGGATATAGTAGCTAAACATGAACCCTTGAACGAAGGAATAACAGAATTCCTAGCTGGTTACGTGCTCTTCAAGAAATATCCTGAGTGTTATGCAATTTGGAAAGCGAGCACCCAAGGGAGATGCGCTATTGCTTATAGAGAAAGGACCAAACTTTTTTGTAGCTTAGCTCAGGTGGTGGGAGTAGGTCCTATTGCCAACTTCTATTTTTCAACAAATACTGAGTTCAATGGAGCATGGAATAAATTTGTTCAGGAAATACGCTCCCTTGGCTTCAGCAAGTTCAACTTTGCTTTGAGCAAAAATCAAGCATTCAGAGAAGCACAGTTTAGAGAGGAGTGCGTGAAATCCATTTCTGGCTTTAAGAAAATATATGATTCAAAGATCAAAGTGCTGGATTTCTCACAAGTAAATTAAAGATTTTGACACTGCGCTTTTAATTTGTCGACAAACTCCAAATCAGCTCTCGCACCCTTCTAGTTTCTTTAGTGCGTTCCTTCGGCCACGGGTCACGTTGGGTGTTTCCATCTTTAGCTCGGCATCAATCCTATAATCAGACCTCCGTCAGACTTCAAGCGCAAATTTGCTTCTCACGCTCAGTCAAAGCCAATTTCAAATTCTTCTCGTCAGTCTCTAAGCACGGATTTGCCGCAACAGCAACTTCGCCGACGTCGAGGGGCGCCGTAAGCGTCTTAAGCAAAACTCGTCAACGCCCAATGCCAACCACGCTGCTCTGCCACGCATTCTTCAAGCTTCCGTAATAATCGCTTGTTCATGCGCATCAGCCGGCGACTGATTTGATGACGTGTAACTTTGAAACGGTCCAGCTTAGCAGCTAAATCTTTGGGTAACAGGCCAGCAGATCCAGATTCAAAGAGGAGCGTTTTTTTCGTAAGCTTTCCTGGGCAATCATTCAAGAATGGCCCTGAAGAATCGCTATATCAACTTCGTCTTTGCGGGCGATCTTTTCGATGAGTGGCCTTTTAAAATTGAATGAGGGCTTTAACGCTTCAAAGATTGTTCGGAGCATCAGTTTGATCTCGCTGAGCTCTTGGGTAAGTTCTTTGTCTTTTTGTAGCAAGTATTTCAATTTTCCAACCTTATCCGCCTGGCTACGCTTCACCTTTCCAGCGTTTTTTGCTAACTCTTCCTCGTTTTGAGCAGGGTTTTCTTTAGCTTCCATGACAAAATGCACACTCCAAGTTTTCCGTTCCATCAACATACGGCAAAATTGGTTATGGATAATCAGGACCAACCAACCTTACAAAAGCCACAGCCAAAAAGCATGGACTTTTCCCATGCCTTAAGATGTGTGCTGAAATGGCTTTTGAACAGGTTTCAACTGCCAAAAAACCATGAATGCAACTAAGATACGTATTCTTTACCTCCAGAACTGTGCGGCGCCTCAGAGCTGACAGCAGCATCTGAACCGACACACTTGCTTAGAAACCCACTAATTATTTGAAGGCTGTCACAAATCTGGGGCAAATTCTCCAGCTTAGACAACGCAGAAGTGAGCTTTTCAAAATCAGCGATGACTAACGAAACCTGATTCTCAAATTGTTTAAAGGAACCAATCTGAGCGGATAGATCATCAACCTTGCCTATTAAACCAGTTAGCATTCTATGCATTTCTTCTATGTACAAAGGATACATCGGCGCCGCAGATACGTTGCATTTAGCAGGATCGCTTGCCAACGGCCATGAAGCTGCAATCGCAGCGTGTTCCTTTTTCTCAAATTCCACATGAGGAACTTTGCTGAGATTCTTCAGCCAGGGCTTTGGACTTGAATCCACGGCGCCAACGCCTGCAACCTTAACTGACCCTGCCTTAACCCACTCTTTAGCGTCAGGATGAAAAACCTGCCACATAGGACCATGCAAAAACTCACAATCATCACTGAGCTGCATCCCATACTGGACCTCTAAGATGTAACGCACACGCTCAACAATTCTTCCAGAATCAACCTCAAGCTGATCAACATCAAAACCCTTCAAAGGACCCGGATGCACAATCACACTCTTAGAAGTCTTTACAACCCGAACACCAGTCACGCGAAAACCCAACTTTACCCAATTGCGAACATCACCCAACCGCTCCCAATCAATCACCGAACACCCATCAGATTTCTTACGTTCCCAACGCAAAACATGAAACTTAACTGGATGATCCTCAAACACGATGGGCAAACGTATTTGATTATCACTCCCAGTGAGAAGTTTTGAACCATAAGGCGTTAAGTCGTAGTATTTTGGGCGGCCAGCTGAAAACCGCTGATCTCTTCTTGGTTTGCCCAAAGTTTCTGGGTGCTGGGATTCTCTTAGAACCAAGGCACCTGATTTAACAAAACGGTTTTTCCAATAAGTAACATCACTCTTTACGACGCCGGCAATTCTGACTGCTTCAGAGGCAACGCCTTCAGCTCCCAAAACGCCGAGAATATCTTTGGCTGCCTGCGGTAAGGGCTGTGGCAACACATCAAGTTCAAAACATCCATTGAACTTTTGAACCACTTTTTTTGGACTATGACCCCTGGAGCGATTCTTCTTAGACAAAGAAAAAACCTCTAAGTCTGCTCCTTTAGCTTCTCGATTCGAGTGCAGCAGTGAATGAAAACTTCTGGATCGCTAAAAATTGATGCGGAGCAGAATGTTCTATTTATGCAGAGTCGATTTTCTGAACCAGGATAAACAAACTCTCTGACAAACTCGCAATTGTCCGAAACATCAGTTGCTTTTTCAACAACAGATGGCGCCTTGATAACAGGCTTAGCGACTATCTTGGTCTTGAGTTTGTCAGCTGAGCAGAAAGTCAACAACTTTACTCTTTCCTCTTCATTGTAGAAATTAACCAAAGACGCCTTAGTCATTGATACGATGCCTCATAGTCGTTCCATTTATCTTCAGCTTCTTTCTGGTCTTTGGCATCCGGGAGATCGCCCTTCAAACGTTTGTATTCATCCCAAAAAATCTGAGTCCAATTCATCATCTTCAAACGTTTACTCCAAGTAGCAAAAACTATCTTCTGCCAAAACCCGCTGCTTCGATAATCAAAAACAAACTGTGCATACTCCTTAGCCGACCACTTCTCCATCTTCACAAGAGTCTGCAGCTTCATCCCTTGACCGCACACCGGGCATAAACCACGGCCACGATCAAACCCCTTCTCAGTACTGATCAGAAAAAGCCTCAATTTACTGTAGCTTAAACAAAATGGACAGGTCGTACTTTTGAAAGGATCAATGCCTTTTTCGGTAACAGTTGCAAACTTATGCGGATTAATCTTCAATGCTATTTCTTGGCTATCAGTTTTAAAAAATACTTGCTGTTGCAGATCCTTCTCCGATTTCTCTTGATTACGCCAATGCCTTTTCTGTAAACTGGAAGCAACATTGACCTTACCGAAAATAGGAAGCTGCTTGGGTTTAGGCATTAAACGGAACCTCCAAAACAAAGCTGATTAAGCACAGCGAGTTCAGGGCTACCGCTCAAGAAAATGCCTCCAAATTGATACAGAGAAACAGACAAATGCAAAATGCTACAGAAAAAGAAGGGGGAGGTGGTGCACGGGAGACGTCACCCGATTTTGGATAATAAGCGTTTCTTATAGCGGGATTTTCTTTATTATATGACTTTCATTTGTGGCGGATGGGCACTCCTTGGCGCCGGCAATTATGCAACGCAATCGGAGAATGTCTTTCTTTTCCAGTCCAGAGTGTCAAGTGATGCCAAGGCAGCCGATAATGTCATGAGTGTTTCTTCAACACTCGGCAACTCCTTAGGCAAAGTGAGCTTACTTTTTAGAATGGAAGAAGAAGAAGAGCGATTTTTTTTGCACCGTCTTCTTCTTCTTTCAATAAGCCCCGTTCTAGCAGTTTTTGGTAGATAGCGTTCTCGCTATATTTGCCGTCAAAACTGAAAGCGAGTATTCTTAGGTCTGTGGTTCCCGATTTGAACCATCTGGCGATTGGAACTATTAGAGACTTTTTTTGGTCCTCTTTGCAGCAAACAAAACTGGCAACTAAGACGCTTAGAGCAGCCTCGTGCGTATAGTGTGGAGTGATGATTTGGACGTCTTCTATCCAACCCGTCGGGATTTCGATGTAGTCTAAGTCGCAGAGGCCATCGGCGTACTCAAAGCTGTTCTGTGCGGGGATGATGTGTTTTCGTCGTCCAAACATTCCGACAAACACGCCCCAGCTTCGCACCGGAACATCTATGATTCCACCGTTGGTACTGGTTTTTCCTATGCTAGCGTCGGTCCACATGCAGCAAACTAAGTCGCCAGGGCTACAACGCGCCAGCTGGCTTTCAAGATTGGGTTTAGTCACTTTTTTTCAACCTAACTTTTTCCAAGCTTTAACACCCATAGCAAACCTATTATCAGGTTATAATGGCGATTAGACTGCATATTAGGCATTTTACGCCCGGACGGCAACGATAAGAAGCTAAGCTAATTGAACCAAGTTAATTGAACTAAGCTAAATCAGATAAGTATGCCGAGCTAAGGAAATAAAACCTAATACTGAATCGACAGAAACTTTGACAAAGCCCAGTCAAGAAAGTTTGACGAAAAAGTTCTTAAGTGTATAGCATTCTTGTTAGAATGTGGTAGATATGAGAAAAATAATGGTCGTTTCTACTGCTATCTTGTTCATATCATATCTCATAATGTTTCAACTGATTGAGTTGACCATGGCTAATCCTGTGGGTATGTATGGGCAAAAGCCAAAGTATGCAATAGTCACTATTGACAGCCCAGTTTACTCCACCCAACTTTCCTTTACTATAAAAACTAACTATTATTGGGCAACAGGTTCTAACCTCACCGATAGCCACTGTTTTGTTGTTTTAGACTCGAAATTTTTTGAAGTAAATGACCTTGCCATAGTTAGCAATACTACCATATCGGATGACTATGCATATGACCCCTACGTACAATACATTCTCAGAGGAACAGCTGAACTATTAAATCTCCCAAGCTTATCAAGTGGCACTCATATGGTTGAGGTTAATTATGGCTATTATAACTCTGCCTGGTTTAATAGAATGTACACTGTCGATTACATTTCCTTGGGTTCAGCAACCTCACAAATAATCCTAACTCAGAACATAACTCAAGAACCAACTTTCCCCTCTCCTACTTTGGTTCCAAACGCTCTTGACCCAACTCCAACTTCAAGCCAAAGTATGCCTACAATTAACACAGGTCCCACATTGCCAGTTCAGTTGAATCCACCTATAGTCTATATCACAATAGCTATCGTAATCGTAATGGTGGCTATTGCTTCAATCTCATTGGTTTATTTAAAGAAGCCCAAACATCAGTCACATTGAGTTTCAGGCATTTTTCCTCAGGAAAGCAACGAAAAACGATACGCTAATTGAACAAGTTAGATGAACTAAGCTTAATCAGGCAAGTATGCCGAGGGAAGAAACTAAAACCTGATTTGCAATCGGACAGAAAGTTTGACAAAAAACTACTTAAACAAACACCAAACTATAGATATTTGATAGATATGAGAAAGGCAGTTGGAGTGATAGCCGTTCTGCTAATTCTCTTTGTTTTCTTGGGAGCCTTAGTAATTGACCTGTACTCCTCAAAAGATAATGTGGCGGTATCAGGAAAAGCAGGAGTCAGTGGTGCTGTTGTTCTTGCGCCAACTCTTCAAACATTAGAATTTACAGACACTCAAACAGGCTCTACAACAACTATATCCCATTTTACTTTTGCACCGCAAACCGAAAATGTTGGGAATTATTCAGTTACCCTAAAGGATGGACATACATACAATGTATACGTAAGTTACTTTGTTTTTAATCAAGACAACCATAAAACACAGTTTATAACAACCTTTACTGTTAATGCACCTGCTGGACAAAAAGAAATAACTAAAGACTTTGTGTACCCCAATCCGCCATGAAGGAACTGGACATTTGCAGACCAAGTAAATACATTTCCTATTTGCTTTAGTATGTAAAACTTCATAAGGCAACAACAACCAATAGCCAATTGGTGAAAATGAGAAAAGTCCTCTTTGCTGCTGTTCTTGTGGTTTTGATGCTGATAATTATTGAGGTGGCGGACGCTAATCCGTTTCCTATGTTTGGCGGCATGTCTTTTACCATTCATTCCCCATCAAATAGAACATACGTTTTACCTATCCAAGTGAGTTTCTCAGCCGTGGGCAACGACAATATCTATCTGCAATCTGAAATCGGCGAGGGAGGCGGCGAAAAGTACAGCGGGTCCTTCTACTACGTTATAGACGACCAGGATATGAGACAATCCGGCATTAAGATTGAAAACTGCCACATGACAACACCCACAGGGACAGGCGATGATCGCCACTTCTTTGATGGACAGACTCTTCTAACCAATCTAACCCAAGGACCTCATAACATAACAGTCTATTGGGGCGTAAAAACCTACCAAGGAATACTAAACAACCCAAGCTTCGCAAAAACAGCTCAATTCTCCGTGGGCTCAAGTATCGAGACAGCACAGCCTTCACCTCCGTTATCAGCTACATCTTCAACGAAAGATCAACCAAATGTAGATTCCTCAGTACCGATAATAATTGGCGCCCTCACAGCAGCTCTTGCTCTCTCTGGGCTGTTTTTCTTTAAGAGGCATAAATCCAACACTGATTAGCCAAGAAATGTAAAACTTCATAAGACAACAGCAACCAATAGCAAAATGGTGGATATGAAAAAGATAGTGCTTGCTTGCACAGTAATAGTAGCGATCTTGATTTTAGGCATAGCAATGGCTGAGCAGGGAAATTTCTTGACACCAACACCTACAACAACTACAGCTTCACCCTCCCCTTCACACATAGCCACACCCTCACCGACTCCAACAACAACGCCAAGCAGCAATCCAACGCTTAACCCGAGCATAGTTCCATATGACTTTAGTATGCGCGATTTACCTACGATCAACATAACCCAAGGTGGCTATGAAAATATACCAATACGCTTAAACACAGTTAGCGGAGACGCTAAGAGCATAAATCCGCATGATGTCATATTAAGTGCTGATAGTGGTTCAAGCGATATACTATGCGTTTTTAATTCGACAACATACGATTATATGTACCCCTTTTATGAAATTTCGGGAGAATCCGCACCAACCAATGGTTTCGAAAATACGCTTAAGATAACTGTTCCTAGTTCGACACCTGCAAACACCTATGCGATAACGGTGACAGCTAAAATAGGCACAGTTAGCCATGGCATTTCTATTTTGGTATCAGTTAAAAGTCCACCCCCCACCCCAACGCCAATACCCAATCCAATCATCACAGTTTCGGGAACATTTAACGCTAGCAACTTAGGCATAACTGAGCCCCGATTGCGATTCCAAATCACACCAGCGTTTGAAACCAAAAATTATTATACAACAGAAACGGAAAAAGGGGCATATTCGATCGATCTCCCAAATCATAGCCATTATTCTGTAACTATTTATAACGGCACATCACCCATTGGCATAGAACTATGGCTTCTGGTTGATCCCTATTTCACGGTAAACGTACCTGCTGAAAGTTCATCGATGACCAAGGATTTTACTGTTCCCATAGTACATTAAATCAATGCATCAATTCCCGGCCACCACTCACTTGTCGAATAAAGTAAGGCATAAGTCTAAACCCGCTTAGCTGAGGAATGTAAAACTTCATAAGGCAACATCAACCAACTTGGTAGCTTTTCAGGCAACTCAAGAGAAGTAGTAGTCGAAACGTTTTTTTTCTCTTCGTCGACTACTTCCAACCCTAGCCGTTCAATCTTTTTGTAGATAGCATCTTAGTATATTGGCCATCAAAGCTGAAAACAAACGCACCAACACTAACGCCCGAGGTAACCCAAACCTTAAGCTTCTTCTCATCCTCCGCCGACCAGAGCTTCCCTTTACCAATTCCAATATAAAGCCTCCAGATCAACGGTGAAAAAGACCGTTCGCCCCCGATGTTCACGTATTCTCTTTTGACAATTCGCATGGTGACTAACTGGTTTAGATAGCCGCTTTCGACAGGCTTTTTTTGTTCTGAACAGGTTTTATGCGGCGTAGCTTTTTATACGGCAAACGCAAATAGAAAAGCCAAGCAAGGTGCAAATATCTATGCCTAAAGTTAAAGTCGCATTAATCGGCGTTGGAAACTGCGCCTCATCCTTCATCCAAGGCATTCAATACTACGGAAAACTCGAAAAACCCGAAGACCATATTGGACTGCGAAACCCTGTTTTGGCGGGTTTAAGCCCTAAAGACATTCAAGTTGTGGCAGCGTTTGATGTGGACGAACGTAAAGTTGGCAAAGACCTCTCTGAAGCCATTTTTGCTGCGCCAAACAACGCTCCAAAAGTTTCTGACATCCACTCAATGGGTGTTAAAGTTAGCAAGGGGCCTCTTTTGGACGGTGTTGGCGACCGAACTAAAGTCATCGTTCAAGTTAGCAAGGCACCTGATGCAGATGCAGCTAAAGTTCTTAAGGCGGCTGGCGCGGAGGTTATGGTTAATTTGCTTCCATCTGGAGCAGCTAAAGCCTCGCAATGGTATGCTGAACAAGCTATCTTGGCAGGCTGCGCATTCGTTAACGCTACTCCAAACTTCATAGCAAGCGATCCTTCGTGGGCGAAAAAGTTTGAGGCTGCAAAACTTCCTCTTTTAGGCGACGACTTAGTCGACCAGGTAGGCTCAACCTCTTTACATAAGACATTACTTAAGTTGCTCTCTGACAGCGGCGTTAGAATCAACGAAACTTACCAACTCGACGTTGGCGGAGGAACAGAATCGGTCGATACTATGGATCGCACACGCGACGCAAAGCGCCACATCAAAACCGACTCCGTTGCCGCATCAATCCCCTATAAAGCTGAAATCGTCGCAGGCTCAACCGACTACGTGGACTTCCTGCAGAACAAACGTGACAGTTACTTCTGGATAAGCGGTGTTTACTTCTGCAATGCACCTATGAAAATCGACCTTAAATTCCAAACCGTGGATGCACCAAACGCTGGATCAGTGCTCTTTGATGTTGTCCGGGCAGCAAAACTTGCGTTAGACAAGAAAGTAAAGGGCGCAGTGGAACCGATTTGCGCTTACGGTTTTAAACGTCCACCGCAAATGGTGTCGCTTGAAGAGGCGGACGCCCAATTCAAAAAATTCATTGCTTAAGCTAGTTTTTCTAGCTCAGCAATTATTTTATCTCTAACTCCATTTTGTGCCAGCGTATTTTTTAGAGTTGTAATTGTTTTTACAGGTGTAGGGTCTTCTCCACGCAAAACGGATAGGTAGAGGCTCGTGAAGTCACCGACGACGATGGTTGATAGCATCTTTGCCAGTGGACTTTTGCCTTGAACTTCTAAATCAACCATGATCAAACCTCTGCGCTCCATAATTTGTTTGGTGACTTCAATTCGGCTCTCAATTTCCACTGGCTCATCCACATCTCGGATTAATATTATTGAATACCATTTGCATTGTTCACCCCTGCCTTCCCAACCAACAACCTCGTTATGATCCAATTCGGGGAAGTATTCCCATTTGGCAGCGGATTTGCTGTTCTCGTTAAACTGCTGTTTAAACCGTTGGGCAACGCTACGGTAGAAGCCGAATCCATAGATGGTGGGGGTTGATTCGCCGATGTTTTGAGCTAAACCTTTGGCAAAGTTGTCGACTGTAGCTTTTTCCGGTCCGTTGTCTATGCTGATTTTTTCGATGAGGCTGATAGCTTCTTTTAATTCTTTTTGTAAGCCTTTAACTAAGCCTGCTTTTTCCATGTAAACTAAAAGCGGCAAAAGCATGTATGGTAACGCTGCACGCGGAGGCATGCCGCCTGGAACTTGAAGATAGGGTACCTTGAGTTTTTGGGCATATTTCAACAGGGCGCCGCCGCTGCTTATGCAGTAAATCATGCATTTGCGTTTGATTGCATCAAGAAAACTGCCAAGGGTCTCTTCGGTGTCGCCTGAATAGCTGGTAATGAACACTAATGTTTTTTTGTTGGCGTACGCCGGGAGTTTGTATTCTCGGCTAACCTCAATGGGCACGCTCAATTGGGTTTTTGCCCAGTCTTTGAGTAAGTCGCCGCCGATGGCTGAACCGCCCAAGCCTGCAACTACAATGTTGCTGGGCTTGGGGTAATCAACGATAATTCTCTCCGCGTTTTTAGCGGCTTCACGGTAATGATGGGCTGCATTAACAGAAAAATCTAGCATACCGCTCTTATCGCAGTTTTTTATTCTTTCAACGTTATCTAAGAGTGCTGTGGGCAACGTTTTGTCCTCCAAATAACACGCAGTTTTATATCTCGTTTCACCTTTTTAAGCACAACGCAGGAACAAAAAGCCCGAGGTAATGGCGCAATGAACAAAAAGAAACTTTCAATAGCTATTCCAGTATCCACAATCTCAGATACGCCCCACTTACGAGAAAAAACAGCGAAAATGGGGTTGATTGGGCGGGCATCAGCAATTTTTCGGGTTGACGAAATCATACTGTACCCTGATAAACCTAAAATGGATCAGCGCAGGGACTTGGATTTTATGGCTTTGTTACTTAACTATTTGGAGACGCCTCAGTACCTGCGGAAAACCTTGTTTAAGCTTGACCCCGACTTAGAGTATGCGGGGATTCTGCCGCCACTTCGCACGCCTCATCATCCGTTAAGCGGCAAGACTAAGCATCTAAACGTAGGCGAATACCGTGAAGGCGTGGTCATATCTGAAACCAAAGAAGGCCTAGTTGTCGACATAGGAGTTCAGCAACCTGCACTTTTACGCCGAAAAGAGTTCGCTATCGGCGACCGCTTAACCCTGCAGGTCGTCAACATCGGCAAACAGATTGAAGTTCAAGCGATCAGCCACAATGAGGTTCCGCAATATTGGGGTTATAGAGTTCAGGTTGAAAAGCGCTCTTTTGGACAATTTGTTGTCGAAGGCGGTTTTGATTTAAAGATTGCAACTGCTAGAATCGGCGACAATTTTATGGATGTTGCACGTAAAATCAGTGGAAAATGGGCGGATAGCAGGCGGATTTTGGTGGCGTTTGGTGCTCCTTCTCGGGGGCTGCATGAAATTGTGCAGGATGAAGGCTTAAAGCTCGCAGATCTTTCAGATTTCATCGTCAACATGGTTCCAAATCAAGGAACGGTGACTGTTAGAACTGAAGAGGCATTGTTAGCTTCCTTAGCTGTCTTGAACATGCATTTCAATTATTGAGGTCTATCTGTCAATTTCTGGTTGTTTTGGCTAAACAAATAAAAGCTTCTTGTGTTTATTGTCCAGTCTATGCCCTCTCTTGACCTAGCCATGCCCCTTGCATTGTTTCTTGTTGTGACTGTTGCCATGATTCTAAACAAGCGTGTTGAAGGTAAATTGATGGCAACTGTTGAAGAAAAAGAGTTCAAGACACGGGATATAATTCTCTTAATTGTTTTTATGGCGGTTATAGTTTCAGTAATCGCTTACACGTCTTTCCTTAATCCAGGCGCCGTTTTCCAGAACATTCTCATGATTATCTTCCTATCATCCTACACCATGCTCCTTTTCACCTTCTCCTACGTGTTCTCAAACCTAACAAAGATGCGAGCACAACTGATTTCGCTGGGGTTCGGAGTTGCTGCCTTGATTGCCGCGTTAGCGAGCCTTCTGGGGCCACTTAACGATAGTATAACAATCTACAGGGCAATAGCGTTCTTTATCTTAGCTGGTTTCTGCTTTGGCGCAGCAGTGTTTGAACAAATAAAAGCTGCGTCTAAATCTTCACGGTGGTATGTGGCTGCCCAACCGCCAGCAATTTTCGTTTTACTCTTCGTGTTCTTCAACTTCCTCTACGGTGGCACTATCCAAGTATGGTACCCAGTTCTAATGGATGTCTTCGGATTAACCTTCGCTATCCTGATAATCCTGTATCTTTCGTCCTTGTTTACTTGGAAAACGGTAGGGTTATTCGCAATTCTCCTGACAGTGATGGATATAATATTGGTAATTGGAACTCCAATTATGGTTGGAGCAGCCAAACAATTCACTGGGTTGGGTCTTCCGGTTCTGGTTTACTTGCCAAACGTCCCCTTCGTCTATTCCGCTCAAGGTGCTCTCTTAAGCCGAGGACTTGGGTTGGGCGACTTCTTCTTTGCAGGTGTCCTCGCAGTCCAAACCTACAACAAATTCGGCAAGAAAACTGCATTTGTAGCTGCTGTAGCGATGGTTGTGGCTTTCGGTTTATGGGAAGCATTCTTGTATGACATTATAAACGGGCTCATTCCGATTGTTGGCAGAAACATCCAGGGGTTCCCGGGAACAGTGATGATCATTAGCGGTTGGGCCCCTATTGTCGCTTTGAAGTTGTTCATGGAAAGAAATAAGGTGGTACAGATGCCGATTGTTGCGGAGTCAACTGAGCCGCCTAAAGACCCGAGTTTACCTATCCAATAAATCTTTCAGCAAAATTTCTTAAGCAATTAACTGGATAAAAGATAAAATAATTTTTGGGAAAAATAAATTAGAAATAAGATAGAGGCTTATTTTACCCGAATAGGGCGCCTAATCCTTCTAATGCTGCATCTTCTTTGGCTTTTTCTTCTTCAGCTTTCTTCTTCTTGTCTTCTGGTGCGGCTGCTGCTGGCTTAGATTCGCCTGCTGGAGCTGCTACTGGAGCGGCCATCATTGCTGGTGCGGCTTTGATTGCTTCATCAATGTTTACTTCGCTGAGTGATGCAACGAGTGCTTTAACTTGAATTACGTCAACTGTGACGCCTGCTGCTTCGAGAACTTTTGTTACTGAAGCTTCGTTGATTTCTTTACCTGCCTTGTGAAGGAGCATTGCTGCGTAAATATTTTCCATACCTTTTCACCTCTTCCAACCTCTACATCGGGGTATTTTAACCTTTTTGGTTGGTCTGACCTTCCTCCAAGCTTGGAAGTTAGTCGTTACCTGAAATGGCAATTGGCTTTGCCGTTTTCTTGCCGTTTAGAAGATTGTCCAATGCCTTAAGAACCTTTCGCACAGCAATAATCAAGTGATAATCTAAATTTTTCTTCTCGGATTTGGGTGAAATTATCTGTCTTTGTCAACAACACTTATCTTTTAGAATAAACCAACAATGCAGACAGCATACAGGTCATATCTATGGGAAATATTACAGTAGCCATCCTCGGCAGCTTAGAATACGGAAGTGCTTTAGCTAAAAAAGGCACATCCACCGACATAACACTCTACAACCTCAAAAAAGGCGAAGACACGGTAACGTTCATCGAACCCACCCGCTACCCCGAACGACTAGCACCCCTTTTCTATGCCTGTGCGCTCTCAAAAAAAGCCATAATCGTCGTCAACGAAATAAACGCGACATTCGGCGAGCAACTTGTTATGCTGCAATGTAGTGACATCAAAAGCGGCTACATAATCCTCAAGAACTATGTTCCCAAAGAGAAAATTGAAGCCCTCATCAAAGGAACAAGCCTCGAAAAATTCGAAATCATACCCGACGACCCAAATGCTCTGAGGGAAAAACTGCTTGTAGATGCTTCTCAGCAGAAACCCATTGAAGTTCCAGCGGGTCAACAAGCGATTGGCGCTGTGCCCGTGGACCATGCCTTTAATGTTAAAGGCGTTGGAGTAGTTGTTCTCGGCATCGTTGTTTATGGCGCAGTACAGAAGCACGCCACACTAAACGTTCTTCCCGCAGGCAAAACAGCGCAGGTCCGCTCAATCCAAAAACACGATGAGGACTTCGATGTAGCGGGCGAAGGGGACCGCGTTGGATTGGCATTAAAAAACATAGAAGTGGAAGATTTAGACCGCGGCGCCGTCTTAACAAATGATTCTACAATCAAAACTTCAACCGAAATTAAGACTCAGGCTTCACTCGTTAAATACTGGCAAACACCCATCAAGCCTGGAATGGTTATGCATGTTGGCCACTGGACACAATTCATAACCGCAAAAGTCGAAGATGTAACTGACTCAAGCGACCCCAAAAAACCCTCGTTAACAATAACGCTCGATAAACCCCTCGTACATCGACCCAACGATAATGCAGTATTGATGTATTTGGAAGGCGCCAAACTGCGGGTTGCAGGAACAATTAAGTTACCTTAAAAAAGCCTCAGGCAAGAGGTCCTTCTACATGTTTTGTTGAAAGAAGTACTTGTGCATAACTAAAACATGGTTTGTAGTGAGTAATTAGCGCGTTTTTGCTGTTTTAGTTGCAATAATCCATATATCCCAACCTTATCCATCAAACTTCGATAGGTATGTATCGGACTGGCGTTGCAAACCTGCCACTACACGGCGGCAAAGCTCCTTCTTGGCTTACTGGACGCATGCGGAAGATGGCTAAGGAAATCGCCAGCATCATAATCGAGGAACAGGGCACCGCCAAATTCATCGCACGACTCTCGGATCCTTACTGGTTTCAAGCTTTAGGCTGTGTACTAGCTTATGACTGGCATAGCAGCGGCGTAACCACGGTGGTCACAGGCATACTCAAAGGAGCCCTCTCGCCCGAGGAACACGGCGTTGCAGTCTGTGGAGGAAAAGGCAAAACCTCGCGGAAAACCCCAAACGACATCGTCGTGGTTGGGGAAAAATTCGGTTTCTCCCAAGAAACCATCGACAACCTAACCTACGCAAGCCGCATAACCGCAAAAGTCGACAACACTGCCATCCAAGCGGGCTACCAACTCTACCACCATGCGTTTCTGATAACCAAAGATGAGAAATGGGCGGTTATTCAGCAGGGCATGAGTGATGAGGACCGCTCGGCAAGGCGCTACCACTGGCTAAGCGACAACACAAAGTGTTTTGTGGAGGAACCCCACAATGCCATCGCTTGCAACATCAAACGGGACCGCGCCTTAAACATGGTTGCCAAACAAAGTGACGCAGCCCGTAAAGCATCAGTCGATTTATCAAAGGAACCTACACGCAAACTCATGAACCTAATCCAATCCTCCTCCAAGCCCCTCAATCAATCTTCTTTGCAGCAATGGCTTCCCAAAACCAGTGACCCTTGGATGCAAACCCAAACTACACTCAACATGCCACGCAACATCAATTGGGACACCCTTGCACGTGTCTACGAATTCCAGCCCCAAAATTATGAGGAACTACTCAGTGTGAAAGGTGTTGGACCCGCAACCGTGCGTGGATTAGCGCTGGTCGCTGAACTGGTTTATGGTGAGGCGCCTAGTTGGGACGACCCCGTTAAATTCAGCTTTGCGTATGGTGGCAAAGACGGCGTACCTTATCCAGTAAATCGTGAAGCCATGGATGAATCCATCGAAATTCTGCGGCAGTCGGTGCAGGAAGCAAAAATCGGCGACAAAGAAAAACTGCAATCGTTACAGAGGCTTCGGCGTTTTGTTCCAGCGGACGCAAATTCTTAAAGCAAGTTGCGACCAATAAGTTGACTATGTCTGAGCCGAGAAATCTTGTTTACCCAAGGATAGGCGCATCTTCAGGAATATTAGCGCCCATAGTTGCCTTCGTCTGTATCTTAACAGCCATTGCATCTTACCCCCAGTTTAGCTGGACAAGCAATGCCTTAAGTGATTTAGGCGTTGTACCGGGCATCACCGCTTCACTTTTCAACTTTGGCCTACTCGCCAGCGGAATTTTGGCCTTCAACTTCGCCATATTCGGCTTATACCCCTATTTTGAAAAAAGTTGGGCGGGCAAAATCGGCTCAGTCGTCTTTGCGGCTGCAACTCTTGCGTTAATCGCTATCAGCGTGTTTAACGAACATTTCTCGCCAACCCACTACATTGTTTCGGTGGCGTTCTTCACTTTAGCCCCAATTGCTCTTTTCATCTTAACTGTTGGGTTTTGGCTATGTCGCATGCGCGGATTGGCTGGTTTCACGGTTACGGTTGGAGTTGCGGCAGCGCTTCCGTGGCTTTTGATCTTCAGTTTTAACTATGTTCCTAACGTTGCCATCCCCGAGTTCCTTTCAGGACTTGCCGTTTCAGCGTGGGCTATAGTTCTGGGCATAAAAATGCTAAAGTCTAAGGTTTGACAACGTCCAAGTAAATTTGGGCGCAGCAATAAGACGAAAAACCAGTTCTATAACTCATCCTTTTTGCGTATTCAACTGCTGCTTCACTTGGAAAAGCGATGGCGTCAACCCCGGCTTTTAATGCTAACACGTCGGTTTCGCCGCGGCTTTTGCCTTTGGGACGCATGCAACCCAGAACCAGAGGGGTTTTCGGGAACATTTGGCGTGCCAGTACTGCTACTTTGGCGATGTCTGCGGGTTGGGGCGGTGTCGTTTCTGCCATGGCAGTTCCATGAATGGGCATAAAAGCAATTATCACAAGCGCTGAAGGCTTGATTTGCTGAATCATTTCGAGCGCCTGCAGTTCGCCGTCGAGTTTACCTTCGTTTAACCCAACAATTACATGGGGAATAACGGTTAATTCTGCTTCTTTAGTGCTTGCAACGAGTCGGCGTAGTTTTGGACTGTGACTTTAAGGTTGTAGATTTTTGCGACTGTTTCCTCGGAGCCGATTACATCGATTAAAGCAACATCAACTCCGGCTTTTTTGAGTGCGACGGCAGTTTGCTTTTTAATTATGCCGGTGTGAACGAAAACGGTTAAGCCCAATTCAGACTTGATCCTCTCCAGCACAGGCACTAAATCATCCAAAGGCACCGAACCGTCAGGCAAGCATCCGCCGCTGACTAAAACGCCTCTGGCACCACTTCGCTTCAACTTTACGCCTAACTTAAACAACTCTTCAGGCGTTAGGGCTGGATGCATGGTTTCCAGAACTTTGCCACCGCAATGCTTACAATTCAAGGTGCAGGCGTTGCCAGTAACTGAGATGGTTGGGAAGTCAGTTTTGGAGGAGCAGTAGTGTTTGGTTTTGTAGTAGGTAAAGCTTGGAGCGTAAAAACGGATTGTGTTACTTATGGGCTTATAGACATCTGTTTTAAGCGATTTAGGAGTTCGGTTTCAGTTAGATTCCAAACTTGTTGAGGTGTAAGTTGCGGCATATTTTCAAACCTATGAACCATCGCCGCCCTTAATAGTTTAGCGCAGTTCACTCTTATCGTAAAAGTAATCGCCCCATTATGGCAACGTTTTAATTGTTTGTGTCATCTAACCAGATAAGCAGGTCTTCAAAATTGAGTAGCGATGCTAAATGTTCCAAACCAGCGTGTGACAAGTTCGTTGCAATTAACGAGTTAGCTAAACGTCGAGGTTTC
>CAWDAV010000019.1:0-395552 GCA_963800365.1 Candidatus Bathyarchaeota archaeon | reverse complement strand
CCATTCAAAATGTTGGAGAGATGAGCTTCTTCCTGCTTTAGCAAAAGAGGAAATCCACATTAAAGACTTCAAGGATTTATCGGAAAAAAATCGTGAAAAATTGCGTGAGTTCCTCAAGTTATCAATTATTCCATCGATTAAAATTCCAAAAGCGGGTTTTGAGAGCGTATCAATCGAGAATTTACACATAAATCTCTACATTTCAGGCTTTCAAAATCAACCCAACTTTTACATCTTGCTGGATATACCTACTGATAAATTCGGTCGATTGATAAGCCTTCCAAAAAAAGAATACAGTGATAACGCAATCGGCGAGACAGAAAATAGGGAACATTTCTTCGTGTTTTTGGAAGATTTAATTCTAAATAACCTAGATTTAATTTTTCCAACAGAAAAAAACCTTGAAGCTTATCTATTCAGATTGACGCGTAATGGAGAAATAGACATCCTGATGGATGAATCTGCAGACTTTCTTAACACTGTACAGAAAAGCCTCTCGATCCGTAAAATAGGATTTCCCACGAGACTCGAATTTGACAAAAAGATGCCCAGGGCAATAAGAGAAACCATTTCCAAAAAGTTAGGGTTACCAGATTACTTAACTTACGAGTTTGACGGACCACTGGGGCTTGTTGACCTGTGGCAACTGCTGAAAACTAATCGACCAGACCTAAAAGACAAAAGCTTTTTCCCATGCCTTTCGCCTCTGATGCTCTCGGAAAACAACATTTTTGAGACCATTGCTAAACAAGACTTCGTTCTCTACCACCCCTATGACGGCTTTGATGTTATAATTGACCTCTTAAGGGAAGCATGTATAGATAATGATGTTTCAGAAATCCGTATAACAATGTATAGGATGGACCATAAATCCCCGATTGTCGATGCGTTAATTGAAGCTGCAAGGAATGGCAAAAAAGTCACTGCCATAGTAGAGTTAAAAGCAAAATTTGACGAAGAAAATAACATCCTTCAGTTACGAAATTGCGAAATGGTGGAATTAACACCGTTTACAATTTTCCGAAGTTCAAAGTCCATGCAAAATTATGCCTAATCAATAGAAAAGAAAACAACGGCATTGTCAGGTATTCTCATATTGGTTCTGGAAACTACAATGCTGTCACAGCTAAAATCTACGGTGATATTGGCTATCTTACAGCAAACCCCGAAGTAGGGTTGGAACTTGAAGACTTATTCAATGCGATAATAAATGGTGTTCAAGAAAAAGAAACCAAGCACCTTCTCGTAGCTCCAAAAACTTTGAAGAGGGAAATTCTAAGACGAATAGATAGGGAAATAAGCTTTCACCAGAAAACCGGGAAAGGCTACCTAGCTTTCAAACTTAACAACCTAGAAGAAAAAGAAATCATTCAAGCCCTCTATAAAGCATCCATGGCAGGAATCAAGATTGACCTCAATGTCCGAGGCTTATGTTGCTTGCGACCGGGAATCAAAGGAGTAAGTGATAACATTTCAGTAATATCCATAGTTGGACGTTTCCTTGAACACGCCCGAATATACTATTTTAAAGATGACACTGAAGATGAAGTCCTCGTCGGCAGCTCGGACATGATGTTTAGAAACCTAAACGAGAGAATCGAAGTCCTCTTATCAGTACCTGACCCCTTCTTGCGTCAAGCTATTCTTGAAGACATGCTAAAAATCCATCTTCGGGATAACGTTAAAGCAAGACGATTACTCCCCGACGGAACGTACGAAAGAGTGCAAGTTAAAGAAGGCGAAAAGATCATCAATTCCCAAGCATGGCTCATCGAGAACAGGGGCATTTGGAATGAACGAGATCAATAACGTTCAAACATGCCAAACAGACATGAATTACTGCAAATTTGGTTCTGAAGCTATTCTAAAACTACTCGAAGTTTTCGAAAAACAGATCAATGGAGTAATAACAAACGACGACATCGAATATGTCCATAAAACCCGTGTTACCTCTCGAAGATTAAGAGCCACCGTGCCTCTTTTCAGAAACTGCTTTCGTAGAAAAGAATTCAAAGAATGGCTTTGTGAAATCAAGAAGGTCACGCGTCTTCTGGGTGATGCAAGAGATTTAGATGTTCAGATAATCTTCATTGAGCAATACATGGAAAAGCTGGTTTCAGCAGCTGAAAAAGCTAATGTAAGCATTTTGCTTGAAAACCATAAAGAACTTAGAAAAAAGGCTCAACCCTCAGTCAATGCCGGATTGGAGCAGCTAAAGACAACTGAGGTTATTGATGAACTTCGCCATTTTTGTGAAAAAACCATTAAGGAGCAATCAAAGGAGTCTTTTGACGCTCAAAAGGTTCTAGAGAAAGCCCGTTGGCACATTTCCTTTAGAATAGACGATGTCTTAGCACTGGAAAACTATGTTCACTTACAAAATGAAGCTCTAAAGCACCATGAAATGAGAATACGAGCAAAAAAACTCCGTTACACCATGGAGTCCTTTTCACCGTTATACCAGAACAAACTTACTCGAGAAATAGAAAAAATCAAAAAATTACAAGATATTCTAGGCGAAATGCATGACTGCGACGTCTGGACCGAATACATCCCCAAATTCATAGAGGAAACAAACGCCAAGATAAAATCCAAAGGAAAGAAAACGACAGAAAATAAAAAATTCGAAAAAGCGTTATTAAATTTCTTAATTTTCGTAAAAGAAAAAAGAAACCAAAATTATTCAGAATTCGTTAAATTCTGGGAAGAAAACAAAAGAACAGGTTTCTTTGCTCAGCTTAGACATACAATCAACACAGAATTCTTGTTAAAAAACGAAGAAAGAATAAAACAAGTCCTCATGAATCCAGACGTCAAAATTGCAGTTTTATCGGATATTCATGCTAACCTGCAGGCTTTGAAGAGAGTTTTTGCGGATGCAGAATCGCGGGGGATTGACGTCTTCCTCAATGCAGGCGACTCGATAGGTTTTGGTCCTTGCCCAAATGAAGTCGTAGAATTACTTTGCGAGAAAAATGTTTTGAGCATCGTGGGAAACTTTGACCTAGAGGTTATCGAAGGCAAAGCCAAGGCTAAAGGTGCGAAAAATCTTGCTTTAAAATTTGCAAGAAAAGAACTGGCTAAATCCTGCGAATTTTATCTGTTTTCTTTACCTCATGAACTTAGGCTTGAGGCGGCAGGTAAAAAACTGCTTGTAACGCATGGGAGCCCCGAGTCTATTGAAGAGCATATTTATCAGGATACCCCGATTAAACGGCTGAAAACTCTTGCTGATGAAGCAAAAGCTGATGTAATTATCGTGGGACATTCCCATGAACAGTTTTACAAAGAGGCAAATGGAGCCTGCTTTGTGAATCCTGGAAGCGTAGGAAGACCTGGAGACGGAAAGCCGCAGACTTCTTATGCAGTCTTGAGTTTTAACCCTTTCAAAGTTGAGTTAATTCGCCTGGATTACGATGTTGACAAAGCGGCGGATGCTCTTAGAAAAAAATCGTTGCCTGAAAGTTTCGCTCAAATGTTACTTCAAGGTGTATCCCTTGATGTAATCATCGAAGAAGATCAAACTAAAGAAGACATGATGGTTGAAGATTGCAAGAAAACCTTGCAAGTTTCGGCGGAAATTTCAAAAAAGTATTGGCCAGACAACAATCATTACAGTCAAGTCAGTAAACTTGTTTTAGAGTTGTTCGATGGATTAATCAAGTTGCATCATTTTGGGATGCGTGAACGTTGCATGCTCGAATGCGCAACAATCTTACATGATATCGGATTGTCAAAATCGCGGCGTAGTCATCACAAGAAATCCGCCAAACTCATCTTAAATGACCCTCTTCTGCCATTTACTTCCCAGGAAAGACGAATGATTGCCTGCATCGCTCGATACCATCGAAAAGGTCTCCCTAAACAAAGTCACTATATTCTTTTGTCTTTGGACCGCAATACTCTAAATAGAGTAAAGATTCTGGCAAGTTTATTACGCTTAGCCGACAGCTTAGATTACACGCATCAATCAATCGTTGAAGCAATAAACATAAGGATGGGCACTAAAAGAATCACAGTTGAATGCGTTTGCGAAACGAAATCTATCTTAGAAGAGCAGGCTTTTAATAAGAAGAAGGATTTGTTTGAAAAGGTCTTCGCAAAGAAAGTGGTGCTGATATGGAAGAAAAAAATGTCAAAGCCGCTGGACATGTAGTTGGGTTTGTGGATATAGGAACAAATGCTGTGCGCCTGTTAGTTGTGAGGATAAATCCTAACTTCTCATATACCATTATCAGCCAAGAAAAAGAGGTTGTTAGGCTGGGTGAAGAAGAGTTCAAAGATAACATTCTAAAACCTCAAGCGATGGAACGAGCCATATTTGTCTGCGGAAAATTTGCAAGTTTAGCCAAAACCTATGGCGCCTCTGAAATAATAGCTGTTGGAACCTCAGCCATTCGGGAAGCCCAAAATCAATGCGAGTTCCTCGAGAAACTCCACAACGAAACAGGGCTCAACGTGAATGTCATTTCGGGACAGGAAGAAGCCCGCTTAATTTGCGTAGGAGTGTCAAGCGGAGTTGATATTGGCGAAGAGAAAGCTATTTTCATCGATTTAGGCGGAGGCAGCACGGAAATTGCCATCGGCAATCAGCATGAATGTTTCTCCGTTGACAGCCTCAGGCTGGGGGCAATCAGATTAACAGCCAAGTTTATCGGCGAAGGTTGGACTGGCCCAATTGATAATAGTGTTTACAAGCGGATAAAACAATACGTCGAAGACAAAGTTCGTCCATTAAAACCTAAAATACAAGAGTACGGTGCCCGACGAGCTTGGGGATCATCAGGCACGATAATTAACTTAGCGGAAGTTGCGAACAAACTTTTCAAGAAAAATGGGAATGGGGGCGCTCTTACGCTGACAAGGAAGAATCTGAAAAAGCTGGCACCGATTCTTTATTCTCTTCCACTTGAAGAAAGAAAAAAGCTGCCCGCCTTGAACCCTGATCGAGCTGACATCATAATTGCGGGTGCAGCGACAATTGAGGTAATCATGGAAGAGTTCGGCCTTGAGGAAATCTGTGTTAGCCACAGAGAGCTTCGAGATGGATTACTTGTCGAGTACTTGTCGAATTTTGAGGGCTTCCGAGAACTGCAAAAAACACCCATGAGAAACAGAAGCATTCTACATTTGGGCAGATCATGCAATTTTGATGAGAAGCATTCAGAAACAGTGGCAACTTTGGCTCTGATGCTTTTTGACAGCGCAAAACAAATTGGACTACATAACCTCGGCGAGACAGAGAAAGAACTCTTGAAATACGCAGCGACCTTACATGACGTAGGGGATTTTCTCTCATTTAATGATCACCAACTTCACTCACACTATATCATCTGCAACGCTGAACTTCTCGGCTTTGACAAAAAAGAAATCCAAATAATGGCAAACATAGCGCGTTTTCACAGGAAAAAATTGCCGTCTAAAAAAGCTCTGAAAAATACAGGGTTAGACGAAAAAACTAATCATACAATCGCAATTCTTTCTACATTCCTTCGGTTCGCAGAAAAGCTTGATCGAAGTCACTGTTTTCTAGTGAAGAAGGCAGAATTTATTAAAAGCACCAAAGAAAAGATACTGCTCTCATTTTATTCTGACTCAGATTGCAGCCTAGAAGAATGGAGCATAATTCAGAATCGACAAGCATTCTATGAAGCCTTCGGAAAAGAGCTATATGCCCATTGCATAGTGACGCCCAGCGTATAATAAGAATTTTTGGAAAGTGCTTATTCCTTTTCAAGTTCAGCCTTTGCTTTTTCCAAAGCTTCACATTGCTCTTTGGTCAAAACAGGATATTTTAAATCCAACTTTTTAATTTGCGACAGAATAATATCAGAAATCGATGCATGGGTAACCCATTTCTTATCCGCAGGAATAATATACCAAGGTGCCCATTCAGTGCTTGTTTTGTTAAGCATATCTTCGTACGCTTCCATGTAATCTACCCATTTTGAGCGCTCTGAAAGGTCCGTGAGTGAAAATTTCCATTCTTTATCATGGTTTTTGAGGCGCTCAAGCAAACGCTGTTTCTGCTTCTTCTTTGAAACATTAAGGAAGAATTTCAACACCACAGTTCCGTTGCGAACTAAATGGCGTTCAAACATGTTTATGTCCTCGTAGCGTTGATTCCAGAATTGTTTTCCCTCGTCTCCGGGAGGTAGTTTTTGCTTTTCTAAGACTTCTGGTCGAACCTTTACGATTAAAACGTCCTCGTAATATGAACGATTAAAAATCCCTATACGTCCTTTTTCTGGAAGAGCTTTCGTATATCGCCATAGGAAGTCGTGATCAAGTTCCTCGGCGGATGGAGTTTTGAAGCCAATAACTTGGCAACCTTGGGGGTTAATTCCAGACATTACATGGCTTATTGTGCTGTCTTTGCCTGCTGCATCCATTCCTTGAAGAATAATCAACATCGAATAAGTGTTACTTGCCCAAAACAACTCCTGTAATTCAGCAAGCTTTTGTCGGTTGCTTTCCAGAAGCGTTAAAGCTAGTTCTTTTACTGATTTTTTTCCTTCTTTTTCTTCTTGTTTCTTAGCCCATTTTGGAACCCAACATGGATCATAATCTTTCAATGTGATTTTTTTTCCTTCGACCATTTTGAAGTCTTCTGTGTCAATGGCCATACAAAACGTCCCAATGACATTAAGTCAAACTTGCTTAAATTGGCTTGGATTCTTTTTTGATACAATATTTAATTTTCTCATCATTTGGTTAGCATAAGTTTTGAAAAATTTGGAAGGGCACTACGTTAATTATTGAATGGCCATTGAACCAAAGGGTTTAGCCTAAGTTTACTTTTTCACCTGTCACTATGTAAACGATTGATTCGCAAATGTAGACCGCGTGGTCAGCAATACGCTCTAAATACCTAGTCATTAAAGCGCTCGATAAAACGCATTTACTATTGGCTTGCTCTCCTTTGATTAGCTTGTGAAGGTAATCAAAGTACATTTTGTCTACCGCTCGTTCAGTTTCTGAAATCGTTTTGGCAAGGATAATGTCCTGTTTTTTTAGGGCGTCTATACTTATTTTAACCATTGAAAGGACTTTTTCACTCATCTCATCAATGTAGTCGCGTGTCCAAGTTTCACATTCTTTTAGCCCATGCAATTGGTCGTTGATGAAGGATATGTCAAGGGCATATCTGCCATATCTTGCAAAGTCGTTGCCTATTTTCATATAGGATTTAATGGTTCTGAGGTCTGTGGCGACGGGTTGGAAACGAGCAATTAACTGAAAAGTTTGGTCTTCAACTTTATCAGCCATTGAAAGGAGCATGTCTGAAAGTTCTCTGACTTGTTCTTGAACACTTTTGCTTTCGAGGTAGCCATGTATTGAAAGGGCAAGGGTATCGTAGGTTAATTCGCCCATCCTAACGATTAGCACTGATTGTTCTTCTAATCCGCGGTCAATTATTCTGCTCATTCTAAAGTCTCCTATCCGAATTCTCCTGTTATGTATTTTTCCGTTAATGGATTTTTGGGAGATTCAAAAATGTCTCTTGTTGGTCCAAACTCAATCAGTGAGCCAAGGTACATGAAAGCTGTAAAATCGGATACACGCGATGCTTGCTGCATGTTATGGGTTACGATGGCAACTGTATAATTGCGTTTAAGTTCAACTACCAACCGCTCAATCTTAGCCGTTGCAATTGGGTCCAAAGCTGAACAAGGTTCATCCATCAAGATGACTTCAGGCTGCAAAGCGATAGCTCTTGCGATGCATAGCCGTTGTTGCTGTCCCCCAGAAATGCTAGTACCGGGCTTTTTCAACTCATCTTTGACCTCATCCCAAAGGGTTGCTTGCTCTAAACTACGCTTGACCACTTCGTCGAGATTTTTACCTTTCTTTGTTCCAGTCAACTTTAAACCAGCAGCTACATTGTCATAGATGGACATTGTGGGGAAGGGGTTAGGTTTCTGGAAGACCATGCCAACCCTTCGACGAACCTGCACTGAGTCAACTTGTTTGTCGTATATGTTTTGACCATCCAAAAGAATTTGCCCGGTCATTTTGGCGTTTGGTGTGAGCTCGTGCATTCGGTTTAAACAACGAATGAAAGTGGATTTGCCGCATCCTGAAGGGCCAATAATGGCGGTTACCGAGTTAGCTTTTATGTTTATGTTTACGTCTTTTAATGCTTGCTTTGGACCAAACCAAGCGTTCAAGTCTATACTTTGCATTTTCAGGTTTTTGTCAAAGACTTTTTCTTGAGAATCAATTGTGCTTGTCATCTTTTGTTTCTACCTCTAGTTGCTAATCTAACGATTATGTTAAGGCTTAACACCATCAAAATCAAGATAAGCGCTGCGCCCCAACCCTGCGCTTGCAAGGTGGCTTGTGGCTGAAGAGAGTCGCGCCAGATTTCAAGGGGTAGGGCAGCCATGGGTTGGTTTAAGCCTTGGAAAAAGTACCTGTTACCTAAAATAGTCATGATTAAGGGTGCGGTTTCTCCTGCAATTCGGGCAACGGCAAGAAGTGTACCCGTCAAGAGTCCTGCTTTGGCCGTAGGTAACACGACGCTTATGGTTGTTCGCCATTTGTGGGCTCCCAGCGCTAACGAGGCTTCTCGGACGCTGTTTGGAACGAGTTTTAGGGATTCTTCAGTTGTTCGAGCTACGATTGGGATGAGGATAAAAGATAATGCGATGGAGCCGGCAATGGCCGAGTAATGCCCGATTAACCCAATTACGATTACACCATAGGCGGTGATGCCGACGACGATAGAGGGAAACTCGGTTAAGACATCGTTGATTGAGCGCATAGCGGTTGCATATTTGTTGTTCCCGAACTCTGCAAGGTAAACGCCAGAGAGTATGCCAACTGGGATACCGATGACGCTAGTTAATCCAATCAAGATAAGGGTACCCTGTATTGCAGGTCCGATGCCTCCCGTGGAATTGTTGTTTAGCAGAAATCCAAGGCTCAGTACAGGGGCACCCCTCACGATGACTTCCCAAAGGATGCTAATCAGAGGCGTAACAGCGATTATTACGCAAGCTGCACAGAGAATGAAGAAGAGGCGGTTCTTGAATTTCCTAAAAGCGTAATTGGAGATTATTCGATTGCGCCTCCTTTAACCTTCAAAACTCGATGCACCATTATGCCTGCGCCAATGTTGATGAGTAAACTGATTATGAGCAGAATTAAGCCGACGCCAATGTAAGCCGAAACCTGCAAGGATCCTGTGGCTTCCAAGAACCCGTTGGCGATTAATGAAGCCATGGTTTGACCCGGCCGAAAAAGCGACGTTGGCATAGCCGCTGGCCCGGTAGCGTTGCCAATAAGCATAGAAACCGCCATCGTTTCACCGACAGCTCTGCCTAAGCCTAAGATAACCGCACCGAATATGCCGGAGCGCCCGTAACTGATAACCCAATGGCGTATGGTCTCCCATTTGGTGGCTCCGATGCTGTAAGCGCCTTCACGGATGCTGTTGGGAACAGCGCTTATGACTTCTTTTGAGATAGATGCAACTGTGGGAATTATCATGATTGCCAAGATTATTCCTGCAGTAAAAATATCCAAGCCAAAGGGTGTTCCGCTGAAAATTGGAATCCAACCAAGGTATGTAGAGATTGGTTTTTCTATATAATCAAGAATCCAATAACGGAAGATAAACAAGCCCCAGAGCCCATAAATTACGCTTGGAACCGCAGCCAATAGCTCAACTAAGTACCCGATTGGCACTCTTAGAGTTCTAGGAGACATTTCGACAAGAAATATTGCTATGCCTAAACTCAATGGCACACCTATTAAGAGTGCAATGCCGGAGGTCACTAGTGTGCCCATTACGTATGGGAGTGCACCATAGATTTCTCTGCCTTCAACAGGGTTCCAAGCGTTACCAAAGAAAAAGTTTGCTCCAAACTTTTGTATCACAGGCACGGAACCAGTTGCAAGAACATACCCTGTCACAAGTAAGATAACAATTGCTGAAGCCGCTATAATTGCGGCTAAATTCTGAAAAATGAAGTCGCCTGTTAATTTTGATTTTATTTTAGTAAGAAAGTTTTGGGGGTGGGGCTGATTCAGAGCGTTATCCACCTTAAGTTGTTGGGAGGTGTTGTCCGTTGAATGTTATGGATTGTATGGTTGTTTCGTCGATTTGCACTACGTTTGAGGGTAACTTTGCATAGGAAAGCCCTGGTGCCAAGTTTTGACCATCATGGACGACGTACCAGAGGAATTGGACGAGTGCTGTGGCTTTTTCATTTGTCATGTCAGAAAGCACGTTGAGTTCTTTGTAAACAATAATGTAAGTAAAGCTGACGATGGGGTATGCGTTTGCGTCTGGAGCGTTAAGGAGACTTACGCTTGCCCAACTTGCGTTTCCTGCTGGCAAGCCGCTTGAAGCGCCCGACTGCACGGCTAACTGCGTTGAATCAAGGCTTGGCAAAACCCAGTTTCTTGAGGGATTTTGAACTGCAGCTACGGTCATGTTGTTCTCGAGGGTATATGCTAATTCGACATAGCCGATAGAGTATTGATTTCCCTGCACTGAAGAAGCAACACCAGTATTGCCACTTGAACCTATTCCAACTGGCCATGACACTGATTTACCCTGTCCAACCGAGCTATTCCAAGATGTGCTTGATGCACTAAGGTAGCTAGTAAAGATAAAAGTCGTTCCTGAACCGTCAGAACGGTGAACAGTGTTAATTCCCTGTGCTGGAAGAGTAGTATTTGGATTTAGGTTTTGGATTGCAGGGTCATTCCACATCGTTATTTTGCCTTGGAAAATGTCTGCGATTACTGGACCCGTTAAGTGGAGACCAGAAGATACACCTGGCAGATTATAAGCAACTGTTACTGCGCCGATAGTTTCAGGAATATGCAATGCATTGGGCACATTAGCTGCATCTGCCGCTGTAAGAGGAGCGTCGGAGGCTGCAAAATCCACAGTTGCTTGCGACAGCTTGTAAGCAGATATTCCACCACCGCTACCGATTGGTTGATAATTTACTTGGACGTTCGGCTTCACGTTTGTCTGTGTAGTTCGTTATCATCGAGTTAAGGAGCGGGTAAGGAAATGTTGCACCTGCACCCTGCAAAGTTATTGATGGAGATGAAGCTGAGGGGCCTGAGAGGGAAATGTATGCTACGACTGAGCCGAGAATAATTGCAATTGCCACTATTGCTACCACTATGGCATATTTAGTGTTCATATTTTTTATCCTCATTTTTGTATAACTAACTAATGTACAGTGGTTATATAGTAACTCTACATAAAGTTTATAGACTATATAGATATACCTAATATAATGACAACCCATAAAAAGAGTTACTTGGAGACAAGCGTGTCTAAAGAACCAGAAAAAGTAAGCGAAGAGCAACGTAAACTTCAGGTAACAGGCGGCTCAACCTTCATCCTTTCCTTACCTAAAGAGTGGGCAACCAAAAATGAACTCAAACGCGGAAGTGCAATGATTGTTCGTGAAGAAGAAAACGGCTCACTATCGATCTCCCCATCAAGTTTTCCCAAACAAGAAAAACAAGACGAAGCATTCATCAAAGCATCAATAAACGATAATCCCGACGCAGTCATGAGAACAGCAATATCAGCCTATTTGAGCGGCTTCAACGTTCTCCACATCAGAGCACAAGGACAAAAAGTGCTTTCCTCAAAACTTAGAAACCACCTCAAAAGCTTTGCCAGAAACTACTTAGTCGGAACAGAAATCGTAATCGACACACCAACCGAATTAACCCTACAGGTTTTACTAAACTATCCTGAACTTACCGTTCAAAACGCATTAAGCAGGATGGGAATAATCGCGTCATCCATGCATAAAGAAGCCATCGCAGCACTAAAAAAACTCGATTACCCCAGTGCTAAAGCCGTAATAGAAACTGACCGCGAAGTAAACCGCTTCAGCCTCTACATCGTAAGGCTTCTGAAATTGGCTGTCTCAAACCAGAGAGTCGTTAAAGAAATCGGTTTAACTAGCCAAAAAGAATGCTTAGGCTACAGACTTATAGCGAAAGCTGTTGAGAGAACCGCCGACCACGCAACAAAAATGGCAGAAAACACCCTGCAACTAAAAGAACCTGTAAATGAAGACCTTTTAGAAAAAATAAGCGAGCTGAGCGGCTTAGCTATTTCAATGTTTGAAAGTTCCATGGAAGCGTTGTTTAAGCATGATTTTAACTTGGCTGAAAGCGTGATCGAAAAACTAAGCCAAGTACATAAGGTTGAGAAAGAAGCTGTTTTGTGTTCGCAGACGGCTAAGGTTGAAGAAGTAGTTAACTTGAGACTGCTAATTGAAAGCGTTAGGCGAACCGCAGAGTATGCCAGCGACATTTCAGAAGTTGTTTTAAACTTGAATGTTGAATCGGTCCTCAGTTAACTTACATTTTTCTTTTTGTCAGCTTTGTGCTTTAAACTTTAAACAATCCCATACGGACCTTGCCTTGTAAGGTAAGACAATAAATGGAATTTTTGAAGTCAAATATGTCCAAGAAACTTGCCAATCGAACTTAATTAGTGAATAACGCAAAAATTATTTGTTAAAGAAAAATAAAAAGTTGGGGGTTGATTGTTTAAGTTGTGGGCAATGTTTGCCCGTTGAAAGTTATTGATTGAATGGTGGCTTCATCGATTGCTACGACGTTTGCTGGTAGCTGTGCATATGCTTGTGCTGGTGCTTGGTCTTGACCACCGTGTACCATGTACCATAGGAATTGTACTAGTCCTGTAGCGTCACTTTGAGTCATGCCTGGAATCACATTGAGTTCTTTGTAAACAATTGTGTAGCTGAAGCTAACTATAGGGTAAGCGGTTGCTTCTGGTGCGTTTAGTATGTTTACGTTTGACCAGCTTGCGCTTCCTGCTGGCAACCCTGCTGAAGCGACTGATTGACCGGCAACTGTTGTTGATTGCAATGAGGGCAAGATGAAGTTTCCTGAGGGGTTCTGTACTGCTGCAACTGTCATGCTGTTTTGCAATGCATATGCTAGTTCAACGTAGCCTATTGCATATGGTTGTCCCTGAACTAATGACGCAACGCCTGTGTTACCGTTGGAACCAAGCCCTGTTGGCCATGAAACTGCTTTGCCTTGACCAACTGAGGTGTTCCATGCTGAACTTGAGAGGCTAAGGTATCCAGTGAAGACAAATGATGTTCCTGAACTGTCTGAGCGGTGAACTACCACTATTGATTTTGCTGGGAGAGTAACATTAGAATTTAAGGCTGCAATTGCTGGGTCATTCCACACTGTTATGGTGCCTTGGTAGATGTCAGCTATGACTTTGCCTGTTAAGTGAAGGCCTGAAGCAATGCCCGGTAGGTTGTATGCGATGGTTACTGAGCCGATTGTTTCTGGAATGTGCAGTGCGTTGGGTATGTTTGCGGCGTCTGTCGCGCTTAAGGGTGCATCTGAGCATCCGAAATCAACTGTCTTTTGGGTTAGCGCTGAGATTCCGCCGCCGCTACCGATGGATTGGTAGTTTACTTGTACGTTAGGTTTAGCATGAGTGTAATTGATTATCATAGCGTTAAGGAGTGGATAGGGGAATGTTGCTCCTGCACCAGTCAAAGATACTGGCGCGGGGGTTGGGGTTGGACTAGGTGATGCTGTTGGTGCCGCTGTGGGAGTTGGGGAAGCTGTCGGGTGAGTGGTTGGGCTTGTGGTAGGTGCTAGTGTTGGTACAGAAGTTGGGCTAGTCGTTGGCGCGGTAGTGGGTGATGGGGTTGGCGTTGGTGTGGGCTGTGTGCCTGTATTTGAACCTAAATAAGTGTAGGCTGCTACTGAGCCGATTATTATGGCGATTACAACTATTGCTATTGCGATTGAATATGTTGCTTTCATATTTTTTCCCGTTGGTACTTATAGAAAACTGGGTAATATGGTCGCCCAACATAGATTACAAAAGCAATATAGTGCACAATAGTTCAATATAGAATAAATAGAAATGTGGAATTGGTGAATCAAAACAAACGCAAATTATAAATTTATGATAAATATAAAAAACAAAAAAAGTTTTTTCAGTTTTAGGGACTAAGCAGGTTAAGCTGCCAATCATTGAAACGCTTGTATGAAACAAACAACTTCAGGACTCTGATTTATGCTGGCATTGTCAATCAAGTGTGCTGTGCCATCTGGACAGTAGACTTTGTCGCCTTTTTGGGCTTTTTGGTACCGTTTGCTGCATTCTTTAAGTTTGGAGCAGCCATCACAATCTCGCGATAACATTCTTCTATTCACCTCTCCACTTATTCAACATTAACGTAAGCCGTCGCACCTATAGAGATGTCCGCTATAATCTATATAGAAAAAATAGGTTAGGTACTTAAAAACCGCTAAAATCCACGGGAACCTTTAAGAAACCAGCAAAACACTCAACAAAAGACACAAATGAACCAGAAAAGATGGAAAGCAAAGGGCATTTTCCTAGATTTAGACGGCACAATCGTAGACTCCACAGGAGCCTACCTTGAAGCCGCCAGAATTGCTTTCCAAGTCATCGGAAAAAACCCGCCTGAGAAAGAAAGTCTACTTGAAATTCCCAGAAGAATCGAACAGCGCCTTACAATCGATGACTTAACTGGCGTAAACTCAAAAGAGTTTATGTCGGTATATTTGAAGGCTTATTATTCTGTTACCGAAGCACAAACCAAGCTTATGCCTAACGTTTCCGAAACGTTGCAAACATTGTCAACAAAGGCTAAGCTGGCGTTGATAACCATGCGTCATTGCCCAAATCAAGTCATTCAAAAAGAACTTGACTACTTGGGCATCGCCAAATACTTCACCCACATCGTAACCGCAATGGACACCACTAAACCTAAGCCATCACCTGAGGCCTTAATCAGATGCATTGAAGCTTTGGACCTTGAAATGTGCGATTGCATCATCGCAGGTGACTCAGTTAATGATGTGCGAGCGGGAAAAGCCGCTGGTGCAAGGACAGTTGCGGTGCTCTCAGGACTGTATAAACGTGATGAACTTGCCAGAGAATGCCCAGATTTGATATTGCCCGATGTTACTTTGCTTCCAGAGTTCATAGAGTAAGCAGTTTTATTCTCTATCCGAATTCGACATATTGCTAGAACCTGCCTAAGCCTGTTATATGCCGGTGAAAAAATAAGGTTTAATTAAAACCTCAATCTTTAGTGAATATGGAGAGGGCTTCAGCGGAGATAATCATGAACTTTGTGGAGATTATGTTAGGGGAGAAATTGAAGGATGCGGATCCAGCACTCGACATAATGGGCTCGGACCGCAAGGTTTTGCAGGTAGCCTGTCAAGACTTTACTAATTACCTTAAATTTCATTGGAACCTGATTGGGAAAGAGGCAAACCAATGCGAACTCGTAGAGCGGCTAGAGAAGCTGTTTAAAGAAGACTCCGATGAACTGGATGCTTTTCTAACAGTTTGGACGGGCATATGGTTTAAGAAATGGAAAGAACGCGTTAAACTACTCATTGGAAACCAGAATGCAAACAAATGGAACAAAATGTCCAAAACACTTGCCGACGTCGAACCCATATGGCAAAAAACCGAGCACAAACAGGAACTACAAGAAATCGTCGTATCCACCCTCATAAAGAACGGTGAAATTTGCGGCACGGAAATCTTAGCTGAGAACCTCCTAAAGATGGAGCTCGGAGAGAAAAAGCTCGAAAACGTCAATGACAAAGAGAGAATCTTCCTGACTGTAAACAATGCATTGCGTAAAGCTCGAGAAATGGCACAAAGCCGCGGTCCATTGATTTTCGTCAAAATCGACAAGGGCTACTATAACGCGTTAGATCAAGATCTATAAACGCCAAACTTTTTTTAATCTTGTTACTTTTAAACGCCTAAATTCCCATGGCATCTAATACATAAAATAATCAGTTTTGAAAAAGTTAAAATTAGAAAATAAAAGTTGTGCGATTTAGCAGACTCTTACTCTTTGCAGAGACTTAGTCATCCATTTGTAATGACGCATGGTTTTTTGTTCGCCAAAGCCGCATGCCGCGCAACGTTTATGTCGCACGTGGTATGCGCGTCTTCCGCAGCGCCTACACATAATGTGGACAGTTTTGCCCTGGCGCTTACCCATTGATGGAGTGCCTTTACCCATTCAACTCACCTGGGTGGAGGCGAAATAAGGACTACGTTGTCTCCGCGAACTATGATTAGTCCCAGTTTCTTTTGTTCTTCAACAACTGTGGTATCTTCTGTCTCTTCTAGAACAAGGTTTAAGTGTTGATCGAAACCCTTCAGCCTGCCTCTGAGGCTTTTGCCGCCTTTTAAGCGTACAAGCACGATTTTGCTGAGGTTTTGTTCAAGGATTTCGGTTGTCATTTCGCTCATATTGGAATCCTCAAGTATCTTTATGTCTTCTATACTTTATCTCTCTCCATTTAAACCTATCTCAAGGACTCAGGAAAAGAATTGACTATGTGGAAATGTTTGATGATTTCTCTATCAGCACCTATTCTCGGTAACTCCAAAAGAAACTCAAAAGAAGTAGTAGTCGAAGCGTTTTTTTCCTCTTCGTCGACTACTTCTAAACCTCAAAATTGAGGGTCCGAGTAACCTAATCTTAGTTTCTGTTCATTATCAAAAGAAAAGGGTTTTTCTTAGCCTTACAAGATCATTTCTTTAATCTTTTTTAAGTTTAAAAAAATAGATTACGGCAGCCCTTTCGGCCGTGCCAAAAACAAGTCAAAAATCAAGACACGAAGACCTCCCAAGAAACTAAACCAGTGTTTCAAATGCGTCAGAGTGGGCGACGCAATGACTAAGCATTCACTCGCAGGCGAACATAAACCTCCATACATATAGCTGTGCATCCAACCCTGCCATGACGAAGCGCCCTTTTTTTGGTGCTCCCCAAACTGCGGCAAATGGAACTACATCAAAACCGAATAAAAGTACAAATAGCCTCAGAAAATCAAGAACCCAACGTTCAAGTTTTCATACCCACATATTGAAATATGAATCGTTACTCGTAGGATGCACCGCGTTTTATGTTAATGGGCTGGTACATGAAATTTATTGTTGCAAAAACAACAACCGCCAGTCTTCTCAAGATGCCAGGGGTATATTGTAAAACTATATAGCCTACTCTCGCCAAAATTTGCTTGGTTTCAAACATGCGAAGACTTTCACGAATGGTGAACATGCTCTGCGTGTTAGGTCTAATTTTTGGTTCAGTTGCAGGAATTCCACTGTCAAGCAGTGCTTTTGAGTCAACTGCTGTGGATGATGGCTTTACTGTTCCTCTGGAGCTTTGGAATTTTACGGTTCCTAATGCTACCGATTCAACAGTTGGAATCCAGTGGTCAAGACCGGTGGTTGCCGAGGGCGTTGTCTACATACGAGAACTTGACGTCCACACAATATCAGATCCTAATTACCACGATGAATTCGGATTTGGTCCGCCCCAAAGAACCATACTAACCCTCTATGCATTGAATGCCGCTACTGGGGCTAAACTGTGGAATTACACAACGACCTATTTGGATTACGGTTTAACAAACCCAATCGTTGCCAACGGCGTTGTCTACATGGCTACTTCAAATACTAATGGAAACGTGTATGCTCTAAGTGCTCTGACGGGCGCTTTACTTTGGAACCACACAACCCGTACACCGATGTATACTACCTTATCCGTTGTGAATAACAAAATATTTTTCTCCGGAATTGACGTGGGAATTGACCAAGGTTTCAATATGTACGTTTGCGCGCTGAACACATTAAATGGTGAAGAACTTTGGCGTTATTATGTTGGCTATGGAGACTCACCGTTCCCTGTTGCTGCCGATAGCGTGGTCTATTTTGGGGCAAACAAAGTCTTCTACGCCCTAAATGCGGATAACGGTGAGGTGCTCTGGAATCAATCAATTGGCCCCAATATAGTAGCATCGCCCACCGTTGCGAACGGTGTCATTTATGTATCCTCAAACAACTACGAGGGTAACAGCAACGTTTACGCGCTAAGCGTTGTGGATGGGCATAAAATTTGGATTAAACCTGTTTCCAACGAGTCGTTAACAGCCCCCACGGTTAACAACGGTGTGGTTTATTTTGGCTCTGGCAACTACTGTTATGCACTAAACGCTGCAAATGGCGTTAACCTGTGGAAATATCAAACAAATGATCTTTTGGTAGCCTATCCAAACATAGAATCACCCATCGTATCTGGCAAAGTGGTTTATTTTCGCTCAGGCGATACCATCTATGCCCTAGATGTTGCAAATGGTGAAAAATTTTGGAGCCATACCACCCCCCACACAGCACCACCAATCGTAACGAAAGATACATTGTACTTTGCATCCAGCAACACAGTCTATGCCTTGCAGCTTCCAACAGATCCCATACCAGCAAACCCCACTGTCATGCCCACTCCAACTGCTACTCCAGAAACTTCGAGTAAAGAACCACCGCAAAATCAATGGCCTATCGTTTTGGCGATTATCGCTATAACTGTTGGAATGATTGTTCTCGTCGTTTTAAAGAAGATTCAGATGAAGAAAAAGCCAGAGCTACCGCTAAGGCAAAAAAATAACTGGCAAAAAAACGCTTACAATTCCAGCCCAATAAAGGCTTTTGGGCTTAACTATTTTATATATTCTAGCTACAAGCAACATTTAATGATGCGTTAAATAAACTACCATAGAAATAGTAACAGCGACGGTATTCAAAAATGCGCAAGCTAACTACGTTGATTCTAATTGCAGTTATTGTGACGCTTGTACTCAGTAGCGTTTTGTTTTTGTTCATCAATTATCATCCTTCGAGCTACGACTCGTGGTCCCAGCCGTCTAAGGAGTATCCCCAAATTTACATACGCTCCAATGGCAACATCGAAACAAATGGTGCCAACTCCTCAGCTATACCAATCAGCCGCAACGGCAATGTTTACACCCTAAACGCAGCCATGGAATTAGAAAACATGACTATCGAAAAAAGCAACATAGTGCTCGACGGCAACTACTTCCCAATTCAAATAGTAGGACCAGGCGGTTACAAACATGGACCGATTTTAGCGTATCTAAATGTTATAGGCGCAGAAAACGTAACAGTTCGCAATCTAAATGCTTCCCGCTTTCAATTGCTTTTCCAAGACTGTTGGTCCTGTCAGGAGTTGAACAGCAACTTTGTTTCGATCATAATGAATAACAGTAGAGCCATCTCAGTTTCTGAAAACAACGTTGAGTATGGCGTCTCTGTGGACTTGATAAATTCAAGTGATTGCACCGTTTCCAACAACACGGTAGCTAACTTCGGACTATGGAACGCTTATCATAACAGACTGCTCAACAACAACATGAGTTTCATAAAACAGCTTGCCATAAGAATCGAAGATTCAGGCAGCAACCTGTTTTTTGGAAACCACATCGAGCGGTCAATTAAACTACTTGAGCTAACAGGCGCCTCTGGCAACAACCTTTTCGTAGGGAACTATGTTCAGGGCTCCTTCAACTATGACCCCACCATCAACAACTCTGGAGTCAACACTTTTTATCATAACAACTTTGTTTATGTGTACTGGGACAAAACCTTAGCTTCGTCGCCTAACAATTGGGACGGTAACTACTGGAATGACTGCCAAGGAGTATTCTCCCCATATTATTGACGCCAACAATCGAGATAACCATCCATTGATGAACCCAATTGACCTAAAATCAGAACCCCAACCAACAATACCTTAACTAATCTTTCAAGAATGTGGTAGGGCTGAGTGCTTGAATAGAAAATTACAATCATGCAACCTTGCAGAACACTTTATGCCGCCTTCCATTTAGGTATCAACGCCTTACCACATACAAAAACGGCTTTTCTTCTTGGGAAAGCATCAGTTGTTAGGGGCGAAGATAGGGAGGGGAAATATGATGAGCCTTCAAGAGGGTCCTCGATGAATTTAGGGGATTTACCTTCTTTGGCTCTGATGATCGTTGGCTCTACCTTAAATCTGGCAATCCGAACCTTTGCGAGAACTGTTTTGGTCCACTCATTGGCAGTTCAGTTGCTCCAGGCTTGGTTTTCGGTGAAGGCCCAACGTAAGTGGCAAGAGCCCAAAGTCGTCATACAAGACGCAATCACAAAAATCTGCACTTAACCCTTCTTTTCTTTCATACAATATCTGATCGGTTAAGCTTAGCGCTTTTTCGATACCTAATTATCAAAGCAGCAGAGAAAACTGATAAAAGCAAGGGCAGGATCGCTAACCAAGATAACTCTGGGACAGAAGGAGTAGGATTTGTTGGTGAGTTTGATGGTTGTGGTGTCGAATTTGGATTGGAAACGTCTATTTTTGTCAACCAAGGTGCAATAGCAGTTGTGTTTATGCTTGAGTAGCCTGAGAGTGCGTAGCCGCCATCACTTGTTTGAATCACGCAACTGGGTTGCCCAGTAAGATTCATAGCCCATTGTTCCTTACCAGCATTATCTACTTTAACCAGCCGTAGGCCAGCCAACGCAAAACCCCCGTCACTTGTTTTAGTCATTGCAAAGGTTGGTCCCGCACCATAATAGTTCGTCCACTGTTCATTACCCAAAGCATCTGTTTTTGTAATAGCCATGTTTTGGCCTCCTCCGTTGGAGCGGAGCCAGATCCATCCACCTAAAGCGTAACCGTTGTCACTGGTTTGCGCAACAGTGCAAAGAAAGTTCATGTCTTGGTGAACAAAGGTTTTGTTCCAGTCTTGATTTCCGCTTGAATCAGCCTTAATAAGAAGGTAAAAGGAATTGGGTTGCTGGGTCTGCCCGCCAATAGCATAGCCCCCATCGCTAGTTTGGATCAACGAGTTTGCATCCCCTAAACCGTAAGTTTTACTCCATTGCAGACCACCAGACGAATTAGTTTTTACAAGCCAAACTGTGTGGGTATAAGACGGAGGAGGAAAGACATGTCCTGTATAGTAATTTGAAACGGAAAGCACTGCAAAGCCTCCATCGCTGGTTCGGATTATGGCGCTTGGAATACTGGTTCCTGATCCAGCGTAAGATTGTCGCCATTGTTCTTTGCCGTATGCGTCTATTTTTATTAATGCTATCTTGTTTTGGTATTCAGCTATTGCTGCAAAGCCGCTGTCTGATGTTTGAATCAAATATTGTCCGCTGTCAACATCAAAAATAGAGCCAGTATAGCTGCCATTCCATTGCTGGTTACCGTTCGAATCAACTTTAACGATGTAAAACACACCGCTAGCGTATTTTGGGTCGTTGGAATTGAAATTAGTGGACAATAGTGCATACCCGCCGTCTGCAGTTTGAATAATGGTTTTCGATAGTTCGCCAAAACCAGGGTAAGTTTTGCTCCAAGCAGTCGATTGATTAACCTGAGCGTTAACCCCGGTATTTGTGAATAGACAAATGGCAAACGACGCAATCACGATAACTGTTGTAACTTTGATTAGAGATTTAGCCCCATCTGAAATCATTTTTTTCTACTTTCTCTCACCTAAAGCATCTGTGGCGTTATGTTATAAATCTTGACTAATCCCGGTTCTTAAAATAATTCAAGTCGTTTTTGCAGGAGTAATTGGTTTGTCTAATAGATATGGTTCTTTGGTTAATGTTCAGGTTATGACAGCCGTGACTGTAAATGATGGTGTGAGCTCTGCCGATGAAACTGTGGGTGCGGTGGAAGAGCAGTCGCGAATCCTTTACCTGATCCCAAAGAGTGCCCGCTACAGCCAAAGGAAGACTCAAGCAAGAGAAAGGTTGCAGACAAAAAGCACTAATAGTTTATTAGCCTAAACACGCCAACAAAACTCGAGACGAACACAAGTGTCTCAAAATAACCCGCGCGCGATTTTTAGACTAAGAGGGCAAAGGAAATTATCAGATTTGAGTTTAACAAAAAATTGGCTAAAGGTTGAGACTAATCATTTTTCCGAAGTATCTCGCTTACTTGCATTAGCACCCAATAGGGCTAAGAATGAAATGACCCAGCATTAGCGCGCACGGAGCGAGGAGAATTAAACGCTTGCTTGCAAGAGGTTAGCCCGATAAATTACACTAATAAGCGCTTGCCCTTAAGCAATTGCACGGAAGAATATTGGCTAAATTGTTTTCAAAGAATTCTTTGCAAGGATAATTAAGAATTATGCTGGTAATTCCATGATAATTATACTCAAAAAGGCAAAGCTATAGTCAGCGTAGAAAGCGGTAATCTCAAGTGGTTATTAAAAATTATACTGTAAAAATAGCGGATAATTATGGGTTTTTAGTTGTCTTACAAGCTAAAAGTTGATAGTTAAAAATATCATCCGATAAGTCTTTTATAGAAACAGCAGACAATAATCTGTTCGCATCTCATAATTTTACTTCTTCAGTTTTGAAGCGAATCTTCCAAGTCTTTTTGCAACTTCAGGAGCATTTCTTGTTAATCTTTTCAAACAACTCCACAAATGTTTCCTCTGATTGTGCGCCTGTTATTCTGTATTTGCCATTTACAATGAATGTTGGTACACCGCTAATATCGAGCTTTTTAGCTTCAGCACAGTTATCAGCAAAACTGTTTTGATACAATGGATTCTTTAAACAGTCTTCAATTTCTTTTCTATTTAGACCAATTTTCTCGCAAATTTCAAAAAGCACAGATTCTTTTCCAATATCAAGACAACGTTCAAAATAGGCTTTGAAGACCTCATGGGTGAATTCTTGATTTTTGCCGACTTTTCTAGCGTATTCACCAACTATCAATGCCTTTTTTGAATTCGAAAGGAGTTTAGCATCACAGAAGTTAAGACCATACTCTTTTCCTCTGAACCTGAGATTTTCATACATCTCTTCTATTCCATAGATTCTTCCGCTTAGGTCTACTCCTTCTTCGGGTGTTTCAGGGTGGATTTCTATGCCGATGTGTTCTATTTCTATGTCGAATTTGTTTTTGAGTTTCTGAATGATTGCTTCACCCAGATAACAGAAAGGACAAATATAGTCTGAATACATCTTGATTTCAATCTTCATCTAATCACTTTTAATCTGTTAGCTTTATTTTTGAAGGTTAAGCATCTCCTTGACGAGAGCTAAACCTTTTTGAGTTATGATGTAATCTCCCTTCGATGATTCTTGAGCTATCAACTTTGCATTAACCAGTTTCTTTAAGTGGAATGCGAGATGACCAGCTTTGAGGTCTACGATTTTTGACAACTCAGAGAAACTCTTCTTTCCATTGTACACACTAGCTAGTAATTTGAGCCGTGAATCATTTCCTAAAGGTTCAAACAAGTTCTGCAAAAGAAATGGAATATCTAAAGACTGATTGTTAACCATCTTATCATTGCTAACATCTTTAACCAAGACTATTTCTTGGTACGCTCTTTTTTCACGCTTTAACTTCTTATCAAAGTTAGAAAAACAGTTTCCGCATTGCTGACCTTTGGTCTTTTCAACCATCAACTCGGTCTTAGCTATTCTGTCATCTAAATCTGCGAGAGCGACTTTTATTCCAGATTGTTTGATAACTTGTGTGTTTTCTTCTATTGTGTTTTTGTAATGCTCAAGACATTTGTTTCTGTTTTGGCAATCTTCTTTGACTAACAGAGCAATGTCTTGATTTAGAGATTGAGACCTCTGACCAGCATAGACCAATAGGTGATTTTGCGAAAGAGTATCTTCAATTGCACGAAGACGTTCCTTTAAAACAGTTTCTTCTACCCTGTTCATGTCTGCTCTTAAACCTTTTATCTCCATCTTCAACTCAGCTATTGCACCAATTAAGTAATCGGATGATGAATCCTTGCCTGTGTTAGCCAAATACTGTACTTCCCTTTCATTTGCTGAGTATATTCTAATTCCCTAAAAGTATATTAGAGTTTTGCAGCTATGCTTACATTATAGGATGTGTAAATTTTGGTAAGTATACCTAAAGAAGTAATGGATGTTTTAAGTGCAAGTGATTCAGCGAAAATGATAGCAACTATAGACGATAAAGGCATTCCAAACGTAGTTCCATTATGGTTTGTAGTAGTAGACTCCGAAACTATTGCGTTCGCAGAAGTTTTCATCAAGAAAACAAAAGAAAATCTTGAAAAAAACAAGCAAGTTGCTCTTGCAGTGTTCAAAGGACCAATGACAGGCTACCAACTAAAGGGAGCATTCAGTGGTTTCCAAACAAGTGGACCAATTTTCGATAACTTCGCAAAGAAGAGTATGGAAACTATGAAAATGCAAATAAAAAGTGTTGGCATAATAAAAGTCACAGAAGTCTTCTCTGCTTCGCCAGGACAAGGTAGCAAAAAACTAGCATAGATGCAAACGTTTTACAAAACTCTCAAACACTTTTTTCTTTTTGTTGTCTATTTTAGGTTCAATATTTGGGTGATTTTGGATGTCAGGTGAGATAGAAAAACGAGTCGAAGAAATCGTTAATGAAAAAGCCACTGCCGAAAGAATATCAAGTGTTATAGACGTTGCTGGTAAGGAATTTCCTTGCTTAACATGCGCTTCGAGAGTTGAATGTGGAAGCTTTAAATGGTTTAATAAGTGGTTTGGAACAAAATTTAACTCTGGACAAGAGTAGTTATTTCGTAACTTATTGCGGTTTATCCTCTCAGCTTCATAACAAACTCTTGAAACAACGGCACCTAAGTAATAATTATCCCATCTTTATCCAGTCTAATTAAGGATTATGTTGGTAGTTACCCTTGTTAGCGCAACCGTTAGCATAAGCTCGGAAAACTTAAGGAACGCTATCGAGGATTTCAAATATTTCCAGAGTTGGCTGAACTCCGTTCCTTTGGAATAGTTCAATTGCTTTGGGGGTCTTTGTGCTACTTCTCATTTTATCTAGAGCGTCTCTGTTTTCCCAAATTGTTTGAATCCTGTAACTTTCAGGGGTCTTGCTGTTCCTTAGAAGTAAGGATGATACTAAGCCTGGCGGAACTGGCTCTCTTTTAGCTGACGCAAAATTCGCTTCAAATTCCTTGGCTCTTAAATTTGGCACCTTTCCCTCGACTATTGTAATTACTTGCATGAAGAATCCCAATTAAAGAATGAATGTCTTCACTTCATAAGTATTACTTTTGGGCTAATAATTATCAAGGGATTTTCGTCACTAATTAAGAATTATGGTGGTAACTCCCAAGATAATTATGCCATTAATTGTTAACTGTTGACCAGGATGGCAAATCTTTGCGCTCGCAGCAAATAAGATAAACTATTTACGTCGTTACCAAATAAGTAGAAGGCAATGAGAAAGATAACACTCATATCAATACTCATAGGCGTCTTACTAGTCGCATCGGGTTTTGTGTACTTCCAGAGCCTACAAAAACCCTCAGTTCCCTTGCTTACCCCAACACCGACCCAAGCAGCACAAAACCCTTCTCTTATTAAGATCGCGAACTTTTCATTTACTGGCTATTACAACCCAGTGAATCAAGAATGGAATTATCAATTCCAAGTCCAAGTCCAAAATGAACAAACAAGTGTCAATAACGGTGCAACTCTGACTTTTGATATTTTGAGCAATTATACTATGCATAGGCAAATTGTAATCGGTGAACCCACAGTCCGCTATTTACCGCCAGGTGAACAATACCTTTTAGGCACAATTAAACCTGGGGAAAAAATAACAGTGAACGGTTTTATTGAAAACAACTTGGGTGACGATGCCAAACTAAGAGGCAGTACTTTTGTCGCTTACCTTAAGGTCAACAATACTCTTTTCGATGAGAAAAGCATACTCTTAGACTAATTTGAATTTCTAGCTAGCGCTGCTGATTCTTGCGCAAAGTTAGCGTAGGTTGGGTAGATAATTATCAGGGGATTTTCAGTGCTAATTAAGAATTATGTTGACATTTCCTGTGATAATTATGCCATCAAACTGTGAGCAATCTAAGCAGTCCTTCGAGCGAGAAACCACCATTTATCTATTCAACAGTCAAGAAAGTTTGACTAAATCGGGTAACTGTCAGCTCTATCTTAATCAAGGTTTCTTGACAAAAATACCTATAAGGCGATAACTTCATGACTATTCTGATAAGAAATGAAAGCCTCTATTGCTTTGGTTACTGTGTGCCTCATTGTTTCTCTTTCAATCCTCGCCTTACCAGTTAAAGCGCAAGAGCAAGAACCACTAAACCTAACAATCAAGCCAGATGGAAGCGTTGAACCAAACACTGATTTTACTTGGCTTCAAAGAAACGGGAGCAGCTACACCTTCATAGTAGATATTTTTGGCACCATAACAGTTCAGAAAGCTGGTATTACAATTGATGGTGCAGGACATACTCTTCAAGGAAACGGAATTGACACTGGCCAAAATTCAGAAATTGGCATACTCCTTGGTGGACCAGACTTGTCCCATCGAGAATGCACAGCAGTCTTAGTGAAGAATTTAAGGATATACAACATTCCAATAGGCGTTTTCTCGGTTGGCGGAAGCAACAACAGTTTCATCGGCAATTACTTCGACAAATCAAGCATAGAAATTCAAGGCAATGCAAATGGAACAGGTGACTTAATTAAACACAATAATTTCGTAAACGCAACTGTCCTGTTCGATTATAACCCAAATGGAACAGATATTATTACGGACAATAACTTTGTCAATAGTACTCTATACCTTGCCCTATCTAATGCGCCAATTGTGGATAAGAATTACTGGAGCAACTACTCAGCAAAATACCCCAACGCAAAAGAATTGGATAGTTCAGGAATATGGGATACTCCATATGTCTATGGCATCTTTCAAGGAGTCACTTCAAGCATTGATTATCACCCATTAGCGAACCCCATAATCGATTTTGAGATTCCTAACTTCAGCCTTTTTCCCTCAGCTACGCCTACTTCAACACAGCATCCAACGATTAATACTGGTCCAGAACCACCCCAAACAGAGCCTTTATCAACCATGATTGCTGTCGCTGTGATCCTCGTAGTTGTGTTAGCTGTGGTTGCTGGTTTGTTGGTTTACTTCAAAAAACGCCCACCGAAATCGGAAGGTAAAACATGAGAAAAAATGTTGCATTGCTGGTTGTTCTCGTTTTCTTGGCAACTGCATGTTTGACTGCGTATTTGCCCGTGAGGGCTGAATCTAAAACAATCACGGTACCAGACGACTCCCCAACTATTCAAGAAGCCATCAACGCTGCAGACGTTGGAGACACAATATTCGTTAAAAGAGGCACTTATGTGGAAAATCCAGTAGTAAACAAATCGGTTTCGCTAATTGGAGAAGATAGGGACAAAACTATAATTGACGTGACGGCAGGTTTAAAGGTGCAGAGCAACAACGTGACCATAGCAGGCTTTACTATCTATGACGGGTATGACGGGATATCATTAGCTACAAACTACTGCAACATTTCAGGAAACAAGATAACTAATACGACTCATGGCATCGTGGTATTCGGTTACGAGAATTTGATATCAGGAAATATTTTTGAATCAATCGGGCTTTCATCAGCAATCCAACTGAACTTTGCAAACAGGAATTTTATAAGTAGAAACTATATCGCCTCGTGTGTTGAGGGAATCCAGATTTGGCAAAACAGCAACAACAATACTATTAGAGAAAATACAATCACAAACTGTCAGTATACGGCTGTTAGTTTTCAATACTCAAACGATAACGTGATGATTGGAAATAAAATATCCCTTTCAGGTCTTGGAACGTCCATTTATGCTTCTAATAATAACACTATATCCAACAATGATTACTTGAAAAATGTCGTTCAATTTTCAGCTAATGAAGATTATTACCTTACATGGGGTGGCAATCGCTCAATTAACACAATTAACCGAAACTATTGGAGTAACTATAACGGGACAGACGCTAATAGAGATGGCATCGGTGACACCCCATTCATTATAGACTCCTACAATAAAGATAACAATCCTGTTATGTCCCCAATTCCAGTTACTTTACCTAATTATGGTCCAACTTCCTCTCCAATCCCAACCATCAATACTGGTCCGCATATGCCAGTAACAGAGCCGTTCCCAACTTCAACAGTTTTAGTTGCTGCTTTAATTCTTTTAGCGGTTGTTATCGCATCAGTTTTGCTTTTTAGAAGACATCGAAAGACCTCTAATTTGGGTAAGAAGAGCCCGTAGCAAACCATAAATTCATTCTATTTTTATACTGCTTATTGTGGTAGCCTTGAACAATTTAAGTAGGAATCGTTTGGTCGGTGCGTTCGGAGCTATTGGTATAGGATCGATAGGTTATGCGATTGTAACATATTTTGTTATTGATTCCAGTAAATATTTACCGTTTGCATTAATCCTATCTACTATTGGTGTTATTTTTCTAATAACTTCCATAGCAATAAATTCAAAGAAACTGTACCCTGACAAGCAATGACCATAAATGACCTTATCCCAAACAAGTTTAGGTTGAGTGCTAAATTATTTTTGTTTTGATGAATCTCTCCTGCTTGCATTAGCACCTTTGGGGCGAAGAATGAAGCTACAAAGCATAGCACGCACGAAGCGAGGAGAATTAAACGCTTGCTTGCAAGAGGTCTAACTCGAATAATTAACTAATAATCGCTTGCCTTTAAGCAATTGCACCAGAAATAGTGAGCAAATTACTCTCTGCAAAGTAACAAAAATTTGCACTAACCCTCTTTTTTCTATGGGCTCTTTACTAACTTAGGTTACTAATGTAACGCGCCATTATTCTATAGGTTGGAGTGTCAGGGGCAACATGGATATAGAGAGTGTTGCCGCTTGTGACTATGTTTTTAGACCCAGTATATTGCCAATTTGAGAACTGCCATTCACCATGGGGGATAAAAGAGGGGGCGCCCTCATTAGTCATTATTTTGGGTACTGTCACGGTGTGATTAGTTCCAAGATACCAATGGAAAACATAAGACATCTCTCTACTGTAATTGGCTCCATCAACGGTCATCGAATAGCAGGGTAAGTCATCCCAAGGGGAAAACGTAAACACGAATCCGATTGGAGTAGTAAAGGGGTAAATTAAGCCAGTTGAATAGTACTCGGTCGTTTGCGCCAAGTTATAGACATCTATTCCAGCGTTAAATTTTCCTTCCTTCCAATTAAGCGGTATCATGGGAAGAAACGTTACCGTTTCAGAGGAACCACCTGCTATTTCCAAAGTAGTGGTATTATCGGCGAGTTCCATCATATTGCCGTTTGGTTCTTGAATTTCCATAACAACGAGGACTTTTTCCTTTTGTTGCCCATTATTGCGAATCTCAGCTGTCACGTTAACTTGTCCTGGTGTGTCATTTGAGGGACTAGCGGTTGCAGTAGTGACAACGAATTGCTTTGGCTTAGCTGAGGGATAAGAAGTGGGGGATTGAGTAGTTTGTTGTCCAGAGAGTGATTGAAGATTTATTTCTGTAACGATGCGAGCTAGCCCAATAGCAATTACAAAAACCAATATTACGGCAGCAACTATAACCCATTTTCTCTGTATTGCTCTTACCTCTGAAGCCGCAAATGAACCATACTTACAGGCAGACCCATTTTCAATAAAAGCTTTCTGGGCAAATTTCCTTAACTAAACTAGACAAGGTTTCTTGACAAAGCAGTTAAGACCTTGGTGAATCGAATGTATGGCAATTTTACTAATGTTCAGGTTATGGCAGCCGTGACTGACAGCGATTGTTTGAACCCTGCGATGCTGAGTTGATCACGTACTTGGTAAAGCCTGATTCAAATTAACCTCTCTAAAGGATAATCAGATTTCATCCAACGATGAGTTGAATCGAACTAAGCTCAGATAATTCTGCTGAGCTAAAGAAATAAACCTAATACTGAATCTACAGAAACCTTGAGCGGTCCCAGGCAGAAAGTTTGACAAAAAATCACTTAAGCAGCTTAACCTCATTATATTACAGGAATGTCAAATTCCAGGTGCCTAAAATGAAGCGAATGCCTCTGGTGATGGCGCTATTACTTCTATCCATTACTTTAATTATATGCTATGTAGGTGAGGTATCAGCAGAAACAGACGCAAACGCATCAGCTTTCATAAGCCATTTTAACGCAAATATTATTTATGCCAATGCCTCGGCAAACTATGTTTTTGCAGAAGTTGACGTCAACTTGACCCGAATCCCAGACCAAATTATACCTGTCGAAGGTGTAACAGACTTCTACAAGATTGAACTAATCTCAAACGGTAAAGTTATAGGCTCAAACATAAGAGGATGCACAATTGGTGCAGGTCTATCCATGGATAAGATGATGGGGCTAAGTATGAGTTATGGACACATAGGCACTTCTACTATTAATGGCAACCAAACCATAAGAAAATGGGATGTCTGGTATGAACCAATGAATCCAACTTTCGTAGAACCCCTAGCTATTCGTTTGAGCAGAGTGGGCTGGGCTATTGTAAATGGCAATGATACATCCATTAATCTCAACTTAAATCAAGAGATCCAAGAGGTTCATCTAACGAAGAGCGATAACTCATATACCTACGGCAAACCTACCCAAAATGTCATCCTGACTTCAATTACTCCCGCCCCTACCACTTCCCCATCTCCGTCAACTATAGAAACTGAATCTTTTCCTGCTACAACTGTAGCAACTTTCTCCTTAGCAATTGTGCTCGCAATAATTGCGGGTTTGCTGGTTTACTTTAGGAGAAGAAAAGGGAAGCTGGCAAGTAAGCCAAACCTAGTACCAGAACCCAAGTAAGCAAACCCTACTTCCTTCAGCGCACAACATAAACGGCTCTACTTAATGCAAGAAATATAAAACTTCATAAGGCAACAACAACCAATTGATTATTTGGTCTTGATGGCAATAAAGGCAAGGACATTGATTTTAGTTGTTGTTTTATCGGCATTTGGCGCCGCAGCCCACTATGTTACCCCCCAAGATTCAGCCCCTGGCAAAAAACTAGGTAAAGGCATGATTATGGCAATCTTTGTTATCATTATGCTTTCTGCTTTGGCAGGAGCTTTCATCTTAACCAGACCATTTGATAAAATAGCGCCTGAAGCTACTCCAGGACCGACTACGGCTTCTGTTCCATATGACTTCAAAATATCCATTGACCAGCCAAGTTTCACCATACGACAAGGTTACAGCTGGGTTGTTACCCTAAGCTTAGAAAGTATCAGCCGAAACACACAAAATATCGATATGTCCACTGTCAACTTTACTGCCGACTATGACGCAAGCAAAATAAAAGCTGACTTCGGAGTGACCGACTTTCTCTATAATGAAAATTTGGGCTCTGAAAACGGAAATGGCACGACAATACCCGCTGGATTTTCAAAGCAGCTAACAATAACCGTTCCGAAATCAACGCCAACAAACAACTATACCGTAACCGTATCGGCTTGGGTCGGTTCGGTTAACCATAATACTTCTATTTTGGTTGGGGTTGAAAGCGCTATGGTTACAGTTCATGGAACAGTTAGCCCTGGAAAGACGGGTTTGTTTCCAACTACAATTCGATTCCATGACTTGTTATCTGGAGAAATGTTTTCGACACCAATCCAAGGTAACGGTTACTCTATTGCAATTCCTAATCACCGAACTTATTCGGTGGCTGCTTGGGAATTTAGAGTCCAGTGGTGGACGTGCGATAGTAATTTCTGGTTAGAAGTAACCCCTGGAAGTTCTTCATTGAACAAAGATTTTACACTTGTTGAACGCAGTTAATCGTTTAGAACGGGTGCGTACACGCCGCTCCGCAAATAAACATGGACATGGCACACGCAAGTGATTAGGAAAATTTATAGTCTAATGAGCGAAAAATGCTCTCATTAACGTAAGAACATTGGTGCAAAGCTTCATAAGGCAACAGCAACCAATAGCCGATTGTTAGATATGAAATAGTTTCTGCTTTTCCTTATGTTCTTCTGTTACCCTCTAACTTTTTGTCAGCCAGAAACCTTGACAAACCATAGACAAGAAAGCTTGACAACAAACCTTTTAGGCGCATCCAAGCACACTTGGGGTAGGGTGAAACGGTGCGAAACAGGTTGAAGCATAGACCACTATGTGGCGCCTCCTTGTACCTAAAAGGCGCAGCTGCAATGGCTTGTTTTATGCTCGTTTTGGGGGCTATCTGCACTTTGCCTGTAAAGGCCGATTGGACTATGTTTCGTGGCGACCTCAACCGCACCGGTGTAGCTTCCGGTCCCGCGGTTTTTGCCGTTTCCTCTCTCTGGAATTTTTCGTCAGGTGATATTCGGGCCTCACCAGTCGTTGCAAACGGTATCGTATACGTTGTTTCTTTGGACAAAAACCTCTATGCTCTTAACGCAACAACAGGAGTTAAACTTTGGAATTTCAGCGACGCTTACGCGTTGTATTCAGCCCCTTCGATAGTTGAGGGAATTGTTTATTTTGGTGGGCTTAGTTGCGTCTGGGCTTTGAACGGTACAAGTGGAACGCTGATCTGGAGAGCGGCTACTATTTCGCCAAACAGTACTGTTCAATCGTCTCCCGCGGTTGTCGGTGGAGTCGTTTATGTTGGTTGCTCTGATCAAAATCTTTACGCGTTAAGTGCAGATACAGGAAACAGAATTTGGGCTTTCCAATCCTCAGGTCAATTCTATTCGTCTCCAGCGGTGGTTGACGGAGTAGTCTATGCTGGTTCGTCCAAGGGGTACCTTTACGCAGTTGACGCTTACAGTGGCAGATTGCTTTGGTCCTTCCAAACTGGGGGACCCATTGATTCTTCCCCTGCAGTCGTCGATGGGATTGTTTATTTTGGCTCTTGGGATGGGAATGTGTACGCTGTCAACGTCGCTAATCATGCAAAACTGTGGAGTTACTCCACAGGCGACCAAGTCAGTTGTTCAGCAGCAGTGGCAAATGGTGTGGTGTATATTGGTTCTGAGGACAACAATTTCTATGCTTTGGATGCAACTAACGGTACTAAACTGTGGAGTTACACTGTAGAGAACGTGATTTTCTCATCCCCAGTTGTAGTGGATAGTGTGGTGTATTTTGGCGATGGAAACGGCAACGTCCTTGCCTTGGATGCAGCCAATGGCACACAAATTTGGTGTTACACAACAGTTGGAGGCGTCTTAGCATCACCAGCCATCGTTAACGGTATTGTGTATATCGGCGCACTCCGCGGCCCCCAACAGTACAGTACTATCCCAACGTTATACGCTTTAGCGGCATCCTCAATTCCCGGACCGTTTAAGACCATGCATAATAGATTTCCACTACCCACTATACAACCAACCCCAACCTGGAGCCCCAACCCAACCGCCACGCCTACCCAATCACCAATGCCCACCTCTCAGGCAACGCCGAAACCAACAGCTAAGCCCTCACCAACCCCACCATCCTCTACTACTTTAACAGCAATAACAGAAAACGGAACTACGTTGTTCCTTGAACTCAGCGGAAATATAACTGAAAGTCAAGTAAGTAGAGCTACGTTGGCCGTAAACCAATCTGCGGCAACCACAACACTTTCCTTCACTTTAAACGGGCAAAGTGGCACTGTCGGGTTCAGCAACATAACGATCCCAAAAGCGGTCGTCCTCACAGGATCAACACCAATGATTTGGGTAGATACTCAACCTGCCCAAAATCAAGGCTTCACTCAGGATGCCCTTAATTACTACGTTTGGTACACGGCGCATTTCAGCAGCCACCAAATAGCGATAGTTTTCAGTGCAGATACTTTGCCAAGCCCAACGACGATAAATGGAAGTTTGGGGGGCCAAATTACTTGGACTCAAATAATCTTTGGAGTCCTTGGTGCCTTGGTTATTGTAGTAGTCACCGTTGGAGTGCTAATACTCGTCAACCGGGAGAGACGCAGAAACCCTTGAGAGTTCAAAAATTGCTTATTAGATTGGCATACCATGGCTGATTTGTCTCGACCAATCAAGTAAAACTTCTTAAAGTAACAGCAACCAATAGCCGATTGTACATATGAAAGGTGCAGGTGTTCTCTTAGGGGAACGGGCTGTTCTTTGGGGAGAGCTAAAAGGTTCTTCAACATTAACTTGTTATGATAGAAGTGTCAAGAACAAAGGTAACCCAAATTATGGCATTAGTTCTCTTACTATTCAGCAGTAGTTTGGGTTATGCCAGCTGCAACATTGTGTTTACAGAGAACGGGCATGATTTGGTTGCTACAACTTCCCCATACATAATCTCTCCAGCCAATCAGACCTACAATTCAGGATTACTCAATCTGAACGTCAGTTTCAAGGGGCTAATTTGGGGGAATATCTACTTCTCGATGAACTATAGCTTAGATGGAAAAGATAACCAGACAATTCCTTTAACATCACACTATTTTGGCAGCTTCTTGCAAGGAGACCCTGATAAGAACTATTGGGATGGTTCGGTAGAACTACCAGTTCTCCCTAGTGGTTCCCATTGCTTAACGGTCTACTTGGAGGCGATTTGGGAGACATTCGACTCTTCGGGATCCCACAACCAAACAAAAATTGATAGCCAAACCGTTGATTTCGCAGTCTCTCCGCTCACTCAGTTGCCAACGCCACAGCAACCTACAAACTCTTCCTCAACTCCCCAGCCGCACATATCTATCAGTCCAAACCCACTTGCAGTAATACCAACACCTACAGAAACAGCTCCAAACAATGAACCAACCGGTTTAGTACTCTATCAGCGAACTCTGACCACGGTTGCTTCCATGATCATAATAATAGCAGTTGTTTCTGTCACATTGGCTTGCTTCAAAAGAAAAAATAAAAAAGAAGGCAAGTTTTCTAAGTTGGTAGTGTTACTAGTCATCGAGAAACCTTGCTTATCTCAGAAAAGCAGGTTTAACAAAAAGCACTTAAGCACACAGTATCCAACTAGAGTTTGGTGGATATGAGAAGAATAGCAATTTTAGCTGTGCTTCTTACAATCTCTGTATTGGCTGGAACAGAAATAGTTGGGGTAGCTAGTGCTAATCCTTACATGTTCCTGCAATTTACAAGAATACAGATTCATTCGCCTCAATCTCATGTCTATGTTTGTCCTAACGTAGACTTATCTTTTGACTATTACGTAGAAACTAATTTGCCCCAAGTTGATTCTTTCTCATATAGCTTAGACGGCAAAGCTAACTCTACATTGGTTAGTAGCAAGTCAAGTATTCTTCATTTTATCAAGTATTCTGTCTTTAAGACTTTAGAAAACTTATCCAACGATAATCATAAGCTAATAGTTTATGCTCATTTTTCTAACAATACAGTATTTTCAATTTTGGACCAAAAAATAGTTGTAGACACAGCATACATTCAACCCACTCCCTTTATGATTTCTCCTTTAAACCAAACAACGTATAATACTAGAGAAATAGATGTAGCTTATACAATAGATGCAAAAATATTCTATTATAGGTATGACTTAGATAACAGATATAACAAATATTATGATTCTTCTAAATCAATAAGTGTTAATGATAGTGCAACCTTAACTAACGTAGGTCTTGTGGGCAACACAACGTTAACTAACCTCTCTGACGGTTCCCACAAGCTAAAATTAATTTTGACAATACAGCCCTATGAACGCTATTACTCTGAAACATGTTTTGTAACAGTCTACTTTAATGTGGATTCAGATGAGCCAAGTCCAAGTCTAACCCCAAATATTACCGCCTTGATGCCCACTGTAAATAGTGGTCCATATTTAGATTTGGCTATGAGTTATTTTCCATATATCGTTGGATTAGTTGCTATTGTAATTGCACTCATCGTGGGCTTATTAGTTAATTTCCGGATAAGAAAGGGGAAGTCATGAAGAGAAAATATGCCGTATTTGCTGTAATCTTTGCTTTCTCATTGTTGATTGGGATACAAGCAGTTGAGGAAGCAGATGCTAATCCTTATGGGTTTACTTTTCCCACCAGGACCTCTCCACCTGACGCTGCTGTTGTTTCCATCAAAGTCTTAAGCCCAAAAGAAAATGCAACCTATACAAACGGGTCAATCAACGTTTGCTTCACAAAAGAAATCAACAGTATCCCTGGAATCACCACCTATGTGCATATAATAAGCACTTATCAGGGAGATTGGATGAACAGCAGTAAATGGTGCCCCTTCCCACCTGGGGCAGATGCGGCGCATTGGGACAGTTTTCAGGTTTTACAGCACAACTTTACCCTTACCCAAGTACCCGAAGGATACCATACGTTGACCATCGATGCTGACGGGCAAGGAAATTATAATCTAAACGGAACGGAGTACAACTTTGACCTCCTTAAGAAAGTAGATGTGCACTTCTACATTAATTCAAATGGTAATCAAACTTCAAGCTCTACCACCATAAATCCAGCTCCCTCTCCTACAATCCCAGAGTTTCCAGTTGCAAGCGTCCTTTTGGTCTTAGTTGTTGCTTCAATCTCACTGGTTTATTCCCAGAGGCGTAAGTCTAAAACTGCTTAGCCAAAACCTTGACTAACCTTAGACAAGAAAGTTTGACAATAAACCACTTAAGCAAACTCAATCTCATAATAGCAATAGGAAGATATATGCCAAAGAAACTCTTGGCAATAATAGCTATAGTTTTTTTAGGGATTACAAGTCTATCCACTGAGTCTTTTGTTACTGCCAATTTTATTCCAACTCAACCAGAAATTAAAATAAACACGCCTATGCAGACAGAACTGAAAATCTACCAGAACATTTCAGTGCCTCTACTTGTTGATATCAAAGAAAACAGTAACTTCCTACATGCCCCGTCACTTCCCAGAAATAAGTCACATATACTACAAAATAGATGGGCAAGAAGCTAAAGAATTTACCAACATAACAAAGTCTGAGGAAGATTGGTTTAGCGGCAGATGCATGCAGTATTTTGCATATACAACTTTAGATAACTTAGACGATGGGAATCATACCTTAACTGCTTTCTGCCAAGATGATTCTGGAAGACAACTAAGTTGCTCAAGAATTTTTGAGTACAGTACTCAATTCACAGCTCCAGAGGTTGCCCTGCTATCACCTATAAACAAAACATATCCTATAACAGACAAATTGCCATTAACTATTGTTGCTGATGACTTTATCACCTTGAGATATTCATTGGATGACAACACACTTTTAAATCACTGGTTTTCTCAAGATAACACAACCCTGACAGGACTAACAGAGGGCAAGCACACGTTATATATCAATGTGCATACCAGAAGAGGGTTTGTTTCCCAAACAGCTAACTTTATTCTAAGTAACAATACTGATGATTCCCAGAACTTACAACCTTCTATGACGACAGAAGAAGCTGCATTAATTATTCTAAGTACTATAGTGGTTGCAGTGGTCTTAGCTGTTGCTTCCTTGTTATTGGTTTACTTTAAGAGAAGAAGGGGGAAACCATGAAGAGAAGGATAGCTACCTTTGCTGTACTTCTTAGTAATCTTGATGCTGGTTGGAACAGAAGTAATTGGTGTTGTTATTGCTAATCCTATGGTCCCAAAAAATTCAGATAGCGGTTTTGAGAAACCAGCTATAATAATAAAAAGTCCACTAAACAATGAGGCGCTAAATAACATTAGCAATCTGTACCTTAACTTTGTTGTTAACTATCCCCCATCATGGAAAAAGATACAGATTGATAATTATACTCTAGGGCATGTAGATTCATTAGATGTATGTATTGATGGAGTAGTAAGCGACCACTTTGTTAATAGCTATAGCTGCACTGATTCTAATTACAACTTTACAGATTTCTGCCTTAACTTAAAGACTTTAGACGCCGGCCCTCATTTAGCTAATGTTACAGTCTACGCTCACTCATATTCCCTGGGATATTCCGTCGGGATTAGCGATAATTCTTACACGCCCTTAGACACCTCTTTTGGGACTATGTATGGCTTCCCCATAGCTGTCTTTGAGACAGTAAATTTTACTCTAAATGAACAGATTCTACCAAGCCCAACATTAGCCCAAAGTATACCTACAATTAACACAGGTGACACATTGCCCGTTGAGTTGAATCCCTCCATACTGGCTATCGCAATAGTAATAGTGGCTGTTGCTTCAATCTCACTAGTTTACTTTAGAAGAAGAAGAGGGAAGCCATGAAGAGAAGCTATGCTGTATTTGCTGCAGTATTTGCTGTTTCAATATTGATTGTGGTGCAAACAATTGAGGCAGCAAAGGCCAATCCTGTTCCTTGGCCTTCTGCACCAATCTTCGATAAGCCTACTATAACAGTGCAGACTCCGCAAAACAATACAGTGTTTGCTTACAACGCCACCGATGTTTGGCTCAACTTCACAATAGCAAAGCCTGACTCGTGGACGATACAGCATTTGGTTACCATTCCGATGGTGAAAGAAAAATCCGTGGAAGCCCAGTTGGATGGAAACACAGTTTATCGTGGATGGTCCCGAGAAAAGGTCGCCGTCAAACTGGATTTAAATCAGTCAGCCCCAGGGCTACATACGTTGAATGTAACTATCCTCATGAACAGTTATTATAGGGGGGCAGCATACAACGGCTCCCATATTGTCTCCGATATCTATAGTAGTAGCGGTCCAGTCTACCAGTATCCCTGGGCTACCTCCCAAATAGTTTACTTTGCAGTTGAGCAACCAACCCCAACCCAGACCTCACCTACAAATTCGGGTTCAATGTTGCCGGTTGAGTTGAATCCCGCAATCCCCTATATCATCTTAGCAGTTGTCATCGCTATAGTAGCTGTTGCTTCTATTTCATTGGTTTACTATAAGAGAAAGAGAGGGAAATATGAGACTTAGATTAATGCTAACAGCATTATCTCTTTGTTTGTTGGTTTGTTGTTTTATTAGTGTTGAAGTGGGAGATGCTAACCCCTATAGTTACCCTTCATTATGGATAGAATCACCTAAAAACACAGTTTACAATACAACAGATGTCAAAATAGCATTCCACACAGACACACCAATTAGATACCCAGAAATTGTTAAAATGTCTTACAGTCTTGATGGTACAGCCAACACAACACTAAGCATCTCAAAGTCGCAGACCTTTCAGTTTGGAAGTTTTAGCGCTAGCTCACGCATTTCATATGTAGGAACAGGACTTTTAACAAATCTCAGCGATGGCACCCATTCACTTGACGTATATGCACTTGATTCTAAAGGCACAACAATGACCTATCCCACAGGAAGAACTTTTCAGGTAAATACTACCCCTAAAAATGAACAGCCCCCGCAATAAACAACATAACAATCATTCTATTGATGGCTATAATTGCAGTAACAATAGGCACAGTTTCAACATTTGTTCTACTTAAGAGAAAAAATAAAAAGATCAGCAAGTAAGCAAAGTTCTCTCATAGATTATAACAATCAAAGGAATCTAAAACTTCATAAGGCAACAACAACCAATAGCCGATGGTAAAGATGAGAAAGGCAGTTGTAGTCGTAGCGGTTCTGCTTATTCTCTTTATGCTTTTAGGAGCGTTAATAATTGACCTGTACCTCTCAAAGGATAATGTAGTGGTATCAGGCAAAGCAGGAATCAGTGGTGCTGTTGTTCTTGCGCCAACTCTTCAAACATTAGAATTCACAGACACTCAAACAGGCACTACAACAACCGTATCCCATTTTACTTTTGCTCCACAAACTGAAAATATTGGAAATTATTCAGTTGTTTTAAAGAATGGGCATACCTACAATGTGTACGTAAGTTACTCTGTTTTTAATCCAGACAACCATGAAACTCAATTCATAACAACCTTTACTGTTAATGCCCCTGATGGAGAAAAAGAAATAACTAAAGACTTTGTGTACCCCAACCCACCATAAAGAAACGGGAAATTTGCAGACTAAGTAAATATTTCTTATTTGCTTCAGCAAGTAAAACTTCTTAAGGCAACAGCAACCAATAGCCAACGGTGTCTCAGTTCGCGTGTGCTTGCGTGTTCTTTGTTGGCGCAGGCTTTTTTACAAGAAAGCATTTGTAGGATCGTGTAGTTCTAACGCGCTTAGACTATTTTGTGCTTCCTGGTTTTTAGGATTGCAATCGCTGTTGCTGCAACGGCTAATACTATTAGGGCTGCAAGTGCAGCGGTGTAAAGTATAGAGGTAGATTCTGGTTGCGTTGCAGGGGAAGACGTAGGCTCAGGCGTGTTTGAGGCTGGCTTTTGGGCCTCCGTGATGTTATAGTTCACCGTTATTACGGGGTTTTTAGCATCAACCCAGCGAGGTCCTTCTTCACAGTAATAGTCAATTGCGTAATACCCATGCTTTAATGCTGTATAACTAAATGAGTCCCCTCTTGTATTAGGGAAGTTAAGTAGGTATTCTCTACCGAGTCCTAATGAAATATTGACAGAATAATAGACTTGCTGGGGTGTCAGCGTACTACTATCAGGGAACGCAACATTGTAGGGACCAAGATTACTTATAGAAAACGACACATCAATCCGGTCCCCAGCTTGTAGTTCACATAGGGGAAACCCCCCATAACAGTTTGGATGAATTATTTGAGAATCAGAGAAGGCATCGACTAGAACACCCGGTGTATTAACTGCAACAATAAGGAAACATGCGAGCGCCGCTTCGATTGCAAATATTTTTTTCATATAACCGCCCCTCTTCCTTGTTTATGCTTAGGCGTGCTATCTGTATTATTTGAGTCTGCTTTGGCCTGTGCAGAAAGAATTGGAAAGAACAGAATGGATAACAATGAACAGGCTAAGAGGAGAATAATTAGGCTCTCTCTCATATCTATCAGGCTGCCTATTCGTTGTTTTTGGCTTATGAGGTTTTGCTCCTGTCAACTAAACGGTTTTAGACTTGCGTCTCTTAAAGAGATAAAGAGAAACTACGAGTATAACGCTCACAAACAAAACAGTTCCTGCAATCGAAAAAACTCTTAAATTGTCGCTTACCAAGTTCGTGGTTTCATTGGATTGGTCGGAGGTTGGTGAGTAGAAAGGTGAGAAAATAACGGTGCCTAATTTATAATCATTTTTTCTATCATATATAGATGAACTTATGGCGTTTTCATCAGTCGTTCCCCACCGATTATATGAAACGTTAGTGTCATTTTGGACTGCCAGCACTAAATTGTATCCTGCATTACCATAAATGTCGTTGTCTAAAATGGCACTTGCATTTCCATTTAGGCTTTCGGATTGATTATACGTTGCAGGGTTGGTCACGGGGAACGCCAATTTAACTCCATAATAGTTATTTTTGATTATGTTTCGAGTAACCTGCACATTTCCAGCGGCAAGCAATATGCCAATAGGACAGTTCTCGATTTGGTTTCCAATAATTAGACTTGACTTGACGCCTGGTTCAATCCATATTCCCGCTTCAAGTTTGTATTCTGAATTAGCGAAGGATTTATTGTGAGTCCCAATTATTCGATTGTTGGAAACGTTCACATTGCTGCCTAATTCGATTGTGATTAGAGTATTGTTATCTTGGGACGTAAACGTATTGTTATAAACAGTAACATTATCTCCTTGAATTGTTAGACCTTTATCAAAAAAGTTATTGAAAAATTCTGTCGATATTTTAGTTAGAACATGTTCAAAGAATTTGTTTTCCGAAAGCGTTGGTCCAACATGCGCTGGGATCGGTAAGTTGAAGACTCTGCCGTAAGATTGTGGAGACTCCTCTATGCTAACTTCGCCGGTGAAGCTATTGTTTTGGAAGGTTCCGTATGAGGCAATCAATTCGCCAACGCGGTTGTTTGTTATAATGGGTGTTCCAAAAACGATGTCCAAGCTGTCTATGTCATTGTTTAGCATTATCGGTGCGCCTCCTTTGACATCTACGTCTGCAAGATAGCTGTCTGTGAAACGAACGGAGCTATTGAAGCATCTGCTGAAAACTTGTGTGCGACCCTCAAGCCTTGAATTTGTTACGGTTACGCCCCCTGTTGAATCGAAGCTTACTCCCTTAATGAATCTTGTAAACTCAAAAGACCCTGCACTTCCCTCTTCAAATGCAACCATTGAATTGATGTAGAAATAAGACTTCATATCATATGATTCATTATAAAATGAGGATGTAAAAGTTACCATGGAGCCGTTAGTTCCATGTGCGATAAGTGTTCCATACACTAAGATCGCCCCTTCTCCTGCCATATCAATCTCAGTGCCCGGTTCGATAGTAAGAGTCACGCCAGTTTCAACGGTAACCCACCCATCTAATTTGATTGGCGTTTTTGATGACCAAACTTCATCGTTGTATATGATTGAACCTACGCTTGTATGAGACGCATTAACGATTCCTAATGGAAACATTGGTAGAGCAAGCAGAAGTATGATAATTGAAGTGTAGAGTTTTTTCACGTAATAGAGATAGGAAGCATATTTGGTATAAAGTTTTACGCAGAAGCGCTTGCATAGGAAGCGCCGCGCTGAGTAACCGCTACGTACTTTAGGATAATATTCACGGTATTCTGCGCTTAGCAAAAAATGTAAAACTTCATAAGGCAACAGCAACCAATAGCCATTAGGTGACTATGAGAAAAAGAGTATTGCTCGCCGCTACTATTCTCGTATTGTCACTACTTGTTGTACTACAAGGATTGCAAGTTTTAGATGCTAATCCTGTTCCTTGGCTATCTACTCCCAACCGAGAAAAACCTACTCTTACCCTTCAAGCTCCCACAAATCAAAAAATGTATAAAACCGAAGTTCCTATCGACTTTACTGTGACTGCACCTGAATCATGGGCAACATACGCTACGCGATTGGTAGGAACCAACCGCTACGTTGGAGAAGTGAAGTACATCGCGGTTTACTTGGATTCCAAACCTCTCATCAATTATACTACGGGCAGAATCGTGTCATATTTTTACGGGCACAAGACAAACTATTATATTAGCGGATTTGACGGTAAAAGTGCTCATTATTCATTTAACTTGAATCAGACGACCTCTGGAAGTCATACGCTAAATGTTACTGTTTTCTCCTATACCTATGCGGATGGAGACCCCATCGATGACACCGCCATTCCTTTCGAAACTGGTTTAATTAACGGCGAACCCATCTACGCGTACAAGTACCCTAATGTCGTTTCTGAAGTAGTTCACTTTACGGTAGAGCAACCAACCCCAACCCAAATTATGCCTACAATTAACACAGGTGCCGCATTGCCCGTTGAGTTGAATCCCTCCATACTGGCTATCGCAATAGTAATAGTGGCTGTTGCTTCAATCTCATTGGTTTACTTTAAGAGGAATAAGCGTAGAATGCCTTAGTCACTAAGGTTTGACGAAAAACACAATAAACCAACCAATAAATAAATGATCAAGATGACTGACAAATTATTATCGGCATCGCAGTGCGATATCTGGACAGACAATCCAAGAGGTAGCCGCAGTATTTCTTGCTGTTCTTGTAATCTCGGCAATATTCGCTAATAGCGGATTGGCGAACGCACAGTCAACACAATGGAGCGAGTCATTCTCCTATAGCTATGGCAGCGGAAACTCAATAAACCGATGTACCGATGGAAACTATGTGATTGCCGGAGAAAGCAACAGCCAATTTCTTATGGCAAAGGTCACACCATCTGGTGACTTGCTATGGTGGAAGGACCTACCAGATACGGTAAAGCCAATTGTGTCATAGGCACTTCTGATGGCGGGCATGTCCTGGTAGGGAGTGGCGATGTAAACTTCATCAAGACTGATTCGACAGGCAACCTGCAGTGGACTAAAGCGTTTAACAAAAATGGCGTTTCCTTTTCCATCGAAAGCGCCATACAAACATTGGACGGCGGATACCTTCTTGCCGGCTACACACCCGCAGGAAATACACCCAGTTGGGATTGGACCTTAAAAATTGATTCAAACGGAAATTGCCTTTGGAATAAAACCTATGGAACTCGGTCGGGGCAATCATTAGCAACAGCTGTTGTTGAGGAATCGGACGGATACGTTCTTGCTGCCAATAGCCAACTCTACAAATTGGATAACGATGGGGCAGTACTATGGAACCAATCAACCGCACTTGCTAGTTCACTTGTAAAGACAGCTGACGAAGGGTACCTCTTAGCTTCTTCTACTGGTTCTATATTGGTTAAATTTGGGTCTGATGGCAACATTTCATGGAGTAAAGACTTAGCTTACCCTCCTAACCCCAAGAAGATGCCCACAAGTTCTCCGACTTTTCTCCATTCAGCGATTCAAGCTAAAGACGGTGGATATCTAGCTGTTGGAATGGCATTTCCTCTCTATAATGGGGTAGCTTGGATGGTTAAGACTGATTCATCGGGTAACCAAGAATGGAATTGCGCATCTGAGGATTATACTGGACACAACTGCAACATCAACGCAATAGTTGAATCGGCTCCCGGCGAGTACATATTAGTAGGTTCAATCTCCAGCGTAACAAACGGCAACTACAAAGATGTTTGGATCGCCAAAGTCTCAAACACCATTCCATTACCATCCAGCATCCCCTCGCCCAACAGCCCTAGCAACTACACCGAAACCGGACCAAACGACAACGCCGATGCCAACTAGCGGTTTGTCTCCAATACCAAGTGTTAATCCAAGCTCCATAGAAAAGACACCCACAAACCCTAAAACAACACCTTCACCAACCTCAAATCAAACCGCCGTATCAAATTTCTCATCTAACTCAATAGCACAAGTTGCAATAGCTTCCTTCGCTATTCTAATAGCGATTATTTCGACGTTATTGATCTACAGACAGCTTAAGTTAAAGACCACTAAGAAAGAAGCAAATCATCATAAGGCGACAACACGCAGCTAAGCCAATTGAACTAAGAAAGCTGACTCCGCACGCTTTCTTCTGTTACCCTCTGTCTTTTTGTCAGCCAAAAACTTGACTAACCTTAGACAAGACAGTTTTACAAAAAACCACTTAAACAAACATAACTCAAAATATAGCTTGAACTTAAACGACAAAAAAACTCTTAGTGCCACCTGACGTATTTTGGAGCTTGCACTCGATTGCCCTCTTGGGCTTGGCAGCAAACTCTACTTTCTCAGGGACAGGCAACTAGAAGAGTCCGCCTAACCCAACCTTCCCCAGACGCACCCAACCGAATCCAGACGCAACCAAAACCTGCCTCACAACCCAATCAGCAAAACCAACCCAAACCAAACCCCCCACAAAATGCAACACCAAGTCGTCTTCTTCTTCAAAAGACAAAACACTTAGTTGTGATCACATATACCCTGGTTTATTAATCAACATAATTAATTAGAAAGGCTCTAGAGTTACATTCAACACATAGCCCGCAAGCTCAACTCCTCTATTTTGCATCAGAGCCATGTTTGTTTTGGGTATTACGATTCTGCCGTCTTGGCTCATCCTTGCCAAAAAAACCTGTAAAGTACTCCATACACCAATGACATTGACGGTTACTTTTAGGGTTTGATTTGTTTCCAGCTTGTACTTCCACCGAACGTACTTGGAGACTTGGAATCTTTTTCCCCTCTGCAGCTTCGTGGAAAAGCTTACCCTCTCATACAGCGGCAACTAGACCAATCCTCCATTCCCAACCTTTTCCAGACGGACAAAGACGCAACCAAAGTCGACTCCTAAGCCTAAACGATGAAAGCAACTTAGAGCAAACGTCCCCATTTTTTTGCTGCAGCGGTGTTGTTGTTCTTTTAACATGTTATCCTCCTGGTTCATCAAACTGTTGCTGGTCCTCGATTAACTCAAAACCCTCCCTTTGGCAGGTGTTGGCGACTTCCGTGAAATGGCTCACAGCCTTATCATGACAATAATAGCCTCTGCCAAGTTGGTATTTGGCTTCCCGTGCGCAGCCATATTTTTCACATGGATGAGGCTCATTGGGCGGCAGGATGTGGTAGTGGATTGGCTCAGGCATTATAAGTGCAGTCCCTTTAGGTTCAATCGGTAGCTCTCCAAAAGAAGAAGAAGATTGCTGCACGGGCGCTTCTTCTTCTACCAGTACTGTTTTTTGATCGACTGCCTCAGCTACCGCAGATATCGCAGGTTTTTGATCATCGCAAAATTTTTCGCCAGCGGAGCTCAGATTTTTTTGGCAGTTAAAATTATCTGTGGTAACTGTGGTAGTTGTGGTGGTATTTAGTTGTGTTTGGTAGTTCTCAACTGGTTGATCGTTTGAAATCTTGAGTCGTATGCCTTTAAAGCCTCGGCCTTCCCTGCTATTCTCATGATCCTTAACCTTTGGAGTATCTCGCAGCCGCTGATAAAACCGGCGTTCAGTCTCTGGAGCCTTTCCAAGTTCCTGGTCTGCGTAGTTTTTGTAGTCTTCAAAGGCTGCTTTGCGTGACACGAACCCTTCAGCATCAAAGATGCAGTTGTCCTCTATCCAGGCGCTTATGGGATCGGAGGTTCGTTTGAATTCCAACATGACTTCTTGAGTGGTCTTGCTAACCGAGAAATCATTGTTCTTCCAAAGACGATGCAACCCCTCGAGCATCCAATTAAAAATTCCTGAAACCTCCGCTGGGTCGCTTAGCCAGGTTTGCTCTATGTCATCAATTTGGTCCTTGCCCCTAAACGAGTTTGGAAACTTCAAAATCAAAGTTCGCTCCTGAAAAGCTACCGATGAGTCGTTGATTTTTGGAAATTCGTTGCCTAAAACAAACACTTTGGCGACGTTACGAAAGCTGAGACGTTTTTGTTTGCCCTTAACTTCCGCATCCAAACTATCTTCGCCCGTAATTTTCTTTAGACAGCGCAGTCTGCAGTTTTACGACGGTTGAGGGTTCATTGCAGACATTTACGAGCTTGCCGTAGAGTTGAGCGACGGAGAATCGGTGGTCACCGTCTAATTCGCCAAGTTCCAGATGATAACAGTTTTCTCCTCCTATAATGGCTTCTAGGGTAGCGATGACTCTGCCTTTGCCGTTTCTGCCGCCGCCGTAGAACCACATCATCTTGTGCTTGGGCATAATCGGCAACAAACAGTAACCTAAGTACTCCTGTAGAAGTGCATGATCTTCCACGGGTAATATTTGCGAGAGAAAACTCAGCCATTTAGGGCATTTAGCGGACCCGTCAAAGTGCACGTTGAGTTTGTAGGTGTAGATCGAATCGACCTCGAAAGCTCTCAGCTCAAGGGTCTTCAAATCTAACAACCCGTTCTGTACTGGAACAAGCCCTCGGTAACGATTGAATTCGCCTCGATCCACAAAGCTTGCTCTGCGCAGGTGCTCGAGAACCTCGGCGACAAAATGACTGCTGACCGAAGCCCCATACTCACCCTCCAGCAGCCCCTCCACCAAACATTCCGCTGGTTTGTAGATGCCCTCACAGTAATAGTAGAGGTCACGCAGGTCCATGGGCGTTTTAAAGGTGTACTCGTTGTGAAGGCGCTCTAAGACTTCTTCGAGTTTTTGCTCCTTGGCCTCTTTGGCGACACTTAGGCTTGCAAGTTTGCGCACACATCCACCGCACTTATCTTGGCTAAATCCAAAGACTTGGAACAACGGCGTACTGACGTGTCCCGTCTCTTGAGTTCATCTTAGCGGTGCAAGGATGCGGTCTGCCCCCACGTTCATGGAAGCTGCGTGCACTGCCAATTTGGCTCTGCGTTATGCCACGGTCGTAGTCTCGTCTGCCTTCGGAGCCGTAGATTGTTTGGAAGAAGTCATGAATCTCATCATCCGAAAAATCCTTCGAAACCATAAACTGCGCCAAAGCCAACCGCTGAAGATGATCGAGCCGAATGTGCTTGCGGTCCACAACAGCGCACACACAGTTGAAACGCAAAAAATCGTAGCGCTCCAACTGATCACCCAGAAACTTTTTGGTATCGGCTATTATAGTGTTGTCGACTTTTATGGGTGCATCAAACATCTTGATGTAGGGTTGTTTTTGGCCCTCACAATCTTCCGCAAACCCGCCGACGGCAACGTAGCCGCCGTTCTCAAACTCCATGTGCAGGTTTCGCTTGAACGGGCTACTGTTCTCTTTCTCGGTGGTGGTGTAGAGCATGCGGTAACCCTTATTTGGCGTTTGGAACGTCAAGGTCTTAGCACGTTCTGCAAAATGCTTACTATATCGGTAGGCTAAAAACTCCCAATCCCAATCCAGACAAACCAAACCCCCAAGCCCGGTTCGGGGACCAAAATTCCAAGCCTCAACCTCACAGCCCTGCGCTCTTTCAACAAGCGCCTGCAAATCCTCCATAGACTGACAAGTCAAATCTTTCCAGGCACCTACCAAACGAGAAGGATTCTTCGACTTATCCCCAAGCAACAAAACCCAATCCGGATGAGCACGCTTGAGCTCATAGAGCTGCGCTAAATCAAAAATAACTGTCAACCCAACGCATCCGACCTTTTTTCGCTAAACGAATAGTTGCTCCATATGAGTGCCAATCTGTTTGTCTATCCTTATATCGTATTTTGTCAGATAGCACTAAGCTTGCTAATACAACGAAATAGAGCTAAGCTTGATTAACCAAGTTAATTATCCTTAGTTCAACAGGACAAAATAGTTTATAAGTAACCCTTATGCCCGAGGCTTTTCTTCGGTCATTGTAGCAATTTAACTTCTTTTACTTAAATGTCCGTTGGAGTTTTAACAAAATTGTTAAATCTTCATAAGCCTCTGGGTTTGGCGATTAGAAAACATCCAGTCAGCATAGCCCTTTCCAATCGAATAGTGGAGAAAATAGACAAGAAAGTGTCAAAACGGTAAAAGTCGAGAAGAGTTTAGGTCGAGTTGCATGTTGAGGCTATGTTTTCTTGCGAAATGTTAGAAAATTAGGCGCACGATAAAGGAACATTTACGAATAGCTTTTATCGCCTATGCTTACTTAATACTGACCATGGGTAAAATCGACAAGATTTCTGCATCAGAAAGGAATATTCATCTTAAACAATCGAAAGGCAAAAAAGCAGAGCAAAACCAAACCTTAAATCTAATATCAAATCAATTGAGACAAGCAAGAGAAATATGTCAGAAAACCAGCCAAGAATACATAGTGGATGGGTAACTTTATGGATTTTATTGATTGTGGGTGCAAACGTATTAGGCATATTGAGTTATGTGGCTGTAGCTTATCTGTTAGGAACTAATAATACAGCTTTTAATAACTTAACTAGTTTCTTGGCAACGGTCAATACTCCACTTTGGGTAACATCTATTTTCATTACAATAGAGTTAGTGAGTATTTGTTCCGCTATAGCGCTTTATAAATGGAGAAAATGGGGATTTTTCGCATTATGCATAACATACTCGGTCGGATTCATAACGAACACTGCAATTGGAAACTCACTTACTTTTCCACATATTTTGGTTCTTTTTGTTCCAGTTGTACTCTACCTTCTTCTTCGCCACGAGTGGAATCTGCTAAGATAACCCAATCAATTCTACAATATTTTTATGGTCAGGTAATAGTTAAGATCTTCAACTGCAAAAAGTAGTAAAAATTAAGGAGCTCAATAACGCCCTATTTTCCAATGAAGATAAAAAGCAATAAAAAATATAATTACTGTTGCAACAATCATTATAGAAAGAAAAACTTTTACCCTCTGATTGGATTTCGAAAAATTTGGTTTAAGCTGACCGTCTTTATCAAACAGCTCATTGTAGTTATCAGATTCAATTTCTGGATAAGCAATCATCTCATCCAATGTATCATGCCCTTTTTCAGTAAGCATATATTGTTCGCCAAACGCTTGCGAAACACCTTTTTTCGGAAGCAGATATTGGTCATCTTTGACTTTTGTAACCAAATCACCCAAAACCTGCAATTGATCGTAAAGTTCCCATTGATCATCAATTTTTAACTCTTTCATCAATTCATCAATACTTAATTTGTCATGCTCACCCAACTTTAGAAGTAACTTTTGGCGAACAGGGTCTTTTAATAATTCATGCAATCGAGCAAGCCTATCAGCCTCACTCATAACAATTCTTTTAGCATCAGTGGGCATTTTAGTTTTTCCCAACGTGATCATGGCAAACTTTCAAAGCTATTGGATAACTATTACTGTGAATTCCAAGACAGCCAAAGCAGCCGACAGCTTCATTGGCGTTTCTTCAATACTGGGCAATTCCTCAGGCAACTCAAGAGAAGTAGTAGTCGAAAGGTTGTGCTTCTCTTCGTCTACTACTTCTAAGCTTAACCCGTTCAATCTTCTAGTAAATAACAATCAGACACGGTCCTTTTCAGACTTAGGTAATCGCCAATAAACACCTTTAAACCTCTGCACTAATGGCTTATTGTCGCAAACACGACAGCACCAAAACCCAGCCAACCACAAGTACATAAAATCCCAAGGTTCCACGCGGTACAATAGAATGTATGGAGTAATAGAAAGAACAGGGACATGGAGAAACGAAGGGGTCTTTTAAAATTGGAATAAGCTGAGAACTCTTCCCCTGGTTGGGCATATCCACCCTTCATTATTTTCTGTTAGTCAAGAAAGTTTGATGACAAACCTTATACCTGTTTTATAATAATACCGTTTGATTATGAAAAAAGTAACAGCTCTGTTGATTATTGTAGCTTTTGCAATATCTTTGATATCAATGGCAGGGTTAGTCAGTCTGTCAGGTGCTAATCCTATCCCCACAGGTGGAGTTCCTTCGATTAGACACGGTTTCATCAGAAGTAACGGAGATGTAGACCCGTCAACATTACCAATTCAACGCAATGGAAACAGTTACGTTTTAACAAATAACATTGAAAACTATACCTTAGAAATACAAAGAAGCAATATTTTGCTTGACGGTGCGGGGTTCACGATACAAGGAGTTTATGCTTATAGATATGACGGCTTGACTTTATCATATGTCAATGATGTGACCATCAAGAACCTTAAACTAAACATCTTTAACAATGGAATTGTGCTGAACAATACATCAAATATCAAAATTACGAATAACAGGGTTGATACTGAGTTTTGCGTTATTTTAGCCAATGTTAGTGGCTCTGAAGTCTATAGCAACACTCTTTTTGGGAAAGGTTATTGCATTTGGGGTCAATGCATAAACTGCTTAGTCAATTACAATTATCTTGATGGAGAAGGCATTCATCTTAGTCTTAGTAACGACAATAATATCACAAACAACCTATTCAAGCAGCATCCAAGCGAAAGTATTGAATTGGGGAGATGCTACCACAATATTATTTCTGGTAACACACTTTTTATCGATGACCCTTCAGATGTTCCTTCTGGTATTGCCGTTTCTGATGAGTCTGCCTATAACGCTGTGTTTAGAAACAACATTATCGGTTGTTACTCAATTTTTGTTGTAAGCAGTGTTATCATTAGCAATGCCCACGATAACGTTTTCTATGAGAATAACTTTGCAAATAGCCAATACGGAGTCTACGTTGATGGCTATGGGGCAATGCCTTCTGTAAATAATACGTTTTTCTCAAATAATTTTCTAAACATTTCTAAACCAGTTCAGATTAACAATAACGCGAGCGTTAACAATTGGGATAATGGGTCAATCGGCAATTATTGGAGTGACTATCTAACCAAATATCCTCAAGCAAAAGAAATTGGCAATACAACAATGGGTGATACACCTTACATCTTGAATGACAACAACACAGATAATTTTCCTCTAATCAATCAAGTGGACATAGAATTTTCAACAAGTTTACCATCACCCATTTCTCCACCCTTACTTATTACAAGCCATGAACTTACACCAAATCCTTCTACAACTGAAAGCCTATCGCCTGATGGTAACAACTCAATCAGCCCTACACCCTTACCTACAAGCCTATCAGGTAGCTATCCCACAACAAGCCCAACAAATAGCTCCAATACTATGATAGCGTTTGATTATCTGTCAAACAACTTATTCCTTACAGCAGGGTTCAGCACCATAGCTTTAGTCGCTGTAATTACGACATTTACAATTTACAAAAAGAGCAAGAATACAACTAAGAAAAAGGTCAATGAATAAACAAGATTGGTGATTTTCACTTCTACCCCAAACCAATTAAATTCGATATAACGAGTCTTAGCTTGTCGCAATAGACAGAATCTTTGCCTATGGGGAAGTATCCTTTAGGGCGGGGGTCATCCGCTACGGCGTTTCGCGAACTCAAAAAACAGGCTGACATTAAATCTTAATCTTCACGCCTACTTGGAGAGCAAAGTCCAAATCAGCTTGAGCGAGTAACGTTCCCAGCATCAACTCGTAGCTTTTGTGAAATCTCATAATCCGAGAGTTAATCTTTTTTTAAGCGCAAAATTTGCTTCTCACGCTCAGTTAAAGCAATCTAAGGCATCTCTTGAGATAAACCGATGACGTAACGATCCAATCAGACGCCATTATCTCCGAAGAATTGAAAAAGCATCATCATTATTCTGCAAGTCGAAGTTATTATCGCAGTTTATGTTTATTTTGCTGAAAAATGCTGTCGTTAGGCTATACAAAGCGATACCTCGAGGGCGAGGAATTATGGAAACGCTTATGACCTGATAACATCTAAGCAAGATTGAGTATAGACAATGTCTAGAACAAGAATACAGAATAATTATAAAATTATCGCAATTATAATAATCGTCTTGATAGTTCCATCGATTATTGTTGCCTACAATTGGCAATCAATCTTTCCATCAGAATATCCGATCGCTCTCAGCAACATAATCTTTTCAACGGATAAACAAATTGATTCTGTAACAATAGGTATCCAAACCGAAAAAGCAAACGAAACGAGCATAACAAATGTCATAGCCCTTAATACTACAGGCTTAGAACCGTTAGCAACACCTCAAAACATTCCACAAGGCGGTAAATACGCAACATCAGACTACATAACACCAACAAAATACTTCATAGGCCAAACAGTTGTAATTGATAGAACATCTAACACTAGCCAGACACATGAACGGTCAACATTAACGATTACTTCCAAAATGCTACAATATACAGCAGGCTACTATGTTAACATGAAAACAAGGCCGGATGGTTACGCGATCGCGGTACCTATGAATGCGACGTGGGTTTCAATTCTGTAATTAGAGCGCATTTAAACTAAAATTCAATTAGGTTTACATGCGCGCTCGATTGAATTTATAAACTAATTTAGTACAGAGGCTAGAGCAATTGTCTTATGGGTACTACTGGTAATGTTGCAATAGCGGTTTTGATTTTTCTGAACCTTCAGGGCAAAAAACTGATTAGCAAATTTATAAAAAACCTATACGCTATAGGTCAGATCAATTTGAATAGACACTGTTTTGGCATCTACACTTGCGCTACCGAACATTATAAAATAATTTCCACTTGATAAGGTAACGTTGATGTTGCCTGCTGCCATGGGGAACAGGTCTTTGTTATAACATGGGCTGGAATCATGGCCGCTTAAGTAATTGATGAATTCCTTTTGACTCCATACTGTTACCACTACGTTGTTATTCGTGCTGTTGCCTGTCGAAGTGAAGTTCCCCTGGAGAACTGGATTTAAAGCGTCTTCTGGAACACCAAAACCTGTGAAGTAGGCACCAGACATTGGAGTCAGAACTATTGCCCCTGAAATTATTTGTATAGGCATAGCGGGGGTATAGTTTGGGTTGATGTTTTGGTTACCGCTGTTTGTTGTGGCGCCACTTAATATCGCCGAAGTTAAAATTGCTGTGACCATGACTGCTACCACGACTTCTAAAACCAAGTTTCTAGCAAAATGACTTTTAGGTTTAATCGGGGTTTGTACAGGTAACGCTTGGAATGCTAACATCTTGAATCCTAATAGGTATAATAGTTAATTTCCAAATTGAGTTCTTGTACGTCTGGATTAGTCCATACAATCCGAAAAACATGTCAAGGATTAATCGTCAACTATTTAACAAATTTTTGAGGAAGCACCAATTAAGAGCTAAATCTTTTTTTGCTCCTGAGTCGTTTTCTGCTTCACAACAGATTTCCTAATCTTCTTTTGCAAACGTTTATCATGCGCAAAAGTCTACGTTTAGAAAAAAAACACGGCTAACCTTCAGCATTAACTATTGTTGTAAGCTGGGTTTTGTTTATTTTAGAAGCGCATTCACGGTGTTCATGGACTTGTCCTTATTAGGTTGAGCAGACGATACTTTTCGGTAAGCCACAACAATAAAGGTAGCTTTGGGGATTAATCTGTGAATTTCAACTTGAACAAAAAAACCGCAGCCGTTTTGGCAGCTTTGGCAATTGCGGTTTCACTAATCCTGATCGCTCTGGTTTACCTCAAATTTCAGGTTCCCCAAGATTTTCAAGGAACGTATGTTATCCTTTTCCTGACAGCTTTTGGGTTAAATCTCATACCGTTCGCTGGTCCCTCAAATTTGCTAATCGCTTCCACCGCTGCCATAGGCATGACTGGCGCAGGCGCTGGCACATTGGTGCTTGTGGGAGGGCTAATCGCTTTAGCTGCGGCATTTGCTAAGGGCATCCATTATATGATAACTTTCTTTGTAAGTGGGCATCTCAGCCAAAAAAGGCAAGAAAGACTTAACGCTGACGCTTTGAAAGTTAAGCGCTGGGCTTTTTGGCTTCTTTACATTGCTGCTGCAACCCCGATTCCTGATGAACCAGTGGTTATTCCCCTTGGCTTAATGAAGTACAGTCCAGTAAAGTTTTTCACTGCTTACTTTTTAGGCAAGCTAACAATTACCGTTGCAGGCGCCTTCTTAGGAAGTTTTGCAGGCGACATATTTTCTGCTTGGCTGAGCCCAACAGCTATGATAGTTATCTCTATCGTGTTAACCGTAGTCATCACCATTATCCTCTTAAAAGTTGACTTAAGCAAACTTGCTAAGAGATTTCTTAAGAAGAAACCTGCAGAAAACCAAGAAAACTAAATAACCCAGCAACAACGCATAGAGAAGATTAGAATGCCAACAAAACAACGCAGATACCCCTTAAAAGCTAAAGAGGCCAAGCAAATCGTAGAGGACGCCTCAAAAAAACTAAAGCTCGATATGGAAAAATTGTTTAGCACGAAAGCTAACGTCGAAATTGTAGAGTCGGATGTTGGCGAAATCTACATCATCGAAGGAAAACCAATCCTCTTCAAGTCAGGCGAGACAGTTTTGCCTACATTACTTTTCGCAGAGTTTATCGCTAAAGCGCCAAAAATCGTGGTTGATATGGGCGCTATTCCATACGTGTGCAAGGGGGCTACCGTTATGGCACCTGGCATCGTACGCATCGAAGGCGAATTCGCTGTGGGTGACCTCGTTTTAATCGTGGACATGAAGCATGGTAAAGCCTTAGCTCTTGGCGAAAGCCTACTTGACGCAGAAACTGCCAAACAAACCAAAAAAGGACCTGTAGCAAAAACCCTACATTACGTTAGCGACAAAATCTGGGATTACATAAAAAATCTAACTGAATAAACTATCTTGATTTTTGATTCGAAACTAAGTTTGCGGATCCAATTTTGCAAGCGGAAATTCAAGAGTAAACCGCGTGCCCTTGCCCACTTCACTGTCTACACTCACTTTACCATTTAACGCTTCAGTTAACTTCTTGACGACGGCCAAACCGAAGCCTTGACCCTTCGATTTAGTTGTGAATAAGGGCTTGAATAGTTTGTCCCTTGTTTCCGGTGATATACCCAGGCCAGTATCTTCAACGCAGATAATTATTTTTTCATCTTTTTGGACAGCATCTAAAGTCAAGTTTCCTCCTTTAGGCATGGCTTGAATTGCATTTGAACACAGATTAGTCAGTATCCGCTTCATTGCCAAGGGATCAGTGATTAGTCTGCTAAAGGATGGTTCAATCGAATAAGCAGTTTTCGTGTTTTCAGGAATTTTCAATGCTGAAAAGACATCTTTAACAATCATCGTTAAATTGGTTTCTTCAAGCAAAGGCTTCATGGGTTTAGCGAAGTCTTGAAGGTCAGTGACAATCTTGTTGATGTAGAACGCGTTATCCTCGATGGACTGCAAGCATTCTTTAAGGCAGCTCTTGGCCTCGCTTTGAGGCAAGTCCTCTATCTCCTTTTTTGAAAGGAACAAATCGCCAATTATAGCTTGCAACGGATTGCGGATATCATGCCCAACCATGCCGGCGGTAGCTCCAATTGCAGCTAAACGTTCAGAATCCCGTAGCTGTGCCTCTAAATTTTTACGCTCAGTTACATCATTAAATAAGATAGCGACTTTACGGATTTTTTCTTCGCCCACTGGAAAAGCAAAAACATCATAATAACGATTCAAAGCCTTAGCTTCGTTTGCAAACCTCATTGATTCCCCTGTTAAAGCAACTTTACCGTACAATTCAAACCAATAAGCCTCATGATTTGGAGCAAGACTTCGCATAAGTTTTCCTTTCGCGTCATGCAGTCCTGTTTGGCGCTCAAAAGAAGCATTGACTTCTAAAAAACGGTAATCAAAGGGTTTACAAGCCGCGTCAAAAACCATTTCGACAATACAGAAACCCTCGTCAATTGAATCAAACAATGTTCGATATTTCTCTTCGCTTGCTTTAAGGGAAAGTGTGCGATTTTCGACCGTTTCTTCCAGTTTTTTACGTTCGACAGCATAGTTTATGGCTCGAACTAATAAAGATCCATCAATTTTTCCTTTGATCAAATAGTCTTGGGCGCCTTTACGCACTGCTTCCAAAGCCAAGGCATCATTTGTGAACGCAGTTAAAATAATGATGGGGACATTCTTAGCTATCGCTTGTATCTTTTCAAAAGTGTTTAGTCCTTGGCTGTCGGGTAATCCAAGATCCAACAAAACCGCATCGATGTTCCCCACTACTAAACGGTCTATGCCTTTTGAAAGCCTATCAGCCCGCTCAACGTTATTCACATCAATATTTTGCTCTCGCAACATCTCTTGGATGAGTCGAGCGTCGCCAGCATTGTCTTCAATTACGAGGATTTTTAATTTTTATTACTCCTTAGGCGGTAATTTTACTATTGTAAACCAAAACTGTTCTAATGCATGCATAATTTCGACGAAACGGTTTAGATCTACTGGCTTTGTGATGTAGGCATTTGCATGCAGATTGTAAGTCTTTATGATATCTTCATCTGCTTTTGAAGTTGTAAGGACCACAACAGGAATATGCTGCAGTTTTGGGTCTTTTTTAATTTCAGCTAATACTTCGCGTCCATCCTTTCGGGGCAAATTAAGGTCAAGCAGAATTAGGTCAGGCATAGGAACGTTTGCAAAAGAACCTTCCCGATGAACAAACTGCATGGCTTCAACACCATCTCTAGCAACATAAATTTCATTCAGCACTTTAGCGTCTTTTAGGGCTTCCTTGGTTAAGCGGACATCTCCAGGATTGTCTTCAACCAACAGAATGTCTACTGGGCGTGTTTCGATTTTTTGGGCAATATATCGGTTCATTTTTCTAAATTGCTCCTTTTTCTTTTACTTAATGTAAAGTAGATAGTTGAACCTTTTCCCACTTGTGATTCTATCCAAATCCGTCCGCCATGGCGCTCAACGATTCTTTTGCATACCGCAAGCCCAATTCCAGAACCAGGATACTCTTCCCGGGTGTGCAAGCGTTGGAATATCTTGAATAAACGGTCATAATATTCAGGAGCTATGCCAATTCCATTGTCGCGCACTGAAAACAAATAATCAGCATCGCGTACTTGCGCTGAAATATGTACATGGGGAGCTTTTTCACCATGGAACTTTATGCCGTTTCCAATCAAATTTTGGAACAACTGAACAAGCTGCCCTCCATCAGCCATAACCGTGGGAAGTTTATCATGAGTCACCACGGCTTCATTTTCAGCAATGGATGTTTTCAGGTTCAAAAGCACTATTTCAAGCGTAGATTCAAGGTCTGTAGGCTCAAAAGGTTTGCCAAGTCGAGAAACACGAGAATAAGTGAGAAGGTCATCAATTAAACCCCTCATTCGGTTAGCACCATCAACAGCGTAACCTATGAACTCGTCCGCATCCGAATCCAATTTTCCTTTGTACCTTCGTTCAATAAGCTGCACATAACTCGCCACCATACGCAAAGGCTCCTGCAAGTCATGTGACGCAACATAAGCAAACTGTTCAAGCTCTGCGTTTGATTGCTTTAGTTTTTCTGATGCTTGCACAATTTCGTTTTCCATTGATTTGCGTTCAGTAATGTCTCGGTTGCTGGAGCGTCGACCTAACCATTTGCCAGTACCATCAAAAACGGGTTGGCAAGCGTGGGAAATCCAACGTACCTCACCATTACATGTGATGATTCGAAAATCAATCTCATGCCGCTCCTCTTCAGTTATCGACTCAAAATGAGAGCCAACAAGCGCTTTGTCGTCTGGGTGAACAATTTTGGAAAACAGCTTAGAATCATCGATAAACTCGTCCGGGGTGTAACCAGTAAACTTTACACATGAAGGAGACATGTACAGCATCTTGCCGTCAGGTGCAATCCAATATTCTAAGTCATATGCGAAGTCCGCAACCGTCCGGAGCTTTATTTCGCTTTCGCGCAAAGCTTCTTCAGCTTTTTTACGTTCAGTAATATCTCTTGCTGCCGCAAAAATACCTTGTATTTCCCCTGCGGATTCCGATAAACTGAGGCATTATACAAAACGTCAGTTATTACTGCCGGATTTGTGCCTAATAGCAAGGGGTAATCCATAACGTAGCCTTCAGTGAAAACTTTCCTGTATCCTTCTCTTGCTTGCCCGGGTTCAGTGAAATAATCTGAAAAGTCACTGCCAACCAATTCTTCACGAGTACAGCCGGTAACATCTTCTGTGGCCTTGTTAACGTCGGTGATTTTGCCTTCTTTGCTAATTGTTACTAACGGGTCTAAACTTGCTTCAATCAAACTTCTTGAATACAAAGAGGCAGCTAACAGTTTTTGTTCAGCAACTTTACGTTCAGTTACATCGCGTGCTGCTGCGAAAACACCTTGAATTTCGCCTTTCTCATTCTTATAAATTGTGGCGTTATACAAAACATCTGTGATTTTCCCAGACTGGTGTCTGATCGCCAAGGGATAATCTGTTACGTAACCTTGGGTGAAAACCTTGCCATATCCTGCTCTGGCTTTCTCGGGATCAGTGAAATAATCTGAAAAGTCTCTTCCGATTAATTGCTCACGAGAATAACCTGTAACTTCTTCCGTGGATTTGTTCACGTCTGTAATTTTGCCTTCTCTGCTTATGGTTACTAAAGGATCCAGACTTGCTTCAATAAGACTTCGAGCATAGAGAGATGCAGCACGTAACTTTTCTTCGGCAAGTTTGCGGTTAGCTGTCATCAGATTGAACGCGGAGGAAAGACCGCTTATTTCGTCTTGGCTCGTAGTTTTTATAAAATAATCCAGGTTTCCTGCGCTCACCATATTTATTCCGTCTTGAAGCTTTGACACCGATTTTAATGTCCGCCGGAAAACCAGTAAATAAATTGTTACTAAAAGAGCTCCGAATGTGGCCACAAGCGACACGATTAGCAAGGTGTTTGTATCGTTGGCTGCGTGAGCTTCAGTGTCAAATGAAATGGATAATTGGGAGGCATCGAGATTAAGTGCTTGATTTTGTTCAGTCATGTTTCTCCACCTATCTTGAAAAGGTTGTAACTCCCTAACACTTACGTTTCGAGAAGTGCTTTGCAAGTAGTTTACTACCTCTCCAAAAGTTGTGTTTAGCCCTTGCAGGTCTCGGCTAATGTTGGTTGCAAGCTGTTGTTGTTGGTCATTGTTAAGGTTCAAAGTTGCTAAATCGCTGGAAAGTTTAGAAAAGTTTGCTTGCCACTGGACAATTGAAGTGTCTTGTTGAAAGAGGAAATAATCAATTGAAATACTGCTCAGGTTGCCCGCACCACGTTGGATGTTGTTGGCGACGTTTTCTTGAACTTTAAGACCACCCACATGCTGCGTACTGGTTCCTACAGACGCACCAATAATAACTAATATTATGGTAAAAACCACTATGCATACTATAAACTGAGTTTTTATTTTCATGTTTCCCACCCACAAAGAAGTATTTTTAAATGAAACTTAAGGAACCTTGACTTATTTTCGCAAACTCTGACAATTCTTTCCACTAAATTAAAGCCCCGAAACAAACTCAATTGAACTATAATAAAAAACTGCATTTTCATAAAAACATTTGCCATAATCACAAAAACAGAAACAAATACGTTCAATCTACAAAAACCTACTAAGGCATATAAAAAGCTCCTTGAGTGAACCGACTTTGCGATGACGTTAAAATCCGAAAACATCAATCCGATTATCCAGAGTTTTTGGGTACGTGTTGTATATACATTTGTATATGCTCCCTAACCTACGAGGATAAGAATGCGGAGAAAAGAAAATAAAAGATGTTGTTTGCAGCCCGATGTTGGCTATATTGCTAATGTTACTGGGCTTTGACGTATCCTGTGTTCTGCTCAATGTTCTCCTTGCTCCTCCAATTAAGCACTTCTATGCGCTTTTTACTTAGGAGGTGATCCGGCCGCAGGTTCCCCTACGGCCACCTTGTTACGACTTTTCCCTCCTTACGAAACTTAGATTCGATGCCGCCACGAAAGACGGCGCCTCACCCAAGAGTCGCTCGGATGGAACGACGGGCGGTGTGTGCAAGGAGCAGGGACGTATTCACCGCGCGCTAATGACACGCGATTACTAGGGATTCCATGTTCACGAGGGCGGGTTGCAGCCCTCGATCCCAACTACGGCAGGCTTTCGAGATTGCCTTCCCCTTTCGAGGTCGGAACCCATTGTACCTGCCATTGCAGCTCGCGTGTGGCCCGGGAGATTCGGGGCATACTGACCTGCCGTGGCCCGCTCCTTCCTCCACTTTATCAGTGGCGGTCTCCTCAGTGTGCCCAGCTCAAAGCTAGTTGCAACAGAGGACGCGGGTCTCGATCGTTGCCTGACTTAACAGGACACCTCACGGCACGAACTGGCGACGGCCATGCACCTCCTCTCAGCTCGTCTAGCAAGACCTTTAATCTGGCCTTCATACTGCTGTCGCTCCCGGTGAGATTTCCGGCGTTGACTCCAATTAAACCGCAAGCTTCACCCCTTGTGGTGCTCCCCCGCCAATTCCTTTAAGTTTCAATCTTGCGATCGTACTCCCCAGGCGGCAGGCTTAACAGCTTCCCTGCGGCACTAGAACGGCACGTGGCCGTCCAAACACCTAGCCTGCATCGTTTACAGCTGGGACTACCCGGGTATCTAATCCGGTTCGCTCCCCCAGCTTTCATCCCTCACCGTCGGGCGCGTTTCTAGCAGACAGCCTTCGCCACTGGTGGTCTTCCCGGGATTATAGGATTTCACCCCTACCCCGGAAATACCGTCTGCCTCTCTCGTCCCCTAGCCAAGCAGTATCCCCCGCAATCCAACGATTAATTCGGTGGATTTAACAAGGGACTAACTTAGCCAGCTACGGATGCTTTAGGCCCAATAAACATCCACACCACTCGGAGAGCTGGTATTACCGCGGCGGCTGACACCAGACTTGCCCTCTCCTTATTCCCCCAGCGTTCTAGACTGGGTAAAAGCCTTCCTCAGCGGATGGCACTCGGGATAGCCCTGTCAAGCTTTCGCTTATTGCAAAGTTTTCGCGACTGCTGCGCCCCGTAGGGCCTGGGCCCTTGTCTCAGTGCCCATCTCCGGGCTCCCGCTCTCACGGCCCGCACCGGTAAAAGGCTTGGTGAGCCATTACCTCACCAACAACCTGATCGGTCGCGGCCTCATCCTTGGGCGTTGTCAAAGAGCATAACCTTAACAACTTTTTGGCAAAGACTCATTCCAGAGTTCTTCACCTATCGAGAATTAGCCCCAGTTTCCCGGGGGTGTTCCGGTCCCAAGGGCAGATTAGCCACGTGTTACTGAGCTGTGTGCCGCGCCTCTTTTTGGCTGAAGCGCTCGACTAGCATGTCTTAGTCCTATCCCGATAGCAGTGGGGTCCGGCAGGATCAACCGGAGTTATGCACTCCATATTGATTTCTGCGGATCTTTACTATCATGTTTTTTGTGTGGTACGTTCTGCACTTTTCGCATATTTATGCCTAACTGGATTTGGAGGAAGAAACATCCACATTATACGTCAAAGCCCAATTCAGACCTAACTGAGCAATTAGTCAGGTCCACATTTCCTATTTTTTGTCCCCGCAATTGGAGGCCAACTCCGTCATTCCTGCAAGGCGTAATCGCCGTTTCGGTAGGGGTTGAGCCGCCGCCATGTGAAAATTGCGGGGCTAGCAATTATAGCTGAATTCTAACAGAAGCCTAGTCAACTGATATAAACGTTTCTTTTCCATCCCCACTAAGATTGTTGAATCCACCTGAATGTTGTTATGGTGGTTTGTTGAGGTATTGGATAAATAATTTAGGCGTTTATTATTGTTTTTTACCTTTTTTCAGATTTTTCTATTGCAGGAACACATTTTTTTCCAAGCTAAAATATCTGAGTAACCAGTCGTCGAAACTGGAAATTTGCTGTTTCATAAACTTTTTTTTGGTTATGCATGAACCGCCCCCGCACATTTGCATTGAGTCAAGCAGAGAAACCTACAACCAACTCAGAGTACCACGATTTAATGAAAACAGACACTTGTTTGCCATATGGTAATGATAGCGGAAAACGCCAATAGCGACTTACTCATATATAGAGTTCGCAATGTAGTCTAATAAGATCCAATTATGATGGCGCTACTAAAGCGCATTAACCAAAAAGTGTAATTTAGAAAAATTATGGTTTGGATGTCTCAGTTGTGTCTTCTGCTTTGCGTTTCCTAAAGAGAATGAACACATGACCGCGAACTTCTACCAGAGCAGAATTTGTTTTCTCAGCTGCGTCAGCCGCGATTGCTTGAGCTGTTACTTCATCTTGCATCGCTGCGGGCAAAATCCTGACTTTAACCATCTTGTTCCTCTGAAGTTGCTTCTCAATTTCAGCTGCTAACTGTGGCGTTAAACCTTCTTTACCAACCCAAATTGTTGGGTTCTCATCTTTCAAAACGTGCCTAACATGGCGTTTCATTCGGGTTGTTATCTTGCTCAATTTTCTTTTGCTCCTGTTTCAGTTTTAATAGCATACGAGTTTGGTTACCGCAGTTTAAACATGTTACTACAACGTGTGGCTCCCTTTTCTGTTTTATCCTAACCCTGCAGTTTATGCCTTGAACGAATAGACTGTTGCATTCTTTGCATGTTTCGCGTTTAAACTCGACGGGCATGCGGATTTTGGCAGCCATAGCAATCTTTCTTGCTGACAAAACGTACTGCATAGCCATCTCAGGGTTAGATCTGCCGACCTTTTTGGCGTGCTCAAATAGAATTTTAATTCGTTGCCGAGCAATTTGCTTCACATTGGTTTGCTGCTTCATGGATTTACCAAACAATCCCAAAGGCGCTATCCGATTACATAACGCTTGCGTTTAAATCAGCTGGCTTTCTGCGATAGCTCAAGCTTCAACTGCTTAAGCGATTCAGCCATTATCAGAGGCTTATGCTTCAACATCTTCTGTGCCTTTGAAGTGTCAAGTGAGGAATCCATAGGGCGTTTTGCCGGCCAAGTGAATTGCGAAGACAAAACCGAATCGATTAAGCTCTTGTCCAAATCGAAAGCGGTAGCAATTTGTTCAGCAAAGTCTAATCGACTCACCCTCGTTGCACCGCACGTATGGTAAATCCCAGTAAGTCGGCGCTCTATAACTTCCAGAGTCATCTCAGCCAGGTTAGTGTTAAGTGTCGGCGTGTTCCATTGGTCAGTTACGATTTTGACGCGTTCGCCTTTTCGGAGGGCTTCGATTAGCCAGAGGGCAAAGTTGACTTTGCCAGCCGCTGGTGTTGAGCCGTAGATAACGCTGGGTCTGCCTATGAAGTATTCGGGTTGGGTTTGAACGATTTCTTCGGCTTTGAGTTTGGTTAATCCATAATAGTTGATTGGGTCAGGTTTGTCGGTTTCTTTGTAGTTACCTTTTTCGCCGCTGAAAACGTAATCAGTTGAAATGTAAATCATAAATGAGCCTGTACTTTGGGCGGCTTCAACGATGTTTCTTGTGCCTTCGACGTTTATTTTCCATGCGAGCTCTTTGTTGGTTTCGCATTTATCCACGTCTGTTAATGTTGCTGCGTGGACAACGACGTCTGGTTTTATGGTTTTGAAAGCTTCATCAACAGGTATTTTCCCAGATATATCAAGCTTAACATAGTTGCCATAGACAGATAGGCTTTGGATGTCAGAGGAGTAAACCTCGATTCCTTTGGCAATTGCGAGTTGAGCAAGTTTTGACCCGTACAGTCCGCTTGCGCCCGTAATTAGAAGCTTCAATGGACGCCACCGAGTTTCCAGGGTGTTGGATGCAAGATAACTTCTGTGGCAAAGGGGGTCCACCAGTGTTCGTTGTCAAGGTACCATTGAACCGTCGACTCCAAAGATTTCTCGAAATCGCACTTTGGTTTCCAACCAAGTTCAGTTCGGATTTTTGTGGAGTCCAAGCTGTAGCGGGTGTCATGTCCAGGGCGATCTTCAACCAATGTGATTAGGCTTTCAGGTTTGCGGAGTTGACAAATGATTTTTTTGACGATTTCAATGTTGGTTATTTCGTTTCCTGCTGAAACGTTGTAGATTTCGCCAGCCTTGCCCTTTTCAAGTGCAACGCTTAAGGCTTCACAGTGGTCCTGTACATTTATCCAGTCGCGTATGTTGGTTCCTGTTCCGTAGATTGGAATCGGAAGGTCTCTTAATGCGCGGATAACTGTTTTAGGAATTAATTTTTCTGGAAGCTGATAGGGACCGAAGTTGTTGGTACACCGTGTTATGGAGACGTTTAAGCCAAAAGTTCTATGGTAAGATAACACGAACATGTCTGCGGCTGCTTTGGAAGCGGAATAGGGATTTGATGGTTTAGGCGGGGTGTTTTCTGTAAATGAACCTTCAAGGGCTTCTCCGTAAACCTCGTCTGTGGATACCTGCAATAATCTGGCTTTGTGATTATGTCGTCTTATGGCTTCCAAGATAATGAATGTACCAACAGTGTTGTTCTGTAAGAAAATGTTAGGGTCAGAGATACTTCGGTCAACATGTGTTTCCGCCGCGATGTTCACTACTGCATCGACTTGGTGGATGAGTCGGTTCATGAGTTGTGGGTTGCAGATATCTCCTTTGATGAAGGTGTAGCGTTTGTCGTTCTCTATTTCATGCAGGTTAGCTGGGTTAGCGCCTATGCCTATTTTGTCAACGTTTATCAGTTCTACGTTAGGGTACTTTGCAAGCATGAGCCTGCAGAAGTTGCTTCCGATAAATCCTAAACCGCCAGTAACTAACAGTTTCATAGTTCATCACTTGTGGGATGGGATATTCCAGTCCCAAGGTTTACCAACACGTGCATCATCTTTTTTACCATTTACGCTCTTGGGGATAAGCGTTGGATCATCCCAAGCGCGGCGTTCTTCATCAGGGTCCTTTGCATCATACAAATTAGTTGTGAAGTAAAGCAACATAGCAGGTTCATTGCCCACTGCTTTGAAACCATGCCAATAATGTCCTGGCATACGCACTACCTGCAAATCGGAGCCGCTGCTGACAACTTCATCTAACTCGCCCGTTTCGTCATCAAAGGCACAAATCTTTATCGTACCCTTTAGTGCCAAAAAATAGTCGTTCTGGCCCCGAACATGTCGGTGCCAAGCGCGAATAACTTCTGGGAAAGTAAACGAGTGGTTAGCTTGAACGATGGTATCTTCTTCGAAGAGGTCTTTCCAATCTTTCCGCATAACTTCTGTGAAGAAGCCTCTTTCGTCTGGAAACCGACGCAATTGTCTAATTCTTATCCCTTGTAACATAAGGTATACCTTGCTTTACTGTCAATCTTATCGTTTAAAAAACTTTATAATGGTTGCCTTTTTTAGGGGTTAAACTTCCACTTCCGAGTAGTCGCCGACATGAAGTTTTATGGTTCTGTTTCTCTGGTTTCTAGTTACCTTGGCGTTTTTGCCGATTAAACTATCTTCAAGCCGCTCAACACCTTTAACCGTGACACTATCTTGTACAACGCAGTATTCTAGGTTGGAGCTGCAAATTTTTGAGTTATCGCCTATGCTGGTGTAGGGACCGATGAAAGAATCCTCAATCAACACTCCCTTCCCTATCACGCATGGTCCTCTGATGGTGCTGTTTACAATTTTGGCTTCAAGTTCAACCTTCACTCTGCCATCTACCACGCTATCCGTTACAGTTCCTTTTATGTCTCTCTGGATATATTCGTCAAGTATCCGTGCGTTGGCAGATAAAATGTCGTCTTTTTTGCCCGTATCAAGCCACCAAGAATTCAAGATTTCAGCTTTAACTTTAAAGCCCATATTAATCATTTCTTGAATGGCATCGGTTATTTCTAGTTCACCACGCCATGATGGCTTTATTCGATCTATAGCTTCATGAACTTTATTGGAGAACAAGTAGGTGCCAATTATCGCCAAGTTACCTATGAAGTTTTTAGGTTTCTCCACAAGGCGGATTATGTTGCCTTTATCATCAAGCTGCGCTATCCCAAAACTTGAAGGGTTATCCACTTCCTTGAGAATAATGAGTGCATCAAGATGTTCATTTTTGAATTTTTTAACAAACGTTTCCAAGCCTTGACCAGTAACGTTGTCGCCTAAACACATTACAAAGGAATCCTGACCGAGAAAACGTTTAGCGGTTTTAACGGCATGTGCCAAACCGAGTGGTTCTTGAGGAATGTAGGAAATGTTGAGGTCCCAGCTTGAGCCGTCTTTAACGTAGTCTTCGACGAACTGACCGGTCTCGTGTGCTGTGATGATGCCGACTTTTTTTATACTGGTTGAAGCTACCTGGTCAAGAACGTATCCCAAGATGGGTTTGTTAGCTACTGGAATTAGCTGTTTGGCACAGGTAAAAGTTAATGGTCTAAGTCTGGTTCCTTTTCCGCCGCTGAGAACGAGCGCTTTCATTTTAATCCCCAATTATATAATATCTGTAGTATGACTTGGGTTTCCCTATTAAATAATTACATTAACCAATTGTAGTTGCAATGGCACAACCACATACGTCTATTAACAAAAATAAACATAGATTATACCAAGCCCTCATCCGCCAAAGAAAGGGGAGCTAACATGAAAAAATCTAAAGACCTTTTATTTTCTTCTTTGATTGATCGAAAAACAAAGTGTAAATTTACCAGCTTATGCAGTCTCTACTCGACCGCAAGTTACACTTGCACACACACAGGCGGTAACTACTGCGGCAAGTACAGAAAGTTAAATAACCTTAAAGAAAAATTAAGAAACCAAAACCAGACATTAATCGAAGTAGCACAATAATTTCCTTCTTAAACAACATATATTTTTTTAATTGAACTATTCTACTTTGAGATCCCTTTTTCTTTTTAAGGAATTCATCAACTTTTCAACTAAGTTAATTATCAGAACCAACGGTTTTCGCAATGGGCCCATTGCGTTGGCAACTTCACGAATATTTACCAAGTCAGCCTTTTTTAGGGTTTGAGTGACCACAGCAAAAACTAGGAAAGCAAACACAAAAAGAACTGCACCTACAATTAATTTTATCGGATTGCTGAAGGGTAATACAGAGATTGCAAAGTAAGTTAGAAGTCCAGCCGCGGCCGAAGAAATGGTAATCTTTGCCGAAGAAACCCAATCCACCGAAACTCCGAAATTATTTTTAATAAACCGCAAGCTTAAGAAAAAGCTTGGAAGGCTAAACGTCGTTGATGCTACTATTAAGCCAATGATCCCGAATTGGGAAATCAAAACAAAACTCAAAGGAAAGCCTATGGCAACGCTGAGAAGTGTTAGTTTCAGATTGTATTTTGTGTGTCCTTGACCGTTAATTAGGTTAGTTGTGCTTAGGCTACCAAGAGCTGAAAAAAGATAAATCACCGACAGTAAGGCAAGATAAAGAGGCGCCTGAACATACTTGTCTTCGAAAATGGTTCCGATGGCGGGCTGCGCTAAAGCCATAACCAATACTGTGACTGGCACCACAATTAGGGCAGCGTACTTAACTGAATATTGGAAAACATTCCGAAGAGTTTCTTTGTCTTTTTGGGCATCTAACTTAGAGAATGCTGGGAACAACATAGTTGTCACGGGAGTTGCGAAGAATGTTATCAAGACAACAAAGTTCAACGCCACAGAATAATTCCCGATAAAAGCGTTATCAGTAACGAAAATTGCCATGATAGTGCTGTTAAACTGAGTGAGAAAACCAGTTAGAATAGCGCCGATTGAAAGCGGCAACCCGTACTTTAGCATGGTCTTAGTCGTCTTCATCAAGTCTAATGCACCGATCGTTGGCTTAGGCAAGGACCGATACATTACGAACATAAGCAAGACTCCAATTAACCCCGCAAATAAAACGCCGACCGAAAAACCAATAACTGCACCAAGAGTACCTAAACCTATAGCTACAAATGCAATAATCAGAGCAGTTTTCACAATCGATTGAACTATTAACATGACGCTGTTCAAGTGCATTTTTTCTATGCCAGTGAAAGCGGCAGATGCAGTATTAACTAAGGCACCTGTTAAGACGAACAAAGAAGCAATTTGGATTAACTGAACAATTGCTGGTCGCCCATAGAATTGAGCCAGAAATTGGGAAAGCGCCAAAGAAAAAACAGATAGCGCTAAACCAACGATTATTTCGAAGGCTAATCCGGAAACGAAAACACTTCTTATTTTCGCCACGTTATTTTCGCTGTTGGCTTCTGCAGAATACTTTATCATCGCTGTGGTCACTCCCCAATCCCTAAATGTGGAGATTAGGCTGGGTGCTGCAAGAGCAATAGCGTATAAACCCATATTGTCAGGTCCTAAAAGTCGTGCGATAACAATTGTGCCGACAGCAGAGATAACAGTAGACAGCACTAAACCCCAAAGTAGGTGAAAGCCTCCTTTGGCTGAAACCCTTGCCATCTCTGTAGCCTTGGACATATTCCTCTCTTCCTGTCGCCTGAATCTTTATGATTTAACTGTTGTCTGTAATGTATCGTTTATCACTTTTGGTGTTTCAACGATTTTTTATTTCATTTATTGTGGTTATGGGTTTTTTTGTGCTACTTCTTTTTTGTTGCGTGATTTGTTGTGTTTTGTTTTTGAGTTGTTTTTTGCAAGTTGTTTAGTTGTTGCGTGGAGGTTTTGTTTCACAAGGTTACATGAGGCTATGTTGTGTTAGGCGGTTGCGATAGCGGGGCATGTTGAGTTTTTTGGGAATTCTGATGATTCCATGGCTCCTTAACCGCGGGTGGAAGAACAATCAAGAAATTAATTGAGTTTTGTCTGTACTGAGAAGTATCTATTTCGCTTCAGCCAGTTTCTTGATTCCATACATATTGGCATCTTAACCATTGAAAGGCGTCTTTACTGGTTTTTTGGATATATTCTGCAGTCGGAAATATCCCTTTTAAGCCTTTTTCGACTTTGTTTTTAACATCGGGAGAAAAAACATTATGATCTCAGTCGCAAAAACTTACACCTCGCCACTTGACTTGTACGTCATTGTAGTAGCTGAGCAACCACATAAGTTAATATCATCTTTCAAGAATACTTGCTTAGAGCTAAGTTTTAGTGTAAAAAAATTGTTCGCAGGAGTTTTTCAGGATGAAGTTTAGATGGGTATTCTTGTTAGCTGCAAACTTTGCAAATTCTATATTCATGGTTTTCATTTTATTATCAATGTATCTCAAAAGTTCGCATACAGTTACTTTGATTGAGCCCAACGAACTCATCATAACAGCCGAAGTGTTCTTTTCAATCTTTATTGTAATTTCAAGCGTTACAGTGGCAGGTTGGAACTTTCTAAAACAAAATAAAGTTTAGACTGATCCATCAACTGTCAAAATGTTTAGATCATATAGTCTTCACTTTCATTTTGCCTCTCCGCTCCATTGCCATCTACGTCACCTTCAACTGTTTCTTCGACAAGTTCCACAGATATGTAACCTCTCTTAAAAGATACAGTAGACAAAACAACCAACAGGGCTACAACCAAAGCCGCTATCACTATTGTTTGCGTGGAAAACAGAGTGTCTTGTGTGGAGGTAGGTGTGGGAATTGGGGTTTGTGAGGATTGTGAAGTTGCGGTTGGAGTCGGAGTTGTTGTAGGTGTTGGGCTTGTGTTTGGCGTGGAACTCGACGTAGGAGTTGGCGAAGGTGCAGAAGATTCATTTGTTGTTGTAACAGTGTACAAGCCTGAATCTGCCCAGACATTCAAAGAGTTATTAGCGTACTCCCGAAAACCAACAACAACCCCAACATTATTGTTTAAAGTTAACGTTGCATTCCCCCAATACGGAATCGAAGAGAAAGCCACCCAAGACGCGTTAACCCACTGCCCAGTATTATTCGTACTAAAAAAGTATCCACCGCCCGATAAGCTATAGGAATCATTCCACAAAGAAGAGAAGGTGGCTATTTTGCTCACTATCGTTGATGATAGAGCTAAGTTTAAGGCAGAAGGTGGACAACGGTTCCAATCCACCACTCCTATAGAAGAAGCATCAAGCGTTAAAGTAACAGTGTAGTTATCTCTGTTCCAAAAGCCATTGATGATAAACACTGGTTGTCCAAGGTTAGTCCACAAATTAACGGTTGCACTGTTGTTATTTTCAAGAACTAATTTGTTATTTTCAAAAAAGTTTGTACAAGTAATGAGTGTGACGTTAGTATTGTTCCCATTTGGGTTATTCGCATCAATCATTAAGGTATTGTTAGTAACTGCGTCTATGAAGTTGTAATAATTAGCTAAGGAATTAGGGTCAGGTTGTGAATACAAGGCTGCTACTTCAGCTGCAGAGAGAGCGCGATCATAAATGCGAATCTCATCCATAAGACCGTTGAAATATCTTCCAGCAGGGTTTCTGTTTCCTGCTCCAAAGGTACGGGAAGCCGTATTCGTTATAATCCCTGTGGTAGTATCTGTAACGGGCGCCGCTGCCGAAGTCCCATTTACGTACAAATATAAGCTATCAGTCAAAGTATCCCTTACCGCAACAATATGAACCCAACCTAAACCGCAAGTAGCAGTAGAAGTAATAGTTGGGTTAAATGTTCCATCGTGTATATAAAACTGTATTTTATTGTCCGCTCCAATCCAAACGGTTCCCTCAAATCTGTTGGGAAGACCAACCTCTTTCTCAGTTAAGTACTGGATTCGATTTAGTTCTCTAATGTTTGCCCAAAAACTGATGGTAAAACTTTGGGGCGTACTCAATCCTGGGATCTGAGCGTAATCGTCTACTCCGTCAAAGCTAAGAGCTTTGCCGAATCTTCCATCGACCCAAACCGCACCATGCACAGTCCCGTTGTAACCATTGACATTCGAGTCATAACCCACACCTAATGAGCCATCATTCATAGTCCAGTAGCCAACTAAGCCGCTATCATTAGTAATGCCTAGACTCGGAACGACCTTAAAATTCATTGCATGATTAAAACTCAAATAAGTATCATTCTGGAAACCCCAATTGTTGGAGATCGGATAATAACTCAATGCACCGGCATAATCAACGATGCTTAATAGAAATAAGACAGAAAGCAAGTAAGTATAGGTTTTTTGCGTAGGATTAGACAACTAAGTATAGCTACCTTTTTTGATGGGAAGATATAGTTCTTGAATTGATACTTCATTATATCCAATCAAGGGGAATCTACCTGAATATTTGTTCTTATTTTTGAAAAGTATTTATTTTAAAACTTCAAGTTTGAAAAATCGATGGTATGGCATTTCGAATACTCGGAAAGTCTCTTGAATTTTAAAGCCTGTCTTTTTGATGTCTGCTTCAACTTTTTTCAAATCATAACCTTCCTTTCCTATTTCCCAGTAATGTTGACCATCAAAATGATGGAAACGTTTTCTCAAAGAAGGAAGTGGAAGTAGCTTTTGAAAGCAACCAACTTTAGGAACTAAAAGCCTAAAAGGATAGCACAGACTAACGTCAGGAAGAGATATCAATATAAACATACGAGATACACGCGACATTTCTAAAAGAGCTTTTTTAAAACTTTGGTACGGCAGATGTTCAAGTACTTCGTAGCTAGCTACTATGTCAAATCTTTTGTCGGAAAAAGGTATATTTAAAACAGAACTCGCAACATCAGGTTTTAGTCTTTTATCTAAATCAAGTGAAGTAACATTAAGACTTTGACGCCTAAGATAATTTGATAGAAAGCTATTACCTATGCCAATTTCCAAAACGCTATCAGGACTAAGGGAAACAATTTCATTTGCCTGATACCAATAACTGCAGAAACGCTCTTTTGTATCGTAGTTTAATAAATAGTGATTTGACTCAACCTGAAATGTCAACTCGATTCCACCATAAGTCGTTATAGATTTCTGAAAATACCTAATAAGTTTTGAATAATTTTCTGATTAAGATCAAAATATAACATGAGCTCATTTTTCCGTCAGGCATGCAAGCAAATTTTCAGCTGTTTTATTGTAATCAAATCGTTTGGCTAGTTCTTTACCATTGATTATTAATCGTTGCCTCATCTCACTGTCGGCTATGACTCGCGTTATGGCATTTTCAACACTTGAGGGTTCTGGTTCACAATACACTACATCTACTAAATCTCTAATTTTTTCACTAATAAATACTTGATGTTTAGTTACTATGGTTGGTATTCCTAAAGCCCAAGCTTCCATAATTTTAATAGGTATAATTGACTCACGGGTAGTCATTTTTCTGCTTGATAAAACAAAAATATCCATATTTGAAAGACATTTTAATGCCTTTTCATGCGGCAGATATCCAGTTATCTCATAATTTATATGTAAAGACTTACACCGCTCTTCTATTAATTGTCGACAGGATCCATCACCAATAATTACAAGCCTAATTGCCGAGATTTTTGACGATAATTGGCCAATAGCTTCAACAAGTATATCCACCCCTTGCCACCACTGCAATGATCCAATAAAGGCGATATTTATAGCACCTTGAGAAACTTTCTCGGTTTGATCGTTTATCTTTTTTATTAATTTCAAATTTACTCCAGGAGGTATCTCTAAGGGTTTGCGCTTATGCATTAGACGACGTCTAAGTACTAGTTCATTATATATAGACTTACCATTAACTCCAATTCTTGCCGCAGAAAACAAAGCAGATCTATCTAAGACAGAGACCAAGGATAGAGAAATATTTGATATAAGTCCGCTAGATGTTTCATCCTCACTTATTGCCGGTACTTTAACAATCGTTTTTTTTGCTATAACCTTAAAGGAAAGAAATCCGACTGCCAAAGAAGAACCGCGTATATAGATTAGGTCAAGATTTTGCAGTTTTCTAGTTATTAGCCCTGCTAAACCCACAAGGCAGGAAGCGAAAAGGCTATTCAGAGAGGTTAATAGTGGGTTAATTGTTAAAGTTGGTAGTAATACAAGGGTAGCATTTTTTGGGAGATTTATTCTTAGTTCAGTTCTGCCCTTTTTTGTAAAAGTCTGCTTAACTCCTATGAATGTTATAATATAGCATTTATCAGCTTTGGTAGCTAAAGTTGTTATGAGTTGCCTCTCATTTACAGCGTCACCTTTGCTTCCAAAAATTGAGGGAACAAAAGACTAGAATGCGCATTTTAACTCGCCAAGTACCTCCTGCATAAGAGCAGGATAAATGAAAACAGCAGTAATAAGCATAATATCCAAAGTGTCAAGCTAACATTAGCTAAGGTAAATGGAGCAACCAACTTAGAATACAATAAATTACCTTGTTCATCATAAACTATGAATTGGGATATATCGGCAATATATGAACCAAAACCACTTCTATCTGCGAAAGAATATTTAAAGTTCCATAAGTAAGTGTTATTGCCTATAGATGAATTAGCTGTAAGCACTTTAAGGAACCGCATAGTTCCAATATTTATAATAAGCATCCTTTGATCAACCGCACTTGCATTGACCATCACACGTACATTTGTGCTATTAGTACGGTCGATTTTAACACTCGATAGTGTAAAGTTTTCCTCATTAGTTTTACGAAGTTGAATTGAATTGTCAATCTCATAGACCTTTAATGTTTTTGTTTGGTTTACCAATTTAGCACAATTATACATGTTGCTTATTTCTTCAGTGCTTAGAGATCTATTGTATATTAGAACATCCTCAATTGCACCTTCGAAATAGCGGCATTGAGTGAATGATGATGTGCCATCTGAACCAATTTTTAAAGTTTCATTAAATGCTTCCGGATAATCGAAAAGGTTTTGGTTTAATCCGTCAACGGAACTTTTACTAACAAGCAAACCATTTAGATAAAAGTTAACCTCTTTATCAGTCACTGAAAGCACAAGATCACACCAATTATTTGCTTTAATCAGGCCACCCGGACTTGTACACGTAAATCTAATGGTATTATTCTCGTTTTTAGCTTGTGCCTGAATCGCTCCATCACTTGTGATACTAACTATGAGCTCATTATAGCCCTGATATCGTTTTGCCAACAGAATTTTCATTACAGGAGAACCATCACTCATGACCCCAAAACTGGAGGGGTCACTTGTTAGTTTAAACCGAGTTTCAACTGAATAATCAGTTCTAGGAAAAGTGAAATTGTAAACTTGTGCATACTCTGTTTTTCCATCAAACTCAACGGCTTTGCCCAATAAACCATCAACAACGCGGCCCCCATGAATAGCACTCACATAAGTGCTATTCACTTGATTGTATGGGACACTATTAATAGTGGAACTTAAAGAAAGATCAAGAAGTAGACCGTTATAAGTTATTTTATTGGTCTTTGGACTTATAGGAATTGTGTCGTATTTAGCGAGTTGCTCGATATAACTATTGGCGTAATCGTACCAAGCCATTTGAGGATTAGATGAGATAAATAGGAGGGTACCATTAGGGACCATTTTTAGAGCATCGTAAAATTCGCTGGAATTAGCTGGAGTTGATAACAGAAAACCAGAAGAAAGAAGTGAGTCTGGAACATAGGGTCGCATATAAGGGTAGAAATTGGAAATGACAAAAGCATTATCAGGATAACTATAATTACTTATCATTCTTGTTGATTCATCTGCTTTCATATAAGTGGAATTTTGAAAGGAATATACTGAAAAAAAGATAGCACTTATAGTAAGAACTAGAAGCAAAGTCACCATAAGCGCTTTCTTAGTAGTAACAAATAACGACCACTTTGTAAGCTTAACATGATATGTACGATTTGAAGTCAGGCCTATTGAAATAATAGCCGCAAATATCATGAGTTGGATTAGAAGCAAACTGCCAGTCCAATTAATTGCAGGTAGCCCATAGCTCAGTGATACACCTCCTTTCTCAATTGTAAGTGTAGATTGAACCCACATCAAGAAAATCATTGGAAGAATAAATAATACACAAGAAACACCAGTGCGGGAGGAAAAGATTTCATAAAACGCTATTAATGCAATCGCTGTTATTATTGGAACCATGAAAAGGAAATATCTAGGCACATCGCTAAAATTGATTGAAGAGAGATAGAGCAAGTAAGAAACCCATAGAGTAACAGTCGAAATATAGACTAAAATTTTTAACTGAATGTTTTTGCTGAAAACATTTAATTTTAGCAATAGGGGCAATACCAAGCCTACACTAGCAACTAATAAACTTGAAGTTTCTGGAGTCAATAGGTAATATAAATAGCGTAATAGACCAATGAAATCATATGATAAAGCTGAAAGCGGTTTCCAAGGGGTCTGAAGGAAAATACCTAAAAACCATTCCCCAGGGCTGATTACAAGGAGACTATGCGTTAGAGTAGCTACTGTTTCATTTTTAAAGAACCAAACAGATAATACATATGGTATATCAACCATAGCCTCGTAAGCTATAAGAGGCAATACTAAAACACCTAAAAATACCTTATAAGTTTTACTAATTTTGTACAGCTTGTTTCTTAACAAATAAACCAGTAAAATAACATACATGGAAAGCAGCAATACAATGTTATCTTTAATAAGAAAAGTAACAATTAATGTCGATAAGGTGAGTAAAATATTGTCAAAGTCAAGAGAAATGCTATTTTTTGCTGAACCAAAAGATTCTATAAAGAAAATAACCATCAGCAGTAAATAGAAAGTAACAGCCAAATCGTTTAAGGCAAAATCGGAGAATAATAGAAGTAACGGATTAGCCAACACCATGGAAAATATCGCAACTTTTAAGAAACGGGAGTTTTTTAACGCAACGGGCAGCAGCAATGTAGAAGCAACTGCAATCATTGGTAAAAAGAGTGCACCGATAGCATTCGCTTGATATGATAGAAGCCCGGTAAAGCCCAAGAACGGCGTTATGAGTAATGTCCAAAAGAATCTGCCGTCTAGCAAATATAGTAAGCCCATATTCCCTGACGTAGACCCAATAGGATAGGTTTCGCCATTTAGAAGTGCATATCTGGACCAAGCTATGTATGTTGTCTCATCCATCGAAAAAGTCCGCGGTGCAAAAATAAAAAAGCTAACTAGCAAAGCATATGCAACCATTGCAACGCAAAAAAGAATATAGTCTGTTTTGCATCCCTTTACTTGTGGGGATTTGCATCTCAGAACTGCAAATATTGTTAACCCAAATATAAAAATAACATATATCAACCCTATAGAGGATGCCACAGACAAATGTAAGACTAAAAGTATAGAAGTTATAATAACCGAAAGAATAGTTGATAAGAAAAATGAAATGACGATTAATCTTACAAGCGAATATTCTTGTCTTCGAGATGTAATAAAAATTAACAATAAGCCTGGAATAATATATAAAACAGGCAATGCTAGTATTGAAGCAGAAAGAGAGCTTCGAATTATTATGCTAAATAAATATGCAATAGTTAAAATTACTATGACTTTGTATAGTAATGAAAAATGTCGCGAACGTTTTGCTGAATACCGTGAAGACATAATCGACTGAGTCAGCATAGGTTCATTCATAAGGACTTAACTTTAAGAAAAGTTATTTTATCAAACCCAAAGGTTAAAGCCCAAGTGTCAGGGTAAAGGATTTTTTAAGATTTCAACCCAGTTCTCAAGAGTAAAATTTTTATTAAAGTTTTTTCTTACCCACAAATATGCGTTTTCGCTAACTTCTTCTAAGAGTTTAGGTTGATCCATTATTTCAATTATTCTTTCAGAAATATGGTCAGGTTTATTAGACTTTAGTAGAAAGCCAGTCTTGTTATCTGCAATAATATCGGGAATTGCACCAACGGGTGTAGCCAGTACTGGAGTGCCACAAGCCATAGCTTCAAGGATAACATTTGGTATACCTTCAGAAAACGAAGGCACAACTAGTAATTTTAAGTCATTCATAAACATTGGAACTTCGTTGTGAGCAACCCAATGTATTAGTCGCACTTGCTGCTCCAAATTGTCGTTTTTTATTATTTGATTGATTTTGTTTGTCAAACGGCCATTGCCGCATATAACAAATTTAGTTTTATTCACTTTATTTGAAATAAGATGAAGAGATTTTATTAGGTTCAAAATACCTTTCTCTTCGCTTAACCGGCCTATATACCCAACCAAGTCAGGACGGTCACGAGGTCTTCTTTGTATCTCAAACAAAGTAAAGTCTATGAAATGCTCGTGAGCTACAGCAATTTTATATTCAAATCTTTTTAGACTTTTTTCTGGCATTAATCTTTTTGAATAGAGCACAATTTTTTTAGCGAAATCATAACTAGTATCAACTAACAGGGGCACAGAGTGTAAGAAGGGATCTTTCTTGGCAGAATAAACTTCAGATGAATTACCGCCAGGCATCAATATAACTTCTTTTCCCAAGAGTCTTAATGCCAAAATTGGAATCACCAAGCCCTCTCCACCGAGGAAAAAAACAAACACGGGATTCGCTCTAGATATTACCACTGTTTCACATAATATTTTGAGGTTTGTAACTGTGAAGTTAACTATTCTCATAACAATTTTTTGACTGACTTTATGACTAATTATCCTTGAATGTATATTGCTATTGAAGCATAACTCTTTAGCGGCGCCACCAGAAACTAGAAACGTTTGTACAGAAAGCTCGTTCAATAATTTTACAAGATTGGAAGTTGGAGTAAGCCCTGCTTGGTCTATTGGAGCAGTTACAACACAAACGGCCTTTATTATCTTCATGCTAATTCCTTATAAACTTGAAGCGTACGCTCTGCAATTTTGTCCCAATCAAAATTTTCCACTAGTTTTCTACCATTTTTTCCCATACGCTGACTTAAGGCTTTATTAATCAAGAGTTCAACAATTTTATCAGCAATCAATTGCGGATTACCTGGCGCAACAAGAAAACCGTTTTCACCATCATGGGTAATATTAAGAACGCCTGAATTTGAAACTTTCATTGCTATAAATGGAATAGAGGCGGCCATAGCTTCTTTAAGAACAATCCCCTCGCCTTCTACAGTGCTAGGTAGAACAAAAACCTCTGATTCTTTAAAATGATAGACCACCTCTGCATAAGTCTGTGTTTTTCCTGTAAAGATTACATGAGAAGCTATGCCTAAGTTCTCACATAAAATTTTAAGTGAATTCATTTCTGGACCGAAACCTACTATTTTCAGCCTTGCGTTAGGTAATTTCTTCAGGACATGAGAAAACGCAAGAATAAGCCAATCTACATGCTTATAGCTAACTAACCTGCCAACATACAATACCTGCAGGGGGACCTTTTGTGGAAATATAGAATCGAACATATTAAGTTCGACGCCATTTTCAATTATTCGTATTTTATTTTTAGGTACTTTTACTGAGAGTAATTTTTCTTTACATTGCGGTGAAATGGTTATCACTCGGTCATTACGGCACTTCGTCGCTAAAATCGTTACTATATGACCCATAAAACCCCAAAAGAAAGAGCGCTGACCATCTATCCAATCCTTTAGCTGGTAAGTGTCATGGAATGTACTAACTAAAGGCACATCCTTTAGAGTTCTTAGCAATCCACCAGCATATACGGGGAAGTAAGTGTTGCAATGGATAACATCGAAATTTAATTTTGAACTTGACGCAACGGTATTAAGAAAATATGAAACAACTGGCAAAAAAGCTTTTTTTGGACCCCCAGTCTTAAAGTCTCGGCTTTGACCAGTTCGTAAAATTTTGATACCCTCATACACCTCCATGGGAGGTTGACTTGGAAATCGGCAGGTCAGAACTGTAACTTTTACGCCCATTTTTACCATTCTCCGGGATATTTCGAAGAATTGCCGTTCTCCTCCACCCCAAACGCCTATGCCTCTCTTCAAATCCGGGTAGAACTCACTAATATAAAGCACACGCATGTTTTAACACTACTTTTTTATGATATACACTTTTGCAGCATTAGCGAAAAAATATTATTTGCTGATTTGCAGGTTGTAATAGAATAAGATAAGGCACTCAAAGCATAAAACTCCGAACTTCAGCAGTTACCTTTTTCTGATTTTACTGGCAATTCGCGTTATTGCATACAGTGTTATAGCTGTTGATATCATAAAGCAGCCTAGTAGTAAGAAACCTATTGATGCTAAAGCAACGTTTGTAACTATTCTACCTGAAGCAACGTATAGGTTCATCATCCAAACGCCAAATAAAGCACCCATAATCAAACATGTTATGCCGGGTAATCCAAGAAACATTAAGGGTCGTTCTTCGACGACAAGTTTAACAATGGACATTATTAGACCTAAGCCATGAGTTATTGGGTTTTCTGTTGAGGTGGAGATGTCGCCGGTTTCATATTTGCATGTGCCTGTTACTTCACTTATTCTTAAGTTATTTTTGCAGGCATCTAGAAGTATTTGTACGCTAGCACCCATACCAGCCTCAGAAACACTTAGCTGTTCTAGAGCTTGCCGATTGTAGGCTCTAAATCCACTCTGTGAATCGCTGACACCCTTTCGAGATGAGCTATTAACAAGTTTTGTTATTACTTTGGCGCCTACTTTGCGGTAGAAAGGCATTTCGGCGGTACCTTTGTCATCTATGAATCTGCTGGCTATCACGACATCGGAATTGCCTTTTATGATTGGGTCGATTACTTGGGGAATTTCAGTGGCTGTGTGTTGTCCATCGCCATCCAAAGTGACCAACACGTCTGCACCAGACTCCAAAGCCCGTGAAAACAAGCTTTTTATGGCGGCGCCATACCCTGAATTTTCCTCGTGACGAATGACGTCAGCGCCTAAACGTTCGGCAATTTTTCCAGTTAAGTCGCTGGAACCGTCATCGCAAACGATTACTGTGTCAGCGTATTTTTGTGCTTCGATGATTATGCGTGCGATGGAGTGTTCTTCGTTAAAAGCTGGGATACCCACGGCAACAAAGGGCTTCTGCATTTCAGAAACTACAGCATCCACGTAGATACTTTCGGGTTTTTCAACAAAAACCAAACCTAATCGCCTCCAATCTTTGTAAGATTAAGAACCAAAAACCTAGCAAACTCGCGGTCCTTGGCCCAAGATGAAGCTAAACAATTTCCCCATCTAACAGCTATTTCACTAATTTTTTGGGCTAACGCCAATCCAACAGTTCTCACCAAATGCTCAGCCTTGCTTTCCATTGATATTTGCAGCTTTACAATTATGGCCGTCACTACCTGAGCCAGCTTTGTGCTTTTTATGTTGTCTACGTATCTTATGGTGAGGTCTATTATACCGCGTTCAACCCGACTTAGAGTTCTAAACCAGTGGCCATGTCTAAGAGCAAGTTTCTTGGTTTTAGCAAGCTCCTGAATAGAAGCTAAGCGACCAATGCTCCTCTTCGTAGATAGCCAACCTTCCTTTCTCATAGCACAACTCTTGCGAATTAATGATATAAGGGATTTATGAATTACAAATAAGTAACATTTAAAAGCTATCCACTACAATTTGTTTGAAAAAAATTAAAGATAAGTACAGAAATGAATTTAAAAAAATAAAATCATTACAGAAATTTACATATCTTAGTTTAATTTTATGACTTCGGGATCTCGAAAATAGACCATGAGGAATAAAGATGCTAAAACCACTTTTTTACAGAGAAAACCGTTACCACCCAAGCCACCAATGTTAACGAGTATCGGAAACTTTGGCACCGCCTCCGGCAAGGATCATCCATACGGTCTGAGTAATGGTCGACTTTTAGCAACAGCTTCCACAGTCGAAGATAACCGAACTAAGGTTGAGGATTAACTTATATCAAAAAAGCATTTTTGAGAATAGTTAGAGACACAGCCAATAAAAAGAAAACAGTATTGAAACTTCAGGATATTGCCTGAAAGACAGAATTTACAACTTTAATGGAAATGAAAATGCTTAAAAACAATCAATAAATTAAAAAATTTCTCTTTAGTTCATCCCCTGATGCATTATCCAGTCTCATTCAATTAAGAACAGAACATAATTTTTAGGCCATTTATTTTCGACCTTTTGGACAATCTCTTAACCGACACCTATCCTTAATCGTGCTGCCCAATTTCAGATCGAACAATAAGCCAAGTAATTGAATTTTTAATAAAGAAAAGAGAGAGGGGGTTATCGCATTTACTTTTCTACGTGAAACAAGGGATTGCGACGTTTTATCAATAATACTGCAGCAAGCACAACGATTATTACAGCAGAAATGGTTACTGCCCAAGTCCAGACTGGAATAGATGATGTTGACGCTACTTCAGTTGAGCCGCCTATCGCAAACAAAGGATCATCCGCACTATTCAAAGTAATAGTCAACGTTTTAGCAACGGTATCCACAGTTGTGGCCAATGCAACATAACTATCGGTAGCAGGCAAGTACTTGTAAACAGTGTAGGGCGCTTTAACATTTTGAATTTCGCTATCAGAATAATTTATAGTAATTGTCGCCTGCGAGAAATCTTTGGCAGCCATGTCAAAAGTCACAACGACGAAATGATTCAAAGAGACACCATTTGGAATGTTAGCTGAAGGTTGAGGATTACCATTGTAGACCGCAGCGGTTACAGAGCCCGTAGCGCCAGGTGTTCCCTGAACAACATACGTAATACCCACATCGTTGTCATATGCGGTACATGTTCCATTAGAAGCAATAACTAAATCAGTCGTCTTCTGCGTAGTGTATTGTGCAGCAACTAAACCAGCTGACAAAGATATCATGAGCACAGATATTATTGAGATTACGCAAATTTTTGATTTATTCACACTTATTCCTCTTTTGACAAGACTTATATCATAAGACGCCTTAAGAGCTTTATGAATTTAGAATAAATAAAAACATTCAAAATTATTTTGTGTTATAATTCAAGTCTACCAGCTACCAAATATTTACGTTAAATAAAAATCTCAAACCCCAATTTAAAAGAACCAGAAAAATTACCGCCAAAACCAAAAAAACAATCCACCGTTCCCAACTCTTCCAACCCCCCACAAAACAAATAACAAAAAACAACCCCAAACTAGACAAAACCACCCAAGGCATCAAAAACAGGAACCTATCAAAAACAAAACTCTTAGCCGCAAATAAAATAGAAACACAACCTACAAATACCCAAGCAACTAAAAAATTCGAAACTCCAGATTTAAACTTCACCAAAACCAGAAACCCAACAACCGATAAAACAATCAAAAGCCCACTGGCAAAAACCCCGCCCAAAACAAAATCCACACTATTCTGCAACCCACTCAAGAGAAAACCAACATCAGGGAAACCCAAACTAGACTGAGCAGTAACAAAAACAGAACTCGACGATCCAGCAGAGGACAAAAAACGCCGAATCAAATCACAAATCAAACCAACACCTATGGTAGCAACGACCAAAATAGCCTCACCCTTTAATCGATCAAACAACCGCCCCTTCCCAACCGTTAATCGCCACTCCAAAAACAAAAACGCCATTAGAGACAACGCAAAGATGAACCAAGTCCAGGAATGGGAAAATAAAACAAGCACCGATACACTCAATAAACCAAGAAAGCCCAAGCTGGACCACTTATCTAATAATCTAAAAAACAAAATCACGTAAGCAAACACCAAAATTAACGCCAACATATTAGCAAAATAACCAGAATAAATTAAGCCCAGACCTTGGAAAGAAAAAGGCACTAACAAAACCCCGATAATCCAAACTGCCCTAAACTGACAAAGCAGCCTTAGAACAAAAAAACTAACTACACCAAACAATACAAGCAATAGAGCAGAAACGTACTGAATTACGCTTAAAGAAGAAACAAAAAAAGATAGGCCATAAATCAAAATTAAAAACAAAGCCCTATCATTACCGAGAGCAAAAGATAGAGCAGAATTAACATCTACACTTCTCATGTGGTCAAGCCACTGAAAATAAGCTGGCGAATCAACGCTCACCAACATATTTGTTGGATTAACCCAAGGCAAAACCGTGAAAACAACAAACAAACAAGAAACAACCGAAGAAACCACAACAGCCAAAGGAACAGCCAAACGACCACGCAAAAAACTGGTCCCGATTTCACGGTTTAAATCAAATAAACCCCGTAAACGAGCTTCAAAGCCAACCAACCGTCCGCCTCTAATTTTATTAAACAACCACTTCCCAGGCAAAACCATAACCACAAAAGCTGCAACCCCCAACAAAACAAGCATCAAATAGGTATACGGTATAAACGGATAACCTATATTCGAAAAAACCAACTCAACACTGCTCCAATGCAAGGCAGGACCAAACAGTTGAGGGTTCAAATTCAAAAATGCAGGAACATTAAACAAAATCAAAGCAGCCAACTCTTCAAACAAAACAAGAAAAAGGGTGCCTACTAACAAACTCTTAAACATGTAAAAGCGAGAAACACCAAAAAACACAAAAGACACCAAAAAACACAAAACACCAACCAAAATAGAACTCAAAACCATAGCAAAAACATCAATGACCCCAAAAATGACCAAACCGACCAATACAACTAAACTACACGAAACAAAACCTGCCAAAATCCCATAGATTCCCTTAAGCCGCCTAGTACTTAAACCATAAAAGAGCCCAACTAAAATAACCAAAACCGCACCCTCCCAAACATAACGATCTAAGCAGCGTGAAAACAAACTAACAATTCCGTTATGCTCAACCATACCTCTGTTAGTTAGAACAAAAAAAGACAAACCAAAATAATTCACTAAACTAAGCAACGAATATATCAGGCACAAAGCAAGCGAAAAACCTATTGTTAAAACCAACAGCTTTTGCTTGTTCAAACTTTCTGACAGCTTCATATCACTTAGCCCAACAACTTATTCCATTATCATTCATGGAGTAAGAGTAATAATCCATAGACCATAAATTAGTTGCCCTAATCAAGGAATTCTCACACAGTATGAAGTCTGTTTCTTTGAGACACTCGATGCTTCAACGGGCACACTTAATTTGCTTTAAATATTCTTAACCAGCAAGAACCAAAAGCTTCGGAAACGCCTTGTTAATGGCGCAATCCTTTGTACAAAACCGCAAGTTGCATAATAGATGAATGGACTCTCTGAACTGGAGAAGCCAAGCACCCCCAATATTCATTCTAACCGAGAAATAAAGTGTGGATAGAACTGTTCCAGCATCGAAATGTACATGCAAAGTTGTCAAGACCATAAGAAACTGCGATTAATCGGAGCCAAAAACCATTTTGCCTGCAGCACTATCAATAAGGGTTAAAAGTTTTAATCAATTGTTGTAGAAAACCGTGATTTAAAGGAAATTGATGAAGAATTATTGAACTGTCTAGCCGAAGCATATTACCCTAATCCAATGGCGATAAATTTCAATTTTTTTGAGAAGACTTCAGGGTCAAAAATTCTTCTTCCATCAATAAGTATCGGTTGATTCATGTTTTTTACGAAATCCTCAGGGACCAGCTTCTTGAATTCGATCCATTCAGTTACAAGTATGGCGCAATCCGCTTTTTTTAGGCAATCAATTGTTGAATTGGCATATTTGATTTTGTCTTTGAAAATTCTTTGAGCGATTGGTATGGCAACTGGGTCATAGACAGTTACGGTTGCACCTTCCGCTATTAGTTGGTTTATGATGGGTATGACGCGAGCTTCTCTCATGTCATCGGTGTCTGGTTTGAATGCCAAACCTAGAATCGCGATTCTTTTACCGTTAAGGTTACCAAGTTGTTGTCTACAGAAATCTACAGTTTTCAAGGGTTGCGTTTTGTTAACATCCTCAACAGAATCTAAAAGCTTTGGATCAAAACCCAAGCCCTTCGAGCATGCAATAAGCGCTTTAACATCCTTGGGAAAGCATGAGCCCCCATAACCTAAGCCAGCATCCAAAAAAAGAGGACCAATACGCTTATCTAGCCCCATCGCTTTTCCCACCACCTTAACATCCGCACCTGGAATTTTCTCGCAAATGTTAGCTATTGTGTTTATGAAGCTGATTTTTGTAGCAAGCATAGCATTACTTGCATACTTGATTAATTCAGCAGTCGATAGACTAGTTCTAATAATGGCAGGTAAGTGCTCGTTATAAAAGCCCCCATACAAATCTTCTAAAACATCGCCCGAACGTTTATCAAACGAACCGATAACCACACGCTCAGCATTAACCGTATCTTGAAAAGCCGAACCTTGACGCAAAAACTCTGGATTCATGCATAGACCAAAATCCTTACCGGCAACTTTTCCTGATTCTTTTTCCAGAAGGGGTTTAACATTGTTTTGAGTTGTCCCAGGCACCACTGTGCTTTTAATTATTGTAACGTGGTAAGAATCTTTTTTCTTAAGCGCTTTTCCAATGTTACTTGCAGCCGACTCAACATATTTTAAGTCGATGCTGCCATCGGGTTTACTTGGTGTTCCCACAGCAACAAACGTCAAATCGGTTTCAGAAATAACCTGATCTGTTTGTCCAACTATTCCTATGAGGCGATCGTTTTGAATGCTCTCTGAAAGTTTTTCTGCCAGACCCGGCTCGTAAAAAGTAGGAATACCCTGATTTATTTTTGCGATTTTTTCTTCATCTATGTCGCACGCTATAACGTTGTACCCTTTGCTGGCAAAACCCACTGCAGTGCATAATCCTACATAACCAGTACCTATAACCGATATCTTAGGTTGTTTTTCCAAGATAACATGACTCCTATCAGATGTTGGTTGGAAATTACTTCTTGCATTAAATATATATGGCTTATACATGAATTGGAGAGGGAAGGATAAAGAAATGGTGCGCAAAGTCGTAATCCCCGCAGCAGGTTTAGGAACCCGCTTATTTCCAGCAACCAAAGAGCAGCCCAAAGAAATGCTACCTATTTTCTCCAAAACCGCACAAGGAGATATGACAGTAAAACCCGTAGTTCAGTTAGTCTTTGAACAATTACACGAAGGCGGACTTCGCGAATTCTGCTATGTTGTCGGCAGAGGCAAACGAGGCATAGAAGACCATTTCACACCTGACGCAAAATGCATCAGAACACTAGAAGTAATGGGCAAAAACGGCTTAGCCTCCGATTTAGAAGGCTTCTATGACAAACTTGAATCTTCAACGATCATGTGGGTTAACCAACCTGAACCCAAAGGTTTTGGCAACGCAGTTCTAATGGCTCAACCCTTCGTACAAAACGAAAGCTGCCTTGTCCATGCAGGAGACAGCTGCATAATATCAGAAAAAATGGATTACATAAAAAAACTGCTCGAAGCCTTCAACCGATTCAACGCAGACGCAGCTTTTCTTGTACTTGAAATCAAAAATCCCAAACAATACGGAATTGTCGAAGGAGAAGAAATAGAACCAGGAATAATAAAAGTTAAAGCTGTTGTTGAGAAACCTGAAAAACCAAAAACGAACTGGGCAATTATGGCCATGTATGTTTTCCACCCAATTATCTTCAAAGCATTAGAAGCAACTAAACCAGGAAACAACGGAGAAATCCAGCTTACCGATGCTATCCAGAAACTTGTAGATTGGGGATTAAAGGTATACGCTGTAAAGTTAGATGAGAGTTATTCGCACCTGGACATTGGAAGCCCAGAAAGGTATTGGGAGGCACTAGAACTGTCATACAAGCAATTCTGTAAGAGGACAATAACATGATGGATACCATAATCAGCCAAGACATTGATACAATAAAAAGAGAAGTCAACGGAGATAGCTTTGAGGGAAAAAAAGTGCTTGTCACAGGTGCCGCTGGCTTTATCGGCAGCTGGCTCTGCGATGTGCTAATAAGCTTTGGTGTAAATGTGACAGCACTAGATAATTTATCTACAGGAAAAACAAAAAATATTGAACACTTAGCCAAAAACCCAAAATTCAAATTTGTAAAAACAGATGTTTGCAAATTTGAAAGCAGTGAAAAATTTGATATAATCCTTAATATGGCGGGACATGCATCTCCTGACGAATACCAAGCTCACCCAATTGAAACCTTGCAGACTAGCGCTGTGGGAACATTTATGATGGCAGAGCTGGCAAGGAAAAATGATGCTACACTATTGTTTGCTTCAACATCTGAAGTTTATGGTGATACAGAGGTTATTCCAACTCCTGAGAGTTATTGGGGAAAAGTCAACCCTATAGGACCCAGATCTTGCTATGACGAAGGAAAACGGTTTGCTGAAGCTTTGTTAATGGCGTATAGTAGACAATACGGAATGGATGTTAGGATCCCGAGAATTTTCAATACGTATGGTCCACGTCTACGAGAAGATGGAATGTATGGAAGAGCTATGTCAAGATTTATTTTTCAGGCACTGAATAATCAAACTATAACAGTTTATGGAAATGGAAAACAAACGAGATCTTTCTGCTACGTTACAGATAACGTTACAGGTTTATTGCAGTTGACAGCAACCTCGAATGCCAAAGGCGAAGTGGTAAACTTAGGCAACACCCAAGAAGTTACGATTTTAGATCTAGCCACCAAAATCAAAGAAAATACAAAATGCAAATCAACCATAGAATTTTATCCACTACCCACCGATGATCCAAAAAGACGATGCCCAGATACAAACAAACTAGAAAAACTCGTCGGCTGGAAACCGAACATAAGCTTTGATGAAGGACTCAAAAGAACAATCAACTGGTTCGCTCAAAAATAAGAACTTTTGTAAAATCAAATCCCATCATTTCGGTCATGAAAGTTATATTGCTCATTCTTGAGGTAACTGAATGGTTGCTCAGGTACTTGGCAAGAATGCAACAGAACATATTCGAGAATAACGAATAATATTGGAGGATTGCCTTTGGTTATTTTAGTAATTGTTTGTCAAGTTTTTGTAGTTCATCTATAAGGATTTTGTTCTCGGCCGCCGATCGTACTGCTATCCTCACAAATCTGTTATCTAACGAAGTCTTGTTGGAGCAATCTTTAATGAAAATATTGTGATATAATAATTTTGAAAAAAGTTTTTCGCTTGTTAGTTCGTTATTAATTATCTTGCATAAAAAGAAATTGCCATATGACGGAAATGTCTTCAGGTAGGTGATGTGCCGCAATTCTTTATACATATCATCTCTGTCTATGATTGATTTTTTAATAGATTCTTCAAAATCCTTTTTATAGTCTGGAAACAATTCAAGAAAACGCTCGGCAACTGAATTTATATTCCATATGGGAACATATTCTCTGACTTTTTGAAGTATTTTTTTATTTGAGGTCAAAAAATAGCCTAAACGTAATCCTGGAATACCGAATTCTTTTGCCAAACTGTGAATTACTATTAAGTTTGGAAACTCTGTCACTAAAGATTGTATCGAGTCAACATTCATACGACCTGAAAAATTAATGAAGCTCTCGTCAACTATAATTCCATCAAGCGATTGGCACTCTCTGATTATATGTACAATATCATCTTTAGAATTAAAAGAACCCGTTGGATTATTTGGGTTAATAAGTAATCCAAAGTTACTACCACTATTTTTCAACGCATGCAAATATTCGTTTGGATCTAACTTGAAATCTTCGTTTTCTCTTAAGTAAAGATAATTTTTGCGCTCCTCCTCAAGATCTTCATATTCATTAAAAGTGGGTAAAGGAATTGTAATTTTTTTGACAAAATGTTTATTTAGAATTTTAATAAATTCAGAAGCACCGTTACCAACCAATAAATTGTCCTCATTGAATTTGTCATCTAAGTACCATCGAGAAAGCAATTTTCGCAAAGTGTTTTGGGCGGAAGGATAGTTTCTTGTAAGTATAGGCAATTCCCTTGAAAGCTGTGCAAACATATTTTCGTTTGGGAAATAAACATTTACCAAGTAGCAAAAATCTAGAAGACCGTATCTCCACAGACCACCATGTAAACCTGAAACAAATTTTGCTTTTTCTTTCAAGTTCATAAACAAATAATTTGCCATATCCAGATCGTTGTTCGTGTCGACTTCAATCCATTTTATGTTTTTTACAACATGTGCGTTTATATTTGGGGCGCCAAGATAAACTAATACTCCAAGGATTAATTCCCAATAATCCCGGGGGCAATTTTTAACGTACAAATCGATACTCGGTTTAAAGTAAAGTTTAAAAAATTCATAAGTGAATGAATAAATATTGATCGTTTTAAATTTGTTTGAGTAATCAAAATCCACATCTTGCATGCTGGAAAGATGTAGTCTTTTAATCGTACTATCATCATTTATTTCTAAAACAGTCCCAGACATGGAAGAGTCGTATTTTGATAAAAGAATAATATTTTTCTCTTTATTTTGAAAAAGAGCATCAAGTAATTTATGTTCGAAAAACAAGTCACCTTCCATTAAAATGAAGTCATCGTTAACATATTGCCCAGCCATCCAAAGGGAATAGATGTTATTTGTTTTATCCCAGTCATCATTATCCACATATACAATTTTTAATCCTTTGTAGCAGGAACCGATTTTTGTTTTGATAAGTTCTTTTTTGTAACCCAAAACAATGATTACTTCAGTTACTTCTTTGTGTTTAGCTAAAGCATCCAATTCATTAACGATAAAGGAGACACCATTTACCTCTACAAGACTTTTCGGAAGTTTATCAGTTAATGGCCTTAGTCGCAAACCTCTACCAGCCGCTAGAATTACAGCCTGCATCTTTAGTTTACCGGTAAATTCACTATTTAACTACCTATAACTATCTTGTGGATAAATACTCCAAATTATTTTGTTTGTAAGCAAAAAGGAATTTTTATACAGCCCTAATTAGTGAAACAGCAATTTTATTACCATTTGAGGCTAACAATATACCGGAAAATTTTAACATACCTTTTCGAAACCAATCTTTTTAGCATGTATGTGTTCTTTCGAGAGGATACTGCATTCAAAACCACGGCTGGCCAATCTTTACAGAAAATTGTCTAACTAAGACAAAATGTTCTCAAGAGTTTAACAGAAGATAAGAAGTCGCTTTTAGCAAAAAAAGAATTAAGCGTGAGTCTATTTTCTATACTTCAAAATTTTTGCTGGATTACCCCCAACAACAGCATAATCAGGCACATTTTTGGTTACTACAGAGCCAGCACCTACAATAGCAGATCTACCTATCGTTCTACCAGGTAGAATTATGACTCTTGCGCCTATCCAAGCATCATCATTAACAGTAACGGCTTTTGGTTCATTATATCCTTGCTGGTTTATTGGAACGTCAATTTCTGAAAAGGAATGATTGTTTGTAAAAATTAATACATCTGCACCCATTAAAACATTTTTTCCTATTTTTACAAAAGGGTTCAAAACGCAATTATGCCCTATTACTGAGTTGTCACCTATTTCAATTGTGGAACCGTCACTAAAACTTGCACCCCGTTCAATGTTCACATTACTTCCACACCTAGCAAAAATGTGTTTACAACATTTTCCACGAAACCATTTTCCCATTTTACCCAACATTGGATTATAAGATAAAGGCAGATGTTGCGCGAATCCATAATAAAGCACGAGATAAAAGGTTCTTGCCTTCATGAGTTCAATATCAAACTGTTTTAACCATCAATAGTTTTGTTAGCACGAAAGTTGAATTATCAGGTAAAAAAACTTTGATAGAGTCTAGGTAACGGATAGTTAGAGTTATAGAATCCGCATAATGCAATTCATTGGCAATAATTAACTATCGAGCTCCAGCCCACATTGTAAGTTCTAAAAAAGGGTCTATCCTGAATAAGAGGTGACAAGCACACGACAATCTGAGCCATAAATCCTCGTACCATTAAAACTTCTCTCAGCCCAATAAATCAATTTATTAGCAGAGTCAACTTCAAAGCCTTGTGTGGTATACGCGGAAGGCTGCTGTATCCGTTCAACAGGCACAAATATCGACGCTGAAGCATTCCAATAGTAAACATCTAAATATGCTGTTAACTGGCCTTCATGAATATTTGCATATAAATAATCGCCTATCCAACGCACTCCCTGATAACCAACATCTCCAAAACCGACCTGCGGATAAGATAGAACATAATCGCATACAAAGTTCCAATCAGCATCATACTTTGAAATATTGCTAAACTCTACTAGTGGACTTTGATAAGTCACCCACCAGAAGCCATCATGAAAACTGCATCCCTCCGTAAACTCGTCTTCTACGGGATACATAGCGACAAAATTCAAGTCGGAGCAATTAAAAACAGCTATCCAACTGCCCCCATGAAAGCCCGCTTGCCCATCATATAGGAAACTACAGTTTAATACCCCTGCATAAATTAAGTCGTCTTTGACGTAGAGCGAATTAATTTGGCTGCCTAAAGAAACATTATCCACAACGCCTGGTAAATCATCTAAGACATAATTGCTTGTTAATAGTGTCCAGTTGTAGTTCCATTTGTATAGGCTATCGCTATATGAGGTATAATAGTATTGGTCGTCGCTTGCTATACCCTGATAAGCAAAAACATTCTCTGTGGTGCGGTAAAGAGCTGTAATATTTCCAAGAGTTAAACTTGAGACGTTAACTGTTAATGGAAAAGAACTGTTCTGGTAAGGGTCACTGAGATCACTAATCGGCAAAGGTGAAGGAGTAGGTGAAGGAGTAGGTGCCGTTGCAAATTCAATATCAACATTGCTATTTGGCATCGGCACATGAAAGTGGGGGGCCACATAAACGGTGGGATATACAGTTGCTACAGGTTTTTTTTCTATAATAGCGACAGAATCATTTTTCTTTTCTACAGTAACGCTTATGTTAGTAGGCAACTGATTAGGAGGGACTGTAGATACGTTTGAAGACCCAGAACTCTTGAAGAAACTATTATTAAAGTAACTACTGCTGAATAATATGGCGGTTACTATGCAGATTAATGTAAATAGAGCTATTTTTGTTTTAGTATTTGTCTTCATTTTAATGTAATCAGTATTTTTTTAGTCGCTTAAAGGTTTATCGATGTTATATTCTTACTACTGTTAGGTTAGCGAACGCCACCATTTCCCCTCCCCCAAAAAAAACAGATTTAAAGAAAAATCATTGAAACAAATCTATAATAGAAAATATTTCTAATCTTCAGCGTTTGCTATGCTTTTTTACTGCAATGAAGAACTTAGCAGTAGTTTTTCAAGTGATTTTATTATTATTTGATTAATCAAAACTAACCTATAGTGACGATTAAGAATGTCGATTTCTATAAACTCGATAAGATGAGTGTTTAGACAGCTTTTCGAATGCACAGGTTGTATTTCCATAACCGCTTTTTGCCATAGATGGAATTACAAGCTAAGCGGTTACTTGCATAATACCATTCAAGGCATGCAGATGTAAAATAATATTAATTAGTAAACTGTTTGATGGCACTAGTTGCAATAAGAGTTAAGAGAAAGAACTATTGTGATGTGTTGTAATAGCAAGATATCCACTACTTGTCAGAGATTTCAACCATTTGACGTGCTTGTACAATCGATAGCAATTTAAATTAAACTTCTTTTCAGGCGTAGGGAAAAAGCAAGTTTACAATTCAGGGTATAGGTATTTAAAGATTGAAGAATTAACTGTTCAGCGGGCTCGGGATTTGTGGAGAGACATCTGGGAAAAAAAAGGAAAAATAACATCGGATCACTTGACTCTGAAAGAACTGATGGCATTAGACGGCTTTGATTCAAAAACCGGACAAATGGATGAAAAAACTTGGTTGGAAATCATAGCGATAATCCGAGAAAAGTTGGAACTATCACCAAATAAACGACTTCTAGAGGTTGGCTGTGGAAGTGGAGCAATTCTGTTTCCTTTATCGAAATTTGTCAAAAAAATCGTTGGTGTCGATTACTCAAAGTCACTAATCAAAGTTGCACATAAAATTCTTCCATCTACAGCTGTTGTTCTTATAAGTGACGCAAAAGCGCTACCATTAGCAGATTCCATGTTCGATAGTATTTTGAGCTACAGCGTTTTCTTCTATTTCCCGAATCTTGATTACGCTGAAAATGTTCTTAAAGAATTGATAAGAATCTCAAAGCCGCATTCTAGAATTCTATTAATGGATATTCCTGATGAATCAAAAAAAACCGAAAGCGAAAAACACAGAATTGAATTAATAGGCGAAGAAGAATATAGAAAACGTTATCATAATTTACAGCACCTATATTATCAAAAGGAATGGTTTTTAAAATTTTCAAACGACCAATCGCTAGGGCTTCAAATATTTGACCAAAAAATAAAAGGTTATGGAAATTCTCCTTACAGATTTAATGTTTTATTAAATAAAAATTACACTTAAGTTTCTAATAGAATGATAATATTATTCGTAAAAGTAATATCAACTTGCATTACCTGGAAAACTAAATATCAACGCCATTTTCGGAATAGACGTGCAGTTATGATCACCAAAACAACCAAATTCATAGCGAAGAGAAAAAGCATTGTAGCGAAGAGTTGACCTAATAGAGCACCTAAGCAGATTACCTCAACAATTATTAAACCGTAGTCACGGATTCTGACTATGTTTAATAATTTATTAAGCCAACTAGGAGGATTGTAAAAACTATCCATTACATTACTCTCAACAGGATGAATTGAAATAATCGTCTCATTTGCAGAAATAACCATTAGCCTACTTGCAATCAAACCTGAAAGAAGGATAAGGGCAAATGAATTGGGCAAGTTAATTCCCAGAAAATTAATCGAAGACAGAGCATAGCAATTAAAAGCAATGCCGAAGTATAAGGATAATTCACCTATTTTGGAAGCAATGCCATCGAACCAGGCACCAAACTCTGATTTAAGATTCTTAAGCCTAGCGATCTCGCCATCAACGCAATCAAGGATAATCGAAAGTTGAACTAAAAAAATACCTAAAATGATAAAATATACAAAATTGTTGAAAGAGAGCAAATACGCTGCAGTTAACGCAGATAGAAGTGCCAAAAAAGAAATGTTATTTGGAGTTAGAGAAGTCTTGGCAACATACTTTGTTATTTTTATTGAGATCCGCCGATAAAAATGCTCCACTATTGAATCTTCTTTATATGGTTTTTCTTGACAGGTACTCAGTTGTTCAGCAGTTGGATTCATACCACTTTCACCATTCAAGGAAAACACTTCTGTCTTAATTTACCATTATAAAAAGCTTTCAACTTTCTCCGGCCTAAATACGCCACGCATATGATAAGAGCTGAAATGGATATCACTATTGAGTAAAAGAAAAGGGATTGAAACGAATAGTCGATAACTACGTCAAAAGAGCCAACTTTATCTATAAACCATACATTAGCATATCCATTGCCTTCAAAATGCAATTGAACTGTTTTTTCACCAATCTGCGCTGTCCAATACCGATCGTACGATGAACCAAAGACAAGGAAAAAAGGTGCAGAAGAATTCACGTGAACGATAATTCGTGTAGGGTTAATGACATCGTAGGTTACCGATGGAATTGCGCTCGGACGCGAACTATTTTCCAGCACACTTCCAATGCTGTCCAGTTGAGAAGAACTTAGTTGATCGGAAGATATAACAAGAGTTGTCCCCGCGTCTAACGAGAGTTTTTCAGTAACATCCAGTAACTGAGTTAAATTGCCGCTTGCAAGAATAGTGTTGTCAGGCGCGTAAACATAAGTGGGCTCATAGCGCTCGTTTAAATAGAAGTCTAGTTGTCCAAACGATTTTTCCAGCACAAAACCATTTTGAGAAGTTAAAATTGTTTGATATTGCTCAACGGAAGCAGAGATCCAGCCACTATTATTTTGTGTGTATACAAAGTTCGTGTCTCTATGAACTAAAACATATTTCACATTAAGCAAAGATAATTCATTAGCAACATTGCTTTCATTATTTATAAGCGAGGTTGCTATGTAACCTCCGATATTTCCGTCAGAAGGTCCAGATACAACTGATTTTCCCAGAATTTGCTCTGTTGGGTCGGGCCCGTTAAAACCACTTGGAGCCCAACTATAAGCAGCATAAGGTCCCACGTTATAAGGCAAAGAAAAAATGCGAAAGTCACCATCTTGTGATTTAAGCCAAGAACCTGCCTCATAATAATAGGTAGGTATTGTGTAACGACCGGATCCGATAACGTTGTTTCCAGGGTAAATTAAATCACCAGTCCACATTGGAAAAGCATAAACACCAACAAAAAGAAAAATCAACAATCCTGTAATAATCTTTGGCGTTGCACGAGGGATAATTCTAAACTTTGACTTAAACTTCGATAAACGGCAATAAACCAGGGTCACTCCAACACCGAGCAAAAAAGAATAGCCCAGAACAATATATGACCCGAAAAATTGGAAAGGATTCTCCACAACTGAAATGAGTAAAGGCACATGTTCAACTAGCCATATTTTAAGTGAAGCTAATGGCGGAAGAGCACCGCTTATGCCCAACCAGGCGACAAGCACCATAATAGAGAAGAAAAGCACGTACTCGTTCTTTTTCTTATGCAGTAAAGGCAAAAATATAACGGCAAGTAACAAAAGTGACAGCATAACAAAAAAAGGAGAATCGAAAGAAGGATGCCCAGTAGTTATACGAGGCTCCTTTATAGCCAGAATGAATACTCCATAAACCAAATAAACGCATGGCTTCAGACAATGGAGCACTGTTTAAAGTAAACCTACTCAGAAGGTTTGTTCCCAGAGCACCATAAACTTCAACAGACATTCCGGCTACATATCTTAAGCTATAAACTATCGGAATAAGCCAATAAAGATTAAGAGCAATCCATACTCCGATTAGCTTAACAGTGAACGACACTGAACGAACCATTTCTCTCTTGTTTTTACTGGTAACCAAATAAAAAATTAAGTATAAAAACAGAGGTAACCAATCAAAAATTACCATAGCAGGATTAGAATATCGCGTATTTGTCGTCAATACCCATATTACTGAAACAATAAAAGCGTATTTCAGATCTCTATGCTCGGCTATACCTTTAATGAATAGACCCAACTTCAAAGGAAGAAGGGAATAGTTTAACCATAGATACGTAAAAGTAGGAATTCCAATGGCAATGTAGGGATTTAACATATAGAATAATGCCGAGACTGTGGCGGTAAATGCCCTATACTTTCCTTTTACCAACGTCACAGTTAAGAAATACATTGACCACCCAGCTACAGTATATTGGAAATAAATCCAAATTTTCTCAGAAATTGTTAATGACAAACCGACAACTTGTGAAAACAAAAGGTAAAGTTCATACGGAAAAGGACCAGTAATTATTCGAGGGTTGGGAAAGCCCAACGATGATAAATCCCAAGTAAAAAATGTTCTATACAAGGCATTCCAGCGATCCTGTGGAAAAAGAAAATCCATACCACCTAGAAAGCTGCTCTCCCTAAACCATGTAACAGATAAAAGACCTACGAGGGATATTATTGATAAGCAGACAATGTGCTGTCTATAAAGAAATAATTTAGATTTTACCATAGAAAAGTTCAAAATTTAAACCTGTGTTTGATTTGAGGAGTTAAAGTCTTTTTAAGAGTGATAGTAGTTCTTTTGATCTTTCATCCCAATCCCATTCTTTTGCCCAATTCAATGCATCATTTGCCGTCTTTTTGTATAGTTTTTCATCGTTCAATAATTTAAGGATGTTCTCGGCAAATTCTTTCGAGTTATAACAACTGGTTTTCAACATCCCTTTTGGGTAATAAGTTCTTAATGCTGGAAGATCGAAACTTACACCAGGTAAACCGCACGCCATAGCCTCACAAGCAGCCATCCCACCACTATCGTAAATGGCAGGATGCACAACCACTTTACTATCTTTGAAAATTCTAATTTTTTCTATGCCATCCTTAAAACCAAAAAGTACAATATTATTCTCCAAGCCATAATTGCGTATTTTCCTCTTCAATTCACTTTCAAGATCTCCAATACCAATCACAGCTAACTTGGCAGATTTCCGTTCTTCACAAACAAACCGCCAAATATCTATGAGTTCCAAAACACCCTTTTGAGGATGAAAGCGACCGATAAAAACAGCATCGAACTTCTTCTCTTTAGGTTCAGGTATAGAAGATGAAACTTTGAAATCTACCCCACCACGTACCGCGACAACTCTACTAACAGGTAACCGATTACAAATAAACCGCCAACGATCATCCTCACCTGTAACCCAAACAATATCCGCATATCGACGTACTAGATCGTAAACAGGCAACTGAGAAAAATAATAGAATAAACCACGAAACCTTCGTGACCCTTTATAAGGTGTATCGCTGTTAAAAGGGATGGGAGCAAAGAGATAAAATCCTGCTGTCCACGTAACACGCTTGAACTTCAACTTAAAAAGCCAAGCTGGAATGGAATCAGGCCAAAAATCACAAGAAGAATAGACCACAACATTTTCAGAGCCAATTTTCGAAACTAAAATTATGTTTCTTAATAGCCTTAAAAAATACGAGAGATAAACAGGCAGATTATGCTTGGAAGTACTGATAATGTAATCAACATTGACCAGGCCATATCGCCGGCACATCTCATACCCTTCTTGGCAAGTAACCAACAAAATTTTTTGCCCCATTCTACTCCAACGTTTAGCTAATTCAATAAAGATCCTATCGCTTCCTGAAAGAGAATCACTTCTAATTTGAGAATTAGCAATTATCACAATATTTGATAACTTACTCATTTTAACAACTCTTTAATAACTAAGATTTTGTTTAGTCTCGTTCGATGCTTGAAAATAATATACAATTGCAAGTGTAATTCGCAAAAAGTACATAGCCAGCATATATATTGGATGGCGAATTAACTTTTTCCATTTGCCGTTTTCAACAAAAACACCGATTAGTCTATACCATACACCAATCTGCTTAATAGTCTCAGAATCAGTGGACCCCCATTTCTTTATGTACTTTTGAATCCCTTTTGTATAGTAAACTTTTTTGTTTAGATACAGCTTCAAGTTAAATCGACCCTCATTATGATAAAGAGGGACACTTGCGATACCTGTTCGAGCATTTTTCCTTATTTTCCTATCTAAATCCCAATCCTCAGGACCGACAAGAGTTTCATCAAATCCTCCTACTTGAAGGAACAAACCTCTTCGAATAAATCTAACAGCGTCTATAACAGTGCCAGTGTAGAAACTGCGCTCGAAATCTCTAACCTTAATCCAGAAACCTTCACCGACTATTTTCTCTGGAACGTAAAGTGCGTCAAAACCGTCGGATTCACACTTTATGACACATTCCTCGATTGTAGTGGGACTCAAAATCATGTCTGCATCCAAATATAGAATGTATTCGCCGCTTGCAACTTTGACACCAAAATTTCTTTGTGCAGATCGCTCGTTTCCTTTGAAATAAACTTTAGCCGTATATTTTTTTGAGATTTCAACCGTTTTATCTTTAGAAAAATTATCAACCACTACTAGTTCAATGTTCTTGTAGATTTGATTTTTTATCGATTGCAAGCAGTTCTCCATGTTTTTCTCTTCATTTTTAGTAGTTATAACAACAGAAACTCGGGGACCTCTGGCTTTTGCACCTTGAATAATGGATTCTGCCTCAGAGTTATTTATTTTTTGCAAAGTCTTTAACATGACCCAATACTTTTGCTGCGCCTTTAATCGAGTATTTGAAATCTTTCAGTGATCGTATTCGAACGAGTTGCTTGAATATGTACCGAGGTGTTAAGAAAACCTTGTATATTTCGTCGCAGAGTTTCATCACTTCTTCAGGCGTCATATCTGGTGTGGTCATAACAGGTTCTTTCATATCAAACCGTTCATAATCAGTAGGATCAAATCGGAACCAACTATTCTTCAGTGCTTCAGCATATAACTTACTTCCTGGATAAGGAATAACAACAGTTGATTGAAGAGTTGTAGCCCAGCCTTTCTGCATTAAGGTCTTAGCAACTTCTAGGGTACTCAATGCTTCTAAGCGGGTTTCCCAAGGGTATCCTACCATTATGGTTATGTGTGGTTCTAACCCCTCTTCGCGTGGTATTCTGCATTCATTCATTATATTTTTAATTGTGGTTCCTTTGTTAAGACGATCAAGCGTAGCTTGACTTCCCGATTCTATTCCAAATAGAAGCATCCTGAAACCTGCTTTCTTCATTAAACTATAATCTTCTCGTTTTAAAGCTCCAAATCGCATGTTGCAACTAAACTGCACTTTCCGATTATATCCGCGCTCAATCATTAAATTGGCAAACCGTCTAAGCCATTCTCCAGCTGGAAAACAGCCGGTGTCATCAAACACAGATTTAGCTCCGTAATGCTCAATTAGCAACCCTATTTCGTCTGCTAAATGTTCAGGTTTCATTACCCTGAAAGTAGGATATAATGTGGGCCATGAACAAAAAGTGCATCCTCCATCTTTTCGCCACCAGCAATCGCGGCCGGCCATTGTGTAAGCGCCCGGTGTAATTTTGAAGTTACCGTTTCGCTGGTTATAAAGCGTCCATTTCGTCAAGTCACGATTAATTTTGGGTAAATCATCTAAATTGTGATTTAATTTGAATTGTCCAGTATTCTTTATTTGTTCGTTTTCGCGATACCAAATTCCAGGTTCAAGTTGATTTCCGTTACCATTTAATAGATCAACCAAGTTAAGCAATAGAAAGTCATAGTCACCCCCCGTCAAAATAAAATCGACCTTGCTCTGTTCCATCGATTCTTGAGGTAACGCTGTAACATGGTCACCGACCAGAACAACCTTGGAGTTATGAAGAACATTTTTCACATCTTGAATAATTGCCCAGTGCTTTTTGATAACTGGTGTTTTGGTTTCAATCATGATAACGTCGGGGCTATTTTTTTCAAGATCTTTTGCCCATTGGCTATAATTTTTCTCTTCAGCAATGCCATCGTCCCAAATAACATCATAACCTGATTTATCCAACATAGTGGCAGCATACGCGGGCACAACTGGATAGATGTAAGTAGGCGATTTGAAGTATTGGAATTGCCTGTTCTGGCTGAGTAAAGGAACGCCTTTTTCTGATTGTATTGGCGGGTAGGAGATGCTGATTTTCATCTTTTTAGATCACGCTTAATTAAGCCGGCTATGAAGAAAGAGCCGTAGATGATATGTGTTACTATTATGCCTAACCAAACCGAGAAAAGCAGCTTTGCTGCTCTGACTTGAAGTGCAGCCGCAATCAAGCTTGAAACAAGGTAAACCGCTACTCCAAAGAGTAGGATGTAAAGAAACAAGGAAAACAACAAAGCCAATACTAATCCCACAATGAAGGAAGAAACGAGGAGAGATGGAAAGAAATATGTGATTTTCGCGGAGTTCTCTGGAAATTTCTTCGCAAAGAATCCTCTATGTTCTCCAAATCTTGAAACTTGCCTGAGGTGCGGCTTAAAAAGTGAACGGCGATGATGATAGACAACTACATTAGATGACTCAACTAGTTTTTTGCCAAGTTTCCTTATAGATAGGCACATAAGCGTGTCTTCGCCAGGCCAGTATTTTTCGTTCCATCCGCCAGCTTCTTCTATTACTGATTTGCGGGCTATGAAATTGCAGGAGTGTATGTCATCCGATTCAAAGCAACTTTTAGTTTTATACCTGCTTGACAAATTGCCCACCATAAAGGAAGAAAGAACATATCCGCCAGCCTTCTGCAGAAAACCGTCTGCGTCAGGCGTTAATCCAGGTCCCCCAACACCACCAACTTGTTGGTCATTGAGATACTTTAAAGCATTGGTTAACCAGTCGCTTCTAGGGTAAGCATCATTATCGATGAACGCACAGAACTCGCCATTTGAGTTTTTTACGCCCAAGTTTCGTTTAATTCCAGGTGATACTGGTCCAGTAGCTATGACTTTGACGCCCTCAATTGTGTCGGTAGAGTAATCGGGTAACAGTATTATCTCAAAATTTGGGTAATCGAGTTGTCCGCAGCCCTTTATGGATTCTTTAGTGTATTGGTCAACTCCTTTGCAAGGAATAATAATTGATACGATTGGTGTTGTGGACATTATGGTTCCCGGAATACGTATGAAACCATGTTTTGGAAACCGTTTTTTTCAGCAAGCGGTCGTTGATACCAATGGATGACCCGAAGTCTGTAAGCTATTCCAAGCAAGTCAATGAACATGCGCCACATCTCTTTTGGCTTAAATTTGGCGCTAATTTGATATTTACTGGCATTTCTACAACCTTTAGGCCGTAAAGATTCGCGACTGCAAGTAACTCAACATCGAAAGCATAACGTTTCACAGTCAATCTGGGAAAAACGTTGATGAACGCACTTTTCTTCATCGCTTTGAGCCCAGACTGGGTATCTTTAAGGGGTACTCCTGTAAGAAGGCGAACTAGCGCATTGAAACATTCGCTTAAAACTCTTCTAGACATTGGCACTTCAACTTGAGAGTGGCAGTGTCGTTTAGAAGCTATTACTATGTCCCCATGTTTTAATGCCTCAATATAGTCTGAGATTTTTCTTAAATCAATTTCCATGTCGCTGTCAGCGAAAAACACAACGTTTCCAACGGCTTTCATAAAGCCAGTTTTTACGGCAAAGCCTTTTCCCGCATTTTTGCTGTAACTTATAACTTTGACATGTCCGTTTTTCCCAGCATAACGGTTTGCTTTTGCCAGAGTTTTGTCTCCGCTCCCGTCATTTACGACTACAATCTCATATGACAAATTCTTGTCCATGATAACAGCGTCGATTAATCCAAGAGTGTCCTCAATGTAGTCTTCTTCATTGTATGCAGGAACAACAAACGACAATTCAACTTGAGGCACTATAAGGATTCAGCCTCACTGGTTTTTCGGCCATATTTCAAAAAGCAAACAAGTTGCAATAGGACCCCGACAACTAAAGCATAATACGCATAGTCAACTATAGTATCGGCTACATAAGATAATCCTAAAGATAAGAAAACTGCAACACTGGACAGAAGCAGCATAAATCCCACTATAAAAGGTGCGCCCCAGTTCTCTTTAACATATCCTTTAATTTTGTCTGCAATCCTGTTGAACCCACCTTTGATCATCTTCTAACGCACTGTTCTTTTTTATAGTTAATGGGTAAAGGATAAGGATTTAACATTTGCGAAATTAAGGTGTTGGATTCCGGAAAAACTCTTGAAATCTGACAGAAATAGGATGTCATTTTGAACCTTCAAACCTTAAATATTCTAGAATTATTAACGTTCATTATGGCCAGAAAGATAGCAAATAAAGAATCAAACGCCCAAGTGATAGCAGAAGTATTTCCTATCTTCTGAGCTATGGAACTGATTTTTTGAGACAGAGGCAAGCCGATTGTCCTCAAACGCATTGAAAAGCCAACTTGATTTGCACTTTCCAACTTCCCCGTGAGTGTGAGTATACTCTTTGCTAATTGGGTACTTCGAATGTTACCCACAACTCTTATCGTTAGATCAAAGAGCACTCTATCGATTCTTTGCAACGCTTTGAACCATACGCCGGAACGTAGGGCTTTTGTTTTCAGATTTAACAAATGTTTTCTATTAAGACAGGTTGGATTTTGGCATTGAGGTATAGCCTTTGGCATCGTCAATTTCCTTTACACTGAAAGTATTTTTAATAACTTTCGATCTAATGGTATTTATTAATTGCGCAAATTAAATCAATTATTCCATAATGATTTTAGCAGCAAGATTAAGAATTTGAGTTTCTTTGATTGATTTTATTTATGAAAGCAATTGAAAACATGCAAATAATCATCATGGAAGGAATCCTTAGACTTTTGTTGACTTGAAATTTACGCCGTTAATTACAAGTAATATAAAATCTCAGTAACGATTGGATTCACTTGTGTTATTTGCTCATGTTATAACTATAAATCGCAATATTTCCACTTCGATAAACTTCATGAAATATAGAGGGCAGAGTTGGTTGAGCATACCACCCCTTTCCGTTTATCCACCATATAAAGTAGATTTGTGAATGCCCCTCCTTTACGGCCACCATTGCAGCATTGTCAGGTGCATCGAATTCATAATCTCTAACTTGGTCCCTTTTGAGTGTTAATAATGCCCAGCTGTAAAATACAGTGTGTGTAAGCAAAGTAGCGCTGCTGTTTTCATTGGTTTTGAACCACTGTAGAGCATTTGCTGTATCTTTACAATCAGTTATTGAAATTGTGTTCTGCAGCATCGAGGAAGGAATTTGGAATTCGTAATAGTTTACATATTGAGGATTAAAGTATACGAAGGGGTGTTCCGAGGTCATGAATATGAAACCGAAGCTCAGGATACTCGTTGACAAAACGACATATACCATTGCAATCCGATATACGTTGAACCTGAATCGTTTCCACTTGATTGACTTGAGCCTGCTTAGAGTTTCTGTGGCATAAAAAGCGAGGGGATAAACAAGCATCAATACCCAACGGTAAGGGCTTACGGAAGCAATCGGCAGTAACATTAGAATTAAGCTAAAGAAGAGCCAAGAACATAGTTGAAGATTTCGGAGTCGCCAAATGCTCATCACAGCTACAGGAAGTATAAGCAAGAAACAATACACGAAGAAACCTACCTGTGTCAAACAGCATTGATTGATAAGAAGGAAAGCCACTCCAACTAGACAAAGGAGACCCAACGTTTGTAAAGTAATTAAGCAAGCCTGACTGGATTACACCACTCAAGTAGACGATGATAAAATACAGGATTGCAGGTAAAGAAACCATGACAACTTTAGTTGAACTAGCTAAATCTTTGTGGAGTGAATTATATACAACCGTAAAAACAATTGCTCCCAACATAAGAACAGATACAAGTTGGTGAGATAACACCACAGCAAACATTGCTAAAGAAAGGGCAACATAACGCTTCCATGAACTACCTTTTAAGTTAATAAGCAAAGTTAATACAACGAAAAAGAAAACTAACCCAAGTTCTTCTCGCAATTGATCCCAAGATGCCCTTAAAGCCACAAAATATACAGTTCCTAAAATGGCCACAAATACACTTTTTGAAGGCGACCACCTTAGCCCTTTTTTTGCATAACTATATATTGATAAGCTCAAGAAACCGAGAAGCAGCGGCGGAATTATCTTAAGTATAAAAATTATCGGACCACCTATGGCAACAATAGACATGAAAATAACGTAAAAAAGTGGTGCCGTCGCAAGCAGGGTTCCTATGTTTACGCCATTGTGAAGCCATAGCAGTGTGTTGGGAACATAAAAGCCCATAGTATCGAATCCAACGATGAAAGGGCCCATTAATATTTCAGGTATAGCCCTAATTGCTAAAGGAATAATAAAAGCTAAGAGTGGAAAAACATTCTGATTTTGGGTAATCCAATTTTTTATATGATAAGGAACTTTAACCACTTTTTTCGTCCAACAATAGAGATCAAATTTATTAAGTTATTAAACGTGGATTGCCTTCCTAAATCCCTTATGATAGTTCAAAATTGAGAAAGATTTACTGTTCATTGGCAGATCTCAATACAGATTCATCAATGACTATTGTTTATAGCATAATGGGCTGCGCCTAGAATCATTCCGTTTGTGTTACTGTCTATCGATAGAACTGAATTCGCGTTGTAAGGATCCGCATTATATTCGGCTCCAGCATAGTACCCGCTTGTTGAATCTGGAAGACTTTTCTCAAGGTAAATTGCCATGTTTCGGGCAAAGGTCGTGTTGTAGAGAGCCAAGAAACTCATAGAAACTTTGGTGAAAATAATCGGGTTCATCGTAGAATAGGTGGTTTCCCCGTTGTTTATTATTTTCCAGGTATCACCGTTGGGCTGCACTACCCATTCATATACGAAACCTATCAAGGTATTTCCTTCACTAAAAGCAACATACTGTCCTGTGGCATTGCATCTTGCTTCGTGTGCTATGTAAACTTGTTTAGCTAAAGCCAAAAATTGGGGGCTGTTGTTAAGTTCAAAGGTCGCGCAAAGTAGTGGCTCACATGAAATTGAAGCTCTAGGCAATTGAATGCCTTCAGGGGTTGTAACGTTGCCATTTTTTAGGATGTTGGTTAGAATTTGGGTGGGTAAAGTTCCAAGTTGAGTAGGGAAAAAGGCTGCAAACCCACTTACATAATAGTATCCGTAGATGCTCCCTACCCCATTGCCTTCATTCATAATATCTGGTATCAACGAAAGGTAATCTGATCTATTACCATATTTGTTGTAGACAAAATTGTTAACACGATCAGTGAAGTTAGAATTAAAAGTTTTAAGGTTGTTCAGAGCCACAAATAGGCGTCCAGTATCGACGGTATCAACAATACTCGTAGCTGCGTCCGAAGAAGTATGGTGATCTTTTCCATCTGAAGCTTGGTAGAACCAATATGGATAACCGGTAGTTTCGTTTAAATCACGGGTTTCTAAAAAAGTAAGAACTTTATTTATTCGTGCATTCGAGCCCCAGTTACCATCATAGCCTATTAAACCCGTCCGATTCGCATCGATTATTGCTTGAATATAAGCGCCTAAGTCCCAATCAGTAAAATATGGAAAGCCCAAACTTGCTTTAGGAAGCCCAGTATTTCGATCTACACCGTTGTCAGGTTGGAAGTATTGCCAAGCGTTTGCCGCTACTGTCTGCCATACTGCAGCGGTAAGGTTTTGGTTTGATTCAATTAGACCGGGCGGTTTAGTTGCAATAATGGGGTCCGTAACACTTGTAACAATGTTTCTGAAGATTGTATTAATATCAGGTGTTTTAGTCGGATTAGATGTTGAAGTTGGATTCGCACTTTGTTGACTCGGATCAGGAGTGGCTGTAGGATCGTTAACTACTGGCTGAACAATAATTGGTTTACTTTGAGACCCAACTGATAACCAAGCAAAAACAGAAACCATCATTACCACAATAAGTGCAATTGCCAAAACAGAATTTGCTTTCATCCCTATTTTCAACGGATTTATTCTAAAAATCTTTCGTTTAGCAATGTTACTTGAAGAATTCATTGAAAAAGCGCACTTAAAGGCATTGAGCGGATGGAAGCGTTTCCGTTTAGTTAATGTTAACTGTATAACAAAAATGCCTCCTTGAACGATTTGTTAAATGTATTTCCCTGCACGATCAGCCAACAGCCCCTTCAGTAAGAGACACTATTATTAGCTTTTAACGTGTTTGCATGATTTAAAATTATGGTAATAAAGAGTTAAATAAACATGATTAATCATTTAGCAAACACATTTTAACATAAACTTTTGATAAAATAGCTTTACTTTTTATAGCATTTCAAAATCTGGGCACTTAATCATTAGGAAAATAAGCCGTCTTTAGCGGCACCATTAGAGGCAATAGAACCTTTTTTGAGCGTTTTTGTCCAAACTCTTTTTCGCCTAAATATAAGTTTTAGAAATGCCCAGCCTGCAATGAACATCTGCATAAGCCAGTAAACGTAGATGAAGGGTATCCAGAGAATGTTCTGCGGCTTTATCGGTTTTTCGGAGGCAGCTAAAGCTACGCCTATTGAAACTAGCGAAACCGCAGTCAAAGCTATCACTAACCCGGTAAAGTTGATGACCGGGTTACTTTCTGATAAGAATAATGCAACGAAGAACCAGTTTATGTAGCTTAACAAGGACACCACCATCATGAATGGCCCCGCCATAGAAATTTCTGCATCAACGGTTCTTTTGTTCAGGTTGTCAAGGAGACGCCCGTATTTTATGGCTGTTTCCATGTAGCCTCTGTACCATCGAACCCTTTGCTTAAACAGTGGGCGCATGTTGCTGGGGGTTTCTTGGCCTGAGCAAACATCAGGGGCATATTTGATAAGGTGTTTCTTTTCGACCATTCGCAATGCAAATTCTACGTCTTCAGTCAATGAATTTTCGTCCCAACCGCCTAACTCTTCGACCACACTGCGTCTGACGAATTGACAGCTGCCAGTTAGGGGAACGAACAATTGAAGATGTTCCCTTCCTGTAAGTAATGCTTGGAACCAAGCTTTCTCTTCCATCGCAATGACGCGTGTGAGGGCGTTTGTTTTTTCGTTGATTGAAGTTGTTCTACCCTGTACCGCCATGACTTTTTTATCGTTAAAATAAGATACAACTTTGGATAGAACATCTTTTTCAGGAAAACTATCTGCGTCAAAAACTCCCACTATTTCGCCCGTCACAAATGGTAATGCGAGATTGAGAGCTGCGGGTTTACCCTTCACTGATTTCTCAGAAATAACTTTGACATTTTCAGGATATTTCTCGGAAAACTCTGAACATATTTTAAGCGTATTATCCGCAGATTTTCCGTCTACCACTATTATTTGCATTTTTTCTTTTGGGTAATCAATATTCATAATGCCGTCTAAGCATCGTTGAATTACAGTCTCCTCATTTTTAGTTGGCACAATAATTGAAAAATTTGGAAAAACAGCAATTTTAGTGTCCAAAGTCGTTGACAGTTGTTTACGTTTACTTCTTATTCCAAGGAAGATTATCGATCCATTGTAAACTGTCCAAAAAAGAAGTACACCAAGAAGAATTATGGAGATGATTTCGGTAACTATCATTTGTATCCAGCCTTTTTCAAGTGTTCACTGGATAAAATTGTTGCAAGCGAGCGTATTGCAGGAGTTAAATGTGATTGTTTAATTTTTTTAATATTATTGGCAACCTTAAATCTATTTAATTGAGCAGAGATACGGATAGATAGATCTATTTTTCATTACAGTCTCACATATGATCTTTAAACCTTTTAAGTTTTGTTTTTCTTATAGGGTTTTAGCGAGTGTTTTTTGGTTCCAATGTTTAGAATAAGCACAATAAAAAAGTATCTGAAGTAACCTTAATCAATTACTTCTGAAATGAAGCAAACGTAAAATAACCTTTTTTTAATCAAAGGAATAAAGTCAATCTCTGGTTTTTACGCCAGCTATCCATCAAAGAGATTGCTTGTAACAATACTTAAATGGACCATAGCCATTTTTTATTGTAGAAGTTTATGCGCAAATTTTTGTTGTTTCTTTGGATTGCAAGTCTTGTTTTTGCGGCGTGTCTTGTAAGCGGCAGCCAAAGTCAAACGCAAAGTCCAAAAAACGAATACACTATAGCACTTCAAGGGTTTGTGTGGGACCATTCAACTTTAAACGCTCTTATTGTTATGGCAAATAATGAGTCTTGGTGGAACCCTTCTTACCTTAGTTCTGCAACTCGTGCCGTTGGACAATGGAATGATGCGATCACGGCTTTTGTGTCAAACTACTCCAACTATTCTTACTTGTCCAACTTGAGGATTCAAACAACAGTTTCGAACGTTTCGTTACCAGGTTTTGATATCTACATCAATTGGACTGATTCTTCATTGAGCAACATGACTGACGAAATAGGTTTATCACAAATTTTTCCCGACCCCCAAAGTGTTATAATTAATTCAACGATTATTCTTGGGACTCACGCTAATCACGGTGAACCTTTGAATGAAGTGGACATGCAGCACATTGCTCTTCACGAGTTGGGTCATAGTTTAGGGTTGGGACACAGCAACTACACCGGTGATTTGATGTATGGTATTTACAGTTTAGGTAGTCCCCCTCCGCTTATTTCAACTTTAGATGTCTATGGAGTTGCTACTCTTTTTGCTTGGGAGACAAATTCAACGAACTTTTACCCCATCAATGAATGGTTAAATGTAAACTCTGTAACTTTGCCATTAGACACAGTTGATTACCGATTTTTGCCTGTGACATCTGAAAATGCCACTCCCCAAACCCTCGCAGATAACCCTACAGTCCAGTTTTTAATTATTGTTTTTGAAACTCTGATTCATCCCGAAATCGCTGCAGTCATATTGGTAATAATATTCCTTATGTTGATTGTCGGATTATATTCTATGAAGAAAAGAGTAAAACAGAACGTTATGGTTGACTCATAAATTCAACGAAGTCTTTGAGATTTCGGGGTTGGAGAGTATAGTTTGAATTTTTTTCCTCCCTAATCGTCGATGAAGGCTTAACGCCGTAGTCATGTCCTGGATAAACTTCGACATCATCATCTAGTTTTATCAGCTTCCCAAATAGACTCTCATACATGCTTTTGGAGTTGCCGCCTGGAAAATCGGTTCTGCCGCATTCACCCACAAACAATGTATCGCCCGTCAAAAGTTTCTGATTATCAATTAACAGACATACACTATCAGTTGTATGTCCAGGCGTGTAGATGATTTCTACAGAGATTTTCCCGATATAAATAGTATCGCCGTCATCCACGGAGATGTCATGGCTTATTTTGGACTGTTCATGCGCAACTATTTTTGATCCAAAAATTGAGACTAATTCTGAGTTGCCTGCTGTATGGTCAGGATGCCCGTGGGTATTTATGACGTATTTTAGTTGCAGTTTCTGGTTTTTTACGATTTTCATTATTTCGTCAGCGTTATAGCTCGAATCAACTACCGCTGCGTGCTTGTTTTCTTCATCTGCTATAATGTACGAGAAGTTGTCGCTGTGCTTCTGAATTTGTTTAAAAAACATTTTTTTCTAACCTGCCTCATTAGCGTCTAAATATCCTTGGAGGATTTCTATGTCTAAAGGTGGATACCCTGAATAATACTTGCCAAAGTAGCCGAAGACATTCATCTTGCCAAGGAAATGCGTGAGTTTCTCTGCCTCCGTCTTTAGATCGACTGCCCTGTCGACTTCTATTTTACCCAAGGTTCCATTGACTCTCTTGCGATCGCCTTCCCAACGGATATACAAGAAATCTGTGGTTACTTCCCGAATTTGTGCCATTAAAAGGCTGTCAGCCCAAGCCAAAGCAACCTTGTTATCTTTTAAAAGAGAGTAGAACTCTGGTGTTAGCAAGCTTTTGTTCCTGACTTCAATGACGTAACGGTGTACTTTAGGCAGTTTCTTCAAGTACACCTCTAAGTCGGAAAGATGGTCAACACCGAAGCTTGGAGGAAACTGTAACAACAAGGCTCCAAGCTTTTCCCCAAGCAAGCTTATCGTTTTAAGAAAAACATCTGTTTCATACTGGCAATCCTTGAGCATCCTTACGTGAGTTATAAGCTGGGGAAATTTTAGTGAGAAAAGAAAGTTTGGGGTGCCCTGTTGTTTCCAGTTGGTTACCGTTGTTTTGGCGGGGATTCGATAGAAAGTGCTATCCACTTCAACTGTGTTAAACTGGTGGGCATAGTAGGTTAAGTAATCTTTGGAAACAGTTTTTTTGGGGTAGAAAATGCCTTTCCAGAAATCGTAGCTCCAGCCAATTGTGCCCAAATGGAGATTTTGCATTCTACTCTTTTCCCTTTAGCAGTAACCAGTCATTGTCGCCAGCCCTTTTAAGCCGAACCAGAATGTAACGTCCCATGAGGCGTTGGCCGTCTAAGGTGACTTCGATTTTGTCGTTCTCCCAGAGTTTAGCTTCGTAGTGTCCCTTATCCCAGATTTTCACAGTTCCAGCGCCATATTGCCCTTTGGGGATTTCGCCCTCAAAGCTGCCGTATTCGTAGGGGTGGTCTTCCGTTTCCACCGCTAAAACCTTCTGTCCAGCCTCAGGCATCCCCTTTGGAACTGCCCAGCTCTTGAGAACCCCATCCTTTTCCAATCTAAAATCATAGTGAAGTCGTCTGGCATGGTGTTCTTGGATAACAAAGAGGAGTTTATCCCCTTTTTTCTCTGGAATGCCCTTAGGTTCTGGGGTTTCTTCAAAATGACGTTTAGAGGCATATTCCGATAGTTTCTCGTCTACTTCTGAAGCCTCTTCTTTGGCGCCATCTTTTTCCTCCCTAACCGCATTGCTTTTTTTGGTGTCCAATATTTGGTCGATCGTGCATTGTTCAGGTGGCTTGTCATCCCTTAATCTTTTGAAACGTGCCATTCGCAATCGCATGTCCCTCGTTAACACTTGATAGGCAACTTCGCAGACGAGTTTGGGTTCAAGCCACGTGACCACGTCGCCGGTTTCAGGCTTAAAGGGGGCAACATCAGTCTTTATCTTCTCAAATTTATCCGACAAAACCCCAATCACCTGCTCAGTAAAACCCGTGCCCACCTTGCCAACATAGACAGGTTTACCGTTATCATAAACACCAAGCAACAGGGCGCCAAAAGTTTTCGCCCTAACCGATTCGCCTCTTGTGTACCCGAAGATTACGCAGTCACATGTTTTTAATTTTTTTATCTTTAACCAACTCCCAGTCCGCAAACCTTCCTCGTATTGACTATCCTTGCGCTTTGCCACAACACCCTCCAACCCTTTTTCAAGTGCCAGTTTGAAGTAGGATTCGCCTTTTTCTTCGATAAAATCGCATAAAAGCACGTTTGAGCCTTCCGGTAATGAGTCTTTGAGAATGGCTTTGCGCTCCATCAGTGTTAATTTAGTAAGTGATTTCCCATCTTTCTCTAATATGTCAAAGACAATGTAGACTGCGGGAGCGCGACCTTCCTGCCGCTGGATTTCCCTCGTTGAAACCGCTTGCCCCCGTTCGAGGAGCGATTGGAAGTCGGGTTTACCATCCCGCATTACAATAATTTCACCATCAACAACTATGTTTTTGGCGATCTTAGTTAATTCCTGCAACTCAGGAAAATTCTGTTTCAACTCTTTCTCATTTCGACTCTTGAGGCTAAAAGGGTCCTCAACGTAAGCTATAGCTCGGAACCCATCCCATTTAACCTCAAAAATCCAGTCCTTATCCGAAAAAGGCTCCTCAGCAACCTTTGCAAGCATTGGCAGGTAAATGTGACGACTCATTTCTGCTCCAACTGCTTGAGAGTTTCTCGCAGCGCAACCATGAGGCCTTTGGCTTCGACTTCTGGAGGTTTCTCAATGTGGATTTTTTCGCCCTTCACTTTTTGTTTTACGAGTTCCTGCACTCGCTCCATGTAAGTGTCTTTGAATTCCGTTATATCGAATTCACCTGAGAGGTCAGTAACGATTTTCACGGCAAGGTCTAATTCGGCTTTTTGGGGTGTTTCAAGCTTGTGGAGAGGTTCAAAATCTGTTGGGTCCACTACATCGTAAGCGTAACGCAAAGTCGTCAGAACCAAAGCGCCTTTGTAAGTGTGCAGAAGTGCAGGGTATTCTTTGGTACGCAACGTGATCCGTCCGGCGCCCGCCTTGTTTGTTTTTTCCAAAGCCCGAAGCAACAATCCGTAGGCGTCTTTGCTTTTATCAGGCAACAAAGCGTAAGTGCGATCGAAGTATATGGGATCAACCGAGAAGTAATCGACGAATTTGCTGATTCGTATGCGCCTGTCGGATTCGGGTTTAGCCTCGTTAAGCTCCTTCTGGTCAAAGATGATGTACTCGTTTTTGGCGACTTCGTAACCGCGAACAACCTCATTCCAAGGCACTATCTTGTCATCTTTGGTACACATCTTTACGTACTTTAAGGGTTGACCATCGGTTTTATGCAGAAAATGAAACGCTATGCCCTTATCATAAATCATTGAAAACAATTTTACTGGAACATTCACCAAACCAATCGTGATGTTTCCTGACCAAATTGACCTGCTTGGGGCAGAGGCACTAGTTTTCTCAGAAGAAGCTTCTTCAACGTTTTCTTGTTCTTCCATAACTAAATCTCCAATTTACATCTCTTTTCAAAAATATCTTTCCACGGATTACCAGTCCGCTTAACTACAGTAGAAATAGTGTAGTCGGTTGGGTTTATTTCTTTCTTCACTTCACTCCAGTCCAAGGGAGTTGAAACGGTGGCGTCAGGCGTCGGACGCAAACTGTAGGGAACAACCATCGTGCGCAATGGCGAATTCTGCAGGTAATCGGCAAAAACTTTGCCGGGCTTCTTGGTGTCCTTGAATTCGGATACAACCATTTCGCTTTCTTTTGCCAGCTCAACGCCTACTTCATGAACGAAAGCCCTTGCTTTCTCAAACGAATGTTCGGGTTCAATGGGGATTACCACATGTAACCCTTTTTTGCCCGAAGTCTTTACAAAAGGCGTAAGTCCTAAGTCAAGAAGCTTATCCTTTAACAAGAGCGAAGCTTCCGCGGCGTCACTCAAAGTTGCAGGCGGTTCAGGGTCAACATCAAAAAACATCAAGTCCGGCTTATCCAAGGCGTCGATTTTGGAGAAAGGCATATGGATTTCCAAAGAAGCTAAATTCGCGAGCCAAATGAGGGTGTCTAAGTCATTGCAAACGATGTAGTAAACATCCCGCTTCGAGGTTGGTGAATAGATTTTTTTCGTTTTGACCCAGTTGGGGGTTCCTTCGGGTGCATTCTTTTCGAAAAAACTGACCTTATCGCCCTCGATGCCATCTGGGTACCTAGTTAAAACTAAAGGTCTGTCAGCTATGACAGGAAGAATTTTTGGAGCCATCCGAATGTAGTATTCAACAACTTGACCTTTGGTTACTTTGTTTTTGGGATAGAAGACTTTGTCGAGGTTTTTTAAGTCAACTTTAGTTAAGTCTTTGAGTTCTTCGGTCATGGTTTTACTCCAAAAATAAGCGGTTATCTAATGTTAGGTGGAGCTTGTTTTTCTGCTTTTTGGAAGCCCAGACATACCTTTCGAAGGTTACACAAACGTTCAAGTTTTCCTTGAAAAATACGCTTTTTAGCAGTTACACCTATATAGCTAAGGGGGCATTACTAGTAAATTGCGGAAGTTAATCTAGAAAAAGTAAATTTTAGGGCTAACTTAGTTTGCTATTTCCAAGATTATTCGCTAAACTGAAGGAGAATAAAATAAGTATGAAACCAAAAAAGCCCACCCTTGAAGATCAGCTTGCCTTCATCGCTACACAGCATGAAGTGTACCCAACCGAGCTCTTCCAAGCCTTAATTGAGGCAAAAGAGCAGGGCAAACCTATGTCAGTCTCAGATTTAACTGTTGAATATCGGGGAAACGTTACAACTCAAGCCATCTTCCTAATTACAAAAGATACCAAAGTGATTGCTCAGTTCCGGGTTCCAGATGAAACCCTTGCAAGAACTGACGTTTCATTCGACCATTCGATGGACACGAACAAAGTACGCAAAGAAATCGCCCGCCAAAACCCAGCGCCTTCACACTACAAAATAGAGAATCTACGCGTCGGGATGAAAAAAATCAACGTTGCCGCCGAAGTTCTGCAAACCGCCGAACCCGCTAAAGTCCATACCCAATTCCGAGACAACGCCGTCGTTTCTAATGCATCCATCGGTGATGATACAGGAAAAATCCTGCTTTGCCTTTGGGACCAACAGATAGGCTCGGTTCACGTCGGCGACTTCATTGAAGTGAAGAACGCTCATGTAGCCATGTTTAAGGGTGAAAAACAGCTGAGACTCGGTAAGAACGGGTCAATCACCATATTAGAAAAGCCCATAGAAAACTAAACAACGCTTTATTTTTTTTTTTAAAGCAGTCAATTTTTAATTTTCAGACAAAAAGTGTTTTCAAATATTGCCGATTTCTCAAGTATTAACAAAGGCAAAAACCCATTTTACCAAACAGAAAATAAACTGCTATAAAGTGAAAATTAAGAAAAAAATGTTGATGAAAATACGTTTTTAAACGTATTTTTTGTCGTTATAGCAGTACCATCTTTGGTATTGAGGTATCCAAGTTAAGGGTCTACCGCATGTTGGGCACTTCGGCTGTGTTGTCTGTGCTTGGGGTTGTTGGACTGGTTGAGCTGAAGATTGAGTTGGCTGATATGTGTTTTGAACCATCTGTGGCTTTAGAAGAATGAAGTCTGCTGCGGCTTGCACGTCTTCCCATGCGACGGTTTGGATTTCACCACTGTCACTTTCAATTGTTAGTGCAATTCCATTTTTTCCAACGGAGAAAGCAAGGTCTTTTACTTTTCCTATTAGGCGCCCTTTTGCATCTATAACTTGCATCGAGACTAGCGCGTCTCTGGTTAATGGTTTATCAGTTGTTTTTTCCATCTTGACTCACTGCTCTTCTCTTAGGGATTTCGGGTTTAAAGTTTTTTCGTTTCTACGTCGAGCCAGCAGTCTATTGTAGAGGGATTTCCCAGTAACTTATTATGTCGCCTTTCACCCATTTGCCGCCTAAACTTCTCACAACCTCATTAATGTCATCCCATTCAGCCTTCAAGAACACCACAGGCTTAGCAACCACACAATCCGCTTTAACAGTGAAGCTAAGCAATTTTCGCTGTTCAGGACTGAATTCATTCTCCATTTTGCTTGCCATCCGACTTGGCTGCGGCGTAGGCAGCTTCGCAACCATGGATTTAGCTTCAGGGATTGGTTGGGATTTGATCGTTATTGGCGAAGGCTTAGGCATACCCTTTATTTCCGTAGTTTTTGAAAGTTGGAACTCTGGAATGGGCAATGCTTCGGCAACATCCTCAAAGATCTCGCTCCTAACAACAATTGACACTTGTTTGGTAAATAGATCCATTTTTATGTCTAAAATTTCGGCGTCGATGGGCAAATTCGAAGTGAAAGTAGATGATTTGCCCTGAAGCACCCCAGCGAGGGATTCAGGCGTTAGTTTGACAATTCGGATTTTCATTTACAACCGCTCAAGTTGCCTTTAGGGATTGATAACTTAAAAGTATTTTCTATCTTGATAAAAAAGGAAGGTAATCGGGTTTAGGTTGGTTTTGGGCTTCGGCGGCTTCTCCAGTCCGCAAAGTTCCCAGAGTACATGGCCCAGCTCTTTAGTTTCGGTGACACTGCTCTAATCAAAGCTGGACAAGCAATCAAGGCAATGGGTAAGTTGAGTGCAAATGTTCCGGGCAAGAGTGGCCATGCGACTTCTGCGGGGAATATTCCGAAGGTTGAAAACTGCCAGAGGATAAAGCAAGTGCCCACAAACAGGGTTAAGGCGTATATGCTTGAGAGGATTATGAGGCTTTTTTTTGTCTTTGCTTCTGCTGCTGATTTTGGGATTAGGAGCCAGTTTAAGCCGTAGATGACTATAGCGGTTGTTATTTCTACCCAAGCAAGGTATAGTGGTAAGCCTTCGACGTAGACTCCGCCTATGAATGCTCCGATCATGCTGCCGACTAATCCGCTCCATCCGAACCAAAGAGGAAAGACTCCGAGCAGGATGATTGGCAGATAGAGAACTGTGAAGCTTGGTACGCCTATGGCGAATGAGAGGTAGAAGAATACTGTGTACAGTGCTGCTGTTATTGCAATTATAGAGGCTCGTTTTGCGCTACTTTGGCTTTGGAACATTCAATTTTCAATCCTTTAGGTCTGGCCTTTTAACCGCTTCATATGTGAGACGGCATAAAAGGATTTTCACTTGTATTACAAATGTAATACAGGCTATGGGAAACATCGGTTGAATAAAGAATGATCAAGTTTAAAAGGTCCCCCAATCAAATAAACCCATAAAACTGCTCACCGCTGAGAAAAAATGGCTAACCAACAACGCAAAAAAACCATTCTAATCGTCGCAGTCACCGTCCTTATCGCCTTGAACATATATACATTCATTGCAGCTTACCCAGAAACCTACACACCCTCACCAGGCATCAACACTCAAGGCACCATACTCGCAAAAGATTTTTCGGCCTATTACGTGGGTGCATGGAGACTCTGGAATAACCCGTCGCAAGTTTTCCATTTCGGTGCATTAGGCGGAGCTGAACCTCTCACGCCGCCGCAACCTGAAGCCTACAAGTACCTGCCCTCCTTTATAGTAATTGTATCGCCATTGCTATCGCTCGATTACCAGCAAGCCTTGTTAGCTTTTGACATTGTTCAGTTTTTGTTTCTACCCATAATGGCATACATGCTCCATAAACTCTTAGAATCCAAACACCTTGCCGTAACCTTTGCTGTGATGGTTATTGCATTGCTGCTGCCGTTCCCATCTCCGAATGGGGGCTTATCTCTAAGTTTCTATTGGCAATGGGGTGAGGGACAAGCCAAAGTATTTCTCACGTTTCTGCTTTTGCTCAGCTTCTACCTTGGCAGTAAAGGCAGGCCAGTGCTGTCGGGAGTTGCGTTGGCGTTGGGATTTTTTGATGTGAGATTTGGCTTGCTCGCTCTTCCACTCTTCGTAATGTACAATCGCAAAAACCTCAAAATAGCAATCCCAATAGCAATCGTAGTTTTAGCGCTCTCAAATATTATGTTGCTTTATCCAGGCGTGGGCTCAGGGTTCATAAGTATGGTTTTTGGCTCAGGAATCACAACGCCACTTTACTATTACTCGCTCATACCATTCCTCACTTTAATGGCATTGATAGTTGTTAACTTCAAAGAGTTGGTTGCAGCATTCGATTACAAAAGTCTATTTTCCAAATTAACAGGTACATCAGAAACAAGGGAAAAGTAACTGTTATGTCTTTGGGCGTTTCCAAGGAATCAGATGAATAGTATTACTACAATTCCAGAAAGTATGGCGCTGTATGCTAGGCAGTAACTTGAACCAAGAGGATCTAGGACAGCCTTTGTTGCTTCGTTTAACCCCTAAGCTATAGTCGCTATGCCCAAGATTAACGCTAAATTTTGAGTATTACGGATAGTTCTTGCTCCAACTTTTCTGGTGTCTCCTTGATTTTGCAGTTTTCCGGATGTTCTAGGCGAGGTTTTGTCAAATACAAGGAGCATTTTTTCAGATGAAATTCGGTTATCGAGAACTAACAGATATTAGCTTGGAAAGATCATTCTATAGTGTGGGTGCAGTTATTGAAGCTCAAGCTACAGATATTCACGCAAGATAACCTGGAAGGCAACTACGTAGGCAGGCACTACCGCATCGCCGTAGTTGACTCGGATAAATCGAAGAGTTATCCATCGAATTTTATCTGTATGCTACCGTCTCAAATAAGTGTGGACCAAAAAAAGAACAATGTTTTTTCAAAGATGTTCGGCGACAAATGTCAAGAACAAGCTAAAGTGCTTTTAACCCATGCTTTAGTGAACGAGAATGACTCGGATGTAAAAAACGAGATTGAACGAAGACTCAAACTTCTCGACCCAAAAACCGTTAACCAGATAAAATGCAGCTCATGCGGAAAACTCTTCCAGCCCCGGCGAATTAAACGGTTTAAACGAAATTATTGTCAAGAATGCATGACCAAAAGCTACGGCAATCGTGGATAGGTTGAGAGAATGTTAGGTCTGTTCTTACTTCGCGATTGAAAAAACCCCAGCTGAAAGTGAGAGGGGCGCTCAACCGCTTCACAGTCATTCCTGTTTTTCTATTGTGTGCATTAACGCACGAATGCCTTTTAGAATCTCGCTGGGCGAAGGCGGGTTGCCTAAAATTTTGAGGTCGACATGGAAAATTTTGTCTGCGCCACCGAGAACTGCGTACGAATCGTTGAGGATTCCACATCCGCAAGCGTCATCGCCTACCGCAATGATGAATTTTGGCGCAGGCATGGCTTCGTAAGTTTTCTTTGCTGCGATCTCCATGTTGTGTGTTATGGCACCCGTGACTATGAGGACGTCAGCATGTCGGGGTGAAGCAACGAAGGATATGCCGAAGCGTTCAACATCGTAGTATGGGGTTGAGAGGTTGTTGAGTTCAATTTCCGTTGAATTGTCGCTGCCAGCATCTAGTTCACGGATGGCTAAGCTTCCGCCAAAAATCTTGTCAACTTTTTCCTTGATTTGCACACCGATGGCTTCGAATTCCGCATCGCTAAACTGGAATTGGTCGGTGGTCGGTTTTTTGAAGACGTTAGAGATTGCTTTTGCCATACTATCACATATCCGTTCCTGCGTATGAGAGGTTCATGCTCTTGTTGATTAATGGAAAATCTGGAACAATATTTCCAAGGACCGCATGCTCCATGGCTTGCCAGTTGCAGAAAGAAGCCGTCCGAACCTTATAGCGGTAAATTAAGCCATCTTTGATTTGGACCCAATGGACGTTCTGTCCTCGAGGCGCCTCTACTATCGAGAGGGCATATCCGTCTTTGATTTGGCAGGGCACCGAAATGTCTCCACTTACCACTTCATTGAGTATGCGCTGAATTATTTGTATTGAATCCTGCACTTCTTTAGTTTTTAAGTTGAATCGAGCAAGGACATCACCGTTTGCCTGAGTTCTGTCTTTCAGTTTAAGCTCTGGGTAAAGCCCATACGGATGGGTTATTCGTGTATCGCACATTTTTCCCGAAGCCCTTGCTACGGGACCTGAAATGTGGAGGGGGTCAAGGATTTCCGCTCTAACTTTGCCCGTAGTCTCGAATCGGTCAACGACTGAGAAGTAGGTGCTGTCAATTCCTATGGCATCGTTGAGCCTCTCTGGAAAAGATAAAAGATAACTTGAGAGGTTTCTGAGTGCCCCTTCAGGAACATCCTTGATTAATCCGCCAACTGCTACGATGTCTTTCATGAATCTGGAACCAGTCAAAGCATCGTTTTGCCTAAGAATTTCTTCTCTAAGGATAAAGAATGGGCTGGCACCAACTGGGTAGGCTACATCGACGCACATACCTGCCAAGTCTCCAAGATGTGAATAAATCCGTTCAAGCTCCAACAGTATAGTCCTAAGCTGTAGGGCTCGTTTTGGCACTTCTAAACTGCAGATTTTTTCAACGGCATTACAGTAGCCAACGGCGTTAGCGACAGTTTCATCCCCGCTAATAGTTTCAGCGATTCGAACGCAGTCGTGGGGTTTTCTTCCTTCTGCAAGCTTCTCCAATCCGCGGTGCTTGTAGAAAAGCCTCACTTCTAGATTAAAAATGGTCTCACCGATAACGCTAAACCTAAAATGCCCAGGCTCTATAATTCCAGCGTGAACTGGACCCACTGGAATCTGGTAGACGCCTTCGCCTTCAACCTGCTTGAAATAGTATTCGTTTTGGTCGCTGGCCATTGTGGTTTCTATTTTGCCATTCTTGAATGATTTCAAAAGTGGATGGAAACCTGAGGGGTAGGTCTCATGTAGGAACAGTCTTCTTATGTCGAAGGCTCCTTGGAATTCTATTCCGAAGCCATCGGTGATTTCCCGTTCGTACCAACATGCGGACGGATAAGTTTTAGCGATAGAAACCGTTTGATTACCGTTTAGAGTAGATTGCAGGACCAGGATTTGCTCGAAACCGGGAATTTCGAATGCATAAAATAGGGTGAATCCTTTTTCGGCGAAATCTTCAACGCAGAATAGGCTTATGAGTTCAAAGCTGTTTTCGTTGAAGACGCCGATGGCTTTTTGCAAATCGATTATGTTGAGGGACAAGTATACATCGTTGTTTAAGCCTTTAGTTAAGGTGAGTTTTTGGCCAGAAATTGTTTCGAGTACTTCTTCGAGGTTCATTTATTTCACCCTATTTTTAATTCAGACACTATGCTGTTGAGCAGGTTGGTTAGTTGCTGTGGGAAAAATACACCCAAAGCAAAAACAGTGACCAAGAGGATTACAATTGGGATTTTCATTCCCAACGAAGCTTCATAACGCTTCACCCCTGGAGTATCTTCTTCTTTTTTGGACAGCAACTTAATCATGAAGATTCCGAAAGCGCCAGCCACAAAAAGAAAAACGATGAGCAACCCCAAAAGCAAAAAGGGCGACAACTTGGCTGATTCCAAAAGAATTGAGAGTTTGGGCAGAAAAATCGCTGAAAGGGGCATACCGATTATTGCTATTGTACCGAGTATTAGGCTCCATGCGGCGAGGGGTTGAAATTTGAAGACGTTTCTTATATGTTCCATGCGGACACTTTTGTACTGATGGTGAAGGATGCCTGCAGAGAAGAACAGGGAAGCCTTCGTGAAAGCATGCGCCAAAGTGTAGAAAAGCATCCAGAATAGCGCCAAGGGAGTTCCTATACCTAACCCAACGAGAAGAAAACCCATGTTTTCAACGGTTGAGTAGCCGATGAGTTTCTTCAGGTTCACCTGGTTGAGCATTGTTAACGCTGCAATAACCATGCTCATCAAGCCAAAACCAATGAGGAACCAAGAAATTTTTGGCAACTCAGAGGTTTGGGATGCAATCGCGTAAACCCTGATAATGCCGTAGATGCCTACGCTTGTAACGCATCCTGATAGGATGGCGCTGACTGGGGCAGGAGCTTTAGAGTGCGCGCTGGGTAACCAAGCGTGAAAAGGAACGATTCCTGATTTTGCAGCGAAACCCACAAACGTGAAGATGAAGGCTGCAAACATTATTGCAGGTGACAGGGTGCTGGCGATTGACATTAACGAGCTCCAGTTGAGGGTGCCTGCACCAAAATTGTTTTCGGTTAGGGTAAAGATGAGTATTAAACCGATGAAAGAGAAGAGCATACAGGTGGAGGTTATGAAGACGTACTTTAGAGTGGCTCCAATGTTTTTGGGCGCATTTAGGATGACTATGAGGACAGCTGAAAACGCGGTCGTTAATTCGGCAAGTATCCAGAAAAGTGCAAGGTTGTCGGCAAAGAACGCGTATGTTATTGCCATTAAGAGCAGGTTGAAAGCGAGGTAAAAGAGTTTGAGGCTGCTACGGTCCATTTCATGGATTTCGATGCTGCCCTCAATGTAGCCCCTTGAATAAAGGGCTGCAAGCAGGAACAGGAATGCTGAAATCAAAATTTCGTAGAGGCTGAGATGGTCTACTAAGAAGTAGTTGCCCCCCAAAGAGTAAGTTGGTATTGCGGCGTAGACGAGGGTGAAGAGTGTGAGGACAAGGTAGGATGCTGGAAGTATGATTGATAAGATGTTCATAGTCCTGTGGGACTTAGAAACCACCGTTAGCAACAAGACCGCAACACCGACAAAGGCGTAGATGGCTAATATCAGGTTTAATGATATCATATTTGTTCAGCCTCCAAATCCTTGATTTCCTCAGAAGCCTTTTTCTGTGAATCATGAAAGGGGTTGAGTCTTGCATGGAACTCTTCGATTGTTGAGTCAATACCGAAAGCCAAGATAGTCGCGATAAGCGTTAACATAATCAAGTCCACGATGATTAGAACCTCAATCAGCAGGGGAAGCTCAGTTAAGAAAAGACTGAATAAGACTACTCCGTTTTCCATTGTCAGGTAGCCCACTATGTTGGTCAGGGTTTGTTTTCTTGTGAAGATTACAATCATGCCCATGAATACGATTGACATGCCGACGGTGGCGCCGAGAAAGAAGAGACTTGAATTAAAACGGTTCAACTCTGACAGTAGACTGGAAAACGAGAAATATACAAACAGTACGATAACTATACTGGCGAGCAACGCGGTTACGGGGCTGAGGAAATGGAACTTGACATCCCTTTTTATGTTAAGCCGCTTCTGCACGACTCCCATGAAATGAGGAATAATCCACACTTTACTTACCAAAATAATGATTGCAAGGATCAGCAACGTTATGCTGCCTGTTTCGACAAAATACAGCAGCGCCATTGTCGCTAACAACAAAGACTGGAAAGCATACGTCTTTATGAGGGAACGGATATCGCGTTTCATAATTATGACGGCTGCAGTTGCTAGAATCAGAACAATTAGGATTTGTGCAAGGTTTCCGGTTGAAGCGATTATCATGCAAACACCTCAATAATTAAGGTTATAATCGAGAGGAAAAGTGCGACTGCAAAAAGGCCTGGAAGACGGAATAAGCGGGATTTTGCGCATGAGGACTCAAATAACCCGATGATAATAGCGAGCACCATGGCTTTGAGAATAAAGGCGCCAAGCGAAATCAGGATTGAGGGAGCCGAGAAATCTGATGTTAATCCCCATGGAACAAGAATGTTGATGAGAATTCCCATGAGGAGTAGCTGTTTCATGGCGCTCGACATTTCCATCATAGCCAGGTTCTTTCCTGATTGCTCAAGAATCATCGCTTCATGAATCATTGTTAATTCGAGGTGGGTTTCTGGGTTATCCACGGGAACTCTGGCGGATTCCACAATAATGACGATGAAGATCGAGATTGATACCAGGATTAGAACAGGATTAACCAGAACATTTGAGGCTAAGGCGCCTCTGAACATGTCAGGCAGGTTTATGGTTTTGAAAGCAAACGCAAGCGCGGCAAAGACGACTATAATGACGGGTTCAATTAGTGCTGATATTGCCATTTCTCGGCTGCTTCCCATGCCGCCAAACGTGCTGCCCGCATCAAGTCCGGAGAGTGCCATGAAAAACTTAGCCATCGCCAGCAAGTAGAGGAAGAGGATTATGTTTCCCACTAAATCGTTGGGTTGAGGTATGACGACGAGCGGAACGAAAAGGCTTGCGACCAAAAGTGCTGCAATGTTTACAAGAGGTGTGATGCGCATAATCCATGACGAGTTTGTAGAGTAAACGGTTTCTTTTTTGAGCAGCTTGGCCAAGTTGGTGTAAGTCTGCAGAATAGGTGGACCACGCCTTTTCTGAGCATGTGCTTTCACTATTTTTATTAAACTAATGAATAAAGGCGAGATTAACAGGACAAAGAGCATGTTTAAGATGCCGTATGCGATTATTGTCAAGTAATCCATTAGGCAAACCACCAGATTATCAATAGAAATACAACTATAGTTACAAAGGCGTACGCGATGTGCAAGTCAGCGTCACCCCGCTGGACGTTATTGACTTTTAGGGATATTTTTCTGATAATGGCTGCGGCTGGCAGGTAGATGCGTTCTTCGAAGAAATTTATTAAGTGAATTTCTGCTTTTCCATTCTTGAAAATTACGTTTTTATCGTCGTAGTAATTTCGTTCGGATTTCTTTTGGGTTCGGAAAATCGATTTCAGAATGGTGACTATTGGTTCGGAGAATCCTGAAGCGGTGTACTCCATCTTGGATGTTTGGGTTGGGAATCCGCAACCCCATGTTTCAGCGATTCGTTCTCGCCTGTTAGCAACCTCACGCAAAGCAACGAATGTGAACACATAGAAGCCTCCTAGTATTGCCCCAATGAAGAGCATGTTTGGCAGCGGGAACGAGAAACCCAAAACACCGAAAAGCTGCAGAGAGAAAACTCCCAACGCAATACATAAAGCGGCTAATATGGCTGGTCCAATAATCATGAATTTAGGTGCTTCCTTAGCCATCTTTGCCTCGTTTGAGCGTGGCAATGCAAGGAAAGTTATCCCAAATGCCTTTACAAAACACGCCGCCGCAAGTGCACTTGTTAGGGCAAACACAGCTAATGAAGCAATCAAAATCACTTCAAGAAATGGGTTGGTCAAAGCTGTAGATTGGAAGAAGGCTTGGAAAATCATGAGTTCACTTACGAATCCATTGAAAGGCGGCAACGCTGAAATTGAGACGGCGCCGATTAAGAAGAGGAGGGCGGTTTTGGGCATGCGCTTGATTAAGCCACCCATTTCCTCGATGTTACGTGTACCAGTAGCGTTGACTATGCTGCCGCTGGTCATGAAGAGGAGGCTTTTGAAGATGGCGTGGTTTAGGGTATGGAATAGGGCGCCCGCGAGCGCAAGAAATGCGATGGCTTCTAATTCAGCGAGCGAGAAGATTACGAATAATCCGACACCGATTAAGATGATGCCGATGTTTTCGATGCTGTGGTAGGCGAGTAAACGTTTGATATCATGCTCTTTTAGGGCATAGATTACACCTAGTACCGCCGAGGTTGTTCCTGCAGCGAGGATTAGGATGCCCCACCAAGTTTGCATGGGCAGAAGCAGGATAAAGCGCACTAAGCCGTAAATGGCGACTTTTATCATAACTCCTGACATAAGTGCGGATATGTTGGAAGGGCTTGCGGGATGGGCGTGTGGCAGCCATTTGTGGAAGGGTATGATTCCTGCTTTTATGCCGAAGCCTAAGAACAGAAATACAAATGCTATTGAGGTGATTAGGGGATCTGACCGTATCTGCCCCATATCGAAGGTGCCGGTCACAACGTAGATGAAGAGGAATGCGAAAAGAAGGAAAAGCGTACTTAAGTGGGTCATGATGAAGTAGAACATGCCTGCTTTCTGGGTGTCCTTTTTCTCAAACTCGACCATCACAAGTAAAAATGAGGAGAGCGCCATGATTTCCCAGAAAAACAGGAACGAAAACATTGAAAATGATGCGACAACCAGAAGCATGGAGACGATAAAGATGTTCATGAAGGACACAATCAGATTTTTCCTGCCCTCGTGCTCAGTGTGCTCAACATAAGAAAACGAGTAAATCGTAACTGCAACCGAAACTATCGCTACTAATGCAAGGAAGAACGCCGCTAACCTATCAACTAGGAAAGAGAACTGGAACGAGGGCACGATTTGGTAGGCAAGGAAGGAGAAGCTTTTATTTGAGAGGATTATTTCCAGCGCAAAAGCCAAGATGGCGACGGCTCCGATGCAGGTGAATATCAGGGAGGCCTGTCTTGGAGTTCTGCTGTTTGTCACTTTTGAGGCTAAAAGAGGCAAAAGGATTGCGACAAGAAATGAAGCTAAGCCTAACGGAAACAAGATTTCGAGCATAAAGTGCCTCTATGGTGAAGAATTAACCGGTGGCTCCGTCTGACTGAGCGCCTCGATGAAACCGACTGAAAAAGATAGCCAAATAGTCAGTTTTGGTATTAGTCGGGTTCTCATGTTAAGTCTATCGCCCACCACAATCATACAGAAAAGCTTTTTGGCGCTAAATCTACAGAAAACCAATGAATGATGAAATGTGCAAGTGATAACAATTTTATAGCGGAAAAGAACAACCAGCATGCTGTAGCAACACTATTCAGATAAACGATTAGAAAATATACTTCGCAATGAGAAAGTGTTTAATATCAATCAAACAAAAATAAGTCCCGAAAACTCCAATCAATTTGATCATCGGGGTGCCAAGCAGAACAAGCGTAGTTTAGAGCCAATTGGGCACAAACTAAATACTTCGATAGCTATACGTTTTGTCTATGGGTTACCAACCTCGAAAAACATCACCTAAGGGTGCAATTCACGGGTACAAAAAGCCTCTGCGGGAAAGAAGGAAGGATAGAAAACGGGTTCGCAAGGGACTTGTTCAACCGTTACCGGAAGAAAAGCATATTACATCTGAACAGGAAATTGCTGACGTTACCCTCAAACGACTCCACACCTTAGGCATCCAGAAGTTTGGGTCGTCACCATACAACGAACACTTCGATCGATGGCTAATTAACGTAATGTCTGTTCTTGAAGAGTTTGAATCACACCCCGCTATGGGAGTTGACGATGAATATATTCAAGAGCGCTCCCAAGCACTCGCCACCATTAAGCAGCAACTGGAAAAATTAACCCGCAATGAATCCACGCTTGACCAAGAACTAAAAAACCTCTCTGATCAGAGAAACCGCCTCAAACAAATCAACGCCGAATATGCAACCTCAGCAGGTGTTATCAGAGGTCAAAGAAACCGGGAAATCAAACGCCTCAACGCTTCAATTAATCGTCTAAAAAAGGAGCAGGACGAAGTTATCCGCATGAAAACCGGATTTTTCCACGGCATCTCCAAAAAAGCTCGGGAACAAAAAGAAGGAACAATAGCGCAAGAATTAAACGATAAGCAAACAGAGCTTGAATTGGTTATGTTGGATTTTATCGCCAAACTTAGAGAACTCAAAGAAGAATACGATACAAAAAGGGAGCCGGTGCTTGAAGATATAAAAAAATTTCGCACGACAATCCAAACCCTCGAAATGGATTGTTCTTTAGAGGAGCGATGGTTTGCTTGTGGAGCCATCATAGACGCTGTAAATTCATTTCTGATGAGAAAATCAACCGCGCCCAAGGGAGACCTTAACTAAAAATCCTCTTTTACTAAGCGATAGAAATACCAGTCCTCTAAGCATTTGGCTTTGTTTTTTTCATAGAATTTCTGCGCTGACTTGTTCCATGTTAGAACAGTAAACTCTATTCTGCCGCATCCTTCCCGTTTAGCTGTAGCTTTTATGAAGTCGAACATTTTTTCGCCGACCCCATTTCGCCTGTACTCTTCAACGACAAAAATGTCTTCGAGGAAAAGGGTTGGCAAAGCGAGGAAGCTGGAATAGGTAAAGAAGAAAATTATGTATGAAACGTATTTGTAGCCGACTTTTCCCATGAACGCTTGATACTTGGGCTTGTCAGATAAACAGTCGCTCCGCAACCTTTGTTTTGCTTGTTCATTAGGAGGAGACAGCTTTTCATATTCAGCAAGCTTTTCGATTAAGCCCAGAAAATCATCGAATGTTTCTTCATCGACTTTTTCAATAACTATCGAGGATTCTTCTTTGTGCATGCAAGTTATTTGTTATTTTGAGATTAAAAGTGCTTACTATAGAGAAATGAAATTTTGTTGGTTTAAAGTTCCATCAGATAATTTTTAGGTTTTTTTGAATAAGTTAAAGTTTTAAATAATTACTTACCAAGAAGGTAACCATGAAGAATTCTGAATGCACAATCTACATCATGCTCAAAGAAAAATGGATACAGAAATTCAGAAAAGAAGCAGATGGCTGGAAAGAATATAGCCGAAACGGCACCATTCGCCTTTGCACAGCAGAACAATTCATCTCTCATATCCTTCCACCGTTGGCGGGAATAAAAGGACCAAACGTAACGGTCAAGGTTGAACCCGATGAGAAGAAGGAGACTTAGGTAGACTTGGATTTTGATATTAAAGCGGAGCGGTTAGGCGGTTGTGGTTGCTCTTATGCAGTCACAGAGTCTTAAAGGCACGTTTTTACAAAATAAGAATGGTGTTTTAATTGGAAAAAACAATGATGAAATATCAAGTTTTAATCAAAACGATTTCAGGAAGGGGCGGCGAGTTCTGGGAAGCATTCCAAAGGATGCCTACCGAACCAATGAAAGGAGTAATGATCGAGTCCTCATGGAGCCTATACGGATATTGGGATTTTGTCATCTTCTTCAAAGCCGATAGCAACGAAAACAGCCTTCACTTCGTAGGCGAAGTCTTGAGAGCAATTCCGGGCATAGCAGATACCAGCACATCGCCGATGACCATTCTCAAAGAACACAAAATGTAAAAGGCAACAGTTTTTGCTGTTGTTCTGCCTTTCTTTTCTTTTGAATACAAGATATCGCCTTCGTTTCTCTTTTTTCAATCAAGAATATGTTAGAACAGTTTTCTAAACAAAGTTAAGTTGTTTTTTCTAAAACTAGCAAACAAGTAATTATCCTTGAAAAGCCGAAATGGTTAAAAATATTAACCTTTTAGATTACGTAATACGCTTTGAGTTTTCTAACGCTGCTTCCATTCCTTTTTCCCTTTATTTTTTGTCTGGTTTTCTTTTTTGGTTTCATTCTTAGCTTTGTTTTTCGCCTTGTTTTTTATTTTCGTCACCCTCCTAACTCTATTCACTATTCAATTGTCCACTCATGCTTATTCGGTTTGCCTTTCATGAAGCCAGCAAAACATGTTTTGTTGCGTTATAGAGGTCTCAGCCGGAACTATTATAAGAAAACATAGTGGTGGCGGGGGTGGGACTTGAACCCACGAAGGCCTGCGCCAGAGGATCTTAAGTCCTCCTCCATATCTTAGGTGTAAATTGTTTTTATCTGGCCACCTATTTAGACCTGGCTCGGATACCCCGCCACCAGCACCGATACAGTCAACATTGTATTGTTTAAGTTTTTTGTATTCGGTTTAGTAGATGATTCTTTGCTATCTGAAACGTTTGTTCAGCACTTTGCGTTCAGCTTCCAAAACCAACTCATAGAATTTATCGGAGAGCTTTGGCTCCTTCTCCAAAACCGCTCGGGCATCAGCTGCTGAAACCCGTCTAGCACTTAGCGCCACCGCAGCGGGTTTACCGTACTTTTCGATTAATTCTGCGGTCTGTTTAGCATGTACCTTCATCTTTTCTTCGTCTTTCCCCAGCTTTTCGCCCCGCTTTTCAATCAGTGGCAAAGCCTTCTCTTCCTCAATCTTAAGCATGCCAATCGCCAAAGATCCGCAACGTGGACATTTAGGTTTATCGGGGAGGTCTTTGATTCGTATCGATTCCATATAGTCCCAGCAGGCTGTGCATACAAAGTTGCCTGTCTCGTTTAACAGTCTAGCTTTTGCAGATTCGACAAGTACCGCCCTCATTTGTTCAGGCGGAATAAGGTCGGTTTTCATGCTGACCCGTTCAATGCCCACACGGGCTACTGGTGTGGCGTTGCCGCCTGTCTCCACCACCTGCAAACGGACTAAGCCGTCACGCAGGCGCCCAAGAACCATCACGAGCCCGTCTCCATCGATGTCTTTAGAGAAAACTTCCTTAAGTCCTTCTTCGTAAATGGGTGTGCCTTCAAAACTGGTTATCAGCTTTTGTATGCTTACGCTTCCAAAATCAGCCCACTTCTTGAGCGCTCCAAAACGCCGTGCCACTTGAATCACACGTCGCTTAAACAACCCAGTCTTAATTGTTGATTGCGTTAACGTGTTTCTGATGGATAGTTCGCTCATGCATTGAATCTCTTTTAGCACTTCGACAAGGCGTTCAGAAGTTATAGAACCCATGGTTTGTACGAAAATGCGGTAAGGGTCATGCTGCACAACTATGCCTCGTCCAAGTTTGTCTGATAATACTTGCCCTAAAAACTGAGCTAAAGCTCGATTCGTAAGTGAACCGAAATTGGTGTGAAGAATTACGAATTCAGTCCAATCCTCGACAACAACCCGTTCAGGAGTAGGAACTGGAAAACCGCTGTGCACCTGCTCAAGTGTTTCTTCCAAAGCGTGGCGAATCGTCTCGGTATCGGCTGGATAACGTTCCGAAAGCAAAGCTCTAATTTGCTCGCCCGAATACCCACTCTGGCTTTTCTCCTCTGCAAACCTGCGGATTTCAGCGAGTTCCTGTGCTATCTCGTAGGGAACGGGGATTTCTTCACCTATCCAGCTGGGTATGGATCCTGTTGGGTCGTCGACTGGGCGAACGTAGACTTTTTCTTCGGTGGCGTGTATGATTTGCCATGGGCTTCCTCGGATTATGAATTTTGTGCCTGGCTTACCGTACTCTGCCATAAAAGCTTCATCTAAAACGCCAATGGATGAGTCGGTTGATTCGTCGATTACGAGGAACTGTTTTTCCTCAGGAATCATGGATAAATTATCAAAATAATATTCGAACAACGCCTTGGTCCGCAGTGGTCTTAGCACTACCTGGTCCTCAAAGGAGGCCCAAGCTAATCTGGGAAAACGGTTATGCATATACTTGAGGATTTTCTCGACATCAGCTATTGTCAGGTTTTCAAAGGGTGCAGCATTGTGGCAAATTTGCAAAATCTCGTTGAAGGCAAGACGACGGTTTTTTAGCAGTAACCCAGCGATTTGATGCGCCAAAACATCGTATGGCTTATCAGGTATCGAAAGCGGCTCCAACTCTTCATTCAAAGCTCTCCTTGCAATAACCAGCGCTTCGAGGGTGTCATCGGAGTCCATGCCAATAATTAATCCCTCAGACAAATTCCCATAGGTGTGTCCTGCTCGCCCAACCCTCTGGATTAAACGCGAAACCTGCCTTGGACTCATGTATTGGATAACAAGATCTATGTGACCAACGTCTATTCCGAGTTCGAGGCTGCTGGTTGCAATTAACCCTTTGAGAGCACCTTTTTTGAGTCCAGTTTCAGCTGCTATGCGGGAAGGCTTAGTCAGAGAGCCATGATGGATTGAAATTGGAAAATCGGCATCCCAGACTTTGAAGCGCGAAGCCAAAACCTCAGAAACCGAACGAGTGTTAGTAAATAGTAGCACGGATTTGTGTTTGGTCATGTAGTCGCGGATAATTCGCAGTCTCGCTGCTACTTCGGGGTGGGTATAGATTTTTGAGGCGAATTGGGCGTCTTGTTCGGTGGGTTTGGGGTAGATAACCTGTAGTTTTACCATTTTGGCGACGGGTACGCGGATAATTTCTACGGGTCGCTTGTCGCCTACAAGAAAATGGGCAACTTTGTCAGGGCTACCAACTGTGGCGGATAACCCGACCATTTGGAAGTCTTTGCCGATTAGATCGCGGATACGCTCAAGCGCTAACGATAGCTGGCTGCCTCGTTTGCTGTCGGCTAACTCATGTACCTCATCGATAACTATCCATTTGAGGCTCTGCAGACTCTGGCGCAGCAGCCACCCTGTGAGTATGGCTTGTAGGGTTTCGGGTGTGGTTATTAGGATGTCTGGTGGACATTGGGATTGACGGGTGCGTTCTTTGGTTTCGGTGTCACCATGCCTAACTGCCAATTTGATGTCCAGGTTGTTACACCACCATTGCAACCGCTCAAGCAAATCGCGGTTTAGAGCCCGAAGCGGCGTAATGTACAATACTTTGATACCTGGAGTTTTGGGCAACTGCAAAAGCATGCTCATAATCGGCAGAAAAGCAGCTTCGGTTTTGCCTGTGGCTGTGGGCGAAATTAAGAGGACGTTTTTGCCTTCGAGAATTTTGGGGATGGTTTTTTCTTGGGGGTCAGTGGGTTTAAGGAACCCTTTTTGTTCAATTAGCCTCCGAAGTGGTTTTACGAGCATTTCAAAAGCGTTTTCAGAAGTAGCTTGCAATCTAACCTGACCCGACTGTTAAGAGGATAAGCTTTATTTCAGCTATAAAAGACGTTGGGAGAGAAAATTGATGTTGGCAGGGGTTTTATGCATTTTTCTGGTTGGTTTGTGATTTATTGGTATTGTTTTAGGCGAATACCTATGTGTTTGAATGGTTGTTTCAACACTTCTTTTACTTTGCATCCATGCCATTGACATAAAGATGTTTAATTTTAATGTTGAAAAGAAAAATATCTATGTGAAAGCTACGGAAAGTTTTTTATCCTATCAGCCTAAAGCATGGAAGCAACAACATTGGAGGATAAATTAAATGGCTAAATGTCCAAAATGCGGAACCGAAGTAGCAAAGCCAAAGAAAACTTGGAAAATGGCAGGCCGCCCAGATAAAGCTGGCAAACGCATGCAACTAGAAATCGGACTCTACGAATGCCCAAAATGCGGCAACGTATTCCGCGAAGTATTAAGCAAACAAAAAATTTAACCTACAACCTAAACGAGCAGTTGCAAGTTTTGCACTCTCATTTTTCTTTTTTTGTTAAGCTGTAGAACATACCCGATACTTGTGGGGTTCCCCAAAACCTAATCGAGGGCAAAGTGATTTTCCGTATTCCATACTTCGGTTGGATTACTCTGTTTATGAGAGATAATTCTTGTACATAGCCCGTAATTGTAGCGCTTATAATTTTGCGTATAGTTATCGAGGGTGTGCTGCCGGTAGTTAAGGAAAGGAAGGAAAAGAAAAATGAGCAACAGAACAAATAAAACAGGGCAGCTGTAGATGTGTTTATAAAGATAGCCTTTGATAAATGAACATTCACGAAAGGCGATATGCAAGAGGGAAAGGTTTGCCAAAAACTAAAGCAACATTAAGCATCGAAAACGTGGTCGCTTCTGCAACGCTCAACCAGAAAGTCGATTTAAACGCAGTCGTCAAAGGTTACCCAGGCGTCGAATATCGCCCCGAACAGTTCCCAGGCTTAGTTTTTCGTTTGAAACGCCCCAAAACAGCAACTCTAATTTTCAGCTCAGGAAAAATGGTCTGCACAGGCGCCAAATCGGAGAAGGAAGCACGTCGAGCCGTCATGAAAGTGGTGAAGGAACTCAAGAAAGGCGGCATCATAATCATCAGCAAACCCGAAATGAAAATTCAAAACATCGTGGCTTCAGGCATCTTGGGCGGCATGATTGACCTTGAAAAAGCAGCATACACTCTCGAACACGCCATGTACGAGCCAGAACAGTTTCCAGGCTTAATTTATCGCATGGCAGAACCCAAAGTGGTCATTCTACTCTTCGCCAGCGGCAAACTCGTATGTACTGGAGGCAAAAAAGAACAAGACGTCTATGACTCAGTGGATAAATTGCATGCGCTACTCGAAGAAACAAGCCTCATCTACTACGAATAAACCCCCAACTTAATGCTTTTTTACCTGCTTAAGAATTGTTTTTAGGTTTTCTTCGTCGATTGCTCCCATTTCATAGAGAGTGTTCGCGATTTCACTTATCTTAAGCAATGCATGCAGTTTTATGCCGTTCTTTTCAAGCAGCTGTTTTCCGCCTTCTTCGCGGTCAAGAAAAACAACTGCTTCCGCAACTACTCCACCTTCAGCTGTCACTGCTTCAGCAGCTGTCTTTAATGTTAAACCGGTGGTAAGCAAATCATCAATCAACAAAACTTTGTCTCCTGAAACCAATATGCCTTCGACTCTGCGTTCTCTACCGTGTAAGTGTTCTTCCTTGCGCACGTACAGGAAGGGTTTTTTAAGGTTGTAGGCGATTTGGGAGGCGAATGGAATGCCTGCCAGGGGGATGGCGGCGATGCGGTCGAAGTTTTTTACTCCAATTTCGCGGGTAATGTACTGTGCGTATGTTTCGCAGATTTCTCGGAAAGCGTCGGGGAAACTGGGGATAACTCTCAGGTCAACGTAGTAGGGGCTTGCTTTTCCGCTAGTAAGTTTAAAGACTCCAAATTTTATGGCGTCGAGTTTGAAAAGAATGTTCGCCATCTTTTCTTTCGGGGCTAAACCTTTACTTTCACTTTTCATTCTTTCACGTCCTTTTAGAAACCTGATAAATCTTGTTCTGTTGGGGAATCAAGCATGCAGTTCGCGGCAACTCATTTTTCAAAAGTTCTTCGAACTCCTTCTGGCTTGCAACCGTCGCAGTGTGGTAGGGAACCGCAATTTGTGGTTTAGTTACCCAAGCAATTTCAAAGCCTGATTTCGGTGAAGCGCCTGGAGCAATGCCGACTGTGCAGAAGACCAAGTCAAAGTTTTCTTTCTGCGCCATCTTCGCGAGTTCTGGGAAAGGTAAACTATCCGAGGTGTGGTAGACTTTTACGTTGTCCTCGCTAGTTATGATGTATGTGACTGGTGCTTGGGCAGGGTGATTGCTTTTTTCCGCTTTTATGGAGACTTCTCCAACTTTGATTTCCATGCCAGGTTTGATTTCTATGAGTTTGTCGTTTGGGAGGGATAGTTTGAGTTTTTTGGCTGAGGCAACATCGGCGATTATTGTGCATCCTGTCGCTTTCTGGATATCTGCGACTAAAGGTGGATCGAGGTGGTCGTAGTGCTCGTGGGAGATTAGGATGGCGTCGATGTTCTGGAAGTTTTTGGCTTTAACATCCACGGGGTCGATGGCGAAGGTTTTGGTTGGGGTTTTCAGAAGAATCCCAGCGTAGTTGTTGAGCCACATGAAGAATATGCTGTTTTTCTCGGGCGTTTTCTGGATGGACAAGTTTGATTCCTCAAGAACTAGTATGAGAGATGTGTTTTAAAGAAGTTATGCATCTAAACGCGAGTACAATTATGCTTGATAAAAGCTATCTCAGTTTTGTTTAAGAATTCTTTCTGTAGGGGTGAACGTTACAATTTAGGATTAAATCTGATTGTTGTTGCTACCCGCTGTTTTCAGAATTCAGCTGCAGCAGCAACAACAACAACAACTTCTACGCACTGTGCATTCAACTCTGGAAGTTAGAAGTATAGGCTTTAAATCTTTGAAAGATGCAACAATCGACGTGCAAAATCCCCGATGCGTCGGATAACAAGTTTTGTTTGACGCCAGGAAGGACCCCCACGCCAATGTAAAAATTAGCGTTGGCTAACGCATAGTTGAGCAGTAGGCCTGAGGTTGAAGCTTTTGCCAGCTTGCCGACTCCATCGGGCAGCCACAAACTGGTTCTTCTGGAAAAGCTCAATCAGTTCCTTCTGGTAATCAGTCGGCTCAACCCCAAGCACTTGACGGAAAAACTCTATTGGATCGTTTTTTAGGGTCTCAACTTTGCTCAGTCGCTGAGACTTTATTTCCAAAGCTTGTAAACGGAGTCGTGCCCGCTCCTCAACAAATCTATTTGGACGGAACGCCTTGGGTTTTTGAAAGTTCCGCATATTTCTCCTAAGTTCAATCATTTCTGTTTCAAGCCCTCGATAATTAAGATAATCAGCTAAGAGTTCCTTGTAGACTTTGCAACCTGAAATGATGCCTCGCAATCGCAAAATATCGCTTTTTTCCAAACCCGGCTTTTCCAAGACAGCCAAAGCAGCGGTTAACTTCATTCGCGTTTCTTCAATACTGGGCAATTCCTTGGGCAACTCAAGAGAAGTAGTCGACAAAACGTTTTTTTTCTCTTCGTCGACTACTTCTAAGCCTAACTGCTCAATCTTCTTGTAAATAGCATCCTTAGTGTATTGCCCATCAAAGCTGAAAACAAGAGCATCAACACTGACGCCCGAGGTAACCCAATCCTTGAGCTTTTTCTCATCCTCAACCGACCATGGCTTTCCTCTCAATCAAAAACCTCCAAATCCACGCTGAAAAATATGATGCGCCGTTCTTGACTTAGCATCTTAGACTTTTGCCTCCAAAAACCGACTGGCTAAGGCACCGACAATGCCGCAGATCACAAACAAGATCGCCTCGTCAACAGCGCCAGTAACGCAGATAAGTGTGATTTCGATGAAGACCAACCCAACGAGTGCGACTATCAAAACGACCATTGCCCAGATGAACCGTTCTGAAGGTGGGATTCTGTAGCAACGTCGGGACGATTTGGTATTTCGAGTCGTATCCTTTGCTCTTGCACTCGAAGCGTTTTCCAAACCATATTCAATCGTGAAATAGCGGCGGAGTACTTGCCTGAGTTTATTTAATGGATTAGACAGGGCAACCATGAACGCTTAACCTCCGTTGAAAGAAAGTTCTTGGGCGATTGGAGCGAGTTGAGATTTTTTTGCTGTCCTCTTCGCAGCAAACAAAGCTAGAGACTAACACGCGAAGGGCAGCGTCGGGTGTGTAGTGTGGCGCTATGATTTGGACATCTTCTATCCAACCCATCGGGATTGCGGTGTAATCTAAGTCGCAAAGGCCATCGGCATATTCAAAGCTGTTCTGTGCGAGGATTATGTGTTTTCGGCGTCCAAATATTCCGACAAACACTCCCCAGCTTCGCACCGGAACGTCGATGATTCCGCCGTTGGTGCTGGTTTTTCCTATGCTTGCGTCGGTCCACATGCAGCATACTAAGTCGCCAGGGCTACAGGAAGCCAGCTGGCTTTCAAGAGAGGGTTTAGTCACTTTTCTTCAGCCTTACTTTTTCCAAGCTTTAACACCCATAGCAGACCTTTTATCAGGTTATAATGGCAATTAGACTGCATATTAGGCATTTTACGCCCAGACGGCAACGATAAGAAGCTAAGCTAATCAAACTAAGTTAATTGAGCTAAGCTTAATTAGATAAGTATGCCGAGCTAAGGAAATAAAACCTGATACTGAATCAGACAGAAACCTTGACCAAGCCCAGGCAAGAATTTTTGACAAAAAACCACTTAAGCAAACTCAACCTCATAATATAACAGGAACGTATATGCCAAAGAAACTGTTGGCAACAACAATCATCCTTTTGATAGCAATTACTATGTTACCGTTAACTCCTCTCTCACGAGAAAATTTTATTCCACGTCCCGAAATCATAATTCTTGAACCAAAACATCAGAATGTTATACTCTACAAAGACACGCCTATTCCAATCACAGTAACTATAACGGAGCCAGAAAAAGTTTCACACCGCCACCAAATCACTAACATCACCTATAGCATAGACGAAAAAACAGCCGTGGAAATTACCAATATAACAAAGAAGACAAATCAGCCATATTTTAGCGGAACAGCCACTCAATATCAAGCATACGCCACCATAAACACAATTGAAAAGGGCAGTCATGTCTTAACGGTTTATGCCCTGGATGATGCTGGAAACCGTTTGCAAACAAAAACAGGATTTGCATACCAAACGATTGACAAATATCCGAACGTCACAATTTTTTCCCCGATAAATACGACCTATTTTAACACAACCAAATTCACTCTAAATTTCACAGCTGACAACTTCATAATGGGCCTTTATTCTTGGGACGGCATAGAAAACGTTTCTTATAGCGCCCAAAATGGGACTTTGCACTCACGCTCAGGACTAAACAACGGAGAGCATACAATTCTGCTACGTGTATCTACTGAATTTGGATGGTTCTCGCAAACAATCCAATTTGCGGTATATGGGGCAGACTTTCAGGCACATTATCAGAATTTACCACTGATACCTTCTAGAGAAACTTCCGATAGAAGCCCAGTCCCGACGATTGTTCTGATTATCGTGGTTGTGGTTATTTCAGTCGGGGGTTTGCTGGTTTTCCTTAGGAGGAAGGGAATTAATGAGGCAAAGTAGTGCTCTTTTTGCCGTAGCATTTCTTGTCTCATTGTTGATTGGGATACAAGCAGTTGAGGGAGTGAATGCTAATCCTTATGGGTTTACTTTTCCTACACAAACTTATCCACCGGATAGTGTACATCTTACCATTACTGTTACTTCTCCAAAAGAGAACGCATCGTATCACAACGGCACAATTAACGTACGCTTCGATGAGACAATAGATGGCCCAAGTTCAATCGATAAGACCCTTCACATAGTCAGCACTTATCAGGGCGATTGGATGAACGATAGTAAATGGTGCCCCTTCCCCCAAGGCGTTGACAGATTCAAAGGACAATATTCATTTTTGCAACATGACTTTGACATTACAGGCATCCCTGTTGGTTCACATACTTTAAATATTACAGCACAAGGAAACGGTGGCTTCAATGAAAATAACACTGAATATGCTTTCATGCTTCTAAAAACCGTATCAATAAAATTCACAATCGCCAGTTCAACTCAGCCCGCCGAAACAGAGCCACCAACAACAACCGTACCCCCTTCAGTACCTCCGACCATAGAACCTTCGTCAACTTCAAATCAAAGTCTGGTTTCAGATTATTGGGTAAATCCTATAGCTTTTACAGCAATATTCAGTTTGATTGCAATAGTAGCTGTTGCTTCTGTCTCATTGGTTTACTTTAAGAGACGTAAGCCTAAAACTGCTTATGTGCAGAAACCTTGACTTAACCCAGTCAAGAAACTTTTACAAGAAGTCTTTTATCCCCAACAAGGCCTAACAACTAACCATGGGTACAATAAGAAAATGCTTAGTTTGGATTATGGCTGTAATATTTCTGGTTTCTTTAGTTACCCTTCAATCCTCCAATGTTAATGCCCAAACCAAAACCATCACTGTCCCGGACAATTACCCAACAATCCAAGCAGCCATAGACGCAGCAGCCAGCGGCGATACGATAATTGTAAAAGATGGCGTATACCCTGAGCAAACAATCAATATTAACAAGCCCATGTTTGTCACAAGTGAAAACGTTGGCGGAGCCAATCTTGAATTGAATCCGCCAAAGAGTTTGGAAAATTTATTCGGGGTAAGTATAACGGTCTATGCAAACTCTATTGCCATCAAGGCAGACAACGTTGAGTTCTCCGGTTTTAGAATTATAAGTGATGGTGGTGATGTTAATGCAACCGGGAATCTGTTTCGCTTTTTCAATAATGTTGTAAAGTCGTAAACTTGTACTTCATTATCAAACTCCAAAGAAGTAAAGAGACAAAACAGAGCCCTTCTTAGGTTGACTAGAAAGAGCGATAATTTAACCAATAAAGGCACCCACCAAAACATCGTTTAACTTTGCAAATAGGCAAGAGATATAGTTTAATAAGCATGGAAAAACCAAGTCAACTTTAACTTAGCAATCGAAGCAGTTTTATTGGAAGATTTTTATCGCCAACATCTTCCTTAATATTAAGTATGGGTAAAATAGGCAAAGGTTTGGTCATAGCTCTTATTGTGGTTATGGCTATCGCAAACTCAAGTTTTCTGACGATTAAGCCTGTAATAGCTCAAAACAATACTCCATCTATTTCCATTGTGTATCCTACAAACGGAACTATTGTTAACGCTAACATGGGAATGGTCGATATTCGATGGCAATACTCTGCGAACAGTACTTTTTCATGGGTAGGATACAACCTAAATGGCGGCGGAAACGTAACTGTGACTGGAAAAGACCATTTGTACGATATTGAGAATGAAGGGGATTATACCTTCACCCTATACGCTAACGACACAGCAGGCAACTGGGCTCCCCTACAAACAGTCACCTACCATGTCCACGTCATTGGAGACGCACTTCCAGTAAATATGACAGGCGTTATAGCCGCTATTGCTTTAACATTAGCTGTTATAATCTTACTTGCCCTTGCACTATTTGTGATTTACAGAAGTCACCGAAAACCAGTTAAGACTGACTAAATTAATTCTTGCTCAAGACCTTTTTATCCCTGCTCATCATGTGTGTCTTGCAAATATTTTAAATATCAGTAAATACCATACTATTTACAGAGCATTATGGCACCAAATTGCTCAGTTTCTTCTCCTCTTAGTCAAAGCCAAAAAGATATCTGGTCCCTAATCAGCACAGGCCTTTCCGTCTCCAAAATCGCAGAAAAACTCAAAACCACCCGCCAATACGTCAATCAAACACGACTCATAACAGAAGCCAAACTCTCCACCACACTTCTAGACGTAGCCCAAGTCAACGACCTCCAAGTCACCAAACTCTACCCTAAACAAGCCATACTCCTAGGTTACCACCCCGCGCTGAAAAAGAAAGCCATCATTACCTACACCACCAGCCATGGACTCAAAGTCTGGTACTGGCACAACACTCCCGAAGAAATTACAGACACAGCCTTCCTAAACCAAACACGACAATATCTAATCGACATAGCCAAAGAAAGAGGCATACAAATAGAAAACGTAACACAAATTCACCCAGCTAAACTGGCCCACATAATCTTCTCTGAACTTATTCCAGAGTTGAAAACATGACCGTCAAGAAAAGTTTAGAAAATCGTATCCGCGGCTGGTTACCAACTACTCCTACTTTGCCCCGCCGACAAACCAGCGCACCCGTATTACAAAATACTAAAATCCCATTCCCTCCGCCGCCACAAATGTTTGAGAACAAGTTCCAACGAAACGTCGGTATCCTGATAGGCTTCGGAATTGGCTTGCTCGTAATCGGTTTTGCGGGAGCATTATTCACTAACCTAACGTATGGTGAAGTCCAAAGATTGGTGAGTCCCGACAGTTTACCACCAAACAATGTATTTCGACACTTAATTGACCAGACTTCACTCTACCTTGCAATGGGGGTGGGAGGTATTTTCGTTGCCGTTTTGGGAACTTTATCGTTGAGAAGCCAATCCTTTAGGGAGGCTTTTGTAAACAAAGAAAAACATTTTTTAGGCAACTTTCTATTCGGTTTTGGCAGCGGTTTGATTGTTCTTTCTTTTCGTTTCCTGTTTCTCTATCTCTTGGCGCCAAACGACCCAATATTAAACCATGGCTACATTCAACTGGAATTCTTCGTAGGATTGCTTGTGGTTGGAGCCTTTTTGTTCGCGACGGGAATAATGTCTTGGAAGCGAAAGATATGAAAACAAAAAAAGAGTTGCGTAAGATTCGAGGCTGGTTTCCACAAGAACCTAATCTTCCAAGCATGAGAAGTTCTGTTCAAAAATTGATGAACCCCAAAATTCCACAGTATACTCCTATGAGAAGTGGAGTTGAGAATAGCCCTTATCTTCTTACACTCTTTTTACCATTAATTGTTATCATCAACTTTTTCGTAGGCTACGATGTTATTTTACAATACCTTGTTAGAGGCATCCCTCCGACTTCCTCGAGATTAGACATGTGGTTTACCACTCATTATTTTGGCAATTTCAACCCAAGCAACTATGTAACGGTTCTCTCAGTTTTCTATCTGTTCAGTTTATTTGTTGGGTTAATATGTTCATGGGCTTTGTTGTCATCGCCGTTTAGTAATTTAATTAGAAACTATACTGTTACCTTAACGATGAGGCGATTCATGCTGTGTGTGCTAGACATTTTTGTTGGAATCGCTTTAATCGGTTTGATGGTCAACCCAATTTTAGAATACTCTTCACACTATCCAGCGTCCATTGGTGCAGCATCAGGTACTTCTACCATTTCATTCTATGTGTTTGCAGGGTTCATGAAGGGCAGTATTTTGATGAAAGCGCTTTTGCCTTTGAGAGTGTTCATAAGAAGTAGAAGGCGTCACTTGAACTTGGTTGTTGAGAGCCTACGCTTGGGCTCCAAAGTTGAAAGCAAATATCCGAAGGCTATTCGCTGGACGTTTCTATCAAAAGAGCAAAATTCTAGATATTCAAATGAGGAGGCACAAAAGTGACTCCAAAAAAGATTCTTAGTACGATTAGAGGATGGTTTCCAAAAGAGCCATACTTGATTAGTACACGAGTTAAGATGGACACCGAAAATAAACAGCCGCCCACAATAATTCCATCAGGATATACTGTTAGCGCAACTAAAGTTGCTGGGGCAATTGCAGTTTTCTGGATAATCCTTTACGGGTTACTTTTTTCAAGTATCCTTAATTTTAAAAGTTACCCCATTTCAATGATGCAAATTGCGGCTTGGACAATTGCTGGTTTAGCATTAGGAACAATTTCATGCGCAATAGCTACTGAAAACCAATTAAATCGAGTTTCAAAAGATTATCGATTCTCTGCAAATGGAAAAGAAATTATTTTGTTAATTGCTCCATTTGTTTTGGTCTATGGTATTGGTTTTTTCGCAGGGTTGTCTATTCCCAGCGCGATCATGCAAACATCATTTATGCAAGGACTTATAGTTTCGCTCTATGTTTATGGAGTTTCCTTAGTGGTATTAAGGCCCATCTTGTTTTACACTTTTGAGAGAAAGGAGAATATGCGTTTAATCCAGAGTTGGTGGGGAACGGAAATATACCTTGTTCCAAAACCGCCCCAAGGTCAACCGAGTAAGCGTGGGGAGCTGTTAAATTTCTTTTTAATTGCAGGCATAGTTGGGTGCATTCTTGCGGTGTTGGGTTATATTGCTATAGGTCTTGTTTTGCTTTCCAACAGCACGGGTTTAGGCGAAGTCCTTTCAGGGCTTTCGATACCTTTGTGGACTCTTACCTTTTACCCGATTCTCGCCATAGTCAATGTGCTTGCTTTTGCGGCTTTGTACAGGTGGAGAAAATGGGGTTTTTACGTGTTACTTTCATCGAGCTTAGCGGCGTTCTCAGTGAATTTAGCAGTCTTGGGAATCAGACTTGAATTCGTTGCTGGTCTTTTCGGTATCGTCATACTCTACCTTCTTCTACGTCCAAAATGGAGTTTGCTGCAATCAGGGTGGCCAAACATTCGGAAGTCACTGCCTCTTTTGCTGGCAATTTTGGGGATAATTCTGCTAATTTCTTCATTTACTCTAACGTCACATGTAGAAGACAGGTTAAGGTCGGTGCCGCAAGGAGCAAGCATCGCAAGCGACCGCTTTGACACTAACCAACCCAAGCCAGATACAGAAATACAAGCTAATCTAACCTCTCAAGAGAAGCTACATTTTGAGATAATAGTGGTAAGAACTTATCCACATCAAAATGTCGGGTCAAGCGTCAAATTCACAATAAGCAATCAATCTTTGTCATCTACTGGGCCGACAAACGTGTACTTTACCAACGATAAGATAGGTTTGCCAGACGATTACTACATGTTTTGGTCACCGCCAAAAAACGGCACCTACTATTTTACCTTAAACTACAATTTGTCTAGTGGCAACGTCATTTCCTATGACATCACAGAGGGATGGAATGTAAACGATCCTGTCCAAGTGGTTGTTTATACACCCGTTCTTAACCAGTTCATGGCTCCTATGCTGATTCTTGCAGCCGCAGTGTTAACAGTTGGTGCCGCTAAGCCTATTCGGAGAATTTTGAAGAAAAATCAGCCGCAGTTTGATAAGGCTTAATAGTTTCTTGTGCCGACTACATGAACTAATCAGTGACTTGGCATGGTTGATGTTTGGCTTCCCTACGGAAAAACCGACGTATGCGTCCGAGTTCCAGCCCGAAACCTTTTGGGCACAATTGAACCTAAAGAGCAGCCAGCTGCGGCTGATGCGAAGGCAGAGGTTGAACGGGCGCTAAAGGAACCTATCGGCACTAAACGATTAAGCGAGATTGTTAAGCCAGAATGCAAAGTCGCCATCGTCGTGGATGTTGCAACCCGCAAAACGCCAGGCGAAATCTTGCTGTTACCTCTCCTCGCTGAGCTCAATGCAGCAGGTATTAAAGACGAGAACGTCATGGTTGTTTTTGGCTGCGGAACCTACCCAGCTGTGAAGCCTGAAGAAGCTGTCAAACTAATTGGTGAAGAAGCCCTCAAACGAGTAAAAACAGTGAGTCACGATTGTCGAGCACCCGATTTGGTAAACGTTGGCACGACTAAAACCCATGGCAACAAGGTGCTTGTAAACCGAATATTCATGGAATCGGATGTTAAGGTGCTTTTGGGCGATGTTGACCTTAACTATTACGCGGGTTTCGGTGGGGGAAGGAAGGGTGTTTTGCCGGGAATTTGCGGTGAAGAAACCATTAAGCAGAACCATGGCATGCTCGTGAGCGCTAATGCAAGATCGGGTAACCTTGTGGATAATCCTGTTCATGTAGATATGACTGAAGCGGCAAGGCTTGCTAAAGTAGATTTTATCGTTAACGTCGTTGCAAATCGAAAAGGCGAAGTTGTGAAAGTTTTCGCTGGCGATTTGGAGGCGGCTTTTCTTGAAGCAGTGAAGCTCTACGAGGACATGTACAGCATAACTGTGGATCGGCGGGGAGACATTATCGTGGTGGGCGCAGGTGGGTATCCAGCGGACGTTAGCCTCTATGAAGCTTACAAGGGCTTAGACAACGCTTTAGACGCTGTCAAACGTGGCGGAGTCATGATTCTTGTCGCAGAATGCACCGAGGGACATGGCAACCAAGTCTTCTATGACTGGATGATGCGGTTAGCAGACATCAAGAACGTGGAACGAGAAATAAAAAGAAACTTTGTACTCGGCGGATACAAAACATATTACCTGCTAAAAGCTTTGCAGAATCATCAGATAATTCTGGTTTCTTCTCTACCAGAGTACTATGCAAGCAGCGTTTTCAAATTAAAGACCGCACGCGCAGTCAACGACGCCCTCACAGAAGCCTTCAAGATTGCTGGTTCAGCATCCAGAGTTTGGGCACTCCCCTATGGAAATGTAACATTATCAGTATACAAAGCTCCAGAAGAAACAAAAACCTAAACAACCACCAGCCTAACGCCGAAATGGAGCGAGCGGTTAAGCCTTAAAGCGTAACCTTTAAGTCTCAAACTGAAATTTGGTTTAGGCAAGGCGAAATAATGCAACAACCCTTCACGTTGCGAAAGTTTGTTCCAGACGATTTACAGGCTGTTATGCAAATCAACCGTGTGTGCCTCCCAGAAAACTACACCGACTTCTTCTTTACGGATCTACATCAGAGGTTCCCAGAAACCTTTATTGTAGCTGAAGATAACGGAAAAATCGGTGGGTACATAATGTGCCGCATTGAGGTTGGATTGTCAAATTTTGGTTTAGGCGGTTTAATTCGGAAGGGACATGTAGTTTCTATTGCGGTGATGCCGCAGAGCAGACGCAAAGGCATGGCTTCAGCGTTAATCACAAGGGCGCTGGAGGGCATGGGATACTACAAGGCAAAACAATGCTTCCTTGAGGTGCGTGTAACCAACGAGGCAGGCATAACCCTCTACAAGAAACTGGGCTTCGAAATTACAAGAACTATCAACGGCTACTATTCAGATGGCGAAGACGCCTATGTTATGACAAAACGACTCTAAACGCAAATTTATTTTTGCAAAACAAAAATTAGTTTTTAACTAATCTAAGCTGCAAGCAGGTCCACCTGCCGACCAATACGAGGAGAGGAAAGAAAAATGCAAAGAACGAACCTCGCCTTGGCCGACAACTGGACCTGCTCAACTATCGAACAGCTACCTTTTCCTGTCTAAACACCAAGGTTTCAAAAGATATAAAACGATGTGATTACATGCAGTATACAACTATCCAACCTGCAAACCAACCCCTTTGGTCCTAAGAGGAGCAAGCGGTACCTAAGATTTTTCCAAATTCAAACTACCTTTAGTCTGAACGACCATCCGCTTTAACACTAAGGGAACAGCTAGATTTACCGTAACAATCACCCCCAAAAAGCCATAGCGCACCCCACTCGTCAACGCTGCGGTATCAACGAACACTTGAAAGTTCTGGGCTCCCGCAACTAAATTCATCACGCCCATACCCAATGTTAGTATCGTCACCGATAAAGCTGCATACAAAGAGATTTTTTCTTTTAGCCTAAACAATAGAATGTATGAAAATACCAAGGTTGGACAATAGAATGTTGCGGCTCCTAATATGCCCCAAGGCCAGCCTAGCGGATTAAGTTCAATGGAAGTTTGTGCTATATTTATGGCGTAGAACGTTGTTAGAACGTCAAAGAGCCAGAAACTCAGAGCTACCCCTTGGAAAGAGAAGAGCAAATTACGCCATTTATTCTGCGTATCTTTTTGTTCATAGCTTTTGTTTTTGAATTTAAGGATGATTATTCCACTTGCGGGAATAAACAGGATTAATAAGTACATTAACCCGAGCCAAGCGTCGCCGCCAACCAATAGGGCAGCCACGTTGAACACCCAGATTAAGCCCGTGGCAACCAGAAAGCCTTGAGCTAAACTCATCAGTGACCCCATAAAACATCTTCTCCCCAAATTATTCCAAGCACAAGATACCTAAATAACCTTTATTCCCAAAACCATGTTCAGTGAGGCTGTTGAACAGCGGAACAATTATAGCCACCAAACCAAACGCTCTAAACAGGAGCAAACAAAATGCCAAAAACAGCCCTGATAAAGCGCAAAAAGAAAATCGCACTCATCGCCCATGACAACAAAAAACAAGATATGATGGAGTGGGCAAAATACAACATCGGCACTTTGGAGAAACATCAGCTCTATGCAACTGGAACTACAGGCAGGATGCTAGAGAAGGAGTTAGGGTTAGACATCGCCATCTTGGAGTCGGGACCGTTGGGGGGCGACCTACAAATCGGAGCCTGCATCGCCAAGGGAGAAATAGATTTTCTAATCTTCTTTTGGGATCCGCTTGCCCAATTGCCTCATGACCCTGACGTAAAAGCGCTCCTGCGTGTGGCGGCTGTTTGGAACATTCCCATAGCCTGCAATCGCGCTTCAGCTGACTTTATCATTTCTTCACCGCTAATGGGTCAAGAGTACTCTCGTATCTTACCTGACTACGAGGATTACAGGCAACGATTTAAACAATAATCATTACAATTTTTTTCTTGATAAAAAAGCAAGTATTCTAATTTAAAAATAAGAAAATGAAATGGGTTTAAGCTTTGGGCTTAACTTTGTCTGCGGCGGTGCTTAGGCTGGTCATTTCTGCGTTGGCTTTGCGGATGATGTCTGCGATGGTATCTTTTGTGGGTATGGTTGCGCTAACGGATAATGCAACTGCTTTCTGGTGAGCACGCTGCAGCAATGGTTTGATGGTGTCTTTGCTTGCGTATCCGATTTCGAGTGCTAATGCGAAAGCTTCACCGTTACTTGCTTGAACGCTTTTACGTGTTGCTTCAACATCAACTACGAGTTGGTCTCCGGTTATAATCATGCCGTTGTCGAAGACTGCGCGCATGGATATGCCGAGTTCGACCGCTTTTATGCCCAGTTTAGAGAGGACACCTGCGAGGCGTTCGTTGATGGGTTCACCTCTTCGGACAACGAGTGTATCTTTGCTGATCCAAACGCTGCCTGATTCGATTCTTGTCGGTAACCCAACGGCGTTCAGTTGGCTGATGACTGGTCCTGGAGGTTGACCCGTGTTTCCCGATGGAATAACTACATCCATGGCGGCTATGTCGCCTGATTTTGCAGTTGTTTTTACTTTACCGCGTTCCAAAAGCAAAGCCAGTTTGAAGGGGTTAAGGTCAGTGAACAAGAAAACGTTGGATCCTTCCAAGTAAGCCTCAAGCTTCTTGAGCTCTGCCTGATTCATTTCTTCTAAAGCAATTTTTATGAGTGTGTTCTTTAAGACGCGAAGGTAAACTTTGCCTTTCATGCCTTTTTTTAGTTCTTGAAGTTGAGAAGCGCGAACCTTCTTGAGACTGGCGATGCCGATGGATTTGTACTCTTTAAGTATGTCTTTTATTGCCTCGACTTCGGTTGATTTTGCTTCTAATACTTGTTGGGACGGCATAGTTTTTCTTCTCTTTAAGCTTTAATTTTAACTGGTTCACCCATGGATGTCTTTATGAAAGCGTACTTTACGTTTTTCAAGCCACGCTTCAGTTTTCCATCCAAAACGCGAAGAACAGTCATGGTGTTATCGACAAGATCCTCATCCTTCATCTGTTCGGAACCAACCGAAACTTGGATGATTGGTTGACTTCGCATACGTACAACCACAGTTTTCCGATGCTTGTTTATTAGTGCTGTAAGATCAGCGTTCACTGGGACAGGAATGGGCATTTTGCCTCTTGGACCTAAAACTGGACCGAGAGTCCTACCTACTAGGGGCATAAGGGGAACTTCGCAGATGAAAACGTCATAGTCGCTGGCGATTTTACGCAGTTCTTTCTTCTTGCCAGTTAGGGCATCTAAGTCTGAGCGTTCAAGAACTTTGTCAGCTGCTGAATTCTTCGCTTTGGTAACGAAGTCGCCGCTAGAAGCAACAACACAGACCTTGTTGGGCTTACCGGTTACGTGTGGAAGCTCTACGACCTCTTGGATTTTACCTTCTGGCGATTTCATATCGATCTCGACGATGTCAAGAATCAAATCTACAGTCTGGTTGAATTTTTTCTGACCAGACTTTGCCTTTGCCTGTTTAATTGCTTCTGTTATAGTCTTGTTGTCTAGGGGCATTTTTAAGCCTCGTGCCATTGAGAGATTTGAAACCCATTATTAAAATATTCGCTTATCATTGTTCAGTACCGAATAGTTGTTCGTAGTTGCCAGCATCTACTTCTTTCTGGACTTCTCTTGGGTCTTTGCCTTCTACTGTTACACCTAAACTCACGCAAGTGCCAAGCAATTCTTTAGTTGCCTTTTTGAGGGTTGGTGCCAAAAGTTGAGGACCTTTAATTTTGGCTATCTTCACCATCTGCTCCATGGTTAAGTCCCCGATTTTAACGGTGTTTGGGGTACCTGAGCCTTTCTCAACTTTGAGTTCAGCAACTAGAAGTGCGGATGCTGTAGGGGTGCCGACGGTTACCTCGAAGGTTTTATCTTCAGTGTCAACGCTTATCTTTACCGGAACTTTCATTCCAGCGTATTCTTTTGTGATTTCATTGATTTTATTGACAATAGCCACTATGTTTACGCCAAGTGGGCCAAGAGCTGGACCTAATGGAGGACCTGCATTGGCTTGTCCGCCGCTAACGATTAATTCTACGACTTTTTTCTCTGACATTTTCTGTTTCACCGTTTATTTTGCTTTTTCAACTAATTTTACATAGTCTGAATGAACTGTGATGGGTAAAGTGAACGTTGCCTCGAGCAATTCGAGGGTAACTTCGCCTTTTGACTTATCAAGTCTTGTGATTTTAGCACGCATACCTTTGAACGGTCCACCAGTGATTTCGACAACGTCGTCTTCGTTGAGATCCTCCATAACTGGTTTACGCACTATGTACCGTTCAATTTCTGCGAAACTTACAAGCCCCGGGATTCTAGAGCGGACATGTCTGACACCTGTTATTGCTTCTTCCACCAGGTGTGGTCCATCTGCTTCGATGAACACGTAGCCTTTGAGGGTGTCAGGAACTAGAAGAGATTTTATGGGAATATGAGACATCTCAACTTTTGAAGCGATTAGGCGCGCTACGTTGCGTTCCTGACCTGTCGTTGTTTTCACAACGAATATTTTTACTTGCTGATTTGGCTCTTCTTTCGTGTTCATGGCTTTGCCTTCTAAGCTGCTGTTGTTGGGCTAATTGCATAAGCTAAGATTTTGATTAAAAAACCAATTAAGCCGACCGCACCTATACCTAGTAGACTGATTTTTATCGAGAGCCAAAGCTCTTCACGTCCAGGTTTTATGGCGAGCTTTAAGGTTCTTCCTGCCTGTGTCAACCAATCTTTGATGCCCATATTTACCGCACACTCAAGATTTCACTGATATATAATAAATGTTACTGTAACATTTTAGTTTAAAAACTACTGTATTAACCCTTTTAAAGCTTCCCCAAACAGGCATTTTAAACCTTCTTGAAGGGCAATCCAACGGTTTCTAAAGCAGAAATCACGTTTTGTTTGTCTTCACTCTTGATTCCTTTCCAATCCAAAACAGCCAACTGTACTTTTCCCAGAGTCTTTTCAACACACTGAGATATCAGTTCAGCATCTACTATGTGGGTTGCGTACTTGGGAATTAAGTGTCCGAAAGCGAATTCGCCGACCAAATCCATAACTGTAAACCTTTGGTTGTAGTGGGTTCCGCCTATGCCTAAAACTATGGGGCTGGTGTTTACCTTGAGGTTAGTGACTGAGTAAATTGCTGAGTGGGCAACGGCCTCTGCAGCCTTCAAATCACCCCACTGTGCCGTAGAACTGCCTAACTCAACAAACATAGCTGGAACATCCAAGCTGGGTCCATGATGAGTACATTCAAACGATACTTCGTAGTTGAGGTTTAAATTTTCTTTGTAGAACATAAGCGCTTTTAAGGCATTCTGCATCGAATAAGCAGGCGAAACTGAAACTTTCCGGGGTAACCCGCCAAGATCTGCATCTCCAAAGTTTCCAGGAACATGAACAGATAGAGTTGGTTTGCCACTTTGGCTGGCATGCCTTGAGATAAAAACAATTAATTTTGCGGTTGGAAACTTTTTGGATAAATCTTGAGCTTGAACGGACTCATCTTTTAAGGTTACAAGATTCAACGTTTTACCGTTTATCACTGCTGCATAGATAGGGTTACGCTGGAATGTCTTTGTAAGTTTGCGGAAGGGGTAGTGTCTAAGGATTTGTTCTTTGATGTTTAAGCTTGCAACATCTTTGTTTGAGGCAACCAGCAGAATCATGATTGTTCTTTTAATTGGTTCATGCTTGTAGTGAAAAAAGGTTTTGCATAAAGCTTATAATTGCATGCTCGGTTCACCGTCTACGAAGGCATAGTAAAGATGCACCTGATTAACTTCAAAGAACTAACTGGTCGAGAACTTGCTGCGATGGTTGATTTAGGCATAGAAGTCAAAAATAACCCTAAAAAATATCTTAAAACTTTCACTGGAAAATCGGCAGCCTTGATTTTCCAGAAAACCTCAACCCGCACAAGAGTTTCGTTTGAAGTTGCCATGACCCAGCTGGGAGGCCATGCCCTCTACATTGACTGGCGCACAACCAACTTCGCCTTAGCAGACATAACAGACGAGCTTCAATACTTATCACGCAACGTCGACTGCATAATGGCACGGTTACTTTGTGACTTAGATTTGCTGAAGATGACGAAAGCGTCCCGCGTTCCAATCATAAATGGCTGCGATGAGATGTATCATCCAAGCCAAGCCCTAGCAGACTTAATCACCATCAAAGAAAAACATGGCAAACTTGAGGGCGCAAAACTCGTTTATATCGGCGTTCATAACAACGTCACCAACTCACTGATCGAAGGATGCACCAAAACAGGTGTCGAACTCACCACTGTAACGCCGATTTTTAATGAAGCAGCAAGAGATGACGAGCTGATTTCTCAAGCTAAGAAAACTGGTCTTTGGAAATCAACCTTGGATGCAAAACAGGCTGTTGCCAACGCAGATTTCGTTTATACGGACACATGGATTGACATGGAGTTTTTCACTGACCCCAAGTTTGCCGCGGAAAAAGAGAAGCGCATTAAGCTCATGATGCCTTATCAAATCAATGCTGAGTTGCTTAAAGGCAGCAACGCCTTTATCATGCACGATATGCCCATTCATCGTGGATACGAAATAAGTGCAGAAGCCATAGCGAGCCCTAAGTCTGTGATTTACGAGCAAGCAGAAAACAGGTTGTACGCAGCCAAAGCAATTTTTCTTAAGTTAATGAGCCCTTTTTGAAGTCATACTAAAATTTGCTAATTGAAACTGCCACAAAAAACAGAGCACACCGATAAGATGTGCGATAGAATGAAGTGAAAATAATAGCCTGAAAGAAGAAGACACTGCGCCCCCACAACTCTGTCAATTTCTAAGAGAAGAAGAAAAAATTGCTATTGGGGAAGTTGATTTTTTCTCTATCAACTTGACTGAAAGAATAACAACACTCCATTGCCATCTGTCGTTGTTCTCCCGATTAAATGAAAACAACCATTTAACAGGTAGAAGAAGAAGAGGCGCAAAATTTTTTCCGACTTCTTCTTCTTTCAACTTAGGTTCACCGGTAAGACTAAAAAGCCCTCAAGCAACATTGTTGGTAATTATTCTGAGAACTTGATCGGCTTTGTTTCCTTTCTGTAACCACATGAATAGCAGTTTGCATCGTGAACGCAAACTACGTCTCCACAGTTTGGGCATCGATACTTTTCTTGTTGGTTTTTGAGGAATGTTTCCATGCCGTTGATTTTTAGTTCCTTCAGGTTCTCGACCATGCTCATGTTATAGCGTTCGCGGTATCGCTTGTCGAGGTGTGCGAGGTTTTTGCAGGGCATTGTATCACATTGGGTGCAAGACTCGATTTCACGTTTTCTAAGTTTTGGGCAACCTCGTTTGATGTAGCAGTTTTTGGCTCTGGGACGGCAGCCTGCGCAGTGAGTTACTTTGCCTCTTTTCGTTGGTACTCCATGGGTGTAAGCGAGGTAAGCTCTGCAGATTCCACAGTTCATTCCGCAGGGAGCAATGAGTTCAGGAGTAAATTTGTTGGTTGACATCATTTGGTATTAGTCGAAAACGGTTTAATTGGTTTACGCTTTCTCAAGAATTGGAAGTGATTAGTTTTAAGTATAATTCTTAATTAGCGTCGAAAATCCCCTGATAATTATTACTCAGATGTACTAAACGTCCTGCGCACAAATATATTCTGAACAGATAGTATTGGCCAAATAGGCATGTGACTGAGAAATTTGTGTAGAGTTCCGCTAACAAGTATGGGTATAAATAAAGCGCTGAGAAAATAAAAATAGGTAACTAAGTTCTTAATTATGAAATCTAGTGATAAGGGAATAACTTGGCAAAAAGTAGTGCGAAGAAAGATGAGTCTCCTTCACAGCTTATCGACGCGAGAATTCAGAGAACTAGGCGATTGGCGCGGAGAAACGTTAGCCAAAGTGCGCCGACTCATCAAGAAGGCGGATCCAGAAGTGGTTGAAGAGTGGAAATGGGTGAAACCAACAAACCCTGGGACTCCAGTCTGGTCCCACAACGGCGGCATCTGCACAGGAGAGACCTATAAGAATGCGGTCAAGCTCACTTTCTTTAAGGGAGCTTCGCTCGAGGACCCCTCTCATCTGTTCAACCAGCCTGGGACCGTCAGGCGCGCCATCGACATCCATGAAGGCGAGATGATTGATGAGGAAGCCTTCAAGACTCTCATTCGTGCCGCTGTGAAACTGAACACTTCCAAATCTCGCTAGTGATAACGGCTTTAGATTGACGATTTCGGTATTACTTTATTCTATTTAGATTTAATGACGCAAAGCAATTGCTATGGCACTTTGTTGCATAATTATCAAGGGATTTACCAACATAATTCTTAATTATGCCATCTGATAATGCAATGGCTGAGGTACATAAAAATGGTGAAAATCGATTTCGGCGGCGTCAAAGAGGACGTCATCACACGAGAAGAATTCACATTGGCAAAAGCCCAAAAAATCCTAAAGGACGAAGTTGTCGTCTCACTTGGCTACGGCATACAGGGTCAAGCTCAATCACTCAACATGCGCGACCAAGGAATAAAAGTAATCATAGGACAAGAAAAAGAGGGCGTATTCAAAAAAGAATGGGACAAAGCTGTCGCAGACGGTTGGGTTCCAGGCAAAAACCTGTTCCCGATGGAAGAAGCAGCAAAAATGGGCACCATCAAACTGTTCCTACTCACTGACGCAGCACAAAAAGCGACCTGGCCAAAAGTCAAAGCAACCCTCAAAAAAGGAGACGCACTCTACTTCAGTCACGGCTTTAGCATTGTCTACAAAGAGCAAACAGGCGTTATCCCACCCAAAGACATTGATGTTATCCTTGTTGCACCGAAAGGTTCCGGCACATCTGTGCGTAGGAACTTTGTTGATGGAAGCGGCATAAATTGTAGCTTCGCAGTCTTCCAAGATGCAACAGGCAAAGCCGAAGACCGCGCAAAAGCACTCGGCATCGCCATCGGCGGAGGATACCTCTTCCCAACCACCTTCGAAAAAGAAACCTATAGTGACCTAACAGGCGAACGCGGCACACTAATGGGTGCACTCGCAGGCATATTAGAAGCTCAATACAAAACCCTACGTGAACACGGACACAGCCCAAGCGAAGCATTCAACGAATCTGTCGAAGAACTAACCCAAAGCCTAATCCGCCTTGTCGACGAAAACGGCATGGACTGGATGTACTGCAACTGCAGTGAAACCGCACGCATAGGCGCATTACGCTGGAGAAGCCGATTCCGCGAAGCAACACAGCCAGTGTTCGATTCACTCTACGAACTCGTTGCAGCAGGAGAAGAAACACGCATCGTCCTGGAAAAGAGCAAAGCACCAGACTACCGCCAGAAACTCGCTGACGAACTCAAAGAGATGGGTAACAGCGAAATGTGGCGTGCAGGCGCAACCGTTCGGTCTTTGCGGCCTAAGCAGAAGAAGCCAGAATAAGCTTCTTTCTTCTTCTTTTATTTTTATTATTTTCTGTTAAAGTATCTTCAAGTTCTCGTTTGTTTGCGAGCTAATCTTTTATACCCAAACCACGGCTGTGCTAAACCAACCGAGGCTCCCAATTGAACTATATCACATTTGCAGCAATAGCTGTCTTTGCAGCGACGCTTTTCTTGATGGTTAAGCGCCCGCGGGGTCTTCGGCTGGGATATGCCGCTGCCATTGGCGCGGTATCTTCGCTTCTGCTGGGCACGGTGAGTTTAGGGCAGGCAGCGCAGTCGTTTTTGGACATTTGGGATGCTGCCTTGGCGTTTCTGGGAATTATTGCGTTATCGGTGACGTTGGATGCCATGGGTTTCTTTAGATGGGCGGCGCTGCGAGTTGTTAAATTGGCGCGTGGAAGTGGACTACGGCTTTACTTCTACATTGCCCTGCTAACGGCCGCCGTGAGCATCCTTTTTGCCAACGACAGCGCAGTTTTGATTCTGACCCCAATTGTGTTAGAGGTTGTCACGTGCTTGGGCATTGACAAACGGGGCAAACTCGCATACCTATTCACCGCTGGATTAATTGCCGACACAGCTGCCATGCCCCTGATAACAAGTAACCCCATCAACATCCTAAGTGCAGACTATTTCAAGTACAGCTTCATCGACCACCTCATATTCATGGGACCTGTAGCCGTTGCGGTTCTTCTGAGCAGTTTGCTATTGATTTGGCTGTTCTTCCGAAAACAGATCCCCGGCACCTACGACGTACAAGCTGCAGAGTCCTTAACCAAAGGCAAACCCGCAATCTCGCGCAACCTTTTGAAAATAACTTTGGTAACTCTTGTGGCAATTGACATTAGCTACGTGTTGACTTCTTTGAATAGATTCCCAGTTTCTCTTGTGATTTGCAGCGGCGCTGTGTTTTTGGTGGCGGTTTATTGGTTTACGCTGAAACAGAATGGCTCTGTGAACGGCGAGAAAAAAGGGCTCGTTGGATTGGCGAGAGACATCAACTGGGACATTGTGCTGTTTATGCTCAGCATATTCATTGTTGTTCAAGGCTTGGAGTCAGCGGGCGTCACGAACTTGTTGGCTTCTGCGCTTGTGACAACCAGTAAGCTTCCGTCGGTGTTAGGAGTATTTGGTCCAAGCATGGTTGTGACGGTTGGAGCGAGCTTCATGAATAATTGGCCCATGACAATATTGGGTTTACTGAGCATTCACCAAGCAGCAGTGACTGGACCAGCCCTGACAAACCTGGTTTTTAGCAACATAATCGGCAACAACTTAGGTCCCCACTTTTTCCCGTTGGGTTCGCTGGCGATTTTGATGTGGCTGGAAATCATGCGACGCAAAGGCGTATCGATCAGTCTAAAAGAATACCTCAAAGTGGGCGCAACCCTATCTATTGCCCAAGTTGCTATTGCATCAGTTGTCCTGTGGGCAGAACTTGCATTATTTGGGTTTAAACTTTTTTAAGGAAAAGGGGATAACAAGTTAGCCATAACAAACTTGAAGTAGGGAACGGTATGATTGCTAGCAAAGGAAATCTAACTCAGGATTCATTGAAGGGAGAAGTCGCCGTTGTAACTGGTGCTGGACGAGGTATTGGTTTTGAAGCTGCAAGAAGCCTTGTTTGGCTTGGCGCAAACGTGGTTATTGCAGAAATCGACGAGAAAAACGGCAATGCTGCCGAAGAGAGTATTAACAAAGAATTCGGCGCCGACAAAGCGCTATTCGTCAAAACGGATATCGGTAACGAAAAAGACATCGACAAACTCGCCGAGACAGCATTGAAAAAATTCGGCAAAGTCGATATCATCCTAAACAACGCTACGGTTTTCCCCATGGGCGCTGTAAAAGACACACCTGTTGAGTCATGGGATTTTAGTTACAACGTCAACCTGAGAGGTCCAGTTGTTTTAGCCAGAAAATTCCTTCCATCTATGATTGAACGCAAGCACGGCGTATTCGTCTGCGTTTCCTCATCTGGTGCAGCACCGTTTATGGGCGCCTATGAGGTTTTCAAGACAGCCCAAGTTGAACTATCAAATACTATATCTGCCGAAGTCGAACGCACAGGAGTCTACGCATTTACCATCGGACCAGGAATCTCCAAAACCCCCGGGTTTGTTGAAGGCGGAGGAAAAGTAGCCTCGCTGATGGGTATGAGTTTAGAGCAGCTCTTTGAACTAAACAAAAACGCTCAGATTTCTCCCGAAGCTGCAGGTGCAGGCTTTGCCATCGCAGTTGCCCTTGCAAAAAAGTACCATGGACAAGAAACCAGCTCCATCCAAGTGCTACGGGAAGCTGGAATACCCTTCACTGAACAAGAAGAAACCAAAGTGGAAGAGCAAAAACCAATCCAACAGCAAGAAGCCCAAGCAGCTAAACCCAGCGAAAACAGAGGTAAAAGTGAACTATACCAAAATGTCCTCAAAACTTATCTTGAGCAGTCGGAAGGTTGGAAGAAACGTAACCTCTTCGAGCGCCAATGGGTTTCAAGGGATTTCAAGAAAACCACAGGAAGATCCATTGACGAAATGCAAACCACCCTAAAAGAACTTGGAAACTCATTGAAATCAGGTGGATCAACCTCAGAATTCATTGAGCCACTCAACCAGCTGGTAGGCTACTACTTGCATCAACAGGAACAACTCAAGGGCTTCGAGAAAAACCCGCAAAAACTTGAAAACAACCTCAAAATAATTGAGGGATGGGTAAAGGAAGCTAATGCTTTGGTGCTAGCTCTAAGAAGTTAGCCTATACCAATTTTCTTTAGAATTTCCCTGTAAGTAGCCAAAGCGGTTTTTTCATCCACAACCCCTTTTATCAGCATTCGTCCGCCGTTGAATAAGCTTACCTCGCAACCTTCGTAATCAAACATTAACGCCAACCGTGATTTCAGGCGCACTCTGAATTGGTTGCTGATTTGGGGGTAGATTTCGTCGAGGTCGAGTCTTAGGGGTTTTTCTGGGTTGATGTTGGCGGTTTCTTTGCCGCATAGCCAAACCAGCCGCTCACCGCCCGCAATGGAGGCTACGTCGCCATGGCAGACTGGGCAACGAGTGCTTTTGGAAATGTCAATGATTGTGAAGTCCATATCGCTGAAGTCGCAAACCAGCAACTTACCCTTCAATGTCGAGCCTATGCCAGCGAGAAGTTTTATAGTTTCCATTGCTTCCAAGGCGCCGATTATGCCCGTTGTGGCACCCATAACGCCCCTTGTGTTGCATGTAAGAAGGTCTGAGTCAGAAAGGTTAGGCATCAGGCATTCTAAGCACCCTGTTTCTGGCGGAGCAAAGACGGATAGGTTCCCTTCGATGCCAATCGCGGCACCGAAAATATATGGAATGCCAAGTTTCACACAGGCACGGTTAACAAGATACCGTGTGACCATATTATCTAACCCATCCACCACGCAATCCACACCAGTTAATAGACGTTCAACGTTGTCTAAATTCACGTTTTCAGGAACAGCCTCAACCGTCACCAGCGGATTTTGTTTTTCCAGCCTTTTCGCGGCAACCTCGGTTTTGGGGTAGTGAAGGTCGTCTGGGTTGTAGAGGATTTGGCGGTGGAGGTTGTGGGTTTCAATGGTGTCTTGGTCGATTAAGCGAATGTAGCCCACGCCAGACAATGTGAGATATAGTGAGGATACTGTGCCGAGCCCGCCTGCGCCTACAACTGCAACTTTGGATTTAGCGAGTTTATGCTGCCCCTTCTCGCCGAGTTCTTTTAGGATAGTTTGGCGACTATAGAACTCCTTCGCAAACGCATCTTTCTCTTGTGCATCCAACTCAACCACTTCTCGTTAGTCACTACTGTATTTGCCTTTATTGCGGAACTGCCTATCATATATTTCCCTAACTTGACCGATTGTGCTGGCGTCTTCAGGGGTTTTGTCGTCTCGGATGCGAGTAATTCTTGCGAACCTCAGTGCCATTTGGCTTTTGTATCGGGAGCTTTCCTGGATTTCATTGTAGGCAACTTCCACCACGATTTTTGGGATAACGTTGACGCGGTGCCCGTCCTCGCTTAATGCGGATTCCTTTAACCGCTTTGTTAATTCAATGATTTCTGCATCAGTTAACCCCTTGAAAGTCTTTCCAATGTTCAAAAACTCCCCTGTTTTGGGGTCTCTCGCGGCGAGGTAGTAGTCGGAGAGCCAACCCTTCCGCCTACCATAGCCATATTCTGCAGCAGTGATGACGAGGTCCAAGGAGTCAAGCGTAGCTTTGATTTTAAGCCAACGTTTGCCCCTACGCCCGGGCGTATAGGGACTATCAAGTTTCTTCGCCATTAATCCTTCATATCCTGCAGCAAGCGCGTCTTTGAAGAAAGCTTCAGCTTGCGAGGACTGGTCGGTGACTATTTGGTTGGATAAGGCGATTTTTCCAGCGGTATGTGCAAGGATTTGGCGGCGCTCGATGTATGACTTAGTGATTTGGCTTTCGCCGTTGAGGTAGAGGATGTCGAACAGGTAGAGGGTTATAGGCATCTTCTCCGCCATGCTAATCACCTCTCGGATTCTCCTAAACCGCCGCATCAAATGCTGAAAGGCAATCGGGTAACCAACGCTGTCGAGCGCGATAACTTCTCCCTCTACAATTGTCGACTGCGCTGGGATATTCTGTTTTACCGCTTCCACAACCTCGGGCAAACTAACGGTAACGTCACTGAGTCTTCGGCTAAAAATTTCGATTCGGTCGCCTTGCATGTGGATTTGCACTCTAGCACCGTCATATTTGTATTCAAAAGCGGTTTTTCCGCCATGCTCCGCCAACGCTTCTTGAACTGACTGCGCAGTTTGCGCTAACATGAGTTTGACTGGTCTAAAAACGCTAAAACCTGACCGCTCCAAACCTTCAGAACCCTGAGTTTTAAGGACAGCTGCAACCTCGCCTATGTCGCCCAAAACCATAGCCGAATGCTGCACTCGTCCAAGGGGAACATCAAAAGCCTTTGCAATCGCCTGCTCCATCAAACCCTCATGGAGCCCAGTGCGCATCTCACCGGTGAATATTTTTATCAGATACTTTGCTTCAAGGGGTTCCGCTTGACCTATTAGAGTTGTGAGTAAGCGTTCTTTTTTGGTCCTTGAACCTGAACCTCGCACTTGCGAGATAGCATCCATCGTGGTTCGAACTTCGGTTATGGTTAGGAGTTTTGGGTTTAGTTGTGTTTGCTTTTTTGCTTTGGTCTGTTCGAGAACTGTTTTGGTGGCTGAACCGATATCGCCAGTCGCAGCCATGGCCCTACGAAAAATCTCCCAATCAAAAGCTCCTATGCGCTCAAAGATGCGGATGAGAGTAGACCAGCTTACGTCGAGTGTTTTTTGGCTGTACTTGGGAAACGCTCGCCCAACCATCATGTTTGTGGCTGGCTCAATCTCTTCTGAATTGAGGGTTTTGAGGTAGTTTGCGGTTTGCTCTATGATTTCAAGTCGTTTCTTTGTGGTTTCGACTTTTTCGAGAAGTTCAGAGAGGGATTTGAATGTGGCAGGCATAGTTACCAAAAAACACGAATTAAACTATGGTTTTTGAGACTATAATTGCTTGCGCCACAGTTCACTTTCACTGACCCCTCCCCTGTTGGGTTATGTTGTTACATCGACGCTTTAATAGGCTAATAAGAGGTAACTGAGTTTGCGTGAAACCGTGATGCAGCAAAAACTAATACTAAAATCGCCAATAATACAAACGATCACTAAACCGTTTGCTTTTAATGTCCGTGATATTGATGGGCTTTTTCCAGGATTCAAAGCTGGCGACTTCGCCGTTGTCTATGGTTCTCAATCGGTTACATCTTTAGTGTCTAAACTCTGTGTCAGAGCTCAATTACCGGCATATATGGGTGGCTTAGAAAGTAATGTCGTCTTCATCGACTGCGCAAGTAGTTCTTCATTGTCAGAGATTGTTCAGGCTGCAGAAAAACAAAAATTAGACCCCAAAACCCCACTTGAACAAGTTATCAACATGCGAGCATACACAGCATATCGATTAACGTCGCTTATAATGGAGAAACTAGAAGAAGCCTTAGAAAAATCGGATGCAAAACTCGTAGTGATCTCTGACATTGTATGTTCATTCCTGAATGGCAATGTAGATGACCAAGAAGCAACTGCGGTTTACCGCCAAATTATTGGTTATCTTGCAAACTTTGCAAGAAGGCACCGAATCATCGTAATCGCAACATACCTTTCGCATGAGAGCAGCCAAAGAAACAGCACCCTGCAAGAAATAACGAACCAAAAAGCAACCACAGTGCTTAGATTCACTAAAACCCCTTACACAAGCGAAGTAGAGTTAGAGAAGCATCCCTCGTACATGTTAGGCGTAGTAGATTTTACGCCTGAAACAAGAGCATTAACGGACTTTACCGCCACATCCAGCGGCGATTCAAACCTGACTTACCGTATTCTATAAACGCAAAACAAAAAAGAAAAAATATTTAACTATCTGGAATTTAGGAAAATACTGAGAACGAAGACTCGCCTTCAGGCTCTTTTTGTTTATCGTTAATTTCTTTAATTTTCTTTTCCAGTTCCTCTACTTCTTTGGTGTTGCCTAATGCTTTTTGACTGTCCCTTGCTTGCTCAAGAGCACTAAGGCCGTAGCGTTCAAAGCCTTTAGCAAAGGATATGTCAGATGACTTTTTGAAAAGCTCCGCGGCTTTTACGTAGTCTTTCATAGAGAAGCTGCATTCGCCTGCTTTATAGTTCATTTCTGCTGCGCCAAAGTAGTTCTGTCCCTTATAGTAGAGTTCAGCAACTTTCATGAAAAGGTCTTTTGCCTCTGCATATTTGCCGTTTTCCATTAGTGTGATACCATCTTTATGCATTTTAATTGGGTCTTCTTTAACTGTACTCATTTTAATGCAACTCTCTTAGTTCTGTATTATTCTTTGAAGAAGTCACATTTAGATTTTCCTCTTTTGCAAAAACATATATCTGCTCAAACGCTTGCAGAAAACAATCGCCCTTAGTTTGACAGCAAATTCTTTTAGGCATAAATTTTGTAAGATTGTTTTTATAAGGCACAATAAAGGTAGTATCTCTGAAACTATAACGCTGTGAAGACTATGGGTGACAAGCAAACCTCAAATTCGAAGCAACAGGGATTCACGCAGTCGTTGGATTTCAGATTAACCGTCGCCGCTGTGTTTGCTGCACTCGTATTCGTGGTAACTTCACAGATTCCGCCAATCCCAATCCCAACCACATCAGGATACTTTAACGTTGGAGAAACGACGATTTATGTGGCAGCCTTGGTTTTTGGCCCAATAGTCGGCGTTTTGGCAGGCGGAATAGGATCAGCGTTATCAGATATCTATTTAGGATATGCCCTCTTTGCGCCAGGAACCTTAGTCATTAAGGGAGCAGAAGGTTTCATCGTCGGTTTCCTAAATATGCACCTAAGAAGATACATCAAAAACCTCTCTCTTTGCGCTACAATTTCAGTTCTTGTGGGAGGATTGGAGATGGTTGCAGGTTACTTCCTCTATGAACAATTCATAGTAGGCTACGCCGCAATAGCCGAGGTGCCGTTCAATGTCGTTCAGATGTTAATCGGCTTGGTTGTTGCGGTGCCAGTGATGCATGCCGTTTTTCGTGTTGTCCCACAGCTTAAAAGCCAGTTTTAACAGAGGATAATCTATGAAGCTTCCACCCGGAAAAATCCCCATTGAAATCCTTAAAGAAGTAGTTTTTAAGAACCTTGGCGCTGCCCGCAGCGAAGTAGTTTTGGGTCCAACTGCAGGAGTAGACGGCGCCGTGTTGGATTTCGGAAGCAAAAACGTGGTAGTCTCGATGGATCCGATCACCGGCGCAGTTGAACGAATAGGTTGGGAAGCCATAAACATAAACGCTAACGATGTAGCCACCTTCGGCGTGGAACCGGCCTTTTTCTTTTCCTGTATAATGCTTCCAGAAGGAGCAGATAGCAAAATTATTGAAAATATAAGTTCCCAAATGAATATCGCGGCAAAGGAACTGGGAATAGCCATAGTTGGGGGGCACTGCGAATCAACTCCTGGCTTAGCAAATCCGATTGTTGTTGGCTGCATTATGGGTTTGACGGAAAAAGGCAAGTATGTTACTGCAGCGGGGGCAAAAGTAGGCGATAAACTCATTTTAACTAAAAGTGCGGGAATTGAGGGCACAGCAATATTGGCTTTCGACCGCGAATCGCACCTTTCAAAGACCTTCAACTCAACGCTGTTGGATAGCGCCAAAGGCTTTTACAAACAAATCAGCGTCGTCAAAGACGCCTTAACCGCCTACAAGGCAGGGGGAGTCCACGCTATGCATGACCCAACTGAGGGGGGAGTGTTTAACGGTATCCACGAAATGGCTGATGCTGCTGGCTTAGGTGTACGTGTTTTTGAGGAAAGAATTGTGGTTGAACCTGAAACCGCAAAGATTTGCAGGTTCTACGAGATCGACCCATTGCAGTTGATTAGCTCAGGTTCACTGCTAATATCTGCTGAGCCGCGGGCTGCCGACAAAATAATCGATGCGCTCAGCCAAGAACACATTTACGCTGACGTTATCGGCGAATTTACCCCCAACACAAACAAACGCATACTTCTGCACAAGGACGATTCGGCGGAGATGCTTCCAAGACCAGCTTCAGATCACCTATGGATTGCTTTAGCGCGTTAGCTGCAAGTATCAACCGGGAAGAATAGTAGATTTATAATGGTTTTTATAGTCGCAGACTGAGTTAGGTAATAACAATTAATCGGCTAGTGACGGTTGTTTGACCTCTAGTTTCAAGAAAACGGCATCAGTAGCGGCACGTTCACTTACTTCTGGCAAACCTCATCATGCTCAGTGGCTAGTCACCAGAAAATGTAACTACAAATGCCGCGGATGCAACGTTTGGAAAGAACAAGACCAACATGAACTAACAGCCGATGAAATAAAGAAAGGCTTTGATGTTCTAAAAAAACTCGGTATAGTCGAGCTAGTAATTTCAGGTGGAGATCCGCTTCTCCGAGATGATATCGGCGAAATAATTGATTACGCTTCAAAATTGTTCGTTACAACTGTCTATGATAACGGTAGTTTGGCTGAAAAGAAAATCGATCTTCTGCGGAAAGCTGATTTTGTTGCAATTTCCATTGATAGCCTTGACGAAGCTAAGCATGATTACCTAAAAAATGTTGCTGGTGCTTGGAAAGAGGGTACTCAAGCAGTAGAAGCCCTTCATAAAGAGGGAATAAAAGTCAGTGTTACCCCAACGATTTCCCAGAGGAACCTCAATGAAATCATAGACTTGACTAATCATTATACTACCAAAGGAATCCCAGTTTGGTATTGCCTCTACGCCTATGACACTTCGATTGATAGCAAACAGTTGTTTAGGATTGGCAAAGAAAACGACGATTTAGTGATAACGGATAGGCAAGCGATTGTTAACCTATGCAATCAGCTTATTGAGATGAAGAAGAAAAACAAGAAAATACTCATGACGGATAAACTGCTTCTAGCGATGCGGAGTCTGTATGAAGAAGATAGCAAGAGAACTTGGAAATGCCAGGCGCTAAATCAGTTTTTAGTAGTTGACCACTTGGGGAGAGTGGCAGGCTGCCACAGTCACAATTTTGCTGGGTCAATCTTTGATTTACCGAAAAAATGGAAAAGCACAGAGTTCAAAAAGCTACGAGAGTCCTACCATGAATGTACTCAATGCAACTATCTCTGCTACGTGTTCTATTCATTACACGGAAGCCCCAGCGGTCATATATCGTTAGCAAGAGACCAATGGAAAAACGCAAATTTACTGTTCAAATAAAATCAGGCAACGTATTCTTAACGCCAAACGACTTAATCTTCAAAGCTCGTAAACAGGTATTCTATTTTTGATTCGGTTTCGATGTTAACTAAAGTTTTTTTGGCATTTGAAAATTTTTGTTCAAAGAGGTCATCTATTAATCTTGAGTTATCGAGATGAGTTCTATTTGCCCGCCTGGTCTGAAAGAGCTACATTATCGATTACTCGGCATAGAACAGCAAAAACTTCAGCTGCACTCAAGTTATCAGTATCTAAAACGAAATCAAACGGCTTGTAATCCTCGCCTAAAACAAACCCATACAGCGCCTTGTAGATGGCTTTAGTATGAGCTTCTTTTTCTTTGAGCACCTCAAGCGCTTCTGCAACGCTCATGTTATCTCGGTCAGCAACTCTTGCCGCCCTTTTTTCGAATGAAGCTTCAAGCCAAATTTTGAAACCAGCCGTCAACAGCCAAGGCATCGTCCAGCTATCCAAGAGAACATTTCCTTGTTGGGCGTATTCTAAGAGCTTATCGTCGACTTCCTTGTCAAATTTGGGGTCGCTGACTCTGGTGTTGAGGAATTTTAATCCTTCTGGACTTTCCCACCACCCCCGAACCGAGACGTCATAACCTTCTTTCTTTGCCAATTCCTTCAAAACGTCGCCGCCAGAGAAGTATCTCAGATGATATTTTTCAGCGAGCTTCTTTGACAGCGTGCTCTTGCCAGTTCCAGCCATTCCAGATATGCAAATTACTGTCTTTTGGGGGGTTGCGCAGGTTTTTTGTCGGTTGGCCATTTGGCGTTCACTCATTTTTCAATTAGATTGCGCCTTGCTCGATGGGCATTATCCCTATTATACGTGAGGATAAAAGTCCGAAGAATAGTGAACATATTGGGTACCAGTAGAACACTGGGATTGCATTGGGAGACACAACTGTCACTCCATTAACAATGTGTTGAGCATTAGCAATCGTGCCGATACCAGGTATGAAAGCCATCTGAGTACTTCCAAACACAGGTGTTAATACTAAGAACCAAACTATAAGATAGACAAAGGATATTCCAAATTGAACCATTTGAGGCTTCATCATTTTCGCTTGCATGTTTTTGATTTGCGAATCTTTCTTTTTTAGTTTTTCTACCTGTTTCTTATCGTTAGCACGCATAGCCGCCATGGTTTCTGAGCGGTACTCAGCCATTTCTTTCTGCATAACGCGGTATTGTTCCCAGCCTACGAAGTAGTTAATTAAAACTCTGTTGATTCCAGAGTTTAAGAAGGCGATTCCAGCTGCAATAGCCATAATGATTAATGTTGCCAGAGGCAACGAAGTAACTACTTCAGACATGATTTTTTTCCTCTTGCCACTCTAAGTCTATGCCTACATGTTTCTTGTTAATAACCATTTTCACTTCTTTACTCATTAAACTGGTTGATGAAACCGAATTTTTAATCGAAGAAAAAGTTGACCGCTCGATTTTTGAACTCGAACAGGAAACTAAAAAAATAAAGTGGGGGATTCCCCAAATTTGTTTTTCCTACGACGTTTATGCTATTCGCCCAATATTCTTCTAAATGCTGGGAACATTTCTGCAGCGCGTTCACGCATCAGTAGCTCGTAGTACTGGTATATGATGCCTACTGACAGCAAGATACCTGTGCCTGAACCAAAGGCGCCTAGGAAGTCGGAGACTCCAGCCACAAGCCCAACGATTATACCTCCTAACACTGTAACTACTGGAATGTAGCGTTTTAGGATAGCTTCGATGGGTCTTCCAGAGCGTCGGTAGCCTGGAATTTGCATTCCGCTGTCCATGAGTTGTTTAGCGACTTTTGAGGGTCCTAAACCGCCTACTTCAAGCCAAATCAATGAGAAGACGGCACAGAAAGCTATGATTATGCCTAGGTACGCGAAAGCTTGTATGGGTGCCTGGATGACGCCTTGGATGTTGCGGGGGGCAGTCACATAGTATGCCAAGCCGCCTACTGGTGTAACGCTTGTTCCGTTGCTTGAGGTTGTTTGGTTGAAGTCGCCAATTATTTGGAAGAACAGATTGGTGCCCGGGGCAGGTCGTCCAAATTGAGCCCAAAGGAGTTGGCCGAAGAAGTACACGTTTGCAAATAATGCTGAGGCAAAGATGACTGGCAAGTTTGAAACGTATAGCAATTTAATTGGGTATCTGCTACGGAAGCCTTTGTACCCTGCGTAACTCATTGGAAGCTCGATTCGGATACCTTGCAAGTAGATAACTATGAGGAATACTGCGATTGTGGCGAAGAACCCCAGCAATGATGGATAGACGCCCCCTGCTGAACCGAAGGCCCATTGAACTAAACTTTGTTGTCCACCTAACAGGGATGAAAGTGAACCAACGAATAAGCCAGTGGGAGGCGAGAAAGTTGACCACAGAATATTCTGGGCGACACCAGCCATAATGAATAAGCTGATTCCACTGCCCAGTCCCCAACCCTTCTGGACGAGTTCATCCATTAACATCACAATTATACCCGTAATTATCAATTGAACGAAAATCACTATTATCACTGGTCCAGCAAGGTTTGTTCCATACATACCACTTAGAATGTATGCACCTGCCTGGATAGCGGTAAGCACAATAGTGAAGACTTTACTTGCAGAGGTAAAGAGTCCTCTATCTTCAGAGTTTGACATATCACATTTAATGATTGAAGAGCCTGCAAGTAACTGAAGAATTAACCCAGCCGTAACAATGGGTCCGATGCCCAACTCCATTAAGGTACCGCGGTTGGAGGCGAAAATAACTCTTAATTGACCAAACTGGTCCGATGCTGAAGTTGCAACCCCGTAAAGCGGGATTTCAGTCATAACCAAGAAAATTACTAGAACGAGCGCTGTCCAGAAGATTTTTTCGTTAAAACTGACTTTGCGCTCAGGCTTCTTGATTTCAGGTAAAACTCTGCCTATTGGTTTGAAGAGGCTGAGGAATCTTCCAGGCATCTAGAAACTTTACTCTCCGTTGGCTTGGGGAGCTACGATTTTTCCGCCCGCTTGAATGACTTTCTCTTGCGCAGTCTTCGAATATGAGGCTACATGGATGGTTAGGGGTTTGGTTATTTTTCCTGTTCCCAACAGTTTGGTGTAGCCGAGTTCAGTTAAGTTGACTTCGTTGGTTTGTGCAAGTTGATCAAGTTTGACTAGGTTTATTGCGTTTACTTTAGTGTGCAGGCTTTTAGGCGAGGTGAAGCCGTGTTTGCCGAAGTAGTTGGGTTCAGATGTAACAACTAAGCTCCAGAGGTGTTTGTGACGCCCAACTTTCCTTGCGCCTTTACTGCCTGAGTCTCGGTGTTGACCTATTCTTCCGTAACCTTGTGTTCTTGAGCCTCTTGTTTTCCTGATTTTTCTTAGTTTATGTGGCATTTTGATCAGCTTCTTTATCCAATGTTTCCGCTTTTTTAAGCTTGATTTCGAGCACGCCATTCTTGAATTTGGTGTGCATCGCGTTTGGAATCACTACCGTCGGAAGATTTAAACTTTTATAGTATCTTCGATCTTTCGATTTTGCCGACAGCGTAATTTTCTGGTCTTTCACATTTATCTTGAGAGAATCCTTATTAAAGCCTACTATTTCGGCAACAATTGTTATCGTATTGTTTTCTTGGAAAATATCTATTAGGGGTTTTTGTTCAGGTAAGCTACGTTTGGTAAAGCTTTTTGATGGGCGGAAGTTCGTATGAGTTGGAATCGACTTGGACCTTTTAGCAGTTTTATATGTTTTAGGTTCCTTGCTAATTAACCCATTCAAATCTAGCCATTTCCGGTTCTTGCTTGATCTTCTCCATCTTGCACTCATTTTGTCTCTTTCCCCCTCCGATTAACTAACGCATCTCTCTGATGACATTATAAAACGTATCGCACATAAAGGGTGACAAAACACCTAAACAATACGAAGCAAAATATCCATGAAAACGGCGATTGAATGGCAATTTGTCAGAAGTGAAAATGTATTTTGGCATGAATTTAGAAAGTAAGCGGTAGTTTGTGGTTCTAAAACATCTGGCTTTGAAAACCGCCAATACAACCTACTGTCGGCAGGTTTCTGCAGTAATATGTTATTAGGACCCAAATATCTTATAGAAAATAGGATCATTAATAAATGGAAGTGTTTTTGTCGCTAAAATGTGCAACAGATAAGGCTTATGTGCAAGTTTTGTCAATTGTTTTTTATGAGTATTTCAATTGACGTTAATTCAGTCTCAATTATAATTCAAATAATAATCGTTTTCATTTGTTTTTTTAGTTGTATTTAAGTATTTTTGTTGTTTCCCACATGGTTATTGGGACAGTTGCTTTGGGATTAGGATATACGGTTATGGGTTATTGGCTATCAAAACCGGTTGGAAACATGAATTGTTACAGAGTCAAAAAACTGATGTTTCCGACTCTGATAACGTGGATTTTCTCACTCATTTTGGGTATATTCATGAATTTCTTCGAAATTTTTTAATCTCTTGTAAGTAAAATTATAGTAAAGGCTAAGACACACCGAATTAAAAATTATAGAAGAGTCGAATAAAATAAAATGATAATTGCGCTGGTTGTTTAGACCATGCGTTGGACTAATTTGTTGATTGCGTCTCCACGGTAGCCTGCTTCGCCGCCTGCTTTAAAGCCTTTTTTAGTTTTGCCCTTGTAGCCTTTGCTTGGCGGATGGAGCCGGAAGCGCGCCACTATGTCTGGGAGTTTGCCGTATTGCACTTTGCATGCGACTATATCTGCTGCGAGGTCATCTACGCTTTTGTAACCGATTTTTGTGAGATATTCGCTGGTTAGTTTTTTGTCGCCAGCTAAGAGTGCACGTTTCTCTATCATCATGGCTACGGTTTCTTTTGTGGGTTCACCGTAGGTTACATAGCTGTTTACGCGTTGCAACATGCCTTTGTAGGACGCTCTGCTGTCGATTAGGACTGCGTGGTTTGTGTGGCTTAAGTGGAGAAGGTCAAGGGTTTCTCTAGCTTCGCGTTGTGCGCTGACGGTTCCTCGGATTCTAACAACGACGAGTGGTTTGCATTCTTCGGTTTTCTGCGCCATTTTACTTCACCCAGTCCACTGTGGTAATCAAATTATAAGTCTTCCTTAATCCATCAAAGATTGCGCATGCATATGAGGGCACGGTTCTTGTTGAGCCATAACTTCTCATCCAAAGGTCTTTAACGCCTGCTAAGCCTAAAATTACTTTGGCGACTTCGCTTGAAACTAAGCCTAAGCCTCTTGGTCCTGGAACAATAACTACTCGAACACCGCCACATTTGCCTTCCACTTCGAATGGAACTGAATGTGGTTTGCCGCAGCCGCATTCCCAACTTCCACATCCACGTTTAACGGGGATGATGTTTAGGCGTGCATTGACTGCAGCTTTCTCGATGGCGTTTCGAACTTGGCTTGCTTTTCCTGAACCTAAGCCGATGTAGCCGTCTCGGTTGCCAACTGCAACTATGGCTTTGAAGCGGGATTTTTCGCCTGCGTCAGTTTGTTTCTGGACTAAGTTGACGTTTATGACTTCTTCTTGCAAGTCGGGAATCAAAGAGTCAACGATTTGCGACTCTGAGATTTTTATGCCTGATAGGAAGAGGTCTTCGATGCTCGTGATTTTGCCTTCCTGAATCATCTTGCCTAGTCGAGTTTTTGGTACCCAGGCTTCTAAGTTAGTTGTTCGTTTTTCTCTTTCGTTTCGGTTTCTACTGCTCATTCTTTCTTTCCACCTTTCTTAGCAGCCTTTGGTTTCGGCTCTTTTTCTTTAGGTGCTGATTCTTTTGGTGCAGCCTTCTCTTTAGCTGCTTTTTCTTTGGGCGCTTTCTCTTTAGTTACTGTTGCTTTTGCTTTAGATGCCTTCGCTTTTGGGGCTTTTTCTTTGGTTGTTTTGGCCGCAGTTTTTTCTTTAACAGGTGCTACTTCCGCAGGTTTTTCTTCTTTTGCCTTAGCTGGAGCCTTTTCTTTAGGAGCAGCTTCTTTGGGGGCTGGTGCTACTTCAACTGCTGCCTTTGGAGCTTTCTCTTTCGGAACAGCTTTAGGTTTGATGGCTTCTGGCGGTAATTTTGCGCTCTTAGATCCAGCCATGATGTCAGCCTTAACTTTAGCGAAGTGCTCACCGATTTTTTCTGGAGCCACACCTTGTGCGTTGTACTGTGAGAATTTAGCGGTATATTCTTCTGATCCTACGCCTAAGCTTTTAGCGTATTTTGCTATGTGGTCACCCTTCACTCGGTCCTTAACAATTTTCTCTTCGCTATGGGGTACCGCTACGCCTGCGTCCACAACACCGCTTAAGACAGCGAAGCTTCTGGAACCTTTTGTTGGTGAAACCAAACCAAGGTCAAGGACTGCTTCTTTGATGCCGGCTGCTTTAGCTTTCACACCAGTCAGTAAACCGGTCAGGTAAGCTGCAGGGATGTTGCCTGTTGGTGCTCTCCAACCATAGGATTTTATGAGCTCACGGCTATTGGCTGAAGCTAAAACTTCGTCGCCATGTGGCTTTGCGATTATTATTTGGACTTCAACGTTTTTGTTGGATGCCCTTGTAACAAGCCGTGGTTTTCTGGATGTAACCAGAGCCTTGCGTGCTTGGTAATCGGTTTTTCCTTCGCGTCTACGTCGCAGTTGAACTCTGTAATTTGCTTTTTTCGCCATCTAACGTTTCCTCCATAAATCATGCGCTTTCAAATTGCGTTCTAAGTCAGCTATAGACTCAAACCTTCCGCTTCCTGCCATCCGGTAGTATTGGGTGTAGGTGGTTTCGGTTATGACTTTTCTTGCTTTCAAATCTCTCAGCTTGCGCCGTAGAGAACGGATTCTTATCATCCAAGCTTCTTTCTTGGTGACTTTGGCGTAGCCTGCGCCTTTGAGGCTTCCTGGACCGCTCCTTCTGCCCTTAAGTTTCTTAGCTCGGATTACTTTTGCTCGTGACCTGCTTACACCTACCTCAGGCAATGAAACGATAATTTTCTCATGAATCAGTTTTCTTACTTCTTCACGTGTAATCGCGCCTTCAACATCGTCCATGCGTTCGGGATTAATCCAAACACGGTTCTGTCCAATCTTTAAGATTCGAGCAGCTAAACGTCTTTGTCCGCTTAAGTCAGTCATTGTTTCTTTTCTCCCTTCTTTGGTTTAGGCTTTGCTTTTTCCTTTTTAGGAGCTTTCTTTTTGGTTTCTTTCTTGGGCGTCTCTTCTTTGACTGTTTTCTCTTCCACTTCGGCCTCTGGCGCTTCGCCTTCGGCTTCCTCGGTTTTTTCTTCGGTTTCCTTGGAGACCTTGATGTTTAAGATTTTGATGTTAAGGGTTTTTGCTTCCGCAATGATTAGGGCACGTTTTCTTTTGCCTACGGTATGTGCGATGCGTGCCGCTTGAGTGTTAGGGTCGATAATGGATAGGTCAGCTATATTGAAGACTATGACTTCGCGATATCCTGATGGATGAAGGAATCGGGCGATTTTGGGTCCTTTATAGCCCATGCTGGGACCTGGCGGCCAACCTTTGATTTTTCGGCGTATTTTGTTGTCTAAGCCGCGGGGGCGTCTCCAGCTTAAACTGAAACGGTCGTATTTCCAGCTCTCAGCCCTTACGAATTTGGGTTTTTTGTTCCTTGCGCGCTGCTCTAACTTTGAGTGCTTCGCGTGATGGGGACTGTTTCTTTTCGGTCATTATGCCATTCCTTCGTTTCTTTCATATACGAATATGCCGTCGAGGAAAACTCGGGGGTCCTTGTTTCGAACACGGGTTGCTTGTTCAATGTTGGCAGCAGTTTGGCTTACTTCTTCCAAGTTTGCGCCTTCAACAATGATGTCGTCGGGTTCAATCTTCACCTTGATATTGCCTGTTAGTTTTATTCTGCGAGGTCTGCGTTCGCCCGTAAAGTTTTCAATCAGGATAGATTTGTCCTGTAGCTTTACTGAGATTGGGAAGTGTGAGAAGACTATTTTGAGTTTGTATTGGTAGCCTTTTGTTACGCCAGTTATCATGTTGTTAATGTGTGAGTAGATGGTACCTACGAGAGCAGCTTCCTTTTTGCGCGGCCACTTGGCTGAGATGCGGACGTTTTTACCTTCGCCTTCGATTGAGATTGGAGCAAATGAGAAGTCGCGTGTTAATGTTCCTTTGGCGCCTTTGACACTGATTTTTTTGCCTTCTAACGTTAAGTTTACATCGTTTGGAACTTGAACAGTTTTAGATATTTCTGGAAGCCGCATAAGTTACACTCCTAATACACGAAGGCTAAGAGCCTTCCTCCAAGGTTTTTTTCTTCAGCATCTTTGTGAGCGATTACGCCTTTGGATGTTGAAACGACCATGATACCTACATCTCTTGAGGGTAGGAATTTCTTTTCCCATTCTTCGTATTCGACAGCTTTAACGGCGAAGCGTGGTTTAACTGGACCGCACTTGTTAATTCTGCCAAGCAGTTGAACTTTGAATTTGCCTTGTCGTCCATCATCGATAAATTCGAATTCTCCGATGTAACCGTTAAGTTGCATTATGCGTAGAACGCGTCCCAAAAGTTTAGAGGCAGGGCTAATTATGCATTCACGTTTGTTGCGTGTTTCGTTGTTCTTGATGGTTATCAAACCATTTGTTAAGGTGTCCATTGTTTTTCTTTAGCTCCTACTCATATTTTTTGAACCCTAATTTTGGGGCTGCTTCTCTAAAGCATGTTCTACATAGATATAAATCGTAACGTCTGATGACTGGTCCATACGAGCCACATCTAACACATGGGCGTGAACCTTTGCCGTATTTTCGTACTTTCTTAACTTGCTGTTTTCCCATACATTCACTCTCTGGTTTAGACGATTTCGACTCCTAAGGTTTGTTTTATGAAGATGATCGATTCTTCAGGTGTTAAGAGATGTTTTGGACCGATGGTCTTGTTTTGTTTTCGGCGGATTCTGATTCTCTGTCCAGGGCGGTTAACGGCTACACAGACGTCCATGCCAAAGATGCCGATATCTGGATCATATTTTACGCCTGGAATTTCGATGTGTTCTTTGAGGCCGAAGGCAAAGTTGCCACGTTCGTCGAAGGAACGTTTCGAAACTTTGTTGTCAACTACTGGTAGCACTTTTTTGAGGAAATCCACCGCTTTTTGTTTGCGTAAAGTTACGACGACTGCGATTGACTCGCCTTCGCGTATTCCGAAGTCTCGAATGGTTTTTTTGGCTTTCTTTTTGACGGGTGTTTGGCCGGTGATTTCTTGGAGAACTTTGTTAGCTTTCTCGAGTGGTTCGCCTGATTTGCCAACGTTAAGGTTTACGACGACTTTGTCGATTCGTGGCTTAAGCATCGGATGCTGTTCCCAATTACTGATTATTGCTTCTTCAGACAACTGCTGTTTCCTCCAGTGATGTTATGAGTGGTTCAGTTTCTCCTATAGAGAAGACGAAGTCCAAGATTGTTTGGTAACGTTGACCTTCGGAGTCTTCGATGAGTACTAGCGCTTGGCGGCGTTTTTTAGCTTCAGTCTTTTCAATTTCCACTATCTTGCCTTGTTTGCCGATGTTTTTTCCGCCGGTAATTACTGCTATGTTGCCTTCTTTGGTTTTTAGGCTTTGGACTACTTGTTTTTCTGGGTAGGTTACTTTGAGGATGTCGAATGTTTCGTACGTTACTTCTACGGGGTTTTTGGCGTCAGCGACTTTGATGAGCATATTTGAGCCATCGTGGAGTGCGATTTGGACGCCATTGTGGACCGCGGTTTTATCTTCTACCCTAACCAGTTTAACGTTAGCTTGGTCTTTGCTAATTGGAGTTAAAACCAATCCTTTGTGTGAAGGCATGATTCGGTAGTATTTGCCTGCATCAGGCATGGAGATAACATCCATCAAGCCTACTGGAGAATCATCTTTCTTTCGGATTTTACCATCAACTATCACTTTACCCTGTGCAAGGATTAATTTGCCTTCTCTGCGTGTTTGTGCCACACCGAGGATATCCCTTAGAACCAACGTTAAAGGTAGACATTTCTCGAGTGAATGTGAACCTGACGAGGGCTTTGTTACCCACGGCAATTCTTTTCTGTGAATAGGCCAGAATGCTGGAGCTGGCTTACGTTTCAGCCTTGCAGTTTTTCCTTTTTTACCCATACTTATTGTCCTCCCTTAGTTTTTCCAGAGGTTTTTGGTTTAGCCTTAGCTTTTGGCGCGGCTTTTTCTTCCTCTGTTACTTTTGCGGCTTGAACCTTCTTGGTTGCTTTTTTGGCGGCTGGTTTCTTTGCTTCTGCTTTCGTTGGTGCTGGTACTTCTTCGGTTATCATCTCTGCTGCTTGTTCTTCAGCAACTTCAGGCGCCGCTTCTTCAACTGGTTTCTTTTTATTAGCTGGGACCTTTTCAGCTTTTCTTACTGGTTTAGCTTTTGGCTTCTCAGCTTTTGCAGGTTTTTCTACAACCTGCTTTCTTTCCAGAATATTCTTGCGCCATTTATCGTCCAAGTTGAGGTTGCGTATTTCAACTTTGGATGGGTGAATAGGAAGAAAAATGTTTGTTCCATCAACTTTTTCGCGTGTTAAACCTTCGACGTAGATTCGGAACGCCTTTAGATCAACGCGAGAAACTTTGCCTTCAAATCCTTTGTTGTCACCGCGTTTAATCAGGATAGTGTCGCCTTTTCTGACTGGAAGAGTCTTTGCGCCTTTTGAAGCAGTCAATTCGCGCGACAGCGGGGCGGACATGAGTTTGTGGCGTATGTGAGCTGGAGCGTTGAAAAGCCTCTTTCTTTGTTTACCAGGGTTCTTTACTCGTTTTGTTTGTTGCATATCTTACACCTACACTATTATGCTGGAGGCACTTGCGATTCTTGGCCAACGTTCAGCTGCCTCTCTTGCTACTGGACCACGGATTTCTGAACCCTTCATTTCGCCGTCAGGAGTGATTATGACTGCGGCGTTATCTTCAAATTGTACCCAAACACCGTCGATGCGTCTGAAGGTTTTTCTTTGGCGGACGATTACGGCTTGGAAGATTTTTTTACGCATGTCAGGTGAACCTTGGCGGACAGAAACGGTTACTTTGTCGCCTACTGTGGCAGATGGGTAACGTCTTAGTCTGCCCTTGTAACCCATAGCTTGAATTAAACGTAGAACTCGTGCACCTGTGTTATCGGTGCATCGTAGTTCGGATCCTGCTAAGAGTCCACGGCTGATTTTTTGTCCGTGACTAAGCATCCCTTTTGCTGTTAGGGCTCTCTGCTTTGCCTTCGCTGCGCACATATTATCGTTCCTCTCCTAATTTTTCAACAACAACAAATGAGACTGTTTTGCTGACCGGTCGGCACTCGGCGATTTTTACGCGGTCGCCTTCCTTAACGTCAATACATGGTGGATTATGCGATGCAATGTGTCCGTGTCGTCTTTCGTAACGCACGAATTTCGTGGAGAATTGGGTGAACTCTCGGTCGACGATAACGGTTTTATCCATCTTTGCAGTGTGAACGACGCCTTCCAAAACACGGCCTCTAACGGCTAGTGTTCCATGGAATGGGCAATTTCGGTCATCACAAGTCTTTTTGGGTTTCTTGAAAGTCATAGACATATTACCATAACCTCTTTACGCCTTTCTTTAGCCTGTCTTCAGATCTGCCGACTAACAGTTTACCGTCAACTTCGACGGTTGTGCCATCATCAAATGAGAAGTCAAACGTTGCAAGGTCTTTTATGACGCTTTTAGGTTGACCCTGATGAATAAGAGTTAGGGTGTTTCTTGTTTCAGCCACAACTGGACCAGCTAAGCCAAGATAACCTAAATGAGCACTTTGCGCTATTCTTGCTTGAGTGCCGATAAATTCGTAGCGGATAATGTCGGGGGTTATTTTCATTTGGAAACGGTCTCCTTAGCCTTTTGTTTTTTAGCTGGTTTTTCAGCTTTCTTGGTTGCTTTTGTCTCTTTTTCTTCTTTTGGCTGGCGTATTCCCAGTTTCTTCTCGTTTTCTATAGTAAGTATCTGAGCGATGCTTCTGCGTAGTTCCCTTACTCGTGTGGGATTTTCTACGGCGCCGCCTGCGTTAATCATAGTTCGTATACGTGCAAGCTCGATACGTAAATCCAACAGTTTATTGTCCCTATCCTCAGTTGATAGAGCATTAATTTCTTTTACACGCATTACTCTTTGGTCTCCTCAGGTTTTGGTTCGTCAACAACTTCTTTCGCCTGCACTTCTGGCTCTGGCTCTTTTTGGGCTTCTTTAGCTGGCTCTGGCGCAGAGGCAGGTGCGGCTGCTGGCGCTGGTTTAGCAACAGTTACTCGCTCTTCTTCTAGCGCTGGAACCACGATAGTAACTTTGTCGGGGAAGTATGCATCTGGCGGCATAATTTTTACTCGGACGCCGATAATGCCTGGTTTAAGTTGAACGTGAGCTTCGGCTGTTTTCATAGCTCGAAGGGCTGGTTCACCGACAATTGGGAAGTGCCCTGCCTTGAATTTTTCGAAGCGAGCTCGTTCAGTTGTAAGTTTGCCGCTGATAACAATTTCTGCACCAAGTGCGCCTGCTTCCATAACTTGATTCAGTGCCCAGAAACCCGCACGTCTAAAGTGCACACCCCGCTCAAGAGCTGAGGCAACGCGGTTTGCCACAACGTGAGCGTTGAATTCTGGAACTTCAATTTCTGAAACTGAAATTTGAGGATTAGCAACTTTGAAGTTTTGCTCTAACGCTGAGGCGAGTTCTTTGATGGTTTCTCCGCCTCTTCCGATAACTAAGCCTGGACGCATCGCGTAGATAACCACGTGGGTTCCCAGTGGTGTTTTGGATAGGTTTACTCCACCGTATCCTGCGCGTTCAAGCTTTTTCTGTAAAAACTCATCAATTTCTGTTCTCTTAATAGATTCAGTAATAAAACGTTTAACAATGCTCATTTATTGCTCTCCTTGAGTCGGTTTCTCTTCCAGGACAATTTCAACATGTGTAGTTTTGTCGAATTTGGGTGAAGCTCTGCCATGGGCTCTTGGCGTAAAACGCTTAAGTTTTATGCCTTGATATGCTGCTGCATGCATTATTTTGAGGCGGTCAACGTCTAAGCTTTTATTTTCTGCGTTTGCTTGGGCTGCTTCGATAACATGGAGAATTTGTTCAGCAGCTTTTATTGGGAACCTGCCTACGCAGTGATTTTCCAAACCGCCCTTGTGTCCAAGTTTTTTAGTATATCTTGAGTATGGAACAGCTTTTTTCTTAATCATTACATCACGTAAAAACTCTTTGGATTGAACAAGATTCATGCCCTTAACAGCTCTACAGATTTCCCTAGCGGCTTTATGGGATACCTTAAGTTCTCTACCGCTGGCTTTCGCTGTTTTTTCTGGATTGAGCATTTCTTCAATTATTGAGTATCCCCATTTTGGCATTAATATTTCTCCAGTGCGCATTCAAACACGTAAAAGCAATTTATATGGCTTTCCGTATCACAACTAAGATTTTACTCTTAACTAACTAAGTGGGTGTTCCTGCGAGGAACTATTCGAACGCGTGAGGTGTACAGTTTTTGGATTACGTTTAGGCTTTTATAGTTTGCTCATAAACACCCATAGAAAACTCTAATTAACCAAAACTGCAACATGCCCAAATAGTTTTTAACGTGATTAGGTTAATAAGCAAAATAGCTGCTGAGAACCTACAATAAAAGATTAGAAACTAATAAAACAGCAATAGTCTTTTAATTATTCGATTTTTTGTTCAATTGTTTTTGTTGTGAACCCAGCAATCTTTCTTTCAGCCTTCTGTCTCTTTCCTTAATCTCTATACCAATCAAAGGTGTCATCGCTAATGCAGTGAGATTCCACTCGACCTTCTTGATAAAATTTAAGAAATATTCTCTCCAAAACAATGTTAAGCAAATAAGCTTGCTATACCAATAAGAGGTTTAATCTATTAAAAACAATGTTGTTGTTGCAAAGCTATAACAAGTCATAAGGCAGCTTCAATGTTAAGTTTTTTAGGCATGTTTAATTTTTTCCACTAATATGATTTGCACAACTTTTCAGAGACTTTTGCGATGTGTTTATTTTTCACACTTAGGTAGTCTAATTAAGCAATAAACTTGAGGAGACAGCAAATCCATGGATAAAACTGAAAAAATCACTATGCTGCATGGTGCCGGCGGCTCAGTCATGCATGACCTTGTCAAAAACTACATCGTAAAATATTTCGGCGGGTTGGGTAACGCGGCTGAGGTACCATTGGAAGCCATGGATGACGCCGCTGTTATCGGCGACATAGTCTTCAAAAGCGATTCCCACGCTGTCAAACCTATCTTTTTTCCGGGCGGAGACATTGGACGCCTGTCGATTTCTGGAACGGTTAACGATATTTCGTGTTTGGGTGCTGAGCCTTATGCCTTAGCTTGTGGACTCATTTTGGAGGAGGGTTTGTTGATATCAGATTTGGAGCGAATTCTCGGTAGCATGAGGCAGGCCTGTATCGAAGCCAGCGTGGGCATAGTTACGGGTGATACTAAGGTGGTGGAACGTGGCAGTTTAGGAGGCTGCGTTATGAACGTTTCAGGCATTGGTAGAAGAACCCCAGCGCTGGAGAGCAACCTTGCAGTTGTTAGAAAATTTCGGGAACTTAAAACCCGCTGGGCACTCGACTCCAACCTCTTTGTAGGCGACAAAATTATCCTGTCAGGAACCATCGGCGACCACGGTTTAGCAGTACTTTCAGCTCAGCAGGGATTAAAGTTTGGCAGCGAAATAAAGTCGGATGTGAAGCCGCTTAACCGAATGATCCAGAGTTTGTTGGTCAAAGTTGGTGGAATAGTCGCTATGAAGGACCCGACTCGCGGAGGCTTAGCTGACGCATTGAATGAGTGGACAGAAAAATCCAAAATAGGCATACTAATCCACGAAGAAAAAGTCCCCATTCGCCAAGATGTACAAACCGCTTGCGATATGCTGGGTTTAGACCCGTTAGAAGTGGGCAACGAAGGCAAAATCATCATAGGCGTTGTTCCGCAAAAAGCTCAAGATGTACTCGACTTCCTAAAACAAACCCCAGAAGGAAAGGATGCCCAGATAATCGGCGAAACCACGACCGAATTCAAGGGTGTCGCTATGCAGACAGCGGTAGGCGGCAAAAGGATAATTGCAAAGCCAGTCGGGGACCCCGTGCCAAGAATCTGTTAGTCTTTCCTTACCATTTGTCAGCTACTGGTCTTCATTGTATCACAAGCCGTGCCAGCGAATGGTTATATTCATTGCAAAGTCTACATTTATGCCAAGATAGCCGATTTTATTTTGGATGTGTCTTGTTTTGACTGCGGAAATCATTGACAATCCAGCTTTCCGAGACCGCGTCTCTATTTTCAAGGACAGGTTTGAAGCGGGCAAGCTTTTAGCCGACGAACTCCGAGCGTACACTGGCAATAGGAATGTAATCGTTTTGGCTATCCCTGCGGGTGGCGTTCCAATTGGTTATGAAGTCGCCAAGGAACTTGCTGTTCCAATGGATGTAGTTGTGGTGCGTAAAGTGCAGATTCCGTGGGCACCTGAAGCTGGATTCGGCGCAGTAACGTGGGATGGTAAAGTTTTCTTAAACAAGGGTTTGGTTGAGCAGTTAGGCCTCACCGAAGAAGACATACAAACCGCAGTTACAGAGACCAGGAGAAACATCCAGGATAGGCTGCAGAAGTTTAGGGGAAACAAGCCCATGCCACGTTTAAGAGAACAAGTTGTTATCTTGGTTGATGATGGTTTAGCCTCTGGGTTTACCATGTTGGCTGCCGCAAGGTCGGTGGGGCATAAAGCTCCCCAAAAAATAGTCGTTGCTATACCCACAGCTTCGTTTGGGGCGGTTGAATTGCTTACTTCCGAAGTTAACCAGATTATATGCCTTAACATAAGAAGCGGGTCATCATTCGCCGTCGCCGACGCCTATTTGAACTGGTATGATTTAACTGATGAAGAGGTCCAAAAGATTCTAAAGGAAAGCAATAAAAATTAAAGCAGGTTTACGGCGACGTTTTTTGCCCAGACACGGCAAGTGCCTTCGCTGCTGACCATGCAGGCGCCGACGGGTTTTGCGGGCGTGCAAGCTTTCATGAAGAGGGGACATTCTTTAGGCTTGATTTTTCCTATGATGACGAGGTGGCATTCGCATCCAAAGTTGATGTCTCTTCCTTCTTTAACGTGAACGTTGAATTTTTCTCTGGCATCGTATTGTTTGAGCGATTCGCGAAGTTGCAGGGCTGAGTCGGGCAGTCTGCCGATTCCTCGCCAGTTTCCGGCGGTAACGGTGAAGGCCTTTTTCAGCATTTCAAGCGCTTTAGGGTTGCCTTCCGGTTTTACCACTCGTGAATATTCATTCTCAAGTTTTGCGTCATTTTCACTGACCTGCTTTAGAAGCATAAAGAGTGCCATTAACACGTCGTTGGGTTCAAATCCAGCCACAACCGTGGGCATCCTATAAACTCTGGTGAATAATTCGTAAGGTTTCAAGCCGATAATTGCGCTGACGTGCCCAGGTGCGATGAAACCGTCAATCTGCAAATCACCAACCCCGAGTAACAGTTCCATGGCTGGCGGAATCAAACGGTGGGAAACGAGGAAGCTGAAGTTTTGTGGCAAATCGCAAAGTACTTCCAGAGCGGTGATGGGTGCAGTGGTTTCGAAACCGACAGCGTGAAAAACAAACTGTTTAGTTGGCTCTTGCTTAGCCATTTGAACCGCATCCGAGACGGCATATACGATTCTGACATCGGCACCAACTGCTTTAGCTTCTAAAAGCGAGGAGTGACTGCCTGGCACTCGAAGAACGTCACCAAAGCATGTTATTACTACGCCTTTTTGGGCTAACTGTACTGCTTCGTCGATTTCTGCCGCAGGCACAATACACACTGGACAACCCGGACCAGCGATGACCTCAACATTCTCAGGCAATAAGCTCCGTAAGCCAAAATGAGTTATCGTCCACTCGTGCGTTCCACAGACATGACAAACCTTCACCTGCCCCTTCTTCGGCGTCACAGCCTTGATTTTTTCAGCAATCCTGTGCGCCAACTCTGGGTTTCGAAATTTTATGTTTTGTGCCATGTTCTCAACTTGCCAACTTATTCTCCCGCAGCATCTAAAACTTCGTTCCAAAGGCTAAGAGTTTCTAAGGCTTCTTTTTCCTCAAGTACCTGAATGGCATAGCCAGCATGAACCAGCACGTATTCGCCCACTTTGGCTTCGACCAGCGAAACGTTAACGTCGCGTAAAACCCCTTGACCGAAATCGACGTGGGCGATTGTGCCGTCTAGGCTCATTATTTTCGCTGGAATTGCTAAACACATAATTATCAGTCTATTAAAGACGCATTGAACGGCGATAAAAACAGATTGGTTTAAAACCTTGAAAACCCAGCGACAACTGCTTGACCAAATGAGATCCCGCCATCGCCAGCGGGAACCGATTCGTGCACATAAACCCGCAACCCCGAAGACTCAACGGTATCACGCAAAACCTCCACAAGAATTTGGTTACATGCAGCGCCTCCTGAAAAACCCAGATTCTTGACGCCTTTCTCATTTGCAACCCGAATCGCCAACTCACCCAAGCCTTTTGCGAGATAAACGTGGGCTGAGTAAGCTAAATTTGCAGCAGAAACCCTACCTAAACTGCCATAAATTGCCTTAAGTAAGCAGGAAGTATTCAAAACATCGTCATGGAGCAAGGGCTTTAACTGCAAAATGTCTCTTCCAGCTAACGCCGTGGATTCGAGTTTCATGGCGGGTTCGCCCTCATAAGTACGTTCAAAACAAAGACCTAAAATAGCGGCTACAGCATCCAAAACCCGCCCACAACTCGTTGTCTCCACGTTATCTCTACCGCTTTTGAGTTGGTTTAGGAGGAGTTTGGCTTCGATTTCGCCGTGTGGTAGGTGACTGCTGTTTTTTGTTAGCCAGTCTTCAACTTTTAAGCCGGCTTTGTGAAGCATTCCTGCTGCAAGGCGGACGGGATAGCGGCTGGCTAAGTCACCTCCAAGCAGCGGTTGAGTTTCCAGATGTCCGAGGCGTTTGAAATCCGGTGATTCACGCGTGCAGTGTAGAACTTCGCCACCCCAAGCCCCGCCATCGACGCCATAGCCGTATCCATCGCAGACAATCGTGACCGCTTCATCCAACCCATGCTCCGCCATCAAACCAGCTGCATGGGCATGATGATGCTGCACCTGAATCAACCTTGAACCTTCAACTTCAGCCATCTCCTTAGCCAGCAATGTTGTTGTGAATTTAGGATGCAAATCGCAAGCCACCACTTCGCTTGAGCAGTTGGTTAAATGCTGAAGGTGACTTGTTGCATCTTGAAGAAAGCTACGGGTTTCGATGTTTTCAACATCGCCTATGTGTTGACTAATGAAGGCTTTATCATCGAGTAGTACGCAGGAAGTGTTGTTTAGTTCGCCGCCCAATGCCACTACGCAGCGGCTGGATTTTTGCTTAAGCCTTATTGGAGCTGGAGCGTAGCCGCGGCTGCGACGCAGGAAAACGTGGTGGTTGCCATGGACCCGCATGACTGAGTCGTCGCATCTATGGGCAATTTGCCGGTTGTGAAAAAGGAAATAATCGACAGTGCCGCTGAGGATTTTTAGGGCTGCCTCGTTGTCCTTCACTATGGGCTGGTTGGGTGGGTTAGCGCTTGTCATCACAAACGCTAAGTCATCCACTTGATCGAAGAGCATGTGGTGCAAACCTGTGTAGGGCAGCATGACCCCGACATTATGCAGGTGCGGCGCAACCAGCGGCGAGAGGTTGTAGCACGTATTCTTAGTGAGCAAGACAACTGGGCGTGCAGGCGAGGTCAGCAAGTCTTTTTCCTTCGAATCCACTTCGACAAACTCTTTTGCTGCATCGAGGCTTTTTGCCATGATAGCGAATGGTTTTTCGCGTCGATGCTTCGTCGCTCGAAGCCGTTCTAACGGTCTTTCTTTGAGGGTTGAAGCTGCAATGTGAAATCCGCCATAGCCCTTTACTGCAAGAACATTGCCTTCTGAGAGCAATTTTCCTGCCAACCGAACGGGGTCTTGAGTTTGGACTAACTCACCCGTGTTGGTTGTCAAATAAGCTTTAGGTCCACATGTTGGGCACGCTACCGTTTGCGCATGAAAACGCCGATTCGCTGGGTCCTCGTACTCTTTTTTGCAGAAGCCACAGAGCGGAAACTCTTTCATGGTGGTGTTTTCTCGGTCGTAGGGCAAGCGTTCGATTATGGTGAATCGGGGTCCGCAGTCAGTGCAAGTGATGAAGAAATATTCAAAACGGGGGTCGCTAGGGTCTCTGAGTTCCATTAGGCATTGGTTGCAGATGGCTATGTCGGGAGGTATGATTGAACCTGAGGTTTCGGCTTCTTGGGAGCTCTTGAAAATCATGAAGGTTTGGTGTTGGTTTTTTCCTGAAAGTTCTGTGCAACTGATTTTTTCAATTTGGGCTAACGGCGGCTTCTCATCAGTTAAACCCACCATAAAACGGTCAACACAAAGCGTGCCGCCTTCAAGAAGAATTTCAACGCCTGCATCGCCCCTGTTGCGAACGTACCCTGCCAAACCATTCCGCACAGCTAAGCGGTAGATGAAAGGGCGAAACCCCACACCTTGAACAATTCCAGTAACGTTGATTTTTACTCGCACGACAGGAGCCTTAACTTAATTCATGCTCGAGGTTTTCTCTTATACATTTCGAAGCATTTTCGGCAAAACTTAAACCAGACAATTTTGCATTTTACGGGTATGAAATGGGTTACATTTACAGTTGCTTTCGTCTTGACAATTGCCTTAGTCATTGGTGGAATCATGGTATATCCTGAGGTGTTGGGAAAAGCAGCAACCGCCAACAACGACTTTGTCTTTGAGCTCTTCTTGGGACCGTTTGTGGTTTTGCTGTTTTTTGCTTGGGTCGGCGAAAAATTGGTTCTTAGAGTTTGGAAGAAAAATGAGTAGTCACGGTTTTTCTTGCAGTAATCGCTTCAATACTTTTCCAGCAGGGTTGAGAGGTAGTTCTTTTCTAAATTCTACTTCTCGGATTGCCTTGTAGTAGGCAACTTTGTTATTAATGAAAGTCAAGATTTCCTCTGCTGACACAGTTGCTCTCTCTTTGAGGACGATGTAGGCTTTAGGCACTTCACCTACCATTTGGTCGGGTTTTCCGACAACCGCACAGAGTTTCACTGCTGGATGCTCGTAGAGGATGTCTTCGAGTTCTCTTGGGTAGACACTATAGTCTTTGGTTTTTATAAGGTCTTTTTTGCGGTCGGTTATATAGAAGTAGCCATCGCTGTCCATTCGTGCGATGTCGCCAGTGAGAAGCCAGTCGTCTCGGAGCACCATAGCGGTTTCCTCCGGCCTTTGCCAATATCCCTTCATAACCTGGGGACCCCTCACAGCTAACTCACCCGTTTCACCCTGCCTTAATGGTTCACCTGTTTCTAAATCAACGATTCGTGCATCTGTGTCTGGCAGGGGCAAACCGATTGAACCCATCTTCACCGTTCGCATCGACAAATCAACTGGAGTACAATGCGTAACTGGCGACGCCTCAGTCAAACCATACCCTTCCGCAAGGAACCCGCACGTGACCTCCATGAAACTCTTCTGAACTTGCGCAGGCAAAGAGGAAGCGCCAGAAATGCAAACACGAATTGACGTTAAATCATATTTGCCCAGCTCGGGGTTGGCAAGCAGCTCCGAGTACATGGTAGGGACACCACAGAAAACCGTAACCTTTTGCCTCTGGATAGTCTCAAAAACCTTGGCGGGCTCAAACTTAGGCATCAACACCATTTTTGCAGCTAAACATATTGGCACCGTCATGCTGGTGGTCATGCCGTAAATGTGGAAAAGCGGCAGGGCTGTTAGGAAAGTTTCTTTGGCGGGGTTGCCTTTTATCCATGTGGCGAACGCTATGGCGTTTGAGACCAAGTTTTTGTGGGTTAGCATTGCGCCTTTTGCTTTTCCTGTGGTGCCACCTGTGTATTGGAGTGCCGCCAAATCTGCATATGGATTGACCTTGATTTTAAGAGCTATATTTGGGTTGTTTTTAATTAAACAGTTAAAATCTAAGGTGGTTGGATAATTTAGTTGAGGAGCATTCTCATCTAACCCAGTAAGTATTACTTGTTTAACCCGGGTTTTTTCTCTAACTTTTTCCACAATCGGATAAAGTGAATTTAACGCAACAACGATTTGAGCTTCAGAATCGCTCAGTTGAGCCTCCACTTCGCGCTCCTTATACAGAGGGCTAATCGCCGAAACAACCGCACCAGCCTTGAGCGCTCCAAAGTAAACGATTACAAACTGGGGAACATTGGGTAGAAAAAGTGCAACGCGATCGCCTTTTGCGACACCTAAACCGGTTAATGCATGGGCAAACCGGTTTGATAGCAAATCCAACTGTTCGTAGGTAAGCTCTTTACCGTTGTAAGCTATGGCAGCATTTTGGGGATATTTCGCGGCAGTTTCCCGCAGTATTTCATGAAGAGTGACATCAGGATACTTTATACTTTTTAAAATATCCTTGGGCCACGATTTAAACCAAAGCTTACCATCAGCAACCATTACATCAAGCCAACATGTCCCAAATAAGCAAAACATATTTAAAAAGTGGTGCCGGGGACGGGATTCGAGCCCGCGACTTCTGGGCATAGGGCGATTGGCCCCTTTTGCACTCCAGATTATGAGTCTGGCGCCCTAGCCAGGCTAGGCTACCCCGGCAATTAACCACCTAATTTTCTAGCCGTGTCTTTTTAGTCTGTTTTCATTCATTTAAACTTTTAAAGCGTATTTGCCGAGATGTAATCTATGAATTAACAATTGAAAAAGAAACAACTCGGAAATCGGTGTATGTTGAGTCAGCTGATGTATTCTTTTCGTTTGTTTTGGGTTTCTTTCGCGTTGGCTATTAAAGCAGCTTCAAACATAATCGCATCGACATCGCCATAGGTTTGCTTTACTGCGACTTTCATTTGAGTCAAATTTAAGCCCTCAAAAACATCTTAACTTAAATGTGAGCCAGCAAATATTCAAACGCAATAATACTTCAAGTGTTTTGGCTCGGTATTTCATTTAACGCTGTATCGCTAATATAGTTGTGTGGTTTCGTTAAGGCAACAACAAAAAGGGGATTTATACCAAAAATTCTGTATAAAACCCTTGGTCAACACGTCAATTTTGACGAGTTTCAATCAATTAATACTCAAAGACGAACCTAAAACGCTTAATTTCGATAAACAGCCAGCAATCAAACCATCAATGACAACATTTAACGATATTTTTTGTTACAATAAATTTATTGGATTGAAAACCAACCTTAAAGTGGTGAGTTTATGTCTTCAAACAACGACGACTACCCTGAATGGTTCAAAAAACGTCGCAACTCCTCCAAAGACCCCTTTTTCGGCGAAATAGACGACATGTTCCGCGAAATGGAGAAAATGATGGATGAAGAACTCAAAAACTTCACCGAAAAAGTCCCCAAAGAATACGTTAAAGAACGCAAATTGCCTGACGGCAGCACCGTTAAAGAGTTGGGACCGTTTGTTTATGGCTACAGCATGAAGATTGGACCAGATGGAAAACCGGAAATTCAGGAGTTTGGAAATCTCAAAAAAGGCCTCAAAGGGCCACCGGAGGTTAAAGAGGAACGGGAACCCCTCGTAGATACCATGGAAACCAACGACGATGTCCACGTAGTTGTAGAGTTACCAGGAGTGGAAAAAACCGAAATAAAACTCCATGGCACCGAAGATGAATTAACAATTTCGGTTGATACACCACAGTACAAGTATTTCAAGGAAGTTGCTTTGCCAGTGAAGGTTAGGGTTAAAGAGGCAAACTCAACCTACAAGAATGGTGTGTTGGAAGTTGTGCTTCCCAAAGCTAAGGTTTTAGACAAGCCAAAGGGCGAACCAATCGACATAGGCTAAAAGCATAAAACTTTCACTCACCAATAATCCTTAGAGTCGCTATTGCAATGACGAATGAAAACTCGGAAATCGACACGTTAAACACTATCTGTCGAGAAGCTAAAGCAGCGGGTAAACTGTCCGGCGACAATCTTACAGAGCTCTATGAACTTTTTGGATCCAGATTCACTAAAGCCCTCGACGCCCTAAAAGAGGGAAGAGTAAAAAGGTACATTTTTAAGCCCAGCGGTAGAACCGTCTGGATCGTGGTGGGCAGGGAACGTGATTACTTGATTATGCCCGAAGCGGAATTCTGTACCTGCGACGACTTCTATTTCCGTGTCCTCGACAAGAAAGTCCATATGTGCTATCACATATTGACACAGAAGATTGCCCAGAACTTGGGTTGGTTTGAGACGATACTGGAAGATGATGAGTGCTTTGACATGTTGATGAATGAGTGGAAAAAAGCTACTGCTTAAATATGTAGAGTTACAAGAATACAGTAAAATGCAGGGAGAATCGCTATGGACCTAAGTGCATATTTCACCGTACTCCAGTACACCTTGATGGGTGCAACCTTCATTGCTTTAGTGCTAATCTTTATGTATGTATACTATGGCAAGGAAGAAGAAACAACCGAATAATCCCAGCTTTTTAACCGCTTATCTTCTTTGTCGCCTATTCATTATTAGAAACAAGATTATGCTTATGGCAGTCAGGATTATGCTTACTCCAATGAGCCAGCCCGCGTCGGGTCCAGCGCCAAAAATAATCGGTATTGGTCCGATGAGGATGACTCCGCCTACACTTCCTGACTCACTCAAAAACACGGAAGCGACAACAATTACGGCAATCCCAACAAAAACTAACGTTACACCTAAGAACAAAAAACCAAGCAACCTGCCAGAAACGCCGATTCCTTCATCTTCAGCTTCTTCAATGCTCAACATTAGGTTACCTCAATAGCCAATAGTAGACTACAGTAATAATTAAAACTACAATAGTAAGCGCTAACGCAAGCGCTACTACAGTTTTGACTGATTTTTTGTCTGTACCAAAAATGATTGGAATTGGCCCAATCATTATGACGCCTGCACCCTGCACTTTCCCCTTTTTGGAGCAACCAGCAGAAGAAAGGACAATCACAGCTACGATAATTATTATTCCAACAACGACCAATGCTACGCCAAGTGTATAAAAATCTGTAATATCCACTTTTTTCCTTCAGCCTAAAAGCACATGATCAAGCGTTTTTAATAAATGTAGCCAGCAGCCCCTTGAAATGCAAAAAATTAAAAGCCCCAACACCGCTCTATCGTGTCGGCGCAAAATGACCACCCAAGACCTCATCAAAGAAATCCAGCGGCAGAACCCCCTAATCAGCCTTGAGCAAATCCATGAGCGACTAAAGGCTGAGAGAGAAAAGACTGGCGGCTTATTGGGAGACGAAACATTGCTTCGGTTGATTGCCGCTAAATTCGGCGTTCAAGTCGAACTTAACACTGTACAACATAGTGCAGTTCTATCCACAAACCGTCTTTTTGTAGGGTTGTATGATGTTACGGTTGCAGGTAAGTTAATTGCTGTTTTTCCTGCCAAAACCTTTCAGGGCGCTGAGAAATCGGGCAAGTTTGCGACTTTGATGCTTGCAGATGAAGAGGGGCTTTTGCGGGTGGTTTTGTGGAATGAGAAGGCAGAGTTGGTTGAGAGAGGTGAGTTGAAAGCGGGGCAAGCGGTCAAATTGTTGCATGGGTACACGCGGGAAGATCGCTGTGGCAAAACGGAGCTGCATTTGGGCACCAAGAGCGAAATCGAAGTGATACCTAAAAACAAAGCTAATGAATACACCTCAATTGATAAGTTCGCGACGAAAATCAACACTTTAAACATGGCGGCTGGTAACGTTAATCTTTCAGGCGTGGTAAAGGAGATTTTAGGCGAAAGTACTTTCATCAGAAGCGACACCAGTGTCGGCACCGTTACACGCCTAACTTTAGCAGACGACTCCGGTCAGATAACCGTAGTTTTTTGGAACGAAAAAGCAACCGAACTGGAAACTACACTCAAAGCAAATGCACGGTTGCTGTTGGTTAATGCTCGGGTGAAAGAGGGACAAACCGGCGGCATTGAAATTCATGTTGACTCAAATACATTCATGGAGGTTCAAGCTGCAGCATCAAACTCAACTAAAATCGCTTGTTTAGCTGAGAACCAAATAGTTGACGTTGAAGGCACCGTTTCGACGTTAAGGGAAAACAAGGAAGTTACAACATCCAAAGGCGAAACGATCAAACTCATGGCTTTTGACTTAAAAGATGAAAGCGGCAACATTCGCATTTCTGCTTGGAGAGAACAAGCAGACGCCCTCAAGGACCTAAAAATCGGTGATAAACTGAGTTTGAAAAATGTTTATGTGAAAAAGGGATTTGGGGGCAAATTGGAGATATCTACCCGATCTGCAACAGTTGCTTCAGTTGTAAAGCTTTGAGTTTTGTTACTATTGCATTTCTCCTGTGTTGCTTTTTCCATCTAAGTCGGCAGTTCTGATCTTATCCTCTTTGAGCAGGGCTATGTTGTAAATTTTAACCATTTCAGTTGCCTTTGGGTTTGTAATTTAGTGTTTTTGCTTATCAGCATCACTGTTGGCTTTGGTTTTTTTGGGCAAAGTTTCATCCAAACCTACATCTTCATTTTTCAAATAAAGTTGACGATTATCTACGTCCTTTTCTTTATAACGACGCATTGTCGAAGCATTCGTTTTCACCCGTTCAAAACGTTTTTGACTGTTGAGTCTTTCGGCAAGTTTAACCACATCATTTGGCTTGCTAAACTTCTCTACTGTGCCATCTTCACGTGTTCGCTCGACTTTTACGCAGTCGTCAACCATGCAGTTGAATACGCAGGCACCACAGTAAACACACAAATCCTCAATGATGCCGACTTTACCCGTGCCCCAATACAACGCGTTAGTTGGACAAGCCCTCAAGCATAATCTGCATTGTGCGCCGACACAAGTGAATTCATTGATACTGATTTTGCCTTCTTTAAAAAGTTCTTTGATGCCTGTGGGTTCAAGAAGTTCTTTGCGCCGCTGCCGCCTTTCAGCTTCCTCATCGACCTGTGCACTGCTTTCTTCATCCATCAACTCGTATACAGAAGGCGGTTTCGACGGCATTTTGACAATCACGGGAAATGATTTGTTTTCAAAATAGGGTTTATGAATTATAATTACTTATCCCAACAATTTTGGACTTATCATTCATATTTTTGAAGATTCCGAATCTGTAGGCTTTTTGTAGAATGCAACGTGACGCCATTAAAGGTTGTTTCATCATACTTTGTCCAGCCAGCATTCCCTAGTGAGTGAATTTCGCCAACTGAAGTTGCAGGTAGTTTCCTTGAAAATCTTCCGTCTTGAACTCGGTAGATGTACGTATGTCTCAGAACTGTTATCTTCTTTTCAAATAGAAGAAGAAAAACACAGTTCCTACAGAATTGGCATTCATCTTCTTCAAATATACTACAAGCCCACTCTTAACTGAAAGAAGAAGACAGTGAGCCGCACACATCTCTGTCTTCTTCTTTTAAGAAAATAAAAAAAATCGGTTTTTCCCTAATAACAATTTTTTATGCTATCAACTTGACTGAAAGAACAACAACACTGAATTTTTTGGCTGTTGTTGTTCTACCGACCAGTGGAAGCACCCCTTCAACGGTAGAAGAAGAAGATTGGAAAAAAAAATTTGCTCTTCTTCTTCTTTCAACTTAGGTTCCAGTCGAAAGAACAACAACACACCATTTTACAACTGTTGTTGTTATAGCACCAGTAATAGCAACCAACCATTAAGTGAAAATAGGCCAAGAAGGAGAACAGTTTCAGCTTAAGTCATCCATTTTTTTCCCTGTGGGTTTAATAAATTGGCTTTAATTAGAGAAAAGCAAACCGTTTTGAAAAGAGAGACACCAATGAGCCAGTCGCAAACACAAAACAAACCAAACCAAAGTTCCAGGCCACACAGCCGAATAATACTGGCAATCATTGTGCTTGGCACACTAATGGGTTCCCTAGACAGCACCATAGTCCTATTAGCCTTTCCAACCATAAACGACAGCCTCCACTCCGACCTCGCCACTTCAATTTGGATAATCTTGGCTTACCTATTGGTGATTGCTGTTGCAACTACGCAGATGGGCAGAATCGGTGACATATATGGGCGAAGCAGAATATTCAACACAGGCTTCATAATCTTCACCATCGGCTCAGTCCTTTGTGGATTTTCAACAAACATCTACCTGCTCATCGCCTTTAGGGTAGTTCAAGCGGCAGGCGGCGCAATCATGCAAGCAACAAGCGGAGCCATAATCGCTGATGTGTTCCCGCCCCAAATCCGCGGCAGAGCATACGGCTACAACGCTTTAGGATTTACGGCAGGAGCGATGCTGGGGATAGTCTTTGGAGGCATAATAACTACTTTCGTTGGTTGGCAGTACATATTCTTCATAAACATTCCAATCGGCATAATCGCAACGATGGCCGGCTTCAAGTACATAAAAGACACGCATAAAGCGCCATCGAAACTTAACCTGCCCGGCATGGGACTGCTCGCCGTAGCACTCGTACTGTTATCTTTGGGATTAGTGAATTTTGCTGCGGAAGGAATCAGCACATCCAGCATCATCTTAGCCATCGTTGGAGCTGCGTTGATTCCTATTTTCTTCTGGTATGACCGCCATCTCAAAAACTCCTTGATAGATTATGAAGCTCTCAAAAACAAAATCCTACGAAACGCAATCTTCTCAGCCTTCTTCCTCAGCATAGGCTACTTCGCCGTAGTATTCCTCGTTATCATGTATCTTCAGGGCATTAGGGGACTGTCGCCATTAAACGCTTCACTTCTGCTAGTGCCAGGGTACGTGGCAGGCAGTTTTCTGGGTCCAATTATGGGCAGACTCAGCGACAAATACGGCTCAAGAGACATAGCCACCATCGGCGTTTTCTTCTTAGCACTAGCCATCTTAGTTTACTTAACCATGAGCACGACCTCGCCGCTCTGGATTGTCCTAGTAGCTTCAGCGATCTCAGGCTTAGGTACCTCTATGTTCTTCCCAGCCAACAACAGTGCGGTTATGGCAAACGCCCGTCAAGGTTCCTTTGGCAGCATCTCAGGATTGCTAAGAACAGTACAGAACATTGGATTAGTCGGAAGCTACGTCTTAGCTATCTCCGTTGCAGCCGCCTCTGTTCCAAGGCAGGTGGCTTTCGAAGTTTTCATCGGAACATCCAGCCTAACAGGAGGGGTAAGCACTGCGTTTTTGGGAGGCATCCACAATGCATTCTACGCTTCCATAACCATACTGGTAATTGCAGCGGTGCTGTCGTATTTTAGGGGAAAAGAAGTTAGGAATCAGCCGACAAACCCTAAAACCTAATACCGCCAATCCACAACTGTTATACCAACACATTACGGCTGGGAAATTGACGTGGGCAAACTAAAATTCGGCGTATTCCTACCCTTCTACGCATTCCAAGCCAAAACGCCGACCGAACAGTTTGAAACCCTCAAAACCATCGTTTTAGAATGCGAACGCTATGACTTCGATTCGGTTTGGCTCGACGACCACCTAATGTACAAAAACTGGCCCATCCTTGAATCCTGGACCACCCTGTCTGCTCTCTCCACATTAACCCATAAGATACGATTGGGAACGATGGTTTCCTGCAACCAACACCGAAACCCTGCTATAGTCGCCAAATCCGCCGTTACCCTCGACTTGCTTTCGAGTGGAAGATTAGAGTTTGGCATCGGTGCAGGCGCTCAAGAAGCAGAGCATTCAGCTTATGGGTTTGATTTTCCCAAGCTGAGCGACAGGGTAGAGAGGTTGGATGAAGCTTTAGAGATAATTAAGCGGTTGTGGACTCAGGAAAAATCAACCTACCAAGGCAAACACTATTCTCTGAAAGATGCAGTCTGTGATCCTAAACCCTTACAGAAACCTCACCCACCCATAACTATCGGCGGCAGTGAAGAAAAAAACACCCTCAAAGTTACTGCAAAATACGCAGACAGGTTTGACTGGGGATACCTGCCCTCCGCCGAGGTATATAAACATAAACTTGAGGTTTTGGAGAACCACTGCAAGTCGTTTGGCAGGGATTTTGGTGAAATTGAACGGTCTGCCTGGCCAAGCGGACAAATACTTATTGCAGAAAACCAAAACGCACTTGACGAAAAAATCAAGAAATTAAAGCCGCCGAACATGAGCTTGCAAAATTATATTAAGGGAACCTTGGCTGTTACAGCAAACGAATGCCGAAATCCCCTTCAGGTCTACATCGATTTGGACGCCACATATTTTATGCTATACTTCGCCGACTTACCAAGCACAGATGGTTTAAGACTCTTCGCCGAAGCCGTCGCAAACAAGTTTTAATTTAAAGGTCTCCGCGGGCAATATGCGACAGTTCATGAACGATAATTTCGTCTAAAGTGTGATACGAGTTTTCTCTGACCAAAATAATGAATTCTGCATCATCGTTTTTATCGCCGTTAAAAACGCAAGCATCAGTGCCTTTAGTTGAAAGAAGCCTACCCCACTCCTCAATTTCCCGAAAATCATCCTCAATGCAATGGCGTTGTTGAAGGACACGGTTGAAATCATTGTCGCTTAGTCTGAAGGCTTCAACTTTTGGCAAAGGCTTGTCGCTCAATGTTTTCCAGGCATTCGTGAGACGCCTTTTAGATATGCGCTCAGTCTTCATCTGGATTCCTTCAACCAAAACCATACAAAACCACCAATTATTTTGTTTTTCGTTAATAGAGACTTACCAATTGAGGCAAGTCGCATTAAAAATCAGCGTTTTTAGCTCTAAAAACGTTTGCAGTAGTCGAGCTACTACTACAACCAAATTTAAGTTCAAGCTTAAAAAAGTTAACCCCAAACCGTCTGCGGTAAAAATGGTGTCTAAAAATGAGGGAAGGTTGGCTATTGGTGGTTTTTGTTGTTGTAATCGGTTGTCAGCACATTCATTCCAGTTAGGACGGCTTCCATGCTGGCTTTTACGATGTCTTCGCGCACACCCATCGCCGTGACGGTTCGGTTACCTTTGCGCATATGCACAAGAACCTCGACCATGGCGTCTGTTCCACCAGTGATAGCTTTGACATTATACTGCTCCAGCGTTATGGGTTCGGTTTCTGCGATAGCATCTTTAACAGCGTTTATTGCAGCGTCCACTGGACCAACACCTACAGCGGCGCCCCAAACGACTTTCCCATTAAGTTTTAGGCGCACTGAAGCGGTCGAAGTGACTTTGTCGCCGCCCACATAAGTCATTTCTTCAAGTTGAATCGGTTTGTCTCCGCCCAAGCCCATAACGGTTTCGGCGATGGCGAGGACATCGGCATCCATGACGGTTTTGCCCTTGTCGCCCAATTCTTTTATGCGTTGGAAAATCTGTTTGAATTGTGATTCGGTGGGTTTTAAGCCCATGTTGTTGAGGTCGGCGTGTATGGCGTTGGATCCTGAGTGTTTTCCGGCGGCGATGCGTCTTTGGCATCCGACCAATTCAGGAGCAATCGGCTCATAAGTCAAGGGGTTAGCGAGGACGCCTTGGGTGTGTATTCCAGATTCGTGAGTGAAGGCGTTTTCTCCCACGACAGCTTTGTTAGGCTGCACATGAACACCCGTTAACCTTGAAACCAGCTGGGATGTACCATAGAGCAGCTCGGTTTTGATGTTCAGGTCCAGCTTGTAGAGCGACCGTAGAGTTATCACTATTTCTTCTAAGGCTGCGTTGCCTGCGCGTTCGCCAAGTCCATTGATTGTCGAGTGGCATTCTTCCGCTCCTGAACCTAAAGCAGCCACGGTGTTGGCGACTGCCATTCCAAAGTCGTTGTGGCAATGGACGGCTATTGGGACTTTTATGGATTTTTTGAGGTTGGAGAAGAATTCGGCTGCTCGTTCAGGCGTCAAAATCCCGACGGTGTCGCATGGAACAACCCTGTCAACACCGGCTTCAACTGCTGTCAGAAACACTTTAGTTAAGTAGTCAAAGTCTGAGCGGGTTGCATCCTCAGCCAACAACTCCACCGCTAAACCATGCGCTTTAGCATAAGAGACAAGATCATGAGTTGTCGTCAGGATTTGCTCACGAGTCTTACGCAGTTTAACCTCGATGTGCAAATCAGAAGTTGGAACAATCATCGCAACGCCCGACGCACCACTTTTTAACACGGCGTCAACATCATTTTTGGTGCCTCTTGCCGCACTGAAAACCTGCGCCCTCAAACCTTGCTTAGCTATTAAGGCAACGGATTCCATTTCGCCCTCAGAAACCGCCGCGAACCCAGCCTCTATAAAATCGACGCCGAGCTCATCTAGCCTTTGGGCTATCCGCAGTTTATTTTCAGGAACAAGAGATACTCCGGGTGTTTGTTCACCATCACGCAGGGTGGTGTCTAAAAACTTTACAGACTTAGGGAAGCGATTGAATAAAGCAATACCCCATTTAAATCACATTCATTTTCAAGGGGTCAAGCTTAAATATAAAATTATTGGTGAGTTAAGATTACACAGAGGCAAATTGCATGCGTAGTGACCAAATAAAGAAAGGAACTGAGAAAGCGCCTCATCGAGCGCTCCTGAAATCTTTGGGTTTAGAAGACGATGACATAGCAAAACCCTTAATCGGTATAGCTAATAGTTACACAAACATCGTTCCCGGGCACATTCATCTCCGCACAATTGGGGAAGCAGTCAAAGAAGGAATCTTAGCTGCTGGTGGTACACCATTCGAATTCAGCACGATTGCGGTTTGCGACGGCATCGCTATGGGACACGAAGGAATGCGGTATTCCTTGCCTTCACGCGAAATAATCGCTGATTCCGTGGAGATTATGCTTCAAGCTCACAGTTTAGACGGATTGGTTATGATTTCGAACTGTGACAAAATCACTCCAGGCATGCTGATGGCAGCTGCAAGAGTCGACATACCAGCCATTATGGTTACAGGTGGACCCATGGCTACTGGACACTACCGCGGCAAAAAGATCAGCTACTCATCAATGCCAGAAGCACTCGGACAGGTTGCTGCTGGAAAAATGACGGAAGGAGAACTGTGCGAATTAGAAGAAAATGCCTGCCCCGGATGCGGCAGTTGCAGCGGCATGTTCACTGCCAACACCATGTCGTGCTTGACTGAAGCGTTGGGTATGTCTTTGCCTTACTGCGCAACTTCTCTTGCGAACAGCGCTTTCAAACTGCGGTTAGCCAGAGCCACAGGCAAACAAATCCTCAAACTAATCAAAGACGACCTCAAACCCTCGCAAATTCTCACCAAGGAAGCCTTCGAAAATGCCATCGCAGTCGATATGGCCCTTGGAGGATCTACAAACACCACGCTACACCTACCAGCAATCGCTAAAGAAGCAGGCTTAATCCTTCCCCTGTCAAGATTCGACGAAATCGGACGAAAGGTACCCCACTTATGCAGCATGATTCCAAGCGGATCTTACGCCCTTGAAGACTTAGACTCAGCTGGTGGAGTTCCAGCAGTCATGAACGAACTCAAAACTCTACTTAACCTAAAATTGCCAACAGTCTCGGGAAAAACAATTGGCGAAAACATCAAAGACGCAGTGGTCCTCGACAGAGAAGTCATCCACAGCCTAGCCAACCCCGTTCACAAGGAAGGCGGCATCGCCATCTTAACCGGCAACCTTGCGCCCAAAGGGTCAGTGATTAAAACCGCAGGCGTTTCACCAAAGATGCAGAAGCACACGGGTCCCGCAAAAGTCTACGATTCAGAAAAAGAAGCCCTCACAGCCATCCGCGGCAACCAAATCAAAGCAGGTGACGTAGTCGTCATTCGCTATGAGGGACCAAGAGGTGGACCTGGAATGCCTGAAATGCTATTTCCAACCGCAACCATCGCAGGCATGGGACTCAGTGAAAGCGTCGCTCTAATCACAGATGGACGTTTCTCAGGGGCTACACATGGAGGTAGCATAGGACATGTTGCTCCAGAAGCCTTCGACGGCGGACCAATTGGAGTCCTAAAAAACGGCGACGTCATAACCATCGACATCCCAAACCGCGTCCTAAAAGTGGAACTGACCGACAAAGAACTCAAAACCCGTTTATCTGCTTGGAAACCAAGAGAACCCAAAATCAAAAAAGGCATCCTCTCCCGCTACAATCCAGCCCCAACCGAATAAAAACTGCAGGGCAAATGAAATGGTGGGCTGCTGGGTTTACCAGTAGCGTCCACCCATCATGCCCATTCCCATACCCATTCGGTAGGGAGGAGCGCCTTGTTGTGGGACTTGGGAATAGCCGCTGTTGGTTGCTAAGTACCCGTTGTTGCCCGTGTAGCCTTGTGGGGTTTGGCTGTATGTACCGGTTTGGTTTTGGGTGTTGACGTATTGTGCGTAGGTTACTCCCGCAGCTGCCATGATTAAAAGCGACAGCGCCAAAGTTACGAGGATTATTTTTGTTTTAGTCATTTGTGTTTTTCACCTCAACGTAAATATGGGCTTGGCGTGGTTTGAGGGTTGGCTGATACAGGTTTGAAACGGTTTGGTGAAACGGTTTCTTCGTGTTTTTTTACCGCAAAAATCTGTATAACACTGTGATTAGCCTTAAATCCGTCTACGAATACGTCTAATTTAGATATATAAAATGAAAAAAATTAACAAGTTTCTAACCATACTGATCGCATCCATAGCAGCGTTTTTAGCTTCAACAGCAATCGACTTTGCCGTCTTCGCTTCAACCCAAAACTCAACAAATTGGATGAGCCAAATGTGGAGAGGAAGCACTACAAGTACAGGTGGAATGGGAGGCATGATGGAACAAACAGGAACGCCAGTTGCAGCAAATTCGTCGCTGACTTACTTTGGCGTTTTATTTGCTGTGTTGGTTAGCGTCACTGTCATTGGAGTAATTGGGGCAGCGTATTACCTGGCGTATCCTCAAATCAGGATGGGCGCTATGCAGACGATGCAAAGCACGGCAATAGTTCAACCGGTCTCAAACGGGAGCACTCCGTACGAAGCTGTCTCCAAAACACTAAACGAAGAAGAACGCAAGATCATAGAAGTCTTAAACAAGCACAAGGGCAAATACCTTCAAAAATACATCCGAAACGAAACAGGCCTAAGCCGGCTCCAAACCCACCGCATCATCGCACGCCTAGCTGATAGGGGGTTGTTTCTCTAGAGAAAATGGGCAACACCAATCAAGTTTACCTGTCAAGTTGGCTGCAACAAAAGAACTAGCAAACGAATTTCATAATTTAAAAACAAAAATCGTCATCTATTTTTTAATTATTTAACACAATTTTTTGAGCAAAAGTGGAATAGAACTTAACGGTTGTTGTTTCAAGACTGTGCCAACATTGCCTTATATCAAATCGCAATGTTAAGGGATTAAGAAGCAAACTACTAAGAGCCAAGTTGGGCGGGTCTGGCGACTAACGGAGAAGGAGGCACCTGCGACTATTTTTGCCCTCACCGATGTTAGCCCTCGGCTAAATCCGCTTAATTAACTACTTTTCCCCTTAAACCAATTTAATTGATTTTTGATGTAGAAATAGTCAGGAAGGATTTGTAAAAGTAAAGAATGACCAACAGGCTTGTCACTTTTTCAAGTAATTTTCCGTTGTCAACTGTAAAGGTTTAATCGGAAACCGTAAACTTTTTATTTGCACAGCTATTTCTTTTTAAAGAACGTGGAGTTTAAAGAGGCATGAACATGAGGGATCGTCACCTCAATAGTTGGGATCGTCGGGTACAACTTTTCTAATTCGCCCAGGTTACCCTCTAAATACACCACCAAAAAATTCTCGCAAACAATCATCCTAGACGACAGTATAGTTGTTAAATCAAACCATAGGAGACAGAATTGAAAATGGCAAAAATGTCAGGTGCACAAGCACTCTTAGAATCCCTTGAACATCAAAAAGTTGAAGTTATCTTCGGCATATTAGGCGGCGCAATCCTCCCAGTATACGATGCGTTATGCGGCAACAAGAAAATCCGCCACATCCTCGCAAGACATGAACAATGTGCAGCCCATGAAGCTGAAGGCTACGCACGAGCCAGTGGAAGAGCAGGCGTATGCATGGCAACCAGCGGACCTGGAGCCACCAACCTAGTAACAGGAATCGCAAACGCCTACATGGATTCCTCGCCGATAATTGCTTTAACTGGACAAATTCCAGCCTCAGGCACCAATACCAGCTACATGATTGGCAGAGATGCCTTCCAAGAAGCAGACATCATCGGCATCACCACCGCCATTACCAAATACAGTTACCAACCCCGAACCGTTACTGAAATTCCCCTCATGGTAAACAACGCCTTCTATATTGCAACCACAGGCAGACCTGGACCCGTCCTAATTGATCTACCAAAGAACGTCCAATCAGGAATGGCCGAAGTCGAATTTACAAATAAAATTGATTTACGCGGCTACAAACTACCGACCGAACCGAATCCAGCCAAAATCAGTGAAGCTTCAGACCTGCTAGCCAAAGCTCAATGCCCAATCATTCTGGCAGGCGGCGGAGTCATAACTTCAGGTGCATCAGATGAACTGGTTAAAATGTCAGATTTACTGATGGCACCAGTCGCCACTACCTTCATGGGAAAAGGCGCATTCCCAGAAAATAACCCATTATCACTTGGAAGCATCGGTATGCACGGCAACCCCGCGGCGAACAAGCTGATGGGTGAAGCAGACGTATTGCTGGCTGTCGGAACAAGGTTTTCTGACCGCGCAACCGCAAACCTAGACAGCTTTGCACCAAACGCTAAAAAGATTCACATAGACATCGACGACGCAGAAATCAACAAGAACATCGAAATTGACGTTCCCATCGTTGCAGACGCTAAAGTCTCGATGAAGATGCTTTACGCTGCAGTATCGCAGAAATTGCAGAAGGGCGAAGGCAAAGCATGGACGAAACGAGTGAAAGAAGCCAAAGAACAGCTAAGTCCCCTGCTAAAAGAGTTGCCAAAAGACTTGATGCCTAAAGCATTACTAATGGAGCTAAGGAAACTGTTGCAGGAAAACGCCATAGTCACTACCGAAGTGGGGCAAAACCAAATGTGGTCTGCTCTATACTTCCAAGCATTAAAACCACGCACATTCATCAGTTCAGGCGGACTTGGAACCATGGGATTTGGTTTCCCAGCAGCAATAGGCGCAAAAGTCGCTTGCCCAGACCGACCAGTCGTGGACGTCGCAGGAGACGGCAGCTTCATAATGTCAGAACAAGAACTAGCATGCTCAGTAACAGAGAACATACCAGTCACAGTCATCGTGCTAAACAACTCAATCCTTGGCATGGTGGCTCAGTGGCAACGTATGCTCTACAAACGTCGCTATATGGCTGTTCACTTAGGCAAAACTCCAGACTTCGTTAAGTTGGCAGAAGCCTACGGAGCCCAAGGCATACGTGCAACGTCAATCGAGGAGTTCCACAAAGCTGTTAAGACAGCACTGACTAGTAAAGTAACAACGGTAATCGATGTGCCTATTGGCTCAGAGACCGATGTGGTTCCCTTTGTGCCTCCAGGCTGCGGTTTACCCCAACAGATAGGTGACTACTAATGGAAACAGGAAAAACCAAAGTAATCAGCATCCTAGTCGAAAACAAACCAGGTGTACTCCACACCATCGCAAACCTGTTCCGACGAAGAAACTTTAACATCGAATCCATCACGGTTGGCCCCACACAACAAGAGAACATATCACGCATGACAATAACAATCAAAGGAGACGAAAAAACAACCGAACAAGTTGTCAAACAAGTCGCCAAACAAATCGACGTCCTGAAAGTCGACGAACTCTCACAAGGCAACTTCGTAATGCGCGAACTATCTTTGATAAAAGTTAATGTGCCAACCTCCAAAGAACGCAGCGACATAATCAACTGTGTAGAAGTCTTCCGCGGTAGAATAATTGATGTCTCAACAGACAGCGTAACCGTTGAAATCACCGGAACCCCCGACAAAATCGACGCGTTCCTCAACCTCATGAAAAGCTACGGGGTCATAGAACTCGCCAGAACAGGCATAACAGCCCTAGCCAGAGGCGCAAAATCGATAAGAATCGACGAATAAACAGCATTAGCATAGCGGAAATACTTAATTGCTTGTTCTTTAAAATTCCCATTTGTCTTAGGTATATTTAGGTTAATTCAAGGTAAAGGAAAGACTATGAACATAACAGAAAAAATCTTAGCCAAGGCTTCAGGAAAGAAAGCAGTACATCCAGGCGAAATCGTCGACGCAAACGTCGACATGGTCATGATACATGACTTAACTGGACCCTTAGCGGTTGAAGCCTTCAAAAAAATAGGCTCACAAAAAGTTTGGAATAACAAAAAAGTAGTGGTAATTCTGGACCATCAGGTTCCAGCAGAATCAGTAAAAGCAGCAGAACTTCACAAAACCATGAGACAATTTGCCAAAGACCAAAACGTCACCTTCTACGACGTAGGCAGAGGCGGAATATGCCACCAAGTCATGCCCGAAAAAGGACATGTAACACCAGGCAACGTAATCGTTGGCGCAGACAGCCACACCTGCACCTACGGAGCATTCGGTGCATTCGCCACGGGCATCGGCTCAACTGAAGCAGCCGCAGTCATGGCTACAGGCAAAATCTGGTTCAAAGTTCCCCCAACAATCGAAGTTAACGTTAAAGGCACCTTCCAAAAGTATGTTACCCCAAAAGATCTAATCCTAAACGTAATCGGCAACTTAGGTGTAGATGGAGCTATATACAAAGCAGCAGAATTCACAGGTACAACTATCCAAAAAATGAGCATAGCAGGGCGTATGACCGTGTGTAACATGGCGGTTGAGATGGGTGCCAAAAATGGCATAATCGCACCCGACGAAACCACAAGCAAATTCTTAGAAGGCAGAGTCAAAAACTTACCAGACTTCAAAGCTTTGCAAAGTGACAAAGACGCAGTTTACGAGCGCACAGTTGAATTTGATGTTTCTAAGATGGAGCCACAGGTAGCTTGCCCATCCTCAGTTGACAACGTGAAACCCATCTCGGAAGTTGGGAACGTACCAATCGAGCAAGCCTTCATTGGGTCCTGCACAAATGGCAGAATCGAAGACTTACGCTTAGCCGCAGAAGTCATCAAAGGTAAACGCGTCAAAGATGGCGTACGAGCCTTAATTATTCCTGCTTCCCAAGAAGTCTATCGTCAAGCCTTAAACGAGGGCTTAATGGAAATCTTCACCGACGCAGGCGCCATAGTGTGCGGTTCCGCTTGTGGACCATGCTTAGGTGGCCACATCGGCTTGCTGGCAGCGGGCGAATCATGCGTTAGCAGTAGCAACCGCAACTTTATCGGCAGAATGGGCAGCACCCAAGCCAACGTCTACTTAGCCTCACCCGCAACTGTAGCGGCTTCAGCAATCACCGGCAAATTAACAGACCCCACAAAACTGGAGACAATACCATGAACAGCAAAATCAAAGCGCCAGCCATAAAATTCGGCAATAACATAGATACAGACGTCATATTACCAGGCAAATACCTGATCTTAGTTGACCCATGCGAATTAGCCAAACATGCATTGGAAAGCTTAGACACCGAATTCGTCAACAAAGCCAAAAAAGGCGTCATATTAGTTGGCGGCAAAAACTTCGGCTGTGGCTCAAGCAGAGAGCAGGCTCCTTTAGCGTTGAAGTACTCAGGTGTCAAATGCGTAATCGCTGAATCTTTTGCGCGCATCTTCTTCCGCAATGCTATAAACATTGGTTTACCTGTAATCGAATGCAAAGGCATATCAGAGGCGGTTGAAACAGGCGACGAATTAGTCGTTGACTTTGAAGCGGGCAAAATCGAGAACGCTTCAAACGGCAAAAAATTCCAAGTCGAAAAACTGCCACCATTCATCCTTGAAATATTATCTGATGGCGGATTAATCGAGAACTTAAAAGGAAAGATGAAGAAATGACAGACATATAAAATATCCTTAATTCCAGGAGACGGCATCGGACCTGAATTAACCGAAGCTACCCTAAAAGTACTAGATGCAGTGCAGAAAAAATTTGGGGTTAAACTGCAGATAATCGAAGCTGAAGCAGGCGACGTTGCCCTTGAAAGAGTGGGCTCCGCATTGCCAGCAGACACCGTGGAGAAAATTAAGAATTCCCACGCTTGCCTAAAAGGGCCAGTGGGTGAATCTGCCGCAGACGTCATCGTCAAGCTCAGAGTCATGTTTGACCTTTACGCTAACCTACGCCCATTGAAGGCATACCCCAACGTTCCAGTCGCCAGACCAGACATCGACATGCTCTTTGTCCGCGAAAACACAGAAGACGTCTACAAAGGCTTAGAATTCACAATCGGCGCAGACACCACCTTGTGCCTGCGCGTTATCACACGAGGAAACTGCGAACGCATCGCCCACAAAGCCTTCCAAATGGCACGCCTACGCAACGGCAAAAAGAAAGTCACAGCTATTCACAAAGCCAACGTTATGCGTGTAACCGACGGTTTATTCCGTGACGTCTGCCGCAAAGTCAGCAAAGGCTATCCCGACATCGCGTTTAACGAACTTTACGTTGACGCAGCATCCATGCGACTGATCAAAGAACCAGAAATATTTGATGTCTTCTGCACATGCAACATGTTCGGCGACATCCTCAGCGACGAAGCCGCACAACAAATCGGAGGCTTAGGCATGGCTCCAGGAGCAAATGTCGGCGAAAACTTCGGATTATTCGAACCCATCCACGGTTCAGCCCCAAATAGAGCAGGAAAACACACTGCCAACCCAATCTCCATGATACTTTCAGCGAAAATGATGCTGGAGTGGCTGGGAGAAAAATACGGTGATAAGGAATGCTTACAAGCAGGCGCAGCTATAGAGAACGGTGTAGTGTACGCGTTGCGTAACCGGCAAACGGTTCCAGACTGCGGCGGCACCACCACAACCGTGGGCATGGCAGAAGCCATTGCAGCAGCGCTAACCACGAAAAGTGGCTGAAAAGCATGACCAACAAATCCCCAAAAACCATCCGAATTTTTGACACCACCTTAAGAGACGGGGAGCAAACCCCCGGAGTTTCTTTAACAGCAGACGATAAGATTGAGATAGCACGCCAACTCAGCAAACTAGGCGTAGACGTTATTGAGGCGGGTTTTCCTAGTTCTTCTGAGGGCGAAAAAAAAGTCGTTAAAGATATTGCCAATCTGGGCTTGAGCTCAGAAATCTGTGGTTTATCTCGGGCAACAAGGGGCGACATCGACGCAGCAATCGCTTGTGATGTTGATTTAGTTCACGTTTTCATACCAACTTCACCCGTCCAAATGAAGTACGCAGTTAATTTGACGCCTGAACAGGTATTAGCTTCCACTGTTGATTCGATTTCTTACGTGAAGAAGCATGGGGTAAAATGCGAGTTTTCACCTATGGATGCCACACGCTCCGAAATGTCCTTCCTCAAGCAAGTGTGCAAGGCTGCTCAGGATGCAGGGATGGACAGCTTAAACGTACCAGACACTGTTGGCATCATGATTCCCAAAACAACAATCAAGTTAATCGAGGAACTAAAAACCGTTGTAACAGTGCCTATTAGCACCCATTGCCACGACGACTTCGGTTTAGCTGTAGCCAACAGTTTAGCCGCGGTTGAAGCTGGCGCATCCCAAGTTCATGTCGCTGTCAACGGCTTAGGTGAACGGGCAGGTAATGCTTCCCTAGAAGAAGTCGTGATGGCACTCCACATGATTTACAAGTACAAAACAAACGTCAACACACGTTTACTCTATAGCACGTCACGAATGGTTGCGTCCTTAACTGGCATTATGGTTCAAGCTAACAAGGCAATCGTCGGCGAAAACGCCTTTGCCCACGAATCAGGCATCCACACACGCGGTGTAACAGAGAAACCGTTAACTTTCGAGCCAATAAACCCCGAATTAGTCGGCAGAACAAGAAAACTTGTCGCAGGCAAATTAGCCGGAAAACGCGGAATAAAAGCGGAACTCGAAGAAATCGGCATCCACCCAACTGAAGAGCAACTCAAAGAAATCGTTCAACGCGTCAAAGATTTAGGTGATAAAGGCAAGATGGTCACCGATGCTGACTTGATTGCGTTGACTTCTGCCGTGATGGGTGAAGTGCTTGGTGAAGAAAAAATCATTGACTTATGCGATATGGCCGTAGTCACAGGCATCAAAGTCATTCCAACCGCTTCCGTACGCTTAGTGTTAAACGGCAAAGAATACGTTGCCGCCGAAACAGGCGTAGGACCTGTAGACGCAGTGCTTAAGGCTATTCAGAAGTTAACCAGTAGCATAGAAAACATCCGCCTAAGCGAATACAGATTGGAAGCCATCACCGGCGGTTCAAACGCAGTCGCGGAAGTCGTAATAAAAGTTGAAGATGAAAAAGGCAACATCGTTAGCGCCCGAGCGGCCAGAGAAGACATCGTTATGGCAAGCGTTGAAGCAATGATAAATGGCATAAACAAGCTTTTGCTAAAGAACCATCAAAAGCAGGGAAACAAAAAGTGAAAGTATCCTATCAGGGTGAAACTGGAGCCTACAGTGAAATGGCTGTCTTCAAGTTTTTTGGCAGCAAAGTAGAGCCAGTTTCCTGCAAAGATTTCCGAGACGTTTTCGAATCGGTTAAAACAGGTGCAGTTCCAAATGGTGTAGTTCCGATTGAGAACTCTATTGAAGGCAGCGTCAACCAAAACTACGACTTATTCCTCACTTACGACCTCAAAGTTTGCGGAGAAGTCGCAGTAAAACTCGCTCATGTCCTAATAGCTAACCCCCAAACCAAATTCGAAAACATCGAAACAGTCTACTCGCACCCCCAAGCACTAGCCCAATGCCGCAGTTACCTTGAAAAACACAAATGGGAAATCATCCCCGCCTACGATACTGCCGGAAGCGTCAAAGCCATCAAAGAAAAAGGACTCTTTAACGCCGCAGCCATCGCTAGTGAAAAAGCCGCAGATCTCTACGGAATGAAGATTCTTGCGCGAGACATCGCAGACAACCCATCAAACTACACACGATTCCTTGTCCTATCGCATGAAGATGCAGCACCAACTGGAGACGACAAAACCTCAATAATATTCTCGGCAAAACATGCCCCTGGCACCTTATACCATGCTCTTGGAGAGTTTGCATCAAGAAACATCAACCTAAGCAGAATCGAATCCAGACCCACAAAAACAACTGCTTGGCAATACAACTTCTACTTAGACTTTGAAGGGCATCGAACAGAGAAACGTTGCGCAGAAGCACTGCAAGCCCTAGAAAAGTATGCGACTTTCGTAAAAATTCTGGGATCATACCCCAGAGCAATCTAATTTTCTTCTTATTTTCCGCTTGAATTATTTCTTTGCTTTCTTTGGCGGCAACTCTGAAACATACTTAATTGATTTATCCAGCCATTCATCGAAAGCCTTGTCGTAAGAGTAGAGAGATTTGGGCAAGACAACATACCCTTTCATTGCTCTGCCGGGCATAGGTTCAAAAGCGGTAATGCTTGGGCAATCCTTCTTTATCGCCGACGTATCAGAATCAGAAAGGCGCAAGAAAAGTTTGTCGCCGTGAACTCCCACAAACATGTTACCGTTAAAGAAGTAGGCTGGATACCCGAACATTCTCTTGTAATCGCAGTTCTTATCCTTCATTTTATCCATTATAAAATCTACAAGTTCTTGCGGGGCTTTCTTCCATTCCATAAAAAATCCCTCAATAGTTTTAACGATTGTAATTACTTGAGTATTTCTGTACAGCCATTTTTTTCTGTAGATTATTACCTAACAATTGATTTCTAAATTAGTGCCTTGATTTTCTCTGCTATGTCCGTTGGCTTGATTGGGTTGCCGCAGTGTTTGCAGATTAGGATTTTGCCGTTCTCCGGGAGGTCAACCATGTTACCGCATTTTGGGCAGTTATACGCGGACATTACGACACCGTTTTCTTTGAGGAAAACTCTGAGCGAAGCAAAGTTGACAATAGCTCCAGGAATGCTGACTGGTTGGGACTTCGTCTGCTCTTGACTACAAGGTAAGGTTTCGTGCGTGTCTGAAGAAGCTGGACCATTGAATATTTCATCTGCACAAAGTTGGCAAAGCTTCTTTCCAGTGTACTGAGGGAACTCTTTGCGTTTACCAAACTGCATTGAGCCAATACCGAACCATTTGATGTAGCCTTTTTTGAGTTGTTTGTTCCAGAACACCATTTTCTGTTCGTTCCAAGCGAGTTCTTTGCCGCATCTTGCACAGTTTTCCATGAACGTCACTTCTGCTTATGCGTGGTGTTTGGAGTAATTAGATTTTGCGCTCAAACGGGGTATTTACCGCTTCAAGGTGTTTTTGTAGAAATTTTCGATTATGTAGTGACCCTCAGGATGAGTTTCGCTCTGGATTACGATGCGTTCGGGATGAAATTGGAGGCCAAAGAAGGGTTTGGTTTTATGTTTGACGGCTTCTACTTCGCAGGAAACTGAATCAGCTAGCAATGTGAACCCTGCGGCGTCAAGACTGTCTTTTAGGACATAGTCGTAGTGGTTTTCAGCTAAAGGCAAAGTTTGTCCTTCTTTGAAACCAGAGAAAATTTGGTCTGACTGTATAATCCTGACTTCCTCAAACCTGTTGGCAACATGCTTAGGATGGGTACTCACTTCGGCGCCAAAAGCCCAACATAGCAGTTGATGACCAAAACAGATACCCAACAAAGGCACGCCGCAATTTCTTATAAGCACTTCAACACCTTCGAATTTGGCTCTATCCGAAGCTTGAACGATTCTGGCGGCAGACCCACTGAGGACAACAGAATCTATGTCATTAAATATTTGATAATCCCGCGAGATATCCCTAAAATTAGCAACTGTACACTCGCCAAATCGGCTTATTACAGTAAACAAATCCTCACTGACTTTGCCAGTAAACGAACAGTTGACAAGCAGAGTTTTAGTCATCGACAAGCCTATTTTTCTGTTGATTCCAGCATTTTATACATGGTTTCGTAAGAATCTGCGAAGTCGATGTCAGCGGTCGCAAGTTTCTTTTTTAGTTGTTCTATTCTTTCGACGATTGCTTTTTGGTCCTTGTTCTTGATTAAGGTAAGCAGTTCTTGGGCTTTAGCCATGAACAGATTCTCGAGCGCAGGCAAATCAGCCAGATTGGTTTGCACGCTTGCGTATAAGTCAGGAGTTTCGAGCGCCGTCGCTTCGGCCAAAGTGAATAGCATTCGGTAGGTGGTGCCCGCGACTTTTTTTGTTTCAGGCAAATTCTTCTGTTCGAGCAAGGTTTCACATGCGACTAAGCCCAGAAAATGCGGCAGCCCAAGCACGACTGACATCAATTCGTCGTGTTTTTTGGGGGTCATTATGAAAACGTGTGCGTCTTCCCGCTCAAGCCACAGCTTATAATGCTCAGCTAACTCGTTCTCTTTGGAGTTTGTTGGAGTTAAAACGTAGGCTTTGTGTTTGACCCCGTTGCTTCCTGGCCCGAAAACCGGATGCGTACCCAAAACGGTGGCTTCTTTTATGTATTGGTGCATGATTTTTACTGGGGATTCTTTGATTGAGCAAATATCCATAACCACTTGCCCTTCATGCAAGACGGGGCTGATCGTTTTAACTACCTCTTCCATGGCGTTTATGGATACGCATAGGAGAATCTGGTCAGCATCCGCCACTGCTTCTTCGAAGTTTGTGGTTAAGTCGACGAGGAGGGCTTTTTGTTTTTCAAGTTTCGCTTTTTTTCTATCGGCTAAAATGACGTCGTAACCTTTAGACTGAAAGAAATCGGCGAACCAAACGCCCATCTTGCCAGCCCCGATTACGGCGATTTTCATTGCTTTACTGCCTCACAGATTTTGTCGAGTCCAAGCTCGATTTCGTTGTCTGGCGCAGTTAGGGAGATGCGGAAGTGCTCGCGGTAATCGCCAAATGCGGTGCCTGGAGCCACAGCTACTCCTTTGTCGAGCATGTTTAGAGTGTATTTTTCGCTGTCTAAGCCTTCGAGCTTGGGAAATACGTAGAAAGGCGCGTCGGGTTTGGTAAATTTGAAGCCTGCCGCCGAGAGCTTGACACTTGCGAGGTCGGCGCGTTGCTTGTATTTGGCTTGGATTTTGGATGCAATTTGCTTGTGCAGTTCTAAGCCTTTGAGAGCGGCGTCCTGGATGAAGACGGGGACGTTGTTGATGGTGATTTGGTTAAGTTTAGTTATGTTGTCGATCAACATTTTGTTTGCGATTAAGTAACCGATGCGCCAGCCGGTCATAGTGAAGGTTTTAGAGAAGCCGTTGCTGAGGATGTGTTTGCATTCTTTGTCGTAGTCGAGGATGCTTTTGGTCTTGACGAAGCTGATTGCGCTGTAAACCTCGTCAGAGAGTATGATTACTCCTTTTCTGTTGGCTATCTTGACTATGCCGTCGAGGGTTTTGTTGTCTATGACTTTGCTGGTGGGGTTGTTTGGGTTATTAAGGATAATCATTTTGGTTTCTTTATCAATTAATGCTTCGAGCTTGTCTAGGTCGATTTTCCAGCCGTCTTCCATTTCGGTCCGCAGCAGCTTGGTTTTGGCTCCGAAACTTTTTGCGATTAAATCGTAAGCTGTCCAGTACGGCGTGGGGATGATGACGTTGCCGCCGTTTTTGAGCGTCAAAAACATCGTGGCGAATATGCCCCATTTTGAACCCGGAGTAATAACCACGTTTTCTGCTTTAACGCCATGGAACTCAGCGATTTTCTGGCGCAATTTAAGCTCGCCATATGAAGAGGAATACTTGGTTTTTCCAGCTTTCATAGAAGCGTATGCAGCTTCCACGATTTCAGGCGGTGTAGCCATGTCTGGGTCGCCAAGGTTTAATCGAATTATCTTTTTTCCTTCACTTTCCAATTTTAGGGCTTTCTCGTTTATCTCGTAAAGCATACAGTTTTGGACTCTCCATTAAGAGCGCTTTATTCTTGAACAGCACTGCACATATTAACTATTTCGCGGTAAACCGCTTCAACTTGCCCAGCATGAAGACCCAACTCAGTCCCTTTTGCCCGTATCCGTTTATAGACCTCGTTCTCTCTGGAGACGTCGCGAACTGGTTTTCCCTGCTTTTTCTTGGCTGCCCCAATTGCCTTGCAAATCTTCACTCGTTCGCAGAGAGCGGTTAGGATTTGGTCGTCGATTTCATCAACATTCTTTCTAAGCTTGGGGATTTCAGTCATGTCAGTGCTCCTTGAAGACTTTGGGGATGTAACCTAAGCGGATGAGATGGTCGGCTAAGGTTATGGCGACTGCAGCTTCGATGGCTGGTACAGCTTTGGGAACCACGCAGGGGTCATGTCTCCCCTTAATGATTATTGCGTCTTCTTCCATTGAGGAGAGGTTAACGGTTTTTTGTTCTTTAGCAATCGACGGCGTTGGCTTAATCGCCACCCGAATCATAATAGGCATACCGCTGGATAAACCGCCCAAGATGCCTCCTGCATTCTCCGTGGAAGTCATGATTTTCCCGTTCTTCCGCAGAAAAGAGTCGTTGTTCTGTGAACCAGTCAACTCAGCCGCCCGGAACCCAGCACCAAACTCAACACCCTTCACAGCGGGAACACCAAACAATGCTTTCGCTAAATCAGCATCTAATGCATCAAACAGTGGCTCTCCGATTCCAGCTGGCATGTTGAGTGCGATACATTCGATAACCCCGCCGAGGCTTTCACCTTCTTTTCGAGCGTTGATGATAGCCTCCTCCATCTTTTCGGCGCATGCCAAGTCAGGGCATCGTGTTGTAGCCGCATTTTTATTTTTGCGGATTTCTGCTGCACTGAATTTTTTGTCAGTTCTAATTTTCCCTATTGATTGGGTATAAGCTAAAACGTCGATGTCGTATCTCCCGAGAAGTTTTTTGGCTATGGTTCCAGCCATGATTAGGGCGACAGTGACTCTGCCTGAGAAGCGTCCGCCTCCTCGGTAATCGTTGAAGCCGCCGTATCGGATGCGGGCTGGGTAATCTGAATGACCGGGGCGTGGCAGATCTTTGATGGCTTCATAATCGTTCGAGTTGGTTTCTTTGTTCTCAACAGTCAAAGCAATCGGAACACCAGTCGTGAATCCATTAAATAATCCGCTAAGAATCATGGCAACGTCTTTCTCGACACGAGCAGAAACAATCTTGGGCTCCGCTGGAATCCTACGGTCAAGCTCTTCTTGAAAATCTGCTTCTGAGAGCGGCAACCCAGCTGGGCAACCGTCCACGACTACGCCGACGACTTTGCCGTGGCTCTCCCCAAACGTTGTAACAACGAATTCTTTACCTATCGAATTTCCCGCCAACTAAGTTAGCTCCTAATTGTTTTAGATGATCGAAGAACTGCGGATAAGACTTTCTGACGCACTCAGCGTTCTGAATCGTTGTTTCTCCTTCGGCGCTTAAAGCCGCGACTGCGCATGCCATGGCGATTCGGTGGTCGTTGTGCGGGTCGATTGTTGATCCATGCAGACGACGGCCGCCTTCAATAATTAACCCGTCTTCATTAATGCTTATGTCTGCACCCATCTTGCTCAGCTCAACGTAGAGCGATTGAAGCCTATCAGACTCCTTGAGCCTAAGCCTATGTGCGCCAAAAATGTGCGACGTACCTTTTGCATAGCAAGCGAGGGCTACGATTGCAGGAACAAGATCAGGAATATTCTTAGCATCAACCTCTACGGGCTTGAGTAAACTGCCTGAGCCTTCGATTTCAATACTGTCTGCGCAAACTTTCCCGTTAACGCCCATATGCTTGAGGATACCCATGATGGCTTTGTCGCCTTGAACGCGGCTGTATTCAAGGTTGTTTATTTGAACTTTCGAAGAGGTTATTGCTGCCGCAGCAAGAAGAAAAGCAGCTGAAGAGAAATCGCCCGGAACCCTTTCGTCCGCTGGATTGTAGCTTTGACCTACGGGAATATGAATGTGATTTTCATGTGCAGGAACCTTAATTCCATGGTCAGCAAGAACTGCCTCAGTCATCTTAACATAATCCTCTGACTCCAAAGGTGAAGCCAACGTTATTTCAGTGTCCACTTCAGCCATTGGACAAGCAAACATTAAACCCGAAATAAACTGTGAACTCACATCGCCCGGAATAGAAGTTTCGCCGCCAACGATGCCGCCGCCCTCCACGAAAACAGCGTCTTTGTCGCCGAGTTTTCCAATATGTGCTTTGGCACCGAGTTCAATGAGGCTTGCCAATAATGGTTCTACGGGGCGCTTCTCGATTGAACCTCTAAATACCAATGTTGATGGACCTTTTGCCAGAGCAGCCACAGGTATCATGAAACGTAAGGTGGCACCCGATTCTCCGCAGTCAATTGGCTCTTTTGCGCCTTTAAGCTTCAATGCTCCTTGGATTGTCCAGCAGCCTTCATCAGTTGTGACTTCTGCTCCTAAAGCTTTGACAGCACGTAGGGTGGCTTCGGTATCCTCGGATAATAGGGGGTTAGATATTTTAGAGGAACCAGCCGAAAGAGCAGCGGCAATAACCATCCTCTGGGTATAAGACTTAGATGGCGGAGCACAAACTTGACCACTTAACTGTTCAGTTTTCTTAACAATCACATCTACCATTCTATTGCACCTTGGCTTTTTTACAATTTAGTTGTGTCTGCAAAATTTCCCCTTCATATTTTTGCAGGGCAACCTTTACAGAATCAACCTTGTCTTTAGGAACCACCGCGGTTACGGCGGGTCCTTTACCACACAACCCAGACGCCACCGCTCCAGCAGCCAACGCATCGATGGCAATTGCGGCGTTGAAGTTAGAGGCTGAAGAGTAGATTAAGCCGTTGAGGGTTAGGGCTTCCCAAACTTTCCCTTCCAAAGCCTTTTCGAATGCGATTTCCACAAGGGGTTTAACGAATTTGAGTCGGTTTATGTCGGAGTCGATGGTGTAGGCTTTTTGGGGTGGAACATGGAAGAGCACCTTCAAATCCTCATTCAGCGGCATTTGCTTGATTAATTCCCGTTTTAGGTTATCGGTGATGACTATGCCGCCAAAGTATGAAGCACAAGCATCATCAAACGCTCCTGTAACCGTAACTTTGGCGTCAAAAGCCGCTTCAACGCCTATGTTGATGATTTCTAAGTCGCTGAGTTTTTTGCCCAGTGCCGTTGTGGTGGCGAATGCAGTTGCATTTGCGGCTGCGCTACTACTTTTGAGTCCTTTTGCGATGGGAATGTTTGAAGTGGTTTTTACTTTCACGCCAAAACTTTTCTCTAAATTGAACAGTTGCAGAACTCGGGTTACGGTTTTTTCTATGAGGAGCGTGCTTTCAGTGGGGTCAGAAGCTATCTCAATTCTGATAACGCCTGGTTCATCAGTTAATTTGACTTCAGCTTTAGTCCACAAATCAACCCCAAACGCGGCGCCCTTTCCCAGGGCAATCGCGTTCACAATTGTTGCAGCCCCATGAACAACAGCCACAGCTTTCCCAGTCACAATTACACCTTCTGCAAATGATTAAGCGCTGCCTGCCTCATAACTTCAACGGGAGCAGACTTCCCCGTCCAGATTTCAAATGATGCCGCACCTTGATAAATCAACATCTCAACTCCGCTTACGACTTTGGCGCCTGCGGCTTTGGCGTCTTTTGCTAGTTGGGTTTCGATTGGATTGTAAACGATATCTATTACTGCCAAATTGGGTCCAATCAGCTTAGGCGGAATTAGGCTTTCGTCGGGTTTGGGTTTCATCCCAACGGATGTTGCGTTGATTAGGATGTCTGAGTCTTGGAGGTTATGCTGTATTTCCTTTGGCGTTAGCGCACCTGCGACAATTTTTTTGTATGCAGTCTTTTCCAGCAGTTTAGCTAATTCTTGGGCTGGTTTTAGGGTTCGGTTCAAAACTGCCAGCTCGTCGGATTCTCGGGCCATCGTGTAAGCTATGGCTCTTGCCGCTCCTCCTGCACCGAGCAACAGAATTTTCCTACCTTTGGGTTCCACATCGTTTTCTCTTAACGCTTTTAGTGCGCCGACTCCGTCGGTGTTAAAGCCAAAAAGCTTGCCATCCCGATTCAAGATGGTGTTAACTGAGTTAATTATTTGTGCGGATAAGTCTATTCTGTCTAAATATTTCAGGATTGAACTTTTATGTGGCATGGTAACGTTTAGCCCTCTTATGTTTAGGGCGCGCATGCCGTTCACCGCGTTTTCTAGTTCTGCAGGCTTCACTTTGAATGCTAAGAATGTGTAGTCGAGTTTAAGGGCTTCAAAGGCTGCATTATGCATTATTGGGCTTAAGGTGTGTTCTATCGGGTCGCCGATGACTCCGCACACACGTGTTTTTCCCGTTATATCCATATGCTACTTTACTCCTAAAAGACCGTAAGCAGTCCTCATTTTACCTATGCTCATCTGGCCAGCAGCGGTTTCACTGCCATTTTCCAAAGAAGCGAAAGTAAAGAATGCCCCAAAAATAGGCGAAAGAAGCCTTGAAACCTTACCATGTTCACCCATGCAGAAACAAACCAGTTTAGCCTTACTTGATGCAAAAGCAACAAAATTTAGAGCGGGAAGGTTGTCTTCTACCTGGTTGGCGGTTGTCACAATCTTGCAAATGCTCGCTCCACTGGCAAGCTCCTTATCAAGAACATCTGCCATAGCTGTAACGTTGAGTGCACCGTCGAATTTGTGATAAGAGACGATTGGTTTAGCCCCCAACTGCTTAAGTTGGCTGATTGTTTCTATATGTTTTGGGCTTGATAGGTTAACGTCAACATATTCAAAACCGCTCTTGGCCGCAAGAAGTAGTGTTTGTTGCCACTCAATCTCTGTGCCTGAGAAGTATCCTTTTTCGCTTTGAAGTTTGTTAGCGGCGATTAAAGGGATTTTTGTGCTAGCGGATATATCTGATAATTTTCTGGAGATTTCAAGCCAATCCAGTCGGACCTCAATAATGTCTGCTTTTGCTTTCTCTGCATTCTCAATCAGAGTTAGTGCTTCTAAGTTGTTTTTTGGGAGAATCGAAACGCAGATTCTCGGGGTCACTTTTCAATCACCGTTTCTTCAGGCACAGATATGCCGAAGTGCCGTCCTCCCTTCGCCGCTAAATGCACGATGACTTCGTCGTTGTGTTTTAGGTCGGTGACTGGTTTTGAAGCTGTTGGCGTTACTAAGCGTATGGTTTCGGCGTTCTGGAGGATGGTCTTTATCAATTTGCCCTCGACCTGCGCCTCTACTAGAATGAGGGGTCGGATTTCAATTTTTATGCGTCCCACGTTGGTTGTGCGGGTTTTCCCTTCGCGGTTGACGATTATGACTTCGTCGCCAGCCTTGAATTCTTGGAGGTAACGGGTTGTTTGCAAGTTACCTAACGTGTACATGGATAATGTTCCAGCGTTGACTCTGAAGGGACGCGAGGCAACGTAAGGGTTCTCGTTAACTTCTGCTTCGATCAGGAATAAACCTGCGCTTTGGCTTCCAACCAGCATACCTTCGCCTTGCTTCATCAACTCACAGGTGTCTACGCATACCCGAGCGCCGGTGCCGATGGGTTTTGTGCAGACTATTTTGGCGACTGCCATTTCCAGCTTTAATGCTTCTGGCTTTACTATGGCGATGGTTTTGAGGAGTTCCTCTGGATTTGAAGTCTTGAGCAACACCCCATCGGTTCCTAACTCGAGCGTTTCAAGCGCCACTTTCGCTTCTTCAGCGTTGACGACTTCAGCGATAATCTTGCTCTTCCCCTTAACACGGGCAATCAAGTTTTCAAGAGGAATAACTCGCCAATTCGCACAAGTGATAAGCAAATAACTTGCACCTGCCTCCGCTACTTTAACGGTTAAGTTCTCAGTTGACTTGTCACTTAGGCAGATTCTTGCAACCTTCCCCGTGATATCCAACTTTTGAGAATCGACCGATGGAGCGACAACTTTTAGGCTTTGTTTGTTTGCCAAAAAAGTGGTTTTGTCACCCTCAACTATGGCATCAGCATATTGATTAACAAGCGCTGATAGGGCGTCTTTGTTGTCGGTTTCTACCCAAAGTTCCTTCAATGCTTTTCACCGAGAATCTTGAGCGCTTGTTCTACAGACGCGTTTTCATGAACGATAGCTGTAAGTGCCTTTGACAATACTGTTGGTTTGTCGCATTGGAATACGTTTCTTCCGATTGAGAGGCCCGCGGCTCCAGCTTTCATGGCGTCAGCGGTGGTTTGAAGGATTTCCTCTAAGGTTTTGCATTTTGGTCCTCCAGCGATGACGATGGGCACCGGACAACTTTCGGTGACTGTTTTGAAACTGTCTATGCTGCCTGTGTAGTTTGTTTTAATGATGTCTGCACCAAGTTCCGCACCGATTCGCGCAGCATGCGCCACCACATCTACGCCGTGCTCGTTGGGTATTTTTGGCCCTCGAGGATACATCATAGCCAAAAGCGGCATCCCAAAAACGTCACATTCGTCGGCAACTTTACCAAGGTTGTGTAGCATTTTGTCTTCATCCTGCGAACCGACATTAACATGCACACTAACGGCATCTGCGCCGACTCGTATGGCTGCTTGAACGCTGCAGACTTGGACTTTACCGTTTAAGTTGGGGCTAAGATTTGACATGCCAGAGAGCATTACAATTAAGCCAGCGTTTCCAACATCGACTTGTTTGGCTATGCCCTTGTGGATGAGGATAGCGTCGACTTTCCCCTTCACGAGTTGGTCGATGATTTGCTGCATGTTAGTTATGCCTTGGATGGGCCCGACGGTGACGCCGTGATCCATAGGCACGATTACTGTGTGGTTGTCGTTTTGCATGATTCTTCTTAGTCTACGGGTTTTTCCTGAATTCATCTTTTTCCACCTAGTGTGTTTTAAGCGAGTTTTTAATTAACTTTAATGCCTTTTCTTTATCATTCCAATCTACAAACAACAAAATACTTGATGTGATGGTGAGGATGCCTGAGATGTTTATGCCGTTAACTCGGAGGTCTTCACTGATTTTGCCGATGATGCCGTGAGTTTCTTCCAATCCGACTCCACTGGTCTTGAGGAAGACAAGGTCTTTTTTCACAGCCATGGCTATAGTTTCTTTGTTGCTTATGGTTATTTTGTGGATTTGGTTGAAGAGTGTATCGATATTTTTTTCCTGTGGAACGTAGAGGATGATTGAATTAGTGTTCATGGACATGCCGAGAAGCATAGAGTTTTCTTTGACTTTCTCAACCATTTCTGTAACGACTTGTGGGTTGGCTGAAATGCCGTTTCCAATTACCGTTATCTCCGAGACAGGTGTAGGATGAGCGATTTCAACGTCAAGCTCTGAGGCTAACCCACCTTTAATTAGGGTGCCTGCCCTGCTCAAATCGCCATAAGCATTGCTGATTACATTAACGTCGATATGCTTAGGTTTGTACTTGAGGGCTTTGCTATGGATAAATTTGGCGCCTGAATCTGCTAACCCAACCAGTGTGGTTACGTCGATTTCTGGGAGCAGTTTGGGAGATGCGATGATTTTGGGGTCGCTGGACATTATGCCGTCGGCATCTGTTACCAACACTACTTGGTTTGCGTTGATTCCCTGCGCTAGAATGAATGCGGTGGTGTCACTGCCCCCCCTGCCCAAAGTGGTGATTTTGCCGTCTCTAGTTTTGCCCACGAAACCCGCGATTACGGGTATGGTACCTTTTTCGACGAGCGGCAGGATGCATTCTTTGATGTTCTTGTCGCATTCTTTGAGTATTGGATTGGCGTTTTGGAAGGAGTCATCGGTGATTATTGGCCATTTGTTATCCATGGGGTCAAAGTAGCATGCGTCAACGCCGTTGTTCCTCAAAGCTGCGGCGAATATGCGTACGCTGGTGCGTTCACCCATCGATAGAATGTCGTCTAACTCGTGTTTTTGCAGTTTTCCGTTTGAAGTGTTCTTGGCAGTGGTCATCAAAACATCGGTTGTTTTGCCCATGGCGGAGACTACGACGGCGATTTTTGTGCCTTTTTTAGCTTCAGTCACTACGGCAACGACTGCCTTAAGGAGTCTTTCATGATCGGCGAGGCTTGAGCCACCGAATTTTACAACTATAGTTTTGTTAGTTTGCATTTGGGTACCCCCTTGTTTCGCCCAGAACTATTCTCAAAAAATTTGTTAGTTCTGGGCTTACTGAAAATGGTAATAATAAAAATAGTAGTCGAAGCTATGAAACAGTGACGCAGTGATATTGGCTTTGTTTTTGGCGTTGAGCATTGCTTCGAACCTGCCAATCAGTTCATCTCCCAAAAAATATAAGCGTTTCGGATTCAAGCTAAAGTTTAACTAATAATTATTTGCAGTAGGACCATTTTCTGCCCTGTTTTGTTCATTCGATGTGTTATTTGAATCAGTTGAAATTCATTGCAGAAACCCAATGGGAGTATTTCATAAATGGCATTTTTATCTCAATTATGCTCTTTCAGCAGATTTTTATTCCCGATTCCCCTAGAGTACAAATCGGTTTTGGTGAACAAATATGCAGGGATGGACAGGTTTTTTCCTAAAAATCGATTTAACCAAAAGCACGGCTGCTGCTGAAGCTTATAGTGAAAATTTAGCTTTGAATTTTTTGGGTGGCAGAGGCTTTGCAATCAAAATTCTTTGGGACACTCTAAAACAAGGAATTGACCCTCTGTCACCCGAAAACAAACTAATCTTCGCTACAGGACCACTAACTGGAATCGGACTACCCAATAGCGGCAAACTCGTCATTGCAGCTAAAAGCCCCTTGACCGGCGGTTACGGCGACGGCAACTCTGGCAGCTGGGCGGCTGTGAACATACGCAAAGCAGGCTACGACGCACTCATCATCGAAGGAAAAGCAGCCCAACCAGTCATACTCCACGTCAAAGACAAAACATGGGAATTTCTGGATGCTGATGATTTGTGGGGCAAAAGCTCCTTTGAAGTCGAAGACCAGCTCAGAAAAAAATACTCCAAACTTGCCGGCATCTTATCCATCGGACCCGCAGGAGAGAACCTCGTCAAGTTTGCAACAGTGGTTTCTCAGAATGGACGCGCAGGTGGGAGACCGGGAATGGGTGCGGTCATGGGCTCAAAAAACCTCAAAGCCATCGTCGTCGAAGGAACCCAGCCAATCTCACTTGCTTTTCCCGACGAAATGAAAAAATTAGCTGTTGACGGCTACAAGGAACTTTTAACTAAACCACTCTACAGCTTCTGGAAAAGGCAAGGTACCATGTCCACGGTCAACTGGTGCCAAGAAAACAACTGTCTTCCAACACACAATTACAGAGAAGGCGTCTTTGACAAGGCAGAAGGTATTAGCGGCTTTACGATGGAGAAGATGAAGGTTTCAAACCGCGGCTGCCCACAATGCAACATGACTTGCGGCAATGTGGTTAAAGATAGTGAAGGAAAAGATTCAGAACTGGATTACGAGAACGTGGTTATGCTTGGCTCCAACATTGGTTTGGGAAACCTTGCGCAAGTTGCAACTTTAAACCGTTTGGCAGACGAATTCAGCTTTGACGGAATCTCTCTTGGAAGCGTGATTGGATTTGCAATGGAAGCCTCCGAGAAAGGGCTAATCCCTGAGAAGATTGTGTGGGGCGACTTTGAAGCTATTAAGGCGTTGATTAAAGACATTGCTTACAAGCGTGGTTTAGGAGCGGTTTTAGCTGAAGGTGTCCGATCGGCAGCTGCAACAATCGGCAAAGGCTCTGGCGATTGGGCGATGCATGTTAAAGGCTTAGAAGTCTCCGCTTACAACTGCCACATTGCACCTGGCATGGCGTTGGCTTACGGCACCAGCTCGATTGGCGCTCACCACAAGGACGCTTGGATAATCACTTGGGAACAGAAATATGGCAGAGAAAAATACGACGAAGCAAAAGTTGACCATCTAATTCAAACCCAACTCCTACGCGGCGGAGCCTTCGAGGCACTCACTGTTTGCCGTTTTCCACATGGTTCTCTAGGCTTTGAGCTCGAATGGTACCACAAGTACCTGCGGGCTTCAACTGGAAAGAACTTTTCAATGGATCAACTTAACCAGATTAGTGAGCGCATCCTAAACCTCATCCGCACTTTCTGGGTGCGGGAATACGGTGGCAAGTGGAGTCGTGATTTGGATGTTCCGCCCATGCGATGGTTCAAAGAGCCACTAACTGAAGGACCCCTGAAGGGCGCTATGCTTGATTTGGAAAAATACAACAAGATGCTGGACATTTACTATCAAAAGCGCGGCTGGAGCGAAGAGGGTGTTCCAACAAAAGAAACATTGGAGAGATTGGGGTTGGCTGACGTAGCAAGTCTGCTTAAACTAAGCTAAACACTAGTAAGACCTTGCGAAGTACGCTGTTTCCTTAGCATTCTCTTCACACACGATACAATTAGTGGTTGGCTGCTCTACCTGAAAAGGTCGAATGCGAATGGTAGCACCTGTTTCATCCTTTACCTTTGCCTCGCAATCTGCACTTCCGCACCATGCTGCCTTAATGAAGCCGCCTTTTTCTTCTAGTACCTTCTTGAATTCATCGTAACTCTGCACGGAAGAGGTTTTCTCTTGGAGTGTGGCTTTGGCTTTGGCGAGCAGGGTTTCTTGGATTTCCTGCAGTAGCTTCTCTACAGTTGCGGGTATATCGGCTTCGATAACGGGGATTTTTTGGCCTGTGTCACGTCTGACCATAACGACTTGTCCTGCTTTGAGGTCTCTTGGGCCGAGTTCTATTCGGATCGGGATGCCTTTTAGTTCCCACTGATGGAATTTCCAGCCCGGAGTGTATTCGTTGCGGTCGTCGAGGATTACGGTGACACCTTTGGCTTTGAGGGTGGCTGCGATTTCTTTGGTTTTTACAGCGATTGCTTCAGCTTCTAAGCCTTTGAATGGAATCGGAACGATGACAACTTGTGTTGGCGCAACTTTGGGCGGCATCACTAAGCCTTTATCGTCGCCGTGAACCATAATCATAGCGCCGATGAGCCGCGTTGTAATGCCCCAACTGGTTTGCCAAACGTAATGGTCCTGTTTGTCTTCTCCGATGAATTTGACATCGAATACTTTGGCGAAGTGCTGGCCGAGGTTGTGACTAGTTCCCATCTGAAGGGCTTTCCCGTCAGGCATGATGGATTCGAGCGCTGTGGTGTAGAGGGCCCCCGCAAACTTTTCACTATCACTCTTTGTGCCAATCACCACGGGAATAGCCAAATAATTCTCTATGACGTCTTTGTATTCATTTAGAGCATACATGACTTCAGCTTCCGCTTCCTCAGCAGTGGCATGTGCAGTGTGCCCTTCTTGCCAGAGAAATTCGCGAGTCCGCAAAAACAGCTTTGTCGCCTTGGTTTCCCAGCGCACGATGTTGCACCATTGGTTAATCTTAAGCGGCAAGTCGCGCCAACTACGAATCCACTTGCTGAACATGGCGTACATGATGGTTTCGCTTGTGGGGCGAACCGCCAATTTCTCTTCCAGCGGGGTGTCTCCGCCTTGTGTAATCCAAGCAACTTCTGGAGTGAAACCCGCAAAGTGCTCGGCTTCTTTTTTTAGGAATGCTTCGGGAATAAACATGGGAAAATACGTGTTTCGGTGTCCTGTGGCTTTGATTTTTTGGTTGACAACTTCTTGGATTTTTTCCCAAACGGCGTAGGCGTCTGGGCGGATAATCATGCAGCCTTTCACGGGCGCGTAATCTGCAAGTTCAGCTTTCAAAACAACTTCAACGTACCATTCGCTGAAATCGTCACATTTCTTAACGGTTACACCAGTATCAGACATGAGGATTCTCTTCTTGCTTCTTGTATGCCTGCATCTGGATATAAAACCGTAACGGGAACAATTCCTCAAAATCCGATTCCCCTAAAGGGACAGGATCTATTAGTTAGAACTCCCGGTAATAGGTTAAAAATCGGTAGTTAAAATCTGGAAGGATTGATGGAGCGGAATTGAAAAAAGCTAACTAAAAACAAAAAAGAAAAGAAGTTATTTTTTGAAGAGTCCCTTTTTTTCTGGGTAGTCTTTGCATTCGTAGATTCGTAGTTGTCTTTGGGGTTCGATGCGGCATCGTTTGCGGGCGTTTTTGCGCCTCAAAAGAGGTGCGAGTTGGAAGAAGGGGCATTTGTTGCAGAGTGTACTCACTTATGGTTCTCCTATCTTGTCATCATTCTTCGGAACACAGGCAATGCAATCGCTATCATGACTACGCCGAATACGATGAGGATTATGAGTTCTGTGGATATCTGCGGTATTCCTGCGCCGAGTACCATGACTTTTCGTAGAGCGTCTGAAGCATAGGTTAGCGGTAGCACTTTGCTGATGTCTTGCATGTACCATGGCATCTGCTGTATCGGGAAGAATACTCCGCTGAGGAACATCATCGGGAACATCAGGGTCATCATGAGCATTTGTGCGGTTTCCTGGTCTTTGGTGAATGAAGTGATTACTATGCCTAATCCGACGAAGCTAAAGACACCGAGTAGCAGCAGTGCGAATACGAGCAGGATGCTGCCTTGTATGGCGACTCCGAATATACCGATGGCTAACGCCAAAATAATTACTCCTTGGATTAAGCCTCTGCCCGTTTGAGCCAGGGTTTTGCCCAGCAGGATTGAGAGTCGGTTTACTGGTGCAACCATCATGCCGTCCATCGTGCCGATTTCTTTTTCCTGTGAGATTGCAACGGGTAAGCCCGTCATGACGCTCATCATAACGGTCATAGCCATGATGCCTGGGGCAATGAAGTCAAAGTAGCTTGGGTGACCTGAAACAACACCTTGGGTTTGTACGTTGTAAGGCTGCACTACTGCTAGCGGGTTTGTAGCGTTCAACGGTAGGACGTTGTGTATGGCAAGTTGTTGACCCATGGCGTTAAAGACGCCGGTTAATGCGGCTTGGATTGTGGCGGATATCTGGGGGTTGGATTCATCGCTGACAATGATAATGGTGCCTTGTTGCCCAGACAGAAGGGTTTGGCTGAAGTTGCTTGGAATTACTATGCCACCTTCAAGGTCTCCTCTCTGCACCATATCCTTGAGGTCTGCTGTGCTGGATACGTTAGTTATGATTAGCATGTGGGTTTGGCTGTTAATCTGTTGCAAACCTGTGAGGAAGCTTTGGCTTGCAAAAACACTGTTGAAGCCTGAGTCTTCGTTTACCATTCCAACTTTCAAGTCGGTAATGGTTCCGTTGGATGGATAGATGAAGCCAACCATAACCATCATGAACAAAGGCATAACGATTAAAAGCACCAAGCCAAACCTGTTGCGGAACAATTCAGTTAAGTCTTTCCTCGCTATTCGTAAACTGTGACTGAGAATAGTTTTTGCAGTCATCGTCTATCACCTCACCCTCCGTGGTGCTCCACCAAAACGCCTTCCCGGACCCTGCTGCATTGGAATTTTTTCGGTAGCACTATCCCTGACTTCGTGACCGGTAATATGCAAGAATACGTCCTCAAGTGAAGGCTGCAGGTTTGCCATAGAAGTGATTTTCCCGTTTTTGGTTCGGACAGTATCGATTATGTTGTCGAATGCATCTTCCCCGTGAACAATGAGATGTACACTTGTTGAGTTTTCTTGGGTTACGGCGTCTGCGCATTTGAGTGCTTTTATTGAGGCTACTAATTCGGGTGTTAGGTTGGCGATTTCAAGTTTTATAATCATGGTGTCTCCTCCTGAAATTATTTTTTTGAGGTTAGTTGAAGTGTCCAGGGCTATGATTTTTCCGTGGTCAACGATGGCTATGCGATCGCAAAGCAAGTCCGCATCAACCATCATGTGTGTAGTTATTATTACTGTGGTGCCCTGTTCCTGATTGAGTTTCTTAACAAAATCCCTAATTTCAACCGAAGACTGGGGATCTAAACCTAATGTGGGTTCGTCTAGGAACAGTACTTGTGGCATATTGAGTAAAGCACGCACTACGTTCATTCTTTGGCGCATGCCTGTCGAAAAAGTGCCGACTTGAGAATTCTTCCATTTTGTGAGTTGAACGAGTTCGAGTAATTCGTCGATTCGCTTGTTTAGAGTGTCTTTGGGGATGTTGAAGAGGCTGCCGAAGAACCAGAGGTTCTCTTTAGCAGTTAGGCGGTTGTAGATAATCATTTTTTCAGATACAATACCGATTAGTTTGCGTACTTCCATGTCGTTTTTGACGGTGTCGTATCCGCCTATTGTGGCTGTTCCTTTTGTGGGTCTTGACAACGTTGAGAGCATGCGCAAAGTGGTGCTTTTGCCTGCTCCGTTGGGTCCTAGTAACCCAAAGATTTCGCCTTTTTTAACATCGAAGGATATGTCATCTACAGCTGTGAACTTGTTGAACATCTTTGTAAGATGGTTTACTTCGATGATGGAGTCATTCGCCATTTTGGTTCCTCATTAATTTGCAATATTATTCAGTGCAATATATATCGGTAAAATATAAGTATTACCCATATACAATATTGTTTTGAAACAACATGGCGTCAGAAAACGAAGACAAAACCACAGCCAACTGGATGAAAGAAGCCCAAAAAGGTTACATACGAATGGGAGTCCTCATTTTACTTAACAAAAAACCTAGCCACGGCTACGAAATCATGAAAGAAATCAACAGCCGCACCAAGGGCTTTTGGCAACCAACCGCAGGCGGCGTCTATCCGATTTTGCGCGACCTCGAAAAATCGGAGTACATTAAAGGCCACTGGGAAACACAGAAAAATCGAAGATTAAAAGTATACAAAATTACCCAGTCAGGCGAACTCATTCTAAGACACGCCATCTTAAAGCAAACGGAAATTTTCAATAACATCGGTGTTCTGTTCCGCGAATTTTCTCGCGATGTCCTCAAAGTCGAAGCCACCGACAGTTCTATGCCTCCTATTCCTTCTCCCTTTACGCCTTTCCTTGAGGAAGAAGTTGACGCTGACAAAAACCTCTCGCAGTTGGAGCACCAAAGAAAACATATGCGTGAAACTGTAAAGGGGATGCAGGAACGACTAAAACTGTTTGATAAACGGATTGCTGAACTTAAGAAAGAAGCTAAGCCAAATTCCGCTTAAAAAAACATAGTTTTTCAAATTAGAAAACTTAATCACGTTTTTTTGGGTGAAACGGTTTGGCGGTTGGTGTAAAGAATTAAATCTGTGACTGCCTAATCCATAATAAGAGAGTGAAAATAAGTTGTTCCGCGTTAGAGTCAACAAAATAGAATCTACCCGAGACTTGGACGGTAACCTTGGAAAAAGAATCGAGCTCCTTGAAGAACGAGAAGTTAATCCTTACATAGTTAGACCCCAATCTGATGAAGCCAAAATGGCACAGGACATCATGCAAGCGCTTCAAACACAGATGCCCTTTCTGCCGCAACGCACACAGATGGCCACGCCGAAGATAATTCTGTTCCTAACTGAACAGGAATACGACAACTTGGGCATAACCTTCGATGTAAACCAGGTCTATGAAGTAGCCCTCGAGAATCAAGCCATTCGTTTTAGGAAAGTTTGAGAAGTTCACTTCTCATTTCTTTTAGTGCTGAATGGTTCGGATGAAAAGATAAAACAAACATCATATTTCTTAGTTTGCCACTAATTTCTTCCAAACCTGACATTTTACCCTCATCGCAATAGAGCGGTATAGGTTCGTCGCCATCGTTCTCTTCATAGTAGACGTAGATCGGTGATGGTGCCCTATCGAGCCGAACCATTTCAAAATCCAAATTCAAACGTTTAGCAGTTTCTTTTGCAGCTGTCCTGACTGATTCTAACCTTTTCCCGCTTAGAATACCCGTTGAGGCATAAACCATCAGTTTCCCACAATTTTCCTTAAACATGCTAATCATCACGCTCTCCTATCGATGGAATCTCTTTTAAAACAAGCTCCCCAATGACTGTTTGTATCAGCGGAGGGCTCAGTGAAAGTGAACCCTTTGTACGCATGGGTTGTTACTGTGCAAGGGCAATCACAACGGCTTAAATTCCATTTAAAACCACCTTGATATGTAGAGGTGAAAAATAAATGGCAATTGGCGAAAAACTATGGGAAGGTAAAGGCAAAAGTGGAGCAAGCTTCATAAAATCCGTTGGAATGGAAGGCGTAACTTCGATGTACACGTGGACTGCTCAAATGAAAGGCATGGGAAAAGCTAAGGGCGTAGACTGCAACCTAAACGTGACAGGCAAGAGCATGACTCCTCCAAAAGGCCTAGCAGCATCAATGGACCAAGGTATGCTTATGACTATGACAGGCGATATGGCCGTGTTAAAAGGCTTTGACCTCATGAAGATGGTTCCCGGCGCAAAACCCACAAGCGTGGGCTTATGGAGTTTCATGACGATGTCCGAGAAACTATCCTGGCTGAACGAAACTGTTGCTCTGGTTACTTTTGAAGCAGCTGACCCAATGTGGATGGAACTAAACATTACAATCTGGGAATGGAAGTAGGCTTAATTTATGCAAGAACACGAAACATGGAAGATGCCTGATTGGTGGTGCCGAAACGAAAAACCAGCTAATGACAAAGTTTACTTTGAGAACATGTGCAGAGTGATTTTTCAAGCAGGCTTAAACTGGCAAGTCATCGACGGCAAATGGGCAACCACAAAGAAAGCTTTTGCAAATTTTGACATCCAAGAAGTAGCTTGCTTTACAGACTCAGACGTTCAAAGACTCCTGCTTGACCCAGGCATAGTTCGCAACAAAGGCAAAATCAAAGCCATAATCCAGAACGCACAGAACTTTGTAGCCATCGAAAAACGTTACGGTTCATTCCAAAAATACATAGACAGCTTAGACAAGTCCGACAACTACGCAAATGTAACCAAAGAGTTGGTCAACAGCTTCAAGTGGTTAGGTTCACCTTCCGCAAGTCTTTTCTTGTATACCGTGGGCGAAAAAATCGAGCCATGGTAAAAACACCTTTTCCTTTTTTGTTAAAATTAGATTTTTAAAGATAAACTTCTATCTTAACCTGAGAAAAAATGGTAAACGTTAGAGCACACATTTTTGTCAGTGGCAGAGTTCAGGGTGTTTTCTTCAGGCAAAGCACTCAACTGCAAGCTCAAAACTCAGGTGTTAAAGGTTGGGCAAGAAACTTATCAGATGGAAGAGTGGAAGCTGTTTTTGAAGGCGACAAATCAGCAGTACAGAAGTTAGTTGATTATTGCAGGCATGGACCAACTGCTGCAAAAGTAGAAAACATTGAAATTAACTATGAAAAGTATAAGGGCGAATTTTCAGTTTTTAAAACATTCTAGCCTAAGCTTTTTTCTTAGGCACCCTAAAATGCGAATCTTTTCCGGCGCTGATATATTCTCCACCCATGCCTCGAACTGCTGAAGCGATTTTAGCAAAGTTTTCGGAACCCAGAAACTGTTTGGGCTTGATTATGATATAATCTCCTTTTTCGTCGAAGCTCAGGCGACTTTCGAGTTCTTCAGGGAACGACATACGGATATCGTCGAGGGTTCTCATCTTCGAAGATTCCCGCGGCGCAACTGTCGGTGGTGGTGCAACTGGGGCTTGGGGTGCTGGCGAGCGGGCTGGAGACTGAGTGATCTGCCCAACTGCAAGTGACTTCAGGGATGCGGAAACTGAACGGAGTTCCTCAGAAATCTTGTTTATTGAAGCAGACATTTCGTCAACTTTTTCCAACAGTTGATTGAGTTTTTCCTTGTCAGTGCTCACAAATGCTTCCTCTTAAACTCCTAAATAACCCCAGAAGCTTATTAATTGTTTGCAAACAAGCCAAGTTGAGAACCTGCATGATGGAAATTGATGGGAGCCAAAAAAGTGGCAGCGGCACAATCCTACGCCTCTCAGTAGCCTTGGCATCCATCACTAACCAGCCTCTTCACATAATCAACATCCGCCAAAACCGTCCCCAACCAGGCTTAAAACCTCAGCATCTTGAGGCTGTATTGACCGCGGGAAAACTCTGCAACGCCAAAATTGAAGGAGCCCATTTAGGCTCGAAAGAACTCCGGTTTACCCCACAGGAGATTAGGGGAGGCAATTTTGAAGCTTTAATTGAAACGGCGGGAAGCATCCCTATGCTGCTGTTGGCGACGTTGCCGATTTGTTTGTTCGCCAAGAATCCTGTACGGTTGCATGTAGCTAAGGGCGGAACTGACACCACTCACGCGCCCACCATCAACTACCTCCGTCTTATATTTCTTCCAGCGCTTAAACAGATGGGCGTTGACGCTGAAATTACCGTTCAAAAATACGGGTACTACCCAAAAGGCATGGGAGAAGCAACAATGACAGTTAAACCAAACCGTCCACCTAAAACCCATAGACATAGAAACTTTCGGCAAACTAAAAGACATTAATGGCGTTTCCGTCTGCACTTTCCTGGCTGATAGACAGGTAGCTGAGCGCCAAGCAAGAGCAGCTGAAGATTACCTTTCCCAGAACGGCTATTCAGCAGATATCAAAGTTGTAAATGACCAATCTAATCCCATCCAAAAAGGCAGTTCGATCGTTTTATGGGCAGAAACCGACACAAATGTAATCATGGGTTCCGATGCTATTGGGGAACCCAGAAAAATGAGCGAAGCAGTAGGAAAAGAAGCCGCACAAAGACTCCTCGCTGAACTCTCTGTAAAGCCGACAGTGGATATTTTCCTTGCAGATATGCTTATTCCCTACATAGCGCTTGGCAGAGAACAAGTCATCCTTTTTGTGTCGAACCATCTCTGAACACATCGAATCGAACATTTGGCTCATGGAAAAAATGTTAAACGTCAAATTCGCGATCGAAAAAGTAAACAACCTCTACCGAATACAAAAAAGCTGAACACATATGCCCCGACCATCCGTTTGCATCAAAGTTCCGAAAAATCAAGGCGAAAAAACCCTAATGTTAACAACCAAACTTGGGCTTGCCGATAAATCGCTTGTTATTCAACGGGAAGAAGACAGCCTCATCATTCCCCTATTCAGGGAACCTCAAGGAATTGAGTTAACAACTCTGGAAAGCCAGATTCCAAAATTCAAGATCTACACCGCCGTTTTCAGCGAAAAACAGTTCCCGCCAGAAACACTTAACCCAAGTTCTAGAAGACAAACTGCCTCCTGAATTGCTCGCTAAAGTTCCCCAAGCGTTCGACATAATCGGCGACATAGTAGTTATTGACATCCCACCACAACTCAAATCGTACGAGAACTCAATCGGCGAAGCAATCCTGCAAACCCAAAAAAACGTCACAACCGTCCTTGCCAAAGCAAGCGACATCAGCGGCGTATTTCGCATCCGAGACTACGATTTCATCGCTGGGGAACACAAAACTCAGACCATCCACCGTGAATTCGGCTGCCAGTACCACGTTGACGTAGCAAAAGCATACTTTTCTCCACGGTTATCCCATGAACATGAGCGGGTGGCCGTGCAGGTGCAGGATGGCGAAGTGGTAGCGGATTTGTTTGCTGGAGTTGGGCCCTTTGCGGTTTTGATTGGTAAAAGGAATCCAACAGTGAAGGTTTACGCCATTGACCTCAATCCCGACGCTGTTGAACTGCTTAAAGTGAATGTGAGGGTTAACAAGGTTGAAAGTCACGTCTTCCCCGTACTCGGTGATGCCAGAGAAATCTCTCAAACCAAGCTAAAAGGCGCTGCCGACCGAGTAATTATGAATCTACCCGAAACAGCCATAGATTTTGTAGATGCTGCCTGCAATGCAATCAAGCCAGAAGGGGGGATAGTTCACTTTTATGGGTTTGTCAAAGCCCCTGACACAATAGAAAACCTCAAGCAAAGCTTCATTGAATTAATGGAAAAATATGGGCGAAAAGTCGAAACATTTACTTATGCCAAAAGCATCCGTGAGACTGCTCCTTTTGAGTCGCAGGTTGTGTTAGACGCCCAAATCCGTTAGCTCTCGACATTTAATGTTACCCTGACTTTTTGTTTAGGGTCCTGAAGTTTTTCTACAAGAGCTCTTGGCAAATCAACGGAGGATTTGTCAGCGCAGATCGCCAGAGTTCGATTGCATACATAGTCGCTTTTCCTAATCACTATATCTGTTTGGTGGCACAGACAGAGTTTAGGAGAGCCAAGCGCTTTGATTTCTTCTTTGAAGTCGCCTGCTTCGATTATGATTGTTACTTTTGCGTTTGGCTTTCGAAGTTCCTGTTTGAATTGGCTGCTTAAATCTACAACCGATTTTTCAGCTGACAATGCAATGATGCAGTCGCCTTTCTTTGAAACATGAATATCCTTGGTAAACATCAGCGTTGTGGGGTGGACCGCTTGAATGTTTGGGTGTCCCAGCGCCCAGAACGTTTCCGTTGTTTGTTTAGGGTTCAATTACTCGTTAACCTCAATCGAATCGACTTTGCCGTCACCATCTAAATCAAACCCTTGAATAGCAACTGCGAAGGTGTCTTCGCCTTTATATTTTTCGAGGGTTTTCTTCCAAAAATTGGTTAGTGCCAAAACGCAAGCTTTGGTTCCGACGGCTTTGTTTCCAGCCAAAACCACTATTCGTTTAGTGGTGTCCCAGGGATTAACGATTTTTGCAACCACACCTGAAACATCGGAAGTATAAACCTGCAATGTCTTATTTGAAGATAAACCGCCTAGCAAAAACCCCTGTCCCGAAGATTGCATGATGAATTTTATGGGCAAATAATCGTTAACTTCTTGCGTCAACAGGTTTGTGCCTGGTCCGCCGACGAGGATCAGGTTGTTTTTTTCCTCCTTCTCCACCTTTACATCTACGTCCAATTTTACCGCAAACTCTGTTGGCATTTTGGCGAATTGCCCCAGAAAAAGCGCTAAGTGAGCTGCATAGTGACCGTCTCGGGCGCTAGTTTTGAAGGGCCCATGCGGCTGAGGGCTGCCGACAACAATTTTTCCGTCGAAGGTGCCGTTATTAATGAATTCCTTGAAGAACTTCTGTAACTGCTCATCGAGGTTTAGGGTGCACATGTTCTGGATTGGCTTGTAACCTTCCGGGAATTCGATTCCGAAGGCTGGCGAAACAGTTTTGTAATATTTTGCTGTTGCGCCCTTCTTTTTTTCTTCACGCACGACCACGATGGCGCCTGCTTTGGCGAGTATTCTTATATGATAGTAAATTTTTTGTTCATGCATGCCAAGTTGTCTGGCGATTTCTAGGGGGTACATTTCTTTTGTTGAAAGTATGGCGAGGATTTTCCAGCTGAGATTGCCGAGTATCATTTTTAATTTTTGGGAGTCGGTTAGGACACTTATTTCTTTTACTTCTAGGGTGTTGTCGTTATCTTGGAGGAGAAGTTTTCTTTGCATATTGTTCGATAGGATTAAGCTATGGTACTATAAAAAATTTATTTGTAGTGGTTCAAAAAATCGGTTAAAATTCAGTTTGCAGAATACTGTTTACATGCAATTTTGAGGATAACTATTAAAAAAAACTTTTTAGTAGTCAAACTAGTATATTAAAAATCCTTATTAATAAACATCAAACTTCATAAGACATTAACATAATTACCACTCGAAGGCATAAAAAATGTGTGGAATATTTGGCTGTATTTTAAAAGAAGGAAACGCTGCACCGCTCATCCATTCCTCCCTAAAACATCTAGAATACCGAGGCTACGACTCAGTTGGCATTGCAACAATCTCAGACGGAAAAATCTTCATAAAAAAAGACGCAGGCAAAATCGATGAAGTAGACAAAATCGTCAACCTTGACGACATGCCAGGCAGCATAGGCATCGGACACACACGCTGGGCAACACACGGCGCACCCCTGAAGGTTAACTCTCACCCCCACACGGACTGCAAAGGCGAAATCGTCGTCGTCCACAACGGCATCATCGAAAACTTCATGGAACTAAAAGAGGAACTTGAAGACTTAGGCCACACGTTTGTTTCAAAAACAGATACCGAAGTCATGCCTCATCTAATTGAGGAAACCCTAAAACAAAACCCCAACCTCACCCTCCAACAAGCCGTTTTAGCCAGCCTCAAACGAATTGAAGGCTCCTACGCGTTCGCCATAATATCCACACGCGAGCCAGACAAAATAATCTGCGCCCGAAACGAAAGCCCCCTCGTTTTAGGGATCAACGGCAAAGGCATCTTCTGCGCCAGTGATATTCCAGCGTTTCTGGAAGTTACCAACAAAGCCGTCATGATAAACAACGGAGAACTCGTCATTCTTACCGCTGGCGGCTACGAAATCCGCAAAATCTCAGATAACAGTCCCATTATACGCGACCCCATAACCGTTGAGTGGACCGCAGAGATGGCGGTGAAGCAGGGTTATCCACACTTTATGATTAAAGAAATCCATGAGCAACCTGAAACACTACGCAACACCCTCCGCATCCAGGACCACTACTTGGATCTACTCTCAACTTTCCTTGACCGCGCCAACGAAGTTTTCTTGGTAGCTTGCGGAACAAGCTACCACGCATGTCTAGCAGCTTCCTACATGTTCTCTAAACTGGCTTTCTTGCCCGCCTACCCCGTTTACGCCTCCGAGTTTTTGGAGCAATACGGCAAATCCGTTAACATCGACAGCACTATATTAGCTGTGAGTCAATCAGGCGAGACTGCAGATACAATTGCCGCTGTTTCTTGTGCACAGCAACGCGCAGCAACCGTGCTAAGCTTAACTAACGTAATCGGCTCAACTATGACTCGTATTTCCCGAGTATACATCGGAACGCAGGCAGGTCCAGAAATCGGCGTCGCCGCAACCAAAACCTTCACTTCGCAACTTTCTGTCTTAGCCCAACTTGCTTTGAAGTTATCAAAGAAGCGCGGCAAGATTTCTCAGGATGAAATTGATTGTTTGGAAGAGAACCTCAGAAAGATGCCTGAAGACGTCGATACTATTGTTCGGACACAAGAAGAAAAGATTAAACAAATCGCCAAAAAATATGCGCCTTCTAAAGTGTTCTTCTTCCTGGGCAGAGGCATTAGCACCGCTACCGCGTTTGAAGGCAGACTCAAACTAATGGAAATCGCCTACATTCCATCCATAGCGTTCCCCGCAGGCGAAAGCAAACATGGCCCAATCAGCCTAATCGAAGAAGGCTTCCCAGTAGTGTTTGTTTGCCCCAGAGATGACACTCATAAAACCGTCATTGGCAACATCATGGAAATGAAAGCCCGAGGCGCCCACATAATCTCCATTGTCGAGGAAGGCGACGAAGAAATCAAATCTTTATCGGAAGAATACATAGAGGTACCTAAGGGCATTCCAAGTGTGCTTTCTCCGATTACGTTTGCGGTTCCGTTGCAGTTGCTGGCGTACTATGTGTCTTTGGAGAAAGGCGTTAACCCTGACATGCCCAGAAACCTGGCAAAGTCGGTTACCGTAAAGTAACCAATCTCTCTTTTTACTCTTTTACGCGCCCCAACTTATTTAAAGCTCCAAAGAGGTAACAGAAAACTTTTAAACACAAATTTTGTTTTCTTCCCTTATGAGCGACCTACTTAGCCAAGATGCAATCCTAAGTGCTACTCTTCTCAAAACATGCGCTATGTGTGGACACCCAAGAGGGACTCATCAACAAGACCAACAATGTACTATTATAGGCTGCATGTGCCAAAAATTCATCCAGTAGATTAGATTAGCCGAACCATTTTTCCAGCGAAACCTTCCCCTTCTGCTTCTTACTTCCTGCTGTCATCCGCTCGATGGATTTTTTGATGCGTTCCTCACCGAACTCTTTTTCACGGCACATAAAATCGATTAAACCATTCTCATTGGGTTCTTTCCATTCTATCTTGTAGTTGTCGATAACTTTTGGATGCAGGAAGATTTGCTGTATTTCTTCAATTTTGTCAGCAAAACCTACGTTTTCCATATGGGGCACAGCGTTCTTCAAAGTTCCGTATTGCTTTATGAGTTTTAACGCGGTTTTTGGACCAATCCCTTTTACACCGTCAGGGTTAAAGTCAGTGCCAATCAAGATGCCAACGTCAATCAGCTGTTCACGTGTCAAACCACATTCATGAAGAGTTTTAGGTAGCTCAACAACTTCAGGCACCACTTCAATCATGACTTTTCCTCTTTTTCTTCTTCCAGAAATGGTCACGTTTCTAAGAAGCTTGCACGCGCCGAAAAGTAGGCTATCGTAGTCTTGACTTGCACAGTAGTCTGCGTCGCCCTTTATGTTCATGTGCGCTGCTTGCGCTTCACCTTCACTCGGGGCCTGAACCCACGGCAACCCCATAAGCTCCAAGAGCTTCTGGCTATCTCCCAACATGTAGTCTTTCATGCTTGTTGACGCCTGAGCGTACATTCGCATTTTTTCTGTGTCGCCTTTTGCCGCTGCTTTCTCGTAGCTGGCGACTGCTACAACTTTTACTTGCCTGCGTCGTTCGATTTCAGAAGCTTTCAATGCGGGTGATTCCCCGTCAAAGACGTAAACTGGCTTTATTCCCATTTCGATTAAGTTGCTTGTGCGGTAAAATAGCCCGCTTAGATGGCTTGTTATTTTTCCTGTGCTGTCTTTGAGGGGTGTGCCATCGGGTTGGCGGATAATGCTGAGGAACTGGTAGATTGCGTTGTAAGCGTCGATGGCGATGACTTTGCCACTTAAATCCTCGAGTTTGACAGGAGTTTTTGGTATGAGATCTTTGAAGTTTACGCCCAAAACGATTCCACAGGTAAAGATAGGCAAGAATCCAACTTAATAAATTTACGAAGAGACTATAATTTCAGCATATTCGAGTCCTAATATCAATCATTGCAAAAAGCTGTATAGGGGTTGGTCGTAATGGCGTTTTTTAAAACAATAACACATCAAGGTTTTAAGCCGTTTATGGAACGGAGTGTTTTCTCGGCGGTGGATACGCTGAAGAGCAAGTCGTCGATTGTAGCGATGAAAGTGGCAAGTTTGCCCTCGCATACTATATGGGTTACTACTTCGTTATTTTTTCGTTCAGTTTTAACATTTAAGCCAACGGGGGTTTTGAAGTTGTCGGGCGAAACCGCTTCTGCAACGGCTTTGGCGGTTTTCTCGTATTTATACTCAAGCGTGACTGTTGCTTCCAAGCTTCTCACCCTTCAATTGCCGCCCCACCAGCTCGTCAGCTGTTTTAATGAAAGAATCAAGCTTATCCAACGGCACCTGTGCGCCAGCAGCAATGTTATGCCCACCACCTTTACCGCCGTTTGCTTCCGAAGCTAACCGCATCACATCACCGAGGTTGACACCTTTCCGAAGTGCCGCCTCAGTAGTTCTTCCTGAGAACTTTGCAGCTTTTTCAGCTTCGATATTCGCGAACGCTAAGAGCGGCTTTTCGTTGTTAGCGAGGCTCGCAACAATTATGGAGGAGACAGTGCCGATGATTTTTTCGTTGATAAAGTTCTCGCCGTAGATGACATAGATGTTTTGGAGTTCACGCATTCGTTCGGGTTTTTCACTTACCCAACCGAGGTATTTGTTGATGTTTTTGCGGTAGTCTTCGAGGATTTTATTGGATTCCTCCAAGGCGGCTTTTCGGTCGCCCATACAGATGGCAATGCCAAGACTCGGACGATCCATGCGCCCCGCTGAATTCAAAACCACAGCGAATTCTCGACCATCCCTAAGAGCCGTGTTTGGCTCCTCTTTAGTTAAAACATAAACATACCCAATTATGTCCTCGACTGCTAAATGTAGTCCCTTAGACATCAGGTAATCTGCTAGACCGGAGCAAAGCCGCGTCTTCTCTTCAGGGGTTAGGTCACCGAGACTTCGAGGTTTATCTCCCAGTTTGGTTGGAATTTTCAATGTATCCTCAAGAAAATTAATCGTTTGAGTTTCTTGACCGCTTAATCCCGGAATAAATGGATTAGTTGTAGTTACTATCATCTTGTATAGTGGTCTTGTTTCTCGGCCAAAGAACATCAAGTCTTTTTCAACTTTGAGCAGACCAGTGGCTACCGCATCTTTTACGATTATTTCATTTAGGCTCCGCATGCTACGTTGTTCATACTTATCTTGCATATCACCCAATGCGCCGACTAAAGCTATAGGCGCCAAATCCATATTTGTCGCGTTCACTGCTTTAGCCGCAAAATACGCTACACCTGAGCCGCTGACGTCAGTTGCTCCGTCGATGCCGAAGAGGTGGGGGTTAACTTGGGTGAAGTTTGGGTTGGCGACTTTGCTATTTACTTGGTGATGATCAAGGATTATAACTTTGAAGTTGGGGATTTTCTCGTTGAGTAAGTCTAGGTAGCCACTTCCAAAATCGGTTAGAACTACGAGTTGTGGTTTGTCTGCGATGACTTCGCCGATGATTTTCTCATCCACCCACTGCATCACGCGTATGCGGAAACGAGCTTCGAGTCGACTGAGCATCTTGCCCATAACGCCTGCTGCAGCAACCCCATCGGCATCTAAATGAGAAAAGACAAGAATAAAACCGTCTTTTTTGACGGTTTCCAAAATTACCTTTGCCGCTTCATTTGCAGCCGCTAAAAAGCCTTCAATGTTTTGAGGTTGTTGTGCAGCCATGCCCAATTCACTTCTTCGAGCTAAAAGGCTTAATTGGATTTAAAGCTGGCGCATCAAGAACCAATAAAAAGTAAAATTAAAAGAAGAAAAGTTTAGGTTACGGAAGCGATTTTTGGCACGTACTTCCAGTTCTGTGCGATGACTCCTTCACGTTTGTAGTAGCGGCTGAGTTTGTGGATTTGGGCTTCGATGATTTGCATGTTTCGTTTGTTGTGAAGGTCTTTCTTGTTTTTATCCATGTGGACGGCGAGGCTTTGTGCTTTTTTCATGAGGTTGGACAGGTCTTCAGGCATCGTTGGAGCTAAGTTTGCGGCTTTTAATGTGTCGCTTATGCTCTTGCCGGTAATGGGTTTTACAAGTGGAATTGCATATTGGTCACGTAGGATCGTGCCTATGCTGCTGAGTGAATGGCCTTCTTTAGCCAGTTTAATTATGAATGATTCTACTTCTTCAGGCTGATACTTGCACCAACTTGGAGGGCGCCTGCTAACAGGACGCATCGAATGCGATTTCCCTTTTTCTTGCTTTGGCATTGTTACACCTTAAACTGCACCCTTATCCACACCCAACGAATATTTAAAAGTAATCCCTTCGGCAAGAAAAATAAGAAAAATGCTGGTTCTTTATTTGGGTGGTCTTTGATTTCTTCCTTTGAGATATACCAAGAACCGAGCAATGAGGGATAAGCCAATTAGCATGATTATTGCTGACCAGAATTGGAACCAACCATTAAGCGTCCCTGCTAACAGGAAAATGTTTGCTACAAATGCGGCGCCCAGCCAGAAAACTAAGTCGCCTACAGTTTGACCTAGCCGCCTGACCCGCGAGCGCAACGCTAACCTAAGCGCTAAGATAACAATTTGCAATATTCCGACGCCTAAAAGGAAATTTATGACGGCAGAGTAGAAATCCCTGTGGTCAGCAGGGTGTGCTGGAGCGGGCAAAGTGAGAGTACTTGTACTGCCAAAGTGGTATGTTGTTGTGGTTATGTCGGAAAAGAAGTTAGTTGTTGCTTGGTAAATACCGGGTGTCAAAGCAAAAACTGATCCTAGAATTATTAAGAATCCGCCTACTGCTAAGGCGGTGATTAAGCCCTCGTGAAGATACCTGTCCTTTACGGCATTTCCAATCATGTTTAAACACCTCTTTTTAATAATTCTCCTATTGGAAGGATATCAATATAACACTTTGTTTCGAGTCTGCTTGGGTTTTAGACTTGCTGTTTTCTGTACCATTCAGCGAACCTGCGAATAGCCTTCGCCCTGTGCGAATAGCCATTCTTTTCTCCTATGGTCATTTCCGCAAAGGTTTTTTTGCCTCCGTCGGGCTGGAAGATAGGGTCAAACCCAAAGACTGATTTTCCCTGTTCTTTGCGTTCGATTGGAGTTATTTCCCCTTCGACCTCACCCTCAAAACACATCGGCTCGCAAATGATTTGGTCGTCGCAGTATGCTATAACGGATTGAAACTTTGCTTTTCTCTCAGGTATGTTTTCCAAGAGTTTAAGGATGCCGATGTTGTGGATAGTTTTGTAAACGTAGGCAGCGTATGGACCGGGAAAACCATCTAACGCATCTATGAATAAGCCTGCGTCCTCCACAAAAATGGGCAGACGACACCGCTTGAATGCGTAGACAACGCTGGTTTGAGCTATGTCTTTTAAGCTATCGCTCTGTATCTCGTTGCCCTTTAACCGTAGCATTCCGACTGCGATGCCAAATTGCCCCAGAATATGGCGTGCCTCATTGAATTTGTTGATATTACCTGTTGCGAAAAAGACTACTTTGCCCTGTGGAATTTCGCATTGGTTATTGTTTGCGTTCTTCGACATAGCGTCCACGCCTCTCTATTTCCCTGATTTTCTCATAAACCTTCTCCGCCGCTTCAGCACCTAAGATGGATGTGTAACCACAAAGAACGCTTCGGAGACATTCTTCCCAGAACTGATAATGGGTGCTTTGCAGGGCGCGTTTAAGTAAATGTAAATCTACTCCTTGGGCTTCGAGTTCGCTGTTTTTTTCTCCCAAGCCAAAATCGACGAAGAAGAGCTTGCCTTGGGTGGTTAAGATCAGGTTGGAGGTTGTTAGGTCGCCGTGGATTAAGCCATGGCTGTGCAGTTGGGCGGTGGATTCGCCGATTTTGAGGCATATGTCATGTCGCTGGGTTTTGGATGCTTTTTTAAAGAACTGCTTAACCTGCTCCCCCTCAATATACTCCATTATTATCGTAGATTGTGGAACATTTACCATGAAGATCAGCGGCGTTGATACACCTGCAGTTTTCGCCTCATGCATCAACTGGGGCTCATGCACAGTGCGGTAATTCCTAATCTGCAGGTCCAACTCGACCGGACGATATTTTTTGGGGATTCTCACTTTGATGATTACTTTTCGTTCATGCCAGTCGGCAAGGAATAGACTAGCTTCGGCACCTTTTTTGAGCAGTTTAACGCTGTCTATTTTGTCTATTGTATCCATGGTACATCCACCTTGTCAACTCTCCAACGCAATTTGACATAGCTTTCGTCGATGCGGGTAACTAAATCGTGCTGGTAGGCTAAGATTCCTGTCCAAGCAATCATGGCTCCGTTGTCAGTGGCAAATTCAAGTGGCACCACACTGAACTTGGCATCGTGCTCTTCAGCGATTATGGCAAGCATAGATTGCAAGCGCTTATTCGCCGCTACACCACCTGTTAAAAGAACTTCCTTTTTCTCCGTGTGAGCAAGCGCACGTTCAGTAACTTCAGTAACCATGGAGAAAGCGTGTTCCTGCAAACTGTAACATACATCTTCCAGCATACAATCGCCCTTTTGCAAAGCAGCGGTTGCCGCCGTCAACAGACCGCTAAGAGACAAATCCATCCCCTTAACCACATACGGCAAAGAAACAAACTTTTTGCCTTTGGCCGCCAACTGCTCCACGGCAGCGCCAAGAGGCAAACCCCTCTTGTGCTTAAGTCCTGCTTCCCTTGCAAAAACATCCAAGCAGTTGCCAAGGGCAATATCTAATGTTTCGCCGAACACTCGATAGCGCCCTGAGGCGAAGGCGGTGACCATAGTGTTACCTCCTGAAGCATAAAGCGTGACTGGGTCTTTGGCACCAGTTTTTAATTTCCCGATTTCTATGTGTGCTACGGAATGGTTTACTCCGACAAGCGGAATTTCAAGGTAAGATGCTAAAGCTCGGGCAACGGTGGCTCCCGTACGCAAACTAGGTCCTAAACCTGGACCCTGAGAAAAAGCAATTACTGATAATTCGCTTGGTTTCACTCCAGCCTTTGACAGGGCTTCTTTTAGGACTTTGTCTGCGACTTCGGCATGATGACGTGCTGCTTCCCTCGGGTGTATGCCACCTTCCTCAGGGATGTAGCCGTCAGATTTGTTAGCCAGAATTTCGCCGCCAAATGTAGCGATACCGACTCCGAAGTCGTCTGCTGAAGATTCAATGCCTAAACAGATTTTGCCTGAATCACCTTTTTTTGTTTTTCTCATGTCAATCCACATTTAATCAGGGATAGATATTTTTATGTGAATCCAACGCTTATATTACTGTATTATTTCCGGATTGATTTAGATGCCTAAGCGTAATGACCTTGAACAGAAAGCACTCCACTATGTTGTCGGTACAGGCTATCAGGGTGTGCTGCAATCAGATTTATGGCGTGAACTCGGCGCGAGCAGCCGCGAAGGCTCACGCGTTTCAATTAAGTTGGAAGAGAAGGGGCTTATTCGTAGAGAAAAAGAACTTCAAGAAGGCAGATGGACATATAGGCTCTATCCCAAAAGGTTGCCTGCATCTATAGAAACCATTGTGGATTGCCCGTGCCTACTTTGCCCAGACAATGCACGCTGCGACCCAACAACTGCCCTTTCCCCGAAGAGTTGTCCCAAACTAACCGATTGGATTCTTAACTTAGGAAAACCGCCAGCACCCCCTGCCACAACTCCTGAAGGTCCAAGCGCACCAACAGAGCCGAACATGCCAAAGGATGAGGATTCCGTTGCCGAAAGCTTGGATACGTGAAAGAAAAAACGAATATTATTATAAAAAAGCCAAAGAAGAAAACTACCGCAGCAGATCCACATACAAGCTAATTCAAGCAAACGAAAAATATGGCTTCATCAGATTACGCGACATAGTTGTTGATTTAGGCGCTGCACCAGGCGGTTGGATTCAAGCAGCCAGAAAAATGACTGGCAAACACGGCTTCGTCTTGGGCGTTGACTTAAAATCCATTGAACCGTTCACCCAAGAATACGTCCGATCGATTATCGCTGACTTCACTGAACCCGGAACAGTTGATTTAATCCTATCTTTTCTGCCACGTAAAGCAGACGTAGTTCTCTGTGATGCAGCGCCAAACGTAACTGGGGTTTGGGAAGTTGACCACGCAAGACAAATTGATTTAGCCGAAAAAGCCCTGGAAATAGCCCAGTGTCTGCTAAGACCCAATGGAAACTTTTTCGTCAAAGTCTTTGAAGGCGACTTGCTCAACGATTTCATTGAATCTGTGAAGCCTTTGTTTGAGGAAGTCAAGCTGGTGAAGCCTCAGGCAAGCCGGCAGAAAAGCTCTGAAATGTACCTATTAGCGTTGGGTTTAAAGACAGCTCGCCCAAGTATCGAGGAAAACTAATTTTCCTTGTTTTAATAATCATAGTTGAGGAACAAGAAACTTGAAAATAATTTCCGCAGATTCCGCCGCAGCAATCCTCGATGAACAATTTAACCCAACACTGCATGTAGCTTCTGTCGCAGTTCTGGTTGAGCCACCTTACAGGGAGCCAACTTTTCGGTTGGCTGAACCGATTTTTAGAGAGGTTGAAAGCGGGTTTGATGTGATTGTGCATGAGGCTGAGCTCTGCCGAAACCTCCTCGATACGATGAAGGCCGATGTCGTTCATTTGGACATGTCGTTGGGCGGAATCTCTGTTGAGGAGTTATCTCCGGTTGAACTTATGAATCTGAGGGCTTCACCAAGAGGAAGAAAGAACATTCTTAAGATTTTGCCAAGACTCAGGAAAATAGCATGCGAAATCAAAAGGCTCCATAGTATAGACATGTTGGCGATTGGCAAGGAAAGTGTGCCTGTCCGGATTGCTGAGTTGACAGCTGGTGCAGAAGCAATCCTGTTTGCTGTCCAAAGAGCTGTGGATGAGAAAGAAAGCGTTATGCTTGGGTTACCGCACATGTGCCAGCCCAGAGTTTTGGATAACCGAGTTTATCTTCATTCGTTCACTGCAAACGAGCATGACGTGCGGGGATTCAGCGTGGATACGCAAAATGTTTTAACAAAGGTTAAATTATCAGAAACGTTAAACCCTATTGCCAGAGGTTTCCGAGCTCTAAAAATAACGCCACTAAAGAAGTAAGAGGTTTGTTGTTTGAAACTTGATTTTTCTTTTTGGACTAATGCAACCCCGAGGCGAAAACGCATTTACTCGATAGCAGCAATATTCATCGTTGCATTCCTAGTTACGGTCGTCGGCAGTTTTTTACCCCTTAGCGCCTCAGATGCCTCCACAATTAGCCAGAACCTAAACAGCACTCTGAACCAGAACAAAGCAAACAATACTCTAACACAATACATCTTCATAAACAACTTTTCAATCTGCCTAGCAATGTTCATTCCTTTGGTTGGAGCCGCTTTAGGAATGTTCATCCTATTTGATACAGGCATTGCTCTTGGCGCGATTGCCGCTACCCAACACTACCCAGTTTGGGTAGGGTTAGCGAGCTTGGTGATTACGCCCGTTTTCTGGTTGGAATTCATTTCTTATTCGATTGCGATTGCGGAAAGCATTTGGCTGATTAGAAGAGTAATTCAAGCAATAAATTCAAAGGAGCCAGGACGAGGACGAGTAATTCTGTGGAGCGAACTAAAATGGGCACTTATATTCATCGGCACCTGTGCAGGGTTACTTGCCATTGGTGCCGTAGTAGAGGTATGGCTTATTACTGTTTTAGGCTAGCCGCCTCTTAACCTCTAAAGGTGTTGATTGATTAATTTAGCCAGGTCTATGACTGTTAAATCGCAGTTGCATTTGGGACAGGTCTTTAGAGGTTCATGTTTTGCGCCGACCTTCAACTTTTCGCCACAATGGCAACAGTAGTAGGTTAATGCCTGTCCTCTTTCCGATAGTTGCTCAACAAGCTCTTTAACGTTGTATCTGGGAGGCGGCACCTTCTCTGCTTTCTTGCGCATTTCTTCAGCTTTGCCTTTCATGCCAAGCTTTTCATATTCTTTGGCGGCATTCTCAAAGCGCCCAGTTATTTCGAATTTTTTGATTCGTGCTTTAGCTATGACTTCAGGGTCTTTGCTTGTGGTAAAGTAACCGCAAGTTGCGCTTTTAACGTAGGGTTCTTCTAGTTCACTGGTGAAGAGTTCACAGTTGCTAACGCTGAAAAAGGCGCAGGCCAAGCAGCTGTTTTTTCTGTAGGCTTCGTCGAGTTTCTTGTAGCAGGGCGGACAAACCTCAACTTGTTTTCCCTCACTAACGCTGTAGAGTGGGATACCTCTGAAGGTTTCACCACAAACTTGGCAAACAGACTTTGTCATTTAAATCAGAAAGAATTGACATATGCAATCATATTTGTGTTTGCCAAAAAACGACCCGTTTTCAAGGAAAAAGCTATATTTTGAAGCCTAAGACCTTGTTATTTCTAGGCTAATGTCCAAAGCTTTAACGCTATGAGTCAATTCGCCCAAACTGATGATGTCAATTTGTGCATCAACGTATTCAAGGAGGTTTTCGCTAGTTATTCCACCACTTACTTCAAGCAACACTTTGCTAAACCCAGCAATTCTTAGCGCTTTCCCTGTTGCTTTGGCTTGTTTTGGAGAAAAATTGTCCAACATAACGATGTCTGCACCAGCTTTGGCTGCCTTCAAAGCATCCTCAAGATTGGTTACTTCAATTTCGATTTTTTTGGAAAAAGAGGCGTTAGCCTTAGCCCTTTTGACAGCCTCCTCAACATCGCCAATTATGACAAGATGATTATCCTTGATAAGAACCATGTCATCTAAATGCAGTCTATGAGGGTCACCGCCGCCAATGACCACGGCTTTTTTGTCAAAGTAGAGCAATCCTGGCGCTGATTTGCGAGTTGCCGCAATTTTGGTTTTCATCTTTGCCAGCTCGAGCTTCTCAGTTAACAATCGGGTTTTTGTTGCGATGCCGCTCATCCTTGAGAGTAGATTTAACATAGTTCGCTCGACTGAAAGAATAGTTTGTGCGTCACCTAAAATTTGGAGCAATACTTGCTTGTTTTTGATTTTTTCTCCATCAACAGCTTTGGCTTCAATTTTTAATCCTAAGTACTCAGCTAGAAAGATTGCTTCCTCTATTCCTGCGACAATCCCATCTTCCTTTGCCATTACCTCTGCCTTAACCATTAAATTCGCTGGAATAACTGTGGCCGCTGTTATGTCGCCTTGTCCAATGTCGTCGGCGAGAATTTGCCTTAGCTTTTCTTCCACAATTCTTCTGGGAACAAACATACTTTCTACTTCTCACGTTACTCTTAAAATGCTTGCCTTTCCTTGGTTGAACCAAGCTATAGTTAAAATATAATCTTGCACTAATCTGTGTGTTGTATGCGACTGCTCCTATGCTGCTCCGAACTAGGATTAGGCCACGTTTCCCGAATCATTCCGTTAGGGAAACGGCTGGAGAAAAATGGCCATGAAATGTTCTTTTTTTCAGGCGGTAAAGCTTACGAAATGCTCCAAAAGGAGTTCAGTCACGTTTACAGGTGTACCCCTGTTGCTTGGTACGAAAACGCCCATGGCATAATCACTTCAGCTTCGTTACTCAACCTTTTGATTCCGCTTCCGCTCTTCAACATGGAACTGAATCGCTTTGAACTCAAAAACTCAAATGCCATGGAAACCATCCACCGCTATTACGACTTAAGAGAAAACATCCATGACATCGCACCCGACATCCTCATCGCCGACGGCGACATAAATGCGCTTCGGCTTGCTCAAAGATACAAGATTCCCTCAGTCTACATAGCCAACATGATACGCCCAAGCTACGGGTTCTCAGCTTTTTTGAGCCCAGGTGAACGGGTAGTCGAGAGGTATGTAAAGAACTGCTCAAAAATCATTATCCCCGACAACCCCCCGCCTTATACTGTATCCGAATACAGTATCGGCAACTTGGATCAAGTAGGCTTAAACGGGAACTTCGAGTATGTAGGACCATTCGTTGACACAACGCCTGTTTTGGGTTCTCAAGAACATATTTTTGCGCCAATCAGCGGACCCGTCGGAACCCGCGCTAAACTCATAAAAACACTCATTCCAGTTCTGGAAAAATTGAAAACTAAATGCATCATAACTTTAGGCACCCCGGGTAAGAAGTCGTCTGCGAAAATCGGCAATTGCGAACTCCACACTTGGCTCACTCCAGAAGAACGGCAAACTGCTATGCAAAACGCCAAATTCGTCATCTTCAGCGGAGGACATGCAACCTGCTTTGAAACAATCAAGTATGGAAAACCGAGCATCTGCATCCCAACGCAGCCTGAACAGCTAGGAAACGCTGCTAAACTTCAAGATTTGAACTGCTCCATAACAGTTAAAAATTCGAAGGAACTTCAAAAAGCCGTTCAAAAAATGGAAAAAAAGATAGACTATTATGGCAAGAAGGTTCAAACGATTAATGAGTTTTCTAACAGGTTCAGAGGTTTAGATAGGGCAGTTTCTATTGTGGAAACCTTATTGGATTAGGCTATTTGGTTAGGGTTAAGCGTTTTATTTCGCCGCAGGGTGTTTGTTCGTCAAAGATTATGGCTTTGAACTTGTAGATTTTTGCGTCTTTAGTTAACCAAGTATCTGGGGGTAAGCCTGCTTTCATGCAGCATTGACAGAGGAATTCTTCTTCGCACCAGCCCCATTCCACAGGCACCTGCGGCAAAAGCAACCCCTTGTATGGTCCTCTTTCAACGATTAAGCCATCTTCGCCAACCTTGATTTTGCTTACGTATTCCTTTGGGTTCTTGGTTTCTACGAACTCGGGTGGCGTTAACACGCTCACCTCAAAAACAACCTTGTCGAGTTCTTCGAGAGTTAAGGGTTCAAAACGAGGGTCCTCGGTTGCAGCGTTTATGGCGTTGTCAATAACTGCCTCCACCAAGGGGCTTGTGGGGTAGGGGTAGCCGATGCAGCCGCGAAGCTCCTTCTCGCCGCCCTTAACGCTGTTTATAGTCACAAACACGCCGCAGTGTTCAAATAGTTTTTTGGGTGTTTCTTTTGGCGGTTTTGCACCTTTGCCGATTTCCAAGTATTGTTCGACGGTGCTTCTTGCGAGTTTAATTAAAAATTTTCCTTCTTCATCTGTCAGTTCAAACGACATAAAATTCCTTCCTAGCGCTGCTCAACCACTCAAATAAACTAAAAAAATATTAAAAATAAAGTTGGTTAAAACTTTATGGATTCTTCAGTTACGCCTTCCTTAGTTATGATAAGGAAGTCGATTCCGTCGCCACTCATAGAGTCTCGACTAACAGCAGATTTTATCGAGCGTGTGACAAGTTCTTTTGCCTCTTCGGCACTCATTGTTTCTTTGTAGCCTTCCTCAAGAACGCCCATGGCGATTTCCGTGCCTGAACCAACAACCGCATATTTGTCGGGTATCAATGAGCCCAAGACGTCGAGTACAAAGAGGGATGCGCCCTCGTCGTCTAAGCCGCCGACGATGGTTTGAGTGAATAGTGGTGAATATCTTCGGTTGAAGAGTACGTTGGCTAAGAGTTTTGAGGCTGAGCGAACGCTGATTTTTCTGCCGACGTCCATGCTATAGAGTTGTGCTTGTGCCTGCATCTCCTTGGCGAGGATCTGCATGTCACCCACAAGTCCTGCGCATGCAACGCCGATTTGGTCTGTTACTTTGAAGACTTTTTTGCCGCCCTTACTCATGATAAAGTTGCCGTAGGTTACTCTTTTCTCTGAAGCCAAGATTACACCGTCTTTGAAGATTGCGCCGACGGTGGTTGCCCCGGGCATCCATGCAATGCCTTGTTGAGCTTGGTTGCCTTGGCCTTGCTGTTGTTCCTGCGGCATTAGCTGGATTTGTGGAATATTCGGTAAAGTTGGTAATTGTGGTCCATAACCTTCCATAATTTTCGCCTTTTCTTGATATACACAAGACAAATTATTAAGGTTACTTATAACCATTAATGAGTATGCGAAGTGGCTTGCATGAGTAAGTCTGAACCGTTAAGGTGCCAAAAATGCGGCAAACCCCTCGGTTACGTGTCGGTTACCGCAAAAAGTGTTTTAGCAGCTAAACCCCAAGTCGACAATGTAAAGTTGGTTGCAACATGCATAAATTGCTCAGGCGGGAACAGCTTTTACCGCAGAAACTTTTAACATGCACCAAATACATTAAAATGAAGAGACAACTGAATGATTGAAGTCTACGCCCAAAACCTTGACAATACATGGTTTGCAGTAGCACTCAACAAACAACAAATCGTCACGTCTTCTTTTGGGCCTGAGCAAAAAAACGCCCTAAACAACATCTTGGGAAAATTACCTTGTAACGTTCCTTTTCAGGTTTTCCATGAACCCAAAGCGTCCGCCAAAACCGCTCTTTTAGCTTTGAAATGTATCTACGACGGAAAGGAAGTCAAAACGGCATTACCGCTGGCAACATCGTGTCTGCCAGCCTATACCAAAAAAGTCCTAACGGCAACTTCGGCGATTCCGCTTGGCTTCGTAACTTCTTATGGCTTAATAGCTAAAACGGTGGGTGGCGGACCGCGAGCAGTCGGAAACATAATGGCGTCTAACCCGTTTGCACCCATCGTTCCATGCCACCGTGTGGTTAAATCTGATTTTACGTTAGGCGGCTACGGCTTTGGCTTAAGAGTGAAGGTAGAACTGTTGAGAAAAGAAAAGCAAGGATTTTCGTCAAAGAAAGAAATTGAAGTCAAAGGTGGACTGCTCACGGTTTATCCTGTTGAAAATGTTCTCAAAAATTTTGATTAAACGGGTTTGCACAAACGATAAATGCATGAGAGCCCCACTGAAAGCAAGTGAGCACAATGGTTAATCGAGGCCTTTATGTTGGAAGATTTCAACCTTTCCATTTAGGACACCTAGACGCCATCAAATATGCCCTAAAACAGGTTGATGAACTCGTCATCGTCATCGGTAGCGCCCAATATAGCCACACCGCCAACAATCCGTTCACAGCTGGAGAGAGGCTAGTTATGGTTCGTCAAGCACTACGGGGGGCTGGGGTGGCTGATTCTAAACTTTGGATTGTTCCCGTCCCAGACGTTCACCTTCACATGCTGTGGGTCAGTGCCGTCGAAGGTTACACACCCAAATTCAACAGTGTCTTCTCCAATGAGCCGCTAACTAAACGGCTTTTTATGGAAGCAGGTTACGAAGTAAAAAAAATTCCTCTTTTTGAGAGAAAAGTCTACATGTCCACCTTCGTTCGAGAAAAAATGGTTAAAGACGACAGTTGGACAGAGTTTGTTCCTAAAAGTGTGGGTGACTTCATTTTGGAGATAGATGGCGTTAACAGGCTCAGAGACTTAGCTAGAACAGACCGAGTAACTTAAACAACCATTTTTTCCTTTGAAGACCTTGATTATAAAATCGCCAAGCCAACAAGTAAAGGGTTATTAAAACCAGGATTACGCCAATAAGATACGAAAATCCGCCTACAAGAGCGAAAAAGTTTGCCGATGCATGAAGCGTAACGGCAAGCAAGTAGTATGGTAAGGGTTTCTTCTTCGCTATCCCGTAAGCCGTAATTGTTGCACTGGAACTATGTAAAATAAGACTTGATATTCGGAGAATTGGAGGCACTGCCTACGAGGAACACATATTCACTGAACTCTGCAATACCAAAACCTAACCCCATCAAGAGACCTATTGTTACAATTGACCTTTCAGTTTCGCCATGCCTGTAGAATAAAGGGAAAACTTTGGCGAGTTCCTCTATGAAGGGCGCCAAAACAACAATAAAAAAAACCGCTGAAAGCCCAGCTGGGACCAGACGATTCAAAGAAAGCTGCAAATGGAATGCTAACCAAAATTCCGGAAGCAAAAAAGAACGCTAATTCCCTGTTGCTTGGTTTATGAATTGGAATAACACATTGACGTGCGGGCTGATTTTCCATAGAAGAAGCTTCCTACAAAATAATGAAATAATTACTTCCTTATCAGCGTTACCACGGCAGGTTAGAAGCCCGCAGTTATCAAATCGGAGGGCTTCATTATTTCTCTTAGAATAACGGTTGCATAGGAGCCTCGGAGCAACATGAAACTTAATTTAACTTGAGACCACGTGTCATCTTCATTTGCCAAAACTTTTTCCAGTTTAAAATCTTTTACTGGTGCAATCGCAGTGCGCAAACCACCTTTTCCACCTACCTTAGATAACTCGTTGAAATGCAAGTTTTGCGTTGAGATTCCTTCTTGTTCAAGAATTTCCTGCTCAATTTGCCCCATGGAGCCCTGAGAAAGTTTCTGTTTTACACCAAAAATCGGCAAGGCAACACGCAACCGCCCAGCTTTAATTTGCGAGCTAACTTCAGAAAGACGCTCAGAAGTCACAATTTTGGAAACTGTAGTCAATGGCAATCCTGAACGCTCAACGCCCACAACATAATCTCCTTCTGCAGCCTCGTTTAAGGGCAAACCACGCTTGATACGTCCGCTGAGGAAACGATTAAACAAGTAGGACTGGTGAGCTTGAACAAAGAGCGCCTGAAGTTTGAGGGGCAGACGTTGAAAAGCCCCTACAAAATCACCGGGATTATCAACTATATAGTCGAGCATTATTCTTTCGAAACGGAGTTGTTTGGGAAAATTCTCTTGTGCTTGCTTAAAATCTCCAGTTGACTGCAGATCTTGGCGTGCTTGCCTTGAAGCAGGATGCTCATAATCGCTTGGTTTTGCTAGAAAAATCATTGCTGCCTCTTCAAAGTTGCCGTAGAAAAGGGCTTTTCCAACTAAATGTGTGATTGGACGAGTTGTACCGAAGCGTTGGTGTCCAAAAAAGTTAGGTACACCCCCAATTTCGTTGAGTTCATGAGCGGTTTTGGCAATGTTTTCTTTGATAGTTGCTTGGGGTTCCTCGATGGATTTTATGGTTATTATAAAATTGTTGCCTAAAAGATAGAACAGCGAGAGCATTTCCCGGACGTAGCCGATAGGGCGAACTTGAAGGTCTTTAACTTCAATTTTCGTGGCTTCTTCCATCGAAACATTTTCTATTGTGATGTGTTGTGCGGTGACGGCTTTGGCGTCTTTGATTCCTGCAAACTGAACCCTCGCTTGGTCAATGCCTAACGACTTTGCGATATTTTTGGTGGCAATGAACGTATCCCAGTTGCGCTTGACCAAAGTGCAGAGCAAAAACCGCTGCTTCTGGAGCGTTGAACCCAACACCCTCTTTGGAACCTCACCGTTAATGGAGGCTTTGGTGCCATCGACCAAAACCTCTTCAACCACAAAATCGTCGACTGATTCCCGAATGACGCCGCCTATGCCCGCAGTCTTGGTGGCGAAGACTTCGATGCCCAGCAACTTATCAATTCCAGGAACAGACAAAAAATCGCCTAAAGCAACTTGAGTTTCCCAGTTACTCGGTCAATCATAGCTGACGGCGCAGGACCTATCCCCAAACATGTAACTGTGCCCTCAGGAACCTCAGTTAACCCCCTATCAATGATTAGCGCATGCGGCAAACCCAATTGGTCTGCAACTTCCTCAACTTCGCCCAATTCTTTCTCGTCTGCAACTTTAACGGCGACTTTTTTTTGTCCTTCAAACATCCATGACTCCCACCACTTCTTATGGTGAGTGTAAGCATCTTGAGCGGAAGAAACTGCGGCATGACCGGCTTGCGCTGCGATTTTTCCTTTACTCATCTGCAGGTCCGTTCGGAAAACGAGGACTTGCTTGTATTCGAATTCGACCATTTCGCTCTATCCCGTCAATAGGTTGGTATTGTAGATTTTAAGGGTTTGCAGACAAATAGAGCAACCCAAAGTAAGCCAAAGCCGCCGCTATCGCCGGTTTTCTGATTGCAGTCAGTAGCATTTTGCCTTGAAAATCAATCTCATCCACATCTCTCAAAGCTCCGTCCACACCCAATTTTCCGCAAACCCGCAGCATCTCATCCAACCGTTCATCAGAAAGCGAATTAAGAAAACGTCTAAGACGCAGCATGACAGAGAAATCGAAACTCAATAGGGCATTGCAGCGTTTCTGGTAATTCTGCAAAAAATTGGAGGAGACATCGCCCTGTTTAATGGCTTGGCTTGCAACTTCCGCTGCGATTTTGGCGCATGTTAACCCGAAGATTACTCCGCCGCCCGTTGTGGGTTTAACCTGTGAAGCGCAGTCGCCCACGGCAACGAACCCGTCTGCGTATGACCGTCGGATTGGTCCGCCCAGCGTTATGGCGTGGTAGCCTATGCTTGTAATCTTTGCCTTGCCGAGCTGTTTTGAAGCTACTGGATGTTTGGTCATGAGTCTTTTTAGGTAGTCTTGGGGATTGCCTTTGTTTGTCGCTAAACCCACTTTTGCTGAGCCGTCGGGTCTTGGGATGAGCCAACCGTAAAAGCCCGGCGCGTAAGATTTGCCAAAATAAACTTCAACAGCGTGGTCTTCAACGTCCTGTACATCGTCCATTTCTGCTTCAACAGAGTAAACTAATCCACTGGAATTAAGCGCAGGCAATCCTGCTTGCCTTACAAGCCTTGAGGAAACGCCTTCAGCATCCACCACGATTTTGCTTTGAATTTTCTCTTCAACACCCGCACTTTGGGTTAAAACGCCTTTGACTACGCCCTCCTTTATTAGCAAAGATTGAACCCTCGACCCTAAAACATAGCTTGCTCCTGCCATCTGAGCTTTTTTAGCCAAGTACTGGTCAAATCGTACTCTATTCAAGGCTGTTGTAACCGGACAAGAAAGCTTTAGCGAGAACTTCGTTCCAGCAGGAGAGTAAAAGTTAGCGGCGCAAAACGTGTTCTCGACAATGCTGTCTGGAAGCGGATAAAGGCCGATGTTTCCAAGGCTTCGTATGCTGATGTGCCCAGCGCAGTGCGAGGGATAACCAATAGATGGGTGCTCTTCGAAAACTGTCACTTTCGCTCCGAGTTTTGCCAGGTGCTGGGCAACAAAACAACCGACTGGACCACTACCAACCACAATAACGTCTGATGAGTTGGTTGAATGGTGTAACTTGGACGCCAGCATAATTATGCTATAAAACTAAATCGTATATAAGCCAGCAGGGTAAGAAACAAAATCGATTTTGAAAACATATCTAAGAGGGTAGGTCCGAAATGACTGAAAACAACGAACAGTAACACGTTAAAAAATTGTAAGAAATGAAAAAGATGGAAGAAATTCAGGACTACCGTTGTTGCACTAATTCAATTCTTCTTTTACCACGGGACATGGAAGAAGTGCGGATTTTGCCGCTTACCTCAAGTTTCAGAAGCAATTCGTTGAAATCTTTGAAACCTAAATCTTCATACTCATCTTTTAGTTGATCAAAGAGGTCGTCGTCTGTTAAATCGCCTTTCTTTGTTAGAACTTCCAGTAGATAGAAGTATGCTGGGCGTGTTTTCCAAGTTTTCATTTGTGGCATAAGTGTTCCTTCTTACGCAACTGGGGTTGCTGGCTTTTGTACTTGTCGGATTTGCTGCATGAAGCTCTTATACCATTTTTCCATGTCAGGAGTTATCGATGGACCCATCTCTTTTAGGGCATCCAGAAAGTCCTTCATTATGACTTCGGTTGCGTTTACGTTCTTTCGCAGTGAATGCATTGCAGCTTCTCGGCACAAGGATTCTAAGTCAGCGCCAGAATAGTACTTAGTTGCAATTGTAATCTGGTTCAAGTCTACATCTTTGCTAATAGGCATGCCTTTGGTGTAGATTTTGAGGATTTGCAAACGGCTTTTCTCATCAGGTTCAGGCACATAGATTAAACGGTCAAAGCGTCCAGGACGCAGAACTGCGGAATCAACCATGTCGGGACGGTTAGTGGCAGCGATGATTACGATATCTTGCAAGGTGGTTATTCCATCCATCTCTGTCAGAAGCTGGCTTATGACGCGTTCTGAAACGCCGCTGTCCGACATGCCCATTCCACGTTTTGGTGTGAGTGAGTCAATTTCGTCGAGGAATACTACAGCGGGTGCGGCCATGCGCGCTTTGCGGAAGACCTCACGGATTGCTTTTTCTGATTCGCCAACCCATTTGCTGAACACTTCAGGTCCCTTAATGGATATGAAGTTAGCTTCACTCTCTGTTGCAACCGCGCGTGCGAGCAAGGTTTTTCCACAACCTGGTGGACCATATAGCAAGATGCCTTTGGGCGGTCGTATTCCGAGTTTAGTGAATATTTCAGGAGTCTTTATCGGCCACTCAACTGCTTCAATGAGGTGTTGTTTTACGTCGTCAAGTCCTCCCGCATCGTCCCAGTGGACTGTTGTGACTTCAATGTAGACTTCTCTCATTGCAGTTGGAGTAACTTCTTTGTATGCACCAAGGAAATCATCCATCCTAACTTCCATCTTTTCCAAGACGGCTGGTGGAATGCGTTCTTCTTCAAGGTTAATCTGTGGCAGGTATCTTCGGAGTGCTTTCATAGCGGTTTCTCTACCAAGCGCGGATAAGTCGGCGCCTGTATACCCATGAGTCATCGCTGATAGTTTCGGTAAGTCAACATCCTCAGCAAGTGGCATACCGCGTGTGTGAATTTGGAGAACTTCGTAGCGTCCTTTCTTGTCTGGAACACCGATTTCAATTTCTCGGTCAAAACGTCCGGGTCTCCGCAAGGCTGGGTCAAGCGCGCCTGGTCGGTTAGTTGCTCCTATAACTATGACGTTTCCTCTTCCAGATAACCCGTCCATCAATGCGAGGAGCTGAGCGACAACGCGTCTCTCCACTTCGCCCGTGACTTCTTCGCGTTTTGGCGCAATAGCATCGAGTTCATCGACGAAGATGATGCTTGGAGCGTTCTGCTGAGCTTGCTGGAAAATCTCGCGTAAGCGCGCTTCTGATTCTCCGTAGAATTTACTCATGATTTCGGGGCCGTTTATGGAGTAGAAGTTGGCTTCCGACTCGTTAGCTACTGCTCGTGCAAGGAGAGTTTTCCCGCAGCCTGGTGGACCATGCAGCAGGACTCCTTTAGGCGGTTCAATGCCCAAGCGTTGGAAAAGTTCGGGGTGACGAAGTGGCAACTCTACCATTTCGCGTACACGTTGGATTTCTTCCTGGAGTCCTCCGATGTCTTCGTAGTTTGTTCTTGGTAAGCCTTTACCTTCGGGCGCTGGCTCGTTTAATATAGTCAATCGAGTTTCAGCGGTTACTTTTATGATGCCGTGTGGACGAGTTTTTGAAACTGTGAATGGTATGGCGTGCCCTAACATCATTACTAGGGTTGTGTCGCCTTCGACCAGAGTACGTTCCATAAGTCGGTTTTTAACGAAATTCGTGAAGTCTTCATCCACGTTTAGGCGCATATCCACTGGTGCAAGAGTTATGGATAGGGCGGTTTTTACTTTAGCGGGCCTTATTACAACGTATTCGTTTATGGCTACTCCGCTGTTTTTGCGTGTGAACCCGTCGATGCGGATTATATCGCGATTCTGGTCTTCGCTGTAGGCTGGCCAAGCGATGGCGCTGGTTGTGCGTTTATTGACGATTTCAATTACGTCTCCTGCGCTAATGCCCAGTTTCTGCATTGTTCGCTGATCGATTCTGGCTATTCCTCTGCCGACATCTCTTTGCCGTGCGTCTCCAACGCGAAGTTGTACTTCACTCATGGTAAAATTTCTCCTAAATAATCCTGACTTGCTACTTTTGGGATGTGTGTTTGAAAAAGCATCCATCCCTATATAAACTTTAAAGCGTAAACGCGAATACTCTCAAGAACATATTAATGGGAAGAAACAAAGAAAATTGAGGTTCGATTGTTAATCGCGGCTTGTTCTACGTATCTGAAATGTTTGCGCTTGGCTTACACCGGGGATTTTTGCGAGTTTTTCTTCGAATTCGTCAACCAACCCAGATTTGTCTTCTGGATACCTTATTTGAACAAGGAGAGCTACGAGACCAAAAGCTACTGGTTCTTCTCCATATCCTTCTATTTTGGCGAATTCAGGAAGAACTGCTTTGATCTTTTCTTTTAAGTCATCAAAACTTGGAAGAATGTCATCGGGAAAAACCTTGTAAGTTACAAGAACAGCGCCCATGCTTTTCGCCTTTTATGGTCCAGAAAACCCGCATTTGGGGCATTTGTAAAGGCGTCCGAATTTGCGGCATTTGCCATCTCGTTTAATCTGGATTTCTCCGCACTGTGGACACAGGAACTTCGTGGATTCGCTTCCTGGTGGGATTGGTTTTCCGCAACTTGTGCAAGTAACTAAAGCCAACTTTTCTGACATAACCGTAACACTTCTTTGCCGTTCATATTGTTAGGGTTCCTTATATCTGCTATGCTCAAAAAATTTTGTTTTAGGCAGTAATCAGTTTGTTTTTGACTGAAAAAAACCAAAACTTCTTCCTTCTTGGAGATTTAAACAATTGGGTATTTAATCCCCAATGTGTTTTCCTGCCGAGGTGAGTTTTATATTTAAAGATAGGTAAAAGTTGGGTGGTGTTAGGAAGATTTATTTTTTGGACTATCAAGTGTTCTGGTTACAGGTAACATACTTTGGCGCACATTAAAGTGACGAAGCGTGCAAGCAACATCGAATATGCTATACGCGACGTTATAGTTCATACTCAGGAGCTAATTAAGAGCGGCAAAAAAATCTATTACTTAAACATCGGTGACCCTGCTGCCTTCGACTTCAAAACACCCCAGTACGTGAAGGATGCCTTGTGCGCGGCAATCGACCATGATGACAACTACTATTCTGTTTCGGAAGGCAGACCTGAACTTCGTGAAGCTATTGTGCGTAAAGAAAAACGGGTCAACGAAGTGGACATAACTTCTGACAAAGTGATAGTCACTGAGGGCATTTCGGAGGGAATTCAGATGGTATTGGCGGCGCTGGTTGAGAGGGGCGACGAAATTCTCTTTCCAGGACCAACCTATCCACCATACATTTCCTACACTAAATTCTTTGATGGTACCCCAGTTTCCTACGAAACAATCGAAGAGGAAGGCTGGGTTCCAAACATCGATGATTTGCGCAGCAAAATCTCATCGAAAACCCGAGCGATCGTGATAACAAACCCCAACAACCCCACAGGCAGCGTTTACAGCGAAAAATGCATCAAAGAGATGCTCGACATCGCAGGCGAACACAACTTACCAGTGCTAAGTGACGAGATTTATGACCAGTTAACCTACGAGAAACCATTCGTAAGCACCGCACACTTATCCAAAGATGTGCCAGTGGTTGGGCTAAACGGGTTCTCCAAGGTCTATCAGATGACTGGCTGGCGACTGGGCTACATGTACTTCAAGGGTGAAGGCAAGCAGCTCGATGCGCTTCGCTTGGGGGTAGAGAAGCAATGCCGCATCCGCCTCTGCGCTAACACTCCCGTTCAAATTGCTGGTGCAGCCGCACTCAACGGTCCTCAAGACTTCGTCAAAGGCATCGTTGACAGGCTAAGAGAACGCCGCGACTACGCGTTTAAACGTTTAAACGAGATCGAAGGCATAACCACAACCAAACCTGAAGGCGCTTTCTACATATTCCCTAAAATCGAGAGCATCGGCCAACGATGGAAAAACGACATGGAATTCGTCGTCGACCTGCTCAAACAAACAGGCGTTCTAATCGTAAACGGTTCAGGATTCGACGCTGTTTACGGCAAAGATCATGCCAGAATCGTTTTCCTGCCGCCCTGTGAAGAACTCGAAGAAGCATTCAACAGCCTAGAACAGTTCATGAATAAGAAACAAAAGACGGAAAGCCGCGGCCACGTAGGCTACGGTTAGAAATCTAGATTTTTGTGCCGTTCTTTGGGTTCTCAATTACTTTTTGGAACTCAGTCATCAACTTCTTAGTGAGCGGCCCAGGTTTGCCGTCGCCGATTGTGCGTTTGTTGACTTCGCGGATGGGCACCATTTCCATGGCAGTGCCGGTGAAGAAGGCTTCGTCAGCAGTGAAAAGCATGAATGGTGTCAAATTAGTAATGATAAGGTCTATGCCAAGTTTTCCACACAGTTCAGCAACAACGTCTGCGGTTATGCCTGCAAGAGCACCTGTGGATGTTGGCGGTGTAAAAATTTCTCCGTTTTTGACAACGAAGATGTTTTCGCCGACGCCTTCAGCTATGCAGCCACTTGCTTCTAAACAGATGGCTTCGTCCACACCGTTTGCGTTGGCTTCAATTTTTGCGAGAACGCTGTTTAGGTAGTTGAGCGATTTGATTTCGTGTGTGGTCGCGTCCACGGGGTTTCTGCGGACCCAGCTGAACATGGTGGTTATGCCAACTTCTTTGGCGTTGCCTGCTTTGATGTTGATAGTGTCTGTAATTATGATGATTGTGGGTTTGGGGCATTTGCGCGGATCCAAACCTAAGTCACCTAGGCCTCTTGAGACGATTAAGCGGATATAGGAGTCATTCATCTTGTTTTTGCGCAGGGTTTCAAGGACAGCTTTCGTCATTTCTTCTTTAGTTAGCGGTATTTGGAGCATTATAGCGTGTGCACTGCGATAGAGGCGGTCAATGTGCTCCATTAACTTGAAGACGACCCCGTCGTATTCGCGGATGCCTTCAAAAACGCCGTCGCCATAGAGGAATCCGTGGTCGTAGACAGAGATTTTAGCCTGTGATTTAGGGTAGAATTCGCCGTCTATGTAGACTTGAAGTTCATCGGTCATTTGTTTTCCACTTCTTGGATGACTGTTTCATATTATCCAATGTTTGATATAGTTTATGTCAACGATACATACGATTCATTTATGACAACTATATTAGCCATGGAACTGTGGACGCTTCGAGAGGTACATTGGTAAGGGCAGGGGCTTTGTGGGTTTTCCAGCGATTTTCTCAGACACCTTCGCAATCAACTGCTCAGTGGTCAGGTTTTGCTGTTGACCTTTAAGTTCGCGTTCACGCACTGAAAGCATTCCTGATTCGATTTCTTTGTCGCCGACAACGATAATATAGGGTACCCATTCCTGTTCAGCTTCACGGATTTTCTTCTGCAGAGTCGATGAGGAATCGTCTATGTCTACTCGGATGCAGTGAGCGTTGATTTGTTTGGCAAGCTCTTCCATCTTGTCGAGGAATTTATCTGAGATTGGAATCAACCGAACTTGGGTTGGTGAGAGCCAAATCGGAAGCATCGGAGCTTTGCCCGCCATCTGTTCACGGTAAGCTTTCTCTAGCAGGGCGTAAATGTCTCGTTCGATGGCACCGCTGGGACTGCAGTGCAGAATCAATGGATACTGTTTCTCGCCTTTTTCATCCACGAAAGTTATTTCGTAGCGTTTGGCGTTTTCGACGTCGATTTGGTCGGTGCTGAGTGCTGCGGCTTTATCCTGGTTGTCGATGAAGTTGAGGTCCCATTTCAAAGCAAAATAGAAGAATCGCTCATTCCAAACTTCTGCCAAGATGGGTTTGCCAAAAGCCGTTGCCAACTCGGTTATGAAATCTTTGTGTTCCGCGTAGAAGTCTTTGGTAAAGCGCATCGCAATCTCGTAATCGTCCTTTACCAAACCAATGTTGCTTAAGACATCAATGCAGAGGTTGAATCGGACCATGAATTCTTTTTTGGCTTGTTCAAGGTCAGTGCAGAATGCGTGGCAATCAGGCATAGTAAAGGCGCGAAGCCTTTTTAAGCCGACGACTTCGCCGCTTTTTTCTCGGCGAAAGCTGTAGCGGGTGAGTTCGTAGAGTTTTATGGGCATTTGCTTGTAGCTGAATTGTGCGTCATGTGCCATGAGGAATTGGCCGAAGCAGGCAGCAAACCGCAGGAAAAGCTCCTTATCTTCGGATTTGAGGACGTATTGGCGTGCTGGGAAACGGTTTAGGTAGCTTTTGAGGCTAGGGTGGTTGAAGTCGTACATAATTGGGGTTTCGACCTCCATGCCCCCGTAAGCTGCAACCTTTGCTGAGATGTATTGTTCGAGGAGCGATTTTATCATGCGTCCCTTCGGGTACCAGCGGATGTTGCCTGGGTCACTGCCTGGCTCATAATCAGCGATTTCCAAACGTTTCATGAGTGGCACGTGTGGGGGCATCACAGTAACCGCACGGGTTTTTTTGATTTCGTAATTGGAGAATTTTTGAAGGTTAGTATGTCCTTTGAACTTGAATTCTTCAATAGGCACGAGTGAGCCGTCGGTTTGGAGGATGTGCCAGTAGGATTTCATCGTGTCTTCAGCTTTGAGGGCTGCGGAGACAGGTTCTTCCTCTTTTTTGGCTTCGCAGGGCGCTGATACTTCAGTTGGAGCGGCAACCGGTGTTGGGGTGTAGCTGCGTGCTTGCTCGGCTAATGGATGACCTTTGATTGAGATTGTGAACTGTTTGTTCCAGCCAAAAGGGGCTCGATAGGTTTCTATGCCCTTGTCTTTGGCATAGGCTTCCATGTCCTTGATAATTGCAAGTGCTTGACTTGGCTGGGATAGGTTGCTGCTTAGGTGTGCGAATGGGTAGATAAGGATGCGGTTTACTTTGAGTTTCCCCAAGAATGCCCGAACGTCGTTGATGGCTTTTTGTGCCATTGCAGAGTTGTCGCCTTCTTCTATGGCAGTGAATAAAACCACGACTTCTTCAACGCGGTTCTCAAGCTTCTCCGCTTCTTCAGCTATATTGATTTCTTTTTCAACTGGTTTGAAAACTATAAAGTTAGAGTGTAACTGCAAAATCCTCATATTAATTGCCTCTTAGCCATAACGCCACTTGTCGAGTGTCTTGTCTTTTTTGGTTTTCTTTTTGTATTCTTTGTAGTGCTCTTTACAGAGGTAAGCACGCTTTTCGGCGCCACCAACGTTTAATCCGGCAGCTTTAACTTTGTCGGCTGACAACGAACGTTCGGCTACTTTGCCGCAGACACTGCATTTCTCGCCTTTTTCAATGCGACCCAAACAATACACGCTCACATGAATAGTTTACTTTCTACATATACGAACTAATTGCTTAAGTTTCTTTTCATTTCAAATTTTTCTTTCTTAAGAATTCTCGGTTTATTAGTGGCTTTCTTTAAGTTCCAGTATAGCTTTGCACACAAAAAAGCTTAAAGCCCCGTGAGGGCGATTAATCAGCTAAACTTCGAAGGGTAGCTGAGGGGATTTGTATAGTCAACGATCAAATTGGAATGCGCGATAAAGTTGTTCTACGCATAAAAAGCGGCGTCTCAGCTCTTCCAAAGCTTGGATTAATCAAGAAACCAAGGTATCACCCATATGGCGTAAGCTTTATTGTAGCAGTAAAAGATGAGGAACGATGGATTAAACCCTGTATTCAATCAATCCAAGATGTCGCCGACGAAATAATTGTTGTTGACAGCTCTGTTGAAGACAATACTACCAAAATTGTGGAGTCTCTTGCGGCGCAAAACAGCAAAATCAAACATATTCGATTTTATTGGGGCGGCTCAAACGCTTTCGCCTTGTCCCTGCATATTGGTCTTGTTAGTGCTAACTACAAATGGGTTTTTAAATGGGACAGCGACCTCGTCGCAAAAAACACAGACGCGGTAAAAGAGTGGATGGGTAGATTGAAACACTTGGACCAGGACAGGTACTATGTGATTGACGTTCCACGCATAAACCTTGAAGGCGACCTCCAGCACCAACCCAAGAATACCCCGTTTGGGGCATACGAAGGAAGAATATTCACCTGGAGCCCAGAGTTAAGATGGGGCCTAAAAAACAACTACTACGAGCAAGTTTCAGGCGACAGCATCTGGGGACACAGATTTCCCCCATGGTTCAACAACATAAGATGGCATGAACCATATATTTTCCATTGCAATATCAAACCGGCAAGGCGCATGTTGATGCGGGGATTTTGGGGGGACTACATGGTTCATAAAGAAATCCGGTTCAAAAACCTTGAGGAATACACTGCTTATCGCGTTCGTAAGGACTGGAACATGAGTATGGAGGAAGCAGAAAAGAAAGCCATGGATGAACTCCTGAAAGGCTTGGAGCCTTATGACAGAACACGATTCGGAGACTTGCCCAAAGTCCTAAATCAATAAACGGCTAATTAATGTTTGAGTTCTTTTTCATAGACACCCTGCGCTCTCTGGTAAACCTGCTCTTTTTTCCCAAAGTAAGTGGGACCCAAACCCTCAACAACAAATGAAGCAGCAGCTGAGCCCACACATGCACACCATAAAGACTCTTTTTGGCGCAGATACTCCGTTAAGAAACTCCCGATGAAAACGTCTCCTGCACCTGTTGGGTCAACAAGCACTGTGGAAGGACAAGCAGGTATGTTGTATTGAGCGCCCTCAACTGAGAGCACAGAACCTTTAGCGCCAAGAGTAACAATAATTGTTTCAACTCCAACATCATGGATTGCTTTTATTGCAGGCTTAAGTTCAGATTCCCCAGTTAATGCGAAAATTTCATGTTCCGAACACTTGCAGATGTTGATTAGGCTGAAGATTCGGTAGTCAACGCAGGAGTTGTCAGTTACGTTTCCTGTTTCGTCGAAGCTTCGAAGCAAACCCTGGGGGTCAAGCGAAAGAATATCAGCGCAACTTTTGAGCCGCTCTACCAGTTCATATGGGATTTCGTCATCTATGGGTGCAATGTGGACAGCTTTCGCATGGAAATCTTTGGGTATATCGTTTGGGCTCAACGTTGGACCTTTGCTCATGAGTTTCAGTATGCGTTTGGAGAGGTCTTGGCTGTAGGTTAACTCAAAACTGGTTGTGGATTCAGAGGTATGTTTTGTGACGGCTGAGAGGTCGATGCCTTCTTGCCCCAGCCACCATAGGTAAGCTTGAGGAAAATTGCCTCCTACTCGAGAGATAACTGAAGCAGATGCATCCAAGCGTTTTGCCGCAAAGGAGGTGTATGTTGCAGCGCCGCCTAAAATCGTAAATGGCTTGGTTCTGCTTGGAAGGTTGATGATGTCGATTGAGAAGTGTCCAACCACTGCGATGTCAATGTTTTGAGCAGCCATCTTTCTAATCACTTTGAATATTTAATTCAGGTCATATATAGCATTAGCCTATTCCCAAAAGCAAACGCTCAATCGGAAGATTCAATTTTGGGTTTTTTGAGCGAATAAGTTTTAATAACTTTGAAGCGTCAAGGGGTTTGGCTATGGCATTAGCCGTGGCATCTGCCAGAACCGCAGCCGAGAAGGATGCTGATAATGCCTACCTGCAAAATGGAAGGTAAGCAAAATGAAGTGGATTGAATTCGTCCTCTTAGTAGTCGGCGCGGTAATTGGAGCGTTTTTACGTTACAAGCTAGTCGAATCTCCCACAGCAGTCTATGGGTTACCCGTTAATGTCTTAATCATCAATGTCTTGGGCAGTTTCATTTTAGGGTTGTTTTCGGTCTTGTCGATCGGGTTGAATCTAGAACCCCAATACACTTTGCTTGTGGCGGTGGGTTTCTGCGGTTCCTTCACAACTATGTCTTCCTTTGCATTGGAAACCAGTAACCTAGCCGACGCAAACCGTTTTAGCCTTATGGCACTAAATATTCTAGCAAACGTCGGCTTGTCATTGGGAGCTGTGTTTGGCGGCAGAATACTCGGTGACGAAATTATTGCGAGGTTTATGCGTTGAGACAAAAAATGTGGAACCTGACAATCAGAATTAAGAAAAACGATGAAGTGGGGGGCAAACGTCTTCAGGCGCTAATCATGGATTGCCTCGTAAAAGCTCATATCGAAGGAGCAACAGTTTGGACTGGAGTTAACGGATTTGGTAAACGTGGAAAATCGACGTTGCATCTTGAAGGCGTGTCGGTGAATATGCCTCTGATTATCGAAGTTGTCGATGAGCAGGCAAAGCTTGAGCCATTGCTGCCTGACCTGAAAATGATTGTGGGCGACAACGGTTTAGTGACTATACAGGAAACGTCCGTTATCTAAAACGCCCAGTCTGGGGCCTCTTAGTTACGCAAAGCAACTGCTGGCACCATTGGTATGAAAGTTAAGGTATAGGTTTATAGGTTAAAGCGATTACGCCGCCGACTATTCCAAAGACTGCGCCAACGAAATACCCACCCATACCAACAAAGCTCAGAGCGGAAAACGCTACGATGACGACGCCCCAAATGAAATGTTCTTCTGGATGAATCCGCAGAACAAGAGCAGCTATCACCACAATTACGCCACAAACGAGACTTACTACGGAGACTGCGGTGAAGAAGCCTGTGGAACTGGCGTAGGTTCCCATGAAGTTGTGGTAGCCATCCATAGCTCCACGCATGTAATTGCCAAAGGCTCCTGTGGTTGAGGCGCCTGAACCAAACCATACAAGGTTTACTAAGCTAATTATTAGGACAATTAATCCTCCGACTAGCGACATCACATACGAGAGTGTAACTCCTTGTCTTGTACTCATTTCAACACCTCCTTACAGGAATCTCCTTGGGTCAGTATCAATGTCCACAATTGCAGGTTTAGGCGATTTAAGCGCTGTTTCAACAGCTGCCTCCAACTGATTTGGCTCTGATACCTTGATGCCTAAACCTCCTGAATGCTCAGCAAAGTCAGCGAAGCTGTAATCATGAAGTTCAGTTTGTGAAATCTCATATCCCTCGACTTTTTGCTCTTGCATAATCATTCCTAAGTGTTTGTTGTTCATGACGAACACTTTTACGGGCAAATTGTATTTTAGCGCCGTCAAGAAATCGCCCAGAACCATCGTTAACCCGCCATCACCCGTTAAACAAACGATTTGCCGTTCAGGATAAGCCAGCGCTGCCGCCAAAGCTCCAGGTAAACCAAAACCCATCGTAGCCAAACCCCCACTCATCACCAACTTCTGAGTTTTCTTCATGGCAAAGTTGCGTCCAAACCACCAGCAGTTCTCACCAACATCCAGCGAAATGACAGCGTTTTCAGCAATTTTGTCGTTCAAAACTTTAATAATATATTGTGGTCTGATTGGCTTCATAGTTGAATTTGCTTCTTTTTCCAGTTGTGCGATCCAAACTTGTTTTAGTCGAGTAATTTCAGACGAGTAATCTAGATTTTGTTTTTGTGCTACCTTCTCTGTTAGTTTGGGAATCAAAACCGCACTGTTTCCTAACAAGCTAACTTCAACTGGGTATCTGCGAGCAATCATCAATGGGTTAATGTCGATTTGGACAGTGCGTTTCTGAGGAATCAGCGATAAATCCGAAAATGACGAGCCAATTGCAATGAGCAAATCAGCCCTTGTCATGAGTTCACCTGCAGCTGTGGATCCTACACCGCCGTGGCAACCAACATACAATGACTCGCTCTCATCGACGAGTCCTTTTGCTCGGAAAGTTGAAATAATAGGCGCGCCAATTTTTATCGCCAGTTTTAGAAGTTTAGTGCCTTGTCCTCGGCAACCGAAACCCATCAAAATCACCGGTCGGTTAGCAGAATCGATAACTTTTGCAGCTTTCTCAATCACCCAATCCTCTTGTCCATAAGCGAGGTTGGGCATTCTGCCTTCAAACGACAAAATCTCCGTTTCATACGGCAACTTCTGTATATCGTTGGGTATGCCAATATGAGCGACGCCCTGGTCAAGGAGCGCATGCTTGATCGCCAAGGTCGCCAGTGACGTGGTTTGATCTTCCGTCATCAGGGTTTTATTGTAGACGCTTAAGGGTTCAAAGAAGGCTTGGTGGTCAATTTCCTGCAGTGCACCTTGCCCCATGAATTTGCGTGGAACCATACCTGTTAAGGCTAAGACTGGCGCATGGTCGAGTTGGGCATCGTATAACCCTGTGGCTAAGTTGGTTGTGCCTGGACCAGAAATGCTTAAAGTAGCCGCCACATGCCCCGTTAATTTGCCGTATGCTGAAGCCATAAACGCCGCCGTCTCCTCATGGCGAACTTGTATGTACCGTATTTTGCCGTTGCTCTTCCGTATGGCATCCACCAACCCCAAAGTTGAAGTTCCTGGGATGCCGAAAACATACTTAACTCCCCACTCAGCAATCTGGTCAATAAGCACCTCAGAAACCGTGTGCGTTACCTTCTTTTCTTCTACCTGCTTCGCTTCTGCCCTCTCGGTTAAGAGCACAAAAGCTGATTTTGGTGCACCACAAACGGGACAAACCCATTCTTTGGGTAAATCTGTAAACTTAACATTTTCTTTTGCGTCGTCATAAACCCAATTGCAGACTGTACACCTGTATTTCGCCATAAACAAACCTTCAAAAGCGTTAAAGAAATCTAATCAGATTCGGCTTTATCTGCTTATTGGAACACAGAAAAATCGAACATTTTTATAAACGCATCAACCAACTAATTAACTGTAAGAGATGCTATTTATGGAGAACTGGGATGTCATAATCATCGGTGCTGGCTCAGCAGGTTTAGCCGCAGGAATCTACACTGTTCGAAGTGGATTGAAAACCTTAATTTTGGATGAAAAATTGCCGGGCGGCACAATCACCGATGCCTCAACCGTTGTGAATTATCCTGGATTTGCTGAAATCAGCGGCGGAGAACTCGCAGAAAAAATGACTAACCACTGCAGAAAAGTCGGCGCAGTCATCCATGAGTTGGAACCCGTCACAGAACTGGACCTAATGGGTGAAAAGAAAATTGTTAAAACATCCAACGCAGCATATGAGGCTAAAACAGTAATATTCTCTATGGGTTCACACTACAAAGAAATCGGCATCAAAGGTGAAAAGGAATTTCGGGGAAGAGGCGTAAGTTACTGTGGCGTTTGTGATGGACCGTTTTTCAAGGGCAAAAAAGTGTTGGTCATCGGCGGCGGTAACTCTGCTTGCATCACCACGCTTTACCTTTCAGGTCTTGCTGCGCAGGTCACGGTGATTCATAGGAGGGAAGCATTCAGAGCTGAAGAAACCTTAGTGTCTGATATCGCGTCGAAAGGTAATGTAAAAACTCTTTGGAACACTGAAGCACAAGAAATTAAGGGTGACAAACAGGTAAGAACTGTAACTCTAATCGACAACTTAACAAATCAAACAAGCGAATTAGTTGTAGATGCAGTTTTTGTGCAAGTAGGCGAAGCGCCTAACAGTCAAATCGCTAAAGCCAGCGGCGTTGAAACAGACGAGCATGGTTACATCAAAATAGATATCAACCAAAAAACGAATCTGCCCGGAGTGTACGCGGCAGGCGACGTAACTAATCACCCTGTCAAGCAAGTTGGTACAGCAGTCGGTCAAGGAATTACTGCAGCACTGGAAGCCTACAGTTACATTAGACGACCGTATTACAAAAAATAGAGAGAAACAATTATATCATTCTGAAACCCTTTTCGCATCGATTAGCTTAAGCTATCATGCTAAGTCATTAAAGTAACAGCGGAAACGCAGAAAAGGGTTTACGAATGAGTGAAAAATGTCTCGCTGTAGTTGAAATCGACCAAGACTTATGTAGCCGATGTTATGTCTGCAAATCAATCTGTCCCTATGAAGCCATCAAAGCGGATTCGACGGGCAAAGTTGAAATAAACAGTCAAGATTGCCAGGTTTGTGGCATCTGCTACAGTGCTTGTCCTTCTGCAGCCATAAAAATGCAGTATTACAATTACGATAACCTAACAGAATATCTCAAGAAGGCACAGGTCAAAGCCAAAAACGTCGATACATTGGTTTTGATGTGCCGGGGAAATTCGCCTTCCACGGGGGAAGTCCAAGACATCCTCAAAGCCCAAGGACTTAAAGTTGACAACTACATGCCGATGCGTTTGCCCTGTGCAGGTCGAGTCCCAACGGATTTTGTGTTTGAAGCTCTCAATTTAGGTGTAAAGAACATTGTTTCTATCCAGTGTGAAGATCCATTCTGTCGATACAAAGAAGGAACAAAAATTAACACCCGAAGACTGGCTTTAGCAAAAAATGTTCTAAAACAATTAGGCTTCGACGAAAACGCCGTTAGAGTTGTAAAATTCTCACGCAAAGCAGTCTATGATGTTCAAGCATGTGTGGGATGTGACAAATGCATCTTCATCTGCCCATACGGGGCACTTGAATTCGAATCCTTCGCCACCCCAAAAGTTAACGAAGAAAAATGCACTGGATGCGGTGCATGCCAACTGGTTTGTCCACACCACGCCATACAAGTGAAAGGCTTCGAGTTCGAAGACGTAGTAGACCGCTACGGCAAATCACTTGCACTATTGAAAGCCAAGAACAAGGGTCCAGCGGTTCTCGCATTCGTGTGTCAATGGTCTGAGTTCTCAGCATTAGATAACCCAAACAAAGCGTTTGAAGGCAAAAACGTCTTAGCACTTGAAGTTCCATGCTTCAAATCCCTCGACCCCGTCCACATCATAAACGCCTTAAACTGCGGCTTCGATGGTGTCATGGGAGTAGTTTGCTCAGCTAAAGACTGCAAACTCCAAGAAGGAAGAGACACAGCCGAACGCAACGTAGCAGCTTTGAAGGTGGCACTCAAAAAATTGGGTTTGCTCGATCGATTTGAGCTCTACGAGGAATCACCCAGATGCGCTGGCGAATTCGAGGCAAAACTCGATGAATTCTACAAGAAAATTTCTGCTTTACCCAAACGTGAAGTTACTGTGGAGGCGACTGCAAAACGTACAAAATAATTTCGAAAACAGAATTAGTTCCCAAGATTAAACTCTTTGAAGTAGATGCTCCAGATGTTGCAGCTCAATCGCACGCAGGCCAATTCCTAATCGTAATTCACGGGAAAACAGGCGAACGCATACCCTTAACAATCTGCGGCTACGACACAAAGAAGGGCACCGTTTCATTTGCTTTCCATGAAGTCGGCAAAACTACCAAAGACCTTGGCTTGCTAAACCAAGGCGAATGCGTCGACAACGTTACTGGTCCACTGGGCAACCCGTCTGAAGTCAAAAACTTTGGCAAAGTGCTTTGTGTGGGTGGAAGCGTAATGATTGCACCCTTACTATTGCAGGCTAAAGCAATGAAAGAAGCAGGCAACAAAGTAACTACAGTTCTTGGCGCTCGCACAAAAGAATTCATCATGATGGAAAACGAAGCCAAAGCATTGAGTGAAAAAGTTTATGTTGCAACTGACGATGGTTCAAAAGGCTACAAAGGCTTAGATTTCCTAAAAGAACTACTCAAGACAGAAAAGTTTGACCGCTGCGTTGTCATGGGTCCAGTTATCCTCATGAAGAACATTAGCGAAATCACCAAACCATATAACATCCCAACAGTTGTGACTTTAACGCCAATAATGATTGATGGCATGGGCATGTGTGGAGTATGCCGAGTTACAGTCGGCGGCAAAATGATGTTCGGCTGCGTGGATGGACCAGAATTTGACGGTCACCAAACAGACTTTGACGAATTAATCCTACGTCAAAGAACCATGCTCCCAGAAGAAAGGTTAAGTTCAGTACTATCGGAAATGAGTGGAGGTTGCAAGTGTGGCAGAAACAAAGCCTAAACCAAAGTTGAATAGAAAAGCCGTAGAGATGGCTAAGCAGGAGCCGAAAGTTCGCGCTAAAAATTTCAGTGAAGTTGCTTTAGGTTACACTGAAGCAGAAGCCCAAGAAGAAGCCAGCAGATGCCTATGTTGCCCGAATCCTCAATGCAGAACTGGTTGCCCCGTTGAAGTGCCGATTCCAACTTTCATCAAATGCATCAAAGACAAGAAATACGCTGAAGGCATTGCGGCCATAAAAACCAAAAATGCCCTGCCAGCCGTTTGCGGACGTGTCTGCCCACAAGAAGTGCAGTGCCAAGCTAAATGTGTCATTGGCAAGATGGGAGACCCAATCAGTATAGGACGCTTAGAACGTTTCCTCGCAGACTGGGAACGCGACAACGGATCTCAGCTTCCGCCAAAAACACCCGCAACAGGCAAAAAAGTCGCAGTTATCGGTGCAGGTCCAGCAGGTTTGACTGTTGCGGCAGACCTCGTTAAGCTTGGTCACGAAATCACCATGTTCGAAGCGCTACACGTTGGCGGCGGAGTCCTCTCATATGGTATCCCCGAGTTCCGTTTACCGAAAGCCATCGTGCAAAACGAAGTTAACTACGTCCAAAAACTCGGTGTAGACTTGCGATTGGGCAACTTGGTTGGCAGAATACACACTATCCCAGAACTCATGAAGAACGGTTATGACGCAGTGTTCATCGGCAGTGGCGCAGGCTTACCACAGTTCACAGGTTGCAAAGGCGAAAACCTAGGCGGCATCTACTCAGCCAACGAATTCCTCATCCGCGTTAACCTTATGAAAGCCTACCTCTTCCCAGAATACGATACTCCTATCCGCATCGGAAAACACGTCGTTGTCATCGGCGGCGGAAACGTCGCTATGGACTGCGCACGAAGCAGCATGCGACTCGGATCAGACGTTTGTTTACTATACAGACGTTCACGCGACGAATTACCCGCAAGAAGCGAAGAAATCGAGAACGCAGAAGAAGAAGGCTTAGTCTGCAAATTCTTAGCTGCCCCAATGGAATTCTACGGCGACGAAAAAGGATGGGTAAAAGCCATGAAATGCATCGCAATGGAACTGGGTGCACCTGACGCCAAAGGCAGAAGAAGCGTAAAAGAGATTCCAGGCAGCGAATTCACCATGGACGTCGACACAGTCATAATAGCCATCGGACAAACACCCAACCCAATCATCCAACGCACCACAGACGGCTTACAAAGCGACCCCAGACACGGAACCATATGCGTCAACGAAGTTGGCAAAACCAGCTTAGACGGCGTTTACGCAGGCGGCGACGTCGCCACAGGCGCAGCAACAGTCATCAGCGCCATGGGCGCAGGCAAACGCGCAGCCAAAGCAATGCACGAATACCTAACAAACAAAAAATAAGTTAGTCTCTTTTTGAGATTTCTCTTTTAATTTTTTTCTTGATTTTTACTCTTGTAAGTAATCATTAGAAGCACCACTATCGCGTATGCTGCTAGGGCAACTATCAAGATAGGCACAAATAGCACGTTTTGTGAGGAATCGGTTTTCAGTGTAGACAATTGGTTTGATTGTGTTGAGCTATCATTTGTGGATATTGTGGTTGAAGAAGTGAAGTTTTCCTGTGTTGCTGTAATCGGGAATGGAGTAGGAGTGGCTGCTTGTTGTTCATTGTCTGTGTTTCCCGTGGGGTTCATTGCTCGTTCGTCTTGCAGGTTATAGAGGACACCGTTGTGGTCAAAAGACAAGAGAACCTGACCCGTCAGTATGCCGCTTTTCGTTAGCATCCAGTGAAAGCTGATCGAAAAACTTGAATTTGACCCAATGGGTACCGGCATGCCATTGGCATTTTGTGAACCAATAATATCTGGAAACTTAGATATGGTTAGGTTTACGTTGTCCAAATTAACATTCGTTGTCTCGTTGTCTTTTACAAGGTTTAGCGTGTTTAAAAGACTGGTTGAATCAAGTCCAGTCTGTTGCTGATGGGCAAGCAGAATCCGTGTAGTAACATCTTCTAGGGTTGTGTAGTTTTTGTCGGCGACTGGGGTGCCTGTCGGTCTTACACCGCACTGGTGCAAAGCGCCGTTAACATATAGACAGACAACGTGGATTGTGCTGTCGTCAGATTTTAGGTCAATGTCAACTGCTTGAGTGATTGTTGGGTCATTTGGCCCTGAGGGAAGAGAATAAGCATTGCCGACAGTGATATTGTAGTAGCTCATGTTAAAGGGTAGAACGGTCTTTATGTAGTCGAGTGCTTTGGTCTCAAGCGAAACAGTCGTTTGGGCCTGAACAACTGGGTAAGCCTGAATTGTGAGAAACAATACCAATAACGTAAGTATTGACGTTACAATAGTTGAGGTTCTCATGGTTCGCACCATACAATGCAAAAGATAGAACCATGATTTAGCTCTCCCCTTGGAACAGATTGTTCCGCAAGAGGAACAGTGCCAAATTTATCCTTAAAACTCGATGTGAAGTTGCCATAGGGTAATATAGCATAAAACCCAATCAAAATTCAATGCGAAAAATTAAAGGCTCCAGCAGCTACCTCAAAAACCAAGTAAGAAAAAACCTTGCCAAAGCAGGGCTAAGCGCAATAGTGTTTGCAGCCATTTCCGCCCTCTTAATCTTTAGAATCCTCTCAACCCTAAAAATCGACATATTAGAGCTAGCAGGTCTCGTTTTCTTGGTTGTATCGCTGGGTGCTTTCTACCTTTATTTGCGCAGGTACCACATTTACAATGCCGGCTTAAGAGGAGAAAAACAAGTTGCCAACCTCCTAACTCACAGATTAAACGACGATTATTATCTTCTAAACGATTTGTATCTCAGGGATGGCGGTGGAGACATTGACCACATAGTTCTGGGACCCAACGGCGTTTTTGTTTTAGAAACTAAGAACTGGAACGGAAACATCTCTTGCAATGGTGACGAATGGCAAAGGTCTGGAAAAAAGAATTTTCCTGGTAGCCCTAGCCGACAAGTCAAACGTAATGCGGCAAAGATTCAACAGATAATCGGCGGCAACCCCAACTTAAGAGCATTGGGCATCGGGGTTGAAGGCATAGTGGTCCTCACAAACAACCATGCAACACTTCACGTGAGCAACCCCACTGTAACAATTCTGAAGCTTCCACAATTACCCAATCACCTAACAACCTATAGGAATTCTAGAAGCCTAACCCGAGACCAGTTAGAAGCTGTCAGTAAAGAAATTGTTAAGCAGAAACACTAAGCTGCTTGGTTTCTGGTAGAGTAATCTTTAGCCAATCTTTCCGTTTGATGCACGCAAACGAAGTGATGCTTGTTATGAGTAAACTGCTGATGACAAAGGAGTTTGGCAGGACTTGGCTACTGTCCACAAGTGTGGAAAGCAGTATTGAGAGGCAACAATACAGCGCAAATGCCCCAGTGACGAATTGGAGAATGTGTAGACTCTTTCTTATTTGGTAAGCTTTAGTCTTTAAGCGGTTTAAGCCAGATTCCACTTTTTTAGAGACATCAGGCAAGTCATCTAAAAATAACGCTAACCCTGTCAAAAAGCATACGCGTCCCGCATTAACTCCTACGCTGTAGGAATCTACAAAGAACAGATTGGGCAACGGAATAGAAGTGAACGCGGTTACACAAGCTGATGTTGAAACTAGCACAAAGAAGCCGTAGACGTAATGATGAAACAGAAAACGCCCGGTATGCAAAGTGCGCCCGATTGCGGCAGATGGAAAGATGTTGATTACGCCTGCGGCGAGAGCAATCCAAAACAGGTTGCCGTCGATTAGGAAGGGAGCGTAGGGGTGCCAATGGGGATAAGATGTGTAGAACCCAGACAAGATGCCGACAACAGCTGCTACAGTGATGAGTGCATTCAATATTAACGCTACACTGTAAATTTTCTTTAAGATTACTTTAACAGAACCAGCCGTCGCCTTCCCTCACAAAGCCTTTCCTCGAATTTATTAAAAATTGTTTGTTCAACCGACTTCTTATATGTAACGTATGTTAAGGGTTAATCTTCCCAAACAGAACATCAGGCATTTGTGACAACTTAAAAAAATTTTTCGTCTAATGAAATATTTGCATCGCCCTAGTCAAGTCACCAATTAAATGGTCGATTTAAATGAGCGCAGGGAACAGGGAAGAGAACCTTTTTATTTCGTTTTTCATAGGCAATCTTGATTGGTGTATCCTTTGGCAAGTATCGGTTTAGGCGCACTGGTAGGCTTCATAGTAACCGTATTCGTAAGTATTCTCTATCCAGGTTTAGGGTTCATAGTTGGCGCATTATTGGGAGGCTTCATAGCTGGAGTCATTGCTCGCGGCGTTTTAGGTGGTTCTATGGCAGGTTTGCTCTCTGGATTCGCTAGTGCTGTTGTCTTGGCAATCCTATCTTTCCTACACCTTATCGTAGTTGAAACCATTAGGCATGGTGTTTTGGGCTTCCTTTTCGGCGGTTTGGCAGGTTTAGTTTTAGGAGTAATAGCGCTCGTGTTGGTTACGGTACTTTCTGGAATCGGCGGCTTCGTCGGCGGAGCAGTCACACACTAAGCGCTTACCGATCTAGCATGAAGGTTTTCTCATGAGTCGCCTGTTCTGGAATACGGTCCAAAATCATTTTTTCCTCGGGCTTTTTGCTCAATACGATGGGTGACAATTGCCGCGCTAACTCTAGTGCTGACGCCAACTTGCTGCTTCTTTCGGCGTAAATTTCAAACAGTATACCATTTTTATGTACGTTTCCGCCTAGTTTAGCATGTAATAGTACACCTGCGCCCTTCTCTTTCGGAGCCCCAGCTTCACGGGCAATCCGAACAATATCATCAGTGCTAAGCCAAAGCACTTTGCCAGCAACGTCCGACCGCACCACAGTCGATTCAGGTCCAACAGGCAAATCTTCAGGCTTAACCGAGGGGTTTCCGCCCTGAGCAGCGATAATTTCACGCATCTTTGCCATCGCCTTGCCGGAATCAATCATTTCTTCAGCCATCCCACGGGGGTTTTCAACATCGACCATTTCAAATAATATACTTGCAAGGCTCAAAGCTTTCTCACGTAAATCAGGCGGACCGCCACCCATCAGTGTAGTCAACGCTTCCCTTGCCTCCAACGCGGGTCCAATCCCGCAGCCCAACGGTTGATCTCCAAAAGTCAAGGCACATTGGATGTTTAAATCTAAACGTTTACCCAAATCAACAAAATCAGACGCTAATGTGTAAGCTTCGGTTCGGGTCTTGATTTTTGCGCCCATCCCAGTGGGAATGTCGATAACGACGTGTGTGGCGCCGATGGCTTTTTTCTTGCTTAGAATCGAGGGCAACAACATTGGGTCGATTCCCAAGGGGTATTCAACTTGGATAAAGAGATCGTCGGCGGGTGCAAGCTCCAGTGACCCGCCCCAAACGAGGCATCCGTTGGTTTTTTTGACAGTCTCTTTGATTTCTTTTATGGTTAGGTTAACGGGACAGAGGGTTTCTACGCGGTCTGCGGTTCCTGCCGGAGATGTTATGGCTCGTGATGAAGTCTTGGGAATGGTGAACCCTGCTGCCGCCACAATTGGAACAACGAGCATGCTGGTTTTGTCACCCGGAATACCACCGACGCTGTGCTTATCAAGAATGGGTCCGGGCCCAAAATCGAGAGTTTTTCCAGTTGAAATCATTGCTCTAGATAGAGCTTCTGTTTCGCCAGTGCTAAGTCCATGGATGCTGAGGGCTGTTAGGAATGCGGCGATTTCAACAGTACTCAAATGCCGCTCAACCACATCTTTCACTATGGCGACAAGGTCTTGTTCGCGTAACCGTTCTCCATGAAGCTTGGCTCGAATGTTAAAGAGAGATTCAGGAAGCGGAGCCAAAGTCACATTAACTGTCTCGCCTTCCTTTACCCCGAGGGCAACAACAGTTTCACGATAGAGCCCAATTCGGTTTGGAGGAAAATAATCGGCGATGTTGGCGATAGCAATCATTTCTTGGTTTTTGCAAGTGATTTTTATTCTGTCAGAACTGTGCACGCCCAGCAAGTTGGCACTTTGTTCGCTTAGTAGGGCGATTCTGCTTCCGCCCGTTGTAATCATCAAGACTTCAACGCTGAGTTCCATCTGAAACACTCACTAACCAATTATTCTGGGAATAGTTAAAGATTTTAAGGCAAACCCAATGAATCTAACTGTCGAGGGTTGCTCTTGAAGTATCTTGACTTTATAGACTTAACTTACAAGCCTAAAGAAACCGATTTAATCTGCACTTTCTCTCTGGAGCCTGAAGGAATCAGCCCAAAAGAAGCTGCAGGCGGGGTGGCGGCAGAAAGCTCCGTGGGCACGTGGACCGAGCTAACGACTGAGAAACCTTATGTCGAAAGGTTGGCAGCACAAGTATTCAGCATCGAAGGCAACGTAATCAAAATTGCATATCCTATCGAGCTCTTTGAGCCATCGAACATGCCAAACATCCTAAGTAGCGTAGCTGGAAACGTTTTTGGGCTAAAAGCACTCAAAAACCTGCGTCTGCTCGACATAGAATTCCCCAGAAATCTTTTGAACAGTTTCAAGGGACCAGCGTTTGGCATAGCTGGAATCCGTAAACTCCTCAAAGTGCCAAATCGCCCGCTCGTTGGCACCATCATCAAGCCTAAACTCGGGTTAGAAACTAAAGACCACTCTAAAGTCGCCTATGACGCTTGGTTTGGAGGCTGCGACGTAGTCAAAGATGATGAGAACCTGAGCAGCCAAAGCTTCAACCCCTTCGAGGAGCGCCTAACGCAAACGCTTGAGAGCCGCGATAAAGCCCAAGACGAAACAGGCGAACGCAAAGTCTACATGATAAACGTCACCGCCGAAACCCAAACCATGCTTAAACGTGCCCAAGCCGTCGTGGACCAAGGCGGCGAATACATTATGGTGGACATTTTAACCTGCGGCTGGTCAGCCCTGCAAACGCTTCGAGACCAAAACTTCAAACTCGTCATCCACGCACACCGCGCTGGACACGCCGCTTTTACCAAGAATCCATTACACGGGATCGCCATGAAACCCATCGCCACCTTCGCAAGAATAATCGGAGTAGACCAATTGCATGTTGGGACGGTTGTTGGAAAAATGTCTGAAACCAAAGCGGAAGTAGTCGAGAACATCGATGCCTGTAAATCTGAAATGGGGCATCTCAAACCTGTTTTGCCCGTTGCAAGCGGTGGATTGCACCCCCGCTTGGTGCCTGCGCTTATAGAGACTTTCGGCAGCGACTTTGTTATACAAGCAGGCGGCGGCATCCACGGACACCCACAAGGCACAGTCGCAGGTGCCAAAGCCATGCGCCAAGCCGTCGACGCAACTTTATACGGAAAAACCCTAGAAGAATACGCTAAAAACCACCAAGAACTCGCCCTTGCCCTAAAACAATGGAAAACCTAAGAAATACCATTATCTGAGCCTATTTTTTGTCACGGAAATGGAATTTAGGTCCTTTTCCGTCTTTTTTTATTATTTATTGATTTTTTATGATGGATTACTTTAGTCCGTAGCATTTTTTTAACAAAATATTATTGGAACACCCATGGATATTTTCGACGCATAACTTCAACGATGGACTGAGGTGCGATTATGCCTTCTTCGCAGACGATGCCGTGGATGTAGCGGTTTGGGGTTACGTCGAACGCAGGGTTGCGTACCGTGAGTTTGGCTGGGGCTGCATTCCAGATTTCGGCGGGGCTGCGTTGCTCAATCTTCTCGCATTCGCCACTAAGCGTTGCGGGGTCGAATTTGAGCAACTCCGAAACCACGTAGAATGGAACTCTGGCTTCATGAGCTAAAACTGCGATTCCGCTTGACCCAATCTTGTTTACAACGTTACCCTCAGAGGCGATGGCGTCAGCTCCAACGATTACCAAGTCAACTTCCCCCATGAATGTCCGCGCCGCCGAATCCACAATAAATGTGGTCTCAATGCCTAAGTCGACGAGTTCTTTAGCAGTTATTCTTCCCTGAAACGCGGGACGGGTTTCGGTGCATATGACTCTAAAATTTTTGCCGCTTGCTTTAGCTTTTGCAAGCAGTCGGGTCACCGTTGATGAGTGACAATGCGTAAAAACCACTGAGCCGTCGCGGATTCGTTTGGCTCCAATTTCTGCTATGCTCTCTTTTGAATCTTCTAAATCTTTTAGGAACTGGGAGGCTGTTCCGCTTATGGTTTGGCTGAGTTCGGGTACTCTTTCGGTTTTTGCGCTTTGAATTTGGGTGATTAACCAGTGGATGGCGTTTCGCATTAGTGGTTCGGTTTCTCTTGAGGCAGCGAAGATGCTTTGGGCTTCTTTGAGTTCGCCCATGAACTGGATTTTGGTTTTTGCTTTTGTTTGCTCTGCTTGGGTTCGGATGGCTTTCACCGCAGCTATGGCAACGTTTCGTGCGCCTTGAACTTCTAGCTTCTTGATTTTTTCTGCAGTAGTACGGATTGTTTCTGACATAATTTTTCAACCCTAGAGCTTTGTTTTACTATTTGAGGAGAAGCATATAAGCAAATTCATAACAACTACTTAGTGAACGATATGTTGCCTGACGAAGATAGCGTTAACAGTATCCTACGACCGTATATTCAGCCTTGGTACGATTCCATCGAGAACCCGCAGAAGGCACAAGAGCTGGTGCTGGCGGATTTGGTGGCAAAATATGTATCCACAGAATACGGTGCAAGCCACAACGCTGTACAAGTCAAGGATATTATTGATTATCAGGCTAATTTTCCCATAATTAACTATTCAGGGCTCATACCATACCTCAAACAGATAAAAGAACGAAGCTACAATGCGTTTTTGTCTGAACCGCCTGAAACGTGGGTTATGACCCGCGGCTCAACAGGAAAATCAAAAGTCCTACCAGCAACCCAAACTCACCTAAAACAAATCTATAGCTGCGGCGCAAGGGCACTCGTAAACTACGCTGTACGAAAAAAGAACTATGGGGTTTTTCTGGGCGTTATTTTGAACTTGAATTTTCCTTCAAATGTCCATACAATGGATGTAGACGGCAAACAAGTCTCCTACGGTTACAGTTCAGGCACATATGCCCGCCTCAACCCCATGTTTGACCGGGTAAGCCTTATGCCACGCCAAGAAGAAATCGACGCCTTAGGTGGTGGAGTGAGTCGGAAAGATTGGCAGAAACGCTTTGAACTCGTCTACCAAAGGGCACTCAACCAAAATGTAACAGCTGCAATGGGAGTTACCCCCGTAATCCTGTCCTTTGCCAGATGCATTAAACACAAATACGGAAAAAAACCGGTCGATCTATGGAAAACCCAAGCAATATTCCTAACAAGCGTACCAAAAATCCATTTCAAGTACGGACCAATCCTCAAGAGTTACTTTGGAGATGTGCCAATAGTTGAAATGTACACGGCTACTGAAGGCGTTTTTGGGCAACAACTAGATGATTTGCCTTACATAACCCCGAACTACGACACATACGTCTTCGAAGTTGCCACGGGTAAAGGAATCAAGATGCTGCATCAGCTCAAAAGAGGGGAATGGGGCAGATTGATCGTATCTTCCTGCATGTTTCCACGTTACGACATCGGCGACTTAATTGAGGCAGCTGGAAAAAATTATTATCGAGTATTCGGAAGAAACAAAACCGTCACTTTGCTGGAGCACAGGTTTTATCGAGCCTTTTTAGGTCGGATAATCTAAGGTGGCGGTGGTGAACGTTTTCGCGCAACCAACGCAATGTAGATGGCGCCAATGATGATAATTACGCCAATTATCAACAGCATAATCGCCCAGCTTTGCCCTGTGTCAGCGAAGTAGCCGCTTAGCTGCAGTACCGAGAACAAACCAAGCGTAATTAGGATTAGTCCACCGATTAAGTATCCGATAAACCCAGCTTCACCTTTCTCGTTTTTTTCGCCTTTTTCGGGTCGGTCGCGGTTTGTCTGTTTTTCCTGTTTTTCGTTCTTTTCTGATTTCTCATCTCTTCTGCGGTAAGGCTGAGGGGGAGCAGGTTGACCTGTCGGGACGGCATCTTTTAACGATGCCCCGCAACGTGGGCAAAAAACCATTGTGTCATCGACTTTATTGCCACATTTCGGACAATACGACATGCAAATCCATCCACTTTCTATTCTATCAGCTCTGAGTATTTAAAATATGCACATGCAATTTTTTATGGAAAGATATATTTGCCAAATGCGACAATGACGAATGGAGAAAAGCATTCCAATGAATATCCTAAACCTGCACACGTTGACTGAAAAGAAAAAAGAAAGCCTAATAACAGCCTTATGGGTTGGCTCCGTTTTCATTATTTTAGCTTTCGTTTACTACATCAATCTGTCCACCAACCTTTGGGATGGCTTTGTCAATTTTTTCACCTCCCTCACCCTTGCACCTCTGCCCAGCACGGGAATTTCGCTGCCTGCACCATTAAACCCCGCTGACTATGTGAACCTCTACACTGCAGCTTTCCAGTTCTGCTTAGGAATTGGAATTTTAGAAATAGTGATCTTGACGCTAAGAGTTGGAATGCATTCACCTGTATCACGTAAAGCAGAAACCATCGAGAACATCGTGTTTTGGCTTGGAACAAGCTTCCTAACAGTAACTTACTTAGAAAGGATAACTTTAGCTACTGAGTGGTTTGTTTTCTGGGCTGGAATAATCTTCATTTTCGGGTTAGCGTTGCTTGCACGAGCGATAGTTGTGTTAGCAACACGGGTAACTATTTTTTCTCTATTTTCAAGGTCCACCAAAGACCCATAATTTGCCAAAACATATTCCAGGAATCCTTGAATATGTTAACTTTGGTTCCTCTGCCACTCTTCCATTCGACAGGAATCTCCTTGATTTTAAAGCCATGCCTATAGGCTCTCACCATAGTTTCTGTATCCCAAAACCAATGGGTAGCTTGCACTTCATCGAGCAACTGCATTAGTGGGTCATGCTTGAAGGCTTTAAAACCGCATTGGTGGTCCCTAAGCTTCGAGCCAAGCATATGTCGAACCAGAAAATTGTAAGTTTTGGAGCTTATACTTCTACCTAATGTACGCTCAGCCTTGCTTTCAGCCATCATCCTGGATCCAGTAGAAAAATCATAACCTTCCACGGTGATGGCTTCAATTAGGGGTTTTAGGTACTTGAGGTCAGTTGCTAAATCCAAATCCATGTAAACTAAGACTTCGCCGCGGCTCTGCTTAAATGCGTTGTTGAGTGCGGTTCCTCTTCCCAAACGTTGGTCGCGGTGAATATGCCTAACGCCAGGCATCTGCTGAGATAGTTCCTCTGCACGTTCGGAGGTGCCGTCAGTGCTGCCGTCTTCGGCAACTGATAACCTCGTAGGATTGTGTGAATTGAGTCGAGGGTTTGGATGGTTTTCACCACGGCTGGCTTCAAATAGTCAACTTCATTGTAGGCAGGCAGAACCACTGAAACCTGAAGCATCTTGCTTGAATTTACCGACAGTGGTTATGCGAAGTCACCCCAACTCGGGAACCACTTGAGATAAGTATGGATAAACGAAGAGGATACGGGTGCCCCAGAAATCACAGGGTAAAACAGCGCAAACAATGCGACGGTACCCGCAAATATGGCTATGGCAGCGATTTTTCCTTCTCGGGTATGCCAGTATTTGTTGATGAAGTAGGTTATGGCTAAGCAAAGCAGGGGCACGCTGAGATAGAAATGGTAGATGTAGGTTGCTCGGCCAATGAAAACGTAAGGTAGCCAACTAAAGAAGAATATGACGGTTATGTATATTGCTGGTATATCCCAACCCTGAGCTCGGATGCTTATGCTTTTTCGTGCTGATGAGTTTGATATACGGCTCCGCAAGTTTGCCACCAATTGTCGTCCATGAATAGCTCTCTCAGTGAGTACAAGCATGAGTGCAAATCCAATCCACCAAACCATAGGGTTGCCGAAAACCGTAATCGTGGAAATTGTGTTGTTAGGCAGACCGTATGATACGTCGAACCATCTTGGGACGTTAACGCCGTCTAGCCTAAACATGAAAGGCCAACTCCACCAAGGCGCGGAAGAGGGGTCTACAACGGTGCCTGAATGGAAAGACAACATTGCGCCCTGCAGTTTGAGAATCGTTAGGAACGAGTCGCCTGCAAGCATGTCGGCTATGTAGGTTGCAAAGTAGATTGCAACGGCTATGCCGATGAAGCCCAAAAGCAACACGGCTGGGCGATCAAAGAAAGCCAAGTATTTGTCGCCTAAGCCCTTTTTGAGTCTTGATATATCTTTTATTCTGACTGCAACCAGCAACGCAAGCAGCCCAGCGGCGCCGTAGAGGGTAAACCATTTTGTTGAGAAACCCAACGCAAAGAAAACCACTGCCAAAAACAGCGGCCACACTGAGGTCATCTTGAACCCGTCTTTAACGACTTTCATGAAGTAAATTAAAAAGAACAGCTGAGAAACCAGGGAGAAAAACACGACATACGTGTCCACTGTGCCGATACGTGCCATTGTGAAATGCATAAAGTCAAATGAAAACAGGAAAGCCGCAGAGAACCCGCCAATCCAAGTTCCAAACAACTTCTTTCCCAACAGGTACATAAGAGGAACCATCAAAGTTGCGAAAAGTACGCCCATTATTCGCCAGCCAAACGGTGTAGCACCGAAAAGTGCCACGCCAGATGATTCAACGAGTTTTCCAAGCGGCGGATGAGTTCTCTCATCAGGTATCTGATGGTTGACGTAGTTTTCTGCTGACCTTGCAAAGTAGACTTCGTCAAAGTACATCTTTGACATGTAGGTAGGGGGAATTTCAAGTTTATTCTGTTCATCAACCAATTAGCTAATGTTGCATCGGTCGTGTTGACGGCAGTAATTCCAGTAATGGGTATTTGTTGGCTGCTTTGGCTTTCCACTCCGATTTCAGCCACTTGAATGAACGGTGTAGCAGGTTGGTCGGAAGGGTTGGTTATGCCCCAGTTCGAGAACATTGGCTGAGAATCATAGTTTATCGCCGTAACATTGAACTCCAAATACTGGGTATTCACGTTCGCAGAAAAAGTTTGGTAGACTGAGTAGTCGGTTCCTCTGGGTTGAAGAGCAAATTGACCGAGGTAACTCCAGTTGCCAGGGTCTCCCGAGTAAACATTGACGCTTGCGTTGCCGCTGTGAACCCAGAAATACACGTTCTGAATCGGTTGAGCTGAGCCCAAGTTGATGTAGAAACTCTCTTGTCTGGGTGCTCTGCCAACTCGAAGTGGGATATTGAATGTCACCCACGTTCCAGGCTGATATGCCAAAAAAGACTATCGATAGCAAAATAATGGTTACTATGTCTTTTCTTGTTATGTTAAATCCGAGGTTTATTTGGGTTCACCTGTCTGTTGGGTTTGGTTCAATGTGGAGGGCCCACTTCTTAGCCAACCTCTTCCTTTCAGCTCATACCACATTAGTACGGAAGCATATACAAGCATTAATAAATTAATAGCGCTTACAGCCAAGATTATGGGGTCAAAGGGAAAATCAGAATGGATAACCAGTATTGAGCCAATTGAGAACTACAATTTCATTGAGAAAAAGCGTCACAGTTAATGTTACATAGATTAGGCGGGTTTTTTTGAGCATCGGAAACATCAAAGCTAACATGCTTATTGCGGGAAACATGTAGCGTTCATGAATCCGTGTGGGCAACATAAAGAAACAGAATAGTAGCATAAACGCCGCGAAAATCGCCAAGTAATCGCCCGAAACACGAAAGCGCTTGTGCAGAACGTACAACGTGAAAGCTGCGAATGCTCCAAACAAGGCCCAACCTAAAATGTAGAGGACGCCATCATGCACCCATGATAAACCAAGCAAACCCCACAAGTTAAAAGCGTTAACCGAACCATAGTTGTAGTAGTTGTAGCCAGAAGAATAAATATTCGTTAGAAAGGAAACGGAAATGCCTTCAAAGGGCAAAACAACAACTAAAAAAGAAGCTGCGAACGCCAGCACAGAAGACAACAGACGCTTCAAGCCATTCTTCTTGAAGATCAACAAGATAATTAGCGGCGCTAAAGCGATGCCCTGAGGCTTAGTTAAGATAACCAACGCAAAAGATATTGCCGAAAACTCGGGTTTGCTTTTAAGGGCAAGCATGAGTGAGAGAACCAAAAAGAACGTGTATACCGCATCATATTGACCCCATACTGCCGCGTTAAAGATTACTGCAGGATTGAAAGCATAGAGCGCTGTGGCGAGAAGTGCTATCTTGAAGCTTGCTTGTTTTCTAGCAAAAAAATAAATTAGCCCTGCAGTGGCAAAATCGAAAAGGTTTGGAACGACCTTGACCATCGTTGCCATACTTAGGTGTATTGCATTTGCGAGCGAACCGAACGCCCAAAAGATATACACGTTAAATGGCGGGTAATCGGCGAACCCTGCAACCGAATAGAACGGTCTTATACCCTGCGAAGCAGCGGTACCAAACCAAGAAATAAAATCGTTAGTGTCAATGGAGTATCCTTTAAGTGGAAAAAGGAGAACCCTAACTAACAGGGAAACTGCAAGTACTAATGTTAAAATAATGGTTTCGCGCTTGGCAAACGTGAAGTTAACCGCGTTTTCCCCCATTCAAAAAAACAGTTGTTACTCAATACATAAGAAGCTTTTTCCAAAAACCTTGTGGACAAAATGAAACATTTGAAAATAGTGAACTAAATAAAAAAGTTTGAGCAGCAATGTAACCTTAAGGTCCTAATGCTTAACCTGTGTGCCGAAGTTGAGGCAATAGTTTGGCTGAAATGGCTGAGTTAACGGTTGAAGCTAAGGCTTTTCTTAAAGAAGTAATTCGATGCTAAATTACCCGCGCCTCTTCCTAATATTTTGTGTTGGAAAGTTTGAAGTTAGCGGAGCTGAAGGGTTTGAGTTTATTCGATTTGGAACGTCGGCGCTTTAGCAACAGTAACCCTATAACGAGGACCATTACAATGACAACGACTACAACGAGAATTAAAGTGGTTGATGAGCTGTCACCACTAGATTCACCACCAGTTTGGGCTGTAAGAGCCAACGCCATGGTTGTTGATGATCCTTTGAAGTTGATGGGTGTGCTCAATCCTTCGTATCCATCTCGTGTTATGTTAAAAGAGTATTGTCCAGTGGTCACGTTTGTGAAGATAACGTAACCTGTGGAGTTTGTTACTCCAGTTAGTACGTTTGCTCCCTTCGGCTGAACCGTTGAAGAGATAGTTGCGTTGCTTAATGGATTGCCGTCATAGTCTTCAATTCGAAGTTGAATGATTCCAGTGGTGTTGCTGGTTGTGGTAGAATTTGTCTTTGTGCTTGCAGTTGGAGTCGGGGTTGGGCTGGGTTTGGGTGTTGCCGTTGGGGCTGGGGTTGCTGCTGGAGGAGGCGAAACAGATACTTGTGCAGTAGCTTGAGAGGTTACATACCCAGTTTTAACTGCGGTGGCGGTAATCGTGCAGGTTGTAGCTTGTGTAAAACTTGGAGCGGTAAACGTTGTTTTGTAGTATCCATTCCCCACATCTGAAGCAGCTGTGAATGATCCGCCGTTATCGGAGACAAAAGTAAGGGTGGCGCCTGCCACGTTGACCTCGTTAGCTGTTATGTAAACTACTACATCTGTTTTCTGTCCATTGTTTATGTTTGTTGAGTTGGCTGTCGCTGATATTTGTACAGGTAAGAAATCGATTGTGTAGGTTGTTAGGGTTCCTTGGCCTGTTGTGTAGCTTGAAGCTTGAGCTGTGATTGCGGCTGTTCCAGCTGTATTGGTTACGGTTACTGTTCCCACTGCTTGGGTTTGGCCGAAGGGTATTGTTAGGGTTGAGTCGATGGTACCCACGGTGGGTTGAGACGAAAAGAGGTTTAGATTTACATCTGCCTGTGGGTCTTTTGCGGGTCTTCCCTGAGAATCTTGCAGTTGTACTTGAATCGACTGGTAAGACCCCTTATCCGAGGGTAGACTTGCTGGGCTACAGTAAACTGCCAGTTTAGTTGGAGTAAAACCAGTCGTAGTTATTGCCTGTTGACTTCTTGACAAGTCGGTTGCTACCGCCGTTATGGTTGTCGATCCCGCTTTGTAAGTTGAATTTAACGTAGCCAAGGCAAAAGTTTGATTCGCGGGAATGATTAATTGAGAATCTATTTTGCCTATAGTTGGATCACTCGAGCCAAGAGAGACCAACACGTCTGAATTGAAAGCTCCAACAAAACCTGTTATTGAACTCTGCAATTCGACTGCAATTTGCTGATATGAGCTTTGATCTGCAGGAATTTGAGTAGGCCCGGAAAAAATCCTCAGCTGATTCGGATTTGTAACTATTGGAGTTGTAGTCATCGTTACCTGTTGGGAGGTGTACCCTTGAGCGATAGTTGTTACTATAACCGACTTTGCTTTTCCTTCTGTCTGAGCTGCTGTAGTGGTGTTGAAGGTAGCAATTGCGTATGTTTTGCCTTCAGGAATCATTACGTTGGGGCTAACTGTTCCGATTGATGTGTTTGTACAAGAAAGGCTTACTAAAATGCCTCCTTTAGGCGCTTTCGCTGGAACTCCATTTACATCTTGCATTTGAACCATTACAGCATTGTATGATCCTCCGTCACTAGGCAGAGTTGAAGGAAAGCCATAGATAGCTACTGAGCTAGGGATTGGTCCTACGGTGGATATTGGGGCTTGGACTGTAGCATAGCCTGTTGCTGACGCTGAAATTGTGGATGAGCCAGGCGAAAATGTTGAGAAGAAGCTTGCTGAGGCATACGTTGTGCCCTTAAGTATAGTTATTGATGGATCTACCGTTCCTATGTTCGTGAGCGAGGACGAGAGGCTTATGGTTGTATCCTGCAATGCCCTCGCAGGCTTATTATTGGAATCTTGCAGTTGCACGAAAATGCAGTTATAGGTGTTGTTATCTGCAAGGACGCTACTTGGACCCACATAAATTTTGAGTTTTGCAGGGTCTGTTGTGGCTGCAAAAGAAGTGTTCGAATTTATTACTACAAATGCGGATGCCTAGAATGATCAGGATAAACATTGCCTGTGGAATTCTTTTTTGCAATATTTTTCACCGTTGTGCGAAGTTTATTCTCGCTCACTTTGTGGGTTTAATTAGGCAATGGCTGAAACTGATTTAAGTATATTGTGTATTAATACACTTTATATTTCAAGTGTTGAACTGTTCTACAAGTAACCACAAAAAAGCCAAGAGACCAAGCAAATACATCAAATAATTATAGTTGAGTAAAGCGTTTGAACTGAATTGGACCCGCGACCATTACCTTGCCAAGATGACTTATCGAATTTAAAAAACTAAATACAAATAATTGCATGATTTCTAGAGCATAAATACTTTGAACTTTGATTATTTCAAAAAGACGTTAGAATTGCTCAGGTCAGAGTTTAAAGAAAAAGTTCAAAGTGAATACCACCGGTTTTTTGCTTAGTTGCGTCATGGGTTATAGGTACAACAGGGATCTTCTGCTAGAAAATCGCCTGCAATGGCTTGCTCTTTACCAACTTTTCCGCCGCAAAAGCTTGTAACCCCGTAGGCTCGTGCTCTGCACCCGCCACAAATACCTCGATGTTCGCAGATCCCGCATTTGCCCTTCAAATTATCAAAATCTCGAAGCTCATTTAGTACTTGTGAGTTTGCCCAAATTTCCTTGAAAGCTGTTCTTCTTACATTCCCTACTTGGACTGGAAGATAAGGGCATGGAGTCACACACCCGTCTGGAAGAATTCTGCAGTAGCTTATTCCGGCGATGCAACCTCGGCTCCACCGACCCATATTGAGATTCATTTCCTTAGCTATTCGCATGTACTGAGGTGCGCAGGTAGGTTTTATTTCAACTAGGTCTTTTGGTGCAATCAGGACTTGGCGAAGAGTATCTTCGTACATTTGAGGAGAAATATCTAAAACATTTTTTCCTCGACCAGTTGGCACCAAGAAGAAAAGGTGGACACTTTTCACGCCATGAGTATTGGCCATCCTCAAAATCGCATCGAGATCACCATAGTTCTTTCGCGTCATAGTTACGTTAAATTGCACATCTACACCGTTTTTAATGCATGAGTTTACTCCTTGAACCGCTTTGTTCCAAGCCCCTTTGACCCCCCTGAACTCATCGTGAACAGTAGGTGTACTTGAGTCGACGCTAATTGCGACTTTTCTAATTCCACAATCAAAAATTTCCCTTGCAACTTCGTCATCAATGAGTGTACCGTTTGTTCCCATAGTCATTATAAGTCCTTTCTTAACACCGTAAGCGGCAAGTTCGAATATGTCTTCTCGCAATAATGGTTCTCCGCCACTTAGCACAAGAATAGATCTGCCAAGCTCAGCAAGCTGGTCTATGAGTTGTTTTCCTTCAACGGTATTTAGTTCCGTTTTGTTTTCATTGTTGTTTGCATCGATATAGCAGTGGTCGCATTTGAGATTGCACTTAAAAGTAGTATTCCAGGAAACAATTCGAGGTCCCGCATGGTTTGGTTGGTTTGCTGCAACTTTAGATGCGCTATGGGGGCTGTTCATATTGACCGCCTATAGTTTTTGTATGTTTTGTCTTTCAGATGGGTTAAGCATACAGGTTGTATCTTCGCCATAAATGTCGCCACTTTGAATGTATGCTTTGGCTCGGCATCCCCCACATAGTTTTTTGTATTTACAAGCACCGCAGATTCCTTTCAGGCTATTTTTTGCAGCAATAGATTGTATTAGTGGGTTAGATGCAGCAGTTCGTAGGTCGTCTTTTAGGACGTTTCCTATTGAGAAATTCTGCATAAAGATGCATGGCAAGATATCCCCTTTGGCTGAGATGCCCATTGGTCCTCGGCCAATCGGGCAGGCGCTCAATGATTCTAATCTTTTGATGGCGTGGTCGACGTTTTTCTTCTCTTTGAAGTATTCGATTGCTAGGGATGCCATCGATGGACAACCGCCCAAGTCGATTTCAGCTTCGCCGTCTATTATGACTTTGCTGAAAAGGTAGTCTGCGAGGGTTTGCCATTCTTCTTTTGGTACTCTCCAGCTATGGGCGCTTTTTGCTCTGCCGGTTTCGAGTAGGTCGCAGAAGTAGAAAGATTTCACGCCCAATTCTATGCCTTTGTCGACGATGTATGGGATGTTGTCGTAAGTGTAGCTGCTTACTACTGTTTTGAAGCAGATGTTTATTTCTTGATCTATACATTTTTGGACGTTCTTCATGAGTTTGTTGTAGCTGCCTTCTATTCCAACGATTTCGTCGTGTTTGGCGGGTGGGCCGTAGACTGAGACGGCGAGGAAGTGGACGTTGTTTTCTTTGAGTTTGTGTGCTTTCTCGCTGTCTATTAGTAACCCGTTGCTACTAAGGACGGTTGTAATGCCATAATCTTTGCAGGATGATAGTAGATCGAAGGTGTCTTTGCGCAGAAGTGGTTCTCCGCCGGTCATGAAGAGTAAAGGTATTCCCATATCGCCAATTTTGGAGATTAATGTCTGTGCCTCCTTGGTGTTTAGTTCGTTTTCTGCTTTTTTGGTTTCGCCTACGTAGCAGTGTTTGCATTTTAGGCCACATTCGTAGGTGACGTTCCAAAGTATTGAGCTTAACCCATAGGCATCGAAGGCTTTTCGACAATTGCTTTCCACTTGGTTCATTTGGGCTTTTTGAAAGAGTGATCTTAGATGCACCATTGTTTTCACCAGAATAGGATAGGTTTTATTCGTTTGAAGAGGAATTTGGTTGTTAGAAATGAAACTATCAGCGTTGATACCACTGCTACTATTATAGCTACTTCGGTTAAAGCTAAAACTGTAGGTGTGTCTGGAACCACTTTGAGGAGTTTTATAAGCCAAAAGTACTGTGCAAGTCCTGTGAGGAGGCTGCCTATAGTCATCGCTGCCGTGATTTTGTAGGCTGAAGGAATACCTTCTTGTTTGAAGGTGTTTGTGACTTTGAGAATGGAGGCAGTGGTGAGGCCTCTGACAACCCAGGGCAATAACATGATGAAACCGAGATTGGGAGACACGAAAGAATATGCCACCCCCCCTATTAGGCTAATAAGCAGAGCTGAGCTGCTTGAGCCCAAAGCCAAAATTCCTAAAGTAAAAATGGCTGCGAATATGGCTTGGTTTGCTTGGTTTAGGAATGACGAAAAATAGGAAACTACAACAAGCAGAGCGGCGATGACTACCGCTAAAGAAATCCTTGCTGCCTTTCCTAAAGTGGGTCGCTTAACTTGGTTATTTTTTATCGTTATTACAACCTTCTAAGGATTTTCTGTTTAGGGCGGGTCTGAGTTAGTAAAATGCAAAGGACAATGATATATAAAAATTGCTGTTTTAGTTAAAAAATGGTTTATTATTAACGAAATCCGCAAACCTGCATTGTCGCAGGCATTAAAGGTCAAAAGAGGTTTTGATTTTAATAATTCGTGTAGCTGCAGAAACAGTAACCTCTCGGACACCTGGAATCAACTGCACCTTTTTCCGAAGTTCACCTAAATGTGCCAGATCTCGGGTATGCACAACAGAGACAATGTCGAAGTCTCCTGTATTTTGGAAGACGTGGTATGCTTCCGCTAATTCACTTATTTGTTTAGCCGCTTCTTCAAACAATACCGGGTCTAGTTTAACCATCATAATGCCCGTGGTTGAAAAACCAACGTTTGCAGGGTTCAGTAACGTTGTGTACGTTTTTATTACATTATTTTTTTCCAGATTTTTTACTCGGTATCTTACAGTAGCTTCACTAACGCCTACTGCCGCTCCAATTTTAGAAAAAGGGATCCTAGCATCTTTCTGAAGCATATTCAAAATTTTTCTATTCACGACATCCAGTTGCTCAGCCATTGTTTCACAGTCAACAATTACTACAAAAACTGTTTATAATTATTTCCGATCTTCTTTTCAGAAACCAAAAATCGTATTTATCCGAAGGAGGTAAACGGAACTTTACCAAAGAAAGTCAGTATAATGCCAGATGATCCGACAAAAACTTTCAGGCGTCTTCTGGCATTATAGTGTTGACTTCAGTGCAGAGATTATTTTTTCATGGCATAATAGCCGGCGGTTACTTCGTTTTTGTGGGCTGCAAAGGCTGCTAAGACTTCGCCTTTTTCTTTTTGGGGCACGTTATAATGGTCGAGTGCTTTGGAGAGTTCTCCTGCGACTGCATCGAATTCATCAGGAGATATATGAAGGTTAAAATGAGCTTTCTCAAGTCCCATTGGTGTAGCTCCTGGCTTAGTTGCTGTGTATTGAAATGGTCCACCTGCAACAGCACAGACCCATAGTGTTCGCATCCATTTAAGGCCCGGTAATCTTTCTAACTCCTTTGTATGCCATTCTTTAAGAGCAGGGTTCTGTGACATTTCGCCTGCGATACGGTTCTTTACAACTTCGTCACTGAAACGGTTTATTACATCTGCAATAGCAAAAACGCCGCCTAAACGTTCATACAAACTTTTTTCCATCATTTCTTAAACCACAATTCGAATCGAAGAAAATTCATTGATTTAAAGACATGTGGTTGCGAAGATTACTATAACAAAACTCGATATTATTTTGAGTTAGGTTTTCTTTTATAAGTTAAGAAGAGCTTAGAAAAGTTGGGAGCGAACGTTTTTGAAGAATTCAGGCAATAATTTTGGAATAATAGGGAGATTGTTTGAAGCAGACTTTGGTGAGAAAACCTTCACATTGTTCTATGAAAACAGCAGTAAACTAATTTTAACAGAAGTGAAGGGTTCCGAAGTCGGAAGAATTCAGCATTTGTCGGTAACTATGGTGGAGTTGAGGCCTAATCTTTTCATGGTCAATTGGCAAGAAGAAAACAACCTTACAGTTACTGACATAGAGGATTACGAAAATGGCGTAGTATATGCTAATATGACAACGCCGAACGATAATTTTGTGTCAGTAAAAGGAACTTTGAAAGAAATACTTCAAAAGTAAACGATAAATAATAGGCTAATTGACTTTCAGCATAATTAATTCGTACTTGAACCAGTGATTTCAAAAAGTCTATAGTTAGAGACATTATTCAGTAACATTGGCTTTTTTTATGACGGAAAACAAATCAATTAAAATAGGAAAAGTTGTTGGAACCAATTGTTACAACTGCAAATTCATATCCAATAAAGAAGAAAAGGTTAATTCTCAAGAATTAAACGCCGAGGGCGGCATCGACCCAAAAAATGGAGACGAAATGGATAGGGCAAAGAAGGGGGATTTAATTACGCTTCAGGCGGATCGAAAGCTGACGCAGAGAACAAGAAATTCTGCAATAATGAAGAAATAAAGATGTTTGTAACTATTCGTATGTGCTGCGCATACTGGGATAATGTCGGCGTTAAAAGACCTTGGAAAAAGAATTAAGAAAAATCTGCCATACCATTGGGTTATTAAATTATCTGCTTGATTTTTTAGAACTCTATTCTTTTTTATTGCTCGCTGGAGGATAAGTGATTTTTGTCCCATCAACTTTAATCCAAGGCGTGAGAGTGTGCTTTAGAATTTTCTCATTATTCATTATATGTTCAACCTTGAAGCCTCTAACCAAAAGAGCATCAGCTATAAGAGAACGATGACATCGCCAAGGCAAACTTTCAGCACACATGACAGCAACCTGCTCTTTCCTTACCAATTCAATAAGCTTATTCAGACTATCCTCAAAATCGGGTGTTTGCATATAGTCCGCATAACCCCTAAATGATGCGTTGCGCCAGCCTTTGTTCGGAGAATCAACTTTTGTGTGCCTTAAACCACCCAGCCCGCCAATATGCATATAGCCAATTCCAGCCGAAAGTAGACTTGTGGGAAGAGTTTCTTTGTTAAATTGAGGATTATGTCTTGACCGCGGGATTGTTCGCACGTCCACAGTTTCTTCTATTTTGAATTTCTCGATAATTCTGATGAATTCTTCAAGTGGATGTGTGGAGTGTCCTATTGTAAATACAGTCAAAAGCGGTTTTGATTCATATGCTACTTTTTTCATGCAGGTAACCCTCTTCGGTTAGACGATTCAGCAACAAATGAAAATATATGAGGCCCCCGTAAGGTTTCCACAATTCTACTACCTTTAGGGTTTCTTCATAGGTCAATTTTCGGGGCGGTTTAAGCCAACGTTGAAGGTTTCGGTGTCCGCCGACATCGTCAGCTGGGAAAACGTTTAGCCGCCCTAGCCCACGAAGAAGTATGTAATCAGCTGTCCAAGGTCCAATACCCCTCAGTCGAAACAACTGTTCCAATGCTTCATCGTCATTCAACACTTTTATTTCCTCAAGGTCCACCTGGCCAGCAACAATTGCCTGAGATAGCTCAATTATGGCTCGCCCTTTTTGGTGGCTAAAGCCTAACTTTCTAAAATCCTCAGTTTTCAACTTTGACAGATCTTCTGGGCTCGGGAAAGCATAACAAAACGTGTCTTTCCATTGAATGGATTTTCCATATGTTGAAACTAAACGATTAAGCAGAATTATACCAAGATTCAAAGAGATTTGTTGGCATGCTACACCATTAACGACTGCCTCAAAAACGGTTGGATAGCGAGGAGGTTTAAGACCGCAGAAATGGTCTGCCAGAAAATTTAACTTTTCATCTTTAGAAACAAATTGATAAAACCTGGAAAGGTCAGTCTTAGTGGCAAGGCACTTCTCAACAGCCTCTGCAGCATCATTTTCGATTTGGGAATCTAAGCACAATCCAGCTAAGTTTACTTTAAGGAAAATATTGCCTTTATCAAACGTCTGGGTGACCGTAGTCTCTACAGGCTTCCCTCTGATAACTAACACTCTTCTCCAACTATCGTCAACCCATCGATCAACAATATTATTCAAGCGCCGTCGCAGCGCCCAAGCTGTCAAATCTAGCCGAAAAGGCACAATCGGCTTCAACTTGAAAGACAAATTCTCCATTGAATTCATCAATTGTCCATTATATTGAAATAGTCTTCAATTTTCGAATCATTAATCGTCTTTTTGTATTTGCAGCTCTTTAAAAAAACAAAAAAGGAGTTCAGAAATTAACTAAAACTCCAACTACTTTCATTCTTTCCATGACATCTTCGCCGTGGGGAGCAATTTCCATCTGCTCTGTTAGATCTTCGCCCGCTGCATGACCTAAGTGATCACCGACTATCCACTGGGAAGATTCAGTCACGTCATAGACCTTGCCCTTGTAACCAACATATCCTGGTCGACCTTCTTTGCCATCAAACTTGCCAAGTTCATCAAGAGTAAATTTTCGAGTAGTTTCCATTTCAAAAAACACCACAGTGGATAGTGTCAACTCCAATTCTTAAAGCCTACTTTACGACAGTTCTTCGCGCGGACTTCAAGGCTTGACAAAAGTTATTAACAGTGGCAACTGAAGTTCTATTTTGTGGTTTAGTATGGATTTTGAAATTCCTAAATCAATAAAGTTGGAGCATGAGGAACTCCATGAAGACCTTGAAGAAGCAACAATGATTTCTGGTTCAGTTGGAAACGCAGCAAAAGATGTGCAAGAGGTTCTTCAGCCGCATTTTTTGAGGGAGGAAGAATTCGCATTGCCGCCACTTGGATTGCTATCTAAACTTTCGAACGGTCAAATAACGCTAGAAATGAAAGATGCAATAGCTATGGCCGATAGATTAAGAGCAGAACTTGATCAAATGCTCAAAGAACACAGAGAAATAGTTGCCCGACTCAAAATATTGACAGAAGCGGCTCTGAAAGAAAACGAACTTGAGTATGTCCAATTTGCAGAAAAACTAACATTACACGCACAAACCGAAGAAGAAGTACTCTATCCAGCAGCCATTTTAGTAGGCGAGTATTTGAAAATACAATTCGAAAATAAATTTTGAGTGAAACAGTCTTGTATCCTAGATTTGATCGATTTTTGATGCGAGACTGAAATCAAGTTTGGATAATCCTCCAGTACAAAACGTCGTTATCGTTAGCTTCACGTTATTGATGTTCCAAAGCAAAATATCAGGATGGTGATTTTCAACTGAGGCAATGTAAGCAACTTTGATAATGAAATTAATGGCTTGTTCAAAGTTGTTGAATTTGAAAACTTTTTCTATAGTTGTATCTTTCAACCGCCAGCCGTGAAGTTTTTTGATTGACTCTGCTATTTCTTCTTCTGTCAAAATAACTTCTGCTTCTTTCCAGTCGATTTTTTCTGATTTCTTGATTAACATTTTCATCCTCTTTGAATTATTTATTTTAGTTTGGTCTCAATGTATTCGTTTAAATGCATTAGCGTGTTTAATTTTTCTTCTTTGGAGCCAAATACAAAGATAACTAGAAATCTTGGTGTAGACTCTCGCTTGACTTTATTTTTTGCTCTCCAAGTTCTACATCAGTGTATTGTCTAATTATTCCATGAATTCCTTTGCTTATTATCCACATAAAGACATAGGATAATACAAAAACTGTACTAAGAACTACTGGTATAGCAAGCAACTGCAGCCCAAGTTGATGCAATGCTTGCATGCCACCCCCGAATAATAGACCGTTTGGTAAGCCAGAGCCGCCTCCAAAGGAAGCGTATGAATATTGTGTAAAGAATGCGACCATGATAAAGCCAAATATGCCGCCGAGAAAGTGACCTGGAAATAAGCCTACTGGGTCAGTGAACCATTTGACTCTTTGAAATAATTTCTCGCCTAAAAGGAATACAATCGAGCCTAATACTCCAAGAATTACGGCGCTTCCAGGGCTAACGTAGCCAGCAACGGGTGTGATAACGATTAAACCGATGAGTATACCATTTGCCGCATACATTATACTAGGCATTTTTCTTATTTCAAGGTACTTGAAAAACATGGTAAATATAAAGCCAGTTGAAGCAGCCAAAAAAGTTATCAAAACCACTATGTAGGATTGGATATTTAGCGCTAATGTGCTTCCTGGGTTGAAACCAAACCAGCCGAGCCAAAGCAGAAGAATTGACAAAGATAACCATGGAGTGTTTGGCTTAGGCTGTACTTGCGGGCTTTCTTTGAATCCTTTCTTTTTTTCCTCTTGCCACACTCTTAAAACAATAGCTAAACCTGCTGCCCCAGCCGCTCCATGAACAACCAATCCACCTGCAAAATCTCTTACACCCATAATAAAGAGCCAGCCTTGCGGATTCCAAATCCAAGCAGCAGGCAATGCCCAAATTAGAATAAAGTAGGGAATTGAATAAAGAAAGAACGCTTCCAACTTCATTTTTCTTAAAACAATTACACCAACTAATGCAAGGGTTACTGTAGCGAAAGCTGTTTCAAAGAAAAAATAAGAAGGAAGAGTAACTAGGTTGTCAAAATACTTTGGACCCATTGACCACCAAACCTGCGTAAATATATCTGCAGAATTGCTTTGGAAACCACCCATGAACGGAAAGTTATAAAGTGGATTGCCCATTAAGCCCCCGCCGATTGTGGGTGCAAAGGCAACGCTAAAGCCGAGAAATGCCATGAAAAAAAAGCCTGAGCAGGATATCATAATATTCTTCATTAAGGCTCCGTATTGGAACTCCTTGCCAAGTTCGCCTCTCTCAAGTATTCCAACTGAAATAGTCATGAGGAAAACAAGGACCCCGCATATCAAAACCCAAAGATTATTGAAGAGATTTTCTGGAGGTAGAGCTGACATCTTGACATCCATCCATTGAGATACTCAGGTCCTATAGTAGTATTAATGCAAAATGATGCATTAATGCATAAGCACTGAAGCTCCGCTATTTGTTAAAATAGCTATTTGCGCTGGAGCTATTGAAGGAAAAATGTGTGCGCCCAACTCTATTAGCCATGCAGTGAACACAAATGGGCCTGTTAAAGTCGGTAGATTGAAACGTGCGGTTATTGTTCCCATGAAAGCCGTCACTACAGTTGAGAAAGCTGTGGCGAAAAGCATGACTAAGAAGTTAATTGGGGCACCGTTGAAGGGACTTATTGGCCAGAGAAACCCAAGAAAGACACCCATTACGGCCAAGGCTGTTAAGGTTCCGTTAAAACCATATAGCCCAATTAGGATGGCGGATCTGTCAGCTTTGAATGCAATCGCTGCTAATGTTGCAGAAAGAGTTCCTATGAATGCTGTTATTCCAGCGAAGTATATTGGATATTGCACTGGGAAACCGTAGGGGTTTAATGGAATGGTAGCGACGGTTAATCCGATGAAAATTAAGACTCCTGTCTTCCAGTTTTCCTGAAAGAATACTTGAGCGATACCTGTAAAGATCAATTTTACGAATCCGCCAGCGGTGAATTCACTTAATCGCAGGGGTTCTTTTTTCTCTGTGTCTTGAGGATTTTTGAGTAGTGTGCTTCTTTGTTTTGGCGCAGGCGGAGGACCAGCCAACTTCACGCCGGAGAACTTTTTAGCTGCAAACAGGAAAATCCAAGTTGTTAATACAAACGCTGAAGTTTCCACAGGAAGGCCAAAAATTTTAGTGAACCAAATTAACGAAGCAGTAATAAAACCAGTTATAAGAGCGCCTATAACCGCTGCGGTTGTTGCTGATCTTCCTTTCTCAAAAAATGTATCGCCTAAGGCGATAGCTGTTAAAACGGAGTTAAACCCAAAGATTCCGTAAGTTAGCGCATTGTCTGGCGAAGATAACGAAGCTGGGACCAACTCTATTCCTAAAGCTAAACCCACCAAACTGCCGGCTATTGACCCAATGACAGCGAAGGCAGCTGCCCTTTTTGAGTTAATAGCAAGAGCAACTACAAAAATAATTCCAACTAAAGGTGAACCCATGAAGAAAACTTGAGCAACTCCGTTAAGAATAAAATTAATAGTTCCTGAAATTGGATCCAATAAAATCACTAAGTAAGGAAAATTATTGCAGTTATTATTTGAGGTTTTGTTGTAGGCACTCTACAACAACATAATCTTAAACCGCCATCCGATAGTGTTTTAGTATAGTTTTTGTAAAAAAGGTGATAAAATGAAGTTAGTTGAACGTGAAGTAGAAAAAATGATGATTTTCACCGCTGCACAAATGGCTGACCGAAGACTTAAATGCGGTTTAAAACTGAATTATCCCGAAGCGGTAGCAATCATAGCTGATTTTGTACAAGAAGGCGCAAGGCGAGGCGTAATGGTAGCTCAAATAGCCAAAGATGCTAGACACGTTTTGACAATGGCTGACGTAATGCCAAACGTAGCAGACATGATAACTCTGGTGCAGGTTGAAGCAACATTTCCAGACGGAACCAAACTAGTAAGTGTACATAACCCAATCCAACCAAAGGGAGAAGGTAAAAAATGACTCCAAACACAGTAGGCCAAATAACTCTTGGAAAAGGAGACATAGAGGCTTTCGAAACAAGAAAATCAATTAAATTGAAAGTAAAGAATACTGGTGACAGAGGAATCCAGGTGGGTTCGCATTTTCACTTCTTTGAAGCGAATAGAGCATTAGACTTTGACAGAGAAAAGGCATATGGCATGAAACTTGCAATTCCAGCAGGCACAAGCGTAAGATTTGAACCCGGCCAAGAAAAAGAAGTGACACTTGTCGAATATGGAGGTAAAAAATACATACACGGATTCAACAACCTCGTCGATGGCAGCGTACGAACCATATACCGAAAAGACATGGCACTTAAAAAAGCTAAGGAACTTAAATTCAAAGGAGCATGAAAAAAATGAAAATTCCAAGAAAACAATATCTAGACCTGTATGGCCCCACCACAGGCGATAAAATTCAATTAGCAGACACAAACTTGATCATTGAAGTAGAAAAAGATTGCACTTCATACGGCGACGAGATGGTCTTCGGTGGTGGAAAGACTGCTAGACAAGGAATGGGCTTAGCGGCTGGCACCACACAAGCAGATGGCGCTCTTGACCATGTTATCACCAACGTTGTAGTGTTGGATGCAATACTGGGTGTTGTCAAAGCTGACATAGGTATTAGAAACGGCGTGATCGCCGCAATCGGAAAAGCTGGGAATCCAAGTACAATGGATAACGTAACTGAAAACATGGTCGTAAGCAACTCAACCGAAGTAACTGCTGGAGAAGGACTGATAGCCACTGCTGGCTTTTTCGATACGCATGTTCACATGATATCTCCACAACAAGTATTCCATGCGATAGGAAACGGCATCACAACATATATCGGGGGAGGCACAGGACCAGCCGATGGAACAAACGCAACTACCTGTACACCTGGACCTTGGAACATAAGAAAAATGATAGAAGCAATTGAAGGCTTACCACTCAACTGGCTTTTTCTAGGCAAAGCAAATGATAGTAAACCAGACACGATAGTTGAACAACTTGCAGCAGGAGCCGGAGGACTTAAAATGCATGAAGACTGGGGAGCAACCAGGGCATCTTTGGACACCGGATTAAGCGTTGCAGACGAATATGATGTTCAAATAGCAATACACACTGATTCACTAAACGAAGGAGGCTACGTTGACGACTCCATCGATGCAATAGATGGAAGGACAGTGCATACATATCACACCGAAGGCGCAGGTGGAGGACATGCTCCCGACATTATGAAAATAGCTGGAGAACCCAACGCATTACCATCCTCAACAAACCCAACAAGACCATACACCGTCAACACTTTAGCTGAACATCTTGACATGGTCATGGTAACTCACCACCTTAATCCAAAAGTTCCCGAAGATGTAGCATTTGCCGAATCAAGAATCAGAGCCGAAACAATAGCCGCGGAAGACGTATTCCACGATTGGGGCATTCTTAGCATGTATTCAGCTGACAGCCAAGCAATGGGGAGAACAGGAGAAGTATCAACCAGATGCTGGCAAACTGCACACAAAATGAAAGAACAATTTGGCAAACTCCCTGAAGACGTTCCAGGAAATGACAACTTTAGAGTTTTGAGATACTTAGCTAAGCTAAACATAAACCCAGCAATAACCAACGGCGTTTCCGATTACGTAGGCAGTCTTGAAAAAGGAAAAATGGCTGACATTGTATTATGGGACCCAAGATTCTTTGGAGTAAAACCAAACATAGTTTTCAAGGGAGGGTTCATTGCCTATGCAATGATGGGTGACCCCAATGCTTCAGTTCCACCAGTTGAACCAGTTTTCTTAAGACCAATGTTTGGCGGATTCGGTTTAGCAAGATCGACAACTTCGGCACTATTCACATCGAAACTAGCTATTGAAAACGGCATCAAAGAAAAATACGGTATAAAACGCCAAGTTCTGCCAGTATACAACGTTAGAAACTTGGGCAAGCAACATATGATTCGGAACAGCACACTTGGCGAGATAAAAATCGATCCGGAAACATACAAAGTAACATTCAATGGTAAGCTGGCAACTTGTGAACCTGCAAAAACATTACCGTTAACTCAGCTCTATCATCTAGTATAGAAGCTGAGTCTTCCATCCTTTTTTTGGAGCAAGGATAATTTGATTAGGCATTATACATTAATTTCTAACGTGAAAAATGGAGAAGTAATTGATCCCCAAAAAGTTAAACATGGAGAAATTACCGCTCTTAAAATTTCAAATCTTTCCGGTTGGATTGATCCACAGACTCATTTAAATTTAGATTTTCCCAAACATCTCATGCGAGAAGTGTATGTAGCAGAGAATTTAGAGTTAAACGGCAAGATAATAACCAAGGACGAAAGGTTAATGTCCGTCCCTGTGAGTCCCCAAGCATACAAGCATTTAGGCTTTGTTGATGAAGCCGAAAGGAATGAACAGCTAATAGAAGCCATTTCAAAGGAAAATAAATACAAAGAGAAGGTTGTTGAATGATTGTTTTTGATAAATTAGCAAGCCAAGTTAACGTCGAAAAGATTAAGGAAGTTACAGCTAACAGGCAAGATGCAATGAGGGGTAGAGTAAGAGCTAAGTTAAGCGAGGCAGAAGATTTAGTAATCAACTTGCCCCGAGGTCAACCTATAGGGCAGGGCGACATTTTTGGGCCTTCAGAAAAAGGAGACTATTATAAAATTTTAATCGAACCAGAACTTGTAATAAAAGTGACTTTGGATAAAACACGGAGCGATGATGCTATTGAGAAAGCAGCAAAATTGGGTTACAATTTAGGTAATCGGCATCTTGAGGTATTAATTGAGGATGGCGCTGTATTTGTTCCGGTTACGATAGGAGAAGAAAAGGTCAGGAAAATACTGGAGTCTATGAAGTTGCCGATAAAGTTCGAATCAGTTCAGAAGGTAATATCAATGTCTTCATCAGGATACCACGGAGGAGAAGAGGAATAATTTTAACTGAAAACGCGAAACTACTAAATTTGCTAAGGACCTCAGACTCTTTTTTTCCCATGGGGTCCTTCACCATGTCGCAAGGCATGGAACAGGTTATAAATGATAATTTGTTGCCTAAAGAAAAAGTTTCAAAAATAATAAATATCTATTTAGAAAAGATTTGGAAAACATTCGACCTTGGTATCTTCTACCACGCTTTAGATGCAATAGAAAAGAAAGATATCGAGTTTTTAAAGAAAATTGATGAAATCTGTTATTCTTCCAAAGTTTCTGAAGAAAACAGGTCTGCAATCGTTAAGATGGGAAGAAGCATGCTGAATGCAACTGAATTCAACGAGGACTCGATAGGGAAATCTTACAAGGGTCTAGTCAAATCAGATGCTGCATATGGAACATACCCGGTTGTTTTAGCGCTTGTGTCCATTCAGTTTAACTTCAAAGATTTAGGCGCTTTATCCCTTTTATACGTTAACTTGATGGAAGTCACCGCTTCTCTAGTGAGAATGGGCATAATCGATTACATAGAGGCACAAAAGATTCTGATTAACGCTGTAACAGCAATTCAGGTAACGCCTCTGAAGCTAACTGATTTACACCAAACTTTCCCATTGATTGATATCGCCTCAATGAGGCATGAATTAAGCACAAGTAGAATGTTCATGAGTTAAAAAAAAGGAGATTGACATGAAAAATGAGTAGCAGAACTGTTAGAATTGGAATGGGCGGCGCAATAGGCTGTGGAAAAACTGAATTAATAGAGAAATTGGTCCCAAAGCTAATTGAACAAGGCTTCAAGGTTGGAGTAATATCAAACGACGCGTACTCCAAAGAAGATGCAAGAAGACTAGCAGCAAGACTTGGCAAAGACATCGACCCAAATCTAATCTTAGGAATAGAGACAGGAGGATGCCCCCATACTGCCGTACGAGATGACCCGTCTATGAACATAGATGCTGCTGAGAAACTTGAGCGAGACAATCCTGGATTAGATGTACTCTTAATAGAATCCGGAGGAGACAATATAACATTGACTTTTAGTCCAAAATTAGCGGACTTCTTCATTTATATGGTGGATGTGGCTGGCGGAGACAAAACGATTCGGAAAGGGGGATTAGGAATCAAAAAATCCGATTTACTTGTTATAAATAAAATAGACTTAGCCCCTTATGTTGAATCTACCATTCTTGAATCTGGGATTAAGACTGCCAACCTTGATCTTATGATGCAAGATGCAAAGAAACTGCGAGGTGACAAACCAACAGTCATGTTGTCTTTAAAAGATGGCACCGGATTGGATGATGTGATGAAAATAATCAAAGAAAAGGCACTTTTCAAATGACGCAGGAAGTGTTTCAAGAAGTGATTCAAGACCTAAGCGGTTTACCGTCCGCTTTCTCGGAGTTTGAGGCAGAACAAACAAGGCTTGCTGTTGGTTCTCCAGGCAAAAATGCTGTCGCAGAATTAACGTTCACGAAATTTGGTGACAAGACATATCTTACTGATGTCTATAATGAAGTTCCCGCGAAAATTCTAAGAGAACTCTACTATGACCCTTACCTGCCGGGGTTGCCTTATATTCTTTTCATGAACCCGACAGGCGGGATAGTTCAAGGTGACCGTTATTTTTACAAATTTAGATTGAAAGAGGGCGCAGAAGCATTCATCACTGATACAATGGCTACAAAAATCTATAAAATGGATTTAAATTATGCTAGCAAAGAAATCGATGTTTATCTTGGAGCGAACAGTCGTTTGGAGTTTCTGCCAAGAGAAACTATGGTTTTTGTTGATTCCCGTTGGCATCAAAGAGTAACTTTTCATGTTAGTGATGGTGCTAAATTCTTGTATTGTGACATATTCTGCCCTGGGCGGGTGGAAAGGGGAGAATTTTGGGATTTTGACATATATTCTTCGAAGGTAATTATAGAAGAGGATAAAAAGCTCTTGCTTAATGAAAGCACGATTTTCACTAGGCAGGACAAAGATTCACTTGATGTTATCTTTGGTGATAACAAGTTTTACTTGAAAGCATATTGGTATTCTGGCAATGCTGTTAAGGCAAAGAAGGAAATTGATTTTGGAAATACTTATGGTGGGGCTACACAAATGGCAAACAATAGAGGTCTGGTTATCAAGGCGCTTTCAAATGATTTAAACGACTTGCAGAAACTGCAAGGCGAAATCTGGAAGGTTTTCAGAAAAACCGAGACTGGGCTAGAAGTTCCCGAACTTCGAATGTATTGATTTTATTACTAAATCCGATTGTTTAATGGTTCTTTGAACGGCCTTATTCTCATGGACTCCCATTAGAATAAATAGAAAACTTTGATTATTCAAAATTCGACTAATTTATTGAAACGAGTGATTGAAAATGTCCACTTCTGAATCCGAGGGAAAACAAAAGAAACGTTTCTTGGAATGGCTAAAGGCAATCTCGGAATTTGAGGTCCCATGGATAAAGAATTTTGATGCCCCGAAGCTTGAGTTAAGGCGACTATTCTCAGAGATTATGGGAACGTTTTTTCTTGTCTTGGTTGCTGTCGGAGGAAATGTAGTTTATCTCATGAACAGTGGTGCTTATAGCGCTATCGCAGGCGTAGTGGCGCCTGGCCTTATGGTAATGGCGATTATTCTGTTTATGGGAAATGTTTCTGGAGCGCACTTAAACCCAGTTGTAAGTGTAGCTTTTGCAGCTCGGGGTGACTTTCCGTGGCGAAGAGTCCCAGGGTACATAATAGCCCAATTGACAGGATCGGTTATTGCATGCTTATTTTTATTTTCTACGTTCGGTAAGGTAGGCACATTTGGAGCAACTCTGCCAGGAGCTGGAATAAATGATTTTCAGGCATTTTTAACGGAGATAATACTAACGGTTGGTTTAGTAAGCACTATATTGGGCACTGCATCAAAAGCTCAGAATGTGGGACCACTCTCAGCTATCGCTGTCGGCGGTTACATAATACTCGCAGGGCTCTGGGCAAGTCCTATAAGCGGTGCATCGATGAATCCAGCCAGGTCCTTTGGTCCTCAACTAATACTCTTAAATTTTGCTCATTTCTGGTTATATGTTTTGGGACCAATTATTGGCGGATTCATTGCAGTTGGGTTTGCCTACATTCTACGAGGGCAGGGTGGTGATGTTGGGGGAATCAAAGCGGCTCAAGGAACTCTCGATAAGGCTCAAACTTAAAATAATTTTTGATTGTCTCATGATTGGTCTTAACATATTTAATATTAGACCATTGCTTCTCAAAATAACTCACTTTAAAGAAAAGTCAATGAGCTAATACAAATTTTGTTGTGCATTTTTGAAATAGTTCTCGTTTTCGGCTACTGGTCTTGTTTCTTTTCACTTTCCAGATGGAAATGATGCAAGAACCTATGCACGATAGGTACTGCAAAAATGCCAACAGCAATCAGCAATATCATTCCACAATATAGGGCGTAAACTCCCGCAAAAATTTTTCCAGAATCTGTCAGCAAAATATTAACTGGACCCATTCCCCCCATTAGCATAGCAGCATTAAGGAACGCATCAACCCAAGATAAACCCTCAAACAATTTGTAGCCCGCCATGCCGATGATAAGCGAAACTAAAACCAGTCCAACTGCGATTAACGCATATTTTAGTAAACGCCTGAGGAACTTGCGTTGTGGCAAAAGCTTCTCATTATGACGCTCAAACAATGCTTTCAACACTCAATTCAAATAATATAGTTCTCTCTCAAAAATTATTGCCCTTTAGAATAGTTCACAACCGATGCTGATAGGTTAGAAGCTTCGCCTTAGACGAACTGTTACGTTCTAGCTTATTGTTTGCAAATTGCCGAAGTCTCCATGGATTTGAACCAAAGACGTTGGAAAATTTCGAAAAAATACAGTTGGTGTGATTGTGTAGCCACATATCTATAAATAGAAAAAATTGATAGACAAATTGATAAGCGGAGTGAAAGAATGCCAATAGATGTTAATGAATTTAATTCAGGGAAAATAGAGCGTTCACTCAAAGAAAAAATTTTATCTTTTCTAATGAATAATCCAGACAAAGCATTTGACATCAAGGAAATAATAGAGGGAACGGGTTATTCGATTCAAGTAGTTATGGAAGGTTATGGTATGACTCCGGAGTCGAAGTTTCGCCTTACTCTCGAGAACTTGGGGGAAGAAGGATCTGTCGAAACTAGAGCAATCAAGAAATCAAATGGAGAAGAATTGTATTATAAATTTGTTAAAGTAGACACTAAATAGCTCGAGAATAGCCTTGAAGAAGTCTTGATGTAGACTCTCGCTTGCCTTTATTCTTTGTTTATCTTTTTGAGGGCTGAGCCTTTGTGCATGGCTAAGTGTTCGGTTTTGTTGCTTTTAATCAAATATTGCGGTTCTTCCTTCGAGGCGTGAACTGTGTATCCTTTGAATTCGATTTCGGAAGTAATTATTTTCTTTATAGTCCCCTGAACTCTGCCTGCTTCCGAATTCCACTCAACATAATCGCCTACTTTGAAATCGTTATCCATAATCCCAACTTCAATCCTCTTTTGAGAGTTTATAAGTTCGTATGGTCGATAGGTGATTAGTGTTTTTTGGTTTTGCCTTTCTTGGACTTGGTTTCGTGGCAGGCACTATTACGTTAATGAGCGCTTATGAGCGTGCCAAGATACAGAGCATTCTCACTCCAAGCGGCCAGGCCATCCACAACACCAACATACTGCTTGTGCTAAGCATTTTAATATTGCCGATTACAGCCCTAGGAGTCTTAGCCACCGCAATAAACAGTCAGTTACTAGACACTGCAATGGGTAACCTTTCAATTCTGACTGCCATATGTTTAGTTCTAATCTCCATCTCATTGATTTCACCCTACACCGACAAGATTCCCAAGAAAGTCCCGAAAATCTTCGCTGCCATGCTAATGGCGATAGGAACAATAATACTCGTCGGATACTTTGCCATTAATTATAATGCGCCTTTAGATTCATTCTTGCCAGGTGGACAAACAACTATAGAAACAGCAAAAGGATTCTTATTTGCCGGTATACGGATAGCTCTATTTCCCAAACATGGACTGAAGGCCTGGTTTGCCAAGATTGTGATGTCGATGAGTATCCTGTTTATCGTTGTCTCAGACTTAGTCGCTGAATTCCTCTTTCACCCATTGTTTCTAGCCAATTCCGCTGCAGCCTGTTTTGTCATAGTTGCAATCGTACAACTATGGAGCACCATAAAGACAAAATGATCGCTTCCTATAACTTAACAAGATCAAAGAACCCTCTAGACCAATTTGCACGTATCTATCCAGCTCGATTTGCGAAATTGCCGGCAGTCGATCTGTAACTTATGCAGCAATCACAAAGAAACTTAAAAGACGAAAATACCAAGTCGAATCAGCAGGCTACGGGATTACTATGGCACCTTCATGATCAGGCATGGGCTCGTCGCTCAGGAGACAGACTTGCTCTGTGGGAGAATTTCCACCAAGCATATTCGTCAGCATTATTTTTCTCCAGCGATAAAGGAACTTAGAGATCGAACGTTGAAGGCTCTTGAAAAAATTGGCGTCACTATTTAGCAATGAATTGTTGTGAAACTATTTTGCTCAAGAGTCCAAAGGCCTTCAATAAATTAGGGGGTATAGAGGGAGAGCGGCAGGTCTTTAGTTAATTATCTAATCATCAGAACCTATAAAATAAACAAAATATTTTTCATCTTCACGATACATTTTTGTATTTATCTATGACATCGAATTTTTCTGGCTTTCACGGTCTATAGATAATTGTCACTTCTTTTTCAACCTTCAATAATAGACCATATCTGCGAAGAATTTCATTCATGCAAACCAAATCGTCGGAATGGATAGGATTCTTCATATGAATCTGATAGCCTTTTGAAAACGAACTTCCCATGTTAGACGGCATTAAGCACAAAAACTGTCCATCAAAAAGCGAGCATGTATCAAAAACTTCCATTAAAAAAGCTATTGCCTCATTTCGATTCATGACAACACCATAAGCTAGTCAACAAACACAAATTGGGAAATATATTCTGACCTACAAAATTTTGAAGGTTAAACTAAAAACATAAAGGGAAGGATTAATGGGAAAGTGTTTGACGAATGTCTATAATGCTTATTGCTAGTTTGCCGTTGTGGACGCTTATTTGCCAGTCTATGAGTTTTGTGTCTTTGCATTTTTCTACAATATCGTTTATTTCTTTAATGTTTAAGGCTTCCAGTCGGTCGCTTACTGTAAAGCTAGTGGAGTCAATCCAATCTATTTTATCTTTTAGTCGACCATTATTTAGGCTTTCATAGATTTCTGTTGCTATTGTGTTTCTTTCTTTGTCATTTGCCATTCTATTTACTTCCTACTTTCTTGTATTTCTTGAAAATATAGAAAAAAGGACAAGCTGTCCACCTAAAATTGACTTGAGCAGTATTTGACCTCTTGAAAATTTATTTAACCAATCGATAGGTTGGACAGCTGTTTTTATTCTTTTTTAGAGTTTTCTTTTGGCTTTGCCGACGTCTTCTTGGATTTTTCCTTTAACTTTTTCGGCTTCGCCTTTAATTATTTGACCAGTGTTGCCCGTAGCTTTGCCTGCGGCTACGCGGGTTTTGCCTTCTTCTTTTTTGAGTTTGCCTTTGATTTCATCTTTGCTCATAAAAATTCACTACAGACTGGGTTCTCCGCCATTCTATTAAATATATGTGACTGCTATCAGGCACTAACAAACAACAAGCCATTGCTTTAAGGAACCTATTGGTATGTGAACTGAAACATCTCGTTTTGTCAAGAAATGTTAGCCCATTGTAACTGTCAAAGCCCAACAACAAACGGATATACGGCAGCCTCGCGAAGGTTTAATGTACAAAGGCGATTACAAATGAGTAAAAATCTTACAAATCAAGATGCTTCAAATATTTTATCCAATGTGCCCGAGGAGAAGGCTTTCTTTTTTTGCAATGCAGAAGGAGTTTACACAAAAGTTTCGGCAATCAGCCTCCAAGATTTTGCAGCCAAATTGGACAGCATAGATGAAAGCTCTATTTTGTTTCATTATCCACGGGGCGATTTCCAAGCTTGGATACGCGACACTTTAAAAGACGATGTGCTAGCAGGCAGAATGTGTTTTATAGAGAGAGAGATTTCCGGAGAGAAGCTAAGGCAAGAACTGTTAAAAATGGTTCAAACAAGGATAAGCGAACTCAAAGATACAAAACAAGAAGTATTCCCACCCAGCCTATGTAACAAGGATGGCTTATGCCTATCTTGAAACTAATGCGGGTGCGAGGCAGAAAAAATGAGAGCTGGAGCATTAGGATTCGGCGTTTTCCTGTTGGCTATCGGTATTGTGATTTTCTGGCTTGGCTATTCAGATTTGCAGCAGTACGGCGGTTTGTTTGGTCAAATATCGCAATCTCTTTCTGCGGATGTTCGAAATAAGGTAGCTCAAGATCAGTTTACGGCAGCTGGCGGGGGAGTCGCGGCTATAATCGGATTGGCCTTAACGATTTATGGTTTAGCGGCTAATCGAAAAAATTAGAGGTTAAGTGAACCTTAATTGATAAGTAAATCCTTCAAAAAACGCATTGGCACAATAAACTCTAATCAGTAAAAGCCTCACAATCTACAGGAGTCAGAGGTCATATTCTTCTAGGTACACTGGGGCGGTCACTTCCCATCCCCCCTTTGAATGCAAATAGTTCTCTAAGCTCAAGATCGATCCTTCTTCGCCATGAGTCAAGAAAACATGCTTTGGCGGAACTTTGAAGTTGTTAAGCCAGCGATCCAAATCATTCATGCCAGCATGCGCAGATAAACCATTAATGTTCTCGATCTTCATCAGTACTGGATATGATTGACCCAGGATACTGACGGGGGAAACTCCATCCAAGATTTGCCGTCCCAGAGTTCCGACCGCTTGGTATCCCACGAAAATAAGTGCGGATTCAGGACGAGTTATCTCTCTGACCAGATGATGCTTAATTCGCCCTCCGGTAATCATCCCCGAACCAGCCATAATGATTGTTGACCCTTTAATCAGGTTAATCGCTTTGGATCCTTCAACAGATTCGACGAGTTTCAATCCTGGAAAATCAAAGGGTGTTTGACCGTCCTTGAAAAGATCCAGAGTTTGTTTGTCAAAATACTTCTTGCTTTGTTCAAAAACCTTCGTGATTTCGACAGCCATAGGACTATCAAGAAACGTAACAATGTAAGGAATTCTTTTTGCACGCGCTAACAAGCTAATATGGTATATGAGTTCTTGGGCTCGTTCAATAGCAAAGGTAGGGATAATGACGTTTCCGCCAGCTTTTACTGTGTCATTGATAGTCTTACTGAGTTTATCATCAATATCTTGCAGGCTATCGTGATTTCGATCTCCATATGTGGACTCCATGACCACGTAATCTGCTCGATCAAATACAGTGGGGTTGTTGAGTAGAGGCGAGTCAAACTGGCCGATATCGCCCGAAAAGATGATGTTTCGCGATTCGTTCTCTTCTTGGAAAACGATCTCAATCATGGCTGAGCCAAGGATATGGCCTGCATCGTGGAAACAAACCCTGACTTGGTTGTTTAGCTGCAGAAACTCTTCATAGGGAACAGCTTTCAGGAGGGAGAAACAGTTTTTTGCATCTTGGACTGTATATAAAGGGGTTTCTGGATAGGGCTCCTTTTGTTCTTTATTATCGTTTTGGCTTTTCTTGAAGGCAGCGTCTTCTTCTTGAATTCGAGCCGAATCCAAAATAACAATAGGGAACAATTCCTTAGACGCAGTGGTTAGCAGAATATCTCCGTGAAACCCGTCTTTGACAAGCTTAGGAATAAGTCCGCAATGGTCTTGGTGAACGTGGGTGAGGAGGAGATATTGGATCTGGTCTGGAGGAATGGGGAAGGCCTCCCAATTTCTGTGGGCATAATCTCGTTCCTGAAACATTCCACAATCGACCAGGATTTTCATTTCAGCAGTCTCTAGTAAGTAGCTTGATCCTGTCACTTGATGTGTTGCGCCTAAGAATTTTATTTTCATAATCTTCTTCCACTACATTATTATTTCTCATTTCTACCCTATGATTTCTACGGATTACTACAATGTAGTTGAGCAATCCATAAAAATCTGGATAAACTCTAATATTATTTGGAGTACGTAACTATGATAACAAATGAAGCTACGGGGAAACCTAAAGAACTTTTTTATAATCATTTTTTCTAAAACCACTTTCGGAACCATTCATCAAACAATCGATGGCACTCTTTATGCCACTCCTCTTCATTTGCTTCTTTTCGTAAGCGATCAGCCATTTTCAAGTGATTAGTTATTTCTTTGGAAGCCTCAACCAAGCTAAACCTAACTATATCTATTGGAACACAGAGGTCTTTAACGTTGATTTTTCCATCTGAGCCTTTAGCTTCAACCTCTAGTCGTTTTAGTACATCTAAACCTGCAGCTTCAGCTTTTATTCGTTTTAGAAGTTCTCCTTTATTGTTGCTTTCTTCCAATAATTGCACCTACAGAAAATGAGTCAATTTCTAATAAAAAGAGTGACTGGAACCTGCAATGACAAGATATTGTTTGAATGCGCTGATTATGTTGTTTTTGAACTAGTGGTTATTCCTCGTGTCCTTTTGTTTCATGGTGAGTTGTATCTCTGTGTCTCTCCATTTCTGAGTGGGTCTTGAAGGTTTTGCCGCAGTCTGGACAAGGAATCTGGCTTGGTTCTATTCCACTAATTGGTATCTCTTGAGATGACGCCGCTCCCGACATGTGAGGTTGCTGTGTTTCTTTTTTGCGCATGACTTACACCTTAACAATCTATTAGCGGGTTCAAGCTTTCTTAAGTATATGTGACTGTAACAAAGCGACAACAAAGTCACTCTTATTTCAAAAATCCAATCTTTGTTGGTTAGAAACAAAACTCAGGAAATCAAAAAACAGAAGACCTATTAACTTAATTATTTTTTCCAAAATAAAATAAACAAGGAGGAACCATAAAGAAGAAAGAAGAAATTAGACGCCTGCTACTCCGTAGGTTTACCGTCGTAATTTTCCGGCGAAGTTTCGGCTTCTGTTTTGGTGTGGCGGACGACCATGTCTTGATGCTCTGGCGGTGAATAGATTGTATAGAGTTTGAGCTCAAGGTTTTTGGAGGTGTTGACAACGTTATGTTGCGCTCCTGCAGGCACTATGATTGCGTCGCCGTCTTTGACTGCGTGCTCTATCCCGTCAATGAAAACTTTGCCTTCGCCTTCCTCAAACCTGAAGAACTGGTCTTTGTCTGTGTGGGTTTCCAAGCCTATTCCTTCCAACGGTTTGAGATTCATCAAAACAAGCTGGCTATACTTACCTGTGTAAAGCACTCTTCTAAAATCAGAGTTTTTTCTCGTCTCTTCTTCGATTGATGTTGAATATCCCTTCACACTTAATTACCTTCTCTAACAGTATTGGAGCTCTCATTTATCAATTTAATTTTAAGGCCTTAAGGTTCAGATTTGCCCAATTGAGGAAAAAAATAGATCTTCATCTTTTCTGTAATCTTTCAAAAACTTTTTTTAGCTAGCTTTTTTGCCGAATAACTGTGATGGTGCATCTTGTTGCTAAAGCTGCTATTGCGCCCAAAGCTGCTAGCCAAGGAGCTAATATTGTTCCTACAATGCCAGCCCAAACTGGTATTTCTAAAAGAATCTTGCTGTTCTCATCTCTCACGATGATCCTTGATACGTCTCCCTCATGAATAAGTTCCTTGATTTTCGCTACAAGATCCTCTGAGCGGACTGTAAACTCTTCTTTTATGCCTACGGGAGCCCCACAATTTGAACAGAATTTGGCCCCTTCAGACAGGTCAGCGCCACAACTTGCACAGTTAGTCATTTTATTCTCCAGCTAAAGTATTAATGTGGTTATTTAATTTCAAGGTTTCTACGATTATTTTTTTAAATATGGGTAGAAAACGTTTTTGCCTATTCTGTCTAAAACGTTGAGTTGCTAATTCTTATTCTTAGGCTTAGCGTGCGCTGACACATAATTATCAAACGAAATGAATGACCTAAATCCTACATAGACAAATGCAATCTCCTTGTTTGCAAAAAAGTGGGAAAAAGCTTCTGGCGCTCCTTACACGTCTTTGGTTGATGGCTTACTCTTTTAGCGTGTTACCATTAGAAATAATATGAAATACTGTCGTACAAAATGTTACAACAATCGCCAACACAATATTCTTGACAATTACTCGCTATCCGCTACTTTCGGTTGGGTGAATTGAAAAAGGGCTTTTCCTTAAGCGGTCAACTGCGGAAAGCATTACCCAATCTAAGTATGTGCGAAAATCCCCCGAAAGCACAAGAGATGGCTCTACGTAACAATGGAGATTACAGTTTTGGCAATTTTGCGTTTCACTCCAGTCAAATCTATTGATAGCAGTTTTTATGTCGGTTTCAAAGATCGAAATAGTTGTCGCATATTCATTTCGAACATAACAAGGCAGAACCAAATGGCCCTCTGGACCAACGTTAACTAATGACCAAGGCTTGCAGTTCCATTTCTTATCTCTTGCTATGACTTTTAAATAGTTCAGTGAATTTACAAGAGGATACCCCTTTTTCTTCATTTCAATAAGTTTTACAGCTATCTCATTGATTTCGTGGCTGGTAGCTGTGGAAGCCTTGGCGTTGTAGTAATCATATGCTACAGCTACGGATATTTTTACATTCAATTCCTTTGCCAGCTTCACCAAATCTTCAATCTCATAAATATTCTCCGCCATTATTGTCGTGTTGATTGTCAATGAGACTTTATCTCTGGAGGCAATTATGCCTCTTACCGCTTTTCTGAAACAGCCACTAACTCCCCTAATCGCATCATGAGTTTTTTCTATGCCATCTAACGAAACATAGATGGCCCCATTGATGTATTGCGCTATCTCGTTTATTTTAGATTCGAGTAGAGTTCCATTAGTCACGAGGCTCGTGTGCAGAGGCAAAGACTTAGAAAAGGCAAGAATCTCACCTAAATCAGTTCTTAGCAATGGTTCTCCGCCTTCAAACGCGATAGCGCAAGTACCTGAATCGTAAATTTTCCTAAGAATTCTTTTTTCCTGCTCAGTACTAGAGTCTTTGGCGGATCTTTTCCAGAAGGGGCACATTTTGCAGCGGAGATTGCAGTTGTATGTTAATTTGTGCCCGCAAAATATTGGTGCCTTACCTCCGAGCAAGTTTGAGAGTAGCCCTCGATAGATGCGTAACCCCAACCATAATGTTTCATAGCTTCGGCTAGACCTTTTTTCTTTATTCATTGATTTGGAATCCCTATCCATCTCTGATAATGCTTCTGAAGGTAGGCTATGAAACGCTTATTACCTTCATAATAAGGTTTTTTTTGATTGTTGGGGGTTTCTACATAAACAGAGCTACAAAGCAAGAGTTTGGAATTCTTGTTTTAACTAGTCAGGTGAAGAAGCAAAACCTACTCTGTTAAGAATTCGGGGTAATCTGTTTGTGTCGAAGTCCTTTTTTCACATGGAAGGCAGGGCCAGTACACAAATAGAAGCTTCTTCTACGGAACGACATACCTGAACATTTAACTTGGGAATGAAGACCTTAAGAGAACTCCTGATTCTGCAGAATACTTGCTAAGGACCTCATCATTCCACCAAATATTAAATCAGACACTTGGAAATTACTTCACAAAAGTAAGATTACTAATAGTACTATTGGATGCTTAACGACTTGAGAACCTTAGATTGGTTCAAGGAGCGGTTGAGGGCTAAAACACTTGCCCTTGCCCTCAATTTGGTCTATGGTACATTCGTTTGGTGACAAATCAGGTTCAGCTCCAAAACCTGAACCCATCTTAATGACTTTGTTGAAGAGATTAACGTACTTTTGAGCTATATTTGCCCAAACAAAACGCCTACTGTACTTGTATATTCTTTTTTGCATAGCTTTTCGGACTTTGGAATTTGATAGTTCAATGATACCCTCTGCTAACGAAATTGAGTCTTTGAATTTGCAAAATACACCTCGATTATCAGCTAATATGTCTTGGGCATGAAAGTATGGTGTGGATATTACCGCTTTTCCAGCCCCTGCAGCATACGTAAGTGTGCCACTGCTTATCTGGTAAGGAGAAATATACGGTGTTAAGTAGATGTCTGTAGCTTGCAGATACTTGATTAGTTCGTGTTTAGAAAGGAACCTGTTGATAAATCTAACATTCGCCTCCAACCCTAGTTCATTAACTAACTGTTGTAGACTATTTCTGTACTTTTCACCCTCCTGCTTTATCACTTCTGGGTGAGTTTGTCCTATTATCAAATATAATATTCTTGGTTCCTTCTTTGCAACGAGTGAGATAGCGCGAATTCCGTATTCAATGCTTTTGCCGCTGCTAATCAGCCCGAAAGTGGAAGCGACCAGACGATTTTTCAAACCTAAGGCAATTTTAGCTTGTTCAGTATCTACGAATTCTATGGTTGGGCAACCGTGGGGTATGACCGTAATGTTTCTGCAATTTATTCCCTGATTTTTCAGCATTTCAATTGCAGAATATGAGATAACGATGGTTGAAGCGCTAGCCTCAGTTATACATTTTAAGACCTCCAAAGCTTTTGGGTTGAAATCAGGCAGAACAGTGTGAAGAGTCGTTACAACCGGCTTCTTGAGGGTCTCAAAAAAGAGTCTTATGTATTCGCCGCATTCTCCTCCGAAAAGTCCGAATTCATGTTGGAGATTAACAATGTCTATATTTGATGCGTTAATGAATTTTGCCGCTTGGATGTAATTTTCCTTGTGTTCACGCTTAATTTCAATTTTTACTCTGTCTTCATAATCGTAAATGGCACCCCTCTGGTTTATCGCCAGAACTGATGGATTAAATCCGTACAATTTTTCAATAGTATCTATCAAATCCTTTGTGAAGGTGGCTATTCCGCATTCTCTTGGCGGATAGCTACTAAGATAAGCTATCTGTTTGTAGCTACCCCTACCAGATTGGTTGTTCATTTTGTACAATTCGTTTATTTGTATGTAATCACCTCAAAACTTGTGAAGCACGCCCCAAAAAAAGTTGGGAAGCAGCTTCTGGCGCTGCTTATACTCTTTGGTTGCTGTTACACTCTGCGCCCGGTAAGTAGCCGGAAAAGTATTATGATGACAGCTACAACTAGCAGTAGCCATATGATGGCACCAAGGTTGAAGATAAAAAAGCCTAAAAGCCACAGTATGACAAGAATCGCAGCAACGACGAAAAGAAAATCAAGTACTCCCATTTCAAAAAACCTTACTTACCTTTAACTTGCCAGTCTATTTTAAGATGTGTGACTGTCAATAAACAGCAACAGCTACCTCAACTTTTTATTTCAATTATCGGCATGTAGCGACAGCCTCACAGTCACACACACTTAAACCAGCCATTAACCTGTTATAAGGTAACTCACGTTTGTGGGTGTGAAAATAAGGATAGTTTAGTTTTATGAAAAGTAAAGATTTTATGGATAAAGATGTTTTTGCGTTAGATGAAAAAATTGGCAAAATCAAAGAAATAGAAGTAGACGCTAATGAGTGGAAAGTTACTCATCTTGAAGTTGAATTGGATAAGAACGTGGCTGAAGTTGTACTTGGCGCAAAAAAAGGTGGCGTACGTAACATGCTAAACGTTGCAGCTTTAGAGAAAGGAACTGGCATGTGGATGGACAATGGATTGCACTTAAAAGTTGCAAAAGACAAACTGCATATGTACCTGAGTCCAGTGGTTAAAACTTAAGATTGCGCATTTTTTAGCGTATTTTAGGAGGTGTAACAAATTATGCCAGAACAACATATGGACGTCAAAGAACAGATAGAGAAGATGGGTGAAAAATGGAACGAATTCCAGAAAACGTGGGTTTCCCATTTCAAAGACATGGAAGTGGAAGTCTTAGAATGGAACTTTGGTGTGGGAAAAACCGGCGAAGACACTATCTTTGAAATGAAAGCTAAGGTCGCCGTAAGACAAAAGAAATAGTACCTCCTTAACGCACACGGGGTGAACAAACACCCTATTTCGTTAAGACAAGGATTCATTTTTTTTATTGTTGTTGGCTATTTTGAAATCGCAGTTATCTGAGGCAGAGTTGAGAAGGTGTTTATGGACATGCGTGTTCTTGATTCTTCAGTGTCGAAGCAACCATTTAATGCGCAGTTGACTTGATGTATGATGCCCATTTTCCGACAGACCTTTGCCCCTTTACTGCATCATTGTTTAGAAATAATGCAAACGCCCATTTCTTTTCTTTCTCGCCACTTTAAGCCTTTTTCAGCAATGAAATTTTGTAAATGTGACTTACACTCTTCCTTCATAACCAGTTCAAACTTGCCTTTACTTTCTCTAACATAAACAGCTGTCGGCTGCGCCAAGTTATCTGTGATAATCTCCTTTAACAGTGAGAGTTTGAGACTGATGAAAACGGTGATGGACGCTTAAGATATGGGAATGGAAATAACGAGAAAAATATATTGCGCAACTCAATTGTCTAATTCAGGAAAAATTTTTCGGTTCACTATCGTTGCTACTCTGGAATGTGACCAATTCTCCAACGTCAGCCATCGCTCTAAAATCCACCGCCCCTGTTTCTCCGCCATAGTGTGTAAACTCAAAGGTTGAGGGACTTTGCAAGAATTGATGCTTCTCCAAATAAATGGCTTCGTCGTTACGGCACACTGTAACAGCATTACGGAATTCTATAAGGGCTGACAAACTCAACCAACTTGAATCAAGTCCTATTAATTGAACAGAAAGCGTAAGTTGGAGCCTTCGGCGGAGTTGGGACCCTCGACCATTACTTTATAATGAATCCAATATTGGCGACCTCTGCGTCAATTTTTTTCTCGAGGTTTTTTATAAATTAAGCTTGTTTTCTCAGTAGATCTTTCTGCTTGTCAGGTTTTCAATTTTGTTAGACGCTATTTTGGGTTAAGCAGATAGTTCAATTTGTTTCCAAGAGAAAAGTAGTTATTAAAACACCAATGTTGCATCTTAGACATTGACCCAGGTTTACTTACAACTATTTTATAGTTAAGTTTTGAAATTGCGTTCCAATAATACTTGTATTCTTCTGCGCCTCTTAAGAAATCATAAACTGCAACGTTGTCTTTTATCAGTTTTTGGATTATTTTGACGAACAGCATGTTTCCGACGCTATATTGTCGATATTCCGGGTTTAAACCAGGTAAGTACGCATAGTACTTAGGGCCGTATCTAAAACCATATTCGACCGCTACAGGAACATCGGAGAGTTTGAGTATATGCAGATAAAGCCAGCCTTTCTTTGAAAAAGCCTCAGCTATGTCTAAGTGGAAATTGCGAACAGCACCATCTAAAAATACACCATCTTGACCTACCATTTCCCACTCTTTCTGGTGTAGATCAAACAAACATTGCATACCTTCCCTATAACTTTCAACTTGAGAGCAATCTGTCAATTCGACTTTAAAACTGGATTCAAGCTTCCGCAGCCCTCTTCTTACGTATTTCCTCTTTTTGTAACTGAGATTTTTCATAAAAGCATCGAAGGAATTTGGCAAAGGTAAATATGGACAATTTTCCATGGCTTCAATTTCGTTTGAAACTTGGCTAAGGTACGGTAGGCATTCGGTATCTCGGGAAACATCTGTTAATTCGATGCAATCCCATTTCTCAGGAACATCATTCAGATATTTTAGAAAAGATTGAAAACATTTCTCCTTATTTTCAGATATTAAAAAATTATGGTAATCAGCCTGAGGGGTTCCAATAGCCTCTATCTTTCCCTGTCTTGCGCCAAAAGATGATTTTACTGAATACATAAGTGGTGCTATTCCAACAACTCTATTTTCTTCCTGCGCGACTAATACGAAAAGTTTCTTGCCGCCTCCGAAGTGCTTCCACCATATCGAATTCCATTCCCAAGTTGAAAAAATATGATGAGGACACTTTTCCAATATGGAATTCCATGCCGTCTTAAGGTCCAGTAAATCCGAATAATTGTTAACCTCAAGCACTTTCATAAGAAAGGTTTGTTATCTCTTAATAAATAAAGGATATTTCTATATTCATAATGATCTCAATAGGTAATAAAAAAAATTTAGTTGTTTTTTGTGATATAGTTGTTTTTGAATAGTTTGAATTTTCCTGATTTTTCTCTTGGAATATCATCGACGATTATTACATTAATTTGTATTTCGGGACCAAGATTTTTTCGGTAAGTCTCTTCGATTTCTAATATCGTGCTATCTTTGAAGCCTTTGCCCTTGACAACTTTCACGGTTAACCTATCCAAAGTTTCTTGAATTACTTGGTACTGTCTAAGCTCGATAGATCGAAGACTCAAAAAGTCATTGACTTCGAGTGCCGAGATAGAGTGCCCACATGGAAGATTAATGACATCAATAGCTCTTCCAGATGTCAGTCTCATCAAAGGATAGCGGAGATCGCAGCTGCATTCGCCGGCCAGAATTACACCGGAATCTTCAAGATTATATCGGATGAATGGCTGAACAAAATTGACTAAATTAGTTACGGTAATTTCGCCCTCCTCCCCCGGAGCAAGCGTTTCACCGTCTTTGGTAGATTGAACTAACACGTTATGATGAATATGATATGTATGTTCAATGCACTCTCTACTTATCTTGCCAACCTCCGTTGCTCCGTATTGGTCAATTACTCTTGCGTTGAAGGCTTCTTCTATAAAGCGGCGTGTGTTGTGGTCCAAACGTTCTCCCACTGTAAAAATTAATGAAAGTTCAAGGCCTTTCAGATCCGTTTCCTTGGCTTCTTTGGAAATGGCCAACGCACTTGAAGGGTTTGTTAGAAGAATCTTGGCTTCAGCGTCTTTTATAACTTTAAGTTGTTCACTCGGAGGCTTTAACGGGGAGACCTCTTTTGTCATAAGAAACCCAAATCTTTGTAAGACATTTGGAGGGAGCGGAACAATTCCGCCCATTAAGACGCGGTTGTCCCTGAAGTTTGCTCCATGACTATTGTGAAAGAGGTATTCGTCGAAACATCTTTTGAGAAAGTTTTTACCGTCGCGGTAACAGGTTAGGGGAATTCCGGACGACCCCGAAGTAAACCGTTTCTCACAGTTGATTAAATTGAAGTTGTCTGCTGTAATGTCTTGGATTGGCAGTCCCCTAATGTCGGTTTTTTTGGTTATCGGCACTTTTTTTAGGTCATCAGAAGTCTTTATGTCCTCAGATGTAAGGTTTGATTTTTTGAATAAGGCGTGATAGTATGGAACATGGTCATAGCTATGCTTGATAATTGCGCGAAGTTGCTTGTTTTGAAGGTCTTTGATCTCGTGTGTTTTAAGGCGCTGGGTGTTCTTCCAATCTAGAATTAAGAATGGCGTATGACTAACTACTTTACCTGCGCTACGCATTTCTGATAGTTTCACGTTAAACCAAGCGCTCTCAATATTTGTCCTATCATTTGCTTTTATTATTTAAGTTTTGGTAAACTAAATATGTAACACACAAATAATAAAGACTCAGATATCCAACATAGCAATAAAATTTAATATACCCTGGTAAAATAGACTGCAACAATGACCTGGAAAATACTTTGTGCAAAAAAAATTGCCGCGTCCCTTGCAGAGAAAATGGGTTCAGATTGCAAAATTAAGGCCTTTTCAGATTATAATGAGCATTCAATCACTGCTTTGATTCCGGAAGCAGATGTTCTTGTTAGTTGGCTTGCGACAGAAAAAATTATCGAAAACGGCAAAGCGCTTAGATTAATTCAGTGCTGGGGAGTGGGCGTAGACGAAATTGATGTGCCCTTTGCGTATCAGCGAGGAATAACCGTTTCCAACTTGGCCGGTTACAATTCATCAACAGTCGCTGAATATACATTAGGAATGATGCTGCTTCTTGCAAGAAATTTATACGGCTATATTGATAAAATCAGGCAAGCCCCAAAAAACTTACCCGGTAAAGTGGCTGAAAACATTTTGGGTGGTTTCAATTTTAAAAATGAATGTTTGCAGGGTAAAGAGTTGGCTGGAAAAGTCTTATCTATTGTGGGGTATGGTTCGATAGGACAACAGACAGCGCTTCGAGCCAAAGCTTTTGGTATGAAGGTTTTGGCCGTTAAACGGACGCCCCCAACTACTCCGGATCTAAACGTTGAATTTATTGGAACCCAAAAAGACCTGCCTAAGATACTGGAAAACAGTGACTTTGTTAGTCTCAATCTTCCACTTACCAAAGAAACAAGAGGATCTTTTGGAGCAAAAGAGTTTGAAGCAATGAAGCCTACCGCTTATTTAATCAACTCATCTAGAGGGGGAATTGTCGACGATCAAGCTCTATTATCAGCATTGAAAAGAGGTTCAATCGCAGGGGCAGTGCTTGATGTTCTTGACGAATCACTGCATAATTCATTTGCACCATTGAATAATGTTATTTTGACTCCTCATATATCTGGACTATCTGAAGAATCAACGGCGCGAGGCATCGAGATCGCTGCTGAAAATATTAGACGCTGGATTAATGGACAACCGCTTCTCAATCTTGTCTCACCCAAAAGAATGTATTAGTTATCTCACCGAAAACTGTAGTTGCGGGACAGGATTCTGTTGGTAATCAGAGCTTAAACCAAGCTAATTCGATGAATCAGGGCGAGGTTGGAGCCTTCGGCGGGATTTGGACCATATCCATTACCTTACCAAAGGCGAACCCAGCAGGGCATCGGAACCATTGATTGGGAAGAATTTAGAGTCGTCTATTCAAAGTATGCGAAAAACATAACCTTGAAGATTCAACAGTCAGCAAATGTTAAGTAAACCAAATTGCTCAAATATCGATTTCATTCGAAAAATCGAAAAGGATACAATAAGTGTTAACGTCGCCAATGGCCTCCCTGAAGTCATATTCAAACGAACAAAGGTTTACCTCCGAATTATGGATTTTTTGATTTCCCAAATCTTGAATTGTCGGAAAATGTAAAAAAATCTTTAATCAAAAAATCCGATTTTCACTTAGATTCTTAATCAAAGACTAATACTACACACATCAATTTTATGCGTTCAATATTGACTCTAAATCCTTATTGAAAACAAATAATGGTTATTTTGTGGTTCAAGTTAATTATGGATTCGGTCAGCAAGCATGAGAGCACTGTATGGCGGCGAGAAAGATGAGTTTAGTCTTTTGTGGATCTGCGAAATGAAGAGGCAGAGTTAGAATTGGCTTCCTTTATCCGCGCATTTGATACTGTGGAAGACTTACTTAGTATAAAAGAACAGTGGAACGAATTAGTATACAGTAAATGTGCAAATCCATATTTTTTGTATAGTTTTGTTGAGCAGTTCTTCGAGTTAGCAATCAATAAAGGAGCGAAACCACTTTTCTTAGTTTATTTTGTTGGACAAAAAGTTGCAGGATTTGCCCCGATTATCATACGCTCTTGGAAAATCTTTCGGACTGCCAGTTTCCTCACGAAACAAGATCTTGACCCAGATTTCGTCGTTCAAGAAGAATACAGAGACGATTTTTTGCGTAAAACGGTTGAGTTTCTATTTAAAAAAGTGGGATGCAATTTTATCAATTTTTCATTGCCCTCGGAAACAAAGAGTCTACCCGTTTTGAAGATCATAAGTAAACCGCTTGGAACTTATTACCTAACACGTCCTATAGAGGGTCATGCAGTTCTCCCAGTTGATGAAACTTGGACGGAGTTTGAAAAACGAAGAGGACGAAAATTCCAAAAACTTTTTCGAAGCATCGAACGGAAAATGGCACTAGCAGGCATGTGGAAAGTTGTGTTTGTAACGGGACAAGACTCTCAAGCCGAGATATTCAAAGATATTCTGGAAATTGAAAACGCAAGTTGGAAGCAAAGCTATAGAGAGCATAGAGGTTTGGAGACAGACAAAGGACTTCTTGGAATTTTGACGGCGGCTTCTAACACGTCATTCGAACCAGGATTTAGCTGGCAAGTTGCTTTTCTAGAAATCGGTGGGAAGAAAATTGCATATAGTTTTTGGTTTGCATACAAAGGTACGGGGTTTTTCTGCAAAACATCTTTCGACAACGATTTCAGGAAATACTATCCGGGTGTGTACATCAACAACGCAGTAATTCGTGAGATTTTCATCAATTCTGCAATTAAGCAGATTGATTTTATGACTAACCTTCCGTTTCACGCTAGATGGACGCACAAAATTGTTCCGCGTACCAGGATTATTATATCTAATAGTCCTATTCCAATAATAATTGCAAAAACACTTCAAAATCGATACGTGCTACCTGTTCGCAGTAACATCGGCAGAGCTACTTATCACATTCTACCAGTCCCAGTCCTATGAGCTTTAACCTCAGAACTGCTTCGTATAGAGGATAAATGCAAAATACATATTGTTAAAGTCTCATTTCATAGTTGGCATATCAAATTATTAAAAAACTAATTGATAGTAAAGTCTTCAGATGATATCTTCAATATCGCCTGGGTTCAAATCCTTCCCAGTCTAATAGTCCAAGAAGTCAGAGGTCTTTCACAAAACATGAGGTATAGAGACGATAATAAGTAGACTTATCGTATATTTTATAAAAAGTCTAAAAACCAAAATTAAGGTTCTCTTGACCTTCTCCTTCTCTATCTCTCCTGATTTGCGACAGGCCTTCATGTGTTTCTTTTTTTAGGCATAGGTTAAGTAGGTGAGCCTTTTCTTGTCTTTTAGTGTGATATGCATGTTTAAGCAGAGTAGAAGTTGAATTTTTGAAATCCTCTGAAAAATTTAGCGCAGACTACGCTCGCGTGTTACGCCATCGCATAAAAGCCAAGAGTGCTCAGTCGCGTTCGGAGTTTGTTTTGCTCGACAGATCGTTTGGTGTTACGGAAAACTGTAACAGCGTTACAGAATTTAGTAACGGTCAAAAAAATCAAAAGACTTTGAATCAAGCTACTTTTGGGAATTTATGGAGCCTTCGGCGGGATTTGGACCCGCGACCATTACCTTACCAAGGTAACGCCCCACCGGGCTAGGCTACGAAGGCGTTTTTCTTTTTCTTCTTGAAAGTGATTGCGGTATGCAATAAAGAGCTTACGGTTATTGCGCAGCATCGCAACAAATGAATTCAAAAAAAACATAATCTTTCATATATCGAGGAGTCCACAATGCTAACTTCACATACCCCCACACTGCACCCACACAACCCAACATAGAATCCAACATGACTACGTGAACCAAACCCTCTCCCCACACACAAACCACAAGAGAAAAACGACCCAAACCAAAAAACCAAACAAACCCAAACCCCCAAGTGCAATGTGCAGTTCTAATGCCCCACACCCACACACGAAACAAAAACTCAATGGCAAATAAATATTAAAGCAACCTAACCTATTTCACACTGCGTATCCTTGTGCAGGGGTCTCCAAGCCAGGTCAACGGAGTAGGGCTTAGGACCCTATCGCGTAGGCGTTCGTGGGTTCGAATCCCACCCCCTGCACCAAAAAAAGGAACCTGAAAACCGCGGCTAAACATTATTATTCAATAGTTTTTTAAGGCGACATAACAATAACCTGTCATTCACCGTAGGCATTTACCTATGGTTGGGAGTTAAAGAATAGCCTCATCCAGGACATGAAAATCATGAATAAAAAATTGCTCTTAACTATTATTATTGCCTTTTTCCTTTTTTCAGTTGAAATAATTCCACAAATAGCCAATTGCCAAACAGCAACAACACAATCAACCCTAACGCCAACACCGACTGGAGCAACCGAACAAGGAAGCTCTCTTAATTTATTACTCATAGTTGGAATCATCGTTGCCGTGATTGCAGTTATTGGAGCTGCATCGGCATTTATTTTTATGAAGAGAAGGGTGAATGAAAAAAGCCTAAGAAAAGTTTCTGCCCGCGCCTTCGAAGAGTGGGTGATTAAAAGATTTAATGGAAAACCAAGCGATTTATCTTCGGGAGTAAATGGGTTTACACAAGGAGGTCAACCGCTTTTAATCATACAATCCGATCAGGTCAGTTTGGCTGAGGTTGAAGACTTTGTCAAAGTATTAGTTAAGGGAAGAGCACAAAAAGGCACAATTGTAGCTTTAAATTTTGATAAAGATGCGATAGAAGGAAAAATAATGGCCATGGACAATGGAATTGAACTTCAACTGCTACCCATAAATGAACTGTTGAATAAACGCTTCTCTAAGAGGATCGAGAGCCTTGCTCGTTCGCCAGTGACCTTTGAAGCTCCACTTACAGGTATTTCAGAAAACCCTCTGACAGAAACAAGATCATTTGAAAGCATGCCAAATATAACTCAAAATGAAGGTCTAAAACCTCGGGTCTTTATTTCAAATAGCAACACTAAGGTGGCTGATCAAGTGAAGAAAATGTTAGAGTTTCTTCATTATGACTATGTTGTGGGTGACAAAAAAGAAACTTCGGTGCCGATTTCTGATAGTAAATTTGGGTTAATGAAAGACTGCGATTGTGCGATAGTAAATGTCGCTGCTGCTGAACAAGAGAGAAGGTACAGTGGACTTTACGTCCTTAATTCAAATGTCACTTCAGAGATCAATGCGGCTTATCTAAAATATAACACGCAAGTGGTTTTGCTGGTTGAGAGAAAAATAGACCTCCCCCCAAATCTTAAGGGTCTAAAAAGAATCGAATATGACAGTGATGATCTATCGTTTAATGCTGCAATGGATTTGGAGAAAATATTGGCTGACTTTAGAAAACTATAGGAGATTGGGTTCTCAAAGTCTGCTTTGAACCAAACGTATACACTGTTTTGATGGGTTCGAATTCCACCCCTGCACCAATTTAATTAAAAATAGCATAGCCCTTGGTTGGCATTATTAGATGGTTATTTTTGCCTATTATGTAAGATAACGATGGATAAAAAAAGAAGTTGGAACGATGAAATCATAGTAGTAACAGAATCTTTCGACGGTCTGTTAAGTCTCTGTTTACTTGGAGCAGGAACGTTGCCCAAACTATACTTCATTGTAGAGGTTGCAGGTTGGACACTTTAACACAACGTTCTTGAATTTTCCTTCGATGATAGTCTCGCCTAATTTTGCTCCACAATTGCCACATAGATAATTAGTATTACCACCTTTGCTTTTTATTACTGGCAAGGTTTTAGATGCGAAAACAGTTTTGGTGCCCTTTTTGGGTTCGGGTATAGTTTTTAATTTTCTGTCCATTTTGTCCACTTACTTCGGTTTTTATTGGTTTGACTCAGATTAAAGTTTATTGCTTGCTGATTCTTCGCTAATAAATTTCCACGAAAAAGCAATCTGTAGCAATGGAGGGAAGATTTAGCAAATCAGAACATTAAGTTGGTTTTTGAAAAATTCTGACACCCCGCTAATTTTTGGAAGTTAACATATTTTTTTCGCTTCGCATTTGGCGAAATCTTCTTTGAATTTCTTAATCCCAATTTCAGTTAGCGGATGATTCCACATCTTTGCTAAGACATCGGCAGGTATTGTTGCAATATGTGCTCCAGCTTTTGCTGCTTCTAAAACATGAATCGGATGCCTAATGCTTGCAACAATAACTTTTGTCTGAAATCCGTAGTTTTTGTAAATTTGCATTATATCTCGAATTAAATTCATTCCATCTTCAGATATATCATCCAGTCTTCCAATAAAAGGCGACACGAAGCTTGCGCCTGCCTTTGCTGCAATTAACGCTTGACTTGCACTAAATACTAGAGTTACGTTTGTTTTAATTCCCCTCCCTTCTAGTATTCTTGCAGCATTAATTCCTTCCTGAGTAAACGCAATTTTTATTACAATATTTTTTGCCCATTTTGAATATACTTCTGCTTCGCGAACGATCTCATTACACGTATCTGCGTTACCTTCAACCGAAATAGGTCCCGTTATTACTTGCGCAATCTCAGCAATTATCTCTTGTTGACTTTTTCCCCCTTCTTTTGCAATAAGTGTGGGATTCGTTGTAACTCCATCGACAACTCCAAGTGCGGCTGCTTTCTTGATCTGTTCAATATTTGCAGTATCTAAAAAGAATTCCATAATTTTTCACTCCAAATTAATATCATAAAAAGCAATTAAAACTCTTCCCCACTAATGGCCTGAAATTCGCTTTTATAGTTCTCTCGAACGAATTTTGCAATTCCCTCTGAGTCAAGCCCATATTTTTTCATAAGTTCAAGTGGTTCTCCTGATTCGCAGAACATATTTTTTATTCCATGTCGCCTTAATGTGCAAGGGGTCGACTTTCCGATTTCGCTTAAAACCTCAGCGATTGCTCCTCCTAGTCCACCTGTTATTTGATGGTCTTCGACGCTAATTATTAATCCAGTTTTTTTTGCCCAAAAAATGATCGCGTCTTTATCAATCGGCTTAATTGTATGGCAATCAATTACTGCACATGAGATTCCTTCGCCTTCAAGTTTTTCTGCTGCAATTATTGATTCATAAACTTGTGGTCCGCATGCAAAAATTGCGACGTCTTCTCCATCCCGGTAAACATTTGCCTTTCCGATTATGAATGGTGTTAAATGTGTTGTAAATGCAGGCATTTTCTCTCGACATGACCTAATATAAACTGGACTTTTTGTTTTACTTGCTTCAATCGTTGCTTTTCTGGCCTCTTCAACATCTGCCGGAACAATAACTGTCATATTCGGAAGAACTCTAGTAATTGCAATGTCTTCCAATGCTTGATGAGATGCCCCATCTGGCCCAACTGTAACTCCCGTATGTGAACCATGTAATTTTACGGGCACATTATTATAACAAAGCGAAACACGAACCTGATCCCAATTTCTTCCAGGCGAGAAAGCTCCATACGCAGAGATAAAAACTGTTTTTCCCACAGAAGCAATTCCTGCAGCAACCCCTGCCAAATTCTGCTCAGATACTCCAACTTGGACAAATCGATCCGGATATTTTTCCGCAAACCAGTGCGTTCTTGTACTTTCAGAAACATCGGCAGTCAATACCCAAAAGTTGGGATTTTCAGCTCCAATCTCGACTAATGCTTTCCCAAATCCATCCCGACTTGGTTTTTTATTCTGAGGAGCGTCAATTTTTTCGATCAGACTCATTTGCTTGTTTATTTTTGATGGATTTACCATGTTAACACTCCCTCTGTTCATTTCCATAGAACTTTCGTTCCTGCTCGAGATCTTTTAAGGCTGTTATTGCTTCTTTATCGCCTGGCGATTTTCCGTGCCATTCTGTGATAAATTCCATAAATGAGATGTCTTTTCCAGGAACAGTATGTGCAATTATCATCGTTGGTTTATCGAGTATTGTTTTTGCTTCGTTGCACGCTGAGATAATTTGGTGAATATTATGACCGTCAATACTAATTACGTGCCATCCGAATGCTCTGTATTTTTCTTCAAGTGGTTCAAGTGGAAGAACGTCTTCAGTAAAGCCATCGATTTGAATATTATTCCGATCCATAATTGCAACTAAATTTCCAAGTTTAAATTTAGATGCTAAAAGCGCTGCTTCCCATATCTGTCCCTCGTTATGCTCACCATCTGAACAAACACAGTAAACCCGCCAACCCTTTTTTTCTCTCTTTGCAGAAAGTGCCATTCCAACTGCGATCGAGAGCCCCTGTCCAAGAGGACCTGAACTAGTTTCGATTCCGGGTAATGATTCTCTATGAGGATGCCCTTGTAGTCTTGATCCCAATTTTCTGAGTGTCATTAACTCTTCTTTTGGAAAATACCCTGCCTCAGCGATTGTAGCATATAGTCCAGGACAAGCGTGCCCGTTAGACAGAACAAATCGGTCTCGGCCTTCCCAACTCGGATTTTTCGGATCTTGGTTTAGAACATTAAAGTAAAGTGCGGCAAAAACGTCGGCTAAACCCATTGCGCCTGCTGGGTGACCTGATTTTGCTTCATGGAGCATTTTAACAATACTTTGCCTAATATTATTTGACAGTAAATAGAGTTCCTTTATGTCGGTAATCTTTGTTGCTCCAACTCCAACCGATGGACTTTGCGCAAGAAGTGTTTGCTTTGAAGACTCTGTAATTAGTTTTGGGGCATCAATCTCTGCGGTCGTTTTCTCCGACCAAAAAGTTTGCCCTTTATTTCTACCTCGAATCCCAGACTCGTAGATATTCTGAAGTGCATCTGGAATGCTTTTTGCCATAAAAATTGCACTCGATGCCGCCAGAAAATTTGCCCCTGCTTCACTAGCTCTCTCTGAAGTCTCGGCATTTATTCCCCCGTCAACTTCAATTTCAAGATTTGGAAATTTTGCTCGAAGAGAACGGATTTTTGATTCGACTTCAACAATGTACTTTTGACCGCTAAAACCAGGGTTAACTGTCATTATTAGAACTTGCTTGATCTCTTTATCATTAATATACGGATAGATTTTTTCTATGGATGTCGGCGGATTAATGGCAAGACCTATCTCTCCACCCAAAGCGCGGGTTTTTTCTATTTCACTCCAATCAAAGATAGTCTCGACATGAACTAAATGCCTATGTTTTCCGGGGACTTTTGTAATCCAATTTTCCGGATCTTTAACCATCCAATGAAATTCGTAGTAGATTCCTGAGGGAAGATTTGTTAAGCTTTCAAGTCCGACTGTACTATTAGGAACAAAGGCATTGTCCATGATGTCAATGTGAACAGTTTTTACGTTTGGCTTAACTTTTTCGATCTGAGCTATCAATTCTTCTCGGCTTTTTACTAAGATTGCGGGTATTACTTCTACATCCATCAGGATCAACCGTTAAACCTAATTTTTCTTTCTATTTGCCAACATTGCTCGCTAATTTTTTGAGCACGCGTGTTACAAAATGGATGCCACTTGCTTTTAAGCCTTCATTAATGAAGCCACCGAATTCTATCCATGGTCATTGATGTTTTGACTGCTAGCCGCTGTTAGGATTTCTATCTGTTTTGGCCTTTTTTGTTTATATTTTGTGAGACAAAAAGAGTACGGTTTAAAACCTTACTTATATAAGAAGCTGAAACATCGCCATTCAGAAATTACGATAGACGGTCGCTTTAGAGTACGCTTGTTTAGTGTTTGTTAGCGTATTATTTCAATGAGTTTTCAACAAACTACAGATTAGTTAATTGATTAACAGCACGCTTAGGTGTTGCCTAAAAAATTGCAAGCGGATTGCTAATTAATTCACCCAAGAAATCGAAATATAAGCAAGCGGATCAAAATTATCCAGCGAAATTATTAACCTAGCGGATTTTTCTAAAGCCATGAATGTTGTGATCGAACAACTTTACATTTAGGGCAGATTGCTAAGATGACTTCACCGTTAACGATCATTTCTGGTGGATCTATGGAGTTACAATTTGGACAAGTGTTAACTGTTGAGTCCATGTTTTTCACCTATTTTTTCTTTTTAAGTAATTTGTTTAAATTCGCTAAATAAAGTTTAATCAGGTATGTGTATCTTAGATTCTTCATTTCTAATAGCAATTAATTATTCGATCAAAGTATTATTAATTTTTTTCGATTGATATTTAACTACCCTGAGTGGATAGTCTGTTGGCGACTTAAATTTATTAATTTTTTTCTTTTCAAGATTGTATGATTCAAAAAATTAGACGATGTTTCCTCCCTATTGTATGAAGTCTTTTAGCTCCTTTTTTACGCTTACTACGCCTGCAGGACTTGGTACGCTATCACTAACAACGACTTCTTTTGCCCCTGCAGCTCTAATCCTGTCAAATGCACAACCCACTAGTAATCCATGAACTGCAGCGCAAATAATTCGCTTGGCTCCTCCTTTTTTACACACTTGCACAGCCTTAATCATTGTCTCTCCGCTAATAATCATATCATCAATTAAAATAACATCTCGACCCGCTATGTCTGCATCGAGTTTTTCGGAAGTAATTTGCCTAAACGCCAGGGGCCCATAAATATATTCACCAAGAGTTTTTTCCATACTAACCCCACCCAAGTTTTCAACGAAGTGAGCGGCACCTTGATCTGGTGCAATAAAAACAGGATTTGATACGCGTGGTCTAACATAATCTAATAAATCGGTAACAACAGATCGGCTCTCGACATTTAAGCCGCCGATATTCTTTTTAGCATCTCCTGAGGTCAAAAAATGACAATTAAATGTAATAAGCTCATCTAGGCCGGCGCAAGACAGTAATTTAACAATCATTGTCGCAGAATCAGTCTCTCCTGGTCTAGAAATCTCATCCTGCCTCGAATAAGGAAGATATGGAATAATTGCAGTTACCTTTGTTGCAAATGGTCTTACTGCGCTTAAGATTTGGAAAAATTGCAATACGCGCGAATCTTGGTCTGGGTAGCATCTATGTAAAATCACAACATGCTTTTCCCTTAGTTTTTCTATATCAGGAACGTACACATAATTCTCGCAGTCATGGAATTTCTTTATCTCGATATTTGGCTCAGCGAGATCAACGCAATTTGGACTCACTAGTAGAAATTTTTCCATGCCCCTAGTTCGCAAGAAAAGTATAAAAAGTCTACTATGTTGGATTGACAGAATATCATTGAAACAGATTTCCATTGATGAAATTTCTCAGTAGCACCATGATAACGATAATTGCGCAAGCGAACAATTACTTGTATCAATTTATCAGCATGGTTCTTTGGTTTTTGCTGTAGTTATTTTATTGATTCTCATGGAATCAACGAAAACCACTTAATTTGAGAAATAAACAAGTGACGCTGGAGGTTGTTATGCATTAAGCCAAACATGAAAATTAGTCTTAGAGGCTCAACTAGAAAATCAATAGTCACAGAAAACTTATATTCTCAAGCGAAGAATCTGGTAAAGTCAGTCAACTCGAAAGGAAAAAAACGAAAGGATCGATTAACAATGAAAATAGCGTTTGATCTTGATGGAGTGGTCTTGCAACAAGAAATGTACAGTCTAAGAGCGATTGACTCTTGCAAAAATGAAGAAGAGAGAGCAGAATTAATGAGGAGCTACTACGCACGAAGAAGCATTCAGCTAAACCCAGTTGATTTTCTCGCAGATGATGACGAGTTATTTTTTATTACCGGTCGATCAGTTTTGGTCGAAGAAATAACAAAGAAATGGGCAAAAAAATACTTCCCAATGGCTACGCTAATAACAACACGAACAATACTTCCAAGTTCAGACAGCGATTTGATGACAAAGAACTATGTAGAGGATAGAAATAAGGAATGGGGCTTAATTCAGGCTGAGAGAAAGGCTAAGGCTCTTAATGACAATAATATCGACGTATTTTTCGAGGATGCTCCAGACGTCGTAAAGCATCTTAGGCGGTTATGCGAGAGTACCAAGATTGTACAGTACGGCGGCAGATTCTAATTGTTTTTAAGAGGGTTATAATCTCACACCTCCTCGTCAACATCGTAAAATTTTCTTTTTGCACCTTCTAACTAAGAGAAGAAGAAAATGCTGCCCCACAACACTTCTTCTTTCAATTATTGAGCCATAACTTAGAAGAATACTTGGAAACCAGAACTATGACAGGATCCAACCTCAGTAGGGCAGTAGAAGTTGTTGCTGTTGCTGCTGCTGCAACTGAATTCTGCACACCGGCTGCAGCAACAATCAAAGATAAACCCAAATTGCCAAGTTTACCCTTAACTGAAACACAAATCAGGACCATTGAAGATAATGATTCTGATGATGATACAAACCAATTTTGCACACAACAGTATCATCAATCAAAACTAAACTTAATCTTTGAACCAAAAAAATCATGCTTTATCTTGCAACGTCGAACAGATTAATTTGTTCACTTCAGTAACTGCCTTAATTGACACCTCCAGCATGTCGTCAGTGGGTTCTTTGGTGGTTAAATGCTGAAATGCCAATCCAGGCGCAACTAGAACTTTTGTGATGGGGGAGTCTTTGTATTTGCCGCTTAACCGAAGGAGCTCGTAGCTGATTCCAGCGATGACTGGGATTAGGAGAATGCGGTAGGCAAAGTTGACTACGAAGCCAAGGTTTGGCATTATTGTGAAGAGGACGATGCTGATTATCAAAACGATGAAGAGAAAGCTAGTGCCGCATCGGGGATGCAAACGTGAATATCCTTTTACATGTTCAACGTCCATGGGGGCTCCTGCTTCATGAGCATGGATAGCCTTGTGTTCCGCGCCATGATACATCAGTACCCGTTTGTACTGACCCCACAGCGAGAGAATAGACAAATATCCAACAAACATGAATAGGCGAATTACAGCCTCAACTACATTGAAGACGACGCCCTTAAGACCCAGCCAAGTTGAAAGCAAGAAAGGCACCAAAAAGAAAACAGCCATTATAGCTGCGACACCACCTACGAGTAGAGCGATTTCTCCTACGCCAAACTCTAATTTTTCCGATTCCTTGCCCTCTTCACCCTCAATTTCAAATGCGGTGGATGCGGAAAACATCATGGTTTTAACGCCGACGATTAGGCTTTCAACCATGTTTACCACGCCCCTAAAAATTGGCCACCCCAAAACCTTGTGTTTTTCAGAATAAGGCACGATTTGTTTGATGTCTGTTACTATTTCATTTTTGGGGTTTCTGACGCATGCTACCACATGTCTTCGAGAGCGTATCATTACTCCTTCGATTAATGCTTGTCCACCAAATGCAAGGGACGGCTCTTTCTTTAAATTTTCTGACATGCCCTACTTATCCACGCGGCGTTGTTGCTGATTATAACCTGCATGTATTTGCATATAAATACCGCTCAAAAAAAGGGCAACACATCTGTAAACGAACTTGAGCAATCATTAGATTCTGCACTTTAGGAGAGGAAGCTATCTCTGAATTTTCGTAAGTAACCGACAGTGAACTTGACAGGCAACCTAATTTTTCCTCGTTAAGTGTGGAACGAAGCGGGGCGTGGCACGTTTGTATTGTAGGAATTCTTCGCCGTATTTTGATTCAGACTCTTTTTCCTCGATTTTTGCTAGACGCCAATATAGGAATGCTAAGACGGGCCAGAGTGCAGTTGTGATGATTGTTAACCATTGAATGTTCAGGCCGCCAGTGATGAGCAGGAAACCGATGTACTGCGGGTTGCGAGTGTACTTGTAGAGTCCTGTTTTAACGAGTTTGCCTTTTGCCTTGTAGATTTGGTACCAGCCAAAGACGACCAAAAGGATTCCAAAGCCGATTACGAATTTGGATAATGGAAAAACATAGTAATGGTAGACATTGTAGAATGCGGTTTGTCCCATTATTTGGGTTAGGAGAAATTCAATGCTGAAGATTTTAACGTAGCCAAAGGCGCCCATGAAAAAATACATCGTTAACGGGATACCATACATTTCAGCGAATAAAGCAACGATGAAAGCTACGTAGACGCTGTTTGGTAAGCGGTTGAGTTTTTTTCTAAAAGATGAGAGTAAAAAGAACACGCTGAACAGCACGATGTTCATGGCAACAAACATCCAGTTTCCGTAGCCAACTGAGGTGAAAGTAAAGTAATACATGAAAACAGCTACGACAAAAGTGACAACAACAGACCAACGTTACCCATTTAATTTTGTTCTTTGTTTCTGCATTTAGTTGATCAAAATTTAAGGGTTTCATTACAATAATCACCTAAAAATTAATGAACATTTAACGTTTGCCATTAAACAATAAAAACCCAATTTTTCGAAAACCTTGCAGATTAAAAAAAAGAAAAGAAGATTGTTTGTTTTATGGTCGTTTTCTAAGTATCAGAATTCCAACGATGGCAATAGCGATTATTATGGCGATTACTCCTGCTGCCAGGTATGTCATTAGGTCTGTTGTCGTTACTGCTAATGGCTGAGCTGTTGATGTTGGAGCTGTTGTCGGTGCAGAGTTAATCGTGAAGGCAGATTCAGAGTATGATGATCCGTAAGATTCCGATCCGCTAAATCTAGCGATGACTTGGTATGTGCCCGATCCAGCAGCAAGCATATCTGGGTTTACTTGGAAATTGTAAAAGCCGTTGGAGTCAGTGGTGGTTGTGCCGAGGTTGATGATGTTGCCGTTGGGGTCTATAGCATCGATTTTGACTGGAACCCCTGTTAGGTTGCTTGGCAATCCTTGCTGCTCATAGAGGTATTCCATAAAGGCTTCTTGGCTGTCATCTGATACTGCTGCTACTCCATTTTTGAGGCCGAATTCAGATGCGTATGCTAACGCTCCTGGAGATTGGTCAGTGACTGTACCTGTGATTGTGAAGCTGTTGCCCTGTGTTATGCCGTTTTGTGGTGCGGAAACGGTGGTTGCGCTGGGTCCTTTGCCGATGCAATAGACTAAGTTGTCATATTGGCTTGCAGAAACGAGGTAGCCGTCAGCTATGCCCATACTCATGACGAAATCGGCTAGTTTCCATATTAGTGTTCCATCAGTAATGTTGATGCAGCGGACGTAGGATTGACGCCAAAGTGGGTTGGTGGGTGAGTGTTCAGTTGAGTAGGTATAGATCATACCATCGCAGACTGCGCCGATACTCAGAGGCATGTTGTTTCCGTATGAGCTTTCAAACCTGTATGGGGCTGAAGAAGCATCATATGTCCAAAGGAATTGTCCTGTGGTTGCTTCATAGGCGTCGATTGTTCCGGAATATTGAGAGGTGACAATTACTATACCATAGTAGACGCCAACACTCTGGCCGTAGTAGTCAAATTGGTTGGTTTCTGTCATCGCTGGCGTTGGTCCCCAAAGTGCGTTTCCAGTCGATAATTGATATGCCCAAAGCTGTCCGGTTTGTGCGCATCTTATGAAGAAGATGTCGCTGCCATAGTCAACTCCCGTGACTGACCAAGTGTAGTTTCTGCCAGGCAATGGAACGGTAATGTTCTTGTTGTAATTTAGCGTAAGCGTGTAGCCAAGGTTGGTGTTTACAGATGAGTCTAGTGTAGGCCAAGGACTATTCTCTGTGGCATGTTCGTTTATGTTTAGAAGGCATAAACCAATTAAATCGCCGCAAGTAGATCCTCCTATGCTAGTGTATGTGGTGGTCACTGACGAGCCAAATATCTGCTTTGGAACGCGTTGAGCGTCTTGTACTATTTGCATGGATCCTGTAACAGTAGTTCCAGGCGCACCTGCTGAAGAAGCGGTGGGCAGACTCTTGAATTGGTCACTGGTTACGTTCATGGTATATCCTGAGTGCGGTGTCTTCAATGCTGTTTGAAGTAATGGATCGAAGCTTGCACCCCAGGTAGTACTAGCGTTTACCCATGCTGTATCGTTGACGGCATCAATTACTGCTCCAACGGAAGGACGGAAAACTTGCGCACCACTTGAGGTTGCTCCGCCTGGATAAATTGCTTTGCTTGAGTTCCAGCAGAGGAATTGACCTTTACCTGAGTTGTAGCTGTAAACTAGTAGGCTTCCATCTTGGTCGGTTGCCGATGTACCTGAGGGCACGTTTTTCAGAGTCAGTATCACGTTTCCAGTAGTTGAGTCAAGCATGTACCATGTTGATTGGGAAGTAGTGAAGGTTGTAGCTGCTTGGGCCTGCATCCAGAGAAATGAGGCTATTCCCTGACCATTAACTGAACTATAGTGATATAATTGGCCGCATGTTAAGATGTAGAATTGTTCAGCATAAGAAGGAGCAGTAGATGCACTGCTGGGTTGTGTGATTGAAAAGGGGTTGTTTATGCCATTGTCAGTTCCGTTCTTGTACCATAGTTTTTGTCCAGTGTACAGATCCATAGCGTAGTATCCATATTTGTTACTTTGTTCAGTTATCGGCGGGTTGTAATAGATAATTCCATTCATGATTATAGCTCCACGCCAAGCGCTTTCGTAGTCATTGATGTTGTTTGAGAGACCGGGCCAGCTTCCATCAGCGATGCCGCCAGGATAACCTCTGCTTTCGGGTGCATTTGCCATTATGGGTTCTGCCCAAAGTACGTGTGCACTTTTTGGTCCTGTGCCCCATCTTTGGAAGTTATTAGTTAGCCATGTTCCCTGAAGCCAGTTACTAGCAAGCGATGACCATTGTCTGTTTTGGCCGTTTACCGGAAGTGTCCAGTAATCTGTTGGAAGTGGAGGTTCAGACCAAGCTGGAATTGGATCAGCCTGTACAATTAGAGTCGTCGGTCCACTAGTGGCGCTAAGGAAGATATCCCCAATACTTGCTGAGGAATAAGTAGCCTCGCTTGAAGTTACAGTTCCGCCTGGCCAGCTAAACCACATTGTATAGTTACCGACTTCAGTTGGGGTAAATGTCTTAAAGTCACTGGCAACTGCACTAGAACATTTCCATGGTCCTATCGTTGTGTTTGTTCCGTCTGGCTTCTGAATTGTGATTAAGAAGCCATCCCAAGTTTGTCCGTTTTCACCGCCTGATGTTGGAGAATATCGATCGAGAAAAACAACTATTGTCGCAGTTTGGTTAACTCCAATTACTCCGGGTGCCACAGTAATATATGCGTTGGTTGGAACTTTCACTGGAGGGTTACTTGCGTCAGTCGTTGGTGTCAGGATTGTTGAAGATGCCATTAAAAGTATAAAGAATATTGCGATCATCATAGCTACAATTTTATTCTTTTGTGTTTTCATTTTTTCATTTCCTTTATTCAATTTAACGAAAAATCAAGCCTTTTTTATTAGGGAGAAGAAACGTATGCTTGAACTTCCGCTTAGTAACTCTTATGCGTCCAGTTTTTGTTATATGACTTGCGCAAACCTTATAACTTGAATCTGTAATTTTGATTTTTCGATTTTCCTTAAAATACTTCAACAATTATGCATTTTTCAGGGATTTGGCTCAAATAATCTTGAAAGATGATACTTACCTTATCTCAAAGGGGGCTTTGTATGTAGAAAACCTTATCTTAAACCCGACAAGATTTAATTCAGGAGTTTTTGATAATAATGAGGAAGATTTCCATTTACACAAACAAGGTGGTAGAGAAAAGTCTTCCTTGAGCAGGATGTAAATAATGTCTGAACATAAACCTGAATGGCCAGAATCGGGCGACCTCGTCATCGCCACGATAGAAAGCGTGATGGATTACGGAGCATACGCTAACCTAGACGAGTACAGCAGACGAGGATTCCTTCATATCTCCGAAATCTCCAGCGCCCGAATAAGAAACGTCCGCGACTTTGTTCGTGAAAACCAAAAAATGGTCCTCAAAGTCCTCCGCGTTGACATAGAAAAAGGACATATCGACCTCTCCCTTAGACGCGTTACAAAACGTGAAAGAATTGAAAAAATCAAATCGTGGAAAAAAGACCGCAAAGGCGACGCATTATTGCATGCAGTCGCAGAAAAAACGGGGTTGCCCATCCATGAAGTTTACCAGAAAGCCGGAGTAATTCTGGAAGAAAAATACGGGTTATACGATGGCTTCGAAAAAGTTGTGAAAGAAGGCTTAGACGTCTTAACTAAACTCGAGATCCCCGATGACCTTGCCAAAGTCATTGCTCAAGTTGCAGAAGAACGTATAAAGATAAAGACGGTACAGGTCAGAGGCGTTATTGAGGTTCGCTGTATGAAACCTAACGGTGTTAGATGCATCCAAGAAGCATTCAGCGGCGCTAAGAAAGCTCAAGAAGCTAAAGATTCTAAAATCGAGTTCGCAGTAATTGCAGCGCCAAAATATAGCGTAGAAGTTTCCGCAGACAATTGGAAAAGAGCGGAAGAAGTACTCGATAAAGTAAGCGAAGAGGTAGTTGCCAACATAACTAAAGCAGGCGGACATGGAAGCTTTAAGAGAGAAAAATAAGAGTGAAAGATTTGAGAGAAACCACTGAAAAATTAGAATGGGGTCAAGTGGAGAAGATCGGTAAGGGGACGAAGGCGAATTATGATTCAAAGTCTAAAGTCCTTACTTTCTGTTTTAACCGAGGACCAGACACATCCAGCGAATCGTTGAGGGCTTCGCGTGAACTTTTAATGAAGGAACTAAAAGAATTGGGCTATGAAAGTCGAATGAAGTATAATGGGGAAGTTCTTGTCGAGGGTGTTCTTGAGAGTGATGTTGCTCTTGTCAAGAAAAACCATAAATTAACGATTAATTTGAACAAAAAGCAAGCTGAAGAAAAGCCAATTTCACCTTCAGAAACGCCTGAAGCTAAGAGCAGAGCTCAAAGCAACATAAAATTCTCATAATTCACTCCTAATACACGATTTTCAGTCTGCAAAAGGTAATTTCCGCTATGGAGCATGCAAGTAGTGTTAGGAGAGTTTTTGGGAAAACAACTAAATACTTGACTACAGAAATGTATGAGCTATGGCATTTAAACGTAAGACTTCCCCTAAAAAAATTTACGCAATAGTAACTCTTATAGTTATACTGATAGCTGCGACCGCAGCATTAATCTATGTTGCTGCAAACCCCGCGCCCAAACCTATTATTGTGGGAGTCCATGTTGGCGACGTCTTCATATACAACATCACAAGTACGTCAACCTTAATTGATCTAAATGCACAAGAACTGCCTGGCTTTTTCCAATACAACCAAACCAATTACTACAAGATTACAATTACAGATGTCACTGAATATAACGTGACGATGGATACATTGTGGAGTTTCAAAAACGGAACAGAAGTTCCTGGCACACAAATGATTGACATTGCTAATGGCGCAGACACCGATCCCAACGGATTCTGGGCTATTTACCCTGCTAACCTCAACGTAGGCGACCTGCTTCGTCCAAAGGGCTATGACGGATTAACCGTAAACTTAACCGACAGCCATCCATTCGCTTCAGGCGCAAGAGCAAGCAACTTCTGGTTCATTGATAACCAATTCTACAACGTCAACGACCCAACCCAGAGCACACAAAGATACGACTACACGGGCGTTACCTTTGATAGAACCACAGGCATGCTTGAAACCCTCACAAACTACCAAGAATACAACAACCCAGCAATGAAAGCAACAATCACTTGGAACCTTGCCAACTCAACAGTCTGGACAGTCAAATAAAATCTTATTTTTTTAACGTACTTGTAGGTATTCAGTAAAAACAACACTTGTTTCTTACAGCGCCAAAAAATTGCTTGTTGTCAAATGGCTACAGAAAAAGGAAGCAGAAGCTTCGCATACAACTTGAGGGATTAAACGCTGTGTTAACGGAAAATATGAAATAGTCTAGCGCTAAACACTAACCTAAGAGGCAAAGGTATTGACGTTTAAAGCACACATGCAGGAAGCGGCAAAAAGCAAGGACTCACGCCTTGTTTTAGCATTAGATTTTCCTTTTGAAGCTCCTGAAAATCGCGAGTTAATTTTGGCTAAAGCACAAAAGGCCCTAAAAGCTGTCCACCCATACATCTGTGCAGTTAAGATAAACCATCACCTCACTCTACCCCTTGGCACCTTTGACGGCGTGCAAGCGCTTGTAGAACAAATCCGAGGGCAAGGCATGCTTGCCATCATGGATGCGAAGGTCAACGACATCGGCAACACTAACCAAATTATAGCAGAATACTATTTTGCCGCAGGCTTTGATGCCATAATCGCTAACCCGTTTGTCGGTTGGGAAGAGGGCTTAAAACCGCTCTTCGAAGTTTCAAAACGGCTGAACCGAGGCGTAATATTGCTTACTTACATGAGTCATAAAGGCGCGAAAGAGGGCTTTGGACAAACAATAATCGACCCTGAAACAGGTCTACAAACTCTACAGTATGTTTCGTTTGCCAAAAAAGCTCTTAAATGGGGTGCTGATGGCGTGGTTGTAGGAGCAACGGTTCCTCAAAAGATAACGGAAGTTAAACAGATTCTTGGTCAAAACGTTGCCATTTACTCGCCCGGAGTTGGTGCGCAAGGAGGAGCGGCGGAAACAGCGATTAAAGCAGGCGCCAACTACTTAATCGTTGGCAGAGAAATAACCAACTCAGATAACCCAGCCAGAGCCGCTCGGACCCTGAGTGAATCTATAAGGGGAATTTAAGCGTCTTATCGGCGTTTGTTTTCCCAGAGCTCTTTTTTGAGCAAGTCCCTAACTGAAGAGCGAATTACGCTACTTCGGCTTGGGTACATGTTGGCTCGAACTAATTCATCTAAACCTTCCAGGTAGGCTTCTGGTAGTAGAACTGTGACTAATTTCATTTTGTTTTACTCTCCCTTAAACACTATATCATGCATATAACATGTGGCAAATATAAGAGTTAGCATAGCACCCCTAACAAGTCACAACTGCCGAAGGTGATTCAACGTACCCAAAAACGTACCATCCAAAAGGAAGAGCTCAGATTCATCCACATCCACCGCATCCGAACGCAAAACAGGACCTATCAACGCTTCACTACCGATTTCTTTTCTGGGGTGAGTTTCGTTTACTGGTCTGCCACCCAAAAAATCGTTAAAGCTAGGCATAATGTAGATTTCCTCCGTTTTTGATTTGATACCGTAATGTTTCTTTAAAGTTTCAGCCACGGACCCAAGAATTTTTATGTTGTTCTTCTGCAGCAAGATTTTCGTAAACGCTTCTGTGTCACATTTTGCCTTCATCCATACTTGTCTTGTAATTTTGCAACCGGTTGGGTCACGGAAAACCACCACTGGATGAAGATGCCCCATAACAAGAGTTTTGCAGCTCAAAAGTGCTGGTGAAGGCCATTTATGTCCATGGAAAACCCCCACGTCACCAATGACTGCTCCTGTGGCGGGTAAAAACTCAACGTTCTCAGGCAACAACGGCTCTAAGTTGGCATCATGATTTCCGCGCACAATAGCGATGCTGCTTATGCAACTTTCGAGTTTTTTAAAAAAATCTGGAATGTCTCGCCATTCACCAAACGCATGTGAAACAACCGTGTATTTCACGTCTCCCAGAATGAGTAATCTATCGGGTTTGTACTCGGTAATAATCGCCGTTAACTTGTTTAGGATTTTGGCTGTTTGGCTTGGGACGTGGATGCCTTTTTCCTGCAGCTCCAGTTCCCAGCCTAAATGTGGGTCAGCGATAAGAAGCGTTTTGGTTTTTTCTGTCTTAACAAGGGCTGCTGGGTGTGGCAAAAGCAAATTTAACATTAAACTTTAATCAGGCTCAAAATTTTTTGGTGAATATTTATGTTGGCTGAAGCAACAAAACTGAGGGTTTGTTTGGGATCCAATTTTACGTTTATGGGTTTGTTTTCTATGTCGGTTACGATTCCGCCTGCTTCTTTAACTATGAGGAATCCTGCGGCTACGTCGGTTGTGCGGATTTTGTTTCGCAGATCTATGAAAGCATCAGTTAACCCGGCAGCAACTTGGCAAATTTCAAGGGCGTTGGCACCGAAATGGCGAGTATGCTTGATGTTTTCAATTAAGTCGGCGGCAATTTTCATGTTCAGTTTTGCTTTGTAAGCGTTCAAATCCAAGCCTACAATTGCTTCATCGATCGACGGGGTTTTCGAGGTATGTATCCGTTCGCCGTTGCGGTATGCGCCTTTCCCTTTCATTGCCATATAGGTTTCGTTGTGGACAAGGTCAGCAACCATGCCAGCGAACACATCGCCAAGTTCGGGGTCGTTAGAAACGGCGATGGATGAGCAGTAAAAGGGTAAGCTATGCATTAGGTTGGTGGTGCCGTCGATTGGGTCCACACACAAGTAACACTCTTTAGGCGATTTACCATACTCTCTGATGCCGGATTCTTCGCTGATAAGCGTAAAGAAAACATCGTGTTGCTGAAGAGTTTGGATGATGGCATTTTCAGCTGCTAAATCGACGGGTTTCATCATATCTCCGCCTGCGCCCATACCAAGATTGGGTTGAGGAATCCACAAATTTTTGAGGCAGGGTTTGATCGCAATTTGGATATTGGTTTTGCATTCGGAAAGGATTTGTTGCCAGTCAACTTGGGTTTTCATTGCTTAACCTTCACTTTGTATATGTACGTCAAGCTGATAAAGAATATACCAGTTTCTCATCGAAAAAAATTAAACATAACTAAACGCAATATGGAATTATGTATTCTAACGCAAGCAGAAAAAAATTATTAAGACAGTGTTTAGGATTTTATTTTTCTGATTCTATCAGAAGAATAAATGTAACTTTGACCCAAGGTTGTGATAACGTATTTGCCTTCGTTTTGCATCAGCATACTCTGCTTTGTGAGAATAGCTAAGTAGGATTCTACCTGCACGTCATTTAACCCCAGCTTACTCATGATTCTGCTCTTATCCTTCGGTGTCTCGCAGAAGCGGATAATTCCTATTCTCTCACTAATAGCCATATAATCTCACAAGATACTGATTCCCCAAGCAACAATTAAGCCTGCGTGATTGCCTAGCGACTACAACATGAGTTAACGTTTGCATTGCCGAAAACGGTATTACCGGAGTTGGGTAAACAAAAATATAGTACAGCATGTAGTTGTTTTAGCAAAAAAAGTTCTCATTAAATCCGAACAGTGATTTGTTTGCGGAAAAAACTGCATATTCCTATAATTGCGAAAAAAGTAGTTGAGCAAGCGTTTGATAAGCCAGCGACATCAAAGTATCCCTTCGAGAAGCCCCTGTTAGGCGACAATTTTCGTGGACAACCTGTTTTTGATTTTTCTTCTTGTATAGGCTGCGGTTTATGCAGTAGAGATTGCCCCGCAAAAGCCATAGAAATGGTTACGGTTGATGGAAAAAAGCGTCCGCAATTGAACCTTTCCAAATGCGTTTTCTGTTATCAATGTGCTGAAAGCTGCCCAAAAAAAGCCATAAAAAACACCTGCAACTACGAGTTAGCAACAACTGACAAATCAACTCTAGTTAAAAAACCTCAAACAGATCCCAAAATCTAAATTCAAAATTTTACATACTCATTTTTTTATATTTCGTAAGCGAGGAACAATTTTAGCCGCTGTTAAATCACTTAAAATAACCTAAACGTAGCCAAGTTGAAACCTAAAAAACCATGAAAACTCTTAAATTATACAAATCCCAACAGATTTGGCAAGGTCCCATTAATGTCACCAAACACTAACAAGCTCGAAATACAAAGCTATGACGAAAGCACAAAAATGTTCACAGTAAAATCACCATCAGGTAACATTGTCAAAGTTCAGGATACGTTTGCTGAAATGTTCGGGCTTTGGGCAGGAAGAGTTCTCATCACCGCTCAAAACGAGAAATGGGCACAAATCGCTGCAAGCTTGACCACAGGCTTTGCCACAAGCGTGATTGCCGCTTCTGCCGAGGCATCTGTTGAACGCGCTGTTCCAGCAGATCAAACACCAGACAAACGCCCAGGTGTTTTGATTCAAATTTACAATCGAGACCGCTTTGAACTCAAACATCAACTCATGGAACGCATCGGCCAATGCACTTTAACTTGCCCAACAACCGCAGCTTTCAACGGCTTAACAGGCAAGCGCACCCTCAACGTCGGTAGCAGTCTCAGATACTTCGGTGATGGCTTCCAGAAAAAAGCCATGATTGGCGGAAGAAAATGCTGGAAAATTCCAGTTATGGAAGGCAACTTTATTGTTGAAGACGGTTTCGGCGCCATGGAAGCAATTGCAGGCGGAAACTTTATGATTTTCGCGGCAACCCAAGAAGCAGGACTCAAATCGGCAGAAGCAGCAGCTGAAGCTATCCGAACGGGCGCCCCTGATGTAATTATGATTTTCCCGGGTGGCGTTTGCCGTGCAGGAAGCAAGGCAGGCTCACTTAAATACAAACTAAAAGCCTCAACCAACCACCCATACTGCCCAACACTCCGCACTCTCGTGACTGACAGCGTTGTTCCAGAAGGCGTAACCTGCGTTTACGAAATTGTCGTGAACGGCTTAACACTTGACGCAGTCAAAAACGCCCTCAAGCTAGGAGTAACAGCAGCAGTTGATGTTCCAGGAGTTGTAAAGATTTCATCAGGCAACTACGGCGGAAAACTCGGTCCTTACAAGGCTTATCTCAGAGATGCCATAGGTGCACCTTCAGAACCAGCCCCGCAAGCTAAACCAAAAACCTAAACTTCCGTTTTTTGTGTCGGAACTTTTATTTGATGCCTTTTAACGTTAGTTATCAAGTTAAAGAAATCCGTGAAGATATTTGAGTACCGCAAAAAAAAGCTCCCTTGAACTATTCAGGCTACGAAAAACATTAAACTCCCTTGCCAATAAAGAGGGCAGCCACACGGAACTCATCACCGTCTACGTTCCACCAGGCAAACAAATCAGCGACGCCCTCAACCTGCTACGCAACGAATATGGCACAGCAAGCAACATCAAATCCAACGTCACACGCAAAAACGTCCTCGACGCCATCACTAAAGCACAGCAGAAACTCAAACTTTTCAAAGATCCGGGCGAAAAAGGCATAGTAGTTTTTACAGGTGCTCTTCTTGCAGAAGGAGCTGCACCAGGAACTGAACGTATGGAAGCCTACGTCATTGTACCGCCTGAACCTATCAAAATCTTCCTTTACCGATGCGACTCTCGTTTTCACACTGAGCATCTGCAGGAGATGTTGCGGGAGAAAGAAGCATATGGAATTTTGCTTGTAGATGCAAATAACGCTACAATTGCAACTTTGCAGGGTAAACGATTGCAGATTGTACGGCAGATGCATTCGGGTGTTGCAGGCAAAACTAAAGCAGGCGGACAATCAGCTCGGCGTTATGAGCGACTTCGAGACATGCAGCTTAACGAATATTTCACACGGGTCGGTGTACATGCTAACGAGACTTTTCTGCCGATTGAGAATTTGAAAGGAATTATCCTAGGTGGACCGGGACCGACAAAATATGATTTTGAGAAAGGCGACTATCTGAACTATCAGTTGAAGAACAAAATTCTCGATGTAATCGACACCGCCTATGTGGAGGAACAAGGTGTTAAAGAAATAGTGGATAAAGCCCCTGAAATCATGCGTAAAGTCCGCTACATCGAGGAAAAAGAAGTTATGCAGAAATTCCTCTATGAAGTCGGCCACGATACAGGCTTGATAACGTACGGCGAAGGCGAAGTGCGCAGGTTGCTGCAGAACGGTGCAGTGCGGACGGTGTTGATGTCTGAAGATTTGGATTTGGTCAGGGTCACTGTAAAATGCGGCGCATGCGGCTTCGAAGAACAACATACTGTCAAAAGCAAAGAAGTTGCTGATTTTGAAAAGGGTTTAATTGGGAAACCTTGCGGAACCTGCAAAGCGCCATCCTTTACGATAGTGGATAAGAAAGACGTTGTTGATGACTTGGCTGAACTAGCTGAGCTTTCAAACACTGATGTTGAGGTTATTTCGGGAGAAACTGAAGAGGGACAAATGCTCAAGAACGCTTTTGGCGGTTTAGCTGCGATTTTAAGGTTTAAAATGCAAGGCTAAAATCCAAATTCTGAGCCAGTGCCTAATTTTCTATTTTAATTATCTGAGGTATCTTTCCAGCCGTACCCACCTGTCCTTTGTAGATTATCAGCACGCCCTTAACACCTTCAATCGACATACCTTTAACTATTCCAGCTTGGATTCCTGCTTTGGCATCCTCACCTTTTACCATGTTGCCAACGGCTGTTGCTGCTGAATCTGCCAACGAGGCGTACTTACAGAATACAATAGCCGCTTCGGCATCTCCAAAACTGAGTGCATGACTAAAACGTCCTGAACTGGTGGCGACGCCGATTGGGAACTCGGTAAGTCGGAAGCCGAATTGTTTTGAGAGGGGTTCCTCTCCGGCAGCAACTGCCATATCAACGGGTTGGTCGGAGATTGCTGAAATCTCGCCGCCATCCTCCACGACCGCTACTTCGCATCCTGCGCGTTTCATGTCTTTTACTGCTAGATCTGCTATGGCTCCTGCGACTCCAGCCATCGGACCAACACCAGCCTTCTCTGAGGCTTGCGCCATCAACTTTGCCACAAGAGGCACCTCTGGAACAGGAATTGGCATTAGGGAGTGGAGAAACTTTGGATTAGACCTAACATAAATCTCCAACACTTGATAATTACGTTTAATCGATTCTTTAGCGGCTTGGATTGCCTCTTGCCGATCAGAAATAATGGTGCATTGAGCTTCTTTTAGGGTAAAGTTTTCTTTGAGAAGCTTTCCCATCAACTTTTCTTTACCTTATCTTTCGATGTACGATCAATGCCATTTGGTTTGATTGATTTTATAGCTCGGGCTGGGCACGCGTCAACGCAGATACTGCATGTGCTACCAAGGCATTTTTCTTTGTTAAACTCGACTGAGGAATCTTTGGCTAAGCTGATTGCTTCCACGGGGCAAAGTGCAATGCAGCTACCGCAACTGAAGCATTTTTCACTGTCAACTTCGACGAGTTTTGGAACGGTTACTAAGACGCCTCTTTGCCGGAAAGCATTGACGACTTTTTCTAAGATTGCATCAGGTACTTCAGCGAGGATTTCGCCGCCCTTGGAGTTAATGTGGGCTGACAGAATTGCCATGGGGACTTTGTATTCGATGATGATTTGGGAGGCTATAGGCATTGAAACTTGCTCTTCGTCAAATCTTATAAGAATTCTCGCCATGCTTTCACCGTCCTAACAGTTTTGAAACGTCTTCAGATGTTATTATACCGAGTACTTTCTTTTCTATATCGATAACAGGTAATGCGGAGATGTTGTTTTGTGCCATGCGTTTAGAAGCGATTTCCAGTGGTTCGTCGGGTTTAGCGGTGACTACGTTGTGGGATTCGATGTCGGCTAACGCTGTTTTGCCTTCAGCCATCGCCCGCGTCACGTCCCACGAAGTGACGATTCCAAGCAATTTGCCTGTTTCATCCACCACAACTATGTGGTTGACCGATTTGGTTACGATGCGTTTCGCGATCGCTTGGATTTCTTCGTCTTCAGTGCAGGTGACTGCTGGATGCATGACATTGTAAACGAAGGGAATTTCCTCGGTTTGCCTCATGGGCTTGAAAACCGTGTTTGTCGGCAAACGCTCCACAGGTGCAGATAGAAGAAAGGTGCCTTCATCAATCCATTCCTTAAGCATTTGGGAGACCTTCTTTGCCATCTTTATACTTGACAACGAGCTTACACGGACTTTTTTGCCATTAACGGTTATGGAGCCCGATTTTAGTTCTTTGTAGCTTACCTGACCAAACTTGGGGCGGTCGCGTCGTGGCACACTGTAATCAACTATGTCGGTTAGGATTTCGCTGTCTCGGACGGCAGTTTTTTTGGCTAAACCTTCGTTGAGGATTGGAATTGGAACTCCCAACCCCACGTACATTGATGTGCCATACCCTGTAAAGGCGGCGCCCTGCAAAAATTCAGGCGACATCTTTTTGGCATCGCCCTTAACCATGAGGGTTCCGTTGAGGTTTTTGGGGCTATGCTGAGTGCCTTCGCCGATGATGTAGCCTTGTCCGCCGCCGAGAAAGATACGGGTTCCCATTCCCATCGTCTCGTAATCTGGGTCGTTCATGAGCGGGTTGAGTTCTCCCGCACCCGAGAACGTGGCGTTTCGGAATCTAGGCAGAAGTTTACTCATGTAAGTATAGATGGTTTCATCGCTGCTGTTCACGGCGCAATTGTAGCGTTGGTAGCAGTTACGGAAATTTAGGAGAATAAACTGGTTTAAATCGTCCTTTGTCAGAGATGTTTTAAGCGAAGTTTTCGGATAACAATCAGTCCCGTATGCGGTGGCTCGTAGTTCAACTTCTTTTCCAGCCACTAAGTCTTGGATTACATGTCCCCCGCCGTACTCGAACTTCTGCTTCTCCGACATGTTTGTAGCACCAATAAATAGGTCCACCGCTGCGCCTGGGTGACAAACTTCAACGTCGTTCATCCAAGCATGGTCGATTTTTATAGGTGGGTCAGAGTGGCCAAGGTTAACTACTGCGCCTGACGAACACATAGCTCCGAAAGTGCCCGTTGTAACAACATCCACTTCTTTGAAGGCAACCTCAACACCACTGCTCTCAACTAGCTTCTTCATTTCCTCAGCAGTTAAAACTTGAGCATCGCCCTTGCGGATTTTCTCATTAATTTCTTCTACTGTCCGAGTCTTCCTTTGTTTAGACAAAGTAGCTTACCTTAATGCCAATCGAAAAGGTGGCGCGAGAATATATTTTTTGCGTAAAAACTCGATACATACAGCCTGTTTTATGAATCGCAACTTAGGACATGGAATATTTTGATCCTAAGTTCCAACCATTGCACTCCACCTAAAAAGGGCCAGGGGGGTATTTGCGTTTTCAGTAGTAAATAACATGTTTAGAATAATTAGAAATTGTTTACCAATGTTTCCAGGGTAAATCGTCCATGTACTCGTTTAAGCTACGGATGCTGTTGCCGTTTTTGCCCTTGTTTTTTAGAACTTCGACGAGTGCGGCTGCGAGTTGCAGGTTGGTGATGACTGGTATGTTGAATTCTACCGCTTGGCGCCGTATGATGTAGCCGTCAGTTAAGATGTCTGAGAAGCTTGATCTTCGATTCGCTATGGGAACGTTGATTACAAGGTCTATTTTGCGTTCTTGCAAGTAATCCATAATGTTGGGGCTTACTTGTGCGTCTTTGACTTTGTAGAGTACGGTGGCAGATACTCCGTTTGCGTTGAGTACGTCGGCTGTGTGTTGGGTTGCGTAGATTTTGAAGCCCATTTCAGCGAGCGATTTGGCAATTGGCACAACTCGAGCTTTTCTTGCTTCGTCGCCGCCGACGCTAATGAAGACTTTGCCGTCTTTGGGAGGAATGGTGAATTCGGCAGATTGCAACGCCTTGCTGAAAGCATCGGAGAAGTTTTCGCCTAAGCATGCCACTTCGCCTGTGCTGAGCATCTCGACTCCGAGAACTGGGTCGGCACCGCTTAAACGCATGAAGCTAAACTGGGGAACCTTGACACCGACGTGAGGTGCAACCTGCATGGGCGAGAGCTTGACGCCGTCGATTTTTTTTCCCAGCATTGCCAAAGTAGCCAGCTCAATCATGTTTATTCCGCGGGTCTTGCTGACAAACGGCATAGACCGAGAAGCTCTCAGGTTGCATTCGATGACGTTTACGACGTCGTCTTTGACAAGGTATTGGATGTTGTAGGGTCCATGAATCTGGAGGGCTTTTACGATACTTTGGGTGCATTCTTCAATTTTCTTTTGGACCTCAACCTTCAGCGCCTGAGGTGGAATAGTCATTGTTGCGTCGCCACTGTGGACGCCTGCATTTTCGACGTGTTCCATTATGGCTCCGATAAACACGTTTTCGCCGTCGGAGACGCCGTCGACTTCGACTTCCTTGGCTTGGGTAATGAATTTGCTGATAACGACGGGGTGGTCCCGTGAAACTTTGGCGGCTAAGTTTAGGAAGTTCTCAAGCGAAGTTTCGTTGTAGGCGACACGCATCGCTGAACCAGAAAGCACGTAGCTTGGTCGCACAAGAACGGGATAACCGATTTTTTGCGCAAACCGTTTCGCATCTTCAATCGAGAGGAGTTTGCTCCAACTCGGCTGGCAAATCTCCAGTTGGTCGAGGAGGGCGCTGAATTTTGAGCGGTCTTCCGCCAAATCAACGTTCTCCGCTGAAGTTCCCAGAAGCTTTACGCCTGCTCTGGAGAGGGTCATGGATAGGTTGTTTGGGATTTGTCCTCCAACGCTTGTGATAACGCCTAAGGGGTTTTCTTTTTCGTAGATGTCGAGGATACGTTCGATGGTTAGTTCTTCGAAGTAGAGTTTGTCGGAAACGTCATAGTCAGTGGAGACGGTTTCGGGGTTGTAGTTAACCATTATGGCTTCTTTTATTCCGTTCTTCTTTAGCGCCCAAATCGTGTTGACACCGCACCAGTCGAATTCCACGCTCGAACCGATGCGGAAGACGCCTGCGCCAAGTACGATGACTTTGCTTTGTGTAGTGGAGAGCTCTATGTCGTCTTCGTCTCCGCCGTAAGTGAGGTAGAGGTAGTTGGTTTTGGCTGGCCACTCAGCTGCGAGAGTGTCGATTTGTTTGATAGCTGGGATGATGTTAGCGTTTTTTCTAAATGCTCTGATAGTGAATTCGTCAGTTTTTTGGCACTCAGCAATCTGTTGATCGGAAAAGCCAATACGTTTTGCTTCGCGAATGATTTCTGTTGCTGAGACTTCCCCGAGGTTCAGTGTGCGCATTTGTGCTTCCATGTTGATGATATTTTGGATTTTATAGAGAAAGAAGGGGTCAACACCGCTTAAGCGATAGATTTCCATAATAGGTATGCCCATTTTGAGGGCTTTAACGAGTTTATACAAACGCTCGTCAGTTGGGTTTGCTATTTCATCTCTGATGCGCTCTTCAGATTCGACTTCAGAATCTTCGGGGTTGCAGACCAGACCAATCTTGCCCGTATCCAACATGCGCACGGCTTTTTGGAGAGCCTCTTCAAAACAGCGACCGATCGCCATGACTTCACCCACAGAACGCATCTGTGGACCGATGTGTCGATCGGCGTTCTTGAATTTCTGCAGGTCCCAGCGGGGAATTTTGACGGTTATGTAGTCGAGGGCTGGTTCGAAGCAAGCGGTTGTGACCTCGGTTACTTTGTTAATCAATTCAGGCAGAGTATAGCCTAATGTTAGTTTTGTGGCGATGTAGGCAAGGGGGTAACCTGTGACTTTACTGGCTAAGGCTGAGCTTCTTGACATGCGCGAGTTAACTTCGATGACACGACATTCCTCGGATTTTGTGTTGAGCGCCCATTGGATATTGCATTCGCCTACGATGCCGAGGTGACGGATAGCGTTAATGGAGATTGAGCGGATAAGGTGGTATTCACGGTTGGTCATGGTTTGCGACGGCGCAACCACAATGCTGTCGCCTGTGTGGACACCCATGGGGTCAAAGTTTTCCATGTTGCACACGGTTAAGCAGTTGTCGGCGTAGTCACGCATGACTTCGTATTCGACTTCTTTCCAATGCCCTACATACTCTTCGATAAGGATTTGCCCGATGCGACTCTGCGCAATGCCCAATGTCGCGATATTTTTGAGTTCGGCAACGTTGTGGGCTACGCCTGAGCCTTTGCCGCCTAAAGTGTAGGCTACTCGAACGATGACTGGGTAACCGATTTCTTCAGCCACTTCTAAAGCGTACTTTACGCTTGTAGCGGATTTGCTCTTGAGTGGAGGAACGCCTGCTTCGAGCATAGCTTGGCGGAAACGTTCCCGGTCTCCGGTGTCTTCGATGGCTTTGACGGGCGTACCTAAAACTTTAACGTTGTATTTTTGGAGAATGCCTCTTTTTTCAAGTTCTAATCCGCAGTTAAGGGCTGTTTGTCCTCCGAAGCCTAGCAGAATACCGTCCGGGCGTTCTTTTTCGATGACTTTTTCGACGTATTCGGGAGTGACAGGTAAAAGGTAGACTTTGCCTGAGAGGCGTGGGTCGGTTTGGATAGTTGCTATGTTGGGGTTAATGAGAACAGTTTCGATGCCTTCTTCCCGCAGGGCTTTGAGGCATTGGCTACCGCTATAGTCGAATTCGGCTGCTTCACCGATTTTAATAGCTCCGCTGCCCAAAACCAGAACTTTCTTTATCCAATCAAACTTAGGCATCTACTTGACCTCCAAGGTTTTAGCGAATTTATCAAACAGCAGTTCAGTGTCATATGGACCTGGTGAGGCTTCAGGATGCCACTGCACTGCGAAGACAGGTTTGCATTTATGTTTGATGCCTTCAGTTGTTTTATCGTTAGGGTTAATGAACCAAGGTTCAAGAGGTGTTTTCTTCAGTGAATCCAAGTTTATAGCGTACCCGTGATTTTGGGTGGTAATATAGCAACGGCTGTTGTTTAGGTCAAGAGCCGGTTGGTTTTGGGCACGGTGACCGAATTTGAGTTTGTAAGTGTCACCGCCCATCGATAATGCAAGGATTTGAGCACCAAGACAGATACCCATGAGCGGAACCTTCTCCGACAGCTCGCGGATTGTCTCGATGGTTTTGGTGCATTTCTTGGGGTCGCCTGGACCGTTGCTCAGGAAGACACCGTCTGGATTGTTGGAGAGGATTTCACTGGCCGATGTATCGTAAGGTACGCGTGTTACGTTTATGCCTCGTTTGAGGAGGTTGCGGATGATGCTGTATTTAACGCCGCAGTCGATTAGGACAACACTCTTTTTGGCGCCTTCAACGGTGTATTTGCAGGGCTTCTTCACTGACACTTCTTTAACTAGGTCGGTTTGGTTGGGGTCTGCGATGTTTTTGCCGTTCTTCAGAATTAAGTCTAAGTTGGGTTCTTCGCCTGCTTCAAAAACCTGAATGATACCCAGCATGACTCCATGGGTTCGAAGTTTCTTGGTTAAGCGTCTTGTGTCTATGCCGTATATGCCTGGGACACCTTCGTCTGCGAGCCATTTATCAAGGGTCCGTGTGGATGCCCAATGGAACGGTTCAAGACAGAGCTCGTGAATAACTAAGCCTTGAACTTGGATGTGGTCTGACTCGAAGTAAAGCGGGAGTCCGAAGTTTTGTTCGTTGGATGGAACACCGTAGTTGCCTACAAGCGGATAAGTGAAAGTTAAAATCTGCCCCTTATATGACGGATCGGTTAATGCTTCAGGGTAACCAACCATTTGGGTCGAAAAAACAACTTCCCCAGAGATTTTTCCGGTTGCGCCAAAACCTTTACCGATAAAGGACGTTCCGTCTTCAAGAAGCAGAATCGCTTTTTTATTTTTGGATGTACTATTTTGTGGGACCAAAGCCCTATTCAACCTATAACTTTGAATTTTTAAGTCTTCCGTTTTCGGAAGAATCTGATTGTGAGTATAATTCCATGGTCGAGTTGAGAGTGTTTTCTGCGTTAGTAAGTTTTTCTTTGAGTTTAGCGATGTTTGCTTTTGTCTGTGCCAGGGTTTTGTTTGTGAATGAAATTGCTCTTTCGACCTCTGCGGGTGATGGACCGCCTTGTACTTTATAGGTTTCGATTAGTTTGCGGAGATTTGTGCATTCAAGTATGTCTGCTTTTTTGACCGTTAATTTTATTCCTGCGCTTTCCTGAGCTACTTTCTGGAGCATTTCAGGGGTCGCATCTAGTAAATTCTGTTTTGAATCGATAAGTCCCTTAACTAAAGCGCCGATTATCTTGTGGGACGTTCGGAAAGCAACATTGTACTTGCGTACAAGCATGTTAGCGAGTTCAGTTGCGCCCACAAAGCCTGCTGCGGCTTTGCCTTCTACGTTTGAGAAAACTTTCACGTTAGGAATGAGTTGAGTGAATATGTTCAGGGAAGCTTTGAGGTTGTCGGTTGATGCCCAAAGCTTAGGCGTTAATTCTTGAAAATCAAGGTTATAAGTGGTCGGCAAACTTTTTAGAGCTGCAGCGGAAGTAACAAAATCGCCTAATGCATAGCTGGCTCTTGCACGGATGACCTCGAGGACTTCAGGGTTTTTCTTCTGCGGCATAATGCTGCTGGTAGAGGTGAATTCGTCAGGCAATTCGACTGTGCCGAATTCGGGTGAACTCCAAATTATCAGGTCTTCGGCTAAACGACTCAAATTCACCGCAAGCAAGGTTAATACGGATTGAGTTTCAATTATGAAGTCTCTGCTACCAACAGCATCTATTGAATTCTCAAGAACCGCTTCGAAGCCTAAGAGCATCGCAGTTGTTTTCCGGTTTATTGGGAAACTTGTTGTTGCAAGGGCGCAAGCACCAAGAGGGCACAGATTAACTCGTTCGTAAGAGTTTTGTAATCTTTGCAAATCTCGCTCTAACGCATTTTCGTGTGAGAGCAGGTAGTGGGCGAAGGTGACCGGTTGGGCTGGTTGCAAGTGAGTGTAGGCTAAGATCACAGTTTCGATGTGTGTGCTGGCGGTTGCAAGGAGGCTTTCCTGCATAGTGAGCACTTGCTCCATTATACCTAACAGCTCGTTGCGTAGTGCCATGCGGATGGCAGTTGTCACTTGGTCATTTCTGCTCTTGGCGATGTGCAGGTTTCCGCCGACTTCAGGACCCGTCTCAGCTAAAACCGCTTCTTCCACGGCCATGTGTACATCTTCTGCGTTGGGATCGAGTTTTTGGCTGTCTTGTTTTCGGAGGGCTAAAAGGAGTTCTGCGCCGTCTTGCCACTGGATGATTTTTTGCTCGATGAGCATGACAACGTGGGCTTTGTTGATTGCTAAAACAGCGTCAGCCAAGCGAGCATCATCTTTGCGCGATGAGGTAAACTTAGCGACGTCCTCTCTGACATTACCCAATCTTCCTCCATGCAACATCTTTGACGTTTTCCTTGCTCTCCTAACGGTTTATTTAATGAAGAAAACTTAGGATTTTTTTGCCTTGGGTTTCTTGCTGGCTTTTTTGAGCGAGTTGTACATTCTTGTTTGTAAGCCCCAGAGTTCGATGAAGCCTTTGCTATAGGATTGGTTGAAGCTGGTTTTGATGTTGTAGTTAGCGAGGTTCTTGTCGTATAGCGAATTTGGGGAACTGCGTCCGATGACTAAGAGACCGCCTTTGTAGAGTTTCAGTTTTACCTCGCCTGTGACGTTTTCTTGTGAGTGGTTGATGTATGCGTCTAAGTCGTCTTTTAAGGGGTCAACCCATAGCCCTGCGTATGCTAGGAATACCCATTGGGAGTCGATTTGCTGTTTGAAGAGGACTTGGTGACGGGTCATGACCATTTTTTCGAGGTCTTTGTGGGCTTCCAAGATGACGGTGGCTGCTGGGCACTCGTAGACTTCGCGTGATTTCAACCCTACGATGCGGTCCTCGATGTGATCTATACGACCGACACCGTTTCTGCCGGCAATCTTATTAACTTCCTCTATTAGCGCAAGAGGATCTAACTTTTTGCCATTAACCGCAACAGGAATACCTGCCTCAAAGGCGATGGTAACGATTTCTGGCTTATCAGGAGCTTTCTCGGGAGCAGTCGTCCATTCGTAAGCGTCATCGGGAGGCGCCTGACTTGCATCTTCAAGCAATCCACATTCGATAGCACGCCCCCAAACGCTCGAGTCTATGCTGTATTTTTTAGCTGAATCAGAGACGGGGATACCTTTGACTTTGGCATAAGCAATTTCTTCCTCGCGAGTCAAGCCCCATTCCCGCACTGGAGCAATAATCTGTTTGTCCGGAGCCAATGCACCCAAGGTTACGTCGAAGCGTACTTGGTCATTGCCTCTGCCTGTGCAACCGTGAGCTAAACCGGTTGCGCCTTCTTTCTCGGCGATTTCAACCATCTTTTTGGCAATTAGGGGTCGTGAGAGGCTGGTGCTAATTGGGTATTTGCCTTCGTAGAGGGCGTTGGCTTTGATTGCAGGGAAGATGTATTCTTTGACAAATTCTTCTTTAGCGTCGATTGAGAAATGTTTGATGACGCCGAGTTTTTTGGCTTTTTCCTCGGCTACTTTGAGGTCTTCGCCTTGACCAACATCTACTGTTACAGTGATTACTTGTGCCTGACATTTTTCTTGGAGGTACTTAATTAAAACGGAAGTATCTAAGCCGCCTGAGTAGGCTAATACGAATTTATCAGTAATCTGTTTGCTCCCCCATTTTTTATTTTAATTAGTTTCCCTTACCTTGAGGGCTATATTTTTAAACCTTGTGACTTTTTTGTCACTTAACAAGCTTTAAATGTCCCATTTGATACATTCACAGACACCATGACAGTAGCCCAAAGCGTTAGAAGTCACCTGAGAAACAAACCATACCTACTCGAAGCCCTAGAAAAAGGCATAGTCAACCTTAGTGAGCTTTCACGACAAATCCAAAAAGAGCTAAAAACCGATGACACAAGCGCTATAAAAGCCGCCCTACGCCGCTATTCTGAAGAACTGCAGAAGCACAAACAGAAAAGAGAAGAAAAAGTTCTACAACTTCTCAAACGCAGCAACATAGCAGTCTACGACCGAAAATCAGTCATGATAACAGGAAAAGAACTTCCCTCACAAACAGGCATGAAAGTAGATTTGCTAGGCAAATTTGTCTATTTGCTCGACCGAAACGATATGCCAGAACGCATATCTACTTTAGTTAAACATGAGAATTGTACTATGATTGTGGTTCACTCGCCCGAGGAACTCGAAGCAACTCCGGGGGTTGTTGCTTTCCTAGCCACCCTGTTGGCAGAACAAAACGTGAACATTATTGAGTTCATTTCTTGCTGGACAGAAACCATAATGGTAGTTGAAAAGAAGGACAGCCTCAAAACCTACGAAGTTCTATCGAACTTGGTGGGTTAATCAGAAATTCCTGAGCAGATAAATTAATAATGTAACAATCAGTAATCCGTGTTAAACTGAAAGTACTTGCTAAGTGGAGAAGCAAAGATGACGCATCAAGAATGCATAAACTGCAAAACAATGTACGATATAGACGAGATTATCTATTTCTGCAAAAAATGCGGAGATATTCTGGAGATAAAGTATGATTTCAAAGAGTTAGCCGAAACACTCAAAGAAAGCGGCTGGATGAGCAAACCTCTTTCGGTTTGGCGTTACCGCGACTTCATGCCGATTCACGAAACCACCAATGTAGTAACCTTAAATGAAGGCGGAACAGGACTGCACCGTTCGGAACGTCTAGGCGCTGAGTTGGGACTCAAAAACCTCTACGTCAAAAACGAAGGCGAAAACCCGACAGGTAGCTTCAAAGACAGAGGCATGACCGTCGGCGTAACCAAAGCTGTTGAACTCGGCGCAAGACACGTCATCTGCGCTTCAACAGGCAACACCTCCGCAAGCCTAGCAGCTTACGCCGCAAGAGCAGGAATAAGATGCACTGTTCTTATTCCCTCAGGCAAAATTGCTTACGGCAAACTCTCGCAAGCCATGATTCACGGCGCCAAAGTGCTTCAAGTAAAAGGAAACTTTGATGAAGCACTGGAATTCGTTCTTAAACTTGCTGAGAAACACAAGAGCATTTACCTTTTGAACTCGATTAACCCCTTCCGTATCGAAGGACAAAAATCGCTCGGCTATGAAATCTGCGAGCAACTAAACAACGACGCACCAGACCGCATCATTGTGCCAGTTGGAAACGCTGGAAACATAAGCGCCATCTGGAAAGGTCTAACCGAATTCTACCAACTTGGCTACATTAAAAAACTGCCAAAAATGACGGGCATACAAGCCGCAGGCTCTGCACCAATCGCACAGATGATTAAAACCAACAGCGAAAAAATCATCCCAGTTGCAAACCCAGAAACAGTAGCAACAGCCATCCGCATCGGTGCTCCAGTAAGCTGGAAAAAAGCCGTAAACGCGATCCATGAATCCCAAGGCACTGCAGAAACCGTCACGGATGAAGAAATCTTGGATGCCCAAAAAATCCTTGCCCGAATCGAAGGCATATTCGTGGAGCCTGCAAGTGCATCATCCATCGCTGGCTTAAAGAAACTGGTCAAAAACGGCGTCATCAATAACGATGAACGGGTTGTCTGCGTTACCACTGGGCATGGACTCAAGGACCCCGACACAGCCGTCAAGATGAGTGAGAAACCAATCGAAGTTGACGCGGACATCTCAGCTATCGAAAACGCCTTAGGATTAAAGAAACAACCTATTCTCGCAAGGTGATATGATTGAGGATTATTCTAGTTGGGTACGGCGTAGTCGGAAAGGGCGTAACAACCATTCTTGCGCGTAGATACACGGAAAAAGTTAAGGATTATGGTTTTAACCCAAAAATCGTTGCTATCGCCGACATAGATGGCGCCGTTATTAACCCAAGAGGCTTAAGCCCCGAAAAGCTCGAAGCAATAAAACAGCACGGTTATCCTATATCCGCTGACTCAGAATTTGGGCGCCCAGGAATACCAGCGATGGAAGTTATTGAATCGGTTGAAGCAGAGGTAGTCGTTGAAGTCACGCCTGTTAACATCAAGAACGCTGAACCAGCAATATCCCATATCACAAAAGCGTTCAAAACAGGAAAACATGTGGTGACAACTAACAAGGGACCTTTAGCTTTAGCCATGCCAGCTCTCACCGAACTCGCCGAATATAACAACGTTTACTTGCGTTTCAGCGGCACAGTCGGCGGTGGAACACCCATGCTTGAATTTGCCAAAAGATGCCTCGCAGGAGACAAAATCTTAGCCATTCGCGGCATCCTAAACGGCACAACGAACTATATCTTGACTGAAATGTCCCAGAACCGTGTGTCCTTTCAAGATGCTCTTGCAAATGCGCAGAAGCTTGGTTACGCCGAACGGGAACCATCGATGGACATTGATGGGTTCGATACTGCATGCAAAGTAGTTATCTTGGCGAACTGGATACTCAACAAGAAAATTACTCTAAAAGACGTTGACCGTACAGGCATTCGCGATGTATCCCTGCAAGCGCTTGATGAAGCTGCCAAGAGAGGCAACACCATCAAACTCATCGGCTCCATAGAAGGCGACAAAGCAACTGTGAAACCAACGGAAATACCAAAAAACAACCCCCTATGCGTCAGCGGAGTTCTAAACGCAATAACCTTCTCAACCGAATTCGCAGGAGAACAAACCCTCGTCGGCAGAGGAGCAGGCGGAATCGAGACTGCCAGCGCAGTCTTAAGGGACCTCTTAGACATAAGACATAAGTTAGCAAATCGAATGCTAAATAGTAACTCGGAGATCTAAAAATGAAGCTCATAATGAAGTTCGGCGGCACCAGCGTTGGAACAGGCGAAAACATACGCCACGTTGCAGGTTTAGTCACCAAATATGCCAAGAAAGATTGTAGCGTAGTTGTGGTTGTTTCGGCTTTGGCAGGTGTTACAAACAGCCTTTTTGAAGTTGGTTGCAAAGCAAAAAAAAGCGATGAAAAAGACATTCAAGCTTTTACCAAAGAACTGCTAAAAAAACACACAGATGCTATTTCAACCGCCATAACAAGCAAACAAATCCAAAAAGAAGTTACCCAAATAACCGAAAAAACCATCGAGGAACTCGAAAAAGTCTTAACCGGCATATGCTACGTTGGCGAACTCACACCTAAATCCAAAGACTACGTTGTATCTTTTGGGGAAAGGTTGTCTGCACCCATCGTTTGGGGAGCAATAAAAGACCACAAAGCCGAGACCCAATGCTTCACAGGCAAAGATGCAGGTATAGTCACAGACTCCAACTTTGGAGAAGCAGACCCACTCATCAACTTCACCACACACCTAATCCGTGAACGATTAGAACCGTTACTTGAGAAACAGATTATCCCCGTTGTAACTGGGTTTATCGCTGCAAATCAAGATGGTATCGTTACAACTGTTGGCCGAGGCGGCTCTGATTACACAGCAACTATATTAGGCATGGCTTTGAAGGTTGATGAAGTCTGGATATGGACAGACGTAGACGGTATAATGACCACTGATCCCAAAATCGTTCCCTCAGCGAAAATGCTTCCACAACTAAGCTACCAAGAAGCTGCGGAAATGGCGATTTTCGGCGCAAAAGCCATGCATCCCCGAGCATTGGGACCAGCTATCAGAGAAAACATTCCAGTTCGGATACGCAGTATTTTCCACCCAGAAAACCCTGGCACACTCATTACTAAAGAACCAAACGCAAAAGTCAGCGAAGCCGTCAAAGCAGTAGCCATGATAAAAGACGTTGCAATGCTAAACGTTAACGGCGCAGGCATGGTGGGTGCACCAGGAAGCTACGCCAAAGTCTTCGACGTCCTCGGCAGGAACAACATCAACGTAATGATGATATCTACCGCAGCTTCAGAAGCTAACATCTCCATGATAATCAAACGCGGAGTCCTTGGCAGAGCAATCAGCAACCTCGAAATTGCTTTGCTTGAGCGAGGCGGCATAGTCAGCGAAGTCTCAGCTGAAGATGACGTTGCAGTTATCGCAGTCATGGGCGCCAACATGAAGGGCACACTCGGAGTCGCTTCAAGAATATTCAGCACTGTCGCCAAGAAGGGCATCAACATTCGCATGATCGCACAAGGAAGCTCAGAACTCAACATTTCGTTTGTCGTCAAAGAAAAAGACGGCATAGCGGTTGTCCAAGCGATTCATGAAGAATTCAATTTAGACAAAAATTAAACCCAACTCTCAATCTTTTCCATTTTTATTTAAGATTAATTAACTATTCCTACTAGCAAACTAATCAGGGATGAGAAGTTCTTTGGAAACAAAATCAAAAAAATTTTATTTCCAAGAAATGGATTGGATAATCGGCTTTCCCTACGATGAAAATGAGGGAAGAAAATATCTTTTTTACTCTGTTCAATTCATCGACTGTAGAAACAAACAGAGCAAATCCCAAGCCATTTTAGCTGACATCGTCGATAACCCAATGTTTGAGAATGGATACCCTCACACGGTTGGTTTTTTTAGAAGCCCAATCGATGAGGACGGCAATTTTGAAGCGAATTTTTTGGAGTTAAGAATTATCCGATGTATCGAAGATTTTTGGAAGTTCCTAAACGACCTAAACATTTAAGGTGGCAGGGTCATAGTCATGTTTATTGAGTACTCGTCTGATGATTTAGCTGCAAAGCCTTTGCTTTTGCATAAATTGAGCATCTTTGTATTTTCGGGGCTTATTTCACTGTAGATCATTTCTAATTTTAAGTCCTTTCCGATTTCGATGATGTAATCTGTAAGCTTTGTGCCCAATCCTAACCCATGCCACGAATCGCTAACCATGACTGCGAATTCTCCGTTTTTTCTTTCAGAATCAAGAATTAACCTTACAACCCCGATGAGACTGCCATCCTCAAGTTGAGCAACTATCGCAATTTCCCGGTCATAATCCAAATTACAGTACCTAGACAATGTATCATGCGACATTTCTTTTATGGTCTCAAAAAACCTAAAGCGTACACTCTCTTCAGATAAAGATTTGAAGAGTTTATAGAAGCGGTTTTCGTCCTCAGGTTTTATAGGTCGAAATGTTACTTTTGAACCGTTTTTTAGAGTGCGCTGGGTTAGGTACTTTTTGGGATAGGGTGCGATGACCAGATTTTCGGAGTGTTCAGCACCTTGATGCAGAAACACGTGCAAGTCTAGCACGATTTGAGCATCAACCGCGAATGCTTTGCCGTCCTTGATAACTATGGGGTTTAAGTCAATTTTTTTAATCTCTGGAAAATCAACTGCAAGCTGAGAAAACCGAATCAAAATTTCCTCAATTAAAGCACTTTCAAACTTATCCGAACAGACAGCATCTTTGCAATATTGAACCGCTTTTGTGTTTTCGATAATTTGCTTCGCAAGAACCTGGTTTAGAGGCGGAAATCCAACACTCATTTCCCGGTCCTTCTCGATTAAATCTCCTCCTGTCCCCAAACAGATAATAGAACCAAACTGGGGGTCCTTTCTTAATCCTAAAAACAGTTTACAGGGAGCATAGAGGACTTTTGGCTGTATCACTATCCCTTGGAAGTCAACTATTTTGTCGATCCCCATTTCATCTGCCAATTGGTTGAATTGAAAAGCGAGTTGGGCAGGAGAAAAAACATCGTAGGCAAGGTTTCGGGTTTCAAGTTTTAGAGAGTATTGGGTGCTCAGCGGTTTCATTGTCACTGGGTACCCGAGTTGTAAAGCAAAAGTAGCAGAGTCGTCAGCTGTTTTTGCGATGACGGTTTTCACGACCGGTATCTTGTAGGCTTCTAAGAATTGGAAAGATTCATGCAAATTCAGAGTCTCTCTGCCCTCACTAAACGCCCGCCTCAAAATTCCCTTGAGATGAATCGGTGAAGCTTGGTCTATGGAAATTTCGTCCGGTGTTTGGTACAGCAGCTCCAAGTTTTGGGTGTGAGCATAGATGTTCATGAACGTTCTAACGGCTTCCTGGGGGCTTCGGAACGTTGGGACGCCGTTTCTATGCAAGGTTCGTCTTGCTTCTTGGCATTGTGGATCTTCACCTATTAGGCAAACGAATATGTTTTTTCTTGTTTCCTTCGACGAATCGATGACGGTGTTGGCTAAGCTGAGAGGATCCGTCAACCCTGTAGGCGCGTATATGACGAGGAGACTACTGTTTGTGTTATCGTTTATGCATGTTTGAATTACTTTTCGGTATCTTTCAGGGGTGGCTTCTTCTAGGAGGTCAATAGGATTTGTTAAGCCGCAATAGTAGGGCAAAATGTTCCTTAAAGCTTGAATTGTAAAATCGCTTATTTCCGCAAGTTTGCCGCCCCGCCTGTTTATTTGGTCCAGAGCCATCAAAGCTGGACCGCCAGCGTTTGTTATTATCGTTAAGTCGGGCACAGTTGGGCTAGGCTGCATCAACAAGGTTTTTGCACAGTCAAAAAGGCCATTTATAGTTTCAACTCTTACAACTCCGCTTCTTCTAAATGCAGCGTCATGTATGGCTTCTCTAAGTTGACTAGTATCTGAGGTTTCAAGATTTCGGTTTTCCTCTGTTCTGTTGGGCTTAACTATGATGATTGGTTTTGTTTTTGCATAGCCTCTTGCTGCACTCATGAAACTTCGGGCATTTTTAATGGATTCAACGTAGAGCATTATGATTCTTGTTTGAGAGTCGTTCCCAAAGTATTCAATCAAATCGCCAGCGTCAACATCGATGGATTGACCCATCGAGACAACCGCACTAAACCCAACTTGTGTTTCCAAAGACCAATCCAAAGCTGAACCACAAAATGCTCCACTCTGAGAAATGAAGGCGATTTTTCCAGGCACCGCTTTCTTTTCCGCAAAAGTTGCATACAAACTTGAGTTTGGTCTTATGATGCCGAAGCTGTTAGGGCCAATTATCTTCATTCCATATGCTTTTTTGCTCTCAAGAATTCGCTGGGTAAGTTCTCGACCAACTTTACTGCATTTGTCAAAACCTGCTGAAACAATGATAGCATTCAAAACGCCCGTCATTCCGCATTCTTCAACAATTTGGGGAACCGTGTGTGCGGGGGTCGCTATGATTGCAAGGTCTACTTTGGAGGGCACACGATCTATGCTGGGATAAGCAACAATTCCCTGAACTGTTTTCCTAAAAGAGTTAACAGGAAAAATTTTTCCTTTGTAAGTCCCATTTAGGTTACGGAGAATTCGTGCTCCTAGGGAATCGACACGTTCGCTTGCCCCAATAACAGCGATTGCTTGAGGACTAAAAAATCCGCGAAGATTTCCCATACCAACTCATTCCCTTAGTTGCTAATAGAAAAGTTAGGGATGAAGTCAAACCAATTTAACCACGTGTGTGGAGCATGAAATGCACGGATCGTATGCGCGTACTAACATTTCTAATGCGAGCTCGATTTCTTTTTGGGATTTATTTACGACCTGCGGCACTAACGCTTTCATATCCAAGGATATGTTGCCGTGGTTTTGGTTTGTTGGTATTATGCAATTGGCTTTTGTGCATACACCTTTATCGTTGTATGTGTAATCGTGGAATAGTACACCTCGGGGTACTTCAACAGCTCCAACGCCTTTGCCTGCCTTGACTTTTATGATTGGGTTGTTGTAGTCCTGTTGGATTTTAAGTCCGGCAGCCTCAAGTTCGTTGATTAATCGTATAGAGTCTTCAACACTGTGTACAGTTTCAACTAATTGGGCAATGCTGTTCATGAAAGGATTATAACATGTTGGTTTGAGGTCGAACATTTCTGCGACAGTTTGAGCCATGGGTGAGAGTCTTTTGTAGTTGAGGTTGAGTCTTGCTAATGCGCCGACCATGTAGGATTCTCGGGTGTGTTTTGCCCATTTAGCAGTTGACTGCGGAACGACAAATTCGTTTGTGTATGTGAGGTATTCTTTTACTGGTGCTGCTCCAGTGTCAGTTGAGGCTATTTCTCCGTCGTAGAGTGCGTATTCGTTGGAGTTTGTTAGAGCGATGAATTCAGTTTCTCGCTCAAAATTGGGAAAATTACCGGCTAAACTCTTAAACAAGCCAGCCACTGCTTGAAGATTCGGAATAGAATCCTGTAGTTTCCGCCTCATCGCCGCCAGCTCCTTCATCGAAGGAATTTTGGAGAATCCGCCAGGGATCAACCTTTGTGGGTGAGTGGTTCTTCCGCATAAAAGAATTGACATTTCGTTTGCGATTCTATGTAGTTGGAAAACAATTTTTACTTCGGCAAGATTCGTTGAGGCAAGAGGGATAACTGAGCCTACACCCATCAAGTCGGGTAGAACGAGAAAGCCCAAATGTAGAACATGGCTTTGCATGTTCTCTGCGTGTAAAGCTAACTTTCGCAGTTTAAGGTCCTGTTCACTTATGGGTATTCCCATTGCTGCTTCGGTGGCTTTTAGCGAGGCAAGCGTGTGGCCTATTGAACAGATGCCGCATATGCGAGACGTAATGTGGTGTAGCTCGTTCCAAGAGCGCCCTACAACCATGGCTTCGAAGAATCTTGGTGCTTCAGGAATACTCCATTCACATTTTTCTACGGCGCCGTTTCTGATGGATACGTTGATGTTTCCGTGTCCTTCAACTCTTGTTATGTGATGGACATTTACGTCGACATTTTTAGATTCACTCATCTTTTTGACTCCTGCCAACCAAAATATAACCTAAACTTAGCTATTGCATCATCTACATTTTGACCGTACTTGATGAGAACTTCTTTTTGGGAATTCTCGTTTGGATTATCCACAAGCCCACGGCAGCCCCAGCAGATTGTGCCCTCATTGACGCAACATGAGTTGCATCCAGCTCTGGTAACTGTTCCAACGCAGTATTGGCCACGTTCAAAAGCGCAGACGTTCTCGTTTTTCTTGCATTCCACGCAAACAGGGTAGGTGGGTGTTTCAGGCTTCTTTCCCATCAAAAGTGATTTGACTACTTGCAAGAAGTCTTCTCTGTCGATTGGGCATCCATAAACATAAGCGTCCACTGGGATAATGGCGTCTATGGGTCTTGCAGCGTAGGAGTCAAAGAGTCTTGCACTTTCTCCATATACCATTTTTTTAACTGCATCTAAATCCTTGTAGTTTCTCAGCGAATTGATGCCGCCGATTGCAGCGCAGGATCCGATTGCTACAACGGTTTTAGCGTTTTTTCGTATTTGTTTGAGCCGATCCTCGTCTTCCAGCCTTGTGCATGAACCTTCCACGAAGGCGATATCATAGTTATCGCTTTGTTCTTTCATGACTTCCCTGAAGGTTACAACTTCCACTTGACCCAAAAGAGCCAACAAGTCTTCTTCAAGGTTCGCAATTTGGAGCTGATCGCCTTCGCAACCAGCAAAATCAAAGAATGCAACTTTAGGTTTCATCTATAGCGCCTCCGGAACACCTTTTATTTTTGCATAATTAAACACAGGACCATCCTTGCAGACATAGATTTGATTGATTTGGCAATGCCCGCATTTGCCTACACCGCATTTCATTCTGCGTTCAAGCGACATTATAATGTGGTCGTCTGGCACCATTTTCTTCTTCAAATCTGCAATAACAAATTTGTACATAACTGGGGGGCCGCAGAGTATGGCGAGGGTTTGTTCTGGGTCGAAGGTCACTTGGGGAATAAGCGTTGTTATCACGCCGATGTTGCCTGTCCAGATTTCGTTTTCAGGGCACCAGTTAACGGTTGATTTAAACTCAACATCATCTCTTAATGCTAAGGCCATCATTTCTTCGCTGAAAAGCAACTCCTTAGGTTCCTTGCATCCATAGAGCAAGAAAACTTTTCCATAATCTTTCCGATTATCCAGCACATAGTTGAACAGTGAGCGGAGAGGAGCAATTCCCAAACCACCTGCAATGAACAAGAGATCTTTGTTCTTAAGCGAATTAACCTCAAAGCCGTTTCCGAAGGGTCCTCGAATTCCCACTTTGTCGCCCTCGTTAAGTTTATGCAGTCTAGTGGTGACGTTTCCCAGTTTACGGACGCAGATTTCAAACGTGCCCTTCCTTGTGGGCGGAGAAGACAACGAAATCGGCGCTTCACCAATACCGAACGCTGAAACCTCGACAAACTGACCTGGTTTATGGTTAAGCTCTGAATTATCGTCCAATTTTATTTCAAATAGTGTTTCAAGAGCAGTCATCGGAGTTTTTTTGATTATGGTTGCTAGTTTAGGCACGAAGTTAATGTTTCCTTCCGTTTGAATGTTGATGTCAGAGGCGGCGGATGTTGCTAACTGATCTCCGCTGATTTGGCTTTCATGATACATGTCGTTGAAGAGGTCAACTGGATTCGCTATGTTTGGGAGACAGTTTGAGGAGCATCTTCCACATCCAACACAAGAGACGAAGCCGAAGCGGTCAAAGAGGTATTTTCCTTTTTTAAAGTAACGGTGACGATATCTTGTAGGTCTAGTTGCACGGAAATTTTCTCCTGAAGCAATCTTGGCGAAATCTTCCAATAAACAGCCGTCCCATGTTCGGATTCTTTCGCCTGCCTCCAAAGTTAGGTCAGGGTTATCTTTAACGTCAAAGCAGTAGCAAGTGGGACATACTAAGACGCATGAGCCGCATGCTAAACATTTTTCGGAGTGCTTTTCCCAGAAGCCGCTTTTTCCATAGCTGTCTTTGAGCAGCTCTGGAATTAGTTCAGGGTTAAAGTCGAAGTTTTGCTGTGAGAGATTCATTATTTCTCTTTTTTTCTGTCCAGCAACCTGTATGTCACGTGCTAAGGCGGTGGTTACGTTCTTTGCGTATTTGGAGAGTAATTCTTCTCCTTTTTGAGATCCGACGTTTATCACATACCTGTTGCCTAAGTCAGTTAACATGAGGTCGAAGCCATAGTCAACGGAAGAGGACCCCATGTACGATGAGAAATTCCATTTTGACAGTTTTTGGATGTTAACGCCTATGATTATGGAGGATTCACGTTTTTGGAAGTAATAGGGGTCTGATTTTGTCTCTCTAAAAATTTCGTCCATATGGAGCAATGCAACAATGTCGTATGGGTGTACACCAATTATCACCATGGGTTTTGTTTCGTCAGGTTGTTTGGCGGAGAATCCTCCTGATAAAGCATAAGTAAACAACGTTTCACGTTGGGGGAAATAGTATTTTTTTGGAGGCAACAAAGTGACGTCATAGTCGAGTCGCAGTTCCTCAGCAGTTTGCAGTGGGGCAAAGGCAAATTTGTTGCCTCTGGACTTCACTCCAATTACATTCAAAGAATCATCTTTAATCAGGTTATTTACGAAATCGTCAAAATCAGCCTTTAAAATGACCTTCATGACCATTCTCCCAAAATGCTCAGTCAGGAACAATATAAAGTGGGAAAGAAGACAATTTATTGTTTGCGGAATAAACTCAAAATGAGGCAATACATCCAAATAAAGCAAAAAAACTCTTTACAAAAGCTACAGCTTGGATGCAGATAGCTAAGAACTGTGGAAGTTTTCAAATTGAGTCTTATAGTTGCTTTGTTTCCACAGAAAATCATAGGATTTATGCATTGGATCGAAATATTCGATGGTTTTAACGTATTGGTCGGGAACTATCAGGATTAGACAGAAGTAACCGCCGTAATGTCTGCGGAAAGCCACCAATTTACCAAGAAACTCTATGAGGTTAGTTTTGATACCGTGGGGTTCAAGCAGAACTTTTCTGCCTTTATCGGTTATTTGAGGCAGAAGAAAATCTGGTTTGTAAACAAAAAGAACATTATCCTTTGAAAGACAAAACTCCATAAATTCGTAGTTAAAAATCACTTGTTTGCTCTTAAGAAAATCGTAAACATCAAGTTCTAAACCTGAGAAAGCTCCAGGATCAATACGTTCCCCTATCCTGTTATAATGGTAAACAACAGTTAAGTAACGCATAAGCGGCTGCAGAAATTCTTCGTGCTTATGGATAAAAAACTGCATGGATTTTGTCAAAGAGGCAGGGGTTAAGTCAGAGTACTCAAGCCATGTTCCCAAGATAAAGAATGGAAAATCAACTTTAGCTGGGTCTTCGGGAAACAGTGATTTCGCAAAGTTTGTTAACTTCTCTGCGTCAGCATCGAATGCCGCGGTGTTTTCCCACCAGCTTTCCGGTTGATTTTTAATGCTTAATTCGAACGGCAAGTTTTCGTTGTCGCTTAGCCCCAATGAAGCATAGACTCTGTATTTGGGAGTAGTGAGTGAAACCATCAGGTCTTTGGGGTTAAATTTGAAGAGTGCCAAGTCAGGTGAGTTTCGAACCATCCAGCGCAGGTACAGCCATGCCTTAGCCTTATGCTGCTTGGCCATCCGTTTAACGCTAAACGAAAGTTCTTTAACAAAATCTGCTGGTTTTCTACCTTTTTGAGCTAACTTTTCAGAATAAGCGATGAGGTTGCCATGGGCTTTTTTTTCTACGAACTGGTTAACTGAGCAGATTACCTCTGCAATCTCAGCTTTTGCTTGTCCCAGATGGTCAAATTTTTCTGTTTGATGTTCAAACCTGTTAATTTCGGCTGCGAAGTCGGAAACGTTCTTTGCTGTGTATAACTTAGATCCCAAAGCTGTGTGAAGGCGGTCTAAGAAGCAGCCGCACGTTTCTTGGGTTTCCAGTTAGCTTGTGGTCACTGAGTGCAGCGGCGAGCAAGAAGTAGTGTGCTGCTTCCTGTTTTGCTTGATCGCTGTTCAATGGCAGAAACCACGGTTTAGGATTGAGGTACAAATCAAGCTCTAAGTCGGGCACGCTACTGTAGGTTTCAACAAAACGCACGATTAAATCCTTTAAACTGGTTGAAACCTCTTGTGGCATACCTACAAAGTTCGGCTGCCTAGTTTAATTGTTTTTCCAGGCAATCAGCTCAAAGAATCATTTTAGCAGATATTTTGTGTTCGACAAGAGGGTTTATTTAGCCCATTTTCACCTAAATGGTTGGTTTTAGAAATGCAGAAAATTGTTTTTGGTTTCGAAGAAGAAGACGAAGATTGCGACTGCGAATGCGAAGACTGCGAAGAAGAAGAAGAGTAAACGCCTACAAGACAAACGATGAAATACCGAACAATAAACTTCTTTTTTCTTTAGTTTAAGTGGTTCTTTTGGCGCCACAGTTAGGGCATACAGTCAATGTTTGATCCATTAAGCCTTGGCAGTACTTGCATGGAATCATGACTATGGTTCGGATGATTTCTTTTTGCACTGTTGCTGCTTGAGTCTGCACGGTTGGTGTTATAACTTGGATTTCGCTGGTTTGGGTTACCTTGTCGGGTCTGCCGTCTATGGCTAAGACGCCTTTTATGGTCCATGTTACTCGTTGATCTACACCTGTATAGGTTGGTCTTGCGCCTGCTGGAATGTTTATGTTAACTGGGACGTTGCGGTTTTCGCCGTTTGCAAAATGTGAGGGGCCGGAAAGTGCGGGTTTTGCATTGTAAATAACGGCTGTTTCATTTACAACTTGGGGAATTGATCTTTTTAGTGCGGGGTCGTAGACTTGTTTGATGACTTTAGCCTGTTCAACGCAGGCAATTTCGCATCTAACCTCAATGACGTCGAATTCTTCTTGTGAAGCGATGTTGAGGGTTCCTTGAAGGTTGTCTCCTAAAGCAACGGAGTAGTTGTTAAATGTTAATTGGACAGTTGCGTCTGGGGCAGTGAGGTGGTTTGTGAATTTTTTGAAGAACCCCATGGGTAACACCAGTCGTTGGTGACTCGTTTATTCTGGTTTCGTACTTTTAAGATTTGTGAATAGATCCTTAACTTTTGTTTTGGAAGTTTGTGTGTGGTACTGGCCCTCAACCTGTAAATTGTTTATATGGATTGTTTATACAATTTGTATATACAGCTGCTTTATTTTTTGGCTAATTTTTTTTTGTTTTGTTGGTTGGGTTGATTGTTGTTGTAACTGTTTTCTGCACACCGGTTGCAATCACAACAACTTCTCTGGACCTGTGCAGGCTCAACCCCTAAACCTTCAAAAGAGCAAATATTGTAATTTGGTCTAGTTTTGTAAGATGAAACTGTTGATGCGCAAAATTCCGGTTGCATCATCATCACTAACTTGGGTTGGTTTTTTGGATTTGGATAGAACCCGCAAATTAAAAGCCAAGGTTCTGAAATACTTGAAACCTTAGCTTTCCTGTTCTCTAATGATTAAGCAGTCGCGAACAGTCGCTATGAGTTCTTCGGGTTTAACTGGCTTGACTAAAAAGTCGTCTGCTCCAAAATCCGCCGCTCTCTTTCCAATCTCGCCAGTGGAGAAACCCGTAACGACAATTTTGATCGTTTTAGAATCATTCACCATATTCAATAAAATATCAGTGCCGTCCATATCGGGAAGCCTAACATCCACCAAACATACATCAAACTTTTCACTGTTAATTTTTTCCAAAGCAGCAATACCCGTCTCAGCCGTCTCAACAACGTAACCTTCCCTCTCCAAAATACTCTTAAAAACCCTCAAAATACCTACATCATCGTCCACTACGAGAATCCGCTTCTTTTCCGCACTCTTCTCTTTTGTATTCTGAGCTACCAAAATCGCACCTTCAATCTGCAAAAAATCGTCAACTGAAGAAAGGGCAGGAATAATGAACATGGGTTTATCTCTAAAAGGAGAAGTATGGTTTAGACCCAGCTTTTAAGAGGATCCAACGGAACAGTCCTCATCGCAACCACACCCTCAATAGGACGCACAATGTCACCGGCAAAATGCAACGCATTCTCATTCGTATCCGCCTCAAAAAGAACCGCAAAGTCCCATTTGCCAAACACCTGATACGCCTCCTGCAGCTTAACACCACCCATTGGCTTGTCTTTCCACTTCATTATTTCAGCATACAGCTTTCCTGATCCCGCAGAACCCAACTTTATGAAAGAAATGTACTTCTGTGTTGATTTTTCCAATTAAGAACACCAGATAAAGAAAAACTATGTTGTTAGCGCTTTAAAGTGTATGTGGCTGGCTATGCACAACAACAGAATGGGATTTTTCAAAACTTTGTTAAATCGACACTCAAACGCTCAGATAGCTTGGGCAAATCGTTTAGGACATAGACAAACACGTAGCCTCTCCAATCGCCCCATCTTTTTTCTGCAATTTTTTTGAGTTCGGGTATTGCATCTCGGGGTTTTTCAGGTGTTTTGCCATGGAATAGGACATTGAAGATTTTGGCGCTCCAAACATCCAGCGGAAATCCTGTCTTAGGCATCACTAGTTCAGCTGAGTATTCGCCGATTCCATACAAGGTCAACAGTTTCTTTTTTGCTTCTTCTGGCGCCATAGCATAGAGTTCATCCATGCTGGGGAAGCCTTGGGTTAGGGCGGTTGCGATTGCTCTGAGGTTTTTGGCGCGGTAGCCCAGTTTAGCTTTCGACATCAATTCTTCGGCAGGTGTTGCAGCTATAGTTTGGGGTGAAGGCCAGTAACGGATGGTTTTTCCGTCGAAGCAGGCGTCGTCACCAAAGTTAGTCATCAGTAAATCCATCATTTGGTTGCTCCTCTTCATGGGCGCCATCTGCAGAGTCACAGCCAAAATCAAGGCTGGAAACAGCTCAGGCCAACCGATAGTGTGCATGCCATAAAGGTCCTTGGCTATACCTTGGAGGATGTCGTCGTTTTGGCTGAGCTCATAAAAACCTTTCAGATCCTCCTCTACTTTGAGGGCACGTGTCAACATCAAAGTTATCTTTTGCTTATCAGAATCATTCGGTTTAGTCTGAGAATATATTTGACATCTTATTCTGGGTTTTCTAGCTGTACCAACAGAACATAGCCGTAGACCTAAAAGTTCACCGTTAAATCGCGTTGCGCTCCAGCAGGTTCCTTCTTCAAAAATTTCTTCTGGAGTGGACCAATACCACCCCGCTGGCTTGCGGAGAGTGAGCTCAAAGTTGTAGGGTGGAATTGCTTCAAACTCAACGTTGAACACATCTTTAAGGTCCAATATTAAACCCTGTCCATACAGATTCAAGCAGGAACCGACATAAAAATAAAACCTGCAGGGTGATGAAGCATTTTTTCAATTAGGGCTTAATCAGGAAGTTTCGGGCTGAAGTTTCACAAAATATTTGTTTTCTCAGAGTTGGAAATTAAGATAGCAAATTTTAGGGGATTTGTTAAGTAAATTCTCTTTGTTACTGTAAATTGACAACCTTTATATTTCTTTAAGAAAGTGAAATCTTTACAAAGGATGGACGATTATGGGCAAATCCCTTACACGAAAAATTCTTGAAAAACATTTGGTGGTAGGCGATTACGTTCCTGGAAGCGAGATAGGCATAAAAATTGATCAAACTCTCACCCAAGATGCTACAGGAACAATGGCGTACCTGCAATTCGAGGCAATGGGTCTTAAACAGGTCAAGACAGAGCTTTCCGTCAGCTATGTAGACCACAACACTATCCAAGTCGGTTTCGAAAATGCAGATGACCACAAGTACTTGCAGACAGTCGCAGCCAAATATGGCATAATATACTCCAAGGCAGGCAACGGGATATGCCATCAAGTTCATTTAGAGAGGTTCGGCAAACCCGGCAAGACGCTTCTTGGCTCAGACAGCCACACAACCACTGGAGGCGGCATCGGTATGATAGCCATCGGCGCTGGCGGATTAGACGTTGCTGTCGCGATGGGTGGCGGCGAGTTCTACTTAACATGCCCAAAAGTCTACAAAATAAACCTCAAGGGAGCTCTCCAACCGTGGGTTAGCGCTAAAGATGTAGTCTTGAAGATGCTTGAGATTTTCACAGTGAAAGGTAACGTTGGCGTCGTAATGGAGTATGCTGGACCAGGAGTAGGCAACCTTTCTGTTCCAGAGCGAGCCACAATTACCAACATGGGTGCAGAGATGGGTGTCACAACCTCCATATTCCCCTCAGACGAAGAAACAAAACGATTTCTCAAGGCCCAGGGCAGAGAAGCAGACTGGGTTGAGCTAAAGGCTGATGACGACGCTGAATACGACAAGGTCGTAGAGATAGACCTTAACACAATTGAACCTCTTGCAGCAGCGCCACACAGCCCAGGCAACGTCGTTAAAATCAGCGACATAAAAGACTTAAAAGTTGACCAAATTATGCTTGGTTCTTGCACTAACTCATCCTACAAAGAAATAGCAACCGCCGCCAAAATCATGAAGGGCAAAAAAGTTCACCCAGACGTTTCCTTCGGTGTTGCGCCGGGTTCGCGACAAGTGCTGCAGATGGCGACGAAAGACGGTTACATCGGGGATCTGCTGGATTCAGGCGCTAGATTACTTGAAGCGACATGTGGATTCTGTATCGGCAACAGCCAAAGCCCCAAATCAATAGGTGTTTCACTTCGTACAAGTAACAGAAACTTTGAAGGAAGAAGCGGCACCTCAGACGCACAAGTTTACCTTGTCAGCCCCGAAGTTGCAGCGGTATCCGCAATCACGGGCAAGTTAACCGACCCTCGAAGCTCAGACATCGCCTACCCCAAAGTTGACATGCCCAGCGAATTCCTCGTTGATGACTCCATGTTCATCTTCCCCAAAGATGCAGACAAGAACGTTGAAGTCATCAGGGGTCCCAACATCGGCGCTCCGCCAGTCAACGATAAGATGCCTGATGAAATCAAAGGCTTAGTCGGCATAAAAGTCGGCGACAAAATCACAACCGACCACATCATGCCCGCAGGAGCCAGACTCAAATACCGCTCCAACGTACCTGAATACTCAAAGTATGTTTTTGAACCCATTGACAAGGATTTCCCAAGACGCGCCATGGAAGCCAAGAAGAATGGTCTAGCTACAATCGTTGTGGCAGGCGAATCCTATGGACAGGGAAGTTCACGGGAACACGCTGCGTTATGCCCGATGTATCTGGGTGTCAAGGCAATCATAGCTAAATCCGTCGAGCGCATACACGCCGCCAACCTAGTCAACTTTGGCATAATCTCGCTTTCCTTTAAGAACATGGCTGATTACGACAAACTGGAACAAGGAGACGAGATTGAACTTCCCGACCTCAAAGCGAAACTACAGAATAACGAGCCAGTCACCTTAGTAGATAAGACCAAGAATCTTAAAATTGAGCTTGGATACAATCTTTCCAAAAGGCAGAAAGATATTCTCTTTGAAGGCGGCTTGCTACCTTACACTGTAAAAGGAAAATAGAGGAGGACTTTACTGTGCAAAAAATTGAAGTGAAAAACTCCAATCGTCGAAATCGACGGAGACGAAATGACACGGGTAATGTGGCAGATGGTTAAAGATCAGCTTCTTTTGCCCTTCTTAGATATGAACCGTGTATACTATGATCTCCAACTCAAAAAAAGAGACGAGACAGACGATAAAATAACCCTTGAAGCTGCAGAAGCGATAAAAAAATACGGTGTCGGAGTCAAATGCGCAACCATCACGCCCAATAAAGACAGAGTTAAAGAATACAACCTCAAAAAAGAGTGGAGCAGCCCCAACGGAACCATCCGCGCCGCACTTGACGGTACCGTGTTTAGAGCACCTATTTTAGTTAACAATGTTTTGCCAGCTGTCAGGTCTTGGAAGAAACCCATTCACATCGGAAGACATGCCTATGGTGACGTATACAAGAACTGTGAGTATCGTGTGCCAGAGGCGGGAAAAGCGGAAATGGTCTTCACAAGCTCCGCGGGCAAGGAACTCTGGCGAGGAACCATCCAGGACTTCAAGGGCCCAGGCATCATTCAAGGCATTCACAACACGGACAAATCCATAGCCAGCTTCGCCAAAGCCTGCTTCACTTACGCATATGACCAGAAGCTTCAATTATGGTTCGGCGCAAAAGATACGATTTCTAAAACTTACGATGCACAGTTCCGCAAGATTTTCGATGAGGAATATCAAAGTAACTGGAAAGGTAAATTCGAGCAGGCAGGTCTTGAGTATTTCTTTACCCTAATCGACGATGCAGTTGCCAGAATAATGAAGACTGAAGGCGGTTTGCTGTGGGCGTGTAAGAACTATGATGGTGACGTTATGAGTGACTTGCTGGGCTCAGCCTATGGTAGTTTGGCGATGATGACCTCTGTGCTTGTTAGCCCTCAGGGATACTACGAATTCGAAGCTTCCCATGGCACAGTGCAAAAACATTATTACAAACATTTGAAAGGTGAAAAGACTTCCACAAATCCTACAGCTTTGATATTTGCTTGGACGGGCTGTCTTAGAAAAAGAGGCGAATTAGACAAGACCCCCAAAGTCGTGGAATTCGCAAATAAATTAGAAGAGGCAACTATCGAGACAATTGAGGGGGGCATAATGACAAGTGATCTAATGCTTGTTGCCACACCTAACCCGAATAATAGGCAGGTTACAACCGAAGAGTTCATTGATGAGGTTGCGAAAAGACTTCAAAAGAAACTCAAATAGAGGAAAACACAATGGCCCATAAAGCAATCCGGGAAGCAGACGGCATGCGTATGCTTGCACGCCTGCTAAAAGATTATTCTGCTGGAAAATACGAGGTCTCCGACAAAATCGTTACTGTCACACCAGAGACGGACATGGCAGAGCTACAAAAACAAAACCCGTGGTTAACAGGTGAGAAACTAGTCGTTAAACCTGACCAACTGATTAAGCGAAGGGGAAAGAACAAGCTGGTTCTTGTCGACGTAAATTTTGACCAGGCAAAAGCATGGATCAAAGAAAAATCAGCTAAACCCATAACAATCTACGGCAAGTTCGACAGTGACGGAAAACCCCTAGATAAAGGAATCACCGGACAACTTACCCACTTCATAATCAAACCGTGTGCCTTCTACAAGGAATCTGACGAATGCTATGTCGCAATAATGTCAACTAAGGATGGCGACACAATCATGTTCTACCATCAAGGCGGCGTAAATGTCGGAGATGTCGACAGCAAAGCATCACGCTTGGAAGTTCCCATCGGCACCTACCCCACAGCCCAAGAAATCGAGAAGAAACTCCTCGTGAAATTGTCCGCGCACCGCAAAGCACGCGTTGCCGGCTTCATCGAAGCCTTATTCAAATTCTATGCTGACCTAAACTTCACCTACTTGGAAATTAACCCTGTTGCAGTCACCGAAGACGCAGTTATTCCGCTGGATCTTGCTGCGAAATTAGACAGCACCGCTCAGTTCGAAAGCGGCGAGAAATGGGGAAACATAGAGTTTCCAGCGCCGTTCGGTCGCACCTCCACAGAGGAAGAGGCTTTTATTGAGGAATTAGATTCAAAAACTGGGGCCTCGCTCAAGTTAACCGTGCTCAATCCTGAAGGCAGAGTCTGGACAATGGTTGCTGGTGGGGGAGCATCAGTCATATTCGCCGACACAATCACCGATCTTGGCTTCATGTGTGAGCTGGCAAATTACGGCGAGTATTCAGGGGACCCGAGTGAGGAATTCACCTACCTCTATGCCAAAACAATCCTTAGTCTCATGACAAAAACCATGAATCCAAAAGGCAAGATTTTGCTCATCGGTGGCGGAATAGCAAATTTCACTGATGTAGCTGCTACGTTTAAGGGCATAATCAGGGCGCTCGAGGAGTATCAAAAAAAGCTCCAAGAAAACATGGTCAAGATTTTTGTCCGTAGGGGAGGACCAAATTATAAGGAAGGGCTCATGAAGATGAGAGCGCTCGGCGAAAAACTAGGTGTACCTATTGAAGTGTATGGACCAGAGACTCATATGACAAGGATTGTTGCTATGGCGTTAAAAGGAGGAGACTAAAATCCCAAAAACGATTTCTAGCGAACTTTTCAATAAAAATACTCAATCATTCATTTACAACAACCAAGTCAACGCAACCCAGAGAATGCTGGACTTTGACTACGCATCACATCGCGAAACACCATCAGTTGCAGCAATAATCAACCCGACTGGCGCCGACAGCTTCTCCAAGTTCTTTTTTGGAACGCATGAGATTCTAATACCAGTTTACAAGAACATCGAGAAGGCGGCAAAGATGCATCCCAACGCTGATGTGATGATAAACTTTGCATCTTACAGGTCTGCTGCACCCTCAACTGAAGAAGCACTTGCCATACCACAGTTGCGGACAATTGTCATAATTGCTGAAGGCGTTCCTGAAAGGCGTATGAAGCTGGTCACAGCCAAGGCTAAAGCGCTTGGAAAAGTCATTATAGGTCCGGCTACGGTTGGTGGAATAAAAGCTGGCTGCTTCAAGATTGGAAACGCAGGTGGAACAATCGAAAACATTATCGAGTCGAAGCTTCATAGACCGGGTTCAGTGGGTTTTGTCTCTAAATCTGGCGGCTTAAGCAACGAGGCATATAACATTGTTGCTCGGAACACTGACGGTTTATACGAAGGCATCGCTATTGGCGGAGACACCTATCCAGGTTCCACTTTGCTCGATCATCTTCTCAGGTTCGAGAATATACCAGACATTAAAATGTTGGTTTGCTTGGGCGAAGTAGGAGGAAACGCAGAGTACGAGATTGCCGAAGCACTAAAAACCAAGAAGATAACCAAGCCCCTTGTCATTTGGGTCACTGGCACCTGTTCTAAAGCATTCAAAACAGAGGTTCAGTTTGGTCACGCAGGTGCAAAAGCAGGTAACGAGGTGGAAACTGCTGACGCTAAGAATGCGGCTCTTAGAGCTGCTGGAGCAATCGTTCCCAATTCTTATGATGACTACGACCAAAAAATAAAGGAAACATATGAGAACCTCGTACAAGAAGGCGTTATCAAGCCTAAGCCAGAGCCTCCAGTGCCAAAAATTCCCATGGATTACGCGAAGGCACTAAAGGAAGGACTCATACGCAAACCTTCAAATTTTATCTGCACAATTTCCGACGATCGAGGCGAAGAACTGCTTTACGGCAAGATGCCGATCTCCGAAGTGTTCAAAAAAGACATAGGTATCGGTGGAGTGCTGAGTATTTTGTGGTTCAAACGCCAGTTCCCGCCATATGCAACTAAGTTCATTGAGATGGCGATTATGGTTACTGCTGACCATGGACCCGCTGTTTCAGGTGCGCACAATGCCATTGTGGCGGCGAGGGCAGGCAAGGACTTGATTTCTTCGGTTGCAAGCGGCATGCTGACCATTGGGCCTAGGTTTGGAGGCGCCATAGACGGGGCTGCTCAAAGTTTCTCTGATGCCTTCGACAGGGGGTTAACTCCGGCGCAGTTCGTTGAGGAGATGAAGAAGAAAGGTGAGAACATTCAGGGAATTGGACACTTGATAAAGAACGTGAACAACCCTGACATGCGCGTCACGATCATGAAGGAATACGCAAAAAAACACTTCAAAGCTACACCGGTGTTAGATTTCGCTCTTGAAGTAGAAAAGGTCACGACAGCTAAGAAAGACAACCTCATATTGAACGTGGACGGCTGCATCGGAATTTGTTTTGTAGATCTGCTGAGGAATGAGATGACAAAGCAGGAAGCTGATGAATCTATTCAGATGGGCGCACTGAATGGCTTGTTCGTGCTGGGTAGAACTATCGGTATGACGGGGCATTTTCTTGACCAGAAAAGACTCAAGCAAGGCCTCTACAGACACCCATGGGATGACATTACATACATGACTTAGTCAGAAGGGAAACTTGGCGATGCCGTTATCGGCTTTCCTTACAAGGCGGAAAGAAATGTTCAGCGCCCTGACATAGTGAAGCTCTTAATCGCGGGATAACCGCCTCAAACATCTCAGCCATTCCAAATAGTCATTTCCTTTAAGCCACTCAATATGAGGTTTTCCCTCCCCATTCAAAGGCTCAAACCGAATAAAATGTCGCCCATCAAGGGTCCTAAACAATGAAGCTTTAAAATCGCCAAAGTCACTGATGCCTTCATCAAGCTTTTCCATTTTGAATCGCTCAAAAAGAAATATCCTTTGAATTATATATAAAATTAACTCAAAACACAGAGTCTGCCAATCAAGACTTCAAAAAATGGCAATAGAAAAGCAACAATCGACATAAAATGGCACACACAATTGCCAATAGTTCGATCCTTTTCAGTATCTATACCGTGTCCAGATGGTAATAGTTGGTTATCTAACCGTTAGCAACGACTGTTAACACTCCTATATGGTAGAGGTAGTATATGGCTAATCCAATTTTCTTTGCCGTCTGAAAGTGACCAAGGAAAACTCAGATAAGTTTAAATCGTAAGATACGAAAAATTACTAGTGGAGGAAAAAAAATGTCCGACAAAAAGAAGGAAATAGTCGCTATTCCAGAATATTTAGTCAAATTGGGTAGTTACATTGTGGTCGGTCCTCATGGTAAGATCCCTCTTAACTACGTAGTACAGTTTGACTTGGCTAAAGACAGGGCTGTCATTGAGCGAATCAAAAACGACCCTCAGTTTGCAAAGAGATTTAATGTGTCAGCCTAACTCCGCTGAAGCTCGAAGAACTAGAGAAAATGAAGTCTGGAACCGTCGCCATAACATTAAAGGCGTAGTGATAAAATAGGGTGCGATAACGCTCCCGTTTTTTTATATTTTATCCCTCCATCGTCAACTTGACAGGAGCTCCATTTGTCCTCCCAACCATCATTCCCTTTTCTTAAGAACATAGGTTTCATGCTTACATACAAATGCACTATTTCATGTCCGCACTGCATAGTGGAAGCAGGTCCGAAACGCAGGAAGGAGATGAGAATAGAAGAAGCATTGGAATGGATCCGCCAGGTGAGTTCCTATCGGAACAACTACATCCTGAGCATTGGTCTTACAGGAGGCGAGCCCTTCTACGATCTCGACAGGCTCGAGGTGATTTCGAACTATGCGAGGCAGCTTGGCCTTTTCGTCACCACAGTGACAAACGCCTTCTGGGCACCAACAAGAGAGCGAGCCCTCGAAGTCATGCAGAGGATGAAGGGAATTCAACTTATCTCCTTGAGTACAGACGCCGACCACCTGAAACTAATCCCATTGGAGAACATCAAGAACGCAGCGTGGGCGGCCCGCGAGACAGGGCATCTATATGACCTAGCCATCTGTACCGACAGCAAAACAGACTCTTCCTTTTTACAGCTCGTGGAAAACCTGCGCGCCAGCGGTGAAGAGGAACACATTAAAGTCACGATCACCGCACCGGTCGGAAGAGCCCAGAACCTCAAGGGGCATCTAAATTTCGCTATGGAAAGCTTGCCAGCTGGAGGTGGGTGTGCCTTGGCGAGTTCGCCGCTGGTTTTCCCCAATGGGAAGGTCATAGGTTGCTCCGGGGCCTTTGTCGCTCTCCCTCCGACTCATCCAATGCTCCTTGGAGACTTACGTCAAGAGAGCCTGGAAACCATTTTGGACCGCTCCGAAAGTAACCCTTACGTGCAAGCCATGAGGCTCTGGGGGCCTTACGGGCTCTCCGTCATTCTAAGGGAGCATGGCTTTGGCAATCTGTTGCCTAAGGAATACATTAAGGACTGTCCTTGTGATGCCTGTTTCAAGCTCTTCACAGACCGGCGGCTGGTCAAGGCGCTGGATGCCATCATGTGTAATGATGAGATGTTGAAGTTGATTGCCTGTGGTAGGGCGGCGTACCTTGATGAGCCTGCCTTGGCACAGCGCCTGGGTCTTCCCATAGAGGCCTTGAAACGCCCTTCCCTAAAAGCAGATACGGAGAAGGATAGCAACAATTTGTCGTAATCGTTCCGGGCTCACAGAAGCTTCGAGCTAACTTCTCTGTACGAGTTATTTATTATTATGTGAGAAGAGAGTAGGTTTCGGGGGCAATAAAACGATACAGCATTTGACAACCCAAGGATATTTTGCGTTTAGTCATGATACCACAATATTGTGTTTGATCAAGAGAATCTGCTAATCCCAAAAAAGAAGATTGAATAGATGGAGGTGGAATAGTAGTTAAAAGAAGAAGAACAAAAAAATTTGCAAAAATTTGTGTATCTCTTGTTTTTGGGTTGCTTTTTTGAAATAAAGCGTTAATTTTTAACAGATTGCGTCTGCAATAGTCACTATGCGTCTAGAAAAGTCTGGGTAAGGTTTTGGTGCCGCTGACTGAAAAGGTCAATTTTAAAACCAAGTTGCAGTGGGGTAACCGGATTCAAGTTCCTAAGCTTGTTCGGTGGAGGTTCAAGTTGGAAGGAGATCAAATCTTTGAGTTACCCAAGAGTTTTCTAGCAAGAATGAGATTTAACAAAAAAGCATTAAAGTAAATCTATTCTAAACAGCTGTCAGGTAATTTATGTGCCAAAAAAACTCTTGGCAACAGTACTGTGCCTAGCCACTATCTTAGTGGCAGTTGTTAGCACACTATGCGTTGAGGGTTAAAACGTTTCTAAGAAACCTTCAGATCGAGAAAATTTGAGCTTGCATTTGAAATTTCAAAACGTTCGAACGCATCCAACCCAGGCATCTCTAGCGCCTTCAAAGCAGCACATAATATTTTAAGTGATTCTTCAACACTTGGCAACTCCTTAGGCAAAGTGAGCTTACTTGTTAGAATGGAAGAAGAAAAGAGCGATTTTTTTTGCACCGTCTTCTTCTTCTTTCAATAAGACCAGATCAAGCAGCTTTTGGTAGATAGCGTTCTCGCTATACTTGCCCTCAAAACTAAAAGAAAGCACTCTAAAGTTTACGGTTCCAGACCTGGCTTTTCTAAGACAGCCAAAGCAGCCGATAACTTCATCAGCCTTTCTTCAATACTTGGTAGCTCTTCAGCAATTCAAGATTAGAAGTAATAGTCGAAAGGTTGTGCTCCTCTTCGTCTACTACTTCCAACCCTAACCGTTCAATCTTCTTATAGATAGCATCCTCAGTGTATTGCCCATCGAAACTGAAAACCAGAGCATCAACACTAACGGCTAAGGTAACCCAAGTCCTTGAGTTCCTTTTCATCCTCAACAAACCAAGGCTTCCCTTCTACCAACATAAAGCCTCCAAATCTTCGAGTAATGAAAAACAGTCCAAACCCTAAGCACTAATTGCCAATTAGCCTAAACACGCCAACAAAACTATACTTATTCTTTCGCAGTTGAAGCTAACAACCCCAATTCTCTTGCAAACGTCAAGTCAGCCTCCGCTTGAGAAAGTTTTCTCAAAGCGTTGATGTGAGAACGCATAAAGACAGGCGGATCTTTTTTGATTTTTCGGCTTATGCGATAATCAGAAAAGCCACGCTTACTGATTCACAGAATCGTTTTTTCCCTCTCAGTCAAACCGACCAATCAGACACGATCCTTTTCAGATAGGTAAATTGCCAAAAAACAAGCTTAAACCTCTGCACTAATGGCTTATTGTCGCAAATACGACAGTATCAGAACCCAGACAATTCACTCTAACTTTTGTTAGTCAAGAAATCTTGAACAACCCCAGTCAAGAAACTTTTACAAGAACCCTTTTATCGCCAACCCGTTCTAACATTTGGTATGGGTAGTATTGGCAAAAGTTTCACATTAATTCTAATTCTAATAATGGTTTTATCAGGACTAACTCTGCCAATAGTTAAACCTGCATTTGCCCAATCAATAACTAAGCCGTCTGTTCCAGAATTTACAGCAAAATATGTTGATTACTCTTATGACGTTCCACCAACGTATGGAACTGACCCCTATACTGGAAAAACAATCGTTACAAAAGAAGGCGAGCACATTGATAACAGAACTATTCAAATCACAATTAGAAATCAGCCTTTCACACAATACAATGACTCAAACGAAAACACGATTAATCGCTTCTATGATGTTCGCTATAAAGGCTCATACTCACAAACTTGGACTACAATGTTCGCTAACCAAACGCAAGTAGCAGGGGTTGGAGCAGCAAACCCTTACATGACCTATGGATATGCAGTTCAAGATTATTCTGCTCAATACACAACAATACTCTACCATCTAACAGAGCAAGTGCCAACTAACGGACAGATGGACTTCCAAGTTGAAGCATTAGAAGGATACACTCTTGAAACATCTTATGACGCACACATCATGTTTACCTATGTTGGATTCACTTTCTTTGGCCTGGAAAGTGGATGGAGCAACACACAAACAGTAACCATAGGTGAAATTTCTGCAACTACTTCACCAAATCCGACATCAACTTTAACACAAAATCCAACTCCAACTCCTACTGTTCCGGAGTTTCCAATATTGGTTATTTTTCCATTCTTTGTTTGTGTGCTCTTAGTTGCAGTTTACCTTAAGCATCGAAGGACCATCCATGAATAGAATTAGTAAGAGTTTAGCATTGATTCTAATTCTAATCATGACTATCTTGAGCCTAACTCTAATTTTTGTTCCGTTGGGAAGGGCCCAAAGTGGTACAAACGAAAGTGGACTAATCAGCACAGATACGACATGGACAAAAGCAAACAGCCCATACAACCTTACGGGTAATGTTCTTGTAAATAATGGAGTTATCTTAACTATTCAATCAGGCACTATTGTAAATCTTGGTAGCTATTATATTGAAGTAAATGGGACAATACAAGCAATCGGAAATAATGCTAACTCAATCACTTTTAACGGTGGACAAATCTCCTTCACACAAAACAGCAATGGATGGAGCGAAGTATCTGGCTTAGGCAGCATCATTAGCTATGCTGTTTTGAGTTCATCTGTTAGCATTATGGGATCATCACCAATGATTTCAAACAGCAACATAAGCTGTGGTGGCGTTATAATCGGGATTTCTGACGGTTCTCCCATAATCTCGAACAATAAAATAACATCTTTTCAGAATACTGACCAGTATGGACGCCCACAACAATCATACGCGGGAATACAGTTAAGCGAAAACACAAACGCAATTGTCACGGGCAATGTTATCTCTGGAACTTATGACCAAGCATGTATTGTAATAAACGATGGTTCACCAATTATCCAAAGAAACCTAATTCAGTACGGTAATGGGTTATATTTGGGTACGATGTCGGCATCAGCGAGTCCAATCATTCAGAACAATACTTTTAGTTTTTGCAATGAAGCAATTGTGTCAGCTAGAGGTTCCTTGGGATTGTCGTCTCCTCTTGCGTACAACAATTTTGCGAACAGTTCTCAATTCAACATATACTGGGTTCGAACAATTGACCTTAATGCAACTTTTAATTGGTGGGGAACAGCCGAACAAACAGCCATCGCTAACTCTATTTATGACAACAAAAACGATTTTAACTTGGGATCAGTTACCTTCGTTCCTTTCTTGACCGCACCCAACCCGCAAGCGCCAACTACCCCAACATCCACACCAACCACAACACCCTCACCGAGTCCCACATCTATTCCAGAGTTATCTTGGCTGGTAATTTTGCCTTTGCTTCTTTCTGTGTTCGCTGTTGCTGTAGTTCTAAGGCATCGAAAGGCTGCTTTATCGAGTAATCAACTTTAGACTATCAAATTGCCTATAAACTGATCCTTTTCGGTATCTCGTCGGGGGTATCACGGGGAATACTTTGGGGAAATCTTTTATTCATATACGTCAACATCAATCTATGGCTAGATTCCTCTGCAACACAGAGCTATACGAAATTATTCTTCAAAAATCATTAGATACAAAAAACATTCTATGGGTATGCTCCCCATCTCTTGGTTTAGGTGCCCACAGAGTTTTTTCGCAAGAAATTCTAAAGAATCCTCCCGCAGACATCCGTTTTATCTTTCAAGTAAATGATTTCACAGTTAATTCAGGAAAAGTCAATCCTTACGAAATACAATACCTCCTTGAGCACTTCAAGGGTATTAGCATTAAATCTCATGAAAATTTTAATTCAAACATCTACATTTTTGACGATTCGGCACTAATCACCTCAGCAACCTTGACAGAAGAAGCGTTTGAAACCAACATTGAAGCCGGAGTACTGCTTGAGGGGTCCGAAGCAGAACAGGTAAAAAGTTTCTTCACTGAAAGCTTGTGGAACACTTCAAAATCGATAGGTGAATTAAAAAAATATAAGTTGATGTGGAATTTAGCGCAGAAGGCAACGAAAAAAGAAAAGCTGAAAAAAGTTAAGCCTCATACCAAAATCAAAGATTGGACAAATGCATACATTAACACTTGGTACATCGGAGTTCCCAAGGGGTATCTGCAAAATCTGAACGCAAGGTAATGAAAGAAACAAGTCTGGCAAACTGCCCTCTCGGTGTTAGGAGACGTTGGTTACCACGCTTTTACACAAATTAAACTTGGCGATTACGCTTACATAGCTGACTTGAGCAAACGCGGCAAAATAGAGATTAGATTTGCAAAAATATCTGATAAAGCTCGTATCGAGACAGATGAGGGAGACTTTCATTGCGCCTTCGAAGTAGAAAAAAAGTACGAGCTGGAAAGAGAAAAATTCTTTGACATGCTAAAAAATTCAAAGATTAATTCTAAAACTTCTGAAACTATACTTAACGATGATCAACTAAAGCAGGTAGATAACGTTCTTTCTTCAATCAAGAAGAAAAGGAAACATAAATCCAAGTAACGCCTCTCTCCTTCATGAAAAGTTCTAATCTATTATTTTTTAGGCTTCTCAGATTTAACGTAAACTTCAACTTTGACTGGAACTGCGTCTTTCCCAAGGAATTCAGGCAGATTGCCAGTCCATTGCGCCGTTGAGTCAGCTGTGAAGCCAACGGTCTGCGAAATTCCTCGCCACAACAGTGCCTTATCGTAGTCTTTGGCGTCTTGGGGCATGAACTCAAAGATTGATCTGCTCGCGATGATGACGAGTTTTTTCTTCATGCGTGAGATGGCTACGTTGATTCGGTTTAAGTTGAGTAGGAAGTCGCTTTCGCTTCGGACGTAGTCTGGGTCGCTGACTGTGGTTGAGATAATGATGAAGTCTGCTTCGCCGCCTTGGTAACGTTCGACAGTATCGATTCTGGCGTTTTCGCATCCATCGGAGAGCATGTTTTTGAGCAAACCCTTCTGAGCATTGTGCGGCGTAATCACTCCCACGCCGTCTCCGTTTACGCTGCGAACCAATGCCTCTACAATCGAAGCCTCAACGAGGTTGGATTGAAAACTTTCCGCTTCATCATGTACAATCAAAACAAAAACGTTCTCAGGCTCCAAAACAACGCCTAACCCGTCTGTCTTAGGTTTCGAAGCTGGCAACGTTTGTTTTTGGTCTGAGCGGAAATCAATATTATCCTTTTCATATACCCATTCCCGCAAAAATTCAGCTACAACCGAGTGGCACCTGTGGCTTTCACATAAACGTTCAGCCGGTAACTGGTCCGCAGGAATAGCCAACTCAGGTTTGCGTTTTAACCGATCCACTCCAAGATCTTCATTGCGCAGCAACCGCAGAAAATCCATCGCTGAAAGAAAAGACGCCATTTCCTCGAGCGTGCGGCGGTCTTCTTTTTCCCAGTTATGCGCTTGAATAGGCGGCAACTGTCGATGGTCTCCTGCCACGAGAATCTGGCTGTTCTTGGTGAGGAATGAGCCTGAAAGTATCAGTTCAGGCACACGCATCATACTTGCCTCGTCGACTACGAGCAAATCGAAGAAACCTTCGCCCCATGGCGGCTCGGAATCGCCGATTTTCTTCATTAGCCCATACAATCCTGGAGGAGTGAGACATAAAATCAGGGGTTCTGACTCCAAAGTAGATGGAGTTAACGTTGACTGGTTCATCAAGCAATCAGTGATTTCTGCAACTGTCTCTTCGTCCTCGTTGTAGTTGACATAGGTGACGCCTTCAAGGGGTTTAGCCGTTGAGGTTGAACTGCTCAGTACCCGGTAAATCATCAGGTCCTTTAGGTCATTTCCACCGCCATTGCAGTATTCCTGCCAACACTTGGCGAGTTTGCTAACGAATTCTTGGATGGCTTTATGGGTTGGAGCAACCATCAAAACCCTGCATCTGCCATGTGCTCTATGAGCGGCTACGTGTGCTAAAACCGCCAGCTGCAAAGTCTCCGTCTTTCCCGTTCCGGGCGGACCCTGCAACATAACAATCTGCTCTTTCCCGAAAACCCTCTCGATAAACCGCTGTTGTTCAGCTTTAGGAGAAAAGCGTCTGCCTGCAACCCAACGCAAAAACGGTAAAGCTGCATCCCGAGGCAAAGCATTATGCAAAGACGACCCAGATTTGCCCGCTAAAAAGCCCGACAGCAAACCGTAGAGAACATTGTTGCCTGCGAAGTCGAGGCATTTGGCTGCTCTGTCTGAAATTATGTCATCCGCCAACTCATCTAAAATGTAGATTCTGCCAACTTCGAAAAGTTGCATATATTTGCTCTTAGCTTTCTCGGGGTCAGTTGTTGGGAGGTTGTGCCAAGCACTGTATTTTCTGCCTTTGCCACTGGGCCAGGTAACTACATTGATAATTATCTCGCTCTTTCGAACATCCACTTTTTCCACGATTGCTCGGGCTGATTTTTCAACTTCGGCAGGTGAGCGTTTCTGAGCTTCTTCAAATTGCCCCTGTTCATTGTGCTTAAGCTCAGTTACAACCATCCAATCGCCCGAACTGGATCCATCTGCACCCTTAACCCTGCAGGCATTAGCCACGCAATCAGCCTTTGGCAAACCAATTCCTTCGTAGACGAGTTTGCCCCGAACGACAAAGTCTTTCTCTGATTCAGCGATGCCTGTGCACTCAAAAATCAGCGACCTGCCTGAAGCCACTCGCTGGTAAGGAAGCAAAGCGTAATGTTGATACATTTCTTGACGCTTGGAAAAATATTCTAAATCCAAAAACTCTCTACAGCCACGCTCAAGTGTCGATGCACCCAACGAAAACGTCGCTATAGTGGGAACAGCAATCGGTTTCTTACCCAAACGTCTGTTGCGAATAGTCAGCGACCGCTCAATATACTCGAGAGCCATACAGAGTTTTAATCCCATGAGGTTCAGTTCTTCGTCAGTGATTCGCCTTTTTTTCTGAACATAGTCGCACCACTTGTGCTTCTCGAGCAGAACTTTTGTTGGATAATTGTCTAAACGATTTTTGGCAGCCCATAAATACTCAATTGGGATTTGGTTGCCAAACCGAGCCCGAGCAGGGTAATAGCCATCTATGTGTCCATATCCTTGGTCAAGAAAATGGATTAAGCCATCAGGGTTTCTTTTGAAAGGAAGCGAATAATTAAACAATCCATCGCGAAAAACTAAACGTAAATCAACCGTTGACCCATCTTCACGCGTTGCCAACCACGCTTTATTTTCAAAAAACGTCGATTGCTCAAGAATCGGCAAAAGCCCAGTGCTATGATACTTTAGCGCTTTTCGGTGCACTACTTCGTCTTGAAGGATTGAAAACATAGGTTGGTCGATGGCTTGTCTTAGACCTAAAAGGTCTCTGATTGCCATAGCGCCTAGCAAAGTGGGTTGACGGCGAACTGCTTCCATAAGTGCGTCTCGTTCCCCTCTGCTGAAGAAGTAAAGGTGAATCGGGACTTCGTCGGGGCTGCCTACTTCAGTGGCGACTTTTGTGATAGCGGCAGTCAGACCCTGGAAGAAGGTTTCCATTAGCTTTTTTTCTTCGTCCAAGCATTCTTTTCGGTCGTCGGGAAGACTGCCAATTACATGCGACACTTTTAAGGGGTCGCCTTTGAAGCGTGAACAACTCACCCTTGCGCTAATCATCGAAATAATATCAAGCATGTAGTCACGTTCAACGAAGAGGTAAACGCGAACCATGCTATCTGGGCTGAACAAAAGCGCGGAGTCCACACCGTTTGATGGGCTATCTTCGGGAAGGCCGCCGTATCCTGTTCCTGTTAGCCAGGGCATATACTTGCTTTTGCTGGCATAGGGGCTGCTGGGTCGGATTCCACCAAGCATATACTGAGCACGTTGAACTAGCCAATCCAATTTGGCGCCTACGACACGGTCCGTAGCTAACAAACGCGCTTTTTCAGCATCTAAGGCTGGGATGCTTTTGAAGTCGTAGGGGTGCAAATTGCTGGATTCCATCACAACCTTCAATCTTGCAAGGTCCTCTAACTTTTTAATTCTATAGTGCCCAAGAGCTCTCTGTTCGCCCCTGCTCAAATTAAGCAACGCGATGCTTTCATTTTCAACTGAACAAACAATGCAATATTCGTTAAACCCGCAGTTATCACATCTCGAGCCTAGCTGATACTCAACCTCGGGCAGAGGAGTATTGTGAATTCGGTTTAACTCACCATTTTCGGCAAGTAGACGTTCAACATCTTGAATTAATGGGCTTAACTTGAATTTTGGGAGAGTGTCTGGGGTCAAATTTTCCAAATTCGTTTCCCGATTAATTACTCCACCTTCTAACTCGATTTTAGGCAACAGATTCTCTAACTCTTTTGACAAAAGTTGAACATAGATTGCTACTTGTATTCGGTGGGCAGTCTGCTCGAGCCAGGAAGATTTGAGCTCGAAAATTCTAACTTTCAATTTTTCGTCTTTACAACGCCAAATAGCAATCAAGTCGGCTATGCCTTTGATTTTCCAAACTCCAATTTTTCCCAGCATTGGAACCTGGTAGAGCAAAACAGGCTTACCGTAAGCCTCTTCTTTTGAAGAAATTTGTTCCTCAATTATCCTACGCAAATTGCTAAAAGAAGCCTGCTCGTTTTCAACGTACTTGTTAAAATCGTGGTATTCAGCAGCTTTACCCTCAAGTTCGGAAACTTTTTTCTCCTCAAGAGTCTTACCTACACCATAGAGTAGGGGGCTGATGGGCTTGAATGTGGGCCATTTGCGGCTTTCCGTCTCGTCGTCATCTTGGAGCCTTAGTTTAAAGAATCGGGGGCAACAGTTGAATCGGATGTACTCTGCTATTCCAGAAGCAGTTAACGAATCCTTGCTTCGCCTTTTTTTATGTGAATATTCTGAATTTAAGTCGTCATCGCTCAACCGATTGCCCATCTCTCTTTAGTAAACGCTCTCAGCCTAAACTAATCATGAATTATTGTATTTACCGCAGCATACGTTTAAAGGCATTACTAAAGAACCCGACTTCTAAAATTACACTCTCACCAGCAGAAGAGGAACCAACATACTTGACGGCACAGCTATTTCCACAGTTTCCGTTTTTCTGTCTAACTTCAACCGTAAATGACAGTTTTCTTTTACGATACAATACTCACAACTTACAGTTTCTTTTTGGGTTTGACAATCCAATACTATTTGGGCAAACATCTTCTCAACCTCGGGAAGCCACACATAGAGAGCAACCCGCTTATAGGCAATGTCAACTGTGAGGCGGCATTTTCGACTGGTTGCTTTTGGTTTTTGCTCGATTATCTTGAACATGAAAATGTGCAAAAAATGTTTTTCGAGCATTTACTGCCCAATGTTTTCCCTAAAAGCCCTCAGCTGCTTATGGGAAAAGAAAATAGAGGGTGGGTCAAAAGTCTGGATCAAAGTTTTAGGTTGGCTCTTTAACTTTGATGTGTTCCTTAGCATGTACTTTGTTTGTTTTGATATCTAGCCAGCAATGGAATAAGTCTTCGTCGCCCATTTTGTGGCTATGTGGCTCTGGTTGCACGTGCGAAACAATCATGCGAAAGCATACATCGGAAATTGAGACCTTATAGTTTCCATTTGGAAGGATTTTCGCAGTTACGTGACTTTCGTCAGTTGGCGAGTTCCCGTATGTACCTTCGTTTTCTATGTTTAGTTCGCGTTCAAGCCAAAGTTCCAATAGTTCAGTGTTTGGTCGTTTTGGTTTTTTAATCTCTTTGTTGATGAACTCAATGTATTGTTGCGGAATTGTTAATTCAAACTCTTTCAAATCAAACGCCCACGATTTTTAAAGATTAAAGAATGCTGTATAAATATTGATTGGAAACAAATTATAGGTGACCCCATCAACCCAAAAAAAGGGGTTAACCATTAAGGCTCAGATTGTTTTTTGAGCTTCGTTCTTGTTGTTGTATAACTCTGAAAGTTTGAGAAGCGTCTCTTTGTACACTGCAATTGAATCTAAATATTCTTTGACATCTATGTGTTCGTCTAAAGTGTGGTCGAGATGTGAATCACCTGGTCCATACGTTACGATGGGTAGGTTCATGGCTTTTCCAAGGATGTTCATGTCACCAGTCCCAGTTTTGTGCAACAACGTTGCAGGTTTGTTTAACACTTTACGAACAGAAGACGAGAGAACATGGACTAGCGGCGAGGCTTTGTTTACTTCAAACGGCTCCACAGTGTCAAGAACTGTTGCCTTCACAGATACCCTGGGGTTAGCCGCTTGATACTTTGTTATTATTTTCTGTATCTGCTCAAACACCTGAGCCGTAGAGAACTGGATGGGCACTCGAACGTCCAAGTTCATTTCTGCTTCAAATGGAACCACAGAGGTTGCTCTGCCACCCACAAGTCTAACCAAGCATGCTGTGACAGCGTTGTATGGACTTGCTGATGGATCCAACGAGGGGTATGAAGACGCATTTTTGATTTGTTCCCAAAGCTCAATGGATTTCTCCAAAGAATTATCGTAAAGCCAAGGAGTAGAAGCATGTCCAGTCTCCGTTTTGAGGACAATTTTTAGTTGAATTTGTCCTTTGTACCCTATTGTTACGTTTTCTACACCGCTGGGTTCACCGAAAATGGCGTAGTCAGCTTTGATGCCCTGTGTGATGAGGTGTTTGACGCCTCGGCTGGTGGCTTCTTCCTCGACGACTGCGGCAACTAAGATTTTGCCCTTAAACGTGGGCTCTTGTACCGGCAGCTAAGGCAGCCATAACCATTGCGGCAAGCGGACCTTTTGCGTCCACCGCGCCTCGGGCGTAGATTTTGCCTTCCTCGATTCGGAGAGGCAGATGCCCAACCACGGTATCCATGTGACCGCATAATAGGATGACGGGTTCGCCTTCGCCGACGACACCGATTACGTTTCCGATAGCGTCTTTGCCAACTTCAAAACCCATCTTGTTCATTTCCATGTCTAAGAAGTTAGCTGCGTCCTCTTCTTTCCCCGACGGGCTGTAGATCCCTAAGAGGTTAGTTAGGAACCGGACTGCTTGCTCGCTCATTCTCTTCTTCCTCCAAAACAGAATCTAAAACTGCTATTGCTTTGTCAATTTGTGCTTTCTCGATTACGAGCGGCGGTAGTAAACGAACTACGGTTCTGCCAGCATCCAACACCAAAACACCCTTTTCCTGCGCTTTTAGGAGAATGTTGTGAACGTCGTAACGAAGTTCCATGCCAAGCATTAAGCCTAAGCCACGTACTTCTTTGATGATTTTATGTTTCGCTTGCAACGCTTCCAGCTGCGACTTGAAGTATTTGCCGTTAACAGCTGCTCTATCGGCAAGTTTCTCTTCCAAGAGAGCGTCGATTGCGGCACATCCTGCCGCGCAAACCAGTGGGCTTCCGCTGAAAGTGGTTGAGTGTTCTCCGATTTTAAGCGAGGACATGATGTTTTCTTTAGCAACTGTTATACCAATGGGTAATCCACCAGCAAACGGCTTGGCTAAGCACATAATATCTGGCGTGACATCCCAGTTTTGGCAACCGAATAGTTTGCCCGTGCGACCAAAACTCGTTTGCACCTCGTCAAGAATAAGCAGAACACCTTTTTCATTGCAGATTTCCCGAACAGCTTGCAGGTAGCCCTCTGGTGGAACTCGGACACCTCCTTCTCCACGAATTGGCTCCATTAAGACTGCGGCGGTTTTGTCGGTTATGGCTTCGCGGATTTTGTCAGCGTTGTCTGGGGCAACATGTTTGACTTCTGGGATTAATGGCATGAAGGGTTCGCGGTACTTTTTATCCCATGTCGCTGACAGGGCGCCCATGGTTTTGCCGTGAAAAGCACCCATCAAAGCAATGATTTCGGGTTTACCCGTGTATTTGCGAGCGAGTTTGATGGCGCATTCAACTGATTCGGCGCCGCTGTTTGATAGAAAGGCTTTGTCTAATCCCTTAGGTGTTATTTTGACGAGTTTTTCTATGAATTCGGCGCGTTTATCATTGTAGTAGCAACTGTGACAGGTGATAAGTTGTTCCACTTGAGCTTTAACAGCTGCCACAACCTTCGGGTGACAGTGACCCAGAGCTGCAACACCATAGCTGCTTGCGCAATCTACGTATTCTCTGCCGTTAATATCCCATAGAGTTGCGCCATTACCCCGTGTAATGACAACTGGTTTTTTAGAAAAAACATTCGCTAAGTAGCGATTTTCAGTATCCATTATTTCTTTGTCATTCACTGGTTATCACTGTTCCAACCTGATGATTTAGTGCTGAAGTAATTGGCTGTTTTGCCTTGCCTGATGTTACAAGGACTTCTTTGACGCCCTGGTTTAACGCTTCAAGTCCTGCATGTACTTTAGTGCTCATGCCACCCCCGATTTTAGAGAGCACTTCTTTAACCTCGGTAGCTGCAATTTTTGGAACACGCTCGCCCTTAAGCATCAAACCTTCAACATCAGTTAACAGAATAAGTTTGTCTGCTTTGAGTGCGCCTGCAATGATGGCTGCTGTTCGGTCGCCATCAACGTTTAGGGGCTCAAAATCTTGGCTCAAGGCTATGGGTGTCACGATTGGCATGTAACCGTTCCCAAGCAACAGGTTTAGCAGTTCAGTGTTGACTTGAGTAATTTTGCCCGTGTAGCCGCCATCCATAACCTTCTTTCTGCCGCGTTCATCCACTGCAATCAACTTGGTTTTTCGTTCAGCCTTCAATATTCCAGCGTCAAGTCCACTCAAACCGACAGCTGGGATTCCTTGGCTTTGAAGGGCTAACACGATTTGCTTGTTGATTTTGCCTGCCATAACCATAGTGTAGATTTCAATGGTTTCTTTGTCTGTGTAGCGGCTGCGGAATCCTTCGGGTGAGATGATAAATTTTTGTTCTTTTCCGAGTTTTGACGCTATTTCGGTGACTTCGACGCCTCCGCCGTGGACTAGGATGATTTTGTTTGTTTTTGCGACTTCTTTTAGGTCAGCGATTAGGTCGGTGGATGCGCCTTCTTTCAGGATGCTTCCGCCCATTTTAATAACAAGTAACATAGCAGATCACGCTGGATGGAACCCAGTGCTCTTTAGGCCTGTGGTTTCGTCAATTCCCATAAGTAAGTTGAGGCATTGGACGCCTTGTCCTGCGGCGCCTTTAGTCATGTTGTCGATGGCTGAGAACATTATTAGGCGGTTTGCGTGTTCATCGATTTCGAAGCCGACGTCGCAGAAGTTTGTGCCTGTGACAATCTTGGGGTCGGGTAGCTGGTATGGTCCCTTCTGGTATTTGACTAAGCGTACGAAAGGTTCGGTGCCGTACATGCCGCGGAGTGCTTTCCAGAGGTCCTTGCTAGTGATGGGCTGCTTGGGGAATGCATAGATTGTTGCAAGGATGCCGCGCACCATGTTAACTGCGTGTGGCGTAAAGCCGATTTTGACTGGTTCACTGGCAAGTGCGGTTAATTCCTGTTCGACTTCGGCCGTATGGCGGTGCCCCGTAACTTGGTAGGGTCGGACGCCGCTGAAACGTTCAGGGTGGTGTGAAGCTGGAGTGGGTTTGCTTCCGCCGCCTGAAGAACCTACTTTGAGGTCAACGATGATTTTGCTGTTGTCAATTAAGCCTGCTTTTACAATGGGGGCTAAGCCGAGGATTGCGGATGTTGCCATGCAGCCGGGGCAAGCTACGAGTTTGGCTTTTTTGATTTCTTCCCGATGGAGTTCTGGCAAACCGTAGGCGGCTTCTTTTAGCATTTCTGGGTGGGCATGTTTCCAGCCGTAGTATGAGTCGTAGTCTGCTGGGTTTTTGAGGCGGAAGTCTGCACTCATGTCGATTACTTTTAAGCCTGCCTCCAAAAGTTTGGGAACAAGGTTAACTGAGCCGCCGTGTGGGGTAGCTGTGAAGACTAAGTCGCAGTTCTTCTGGAGTTCAGCCATGTCTTGGGGAACAAATTTTAGCTGAGTTAAGCCTCTCAGGTTTGGGTGCACGTTGAAGATGTATTCTCCTGCGCTCTGCCGCGAAGTAACCATTGTTACCTCTACCTCTGGGTGCATGAGCAGCAGTCTTAACAGTTCACTGCCAACGTATCCTGAACCACCGATGATTCCAATTCGCATATTGTTTTCCTCTTTATGATTTGATTAATGATCGATTAGGCTTTCTGCAGCCTTGAGCAGGGGAATTGCCACGTTTAAGCCTGTTGCGAGCCGTGTATTCTCCCAGAATTCGGGGCAAGAATTCGACTCATGAAACATCAGGGCGCTCTGGTTCTTTTCTAAGCTTTCTTCAATTATATTTGTTATGTTTTCGTATGCTTCTGTGTTCTTGTATCTCTCGAAGGCTTTTTCGAGTTTGCCGGTCCACGCTTCAAATTGGGTTAGGCGGGTTTCGTCTGCCTTAACTTTCTGTACTGGAACGAACGCTTGAGCAGCTTTATCCAACTCACCCTTCAAATAAGCGTCGTCGGCGTTCTTGTTTTCTTTAACGTTTACCATGGCATCTAACGCAAATATCCATGCATCGCTACCTTTGCCAAGCGTGTTACCACATTTCACTGCTAACTCCTGAATACTCAAGGGCAGTTTAGCGTGAAAAACCAAGTTGCCAAGAAACGTGTTGGTGCGGAAATCTTTGAAGCCTGCCCGTGCCATTGAGGTATGGTAGCAAACGGGTTGTTTGCCTTTTTCTTTAGAAACGATTATGCGTAAGTCGTAGAACCATTTCTGTACAAGCTCTTGAGCCACAACCCCGATTGGGTTGATTATGGATGGCTTTGTCTCTTTGATGCTGGCTTCCAGTTCCTCACGGTTTTGGGAGAGCATAATCATTTTGCCATGAGTTCCAGCATCCGCTTTGATAACTATGCCTTCCTCGAGTGGGATTTCTTGTTCAAAAAGGTCGGCGATGTCTTTTTCGTTGTGGATTTCTTTCCCATTCTTCAGCATATCCGTATGAGTCGCATGGCACAAAGACAGTTTTGGGAATTGGGATGCCTTCTTTGTGCAGGTTCAACAGGGTGCGAAGTTTGCTGTAACAGACAAATTCAACTTGGGAGGTGTTGAGGGTTTTTTTGCCCAGCATCTCCATGTAGTATGAGGCTTGGAGGCGCCGGTTTTTGCTTTGGGCACGGTTAAGCACAACTTTGGTGTTTTCGATGATGCCCGTATAGTCTTTGCCTTTGGTTTTGGCGCTAAAACCATCCTTGGAGATTGCTAAAGCAATTTTTCGAAATGGGAATAAAAGTTAAGTCTATGCCAAGTTGCTGAGCGGTGAGTTTTATGCCGTTTTCATCGTTTTCCGAGCGTTCATACAAAAGTGCAATGCTCAACGCTCTCAACATCCATCAGAAAATAATTCCTTAAAAAGGCGATTTAACGTAAGAAAACATGATTTTGGTGGAAGATACTGTTTATTCGCCCCAGTCTTCCCCTTCAATCGTCAACTCTTGAAGGTCAACGCAGCCACAGTTAATCTGCTTAACTTCGAGTTCAAGTCCGCAGCCAGGGCAACTTACGATTTCGCCTTTTTCCGTGTCTGATGGAACGTCAAGCTCTGCGTCGCAGTCTGGGCATTTTGCTTTAACATTGGATTGGTTTGAGTTTATGGGTTTAATCATTTCTTATTCGTCACTTTTTATTTTTTTGGAAATGTCTTTCTGATAAATTCGGCTATCTTTTTAAACATTGCGACTAATTTGTTACAACTTGGACTTTTAATGTTCCATTTGGTGCAACTTTTTTTCGTCCATAACACCCATAAAAACGTAACAGAATAGTGCTGACATGACGGAATCCGTATTGTCTATTAATATAAAATAATGGAAAACGTTAAATTTTTCCACTCCATAAGTAACTCGGCTAAAAAGATGGATGAGAAAGACAAGCAAATAATTAACATCCTCAAAGATGACGCAAGAGCAGGCTACGGCGACATCGGCTCCAAAGTAGACTTATCCGAAGGCGCAGTCCGCAAAAGAATCAAAACATTAACCGACGAAAACGTCATCAGGAAATTCACCGTTAAAGTCGGGGTGGCAGAAGGCGCCCAAGCCATAACATTACTCGCCACAAACCCGGCATACCCCACTCAGGAAGTTTCAAAAAAAATCCAAGCCATCCTCAACGTAGAAACCGTCTACGAAGTCACAGGGGAATACGACATCGTTGCAGTCATCAGCGGAATGAACGTCACAGAAGTCAACGAATGCATCGAAAAAATCCGTCGCGTCGAAGGAATAATGAAAACCAACACCATGATAGTCCTACGCAGCTCATAAAAACATCAAACCATTTGATAGTCGTGCTACAACCAGAATAAAGCGTATTTCACAAAAGAAGTACTAGAAAGAAGAATAATGCTACAAGACTTCTATCATCAAACAGTATACTCAAAATGTTTAGAGATCGCTTCAACATTATAAGAAGAGAAGAGAACTATGCCAGGGTCTTCTTACGAAGTAAATTAAGAATTATTTTGGAAAAACCTTAATGACCGGTATCAAATTGAGTCCAAAAACGATAATCTAAACTGTACGAACATTTAAGGTGAAAAACAACATTTCTTTTTAAAATAGCCACATACAAGATTGTTTATTTAGTCATATCCATACTCACTGTTAGAAAAAATTTCACGGTAAAGAGAATGGTAAGAATAATAAATAGAGAAAAGTTAATCGAAAACGGAGAAACATCAAATATTCGCAGAGGCCGTGAATTAGCTCTTCAGTGCCTTGAGCAAGCTGTTAACGCTGCAGAACCTAAGCGGCTGATTAATGCAAAAATGAAATTTGAAAACGATCAGCTCCAAGTTGAAGGCTGCTGCAAGTTTGACTTGAGAAAGTTCAAAAATGTTTACGTGGTAGGGGGAGGCAAAGCAGGCGGCAAAATGGCGCAAGCTATAGAAGAGCTACTGGGCAACCATATAACCGCCGGAGTCGTAAACATTCCTTATGGTACAGGCCAAAAAACCAAAGTTATAGAACTCAATGAAGCCCGCCACCCAGTTCCTGACGAAGCAGGGGTAGTAGGCACTTCCCGCATTATGGCCATAGCCGAACAAGCAAAAAGAGATGACTTAGTTATTTGCTTGATTTCAGGCGGCGGGTCAAGTCTTATGCCGCTTCCTATCAAAGGCATATCACTTGAGGATAAGCAAACACTTACAAATGCCCTTCTTAAAAGTGGCGCTGAAATAACCGAAATCAACGCGGTTCGAAAACATCTTTCAGCGTTTAAAGGTGGATGGCTCGCAAAAAAAGCTTATCCAGCAACGGTCCTAACCCTTGTGCTTTCAGATGTAATGGGAGACCCACTTGATTCAATCGCCTCCGGTCCGACAGTTCCTGATAAATCGACATTTAGCGATGCCAAAAAAATACTTGAAAAATATGATTTATGGTTGAAAGCACCAGTTTCCATTCGCAAGATTCTCTTAGAAGGTGAAAGAGGTTTGATTCAGGAAACACCTAAACCAAATGATCTTGTTTTTGAAAGAGGTCATAATTTAGTGATTGGTAACAACCGAACCGCTAGCTTGGCCGCCATCGACTTCTTAGCTTCTAAAGGACTTAACACACTATTACTGGCTGATTTCTTAAAAGGAGAGGCTAAAGAAGTGGGGAAAGCATTAGCAAAACTTGCTAGTGAAGGCTTTGTTTGCATGGGTACTTCTAGATCAATGGGTGTTGTCGCTGGCGGAGAAACAACTGTGACTGTTAAGGGAAACGGTATGGGAGGTAGAAATCAAGAACTGGCATTGTCCGCCGCTTTGAACCTTAAAGAATCCGAGGAATGCGTAATTGCTTCTTTTAGCACTGACGGAGTTGATGGACCAACAGCCGCTGCAGGAGCAATTATTGATGGGTGCACGTTAAAACGAGCAAGGCAATTAGGGATGGATCCAGAAAAATTTATTGCTAATAATGATTCCAACAGTTTTTTCTCAAAACTTGGCGACCTCATCTGCACAGGATCAACAGAAACCAACGTTAACGATGTATGTGTGATTATTGCTATGAAAGATTAAATTTAGCTTTAGGGCCTCGGTAACTTTCAACGTTTTCTTTAAGATTTTTAATATTTTTTGAAAATATATGATTTTAAAATATCAATTGTTAGCGAATGCTATTTTAGAATGCATGCATAATGCAGGTGGAACAAATATGAACAAAGAAGATTCCGCCTTATCTTTGGATGCCCAAGTATACTTACATGACATAGAAAAAGCCGATATCTTGGTGGGAATTCCGTCTTTCAATAATGTGCTAACAGCAAGT
>CAWDAV010000018.1:0-132605 GCA_963800365.1 Candidatus Bathyarchaeota archaeon | reverse complement strand
ATTGGTTCGTTATGCTGTCGGTTTGACTGAGAGGGAAAAGACAATTCTGCGGTTAAGCAAGAATGGCCTATCTGATTATCATATAGGCCGAAAAATCAAAAAAGATCCTACCAATGTTGTGCGTTCTCACTCCAACGCCCTAAAAAAATTATCTCAAGCGGAAGCCGACTTGGAGTTTGCACGCAAAATAGGGTTAACAACTGAATCCGAAAGAACTAAGGAGTAGGGAGGTGAAGATTCTTGAGGAAAGGGCAAGTCTGCCATGGAGGGATGTCGATGGAGGATGCGATCGAGCGGGCAAAAAACAAAGTAATTGAAGCTTATGACCGGCCAGGAGCATGCGTGGAACGTGAGTGGATCGTGGCAAACGCTGATTCATATCGAGAAGTCAGGCAGAGGATAGCAGTTCTTGTGCGTGAAGGCAGCCCGGCGAAAGGCTACGTAATCGCCAACTATGGACACCACACAGTAATGGCATTTGACGTGCGCGATGAGTTGCTGTTCAAATGGACAGGCCTATCCCACCTCTAATCGGCGAAAAAGGTAAGCTACTTTAAACCCTTAGCATTGGAATCACATAATTCCTTCTTTTTCCGCGCGTGCTAAAAAAGAAATGTAGCATTAAGCAAAACCATAATCAGAATGTGTTTTCGGTTAAATTTGTTATCATGCAGAGACCGCCAATACTGTGCCGCTGGTTATGATATCCGTTACCTTAAGGTCCGCGGAAACAAAGCCAGCTTGCAGTAAAACAACGGTGATGAGGGCAACTGACAAAATATAGCAGACTTTGGAAGGATTGGTTCTTTGTCGCACAATACGACTTGCAGTTTTACCGATAAAAGACTTTTGACAAACCCGAGTTTTGATTTGTAAATCAGACAAGTGCAGACTGCAAAAGTTTGGTTTTGAGAGAAGTGTAGGTTACGATTCTAACTGTGGGTAACATGAAAAAAGAAAGAAGAAAGTTAGCGATTCTATGCGACAGTTTTTGCTGGACCAAGAGTTTTGCACTACCCAAAGTTTTTGGTAACCTGCGTTTGCCCTGCGGGCGCATCAACGGTAAAGTTGCCGTAATAATCAGAATGCTGATCCGTAAAGTTGCTGGCTAAGGGATAATCACCGTAGTAACTTATGGTCACGTTGTAGGTATGGTGATTGATTAGAGTAACCGTGTAATTTCCCAAGGAATTTTGGGTTGTTGGCAGAGGAAAATTAAAGGCGTAAGAAGTATTGGTGCCTGTTTGGGTGTCGATGAATTGTATACCTATCAGGCTTGTCGCACCCAGGTAAAGGGATGCACTGCTTGCTTGTCCCGATACAGTTACTTTAGCCATTTGGTTGTATTCAGAAGTGGCAACCCAAGAAACTGAAAGAACGATTACAACTATAACTGCCGAAGCAATTATAACGTTTATATGACTTTTCAAAGCTGATTCACCCTAATCGCCTATCCCTTGTTAAGGAGCCCAAACGTATTAATTTCTATGGTTTAGAACACTTGTCCTAAAAGAAGAACAACCGGCACAAATGGAATTTGAAACTCACTCGTCTCATAAGGTACCTTTAATCCAAACCTTAACAGTTTCATAGCAAAAGATAACCAGAAAAATTGCTATCACAAAGATTGAAAAAAAGTATTCACGCATAAGAACATCTGGTACAAGGAAGGTAAGGTCGATTATCAGAGCGACGGCGGCAAAAACCGAGTAGAAGAGGTATTTGGGAACTAAAAAACGGCTGATTTTTATGCAGCTGTCCAGAGTAATTCTGTCGATGACGTAATTCCCTGCTTCCTTTTTCACGTATCCAGCGCTTTCTAACCGAGTTAGATGGTACTGAGCAACAGAGGACTGCTAAGCTTTAGTGCCCTTTGGATTTCTCTAGTGCCGAGGGGTTTTTTAGCTTTGAGCATTAGACGGTAGATTTGGAGGGCGTTTCCTCTTAAGACATCGGTGGATTCGTTGTCATTCAACCTACGTGCGCCCTCGTACACTGATAATGACTTTAGGTGATTTAAGAACTAGCTTGATTAGAATGCTTGGTGTGTACAGCATTTAGTACAGCATTGTTAAATGTAATATTAAATAGCTGGAATTTACCATTAAGAATAGGTCAGCAGTCGACATCAGAGCGTTGCTTAAGTGATTGGACAAAGAACGAAACTATTTGGTGCAATTATTCTTGCTCCAATACTAGCGTTTTCACTAAATGGACTGACCTACTTGGTTTTCCCTGACCAGACAAACCAAATGCCCATTCCTCTGCCCAATCCATCGACGTCTGTCCAGATTTCTATGGCAATCAACTGGTTGGGGGTAACAGCGATTGTCGCGATTGCGATTGCTGGAGTCTTAGTGGTTGCCCAGCGGATAAGAAGAAAAACATCCGATAGGGACATTGCGCCTTAATTCTTGAAGGTGTAGACGTTGATTGAAGAATTTTGGCATTGAGGATAGGCTTATTATATTCTGGTTTTTTAGTTGGGCACAAGTTATTATATAGAGAGCCGGCGTTGGCTTGGCCAATATTCTTCCGTGCAATTGCTTAAGGGCAAGCGCTTATTAGTGTAATTTATCGGGCTAACCTCTTGCAAGCAAGCGTTTAATTCTCCTCGCTCCGTGCGCGCTGATGCTTGGTCATTTCATTCTTAGCCCTTATGGGTGCTAATGCAAGTAAGCGAGATACTTCGGAAAAATGATTAGGCTCAACCTTTAGCCAATTTTTTGTTAAACTCAAATCTGATAATTTCCTTTGCCCTCTTAGTCTAAAAATCGCGCGCGGGTTATTTTGAGACACTTGTGTTCGTCTCGAGTTTTGTTGGCGTGTTTAGGATAATAAGCTATTAGTGCTTAGCAGTTGGACTGTTTCCATAATCAAAGGATTGATGTTGAAATATGGCTTGCTCATTTGGCTTCCGCATGATGACTTTTCTATCGGTATTAGAGCTTGTTCAATGCATAATTTTGCATTCATGGAATCTGGAAAAACTTGTGGCAATGATGGGGCTTTGCACAATGGTTGGTGGTTTGTCTGTGGGGCAGAAAACATGACCAAAGGCAAACCCTGGCCCTTGGAGGATGAAAAGAACCTCAAGACATGGTTTACCCAAGGCACAACCGATCTTAGGGTTTTGGCTTTTAGTTTAGAGGGTCGCTACACAGAAGAAGCCATACGCCAAAAACTGATAAAACTTGGGTTGATAGAACAACAACAAACTGCTGCCAACCGTTGCTGTTCTTCTAAGCTTGAACTACCCGAAGAAATGCCCAGTGTAGAGGAAGCGCTAAAAATATTATGTGCTGCTTTGAAGGCGCTAGAGACACCTGGGTTGGATAGAAGCGAGGTTTTGCGGTTGCGCAACATCATCTCAGGCGTTAAAACCTACAAGGAATTGTTAGCCGACTACGTAGATTATCGTGGGACGGAACAGTTGCTTATAGAGCTTAGGGAGAAATATAATGCGCTTGCCGCAAGCAAAAAGTCATAGGCATTTGTCGACCTCTCCAAGTTGCTGTTAATCCAGAAAAGCCCTTAATCTAAGCGGGTGGCGCCTCATTCGGCGGATTGACCACTGCAGCAGGTGCTTCTTGTTCTGGTTTGGGGTGATTTGGAATAATGGGCTGTTGCTCTCCGGTTTTCTTTGGCTTAAGCACTAGTTCCATTTCATGTTCTGGTCGTCCTTGCAGTAGTGGGACTAAACGTTGTGGCTCTTTGTGAACGAGGTTTATTTGGATATTCATGGTCAGCGAGACCGCTTCACTTTCAAATAACTTAGCTGCACCTTGATGTTGGAGGCTTTGTAGCATTACCATTTCTCTGCAGTACAATTCCCAAATGTTGTTCCATAACTCGGAATTTGGGTCAATTTTTTCAACATTTAACTTTAGTATATCATGGGCTTCATTGAAGTCAATAACTTTGCCGTGTGACTTGTACTGCTGGCCTTCAGATAGCCGTTTAGCTACTTCTGCTGCTTGGACAGGGTTCTCTTTCAGCATGCATTCTTTGAGCCATTTTTCTGCAAACTCGCGGGATCCATCTATTGCGCTTTGACATTGGGCGAGAATTTCTGGCCTGATTTGAGCAAGCATAGGCAAGTACATTTGAACAGGATCTCCTGCCTTAACTTTGCCTCGAATCATTTCCAATCCATCAATGAAAGACCTTGCTGGAATAAAGCCGCCCATCGGGTTTCCAAGCTGTGGGTCTATGGGACCAAGTTCGGCGAGATACCCCATTAGAATTTTATCGCTGCCAAGGGCTATCATGGTAGCGGCGCTTTTGGCGAAATTTGGTACAATGACATTGAAGGATTTGGTAAATCTTTGGCGGCACATCGTTATTATCTTTTCAGCAACATTTCCGTCTCCTCCAGGCGAATTGATGATAAGATATCCTTCGGTTGCTCCTGCAGTGGTTCGTAGGATTTCCTCAAAATGTATGATATCCTGGCTCATGATGCCACTTAAGGGATGCATAGGACTAGCTACGTAGCTGATTACCTTGGCGCCTAAAAGTTTCTCTAGATTCTGGAAGAGCGGTTTTCGGTGTAGCTGAAAATCGTTAGTATTGATAATTTTAGTAAGGGTTGGGTCAGCTGACATAGCAATAGCTTATGTCAGTTTAGCTTATAAATTGCTTGTTACGGAAAACTCGTAGACTTCTTGCTCTTCCTTCTGGAGACCTTTAAGGATTTTAAGCAGTTCCACTACGTCATCTATGTCCTTTTTATGATTCTCATGCACTTCTGTAATAAATTCTTGGGTTGACATAGAACTTCAGCAGAGTAAATAGTTGATGTGGCTATAAATAGGTTTTGCGAGTTAAGAATTCATAGTTAACATCAGTAATTGACCTGTTTTCGAAGGGGGACTCCAACTAATTCAGGTTTAATTAAGTAAAAGTTTAACCAGTTTGTTTTCTATTCTAAGAGAAGCGGGGGCTGTCTGAAGAAATGAGGATACGTAAAGTTGGCAGAGCAAGGCCAATATTGTACAAAGGGCAGTTTAGCGTACCAAACAGCGTAATAGAACGCATAGCCATAGCAAAGAACCACCTTGAACTCGCCCAAATAGCTCACTTTAACGGAAAAATCAACCAATATTACATTACAATTGATAACCTCTTGGCAGCAGTAATAACCGCTAAAGAAGGATGCCTCACCACCACAAGCCACCCTAAGAAGATTGAAAAATTTCTTACTTTTATGGGTAGAAAAGCTCGACTCCGAAAAATTGACAAAGAGGACTTTTATGAGTTTTACGAGTTATGGGCTGATAGTCGATATAGAGTTTACTTTCCAAAGTCAGAGGTTGTTGAAAAGATTAGGCTGTTTACCAATCACTTATTTGAATTTGTACTGACAGAAGTGGCTAGATTTTATAAATCAGACGAAACAATCCTTGCAGAAAAAGTAGATAATCAACTTAAAGTGTACAGTTGCGAATGTATGGAAAAAGAAGCCTCATTCATACATGAGAAGCGCCAAATAGAAGCTGAAGAGATTGGCGACAGAGGTGGACCGGGGTTAGGCATGAAGTTGTCTAATCCTTGGAATTTTATGGAACTCTCGCTGGTCTCTGACCGCAAAGATATTAGTGAACTTATCGATAGCTCAGAAAGTGCTGCGAAAAATGTGCAGGCTGTACTTCAGAATTGGGAACATTTGATTAATGAAGTTTTCATATTAAATATTTCTAATATTGCTTCTGATATAGCCACAGCAAAAGCTCAAAAGAACTCAACTACCATCGACTCAGTAATTCCAGAAGCCATTGAAATAGCAGGAAAACATCCTGCCGCTCACAAGTTTAGGCTTGTATTAGACCTAAGTTACGATTCAAGCGAACCCCAAAGAACAATAGATAAAATTCGAATGTTCCTGAAGGCTGAAAAAGACAACCCAAAGAAATCACGTTTTAATGGTTGGGAAGTTAGAAAAGAGTATTCAGGCGAAGATAAGTAGCATCTTTACCTCTTGCTGGTTTAATAAGACATCGTTAAAAAATTAAGGCATTCGCCTATTCAAGTTCGCCTTTAAAGGCTTTGGACATAAGAGAATTGAAAAGTGCACTAGCTTGCATTGTTGAATCCTCTTGAAGTTTACCTATTGACTTAACCTTTCTAGAAATTTCCATAAATTCACTCTGTAATTTTAGCGGTGGAATTATAATTTGCAGTTCAGCCTTCAACGCCGGCTTATTGGGCACTTGGAAATAAGCCCCACCGCCAGTACCAACAAGAAACTTTGGCAATAACTCTCACCTAAATAATAGTCTCTTAACAACGCAATTAAATTTTTCAGTTACCCCCTAAGCCGCAAAAGGCAGGAACTCGGACACAAATCGGCAACCTAACCGAAAATCGATTGGAAGAAGAACAACAACAAACAATTTTCCTGTGTTGTTGTTCTTTCATCGACGAAAAGAGGACTAAGAGGCTGTATTCGCGTTTCCATTTGAACCTGTTGCAGGGGTATCGTTTGAAAACTCAACGGTTTAGTAAGAGAAGTAGTAGTCGAAGTGAATCCTCATCAACGTCGACTACTACCAGAACTCGATCGGGACCATGCTACTTCAAACCACCCCAAAAACTATCTAACAACTAACCCCTGATAGATGCGGTCTTTATCGGTAGAAGAAGAAGAGTGAAATTTTTTTTGTGTCTTCTTCTTCTTTCAGTTAACTTCTTACTTCTGATTTAGTCGGTAGAACAACAACACGCCACTGCCATCTGTTGTTGTTCTTTTGTTAGTGCAAGCATACGTTGGAAGAAGAAAAAATGGGATTTACCCCAATAGCAAATTTTTCTTCTCTTGAAAGAAGACAGAATGCTGAGCAGATTGTTGTCTTCTTCTTTTCATAACTTACCGGGCAAGATATTGCTTGAAAGAAGAAGAACGGGCTTTTCTGCAGGAAATGGAGCTTGTTTTCGATCCAGCAACAACTTCTGCTATTATCGGGCAGTCGCTCTTAAGGTGGAGCACTGAAAAGTTCGACCATTTTATTTGGGGGAACTACTTCTTGAAGAATGACCAAGGCGATGTGAGAGAAAAATCTGCGTAGAACTTCGTTTTGACTATCTTCTTTTGTCTTTGGGATGTGGTCTGACATTAAGAATTTTTTGGCAAAGTTCGCCGCGAATGCTTGCCTCCAAGAATCATCCCTGGTAGTAGATTTGCTATTAAGAATCATCTCACTAAGTCCCCTTTGGGTTTCTTTGAGTTGTTGGTTTAGAGTGACAAGTTGATTGTAATTATCTGCATCGCCACTTCTCTGCTCTATGCTTCTTTGGATTTCATCCTCTTGATCAGATTGAGAAGTCCATTTCAATTGATTTACTTTTTCCGTTCCCTCTTCTATTTTTTTCCCAATGAACGCAAGCTCTGTTGAGGCATGAGGGGGGACAGCCTCTAAAACCTGGGCAGAATGTAATATATCGTATAAGACTGAATGCCCAAAATGATTGACGAGCCAGGGTATTTCTTTGAAAAGGGGATAATCTATCCTTTTTCCACAGTCTTCTAAGACGTGTGTGAGCTTCTCAAATTCGTCTAAATGCTCAACTATGAATTGTTCTTGAAACTGCTCTTGGGCTTTGCATATGTCTTCTAGTGATTGATTTTTAAACAGTTTTAAGGCTTCTATGCTGTTTAGGGGATCAAGTTGAAGGGTGTTTAGGTATAATATTGCACCCCGGAAGGTTAGGTGGAACAGTTTCTTTTTTCGCTGGTTTTCCTTTGAGTAATTGAAAGGAGTTAGGTAGCCTTCTTGGTGGAGTTTGTTGAGGCAGAAGTGGATTGTTCCATGGCTTAGTTTTGGTAGTTGTTTGTATAGGTCGTATTCTGTTTTTGGGCCTTGCTCGGCTAGGTGGGATAGGATAAGTTGTGTTTTTGGGGTTTCATCCGTTTCTGAATTAGCAGTGTTAGGCATATCTCAGTAACCTCATGGGATATAACTGGAACATTGCTTAAATAATTATCGATCAATATTATCTCAGTTAAGCACTGAGATGAAAGAATGAAATGAGTATACCAAAAATCGTCGAGCACAAAATAATTCAAATGCGAAAACGCGACGGCACAACACAATACACACTAACGCTTCCCAAAGAGTTCGCCGAATCCCTAACAAAAGAAGGCATCGACTCACTATATCTTGTCTTCGACAGGGGATTAGGAGCTTTCCCCAAGATACCAGGCTTCACCGAAAAAGCATTAACAACATTTATGCAAGAACACCAAGCACTCCAAAAACTCTTCACAAAAACTACCGAAACAGATCCAATTATTCAAAAATAAGAAGGAAAAAAAGAGAATGGCTGGACTAACCGGGGAAACAATTACTCTCGACATATCCGGTATAAACAACGGTATCCCAGCCATCATAGTGGATGCCGGCACCAGTCACCAATGCCCAGAATGCAAATCTACAAAAGTATGGCGCAATGGAAACCGACTTTCAAGCTTTGGAGATAATATCCAAAGGTGGCTCTGCCGAGCCTGCGGACTAAGATTCTCAGATCCACAAGATGTTTTGAAGGCTAAGCAAGCTGTTGAAAAAGTTGAAATGATTGAAACGAAGCCATTAAGAACCCCTGAATGCATAGTTAACACTCGCCAAATATGCGCAAAGGGAGCGAAAAATTTGCACGTGTTATCAGGTAAAAAACCTGTTGGCACGGGAGAAGTCACCGAAGAAACTAAGGCTTTGATTAAGGTTTTCGAGGGCTGGCTGCGGAAGGAAGGCTACAAGAAAAACTGCTACCCAAATAATCTATTGACACTGGTGCATCTCGGTGCAGACTTGATGAATCCGGAGGACGTTAAGGAGAAGATCGGCAATCACAATGTTAAAGACGGCATGAAGATGCAACTCTGCTATTCCTATAATGCGTTTGTAACCATGAATAAAAGTAAGTTATCGTGGGAGATGCCTGGGTATCGCCAAGACGAGATTATACCTTTCATTCCTGAAACAGAAGAACTAAATCAATTGATTGCTGCAGCGCAGAGTAAACGGTTGGCAACTTTTCAGCAGACTATGAAAGACACTTTCACTGATCCAGGAGAAGCACTGAAAATTGAGTGGCGAGACATCAACGGCAAATACATTACGATTAGACATCCAGTAAAAGAACACAGACCTCGAACGCTTGAAGTCACCGACGAATGCATTGCAATGATAAATAGACTGCCACGTAAATCCGAACGGGTCTTTAACGTCAAATATACTGTGCTAGCTTCAGGCTTTGTTGCACTCCGCAGACGCGTTGCGACAATCACCCAAAACGACCGTTTTAACTATATTGAGATGCGGAGTTTTCGACATTGGGCTGGGACAAAGATTGCAGAAATGTCAAACGGAAATGCTATGACAGTGATGAAGATGCTGGGCATAAAACGATATGAAAATGCTATGAAATACGTTAACATTTGGAAGCTGGGTTTTAATTCCTCCGAAACCGAGTGGGAATACGTTGAAGTTACAGAGCCTGAAGAGTTGAAGCGTGCACTGCTTGGCGGTTATGAGCATGTAATTGACAAGTTTGGGGCCTCTTGGTTCCGTCGTCCCAAGCGTCTTGCTATTGCTGGTACACCGATTCCTCAGCGACCTGACGAACCACAATGTCCCACGCTTGAAACCCCGATTAATAAACGAGAACCCGCTTTAAGAAACGCTTATTAAACGAGCCGAATTAGAATGTAGAAGCCAGATAGTTTGGGCGAGTAGATCAGTCTGGCATGATCGCCACGTTGGCATCGTGGAGGTCGCGGGTTCAAATCCCGCCTCGTCCACCAAACACTATTTCTAAGCCGCTATATCCAGACGCGTTTGATTTCTTCTATGCAATCAAAATGCGGGTCATCTGAGAGAACTCTTGCATGGTTTACAATGGCGGTTGCAGCGATGATACAGTCGCCCATGGGAAGGTTTTGGTATATACATTTCAATAGCCCAGCCTGTTGGGCGATGGGCGGAGTCAAATTTTGGATTTGAAGGCCACTTTGAATTAGCGCTTGGTAGTGACTTTCCGCCATTTCCTTTCCCTGCCTACCACATGTAATTTTGGTTATTTCGGCTATAACCATAGTTGGAAGGATGCCTTCGTTTCTAGTTATTAATTCTTTTAATTTTATTGCTGTTTTTTCTTTGGTTTTTGTCTGGGATGAAAAATACTCAACCAGAAATCGAGTATCGAGGACTTCTTTCAAGCTAGTATTCTTCTCTTAGCGTGTCAATTTCTTTCTTTAGTTCTTCGGGTGTACCATATGCTGCGTCTATACCTGCCATATCCAAAAGGTTAGGTATTGGTTTGAAGAGGATTCCTTTTTCTGTGACTTCAACTTGCAGTCGGTCGCCTTCTTTGATTCCGCATTGTCCCCTGATTTTGAGGGGGATAGTGGTTTGTCCGCGTCTTGTCACTTTCACGATGTTTTCCATATCTTATTCGCCAAAAGAATAATGTTAATTCTACCTAAAATAAATTCCTACCAAAAAATCAAATAGGATTATTTTTGAAAAGAATTAATTCAGCGATGAAAGAGGATAAAGTGAGCCAAAATATCTATTTCAAGCGAATTTAGATTAATCGTTTTTGTTGGCTTCAGCGTTGGTGTTTTCTTGGAGCCAGTTCCTTGATTCCATCAGGGTTTTCCCAGCGAACTCGAATCGTAAAGCACCCTCGTAGGGGCAGATTTCAACGCATCTGGCGCATAGCATGCATCTGGATTCTGTGACGTCTCCGCCTTTCTTTTCGAACATGTCGGTGGCTTGGGTTGGGCAAACTCGTTTGCAAACGCCGCATTTTGTGCATTTTTTTTCGTTTTTCTGCAGTTTGGTTAGTGCGATTTGTTTGAAGGGTGTGAAGGTGCTGAAGAGTGCGGTTAAGCCGCCGAGGGGGCAGATTCTGCACCAGAACCGCCTGTAAGCCAACGAAACTATGGTTACGGCTATGAAGATTGTTAAGTTTATGGATGTTATGTACATGCCCAACGTCCAGAAGGGTCCATAGGTAATTTGGGATATGTAGTTGTAGCTCATGGCGCCGATGCCGGATTCAACGATTAAACACAGGGGACGCATAGGACAAACAAGGCAGAAAGGTTCGTTAATGTAGCTGACTATTCCAGCTTCTGTTCCTTGGGGACCCCCGGGAGTTGTACCAGGGATAAGTTGGGTGCCAAAAATGGAGTAAGATGCGAAGATAACGCTTAAAATCAAAAACAAAGCGATGATGATGTAGCGGAATTGTCCGAGTTTAACGTTTGTGCCATCGGAGAACTTTAGGTGGCGTAGCCGCGCAGATTTACGTATTCTTGTGAGCAGGTCTTGGTATAAGCCAAACGGGCATATCCAGCCGCAGAAGAATCTACCTAAAATAACTGATGCGGCAACAACCATCCCAAGAACTATCGCTATTTTCTCCAATCCTGAGGTGGAGTAGTTGACTTGGTAACCTATGGGGAAATTCCAGAACGGGAAAATGTAGGCTTGAATTTGCCAGATGGGGCAAGTGACGGTTCGTCCGTTGGGGTAGTAACAAGCTAAGATGGGTAAGGAGATGCCGTCAGGGAATTGGATTGCCTAAAATATTGGCGCCTATTAAGTGGTCACGTGGCGAAACTCCGAGGGGAGCAAATACGGATCCCGGTTGGTTGAAGGGACCGATTAAAAGCCCCATAAAAACCGCGATGACAGCTACTACTTGAATGAAAAGCCGAAGCGTGCTGACTCTTCGGGTTTTATTTTTGGATAATTTGAGGATTAAGGATGATGCCTGCCGCAACAATCAAGGCATAAAGGAACAGAATTGTTTCTGGCGAAGTTATAGACACCAAGTTTAGCTCCTCACTTTAAACTTAATCACTACTGCAACTGCAATCGTTGCGGCAACAACTGCAGCGGTTATGATTGCAATCGAGTGCTGAACATAGAAGGGACCCGTCGCAATGGGGTAGTTATAGTTGAAATGCGAAACAGTCACATTTCCTTTTAAACCATTCAAAACTACGGTGTTGTCGCGCAAAAGATTCCAACCGATGCCATGAACAACTGCGACGCCGTTAGGAACTGTAATGAGCCATTCGCTCTGGTCAGTTGTTTTTGTAGTATTAAGATCGAGATTAACCGACTGCACACCTTGACCTTGCACATTGAACTTTATGCTTGTGCTCCGACCGAATTGCGCGGAAGTTCTAATATAAAAAACTGTTATGTCCGAATTTTCAGCAGAGATTTTGAGGGTGTTAATCGTTGGTGAGTTGCTGAGTTTTAGGTTTGTAAAAACCCAAGTGTTGTTTTTTAGTTGTGCTGATGTATAGGAGCCATTTACAAAGAAGTGGATTGACCCGTGGAGTTCTGGAATGCTGAATACGTCGTTGGAAGTAAACGTTGTCTCGGTTTGCGCTTGGGTGCATGAGTAAAAGGAGGAAAAAATGAAGACTATGATGAGAACGATTGCAAGTCCAGTTAGGACTGTTTTGCCTCTAGCTACCAACATAAGTCCACTTTGGTTACCTCAAGGTGGTTGACTTTAGCTATAAATCTTTTCAACCTTTGTCCTGATGGCTAAATCTGAGCGTCGAAGCTATCTTTTTCTTCCTTTTTATTCTGTTCTTCGTTTGGTTTCTTAGGCTGTTCATCGGCAGTGGCGGCTGGAGCAGTGGTAGATACTTTTCGTTTCCGCTTCTTCTGCACTACCATAACTATCAGAGCTAAAACAACGACTACAACGATTGCCGCTACTGCAAGGTAGATTATCAGATTCAAGGGGGATGTTGAACCTGTTGTCGTCTGTCCTCCGCCCCCTCCAGTTGGACTTGTGGTTATGGTAGGAGTATTTCCAGTTGTATTAGCTGGTAATACTTGAATAAATGCGGTAGTAGAGTTCCAGTAGAATTCGTTTTGGTTAGTGCTTTCCGTTCCGTCAACTCCCACGAAGTAAGTGTGTGACCCAACGCTTACGTTTGTGGGGACTTGAACAGCGAATGGAGGTGTAGTGTAACTGCCGTTGGCGGCGAGAGTTACAGGATTACCGCTTAAGTTTGGACCAAAAAATAGACCGCTATCCATCCAGTCAAAATTGACACCTACGTGCAATAACTGGAGCTGTTCAGCTGTATTGCTGTTAACAGTAATTCTTACCATTATTGAGCTACCGATGTTTACAGAGTTTTTTGAAAGAACTGGAGAAGCTGTGATTGCTCCAGTGTCAAGGGCAGAAACTAAACTACCGCCTACCAAAAGAGCTACGATGAAAGAAATGATCAGGATGATTTTTAGTGTCTTCACTCTAATTCCTCTAATACGGTTATTTTCCCTTCTAACTATATATTGGTTTTCCATATTCTCACCCATCTAAGAGAGGATGCCGCCACTGCAATTCACAGCCATCACAATCACACCGAAATCACTTTCGTTTCTTCACTCTTATTCGCGGATACAAACAACAGGGTCAAGGTCAAGATTCAAAAGCAATTTGCATTCTAAAGCTTAGCTTGGCGATAGTCTTAAGTTAATGTAAACAGTTTTGGCTTTGGGAAACAACGTAAAATGGACACTATTGGTTACGCTAATTTAGTATTGGATTTAGCAAGTGTGATAAACTTTATCGCCCTTCTCCTGATGCTAAGAGCAGTGATAAAAAGCCGCAATGCCCTAAGAGGGTACAGCATTTTAGGTTCATTTTTAACTTTTGTCTCCATCGTTGGCTTCGAAATAGCATATTACATTATAGGAAACATAGTTGGTTTCGCACTGGGATGGGCAACTGTAGCTTTCTGGTTCATAGCGTTCCTGTACAGTCTTAGGCAAAGGTTGAAGGGAACTCCAAAACAGAAAGAAATGATTGAACCTTAGTTAGCTGGAAGCTGAATTATGAACTTGGTGCCCTCTCCAACTGTGCTCTCAAAGCTAATGTTGCCGCCATGCGCTTCTATAACCCGTTTGCATACGGCTAAGCCGAAGCCTTGTCCACGCGGTTTAGTGGTGAATAAGGGAGTGAAAATCTGGTTTTTAATTGCATCGAGAATCCCAACACCCGTATCCTCCACAGTAATGGATACTTTCCCATCTGAATTAACCACCCCAATCAAAGTCAATTTGCCTCCATCCGGCATAGCCTGCACCGAGTTAGTTACCAAATTAATTAAAACCCTCTTCAACAGATGAAGGTCAGCTTTAACCTGTGGAAAATCATCACCGATTCTTGTTTGCACAACAATGTTTTTTGGAGCTACAATTGACGCTATAACGGCGTTCACGAGTTCTTTTAGGTTGATTGGTTTTTTGTCTATCTTGATTGGTTGCACGAACGCTTGTAGGTCAGAAACAATCTTGTCCATGTAAACCGCTTGCTCTTCAATAACTTGAATGCTCTCTTTGAGGTTGTTTTTGGCTTCACTATCGTTTAGCGAGTTAACTTCGTCTTTGGCTAAATATAATTCGCCTGAAATGGTTTGCAGTGGATTACGAAGGTCATGCCCAACCATACCTGCGGTTTGACCAATAGCCACCAACCGTTCTGAATCTTTAAGTTGCTTGGTCCGTTCCTCGATTATTTTTTTAAGATAATCCGCTGTATCTTGAAGGTTTTTCTGACGTTCTTTTTGTTCTGTGATATCCCGAACAATCGACCATATGCCTACGACTTTTCCTTTTCCATCAGTTAACCGCCAAGTTCTAACGGAAGCTGGAAATACTGAGCCGTCTTTTCGTCGGTACTCCCTTTCAAAAACAATAGAGCGACCAGTCTGTAACACTTTTCTAACGATTGTGTCCCTTTCCTCGTGCCATTTTTCAGGCAACAAATCTTGGACAGTTAAATTCCTCAATTCTTTCTTTGAGTACCCGAGCATTTTTGCGTAAGCCGAGTTGCAATCAATCATTCGTGATTTCAAGTCCCTTGCCATAATACCGTCGCGGGTTGTCTCATAGAGGCGTCGGTACTTTTTTTCCGAAAATGAAAGTTGTTGAGCCGATTTCTTCTGTTCCTCAAATTCTTGTGCCGCTCTCTTTTTTTGCTCAGTTATGTCCATGATGACTGACACAGAAAAAGTCTTTTGTGGGCTGTAAATGTAAATCTGGTACCATTTTTCTATAGGTTTGCAGTAAACTTCAAAATGTTCTGGAATTCCGGTTTGAGCGACTTTTCCGTGGATTCCAATCCAATCTATCGGCTCATTTTTTATTTTTGGGTTAGACTCGGTTGCTTTTCTGCCCAGATGTTCGCTTTTAAAAAAATGAATCTTACCATACATTTTGTTGTTTTCAAGAGGGATGAAGTCTATGGGTTTGCCTTTTTGGTTATAGATTACTTTGTAGACGGCCACGCCTTGGGGGAGATTATCGAATAACGTTTTGAATTGTTGACTATTTATTTCTAATTCATCTAGGAATCCATTCCGAACTGCAGTGTAACTTTTATTTTTGGAAGGGAGCTGTGTAGAATGAATTAAGGGGGGCATCTGACGGTTTGCTTTTGACTGGGCAACATCGATAGAATTCACTATCATTATCCCCACTAAGATATTAGGTTAAATACATAAAAAACTTTCCAAAGTCTTATTTATCAATAAACAAAGAACAAAGAATTAATTCAATAAAAATTATCTCGACTTTAAACTTAACCCAATTGAATAATTAAAAGTTCTATTGTTCGGTCGCATAGAATAACTCAAGCCAACCCAAGAAAACCGTTTCCTTGTGTGCTCCCAACCCCTAAAAAGCCTGACGCCTCCAGAGTTATCGATACAGAAAGAAACTTTTCCCTGGATCTCCTGCAGGGATGCCCGATCAGCGGTAACTGTTTCCCAAGCGCCAATCTTGTGGTCAAGAAGGCTTAAGCCATTTGAATCAACGTACTTTCGAAAGAAACTTGAGCCTTGCTCATTTAAAACCAAGACTTCACTACATTTGTCTAAAACTATTTTTGAAAAATCCACGCCGATATCGATACATGTTGGTTGACAGTGATAGGTTATTGTTACTTTTCCGCGAGGTTTAACTTTCATAAATTCTGTTTTTATGTTTGCTAAATCCCGGAATTCCATAACTTTGTTGAAGAGCGGCATTAGTTTTTTGTGTTTAAGGTACAGTCTTTCGAAGGTTTTTCTCAACGGCGAATACACTGCATCGTCAATGTAGGTGGCGTTCCCAAACTTTTTTAGTGAAACCGTATCTAAACTGAAAACTTTCGTTAGTATTAAGTCTGAGCCAATTTCTCTGACCGAAACTTCTGCTGTGCTAGAAAAAAAGGTCTTATCATCATATTTAACGACTGGAACACCAAAACCAACCCCTTCCTCAATCAACTCTACCCCATCAAGCAACAGCACAAGCCCCTTCTGGAGCGCCCCAGTTTCCAAGATGTTAGGGAGGCAGTCCCTGTAGAGCCTGACAGATAAGCGGTCGGTAAGTTTTTGGGTAAATGCGCCTGTGGAATCTAAAGAATTTGGCTCTCTAACTGATTGGAGTTGACTCAAACAAGGACCTCAAGTTCTCAAGATATAGACAGATTACAGTTTAACGTCCACTCAATATTTAATAGATATAAGTACTTAACATTGATGTCAGTTAAACTTCCGCTAAAATTTACATGAACTACGCGGACAAATGGAGTTAAGGTTTGTGTTTGAATATTTGTGGGAGTCCGATTTATTCTCGTCGCGACCACTCAAGTATTCTGCTTTCAAAGGAGAACCCTCTGAATGATAGTTTTCGATAACATCTGGATTTTATGGCTCATTGGTATGCCAATCTACTTTATGTTAGCATATGAAATAATAAGGTACAGAAAATTTTTAATCAAGAAATCCTTCGTTCCCATCAACCCGAAAAAAGTGATATTTCAGATAACCACGATAGGCAACATGAAAATTGTTCAGGAGGCAATTCACAACATTAACCGAAAATGTAAGGATGTAGGATACACCAACTACAAAGTATGCGTAGTTTCGGAAGTGGAAGAAACTTTCGATGGGGCAGTCACAATAACTGTTCCCAAAGACTATTCAACAACTAACAATGCCAAATACAAAGCTAGAGCATTACATTACGCTGTAGAACAAAGAGAGAAAAACGGAGAAAACACTGCTGACATTTGGGTATACCATCTTGACGACGAATCAATGATTACTAAGCAAGGTCTTTTGTCAATTTTAGATCATATTGATAATAATCGAGAGCCAATCGCTGAAGGATTAATTACTTATCCAAATAAAATTGATGTCGGCAGCAAAATAGTGAAATATTTGGATGCAGTGAGACCCACTTTTTGTTACACTTGTTGTGCCATGTTAAAATCGAAAGGCAAACCAGATTGGTTGCATGGCTCAAACCTGCTTGTGAGAGCTGACATAGAAAAGGACATTGGTTGGGATTTCCCAAACACCAGCGCAGAAGACAGCTTATTTGGTTATGTGGCATACAAAAAATATGGCGGAATCTTTGGATGGCACGGTGGCGTTCTCGAAGAACAATCGCCATTCACATATTCCGACTTCATTAAACAACGCCAAAGATGGATAAAAGGAAACATTGAAAATTTAAGCAGATTAGGAATATGGGATAAAGCCAAAGCAACATACAGAATGATAAGTTGGTTTTTGGGTGCAGTGAGTTTTTTCACGTTAATACCTTCTCTAATCATAAAACAGGCATATCCAGAGTATCTTACGCCGTTCTTTATTTTAGACACAGTTATTCTGTTTGGCGTTTACCAGATAGGGTTGGAGATGAACTTTTCTAAAGTAAGTAAGAAACAAAGAATCCGGGAACATCTCACGGTTCTTGTTCTGTCGCCGATACTTTGGTTTTTGGAAGCAATTCCAATGGCATTGTATTTCTTTAGAAAAGCCCCAAAGTTTTACGTTATAAAAAAATAGTTGGATATGGAAATGAATGAGTGCAAGGATATATCTTGAATAGTTGAATACTTCGAATTTTTCTTTTCTTCTGATATAGTTATTTTAAGTCGGATTGATTTTTGAGATTACAAAAGTAATATGCTCATACTCAATTGGTACTTGAGTCAGCAATCGTTTATTTTTAATACTAGATACGCAATACCGACTTAGCGATGATTATAAAGCCAAGCAAAACTGGGCATGCTGGTATCGCATTGACAATTGCTATACTTCTACTGGTAACAATAACCTTCGTCGAGACGGGGTATCCATCACAATCAAAAATTAAAATATTCACAGAAACAACCATTAACCAAATAGCAAAACAATCGCCCCTTCCAGCAAGCGTCACAGACACCAACGAAACAAACCATTTGGACATGACTTATTATTCTATTAACAACTCCACTGCGGCACTCACACAGACCTCCACGCCATTAAAAACTGACACCAACAAACAGCCATTCATAAACCCGCTCTATTTTTCCCTTGCCGATAGCACCATTCAGGACCAAACAACAGGGTTAGACGCCACTCCACTTAGCACCGTAGAAGAGTTAGATGCAGTTAATTCTTACAACAACTTCTCTGAATCCGCCACAACACCACCCGTTTCAACTCAGTCCTTAGAATTCAACACATACACATATGGGGGTTATCCAGTTCAACAAGCAAATCCGATGCAATTCTGTTTTTCGTTTCCCGATAGCACAAATCAAGGTCAAATCGCTGGATCCGACGCTTTAACTTTAAATTCTTACACAATTCAAAAAATAAGCTTTGACGCAATGTTCGTAACTCCCAAAATTAATGCGCTTGGATTTGACGAAATGGTAATCTTCGCAGCCTCGGATACAACCACCTACAAGGGAACAGAATTTGGATTAAGACTGGACTTAAAAGACGGTTGTATCTACGGATACAATCAAGAACCTTGTAGCAGAGAACCTTTTAGCTACTTTTCAGAGGTTAATTTTCGTATGCTCAGTCTCATGCCTAACGATGGAATTATGCATCACTATACTATGAGTATGTTGGGCACAGAAATCGCATTCTACGTTGACGGTGTAAACTATGGTACCCTGAGTTTTCTCAGCAACACAGACTATTCCAGCCTCACCTTTTCGGTCCTTGCAGTTGTTCACAGATTTTCCGATGACTGGGATGCCGTCGGCGACAACATGACAGCGGAAAATTTTTCCTTAAACTAAACTTTCTTACGCTTACTTAGAATTTTAACAACCAATCGCCAAGCAAAAACCTGCCAAACCACAACAACTAGAAAACGCACAATCAGTCGCCATTCCCGAATGTTGTTTTCAATCGCCAGCGCCGAGGTTACGAGTGAAGGTGAGGAAATAAGGTAGAAAAGCTGTGCAAAATTGGTTGTGATAACCATGAAAACAAGAGGGACTATCCATAGGAAATGAAAGTCTCTAAAACTTACTTTTGAAAAAGGCAACGCCAATAGAACTAAAGCGATAACAATGATTACATAGGGTTCTGAGAGCCAAGAGAAAGTGAGGAAAAAGATAAGCATTAAACCAATTGCTTTCTGAGTCAATTCGTTGAAACTTTTAGGAGGGTCACGGTAAACCAAGTAATAACCCGCCAGCAAGGCAGGGATCCACAAATAACCTAAGAATTGTAGTCCTGCTGGAAGGGTAACGGTATCTTGTAAAATCTCCACTATACTAAATGGGGTCATTCCGCCAGCTCTTACAAAAAAAGAGTTCAATTGAGTACCTGAAGAAGGCAAAACCCAGCCAAGCAGGTAGAAGGGCAAAATCCACAAACTAGCAATAACTAAAACGGCAATTACTAAATATTGAATTGTTTTTTTCCAATTCTTTCGTCCAGAAAATAGAAGAGGCAAGCCAAGTAATGGAAAAGAAATCGGTTTCAAAACAACACTTAAAGAAAGCAGTACTGCGCTGGTTTTAATCATGCCTTTGCTGAGGAAGTAAATGGAGACCACGCATAGGAGTGCTATTAGTGTGTCGAATTGTCCCCAAGCAGCGCTTGTGAGTAGAAGAAAAGGGTTGAAAAGCAGAAAAAGCCATGCGAACTTGATTTTTTCCTCGGATGTACCTTGACGCCGTAGAATGTTCCTTACTGCGTAAGCTAATCCAATGTTGGCGGCGATAACTGGAACTTTAACTGCAAAATTGTAGAGGAAAATGTTTGGCACAATATTGTAAGTTAATTGGTAGATTGCACCCAAGAGTAAAGGCCAAAGTGGGGGGTCTCCAATAATTGGGTTAATTCCAACCATGCGAGGCGAAAAAATCGTGGTCATGTAGTGCTGATAGGGGTTTAAGCCCGCACTTACTAGATGCCCTGTGTCCAGGAATGATGTTTGGTCATAGGCGTGTCCAAGAAAAACCGCTAAAGGTACCTGCACCAAAACACTTAAGATAACCGCTACTGTATCGCGGTGAAGTTTCAGCCATAGTAAGCCGCTATTTCCCAAAACAAGCAACCAACAATTAAGTAAATAAAGAGTTAGTTATAAATAAAAAAGGCAAACGCTAATTTTTATGTATTTTTCCACGTTTGTTTACGTTCAACTGGGTTTTTTTTGTTTTAATTTAGAAATAGTCTTATGGTTGTTTAGTTGATTGTATTTGCGAAGTTTGCATGCCTACTAATTTGCCGCCTGAGGCGATGGATAAATGGGAGCTTGTTGAAGCTGCCCACACGCCTAAAGAAAAAATGGATGCCATGATAGAGTTCCTAAAGTATGTTCCGCATCACAAGGGCACCATGAAACTACGCGGTGAAATGAACCGCAAAATTGCGCTTATCCGAGATGATTTGGACAAAAAGAAGCGGCAGGGCACGGGCAAGAGCAGCGGAGGACCAAAACTTTTCATCGAGAAGGAAGGTTCAGCCCAGATAGCGTTGATAGGTATGACCAACGTAGGCAAAAGCGCCCTCATGACCGCCGTCACAAACTCAAAAGTGCTTGTTACCCCCACGCCATTTAGTACGCATGAGCCTATGCCGGGCATAATGAGTTACATGGATGTACAGTTCCAGATTGTGGAAGCACCAGCAGTAATGGAGGGAGCAGCAGAAGGAAAAGCAGGCGGCAACGTCACACTTGGCTTAGCACGCAACGCCGACGGAGTAATTCTGATGGTAGATTTGGGCAGAGACCCCGTTGAGCAGTTGGATCTGATTTTGGATGAACTGGAGAAAACCCGAGTTTTAGTCTACAAACCCAGTGGAAAAGTCGATATTGACAGACGGCACTCCGGCACAGCATTAAGAGTTATCCTTGTAGGCAAATTGATTGATTGCAGCATGAATCAAGTGGAACAATTACTACGTGACTACAAAGTCCACGATGCCATCGTACACATTAGCGGCCAGGTTACCCTAGAAGATGTTGAAAACGCAATTTACGAGAGCACCATCTACAAACCAGCAGTCATTGTAGCTAACAAATTGGATTTAAAGGGGGCTCAAGCGAACCTTAGACACCTAAAAGCGTTTGTGAACGGAAAATTACCCATAGTTGCCATGTCTGCTCAGAATAAAGTGGGGCTTCAAGAACTAGGAAAAACACTGTTCGATGCATTGGGACTTATTCGAATCTACACCAAAGAACCCGGCAACAAAGTGCACGCCGACCGCCCATTCGCACTTAAAAAAGGCTCCACCGTCAACGAGTTGGCAAAGAACATTCACAAAGAACTTTTAATGAATTTCATGTTCGCCATGGTTTGGGCGAAACGGTTGCCCTTCAGCCCCAAGAAGGTCGGAATGAACTTTGTTTTAGACGACGGCGACATCGTAGAAATCCACGCCAGAATCATCTAAATGAAGCTAGAACAAATAGTTTAAAATAAAAAATTCTTTTAAAATAAAAACTAAAAATAAGAAAAGGTTGTTGTTGCAGCTTATCTGCTGGATTGTGCAACGCGTTCGATTTCGTTGCGTTTAGCGATGGCAACGCTCTTGATGTCTTTATTGGCTGCGAGGACGAGTTCGTCGGCGAGGGTTTCTTGGATGCTGCGTGGGTTGTTTTTGCTTGAAGCTCGCGCACCTTCAGTTATGTGGCGTATGGCTAAGTCGATTCTGCGTTGGGGTGCAACGTCGACTGAGAGGTGGTAGACGACTCCGCCGTAGCTGACACGTGTGGTGTCTTCGCATGGAGAAGCGTTCTCGACTGCTTTCACGAGGACTTCGATGGGGTTTTTGCCTGTCCGGATATTGATGATTTCGAAGGTTTCTTTGACGATGTTTGTGGCTTTGGCTTTTTTGCCGGCGTTTTTGCCGCTGCGCATTAAGCCGTTGATTAAGCGTTCAACGATGTTAACTTTGGATTTGCGGAAGCGTTGGTGTTCATGGCGTCCCATGCTGTGGGGTGCAACCATCGGGGTTAAATTGAGGTATCTTTGTAATCCGATGTCTACGACTGCAATCTCTTTGAAACTCCATTTTTGGAAGAGCTTAATTTCTTGGGGTTGAGAAACTGTGGATATTTGTGACATAAGCTATTACCTTGCTGGTTTTTGTTTACGTCCATAGACGAGTTCGTTTAGGCTTACGCCGTTAACCATAACGACTTTCCAGCGTACACCTGGAATGTCTCCCATAGCGCCGCCTCTTGTTCCGCCGATGCCTTCCACGACGACTTCGTCGTGTTCGTCGACTACGTTGAGGGCGCCGTCACCGGGCAAGAACGCTGTAATGGTTCTGCCGTTTTTGATGAGTTGGGTGCGGACACATTTGCGGATGGCGCTGTTAGGCTGCTTTGATTCGACACCTACTTTCTCGAGAACGATGCCCCGGCTTTGGGGTGCACCCTGCATAGGGTCAACTTTCTCATCGAGCATAAGCATACGTCGGTTAAAGTAACGATCTGACCAACGGAAGTTCTTCCGTTTCTTTGCTAGTTGCCTTGCGGCAAATTCGCCTCTTGGAGACTTGGAACCCATTCTAAGATATTCCTTCTTTTTGCAACATCATAGTCATACAACTAATATTTAAACAATAATGGCGAAAAAACTATTAACGGATTTATTTCAAATACAAGCCGAGGATAGTTATGGGATACGGTGGAGCTCCATCTGGGGTATTAAGAACCACATGCAAGCGCAGGTAAATGTGGGCAATAATGAGATTTACCGACTAAACATTAGAATTAAAGAACTCGAAAGCGAAAATGAGAAGTTCAAGAAACGAGTAAAATTGGAAAATAGGTCCATAGGACCTTCAACTTCGACTGCAACGACCAATACACCAGCCGCAACGTTTCCGGTTTCCGGCACCGGACTTTGGGTTAAATTTTATATTATTTGATTTACATATGTCTCAATAGGATAATGCAATCGTTATTGACGCATGGTTTTATTGATGTCAACCGTAAATGAAAATAAAGATTTTTCTGGCGATTCTGTCCGAAAAAGGTACACTACTGAGCGAATGTTAAGGAATGGTGTTAGCGTCTTGTTTCGTCCGATCGAGTGCACAGATCAGGCGAGGTTTAAGGATTTTTTCAAGAATCTATCCCCGGCGACTGTGCATTATAGATTCTTAGAGATAATAAAAGAATTGCCAAACGAAACAGTCGAGAAGTACTGTAATTTATATTACGGTAAGGAGATGGCGATTGTTGCCCTGACCAAAGGAGACAGTAAAATCGTTGCTGTTGTGCGTTTGATGGTTGATCGCGAGGTGAGGAATGGGGAGTTTGCTCTTGTTGTGGCTGATGCGTGGCAGGGGATTGGGCTGGGGGCGGCGCTTTTGGAGTATGTCATACAAATCGCAGGGGATTATGGGCTTTTAGAGCTTCATTGTACCGTGTCAAGTGATAATCTGAAGATGATTGGGTTGGCGGAGAAGTTTGGGTTGAAAGTTAAGTCAACTGATGGAGACACAGTTGAGATGACTCTGAGGTTGGCATAGTTTCCTTGCGGAGACTTTGGGAATCCAACTTGACGTTTATCTGACTATATGTAATGGGCTAAAGTTTTTTCCGAGCAAATAGGTGGCTGAAAGAGGAAATAATCACTATGCCCTTTTTCTTACTTATCCGATTGGAAATTGCCATATAATTTTTTGTTCCCTTGCCAATTTGGCTTTCAAGCAAGTTATGGTGGTCAACGCCTCAACCAACCAATAAGAATTTGAGGGATAAGAACCAAAGTTGTTATAGGAAATTGACGCCTTGAAAAAAGAAAAATGGAACTGAATTTTGAAAAGAAAAAATCTAAAGCCGTTCAAGTTAACATTCTTTGTATTTGTGTTATTCAGTCACACAACTTTCAGACTATAATCTCATAAGGGGGAATAGAGAGAGCTGGTATTGCGCAACATAGTTAAATAAGTTAAAAATTATCTAATTATAATAGATGCAGGTTCTTAAACTTCACAAATGGATTGTTTTGGTTGCTGTTTTGTTAGTTGTTGTGTTGCTGGTGTCTTTTTTTGTTGTTCAGAATAGTTCTAAGCCTTTATCGAAAACCTCGCCTACGCCTCCTCCGTCGCCGACTTCCACATCAACGGAAACTACAACTCCGTCCCCAACTTCTAAGACCACTCCATCGCCTACTCCCCGGTTAACTCCCGTGTTGCCCACAACCGTCCCCCAACTGTACCCAGGAGAACTCATCCAGTACCAAAACCAAACTCTCTCACCAATTAGCGCTGTCTACCAGAACGCGATCGCTGGATCACAGTACATTAACCAGTCAACTTACCGATTATCCATCACCGGCCTCGTTAATCAGCCCTTGAAGGTTACCTACAGCCAGGTCGTTAACAGCCACCAACCGATCCAGAAAGTTGTCACGCTTAACTGCGTAGAAGGCTGGAGTGCCACTATTCTTTGGGAGGGAATCCAAGTCAACGACCTCCTCACTGATGCAGGCGTCAACGCGCAAGCGACGGTCGTCATCTTCAAAGCTTCCGACGGCTATACCACGGCTCTGCCGTTAGACTATGTTGTGCAAAACCACATAATGATAGCCTACAAAATGAATAACGTAACCCTCACGCCTGAGATTGGTTGGCCTTTTATGGTTGTGGCTCAGGACGAGTATGGGTACAAGTGGGCTAAGTGGTTGACGGAAATTGAGGTTTCAAGTGATACGGGTTACCTTGGTTACTGGGAGAGCCGGGGATATTCCAACGATGCGAACGTATCATAACCAGCGATGCAGAAAAAATTCTTCGTGTTGCATTCTCAACCAGCCTGCAACTTAAAATAGACACAGACAATAAAGTTCAGTTGACGATTTTGCCTGTTGGCCTTCGATGGGACATAGCAAAAACTCAGGAACCGATAATGAAAAAACCGGTGTTTGTGCATATTGTAGTCACACATCTTTAAAGCCCAAGGAGCATGACTTGTTTTAGGTTTTGGAGGTGAATTAGGAATGGTTGAGGTTGAAGTTCACAATTCAAGCACAGGCTCCGAGAAGGCGACAACTACTAACTTTGATGTTAACGACCTGATCAGCAAAGTGCGCGATTTTGTGGACAGCATCAAAGAGACTTCTTTGGGTGGGCAGCTTATGACGGTTAATTTGGAGGGGTTTAATTTTTCGGTGGGCAAAGAGGGTAAAAAATATGATTTGTCTGTAAGTGTGAATTTGTCGTTTAATCCCAAAAACGACAGAAGCTGAGCATCCGTCATCGCATAAACCCTTCTAGTTTCCCCTAAGCTTATAATTACGCTTGCAAATATTATTGGCTAAGGTTATTGGTATGGAAAAGAAATGTCCAGTCTGCAAAAAGAAATACACCACTTTTGATACTAAATCCAAGTATTGTAGCGATGCCTGCGCTAGAAAAGCTGGCAAATCAAAATAGGATGTCAGGCATCATTATTTTTTTATAGCATAAGCTATTTTTTTGCTAATTCGTAGTTGTTTTCAGGGATAAAAGCAGTTAAGTCGCTGGGATTCCGCGAAGATTCTTTTTCTCTATTTCCAGACACTCGTCGCACAAGTCATGTGTTGGTCGGTTGGCGCGTTTTTGGATGACTACGCGAGGATACTGTTTGCAGTTTTTGTTCCAGTGCCATCTGTCGGGTTCGGCTCCCTTAACATATTCGTCCACCCTACAGTCCTCACCAGAATATATGTTAATGGAAATATTTCTAATTTGCGCCTCAACAGCGTGTAGAAGCCTTAGATAATTAGTGATCATTTTCAAATAGAAATTTCCCTTTCATTAGGGGAGCATAGAAAAAAATCACATTTGTGCGGTTATGCATTTAAGCTTCCAGTACATAACCAATTTCATATAACCAGTGAATTACCATGCCATATGACAAAGAAGAACTAACAAAATTCCGTTTATCAGGCAGAATCCTTCGGGAAACACGTGAGGAAATGCGCATTTTCGTTAGGGAGAACATGGCGGTTATCGATATTTGCGAGAAAGCAGAAGGCTTAATTCGCTCTAAAGGTGGGAAACCTGCGTTTCCATGTAACGTCAGCATCAACGAAGTCGCAGCACATTTCACTGCACCCCCGGGATATAAGGGACTGATTCCTGAAGGCTCTACGGTTAAAGTGGATATAGGAGTGCAAGTTGATGGTTACGTCACCGACACAGCGTTCACTGCTGCTTTCGGCACTGAAGGCAGAAGCATGGCAACCACCGCCGAGCTTGCTCTGAAAACAGCGATAGACAACATACACGGCGACATGGCACTAGGCAAAATCGGCGAATTAATAGAAAACACCATAAAAAACCGCGGCTTTAAACCCATCAGCAACCTAACGGGACACTCTGTTGGACGCTACCTCATCCATGCTGGAACATCCATCCCCAACGTTGCTCAGACATCGCTGGGCAAGGTACATTCAGGCGAAGTGTACGCCATAGAACCCTTCGTAACGCAACCCGACGCCATTGGCAGAGTAGACGACGAACCCCAAATCACCATCTACCGCCTACTCAAAGCAAAATCTACAAAAACCGACGCAGCCAAAAAAATGCTAAAACACATCGAAACAAACTTCCGCACTTTGCCTTTTGCTGAGCGCTGGCTCATCGGTGTAGTTCCCCCAGAACAACATAAGTCTGCCTTTAAAGAGTTGTTTGCGTCGAAAGCGATTATGGGGTATCCGATTTTTGTGGAAGCTAGCAGAAAACCGGTAGCTCAAGCAGAACATACGTTGTTGATAAAAGATGATGGTTGTGAAGTTTTAACCTAAAAAAAGGTTAAGCTTCTTAAACGTTGTAGGTTTTTTCTTTTTCTTTGACTTCTTTGTAGATGGCTGTTACCATTTGTTTGCCGCCGCATTTACCGCATGGAACATCAATTTCTTTGTAGACGTAGTCGCCACGTTGGAATTCGCGGCTGGTTTTGTTATTGCAACCTTTGTTTGTGCATTCGGTGAGGGTCATAACTTTGGGAGCTTCAATCTTGACTTCAGCAGCCTGCCTCTTCGACTGGAAAAGTAACCCGACCGACATAGCCAACGCAAGCACGCCTATGCCAGCTAAGACGCCTGCAGCCAATTGGTCACCTGCCAAGTAGGTTTCAGCTGCGATAAGCAACGCTGTTACGGCAAGAGCCATAACAATCAGGACTATTAGGGTTAGGTAAGTGGAGATTTTTTTGTTTGTAGATGCCGATTGGGTTTGGTTTTGAGTCGTCATGTTTCTCATCCTCATTATTGTCCAACTCCGATGGAGTTGCCAACGCCTACGATTATGACTTTGTCGCCTTCCTTGGTGCGTTCAAGCACAACTGCTTTGACACGTTCGATGACTTTGTCGGTTGCGTCATTGATTTCTTTGCGCATCGGGGAAACTGCGTCACCAATGTCTTCTTTAATTATGACTGCGTAGTTGGGGATTTTGTATTTAGTTAATGATTCTTCAATCTTGAATGCGTCAACGCCAGGTCCGCCGATAGCTGCGCCTATGCCTTCAGAGACTTCGCCGACCAATTCGCCTTCAAGCTTTAAGCCTGCATCAATCATGATTAGGCATCCGATTTTGCCTTCGTTTTCTTCTATGACTTGTACGATAGCTTCGCCTGGTTTACCGACGTTTCCGCCTGGCCCTTCAGCTTTAAGAACGAATGCTGTACGCCCTTCGAACGGAACACTTGCAACAACACAGTCTTTGCCAACTTTGCGTATTTCGTAACCATGCATAAGTTTGCCTGCAACCAGCGGTCCCGCGCCATCTCCGATTGGTTGCCCGTAGGCAAAGGCTTTAAGTGCGCTGCTGTAAGCGTCTGCTTCTTTCATAACCATGGGCAGAATCATTTGGAGCTGCATAATAACATAGAGGCTGAGGGTTTTTTTGCCTTGGATATAGTAGTGACGTACAACTTTATAGATGAAATTGAGTGCCATAGCGGCTTCCAGGGTGTTTTCAAGGTTGTTGATTTGAACGTCATCGTTTTGGACTGCGGGAGCCATGAGTCTGACTTCTTCTTTTAAGCGTTCGTCTCGGACATCTAGGACGTGGTCGAGTTTGTTGACGATGCCTGCTGGATCCATGTTTTGGGGGCCAATGGTGAAGTAGTCGAGGTAACGGTCGACACGTGCCGCTGGGTCGGTTGTGGGTTTGCCGATTTCTTTGAGGGTTTCGATGGCGGTTTTTCTGCCTTCCTCTTTGATATGTTTGAGCTTATGCAGAGAGTTTTCAACTTCGCGGATCATCACGTACATTTGGATACGTTGCCCGTAGAATATGAGCACAATGAAGAACACGTAAGAGAGTAAACTGATTATCTGGGTAATTGAATCGCTTCCTGGAATAAGACTCACTTTAAGACACCACTTCTTTTCAAAAACTATAAAAAGACAGTTATAAAGCTATGCCAAATCACACTCAGAAATTTAGGAGTTAAAAGAATGTTGCCAGCTTTCCCAGGTTCACGTGGCCTAAGACCACACTACAGCTGGAAACGGAACACGGTTTAACTTCTGAGTTCGGAATGGGATCAGGTGGAACCCGTGCCCTTTGACCGGCAGACGAAACATAACTGTTCAACAATCCCATATATACCTTCTGCTTCATTTTTGAAAGAAGAACAGTTGGCAACAGTTTTTCATAGAAAAAGCTGATTTGAACGTTATCATTGATTGTTTGTGAAGCTTAAACTGAGATTTTCAACGTTTTAATGGGCAGAAAAAGCCTATAATACTATACACACTTCCAATGTTTCTCACGTGCTATCGTCACTTCTGCAAATCTTGTTTCTTGAACCAGAATAGACCTACTATGGCCACGATTATCGCTGTTAAGGCGGCTATAGGGTTGATAGCCTGCAATGAAACATAAGCAGTGGTCAAGAACGCAATTAAAGATAGCACAGAAAACAAAATTATCGCTATTCCGATGGCAAAGTTTTTGTGGCTCATTTTTTCACTAAGCCTCCAAGTATGCACATAGTTGGGCTGTTTCGATTTAATGCTAAGGTTTAGTACAGCTTGTTCAGTGAATAGACATATGTTGAGCCTTCGAAAATTCTGTTTGATAAAGACCACAGATTGCTCAACAATGCCGCTCGCTAAACTAAAATTAGTTTAAAATAATAAAAATTTTAGGGAAAAACCCTAATCGTCTTCCTCTTCAAGTTTACGTTCTTTAATTTTCAGTTCGTCTTCGTCACCGATAACCTTGAAATTTTCAGATAGCTCATGTTTATGAAGGAACTTTCTAACAATTATGCGAATGTATTTTTTTGAGAGCGCTTCACCTTCACCCTTCACTGTCACGGTTTTTCCGTCTGTGGCTACGTCTCCGCCTGTTTTGTCCTTAAGGAAATCAGACTAGTTTCTCGAATAGTTTGCTTTCGTCGCCTTTTAGTTCTGAAGCGTTAACTTTCATTTCAACCATTTTTCTTGTTCACCTCGATTCATGCTGCGCCAATTAACAGATGATTTAGCTTACTTTCTCATATCTGCTCTATTGATAAATTTTCCGCTTACAGTTGTCAGTTCGCCCGTCGAGTCTATCTCACTGCTTACGCTCAGACTCTAAGTGCACATCATCCAAACAGTAGTTTAGCAACAGACTTTAAGACTGTTATGCTGTTTGCTAAAGAAAAACGGTATTTATTGTTCCAAAAAAAGTTTTTACTTGTGGAGTTATGAGTTTGAATTGGTTAGATGCAATCATAAATCGGAGTAGTATAAGAAACCAAAAAATAGGAGCTACCGCAAACACCTACTGAGCGACTGCTATCCAAAACATCCTGTTAACCGCTTGCCAATGTGGTCAGGTACTTTTTTGAAATGAGCGTAAAGAAGAGAAATTCAAAAAAGTCATTAATCGGCTGACCCACATACGTCCCGTTGCATTTATTCCAGTGGGTTATCCAATGAATCGCCAAATGCCCGTCAAAGAAGAGCCCTAATTGAAATTACGCAAAGAAACCTTCTGATTTCTGATTAAGCTGAAATTACTTAGTTAAAATCAATATTTCAATATTCATAAAGTTTAAAAGTGGCTTTAACATCTATGGTTGAACTTCAATGGATGGATGTCCATGTGTGGATCGGTAGAATGCTGGTTCAACAAACATGCGTCAATTCACCACTGAAAAATCATAATCACAGGAGGAAAAACAAAGAAATGTTATCGCGAGATTGCGACGGATGCTCCCAAATGAAGCCATGCAGCAAACGATTCGGCATCGCCCATACAGGCGAAAAAGTTTACTGCCCAGATGGAACAGTCCATTTAGTTGACGGCTGCTAAAACAACGACCAACATAGAGTTAGTTTTAAGCAAATAATTTTTCCCTGTTTTCTTATTTTATTTTTCAGTTTTCAGAATTACTATTTTCCCAGTGTTTTCTTAACTTCAGCAATGATATCTGAGAAATCGGCTTCTTTTTCAGGTTTCATTCCCTTCTTTGAGACTTTCAAAATCGTATCATAGCCTTTGCTTTTCAAATCCTTTTCCATAGCTTTCATAGTCCGTTCGTTGCCAAAAATGCGGTATGTGCAAAACAGAATAGCTTTTTTGCCTTCCAACTTAGACAAGCTTTCAATGAATGCTTTGGTTTCTTTGGCCGGGCTTGAGCCTTCCACTGGTGTGCCCAGGATTATAAGGTCGTAGGTTTCGATGGTTGACGGCGTCGTTCCTGCCATATCAAAGATTGGGACTTTTGCCGTTTCGGCTATAGCTTGGGCTAACCGTTTAGTGTTACCTGTTCTTGAAAAATAAACTACACATGGGTTCATAGTTTGAATAGGTCCGGCTAACCTAATAAAATCTTCTTACATAAAAAAGGTGGTAAGTTTAAAAGTTCAGCCAAGCAGTATTTCTTGTGAGCGAAAAACCATGGATTACGCTATAATCGCCGATGCATACGAAAAAATCGAAGCAACCACTAAACGATTAGAAATGACAGATTTGCTGGTTGAACTCCTAAACAAAACACCTAAAGACATTATTTCCAAGGTTGTATATCTGACGCAAGGCAAATTGTATCCTGATTTTATGGGTGTGGAGATGGGAGTTGCCGAGAAACTCGCTATAAAAGCGTTATCTCGTGCTTCTGGACAAAGTGAAGGTGTAATCCAGTCGGAGCTACTGAAGAGCGGCGACATCGGCGAAACCTCACAAAAACAATTAGAAAAAAGAAAACAATCTACCTTCTTCACCAAAAAACTCACCGCCGAACACGTCTATGAGACACTCGACAAACTCGCCAAAACCTCAGGCTCAGGAGCAGTGGATATGAAGATGGCGCTTCTCTGTGGCTTATTAACAGACGCCTCGCCCAAAGAAGCCAAATGGATAATCCGCACTATCACAAGTAACCTGCGTTTGGGCATTGCGGACATGACGGTGCTCGATGCATTAGCTATAGCGTATGGCGGCGGAAAAGAGAACCGAGAATTCGTCGAACGTGCCTACAACATCTCTTCGGATCTGGGCAGAGTCGCTAACGTCGTTGCGGAGAAAGGCATTGAGGGCATTAAAGAATTTCAAGTTGTGGTTTTTGAACCTATAAGACCTATGTTGGCTGAGCGGTTGGGTGCGCCAGAAGAGATTTTGGAGAAGTTCGGTGGCAAATGCGTAGCCGAATACAAGTATGATGGCGAGCGCATTCAAGCGCACAAAAAAGATGGCAAAGTTATTTTGTTTTCCAGGCGATTGGAAAACATTTCTGATCAGTATCCCGACGCCTTGGAGTTAATTAAAGAAAAAATCGATGCAAAAGAAGCAATTTTAGAAGCTGAATGTGTAGCGATGGATTTGGAAACTGGTGATATGCGTCCATTTCAGGAATTGATGCATCGCAGACGCAAGTACGGTGTGGAAGCAGCCATCAAGGATTATCCGATTTCCCTTTTCGCCTTCGACGCACTATTCGTTGACGGTAAAGACTTAACACAAGAGCCATTCCCACAGAGACGCAAAACCCTCGAAAAAATTATTGCTCAAACTGACCGAATAAAACCAGCCACACAAAAACTGGTAAAAAACCCCAAGGAACTAGAAGATTTCTTCGAACAAGCCATAGCTGAAGGCTGCGAAGGATTAATGTGCAAATCAGTCGCTAAAGACTCCGTTTACCAAGCTGGAAACCGCGGCTGGCTCTGGATAAAATACAAGCGCGACTACAAGAGCGAAATGAAAGACACGGTGGACCTTGTAGTTGTCGGCGCTTTTCATGGAAGAGGAAAACGCGTAGGCACTTATGGCGCGCTACTCTTAGCCACCTACAACGATGAAAACGACACCTTTGAAACAGTAACCAAATGCGGCACCGGATTCACCGACAAAGATTTGGCAAAACTCTACGAAATGCTCCAGAAGCATATAATTCCACGCAAAAATAGCCGCGTCTATTCGATGCTGGAGGCAGATGTTTGGTTTGAACCATCAGTGGTTTTGGAGATTTTGGGTGCCGAAGTCACGTTAAGCCCCATTCATATGACCGCCATGAACTCCATCCGCAAAGGCGCAGGGTTAGCCATCCGTTTCCCACGCTTCACAGGCAAATACCGAACCGACAAAGCCCCAGAAGATGCAACTACCTCCAAAGAAATCGTGGAAATGTACCGTGCGCAGCTAAAGAAAATCGGTGAAGAGCCAAAAAGCTAAAACTGATAAGTCTCCTGTGCCTAAGTAGTTGCGAGTGCTGATTGCTATGTCGCTTGACCCAGAAAAAATGAAAACGATGATTGCCTTCAAAAAAAGGCTTGAAGAGCAACTGGAGAAATTAACTGCTGAAACTAAGGAGGTCCAAGCAACCCTAGACACTGTTAACCAGATTTTGCTTGAGAAAGGGTTCAAACGTGGTGATATAAAAGAAGTCCCCACCACTCCGACGATACCTAAAGAAGTTGTTTTACCCAAACAAGAACCTGAACCTCCAAAAGCTCCGCTGACACAGCAACACACGGAACCCGAAAGCGTCATACCCCTAAAAACTATGTCGGATGAACCCTTAGCACTCATGTACTTCGACAAACAAACCATCCACGTATATCCTGACGAAACAAAAAACTTCACCGTCAACACGCCCCCTTTTACTAATTTCCTCGTTGAGAAAGTGTTCTCTAAGATGCAGGAAAAAGACAAAGAACTCGTGCGGCTTGGGCAGTTGACGGCTGAAAAAATGTTCTCCTACAACATTGTCCGTGAAGACGACCAAATCCGCGAAATAATAATCAAGAATGTAGATGACGAGCGGCTGAAAGAGTTGAAGTCGAGCATCCGCTGGACTTTCGAGAAAATGTTTGAAAAAATGAAAAGTAGCCTATAAAAAGCTACATTGAATGTTTGTTTAGGCTGTCTGTTATTCGGTTTTTGGGGCATAACCCTACGAGGCGCTCTGCTTCTTTGCCATCTTTGAAGACTATCATGGTTGGAATGCTTTGGACACCGAATTTTTCTGCAGTAGCTGGATTCTCATCAACATCTAGTTTGCCGATGACAAATTTTCCGCTGAATTCCTTCGCTAATTCCACGATGGTTGGAGCTAAAGCTCGGCAGGGACCACACCAACTAGCCCAGAAATCCACAAAAACCAACTTGTTTTTCTTGATTGTTTCTTCAAAGTTTGCGTCAGTTACATGAAAAGGTTCAGAACTCATGAATAATTCACCTAATAATCAAATAAAATTAGCGATTTCTTTGATATAAAGTGTTCGTGAGCAAAGAAAGCTCATTTTCATATTTTACCTGGTTGAGTTGTTTGGCTGTTCTGCGCTTTCGTTGGATGACAGAATACTGTGACTCATGACACAAATCACAAAGAACGAAATGTTAAAGACTAAAAAACCAAAATGAACTACATGATTCCGCTTACTCGGTAACCATCAACAATGAACAAAAGACTTAGGCGGTTAGGCAAAATTATTCCATTTTCCATCTTTTGACTATCTTTACTGTCTATGAATACAATGTAAAGCAACTATCACGAATGTTATCAACGCAACCAAGAATTCGCCAATGCCAAACGACTGACTCATCACCGAAACTGCGTAAGTCGCCAAGTTTGATAAGCCGGGTATTGCAAACCTATGGCGGAATCATGAAGTCTTTTACAAGTGCCTGAACCAACGTGCCCAAGTACAAAGCTAATATGAATGCAACTGCAAGCCCAAAAATTTTGTATTTCGATAGGAAATCTTTGAATTCGTTCCATAAACCCTTTGGTGGCTGTTGGTGGTGGACCTTTCTCTAATGCTTCTCTAATTTTCCTTAACTCAACTAACATTTCGTCTTCTTTACTCAATCAAAACACCTATCAGTAATTCGTCACCACTTAGCTTAAAAAATTATTGCTCCGACGCAACGCACACATGACTTGTGATTGCCCGCTTACTCCCACAAAACCATATACCCAACTTAAAGATTGAGAACTTGAACCACAAGCCACACCTAATTTTAAGAATAGGTTTCACAATGAATCGTACAGAAATAGTTAAACTTTTCAAACAATCATTTCGAGAGTGGCTAAATGACAACGCTATCCTCCGAGCTGCGGCTCTCACATTCTTCATCATTCTACCTTTGCCCACATTATTACTCATTGCAGTTGGCATTTTTTCTCTATTTTTTGGTGAAACTGCGGCAATTCAAATTGTAATACTTCAAATTTCATCCGTCGTAGGTCCAGCTGTAGCAGGATTGTTTAATCAGCTATTATTGAACACTGGCTCGCCTTTCACTTCAATTTGGACAGCAATCGTTGTTGTAGGTTTTTCATTGGGTGGAGCAATCGGCGCTTTTTCAGTTTTACGCGATTCTATGGATTGCATATGGGAAGTGAGATTGCCTAAAATGCAACCACTATGGAAGAGGGTAAGACAAAAGATTGGACCTTTTGTTCTTGTTTCTGCCCTTGGATTAATAGTCATCGCATGGACCGCAATAGCAAGTAGTTTATCGAGCGTAATAGTGTTTCTTTCAATAAATGGAACTCTAACTCTGATTACTGTAACCATAGTTCAAATTGTCTTATCTTTTCTGGTGGCAACCTTGCTTTTGGCCATAATCTACAAGATGATCCCAGAAGCAAGAGTTCACTGGCGAGATGTAACTTTAGCTTCTGTAACAACAGGTATAGCATTCACTGTGACGAACTACATTTTTGGAACATACATTCAAGTCTTTACAGTTACAACAGTGAGCGGCGCAGGCGGCGCCTTGGTGATTATTCTGTTGTGGATTTTTGTTTTAAACCAACTCGTTCTTTTCGGAGCCGAAGTCTCCAAAATCTATGCTATCACTATTGGCGCACACGCAATACTACATTTAGCTACGCCCTTCGAAAGATTTGTTTCGCCTTTTGAGAAAGCCGGTGAGAAAATAGAGCAGGCAACAAAAGATGAGTTTGAAACTGACGAAAAACCGCAACACACAAAAGAATAAGTTAAAAACTAAAATCTAAAAAAATCAAATTAGTCAAAATCAAATTTACATTTCCTTCCTAAACAAATTTGCTCACTTGTATTTTTTGCTACGCACATATGGTTAATACCGAATTTAGCCTCCGTATTATAACGGGTTTAGTATGAGACCGCTCCAAACTAGAAATGCACGTTGACATCCTGAAGGTTTTGGTCCATAAAGGTCCTTTGCAGATATCGCATCTCATGCACGAGGCTAATATTAATTCCAATGTTCTAAAGGAGCATTTGGGTTTCCTAATCAAGCAGGGTTTGGTTGAAGAAATTAGTGTCGGCAAAAACGGTGTTGTCTATTCTAATACAGATCGGGGAACAGCAGTTATCAGGTTTTTCGGACAGTTAGATAAGTCGCTTCCAGCAAAACAAGAAGAAACAGATTCTTTCTCGTTTACGCTTGAAAACCGAAACTAAGAGGGCAATTAATCGATTCTGAAAATTCCAGTTCCTCTAAATATTGAGTCGTCCTCTAAACGAAAATAAGCGCACAGTCTTTGTCCCTTTTCAGTTAAAGAATAAACCACTTTTGACTCCGACGTTTTTTTGCTGACTATTTCCAATTTGACCAGAAAATCGAAGAATTCTCTTGTTGGGACGGCGGGGATGCCTGCTTTGCGCATTATTTGTTGCTGCGCCATTGAATCCGCATTCTCTAAGACCTTGATTACGGCGAGGTACATCTCCATTCTGGAAAGTCCCAAATTGTATCGTCCTTTCAAGAGGAAATTGAAACCTTTCGACTATTAAGCCTTTCGACTTAAGACTTTATCACAAGAGAGAAAAACAAACATTTTTCACACGAAACCCGAAATAATCAACAAAAAAAGCATTCAGACTACGGATAAATAATACAACTTCTTTACAAACCACTCATTACCCAAAAATTGGATTCAAAGAAGGTTTAAAAGAGTCTGCATCCAAATTTATTTGGTAATAATTTTTGCAGAAAAGTTTGTTTTCTATATTCCTAATTTTATTTGTCCTACTTACTGGTTCTTTAAGCGTGGGCTTCGGCGAAATGATGCCCACCGTAGGAGTAGCCCACGGTGACTTTTTCCGATACAACTACACAAGCTACTATAGCTCAAGCGATCCTCATACAGCTATTCCCAGCGATTTAACTTGGATAAACCAAACCGATTATTTCATGATTAACGTTACCGGCGTTTCAGGCGCTTCAGTAAATTTTGAAACCATGTACCGAGGCTTGAATGGGTCAAGCGTAACAGGCGTTTGCAGCATGAACGTGGGAACTGGAATGGCAACGATTTCAGGGTATGGGGGTCCATCCTCAGCAAGCAACTTCTTCTTCATGGCGCGAGGCGTTGGCATGATGGGCAGAATGTTTCCTTCAGCGACTTTGAGTCCAACCATAAACGATACCTTATCTATGCCTTATTTGGGGGGCTCGCGGTTAACCAACCATTATGTAACAAACGAAAACAACACCTCAATCGGGGCTTACAATAGTATGGATATCTACTATGACCAAGCTACAGGTATGATGGTACAGTGGCGCCAAGAAATCATTCAAACAAGTGGCACAACACGGACCAATAGCACACAAATGATGAACATAACCTCATCTAATGTTTGGGTGATTCCAGAATTTCCAACTGCTACTGTGGTTCCAGTCTTGGCTGCTGTTGGCGTTGCCTCAACATTGGTAGCCATTAAGATTACCAAATACAAAGGACCCTTAAAGCTACAAATAATGTAAAGAATTATTTTTTCCCGAAAGTTTGCGGATCGATCTGCCTTCGTGTCCCATCTTTATCGACCACATACATGTGGAAATCGTATTCGTTGCAGTAATTCCTGAATTCAGAATACCTTTGAATGTCGCCTTCAAACATTTCAGGAGTAGCTATTTCGCAAATTCTGGTTATGCAACCTTTCTTTTCGGCTTGGATATCTGGAACATATTTTGGGCCAATCATCGGTGGTTTCTCGTAGCCTTCGACATCTGCTTTAACCAACCAGTTATCTCGTTTCAATTCCTCTGCAACTGCCATAACGCAGGCATCGTGGTTTTCTTGGATTTTAGTTTTTTTCTCAGACACAAACAAACCTCAACTATTATTTTTTATTGTTTTTCCAGGGTCTCTTAACCCCGTCATTATCCCAGTAGGCACAGCACATCCGAACGGTAACGTACATTTCGATTTTTTTGTTATAACAAAATCTTTTGTTTGCTGCATCAGCCTTGGAGCCGCCTGGGAGGGTAATTAAGTCGGCGCTCTCAGCGCGATACATTTCTTCAGCGTTTTTTGGGTCGATGCCGCCTTCATTGTTTAGCTCTTGTGAAGCGACGGGTTCATTGTTGTTAGCAACGAATTTGCAGTTAAAGCAATTGGTTCCGATGACCATCTCTTTGGGTGAGCTATTTTTACTCATAAAAAACACATTAAAGATAATTATTTTTCATTGAAATAAACTTTTGCAAGAAATAAATTACGCTTGTGTACTGGCTACTTTAAGGATCTGCTCTATCAAATATTGTTCATTAGCATTCTTATCCATACTTAAATGATTTTTCACTGCCCTATCCATTGCTGCAACGTCAGGAACCACCAAAATTTTTGCGCCACAAGTACAACCAACTAATTGCATATGATGGCTGTTCATCTGTTCATCTTTTTTTATGTTGTGGAATTTGCTAATTTGATTTTTCTTCAAGGTGAACCATCTTTCATATTGCTTACGAAACAAGAGATTACATAACCTATTTCCTTAAACCAAAATAAGATTATGTGGTAGGCAGAGCGCAACCACAAAAAAAGGCGAAAATTAATGGGTGAATGGTGGGCCGAGGCGGATTTGAACTGCCGACCTTTCGATTATCAGTCGAACGCTCCAGCCAAGCTGAGCTACCGGCCCCCTTTTGACGCGTCACCAATTTAATATTATGTGGTTTTATAAGCATTGCCGTAAATCTTTTAATGCAACTCCATTATTGAAGTGTTAGGTCAGTATTGTTTGGGTTCGTAGCCTAGCACGGATTAAGGTGTCGGCCTTCGGAGCCGGAGATCGAGGGTTCAAATCCCTCCGGACCCGCTTTTCCAGAGGCGCATTTACACTGATGCCTCCTGTCGAATTAGCTGTTTTAGTTGACTGCCAAGAATTTGTAGCTAATGATTTTCGAAGTCTTCTTTGTTTTTGCAGGTGATTGCGCCATCGCTTAAAGCATCTCTAGTGAGTATCTACTAGTGCTACGTTTGCTTCCATTTTGTTTATGAAAACGTTCATCTTTTCCATGGCATAGGTCCCATGAAAAATTTCTTGTCCGAAGAATTGCAGGGGTTTAACCTTTGGGTCGTCGCCATGCTTTTCTCTAAACTTAGATTCCACATAGGGTTTGCTACTACAATATCAAATGTTTGTAGTCCGCCTTCCTTTGTTTGAAAGGCAGGTTTATCGAGCCAGACATACTAGGAAGAGCATACGAATACCTGCTAAGAAAGTTCGCTGAAGGCTCAGGTTCATCAGCAGGAGAATTTTACACTCCCTCAGAAGTCACTGTCTTAATGGCTAACATCGTGGATCCCAAAGAAGGCGAACAAGTTTATGACCCATGCCTCGGTTCAGGTGGATTACTCATTAAAATCGCTTCTAAGTTTAGAGTTAGATTATCTAAGAATCGGCAAAAAAAGAGATAATATCGGTTGATATTAAGAAAAAGCAATCAACACTTTTTGAAGACCTCTCTTTTCAATTCAACATTAACAGAAATAAAGAGTCAATCAAGTCAACAAAAGAAATAGTGATCAACAGCGTCTCCGAGACAGTCAAAGAAGACGAGTTAGCCTTTAAAGTTGAATTTAGTTTATTGCCTTCGAAAGCGTCTTTTCAAAAGTTAACTTAGACCTTTTTCAAGAGCACCTCCTCAATTCAACAACAATCAGCATACCTCAAAGTAACCTACTAAACGACACCTTTGAATTTCTACTAAACCTGGATATGACAGGTATTGGTGCAGAGGAATACCTGTTTAGGGTGGAAATATATGAGCCTTGGTCTTCTGGTGAAAAGCTAAATTTCACCTCCAAAGAAACTGCTGTTCAATATGTACCCCAGAATAAAGAAGCAAGATTGGTGAAAATTCCACGTTAAAAGTGTTGAAGATACAGACTTAACGGTTGTTTTGTCTTCGGCAAAAGACATTTACCGTGAAATAGAACAAGATCAAAAACAAGAAGCAATAAGCAAAAGAAACGAATGGTAAGTATCGATGGATAGACTTAAGCTCGACAAATTTTTTGCTGTAAGAAGGTAATCACATATGCTTAAGAAAAAGAGTTTCAACTAACATCTCTCGATTTGATATGGCTGAAACTGACTTGCCCTCCGTGAAACCGGTACCGGAAATTCCTCCAGAAACAAACAAAGTTATTCCGCCCACACCAGATGTCGAGAATCCGCTACCTAATCATGAACCCAGTGAAAAGTTCGAGACCGAAGATTTTGTTTGTCCTATTTGTGGAAAATCCTTCAACACTAAAGCTGATCTTGATTTGCATATTTTTTTTTTTTTTTTTTTTTTTTTTTTTTTTTTTTTTTTTTTTATTGTTCTTTCCACTTTTTTTAATCGTTTCTTTAGCAAAGTTTTATCCATACATATGGTCAACAATTATAGTATCACTTTTTAATGGAGGCGAATTTATGGCAAAATGTCCAACGTGCGGAAAGGAAGTATCTCCTAAAAAAACTTGGAAGATGGCTGGCAAGCCTGACAAAGAAGGAAAGAGAATGGAACTTACAATCGGGCTAAGTGAATGCTGTGGCAAAACCTTCAGGACCGTAATTAGCAAGCAGAAAATCTGATTTGCTGAAAAATTAATAAACGCTCTCTATTTCTTTAATTCAAACGTTTTCGAATAGGCAATTCAAAATTGACTAACAATCTAAAACAGAGTTGCTGTCCAAACACAGGTAGAAACAAATCGTTAATTTGTGGTTTGGTATTGTTTTTTGAATTGTTTGATTTCGCATAGGTCAGCGTATTTGCATGTTAGTTTTTGTTCTTCTAAGCACTGGAAATTTCCAAAGCACGATGACGGCATATTATATCTCAATACTTAAAAGACATTAATCAAATTTGCGGAAATTTTGATTAAAATAAAAAAAAGAATCTCTGAGCTCTTGATAAGTGAAGATCAAAGACATTTTCCAGCTAACTAAATTTCAAATTCATAAACAACTTAAGGCTCACTTTGTAACATTAAAAATGAAGTCGGAATCATGACCAATAAAACCCAACGAAGAACAAAATTGAAAAACAAGCTCGCGGCAACATTTCTTGAGGAGATAACAAACCTCTCACCTGAAATACAGGCAGTTCTTTAGATGACTTCGTAACAGCCTTTGAAAACCGATTAATCTTTTTCAAAAAACTCAAAACCGAAGAAAAACCCCAAATTCAAATAGCAAACACAGAAACAATTGAACCTATCACCTTTAAATAATAATAAGTTCAACAAGAATCCGTGACTGCCTGTTTCAGCATGCCTTCTGCACTAAACAATCAGTGATTTTCTTTTTTGCATGATTTCGAAAGTACAATCTCAAAGAGAACAAGCTTAGCCTCAACCCATGTAACTCCTACCATGTCTCTTGCAATGAAGGGCGCTGAAGTTTTTTTTTAATTTTTTAAAACCTGCTATCAGAGAATCAAGCAATTCTTGGGTAAACCCTGTGCCAACGTGAGCAACGTAAATTGGTTTTCCATCTTTATCATACAAGCCTACGACTAAAGCGCCAAACGTTGATTCTCTAGCACCCTCGCCCTTTGAATAACCGAAAATTACGCAGTCACAGCTTTTGAGATTCTTAACCTTCAGCCAGCTGCCCGTTCCCAGCCCCTGCTCATAAACGCTGTCCTTGCGTTTGGCAACCATCCCTTCCAAGTCATGCTCCAAAACCGCCTCATAGAATTGTTCGCCTTTCTCCTCGACATAATCGTTGATGATTACGTGCGAGCTTTCCTTAACTGACTCTTTTAGGATGACCTTTCTTTCCATTAAAGGCAAATCAACAAGAGGCTGCCCATCCTTCTCTAAAATATCAAAAACAACATAGGTAGCTGGCGACTTGTTCCGCAAACGCTCAATATCCTTGTTTGAAATCAGGTGCCCTCTTTCCTGTAGGGCGTGGAAGTCAACTTTTCCTTGTTTCATGGTAACGATTTCACCATCAACAACCACATTCTTCGTCAGCTGCCTAAGTTCTTCCAATTCAGGAAAAAAATGCTTCAGTTCCTTACCGTTGCGGCTCTGAACAGTAAAGAAATCATCCACGTAAGCTATCGCTCGAAAACCCATCCCACTTGATCTCAAAAATCCAATCCTTGCCAGAAAAAGGCTTAGAAACAGATTTAGCAAGCATAGGCTTGTAAAAATTCATGAAGTATCAAGAAATTGTAACTTGAGCGCCTTAATAAATTGATTAAACGATGTGACTGCTAGTGCCAATAGGTAATATTTTTGTTCTCTTGAGAGCAAATAGATTGAAGCAAAGAAAGCAGATTCCAAAAAAACTAAATGTTTTTTAACCAACCTAGTCTAATCAATAATCGTTGAGTGAAAGCTAATAAGCACTCTACAATAGCCTACGATTTTAAAACTTTTCAAAATGAATAAACAATTTTTTGGCTTTCATTCAAACAGAAATTAAAGGAAATGAAAACAAAAAATGAAAACCCAAAGAAACAAAATTGCAGCTATAATTATTGCACTATTTTTTATACTTTCAATGACAGCTTCAACTATGCTAATACCAAATGCTAACGCGCATTCACCTGCATGGAACGTTCCAACCAACTGCTTTGTTTCTTGCGCACCGGCCACCGTTGGTGTCGGGCAGTACACAACTATTATTGTTTGGCTTGACAGGTACTCTCCTACAGCTGGCGGTGTTACTGGTCAAACGTTTACTTTCCAAATAAATATCACGCAACCAGACGGAACTACAGTGCTCATAGGACCGTGGCAGACTACAAGTGCTCTTGCCAGTGACTATAAGTCGTTCACTCCCACCATGATTGGCACCTATAAGATTGTGTCCAGCTTCGCCGGAGCAACAATTATTCCCACCATTTCTGTCCCCACTTCAGTAGACATCGGCGATTATTTCCAACCTTCCACAAGCGACCCTGCTTACCTTACGGTACAGCAAGAACAAATCCCATCATGGCCAGAACCTCCGCTTCCTACAGACTACTGGACGCTCCCAATAAATGCACAGAACAGACAATGGTCGCTCCTTGCAAGCAACTGGCTGAAAGGCCAATGGCTGCTTCCAGGGAACTTCCAAAATGAGGGCACAGGACCGACCACCGCCCACGTATTGTGGACAGAGCCTTTAGAAGCAACTTCACCTTCCAGCACTGTCGCATACCCAGGAGGCATCGCAGACGCGCAATGGCCTGGTTTGAACTCCGGCTTATGGGACTACGATTATGCATATAACACACCGATAATCATGAACGGAATAATCTACTACAATATGCCCTATACCGCAATGAGTCAACATTATGGGTATTATGCCGTGGATCTGTATACTGGACAACAGCTATGGTTCAAGAACGGCACCGACAATGGCCTCAACCAACCCAATACAATAAATGTACCTGGCGGCAACGGTCAATCATACGGTCAAAATTATGAGGTACTGACACAGGGCCAAATGCTACACGTTAACAACGTTAACGGGCAGGGAATAGCCAGTTATCTATGGATGCAGGGACAAGAGGATTATACATCAGCCATTAACGAACTAAGCACCTGGTACATGCTTGACGCAACCACTGGAAACGTAATATTAACGCTGATAAATGTGCCAACCTCGGGTTACCATACAACGGACGCACAAGGAGACTTACTGATCTACAGTTACAATTCCGCGAAAGGACAATTCCTCTGTTGGAACACAACTCAAGCTATTTATCCAGCGGGACCCACAGGAACTAATCAGCAAGTATGGAGACCCCCAATTGGAGCAACAATTGACGCCGTTGCTGACAAATCTTGGATGAATGCCTCCACTACTTGGGGTACAACCTTAGACCCGCTCACCCTTCAGGCGATGGCAGCAGCTCCGCACTCCGGATACACGATGAACTACACAGATTCTTCTTTGAAAGGCTTGCCCGGAACCTTGAACGTTGTATCAAACACAAACCGTGAGCCAGTAGAGTTTTTTGGCAGTAGTATTCCTTCCACTTACACTGGTACAACAGCAATTAGCTCTGATAATATCAATATATGGCTTGCACACATAAACCAAACTGGACCTTATAGTCCCTGGCCTACACTAACTTCTACCCTAAATACCAACCTTGGATTCGCGGTTACGCTGGATTATAACAAAACCATACAAGTACCATTGCCCGGCAAAAACTACACTTGGTCTATTCCAAATGTCTCTACGTACGAGCTTCCCATAAATTATCAATATGACGTATTCTTCTTAGAGTGTCAGCAAACAAGGCAGGAGTGGTGCTATCAACTGTCAACCGGAAACCTACTGTGGGGACCAACTGCACAAAAACCCCAAATTGCTTACTACAGCACCGGCGGTGCTAGCGGAGTAAAAGGAAATGTGTACTACGGCATATACCTTGCAATGGACCCAAGCAACTATGAGGGACAAATCTATGCCTACAACGTAACCAACGGGAACTTATTGTGGATCTACAATGCTACAGCAGCACCTTACAATTATGAAAGCGAATACGGGGCTAACATGCCACTGGATCTAGGCGCTGTTTGCAACGGAATGATATATGTGTATTCAACTGAGCACTCACCAACCAATCCCCTCTGGCGACAATCATACGTACGCTGCATCAACATAACAGATGGAACACTGATCTGGAAACTAGCAGACTTTTACGGCGTATATAGTACATCAGGATTGTTTGCTGGTTATGGAATACCCATCGTAAACGGCTACGCAGTTACCTGGAACGCATATGACAGCAAAGTTTACTGCATCGGCAAAGGACCAAGCGCAACAACAGTTTCAGTACAGAGCGGCATACCAGCGGAACCCAATTTTACAATCATGGGCACGGTTACTGATCAATCTCCCGGCACTCTGAGGACTCTCTACGAAAATGGGCTACGGTTCAAATGGAGTTCCAGCAGTATCCGATGAGAGCCAGGAAGGCTTCATGGAATACCTCTATCAGCAGCAGGCGATGCCCCAAAATACAACTGGAGTACCTGTAACCATAAGCGCAATTGATCCAAACGGCAACACAATCGATCTTGGAACAGCCACGAGCGACTCCAACGGCTTCTATAAATTAGCAGTAAATTCAAACCAACTTGGTGCTGGTCCAGGCACTTACCAAATCGTCGCTAACTTCGCTGGATCTGGCTCTTACGGTGGCTCACACGCAGAATCCGCATTCACAATCAACTCTACACCTGAAGCTACTCCCACACCTACAACTAATACGTCGTCTGTCGCTGACATGTACTTTGTTCCCGCAATCGCTGGACTATTCGTCCTAATTATCGTAGTAGCTATCATACTTGCTTTGTTGACTCTCAGAAAACGACCATAACTACAAAACAGTTTCAATCAATTTCCCTTTTTTTGTTTAGAAAAGCATCATTAAAAATTCTTTTATTGTTGGATTAAGGTAGTTGAAACTTCGATATGTTCGGGCTGCAGAATAGAGCTTTGATACACAAGCTTTTAATGCAGTTTACAACTAATCGCTAACTTGTGGGTGGGGCCATTTGAGATTCCCCTCTCGCAAAAATAGGTAACCCTTTGCAAAGAATTATCCACTCAAATCAACAATATTAAACTGGTTATTTCTGCATTTTTGTTGAACGTGTACTCTAATTTTCTCACTTAATAAAAAAAGTAAGTTTGCCAAAATTTATAAACAAATAGCAAAATATGTGGGCGTATAAATTTTATGGAGTAAGAAAAATGCAAAAAATTAGAAACCAATCTATGGCTATTTTTATCGTTGCCATCCTACTATTATCAGCTGCTACTTTGCTCGTAACTCTACCAACAGCTACTGCTCATGATCCTGGATGGAAGGTTCCAACATGGTGCTTTATCACTGTTTCACCGAATCCAGTGGGAGTTGGCCAAAACGCCCTAGTTGTCTTATGGGTTGACAAGCTTCCTCCGACCGCAATAGGTTACTATGGTGACAGATGGACTCTTTCAGCAGAAGTAACAAAGCCCGACGGCACTACAGAATCTTTAGGCACGCATACCTCCGACCCAGTTGGGTCTACATACATTCCGTACACACCGACCGAAACTGGAACATACAAATTTGTAGCCAGTTTTCAGGAACACAAAATTACCGGCGAGCCAGTTCCCCCAAAAGGAACTACAGTTTACTCGCCTGAAACAGTCAACGACACATACCTAGCAAGCACGAGTGAACCATACTACCTGACAGTGCAGCAGGACCCAATTCCAAGCTGGCAGGAAACCCCACTTCCAACAGACTATTGGGCACGCCCAATTAGCGCAATCAACAGAGACTGGTGGACAATGTCTGGCGATTGGCTTGGCGGAACCGCAATGCAAGGACAAATAAACCCCTACAGTTTAGGACCCCAAAGCGCCCATATAATGTGGACAAAACCGTTAACACTCGGAGGATTAACTGGAGGAAAAACAGAATCAATAGGCTACTATGACGGCCTGTCATATGAACCCAAATTTACAGACGCATTCATAATACAGGGACGACTATACTACAACGATTACCCAGATATTCGATATAATCACGACAGCCCTCCACCAGGAATGCACTGTATAGATATACGCACTGGACAAGAAATATTTGCCAAAAACTACACTATATCCTTGGGACAAGACCTTGACTATGAAACCTTCAACCAACACGGCGTTGTCTCCTATATTTGGAAAATCCCAGTCAGCCGAGACACTAACAAAAATTGGTACATGTATGACGCATTTAACGGCGTTGACCTAGACATTCTCACAAATGTTCCTACAGGCACAGACGCGACAGGCAAAGATGGAAGCTTACTAAGATATGTTCTTGATACTTCACATCACTGGTTAGCCCTTTGGAATGCAACTGACGCTTGCTTACTACCAAGCTATACATCAGGACAAGCAAACTACAATGAGACCTGGAGGACAGGATACAAACGAACGATCGACGCTCGAACATCAGGATACACTTGGAATACAACCATACCCCAATCCATAACCGGCAGCATCAACTGGCAAATTGCAGAAGACAAACTAATTGGCTCCGACGGCTTCTCAAGCAACAACAGGGTTCCATCATCAAATCCCTCTACAATGTGGGCATTAAGTCTTAAACCAGGAGAAATAGGCAAGGTACTTTGGCAAAAAACCTACACTCCACCGACAAACGAAAGTGTCTATCTAGATTCATACAACGCCGCGGAAGGAATCTTCACAATGCTTTCATTGGAAACAGATAATGTCTGGTGCTATAGCTTAGATACCGGTAGCCAACTATGGGGTCCAGTGAACACTAAAAATCAGATGGACTATTACGGGCTATCCACATCTATTGTCTATGGTAAAGTTTTCACCTATGGATATGGAGGAGTATTAACCGCTTACAACGCCCAAACAGGTGCTTACTTATGGAATTACACCGCCAAAAATATTGGCTTCGAATCTCCTTACGGTAACTATCCTTTGAATTTAGGTTGCATTGCCGACGGAAAATTGTATATGTACTCGACTGAGCACTCACCCACCAAACCACAATGGCGTGGCTCAATGATACGTGCCATCAATGCCTCAAACGGAGCTGAACTTTGGACAATAGAATCATGGGCAAACAATCCGATTATCGCAGATGGCTACCTAATAACGCTAAACACATATGATAACCAGATATACTGCTACGGTAAAGGACCCAGCGTTACATCCGTTACAGCCTCTCCTGAGGTTTCCAACTTTGGCGACAAAGTACTGATCAAAGGCAACGTACTCGATAACTCTGCAGGCACAAAACAAGACCAGATTAGCGCACGATTTCCACATGGGGTTCCAGCAATGTCAGACCAAGATCAGAAAGCCTGGATGGAATGCTTGTATGAAGATCAGCCAACGCCAACAAATGCAACAGGTGTTCTTGTGACAATAAATGTTGTTGATTCTAACGGTAACTATAGGCCAATAGGAACTACTATGAGTGACTCAAATGGCGCATTCAGTCTTTCATGGAAACCTGATATATCCGGTGATTACGCGGTTATCGCTGCCTTTGAAGGTTCAGAAGCTTACTATCCATCGCATGCAGAAACGGCGTTTACTGTTTCAGAAGCTAACCCCACTCCTACACAATCGCAATCACAGATAGCATCAATGACTGACACATACTTTATCCCTGCAATCATTGGTTTGTTCGTTTTCGTTGCCATAATAGGCGCAATCCTAATTCTCCTTATGATTAGGAAGCGACCATAAAACAAATTCCACCCTCTTTTTTTGTAATAAAAGGCTTATGAGTAAAACAAACTAGAAATATGTAGAGAACTTGTTATCCCCTTCTTGTTTTTCCACGACTACTCAAATGCACTAATGCACTGATAATATTTGGAACATAATTCACAATAGGCCTTCGGGCTCTAATTATTATGGATAAGGAAGGTTGTTCGGGTTACAAATTAGAGCTTTGATACATAAATTTTTTATTTAGTTTTAAACTTATCGCTAACTTGTTGGTGTGGCTAATGGGAGATTCCCCTCTCACAAGAATAGGTGACTCTTTGGCAAAAGAATCTATTTTTGTTAGTCACACCTTCGATAACAGGTTGAATGAGGCATGTTCGTTTAGAGTAGGATTATTTTGTTGTTTTTAGTCAGGCAGTCGGTGCCGCTCAGCGCCTTGTTAGAGCATGAATTAATTAAGCCACATTCTTCTGGATGACTTCAACTTAAGAAACAAGAATTAATCAAAGATTCTACGGTTCTACTAGGTCTTGCTATTTGTTCGATATTTAACAAAAAAAGGGGAAAAGGATTGATTGTTTGCCAGTTTTATGGTCGTTTCCTAAGCAAAAGGATTGTTACTGCGAAGCCTATGGCGATTGCAATGATTATGGCTATTGTTGAAGCAATGAAGTACATTTCTGTTGGCTGAGCGGTTACCGGTATTGGTGATGCGGTAGGTGCAACCTCGCTTATGGTCATGCAGGTTTCTGCCGTTGAACTGCCGTAAGAGTTGGATCCTCTGAAGGTTGTTATTATTCTGTATAGACCGGGTACGTCCGGAGTGGTCCATGAGTAACCAAACGTGCCGCTTGCGTCGCTTGTGGTGTCGCCGATGTGGATAAAGTTGCCGTTTGGATCAAACGCGTCTATCGTTACCGGAACTCCAGTTGCATTATTGGGCTTTGCCTGCTGCTCGTATAGGTATTCCATCCATCCTTCTTGGCTCTCATCGGATACTGCTGGAACTCCATTGGTGTAGCCTAATTTCGTACCGAGTGTTATTGCGCCGGGAGAAATATCTGTCACTGTTCCCGTAATTGTGCATCTGGATCCAATCGATATGCCGCTTAGTGGTGCAGTAGTTGTGACGGCACTTGGTCCCTTACCTATGCAGTATATCAGATTATCATAGTCACTGCAGTGTACGATATAGCCGTCTGCAAGACCCGGATTTCCAATAAAGCTCTTATAATTTAGAAGCTTCCAGATTTCAGTTCCGTCCGTGGCATTGATGCAGCGGATATATGAAGCACGCCAAAGAGGCTTAGATGGTGAGTGCTCGGTAGAGTATGTGTAGATTTTTCCGTCGCAAACAGCCCATATGCTGAGCGGCATGTTCGAACCATAATAACCTTCGAACCCCGGGGCTGTTGCGTTGTAGGTCCATAGTTGTTCACCTGTCTTTGCGTTGAAAGCGGCGATTACTCCTCCGTATGTGGAGCATTCGAGGAGTTTGTCGTAATACATGTTACTACTAATGCCGTAGAAGTCCATTTGGCTAAATTGTGGAGTTGGTCCCCACAAAAGGCTTCCGTCTGTTAAGCTGTAAGCCCACAGCTGGCCTGTTTGCGAACATCTTAACATAAACACTTGATTGTCGTAGCTTACTCCACCCAAGTTCCATGTGTAGTTATTGCCAGGCAATGGAACAGTCATGTTGCTGTACCATTTTAGCGAAGCACTGAATCCAAGGTTGCTGTTTTGCGTATTGGTTAGATTAGGATAAGTATTATAGGTCGTTACGTGTTCGTTTATGTCCACAACCCATGCTGAAAATGTATCAGGGTCGATGGGACTGCCGATAGAACTTCCACTTCCTTTATAATAGCCAAATAGTTGTTTTGGGACTCGGTTTTGATCCTGTAACACAGCACTAATGCCTGAAGATGACGCACCGAAACCGCCTGAAAACGGCAGACCCGCCTGAATTGTCACGTTCATTGAATAAGCGGAGTGAACGAGTTCTTGTGCAGTAGTATCTCCTGATGGGCCAACCTTAATCCAGGAGGTGTCGTTGACAGCGTCGATTATTGCTCCGAAACGCGCTTTCCACTGCTGCTGGTTGGTTCCAACTGGTCCCAATGGAGGTATTGCTTGGCTTGAGTTCCAACAAAGAATATTACCTGTGGCGCTATTGTACCTGTAGAGCAGTAAGCTTCCGTCTTGATCTGTTGCGGCTACACCGGAAGGCACGTTTATCAGCGTCAATATCCAGTTTCCAGTTGCGGCGTCCAGGAAATACCATGTACTGCCCTGCACCATTATTAGGTATGAGAGAAGTCCTTCACCGTTAACTGAACGATAGTGGTATATTTGGCCTTGAGTTAACCCCGGATAGCTTTGTGAGAGTGAATAACCGCCAGCATTTGTGTACGGGTTGTTGAGGCCATTGTCGGTGCCGTTCTTGAACCATAGCTGTTGTCCAGTATACAGATCCATACAGTAATAGCCATACTTAGCGCTGTCTGCGACTGCCGGGGCATTATAGTAGATTTTTCCGTTCATGATTATCGGCGAACCCCATGGGCTTTCGTAGTCTTCAGCGTTCATGGAAATCCCCGGCCACTGTGCGTCAAGGATGCCGCCCCCACGACCTGCCGTTAAAGGCTGTGTCCACAGTACGTGGGCGCTTCCAGGCGATATGCCCCATCTTTGGAAGCCGGCAACCAGCCAGCTGCCTCCCAGCCAGTTGCTTGCAAGCGTTGACCATTGCCTGTTGGCAGCGTTTATGGGTGTGGTCCAGTAGTCTATTGGAAGCGGCGGTTCTTGCCACTGTGCCACTGGTTCTTGTTGTACGTAAAGATATGCGGGTTTGCTTGTGGACCCTTCGTAGAAGTCGCCTATGGTATCGCTGGTCAATACAGCAGGAGAAGGCTTTACTGTTTCTCCAGGCCAGCTAAACACGATTGTATAGGTGCCAATTTGATCGGGGGTATATACTTTGAAGTCACTACCGACATCGCTTGAACATTGAAATGGTCCAATTGTTTCGTTAGTTCCGTCTGGCTTTGTAATGTCGATCTTGAATCCATCCCACCGTTGTCCGATTCCACCGCCAGCTGTCGGAGAATATCTGTCAACCCACACCACAATAGTTGTGGATTGACCAACGCCTACGCGGTCTGGTGCGCAGCTGACGTAGGCGGAGGTTGGGACATTCCATGCAGGAACATGTGCATCAGCGATTGGAAAAGCGAGCAGTATTGATGCAGACATCGTTATCATTAGAAAGAGTGCAAGTAAAGAAGCTTTAGTATGTTTCTTTAGAATTTTCATTTCTTCTTTTCCTATAATTATAATTGGCCAAGCAAATTATTTCTGCCTTGCCAACAAGGGCAATTTTCTTGCTAGTTGTATATTAAATTTGCTACGTTTGATATGCCAGCATACAAGTTCTGCATGATTTGTCAAGCAAAATGTTGCTCAATCTGCGATTTACCAATCCCTCTAAAAGGGACGGTATTGGAGAGTAACGGTGATTCTTTTCTTGCTCAAGCTTTCTCTTAGTTCATTGTTTATTCTTGGTTATCTCTTCCTTGGCTTGAATGCCCAAACCTCGTCATTTTCCAGCCAGCCAAGCTACCTCTCATTATCTGTGGGTTGCTTGTTAGAATATAGAATGGCAGTTTTGTTTGTGAAGAGTATAGTTGAGCAACAAAATTTAGAAATCGCTTTCCAACGCCTATTCCCTGATAGTCTGGCAATACAACTAGGCGGCTAACTCGGTAATATTTTGCTTTCATTCTAACGCAAGCGACAGCTATGAATGCAATGGGCTTTTCTTTATAGACTGCTGTGTAGCATCTGACTCCTGCACCTATGGACCCGTTTAGATAGGGATATTGCCGAAACATCTTCCATAAGTTTGCGCCACACCGATAAACTTGGAGGTTAACGGGCGGCCTGTTTCTTTTTTTCGGCTAAACTCCATCGTGTCAGTACAGAAAACCCAGTCAGGATCAAGCCAATCCACCACGTCTTAGTAGCAGGTTACTGCGATAAATTTCTTTTTTGATCTGCGGACGGCTTTGCTGATAGCAAATGCACTGACTTTGGCTATCTCCCTATCGACAACACTTGTGAACTCATCGAAGACTATCTCGCTTTGGCTTAGGCAGAGTGCTCTTGCAATATCAACACGCATCTTTTCCCCTTGACTGAGACAATTGTAGCTCTTGAGCCAATCAGGGGGAGACGCAAACCCGACACTGCAAAGGGTTTTGGTTATCTCTGTAGTTTCAAGATCCAATATTAAACAATGTTTATCGATAACCTGATTTGATTGATTGCTTTGTTTCGATAAATTTTTCATTTATCCATTTCATTTAGTCTGAATCATAACGGTTTCTCTCGAAAAATAGGAAGTAAATTTAAGCGAGCCATTATTTCTGTTGCAAGCAAAATTAAAAATACTTCTTAATTCTTAATACACTAGAGTGTTTTTTAGATGTCTGAATCAAATTCGGGCGAGGAACTTGAATCTGCGAGAAAATTACTCGAGGAGCATCTTTTCTCTAAAAACTTTGAAGAGTTCATTAAGGCTAAAAAGCAGGTTAGAAATTCCAGGGAAAATAGATTAGGTCGCGAAAACATAGTAGGTGTGGGAATAGGTCGGAAGAATTGGTTTAATGGTTCTGGAATGAACAAAAAGTATTATTATAAATTGATGAAATATTACGACAGAATGCAACAAGACCTTTTCTTTCCATATTATTTTCTTGAAGACTATTTCTCAGACAGGTTGAATGAGAAACCTGGCGAGAATTTTGGAAAACCTTGCATCCAAGTTTTAGTAAACCAAAAGATGCCAGAGAAATTGGTTGAGCCAGACGTTGTAGTTTCTATAATTGCAAAGGAAGCGGGTTTAGATGTCCTTACGGACGTTGTTGAAGTTGGCGAAATCAAAACGGCATTTAATGATGCAATTTACAAACCTGTTACTTGTGGGGTATCGGGGGGGAATGGTTTAGTTCCAAGTGGCGGCACTTTAGGATGCGTGGTTAAAAGAAAAGTTGATGGAAAGCGCTTGTTGTTAAGTTGCAACCATGTGTTAAATTCCGCAAATAATGCCACCCATCATGCAGATCCTGTTATCCAACTGAGCAATTTTGATAACGGAACTTTGGATCAAAAAATCGGGACTTTAGCGGACTTTGTAGAGATTGATTTTTCAGGAAGAATAAATTATGTTGATGCTGCTTTGGCAGAGACAGATTCTGAGATTGAAATTGATCAAGCTATGGAAGGGGAGCGCTTCGTTCCAAATGGATTTATTAACCCTTGCCCAGGGTTACCAGTACTGAAAGTAGGCCGTACGACAGGATTAACAACTGGTTTAATAAACGGGATTAATATCGCTTTACAAGGAATGCCTTTCGATTCTCCTTCAGGTCGTAAATTTGCGCGGTTTGAAGAAATATTCTCTGTTACTCCAATCATCGGAACTTTTCCATTTCCTCCTTTTGCTGAACAAGGCGACTCAGGCTCTCTCATTGTTGATCATATGGGTGTCCATGGCGTTGGTTTGCTATTTGCGATTAGCTCACCAAAAAACCTCTCCTTTGGTTGCTCATTATCAAGAATAAGCTCCGCTTTTGGAGTAGAACTATAATCTTTGGAGGTGAGACAACGTCAAAGAAAAATACGAAGGAAGCACCTAAAGAGGAGAAAGTAATGCTGGTATTCCAAAAAACTGAACCCCAAATGCTCGAAACTGCAGGTTTACCCAAGCCTATTCAGATGGCAGCAATTGAACTCAACGAGTTGGTCAAATGGTTCAAATCCTTCAAAATAGATTCGATTGAACTCTCAGTCGAGGGAACCGCGAAAACAGGAACAATTCCCAGCCTATTCATATCAGCCGAAGGTAAGGGTGGCATGTAGTAGTTCTAAAACCAAAGCAAGACCCAAAACCTACGAGTTAAATGAGGTTTAGAAATATTTTCATGCATCCTTTACTTACTCTTTTTTAACCAATTTTTTGATTTCAATAAGAAGTATAGTAAATTACAAGTGTGCTTGATAGAAAGAAAATTGTTATTGCCAGTTCCTACGAACTTTTGGGTATTGGTGAGTTTTTCCCTTGTCACTCCGCGGTCCATGCTTGCGAGGTTTGAAAGGCTCAATTGTAAAATCTACACCATGCTCCATTCAAATTTACCTCCACATTTTTAAGAAAAAAAAGAAAAAGGGATAGTAAGTTCAGTATAAATTCGCTTCTGGAGGGTCGAATACCTCCGGACCCGCTTCCTCACCAATTCTGAGGAACCTCTGATTCCTAAGTTATGTTTGGTTTCTCCCAAAAGTTATATATTCTTTAATAGAAAGTCTGAACGATTAAAATGGCTGCTAAAAAAGAATTCGAAACGAAAAAAGTATTGGAGAACGGCGCAGGAATAGGAATAGCGTTAGGCGCTGGATTAGGGCTTATCTTTGGGTTGTTGACAGACAATATAGGTTTAGGTGTTGGGATTGGAGCAGCTCTTGGACTGGTTTTTGGCTTCGCATTCTCAACTATGGCTTTAGGCAAGAAGCGCGAATCGGCCAAATAATCAACGTTGCTCGTATTGGTTTCTAAAGTTTCGATTTGGGTTAAAGTCCCTAAACCCGATTATTTTGCCCATAAATTTTTGCAAATTTGTTCCGCTCGCGCCGCTCTATTCTATTTGATTGTTATTGCTTTTTGAAGTCACATACCCGTAAATAATCAACCAACACTCGTTTAAGTGGAGTTTTTGATATGCAAGCTCAGGCTGTTAGAGAAATCGAAGAACACCTCAAAATGACCGATGAATTTAGCTTGTTTTTGAGGCATTGGCCCTCAGTCGAACCAGCAGAAAAAGCTGTAATTTTCTTGCACGGTATCGAAGTGCATTCTGGAGCCTTCAAGTTTATGGGACCCGAATTGGCAAATGCCCACTGTGAAGTCTATGGTTTTGACAGAAGAGGATTTGGTAACTCCAAGGAACCCGATTTGCCCCGAGGCGACACCCACGGATTTGACAGGCACCTAGCAGACCTAAATGAAGTAGTTGAGTTTGTACGTAAAAACCAGTTGAACAAACCGGTTTTCATTTTCGGTCATAGCATCGGCTGCGCATACGCTCTTTGGTATGCAGCAAACTTTCCCCAGCAAGTAGACGGCTTGATTTTGGCTGCGCCGCCTCTGGAGGCAGGTTTTAAGATACCTGTTGGCGACACACTCAAAGTGGCTTTTGCACCGCGTATAGGGCACCATACAATGTATAACCTCATTGATGAGTGGCCGAAGGCTTTTAGGGAAAGCGAAGAGTATCAGCTTATTTCGCAGGATCCTCTCTGCACAAAAGAATTTGGCTTAGGATTTCTTTTTAATGTCCAGACAAAATTAGCGAACAAAATGCTTCAAAATTCGTCAAAGATTGAAAAATCAGTGTTTATCATGCACGGTGACTCGGATATCGTGGCGCTCCCAAATAGCTCACATAGAATTATGGAGAAACTGGCTTCAAAAGACAAGAATCTACAAGTTTTTCCTGGCGCAGACCATTGGTTTTACCAAAGCATCATTCCCCAAATGAGTTCAAAATATACATTGGAGAAAAAAAGGGAAGTGTCTGAGTCAGTTAAAAACTGGCTTGAAAAACATTCAGACAACGCAGAGGAGGTTTCGCAATGAACACAATTACGACCAAAGACGGAACCCAAATCTATTTCAAGGATTGGGGAAGTGGGCAACCTGTAGTTTTTAGTCATGGCTGGCCGCTTAGCTCTGATGCTTTCGAAGATCAAATGTACTTTTTAGCATCACGCGGCTACCGCTGCATTGCACACGACCGCCGAGGCCACGGACGGTCAAGCCAACCCTGGAGCGGCAACGACATGGACAACTATTCCGATGACCTCGCAGCACTAATTGAGCACCTAGATTTGAAAAAAGCGTTTCTGGTTGGTCACTCTACAGGCGGGGGCGAAGTTGCGCGCTACATCGGTCGCCATGGGACTAAACGGGTTGCCAAAGCCGTACTAATCGGCGCGGTTCCACCAATTATGGTACAAACATCTGCTAATCCAGGAGGATTACCGATTCAGACGTTCGACCAACTTCGCGCTGCAGTAGTTGCAGACCGCTCCCAATTCTTCCTTAAAGACCTGCCTATGATGTTCTATGGCTACAACCGACCTGGCGCAAAGGTTTCAGAAGGGGTAGTCCAATCTTTTTGGCATCAAAGCATGATGTGTGGATTTCCAGCAGCCTACTTTTGCATCAAACAGTTCTCAGAAACCGACTTCACCGAGGACCTAAAAAAAATCGACATACCGACACTAATTTTGCATGGCGATGACGACCAGATTGTGCCAATCGCTGACTCTGCTTTACTCTCATCCAAAATTATCAAGAATGCTACGCTTAAGGTCTACGAGGGAGCACCGCATGGAATGTGCACAACGCTTAAGGATAAAGTCAATGCTGATCTGATAGAATTTTTCAAGGCATAAACCGTTTGTTTTAGGTTCCAAAAACTTTTTCAACGTTTTAAAAACTGATTTGAACAAAATTTCCAAAACATTCTTTTTAAGGGATGTGGGAAGATGAGTGAAAAAGTATCATCTTGGTTTCGAAAAGATAGGACAGAAGGTCTCACAGACGGCATATTTGCAACTGTAATGACTATATTAGTACTTAGTTTAGTGGTACCCACAGTAACTGGACCAAACGCTTCGACAACATTGCAATCCGACGTTTACAATCTTATACCTGACATACTTGCCTACGTGATCACCTTTATTTTTTTGGGCGTCCTGTGGATTAGCCATCAGAATATATTCAGCCATATCGTCACTATTGACCTTAGAGTTTTGTGGATAAACATTCTCTTGCTGCTTAGTGTCGCGCTTGCACCGTTTTCTACGGCGTTGCTTGGAAGATATCCTCTGCAACCCATTGCAGTCCTTGCCTATGGCATAAATGCGCTGATAGTCTCAATACTATTTAACATTCTCTGGTTCTATCCCCGAATACAGCATCTAACACATGAAGAACCAAACCAAGAAATAATAGGGAAAAGAAGCAAAATTGTCCTTGTTGGTCCAATAGCCTATAGTTTGGCAATTGTTTTCTCTTTTTTAGCTCCTGAAATCAGTTTAGGGTTATATGCCTTTGTTACGGTTTTCTACATCATTTTTGGCGGAAGATACTTTGATTAACTAGAAAATGTTTAGCGATAAAATATTGTTGTCATAACAAATCTTAAATCTCCCTTGATATGCATAAGAAATAACACAAGTTAGGGGAGATATGTATGGTAGATCCAATCTTAGTGTTAGCAATAGTGGTTCCATTAGCAGTAATTGCATATGCAGTTGTTTCGTCTCTGCGAATTGTTAGACCAACTGAAAAAGGGTTAGTTGAACGGTTCGGCAAATACCACCGTTTCGTGGAAGGCGGCATAACTTTGCTGGTTCCCTTCGTAGATCGCATCATCAAAGTCAACGTAACCGAACGCATGACGCCTGTGCAGCGCCAAGACGTCATTACCAAAGACAAGGTCTTCATGGGAGTCGACGCCGTGGTCTTTTACCGAATCAAACAGGACGAACAATCCGTTAAAGCATCACAGTATGCCGTGGCAAGCTTTGCAGCTCAAATTGACACTTTAGCTCGAACAGTCCTAAGAGACATCATCGGCGGCATGGATATGGCAATCGCAAACACATCACGTCCGATCATCAACGCCAGCCTCAAAAACGCTTTGGACGAACAAACAGAGAAATGGGGCATAGAAATCGTGCGAGCAGAAATCAAAGACCTTGAGCCCCCACGTGAACTCATCGTTTCCATGGAGTCGGTTCTTAAAGCGGACAATGAACGCCAAGCTGCGGAGAAAACCGCCATTGCCCAAGCAACCTTAGCTAGCGGACAAAAAAACGCCGCGATCCAAGTTGCAGAAGGACAAAAACAAGCGGCGATTCTTCAAGCTGAAGGACAAAAAACCGCTACAATCGCCATCGCCGAAGGAGACGCCCAAGCCACCCGTCTTAGAAACGAGGCATTAACCACGTACTTCAAAGACAGCGCCATCACCTTCAAACAACTAGACACTATCACAGCATCGCTTCAGAACAATACAAAAATAATCGTTCCAGAAGGCAAAGCAATATCCTTAATCCTTAATGAACAAGAAAACCTATCAAAGGCAACGATTATCCCAATTCCGCCGCCACCAACACAGAAAAGCAGCAGACAAATGTAAAAAAGGCTCTTATTTGAGCCCTAATTTTTTCGTTTTTTAAAGTAATCTTTTATCATTAAGTCGTGCTCAAAAGCTAATGGCTTTGGCAAATCATTTAGGTTGAACAGTTTGATTTCTTGGATTTCGCTGTCTTGCTTTTTGATTTCTCCGCTCACATGTTTGACCAAAAAACATGTTGGATAATACTCGTAGTCAATGTCATCCCTGATGCCTTTTTCAACGTATTCGCCAACTTTATCCACAATCTCAACGATAAGTCCTGTTTCCTCCTTGACTTCTCTAACAATGGTTTGTTCGATGTTTTCGCCCGGGTCCATTCTGCCGCCAGGAAGCGCCCAGTAGCCTACGAAGGGGCGAGTGTTTCGTTTTACAAGTAAAATCTGGTTATTGGGAAATGGGATTATAGCAGTTGATGTTTTACCAGTGTATTTCTGCACATAGATCATTCCTAAGTTGTAATTTTCAGTCTCCAATTAATCAGTATAGAAACAGAGAAGATTATGATTCCTGAGAAAACAACAAGCGGACCTGAGAATGGAATAACAGAGTTAGGACCAAAAAAGATGCTCCAGATAAGGACGCCCGAGAACCCGGCAATGGCACCGAAAACTGCACTTAGCCACGAGTACCTTCGCATATGAGAACTCAAGTTTTTAGCCGCAATCGCAGGCACAATTACGAGGAAGCCGACAAGTAATGTTCCGACTATTTGTATACCGATGGCGACCACCACTGAGACGAGAAAAAGATAGAGCAGGTTTACTCTTGCAACCTTGATGCCCTTTGAAATTGCAAGGTCCTCAGAAATCATCGCCAAAACCAACTTATCGTAGATTAATTTCGTTAGAACTATCGCCACAACACAAACAGCTGCAGCAACTGTCGTGCTAAGTAATGTGACTTGGGAAATATCGCCGAACAGGGCTGACTCAAGTGCGTCCAAATTGTTCCCATAGATCAAAATGCCTATTGCCAAAGCAAGAGTAAACATTGCACCCACAAGAGCTTCGAAAGAGATTTTCGTTGTTCTTTGAATTTGCCAAATAATCGCTGCCGAAATAAACAAAAAGGCAAAAGCACCCAAAAAAGGGTTAAAATGAAAAGTAATGCCTATGGCTAAACCTGGGAGAGCAACGTGGGATAGAGCATCGCCGACGAGCGCCATTTTCTCCAAAACCATGAGTGACCCCAAGTAGCCTGTGGCAACGCCGACAAAGATTGAAAGTATTAAGCTGTAGAATGCTGAGTCAAGCATTGCGTTAGTTTTCTCCTCTTTCGGTTTCAACGCAGACTGTTTCGCCGTAAATTTGTCTTTGAATTTCCGGCTGCACAATTTGGTCTGCTGGTCCACAGAACGTGACGCACTTATTTATAGCAAGTAAAGCGTCGGCGTATTCTTGGACAATGTGAATGTTATGTGTTATTAAGAAAATCGTTATTTTCTGGGTTTTTTTGATGTCGTTGAGCATCAGGTATATCGGTTCTTCACTGTCCATGTCCACACCCGTGGTTGGCTCATCCAAAAGCAGCACATTGGGGTTATCGTTTAATGCCCAAGCGATTAAAACCCGTCGAAGTTGCCCTCCAGAGAGAACCCCCAACCGCTTATCCAAGATAGTACTATCGAATAACCTCACTTTTTTAAGAGAATTTTCAACATCCACCCCATTTCCAATAGCGAGGAATTCTCTAACTGACATGGGAATATCAGAGACAGCCACGTATTGCGGGACATAGCCGATTTTTACTTTCTCTGTCCATTCGATTGAACCTGTATGGGGAATAAGATTTAGAAGAGTTTTGAGAAGGACCGTTTTTCCCGCGCCGTTTGGCCCAAGTATAGCTAAGGTTGTTCCTTTTTCAACGTTGAAATTTATGTGGTCGAGTAAAGTTTGATTTTGTAACTTCACTCCAAGATTTGAAACTTTCAATATGTAATCGTTACTGCCTTCAACCACAACTTTTCACACCATAAATAACAATAATGAAGTGCAAAATGTATGCAATAAGTATTTTGAACAACCAACCGCTACTTTGTTAATCGGTTGCTCAAGCTTTGCTGTTCATTGTCAGAGAACCAGCCCTCACCTTTAAGGTACGATAAACCCTTCGTAATGTTTTCTCTGAATGCGGTGTTGTCTAAGAGGTTGTTTCTTTGTGTTAAATCGTAGAGTTGACTTTCAAACCTGCTGTTTTGTTTAGCCTGGTCTTCAACTTTTGAGATTAGAGCCGTTATTGCTTTGAAGCGAGGCACGAGTAAATCTTTAGTTTTTGATAATCCAAATGCTCCTTTTAGTTTTGCCGAGAAATCCAAAAAGCTAATCTTTGAAGGCGCAAGCATAAAGTAACGTCTATTCAAGCCTGCCTCATAACAGACAGCAAGAAAAGGAATATAGAACAGTGCGGGACTTTTCAATGATTGATCCTTAAAGCCAAGCGCTTCAAAATTGGTTTTGAAAGATTCCCTTAGCGTAATGCTCTTGTTTAAATCTTCAAGCACTGGCTTCTCAAGCCTGAACAGCTTTTCTGCTTCCAACTTAAAAACACGGATTTTAGCTTCACGGGCTGCTTGGAGGTCAAGTAAAGGTTGTCGTGCCAACTTCACTTCTGAGTCGAGCTGATAGGTTAATTGTGAAATTTCTTGCGTTTTTTGTTTGCTTATTTTTTTAGAATTGCCATCTATTGCGCTAAGGTCTTTTTTTAGTTCTTTAACCTCTTTTTTGGTTTGCTTGATTTTATCTTTCCATCGTTTCTCGTAGATAGCATGGTTTTTTGTCGCTTGGCTTTTTGCTTCATTTTCAAACTGCTTTATCTTGCTTTCGTTATTTTCGATGGATTTTTTAGTTTTTGCCTTCATTTTTTGTAGGCGATCAAGTTCTTCCTCGAAGCGATCGGCTAATTTTCCTATTTTCACTTTATAGTCTTTGTTAAGTTTTGCTATTTGGGGGTTTACGAATTCTTCCAATGCCCTGATTTTAGCATTCATTTCTTCGGTAGCGGCTTCGGCTTCATAGTCGAGCTCGGTTATGTACTGCCCAGTTGTTTTGTTTACGAGTCTTATGCATTCGGGCAGTTTCAATGCTTCATCTCTCTCTGCTAATTGTAACTTTTCAAAGTCCGAAAGCATCGATGTAATCGTTGACTCTTCAACAACGGAAGGAAGCAACGCCAAATTGATTTGGCCCGTTAATTCAGCAGCTTCTTTTCGGTAACCAATAAATTCTGTCTTAAAATCCAAATTTACAATTAAACTTCTGAAAACAAACTGTTTTTCCTTTATGGATTTCTGAAAATAGTTGGTGTGATCCAACAGGAATGTGTAGTAGTTTTCCCTGGGCTTCGAATTCGTCTCTAAACTTTCCATAAACCCTCTAACAGATGGAGATTCAAGATAGGACACACGTTGAGATGCATCGGTAAAGCCATCGAACACGAAGATTAAGTCGTTTTTGGGAACTAGCCACAAAGGATAGCCGACTTTTGACAGACAAACGAGTTTTTCCTCAGGCTTCCTTGCGATAAATCCGCCACCCTTACTACGATTAAACTCGGCAAAAGCGAAAACAGAGGCTGCCTCAACCTCGGTTGAACTGGTTTTCGAGTTTGAGAAAGGAAGGATAAAGCGTTTGGGTGCAGAGGTTAACATTGCAGCTTCAGTGATGGTATAAGGGATTGGTTTTTTAAAACTTGCCTTTATCCTTTAAAGAAATCTGTTATCCTCTTTTGGAATAGTGCCTTCTTTAACAATTCACTCTGCTGTATCCAACGTTGCATCGGAATCTCAAATCTGCCGCTGATGAATTGAAGGGATTCGGCGAGGTTTTTGAACAAGTAAGGTTTTTGGCGCATGGCGTTGCGTACGTTTTCACGGACTTGCCACACACCAATGGGCATGATGTAGCCAGGTCGCGCTTCTCTTAGCACTATGGCGATGGCTTGTCGGCGTTCCTTTTTAAGTTGTTCGCAGATAGCTAAGCGTGCGGAGTAGTAGCAGCCTCCGATTTGGGCATAAGTTGTGCGCCCGCTGTTCCCTTCCCAATCGCTAAAGATAGCAATGTTTGAGCCTGCAGGGTTCCAAACAGTGCCCGGCCACCACGCTTCCATCGATTCATAGCTCCACTGAGCCGGAATCATCAAAATCTCAAAAACGTTATCCATGTAGATGGATTCGTATACTCGATACTCGTTGATTTCGGGAAAAGTTTTGACTTTTTCTCGAAGATTCTTAGAAATAATGTCGTCGACGGCTGTGATGCTCCATCGGGTTGGGACAAGACGTCGTTTTTTTTCTACTCCGAAGGCGCCGACGCTGAAGGCTTTCTGGATCTTACTGACCATGACGCCACGGTTGTAGAGCTCAACTACTGCATTTGTCGCCTTCAAATCTGTGTCGTAGTAGGCTTTTTCGATTTTGTCATCGTAGCGTGCGTTTCCGACGTGGAGGTCGCGGATTGGCGCTGATGGACCAAACGGCTGGACATCATCATCTAGGTAGATAGAGCCGCGAGGTTTTTTTGTGAGGTTAAGTTCAATGTCTACGCAGCTATCGGCGAGGGCTAACTCCCGAGTCTGATCCAAGATTTTACCGCCATCCATGAACTTTTGCACGTTAACCCGGTGCTTACCCCGAACAAGCAAACTGCGAAAACCCACAATCTCATCCATTGACTTCCCAAACCACCGTTCAGGCAAATCATAAATCCCCGTGTCCTCATGAACAGGCGGCACAAGTGGTCCAGCGTAAACGTTGGGGTACCCAATTCTTCCGATGAAAACGCTCGGCGGAGACATACCGTCGATGTCTTCGGTTGCCATCAGTGGGACGCTTTTGAGGAAATAGTTGACTTTTACCATGATTGGGCATCGGGTTTTGCCGCAGAGAGCTCTTGCCCCTTTGCAGAGGATGCATAGGCTGTCATTTCTTGCGCGGGTTGTGATTTGTTGCTCAGCTGCATTGCTGTTGACTTTTTTTATAATGTCCATTAGCCAGTTGTCAGGCTTAGCGCCGGTTTGGATACTCTGTATCGCGGACATGTATGCTTGATTATCTTGTTTTTCTCTCATATGGTTTTTTCTACATGAAAATGACAAAACGCATGTTCAGGTGCTTTACCCGTTGAGCATTCGAGTAAATTTTTTAATAAATAAAACCAGCCGCTTCGGAAGCTTCGGTTTCACCTCATCCACCTTCTGAATCACTATGGGCATCGGAATGCTGGTGACGTTTGCATCAATAATTTTCACTTGCCCATCTATCCGCTTCAAATTCTCCTCCTTTATATCGAAAATTCCGTATTTGTAAACTACCCCTCTTAAAAGTGCCAATTCTTCGGGGGTAACGTGCGTTGGAAACCCATATTCCTGCAGCAGGCAGTATTTGGTGTGCCAAAAGATTCTTGCAAACAATTGATGACGCAAGTTCTCGGGAACTCGCTTGTAGGCGCGATGGTCGTTTTCAATGCTTTTTCTTGTGCCTACTTTTAGTACAATTTTTTGCTCTTCTGAGTGGATAGCGAAGACGATTTTGTGCCAACCATAACTTTGAAAGCGTAAATCGGGAAATTTCGCTAAAATTGTGTTTTTTAATTCTTCCTGCGGAAACAAGGAGGCGCCTAAATGTATATGGTGGTCTATTAAATGGTCGATTTTTCGGGCAGTTTGATGGAGAGTTTTATACTTCAAATCTGAGCACTCAAAAGTCGTTTAGCATTAAAACACAACGCATGGACAATAATAAACCTGAATAAATTGAATTAGAAGAATGGCGCCCAGGCCGGGATTCGGACCCGGGTCCTGCGGGCGACAGCCGCATATACTGGACCGAACTATACTACCTGGGCATAAGCGCCGCAACAATACTGACAACTTTATCTAATTAACCTTTCTCGGATTTGGCGTTGAATATTCTTGTAGAGCGGCTATTTCCTATTGAACTCTTGGTTGTTGGGCTGAAGGTTGGTTATGCGACAATTTTAATACCCCTCAAAATACTATTTTGGTAAATGTTATTGAGGGCGGGTGAAAAAAGTAAACGCTGTGGCCACTAAAGTTTGGCAAACATATTGGATCCCCATAGCGCTGTTGCTATTGACTGCTGCTTCGTTTATTTCAGGCGACGTCGGCGTCTTCACCGCATTAATATTCACTTTTTTGGTTCCAGGCTTAATTGCCTACAGATTCTTCAATTTGAAATCCCATGAAATCTGGGCTTTCGTACCCATCTTCAGCGTTTTAGTTTCCGTTCAAATGATTTATTATTTGTCATTGGTAGTGGGTTACTCGCAACATACTATCCTCACTAGTTTTCTGGCTTTAATCGGCAATCTATGCATTGGTTGTTTACAAGAAAGGCGAACCCATAAATCTCTTCAAATTCCGAAAAATAAAGCAGATTAGAAAGACCAGTCTGCTGGTTTTTGCAATAATTTTTCTCATCAGCTTTGGTGTCCTTTATGCAAGTGTGTGGCGAGGTGATCAATACGGCATAGTCCTAACGGGCTCAAACTGGCAAGACACACCGTTCCACTACGAAATAATCGAATCCCTCAATCAAGGCAACTTCCCACCTCAAACCCCCAACTACATCGGCACCCCGTTAACTTACCACTACTTTGTGGATTTCCACACCGCCATCGTCGAAAAAATGTACGGTTACTTGCCCGCGCTTCTGCCTGTTTTGAACGCCCTCTTTATTTTAGTCTTCGCAGTCGCAATCTATGCGTTGGCTCGTCCTTATGGCAGAAAAGTGGCGGTCATTGCGACGGTCTTGGCAGTTTTTGGTTGGGGTTTGAGCTACTTTGGATTGTTCTCGGCATTGTTTAATGGGCAGTTTGACCCGAATCAGAACTATATTTACCAGTTTAGGCAATTGTTTGGGTTGCCATCAATGTTTGACAACCTGCTTCAGCAACGTCCGCTTTTGGTTGGTTTGCCTATATTTGCTTTTGTTTTGGCGTTGCTCAGGAACATGGAGGATAAAAACCGCCTCATACTCGCGGGCATCCTTACTGGGCTTGTTTATCAGTTCCATAATGTGGCGTTCTTTTGCTGTTATGTCGCCTTTGCTGCTTGCCTCATATTAAACCTTAAACGCTTCAAATTAAGCTTCTTTTACTTCTTGTTGCCCAGCGTTTTTGCTTTACCTTTTATTTTCGGTGGCGGACCCCCCCTAACATTCGCCTTCAGCACGACTTTCGTAGCAGATTTTGCACAGAATCCCTTCATCTACTACTTCCTAAACCTCGGCATTCCATTCGTTCTGGCAATTGTTTCTTTTATTAAGCCGGGTCATGAATACCTCAAGATGACTTTCCTGTTTCTGTTCCTGATTCCCAACATTCTCTTGTTAACGCCTTGGGACTGGGACATGTACAAGTTCTTCATGTTCGCCTGGATTCCAATAGTAGTTCTAGCAGGTGTAGTCTTAACTAAGACACCGCGTATTTTGATTGTGACACTGGTTTTGCTTTCCATAATCACCACAGCAAGCGTAATCATCTACAACACCCAAACCCAATATCTGGGAGTAACCTGGAATGAATACAAACTTGGACTTTGGGTACGGGATAATACTCCGCAGAATGCTGTGTTCTTAACCTATTATGGGATACATGAGCCACCTAGCATGATTGGCGGAAGGCTACGGGTATCGTCGTATGTGTATTGGCCGTATGGGCATGGGGAACCGCTCGATCAAGTGAACCAGCGGGAACATGACATCGACTTAGCATATACAGGTAACGAAACCCAGCTGGCGAGTGTAATTCGAGAATTCAACGTAACCTACGTGTATGTTGGAGCTGAAGAATTAAGCAATTACCCAAATTGTACCGCACACTTCAGTTCGATTCCATGGCTGCCGCAGGTTTATGAGGACGCAGGTTTGCGGATTTACCATGTGAATTTAGTTCAGATGGGTGATAAGCGCTGACAAGTCTTAAATACGAAAACAAATAGAAAAACAAGTCATGACAACCAAACCCGCCAACTTAGGCATAATCCACAAAATCCTCATAGTGTTCGTCGCAATCAACATCGTTGGTGACATCGGCAACGTTGCATTCTGGTGGGCTAACTCAGCTTCGCGCGCAGCTTCTCTAAACACAGGCTACATCGGCGTCAATGCAGGCGTCAGCAATGCACTTACAGCGGGCACCGTAATCTTGCTTCTTGTTTCAGTCGTGTACATAGTGGCGTTGTATGGCTTGCTAAAACGAAAGATTTGGGCACCAAAACTAATCATAGCAATTTCCGTAGCCAACCGCGCACTCGCCTTAGTCCTCTACCTCATAAGCCCAGCATTCGCGTTCTGGGGAGTCTGGAGCATTATACTCATAGCAATATCCTACTTTGACTGGAGCAAAATGAACAAGGTAACCACCCAACTGCCAGCAGCAACACCGACAACTATTTCCTAAATTTTTTTATTTTAGGTTTTTTGGTGCCTGATACTTTTTACCTGACAGGTAATCAATTTCTATTTTTCCCATGGTTGTTGATGCTAGTTTTTCAGGTTTAATCTTAGCGAGTTTAGCTTCAGGGTTGATGGAAACCTGCCGAACAAGGATTTCCATGGCGTGGTGTTTCTCGGATAGGTTAGTGATTAGAGAGAGCTTGCCGCTGAAGTGAACTGAGGTGTAAGCATAATCGCATTCTTCGGTGACGCCGAAGTCTAAGATTGCTTGTCCCCAAACATTCGGATTTGCTTCTGCGTAAACGAGTTTTTTACCTTCAGAGGCACAATGGAAATAGATGAGGTTGTGGGCTTGGTCATATCCGTGGTTGAGCGCAACCAGATACGGCTCGTTGTTCATGCATAAGGCAACCGTCACATATTTCGTGTTTTTGAGTACCATCCGCATCTCATCTATATCAGTGATTTCCCGTTCCCTGCACCTAACATGAAAAGACATACTTTGACTTTAAGCCGCGGGTCAATTAAGTTTTTTCGCGTTTAATTTTTGTTTTTGATATTTTGTTTTTCAAAAAACCCACTATTGTGGGGGTGAAAATGGACAGAGATGCTAACAGGAAGTTCAATGGAAAAACATATGGGGACTCGAAGAGGTTGTCGCCGTATGAACCATTGATGTTTTGTATGTAACCAACGAATTGGAACAGTGACCATCCTGCCACATATAGTAGGGCACCGCCGAGGCGAGCAAGATACTTCTGCTTTTGACTTAAAGCCTCACTTTGCATGTTAGCGTAAAGGATTTCGCCTGCGATTGCACCTGCCCCTCCTGGAAAAAACGCGTTAACCAAAATCTTCTCCACAATGTTCCCCGGCACGAAGGGTGTAACCCACCAAGGCATAAACATGCTTAAGATTGGCAGGTGAATGCTGCCTGTTGTTATCCTAATCGCTGCTGGTGTGGCATAGATTAACGCGCCGCCTAACTGCCAAAGCCAAAACCGCCTATTTCGAAGCGTAGATGAGATGGCTTTGAGGTACATAGCACAAACTAACCGTGCAAGTTTTAAAAAGCCTTTCCAAAACAAAAGTCATTTTTACTTAGGGGAGAAAATAGAGTGTTCGACGGACCAAGCCATGCGTTAACATCGGTAAAGTGCAGAAGTTCGAGGGGGACACTTTATCCTTTGTTAGCAGCCAGACCCGCCTAACGAGGGGTATTATCTTTTTGCTTGGAACATGTTAGGTGTCAATCTGATTTAAAATGATGTTGTCTCACTTTGAAGTCACAATAAAGATGCATTATAATTTACAAAATGCGAGTTGGCAGATGATATCTGTTTTAAGGTTCTTCTTGTTGAATTCCTCAAGGCAAGAGCGGCTATTTATTGATCTTATCATCAAAGATTTTTAACCGTGCAGATATGCCTTTAAGCATCATTTCGGAGGTTTTGTTGGATTAAAATTGTGTTGATAACCTGATGCGAGATATTGATGTTGACTCAATAACAGGCCTCTCTGGTGCGGAGGTTTCCCGCAAGTTAAAAGAGGAAGGCTACAATGAACTGCCCTCATCCGGTAAACGGGGAATTCTTAGTATTGCATTTAGTGTATTAAAAGAGCCGATTTTTCTATTACTAGTCGCAAGCGGCAGCCTTTACTTCATACTGGGCGACGTCACTGAGGGCCTAGTCCTTTTGAGTTTTGTCTTCGTCATCATCGGCATCACAGTCTATCAGGAACAAAAAACTGAAAACGCTTTAGATGCCCTAAAGAACCTCGCCAGCCCGAGAGCGTTGGTCATTCGGGATAGCGAGCAAAAAAGAATTCCTGGACGCGAAGTTGTTCCAGGAGACATACTTATTCTATCTGAAGGCGACCGTGTACCCGCCGACTGCCTCCTATTAACATGTAATAACCTAATGGTTGATGAAGCGCTTCTCACGGGAGAATCTGTTCCGGTCCGAAAGGTTGCTTGGGATGGTGTAGAACAAACTTATCGTGCTGGCGGCGACGATTTACCCTTCGCCTACTCTGGAACACTAATAATTCAGGGTCAAGCCATTGCCGAAGTGAAGAGCACTGGAGTAAAGACTGAAATGGGCAAAATCGGGGCGGTCTTGCAGAAAGTAGAGCGAGACGAAACCAGGCTAAAGAAGGAAATTAGCCACATAGTCCGAAACAGCGCCATAGTAGGTCTTGGTCTATGTGCCATAATAATAGTTGTCTATGGCGTTACACGCCTTGACTGGATAGAAGGTTTCTTAGCTGGAATAACCTTAGCGATGGCAATTTTGCCTGAAGAGTTTCCCGTTGTACTCACAATCTTTCTTGCATTGGGCGCTTGGCGTATGTCCAAGAAAAATGTGCTTACCCGACAAGTTCATGCCATAGAGAACTTAGGCGGCGCCACGGTCTTATGTGTTGACAAAACTGGAACATTAACACAGAATAAAATGTCTGTTCACAGATTATTTTCCAAAGGCAAAGTGTGCGAAATAGAATCCTCTATGAAGTTGCCGCCTGATTTTTGCCACGAACTAGTTGAATTTAGTGTTTTAGCATGCAAAGAAGACCCGTTTGACCCCATGGAGAAAGCAATAAAAAGCTTCACAGAGGGCGAGTTCTCTAAAACCGAGCACGTACATGACGACTGGCAATTGGTGCAGGAATACCCCCTTTCCCAGAAACTACTTGCAATGTCTAATGTTTGGAAGTCGCCAAGCGGAGAAGATTACACGATAGCAGCGAAAGGTGCACCCGAAGCCATCGTTGACCTCTGCCATTTCAACGCAGCTCAAGCTAGAGAGTTATCAGTCCACATTCAAGCAATGGCACAGGAAGGTCTGAGAGTACTAGGCGTGGCGAAAGCATCGTTTAAGAATACTGATTTGCCCCATGAGCAGCATGATTTTGTTTTCAGTTTTCTGGGGCTCATTGGCTTTGCTGATCCTGTTAGACCAAATGTTGCCGGAGCAGTAAAAGAATGTTACAGCGCAGGTATCCGTGTAGTAATGATAACGGGCGACTACCCCTTGACTGCCCAGAATATCGGTCGACAAATAGGGCTTAGGAATCCAGAAAATTGTATCACAGGAGTTGAACTAGACCAAATGTCCGATGACGCATTGAGGGGACGCATTAAGGATGTTAACATTTTTGCTCGGGTGGTTCCTGAACAGAAACTTCGAATTGTAAACGCCTTCAAAAGCGTCGGCGAAATTGTAGCAATGACAGGCGACGGCGTAAACGATGCACCTGCCCTCAAATCAGCAAACATCGGCATAGCCATGGGAGGACGAGGCACCGATGTTGCAAGGGAATCGGCTTCTATGGTGCTATTGGATGACGATTTCACTTCTATTGTCAGCGGTGTGCGGATGGGCCGCAGAATATACGACAACCTAAAGAAAGCTATAGCCTACATCTTTTCAATCCACATACCCATCGCCGGCATGTCAGTTATTCCAGTTCTATTCGGATGGCCTCTAATACTACTGCCACTACACATAGTCTTTTTAGAATTAATTATTGACCCAGCGTGCTCCGTGGTTTTTGAAACCGAGGGCGAAGAAGCCAACATAATGACACGCAAGCCTCGAAGCATGGATAAAAAACTTTTCAACAGAGAAGCCGCAGTTGTTGCTTTCCTTCAAGGCTTTGCGGTTTTGCTCATAGTAGCCCTAATATTTGTTACCTCTATAAATCGGGGATTCGGCGAACAAACCGCTCGTACTATGGCTTTTGCCACCATTGTTACAGCAAACTTGTCGTTAATTTTGTCAAACCGTTCCTGGGCACACACAATAATCGGTACACTGAAAAAACCAAACAAAGCATTCTGGTGGATCCTAGCAGTTGCATCAGTAGCTCTTATCGTTGTTATTTATATTCCACAACTAAGCAGTCTCTTCAGCTTTAGCCCATTAAACCCAATAAACCTCTTAACTTGCATAGGCGCCGGAGTAGCCAGCATAATTTGGTTTGAAATCTACAAAGTGGTTAAAATCTTTAGGAGCGGTAAAAATTCAAAAATCATTGAATAAACCAATCAAGTATATCTGCTATCAGCACATCACGAAAGTTTCAGGCTCTGTATCCGTTGAGGGTTGCAAGTGCCAACGTTGCCGCGGTTAAGTCAGCTGTTGTCCCAGGATTACAAGAATTACCTTTGGACCGAAGTTTTTTATCGAATTCAATAAGGCTCTTTTTGCCCTGGCCGGTTTCTAAGCCGCCCAGTTGCAGCACCTCTTTAGCTTCTGCTGAGACTTCGAGCGCTTTTTCTTTGCCTACTTTTCGAGCAATAAAGGTGTCTGGGCGTTCTGAGAGAATTTTTAGGAAAGTGTGAACGACTGCTGTGTTGAGCGGTTTGCTTTCAAGTTGTTTCATCAAATATGGGTAAGCTAAATCGAAGGTTAATGGGTAATTGTTAACCCATTCGTAACAAATATCGTCGTACGCTGAGGCAAGCTTGAACACCTCGAACAACCCCACGTTCTCTTTGAGCAGTCGTTCTTTAGAACTTGGGTCAGTCACATCGAGGTCTGGTGCATCACCAAGTCCGCTGGGGTTGGCAATGTCCACAGCTTCGTAGAGGTGAACAGAATCCCATGCAGAGCTGGATTTGACGACCAAATCAATGTTCTGTCGCAATTCTTTGAATTCAAAAACGTAGCCTTTCTTTGCTGGCGTCATGCCAGCGGCCACGGCGATGGGAACAAATAGCATAACAGTGCCGAGAATGGTGTTTCCACCCTTCTGCCAAGCATTAACATCCACCGCACAATCCTTAATGAGTTGACCCAACCCAACCTTGCCGACATCAAGCCGCTTCTCCGCTACTGCCGTACCAAGATAAGCCGCCTCCTGAAAACTTGAGGATGCAGCGACTGCGGAAGCCAAAAAATGCTCAACTCGGGTCTTCTCAAAACTGGCGGTAAAGCTTACGTTCCCTGGTTTTTGGCTGCTGACTTCCAGCAAAATCGCCAGCTGTAGGCATTTGGATATGTGTTTTGCTTTTTCGCAGTTGTTCATTGGATGTGCTCTGGTATTGTGGCTTAAAGAAGGTTTATTAAAGTTTTGAAAACTACAAGCTTTTGATTTGTATGAAAGCACGCGAGGGCGACTTGATCAAAACCAAGAGCCAAGTGGTTTTTGACGTTAAAGGCTTCGTTCATCCCCCTAACAAAGTTATTGCATTTCCCCGCTTCATTCCCTCGCCGCAAGGCACAAGGCAAGGCAAGGATGCACTTTACGGCAAAGTCTACAGCCTAGGCGACCGCTTCAAGTACCTGCAAGAAAATCACCCTGACCTCATCGTTTTTGACCCGGTTTTCGGCGAAACAATGTGTGAAGTGCCAGTTGATCAAATAATTGAACACTACCAACCACCCGAAAAACTTGCGTCTTTGCGCACAGCCAAAAACCTGAATACTTTAGAGAGCAAAGCGCTGCAGCTGGCAACAGCGTTACAGGAAAAATCTGGCATCCCTTGGAGCGCAATCGGCGTCTCTGGCTCAATAATGGCTGGATTAACCACCGATAAATCAGACATCGACCCCCTGGTTTATGGCATGGAAAACAGCTGCAAAGCCTACGCAGCCCTAAAAGAATTGCTAAAAACCGAGGGTTCAGGCTTCAAAGCCTACAGCAAAGCAGAGCTTCAGACGCTCTTCGACTTCCGTTCGAAGGATACCGAGATGAGCTTCGAAGATTTCGAAACAGTTGAAAGCCGCAAAGCTTTTCAAGGCATGTTCATGGGAACCGATTATTTCATCCGGTTCGTGAAAGATTGGAATGAAACCGCCGAGCAATACGGCGATGTGTGCTACAAAAACAGTGGCTACGCAAAAATCTCCGCCAACATAACTGACAGCTCGGACGCACTATTTACCCCCTGCACTTATCGGCTCAACAATGTTGCGGTTGTCGAGGGACCTAAACTCGCCCCGATTAATGAAATTGTTTCTTTCCGTGGGAGATTCTGCTTGCAAGCGGTTGAAGGTGAAGCAGTTGAAGCACAGGGAAAAGTGGAGCTCGTAACAGAAAAGAAACCAGGAGAAAGGCATTACCGACTTATCATCGGGGGCAAACCTGCAGACTACATGGTTGTCAAATTCCAAAGTTAGCCCAACAACTCTAAAGGGCATAGTGTCGATGGAAAACAATACGCTTAAAAAATAGGTTAATAGTGATTAGGCGCTTAGAAGCGCCTCAACTGATTTTTGTGTGGTCCCTAACTTGCACCACTTTCCTTTTAGCCATTGTACACTTAACGAAAGCAGCTACCAAAGAACCTACACCGAATACTTGAATGCTTAGAGCTACTATGTCCATGCCTAATCACCACTTGGCTAGTTCCTGTGGTTTAAGTTGGCAGTTATTGTACTAACTTTCTTTGCTACATATATTTCAAATGCCAACGCGCCAATCGCACTTGCTATGACGCTCAAACCGACTATTATTAGGTTAAACATTTTCATATGTCACCTTTTGGTTGAAACAAATAAATGCTCAATTAAATATAAACTTAGTTGTGATTTGTTCATAATTTGTAATAACTATTGAAATAATGTAGAGCAAAAGCAACTATTTCTAAACAATCAAATATTGCAAGATTAAACTCCCATAGTGATTATTTTTGAAGGAACAACTAATTAGATTCTCGTTTTATGGGTTGAAATATGTCCCGTGAGCATGCAACGGATGATGAAAAAATTAAGGCACAAGGCAAAGTGGAGTTCATAACTAACAAAAACGGTTCAAACGAATACTCTGCCGATTAATTATTGGCTCTAAAGCGTTAGATTACACGGCACGCGCATAATAGTTCGGTTGGGATAATTTTTTATTCGTTTACATGTTTTGTTTCTACAAGTTTATAGCTGGGCTTGTTTAGGTCGTGTTAATCCTGGCTTCAGCCCATGAAAAACGAGGATGGATGAAGGCTACAAGGGACTTGAATCAACGACGGTGGACAACCATATCGCTAAATTCAGCCAATAATCAAACTTTTTTCTTTTTTAAAAGCACCTAAAAAATAAGGCATTTTGCAAAATCGGTTAAAGTTGAAGAAGCAACTAATAAACTACAAAATAAAAACCCTAATAGGGATGCTGTACTCTTAAGACTTGTTCGTAGTAGCGTGGACAATAAGTCAACGTAACTTGCCGAAAGCTTCCCGTTGTAGATTCGACTTCTTCAAGGTTACCCTCAACAATCACGATTTCGTCTTTTTGTGCCTGCTGACGGAACTCTTCCATATAACTATAAATCCGTGTTACGTCAAATGCCTCTTTAGAGCCACTTAGAATCTCTAAGGGTTCTATACCGTAGATCGATGGAATAAAAGGCGATTCATCGTCCGCCATAACTTTGGCTTTTAATTTAACCCAGCCCTTCTGCGTTATCCGGCCTTGTGGGTCATATTCTGATTTGATTTCACTCCAACCCTTCACTGGCTCAAACTCAGCTTTGATAACTCTACCGCTGTTCGCCGTATCGTCGTAGAGCCCATAAATCATCTTTCGGCGTTGATGCCAAACAAAATCTTTAACATCAAAATTCTTGAAGCGCCAGTCTTTGCCCTTCATGACGTCTTCTGATTCGAACTCGTTGCGCAAACCGGAACCGCCGTCAGAGTAAAGCTGTGCCATTGTTTGTCGCATTTTGAAGTTTTCTGCTTTGCCATAAATTGTAAAGTCGATGTCAGAGAACTTTGGATGATGAAAACCATGCAGCATAGAACCGAAAACTCCGAAACTTTCGGCTGAAACGCCAGATTTTTCAGTCGCGATGCCTAAGACACGCTCCATTGCAGCCAGCAAAGGGTCGGTTGGTCCTACCTTTAGAAGCTCTTGGAGACGTGGCTGCGGTTGTCGTGCTTCAGCAATTAGTTTTTGGGGCACGCCGACGATTTTTAATCCAAGCATTTCATGGTTGATGAGGTATTGGGGATATTTTTTGGCGACGATTTTCATGCCTTCGTCGTTGTAGAACTTGTAAAAGAGTTCATTTCTGCCTTCTCTGGGTGCTCTTGGGTCGGTTGAATGGAAAATGTTTGAGCTTGCATATTCGACGTCGCAGATGTATGCATTCTTTGGGTGGCTGTAGCCGAAGACCCGGAAAATCAAGCCTTCCGCCGTTTGGATGGCGTCGCGGTCCCGCATTTTTATAGTGGCCATATGTATTCTTCTTCCGAAGTAGCTGTACCCACGACGACTTGGTAGAAGACGCTGCTGTCTCGGGTTGACTGGACTTTTTCGAGGGTTCCTGCAACCTTAATTTGCTGTCCCGCTCGAGCGACGTTTCGGTAGCAACCGATGTTTGAGACAACTTGAGTTGGGATTTTGTCTAGGTCAATTTCTGATTGGTCATCTTGAGGTTGGTAGCCGCTTATTTTGTAGATTGCTGGGCGATACATTGTTTCTGTGTCATCGCAGACAGTTGCAGAAAAACGCATCGGTGCCAAAGGTGTATAGGTGTAGTCGCCAAATTGAGTCTTGATTTCTTCAGGCTTTTTTGTTGCGTTATACATCCAAATTTTGCCTTGGTATTTGCCCACGAATTTTCTTGCGGCTTCGATGCGATTCCCTGCAATGTAGGAGAGTTTGTTTTCGTTCACGAGCCTTTGTATTGCTTCCTCTACAACACGGAAATTGTTGGTACCGTAAACGACAAAGTCAATGTCGGATTCGGGCGCATGCATCTCAAGCGCTATGGAGCCATGTATGCCCAAATCACTGCATGGTACACCCGATTCCTTTGAGATTAAATCGATTAATTGAAGCGACATAGCTTGAAGCTTATCAGGTTTCTTGAGGTTCTGCAGCCAGACCAAACGGTCTTTGGGAACAAAAACCTGCTCAATCGCGTCAAGTGGCGCAGTTATGAGTTCTTTTCCGCGTGTTTGGTCGAAGTAGAGGTAATTTGGGAATGTTTTGCGGAAAGCTTCGATGAATGTTTGGTAGTTTTTGGCGGTGTAGAGTTTTTCTGCACGGAAAAGCTGCTGGGTAAGAGGGGATTCACCGAATTTCCATGTTCGACTAAGCATTTCCACGTTAAATAACTGTTTGTATTGTGCTGGGATGTATTTTAGGAATGCGAAGACGCGTTCATCGGGATGTTCATAACCGAAGGTGTTCATTATGAAGCCGTCTTTTGTGACGAATGTGTCCCCATCCATTGGAATCCAAAAATCAGTTTCTTCTTCCGTGTGTGTGCACCGCAAAATAAGGGTGAGCTGTGGATTAAAAAAGCTATTGCCGAGCCCCGTTCGATGAACCTTTCCGTATTATAACTTTCAGACTACGTGATTTTTTCTGTAGTCCCCTCTATTTATATTCGGTTAGTGCTTCAATCGCTGAAACGTTAAAACGAAGCGACAGAATCGTCAATGTTAAGTTGGTTAGGTTTTATCGAGGTTTTCGCAAATTTTTGGATTTTGCTGTTTGAACGCTTATTTGTGCGGATTATTATTCAATGTTTATTTGGTTTATTTTTTAGGGCAATTTTGGATAATTATTGATTTTTCGGGGGATTGCTTGTCTAAATAAAGATATTTATTCATTTTAGAGGGATATAGTAGAACATTAGTTCATGAAAAGTATTTGTTTCATTCCAAACGGATAATCTTATATAGAACAATGAGATATTTGCACAGCTATTAATCAAATATCTAAACATATGTTAAATGGTGTAATGAAATGAGTGTAACAACTTTAACTTCAAACCCCGGAGACGTAGCTTGGATAATCACAGCAACCGCCCTAGTAATGCTCATGACCCCTGCACTAGGCTTCTTCTACGGCGGCTTAGTACGCAAAAAAAACCTCGTATCCACAATCGCACAGTGTTTCATCATATTCGCCGTAATCAGTCTTACCTGGGCGCTTTGGGGCTACAGCATGGCTTTTGGCCCCAGTTACCACGGCATAATCGGTAACCTGTCCCTCGCAGGATTAAACGGCATAGGCATACACGACATCAACCCAGCCCTAGCCGCAACCATACCCACACTGCTCTTCTTCGCGTTTCAGCTAAAGTTCGCAGCAATCACCCCTGCCCTAATCATCGGGTCATGCGCAGAAAGAGTTCGCTTCCGTTCACTGTTAATCTTCATAGTCTTGTGGTCCACACTAATCTATGTACCCATCGCACACTGGGTATGGAACCCTGACGGCTGGCTCAAAGGCGTAGGCGCTATTGATTTCGCAGGCGGATTAGTCGTTCACATATCCGCAGGTATCTCAGCTCTTGCAGCGGCACTCGTCATTGGCAGACGCAAAGGATGCGCAGTTCCCTGGAAACAACACATGAAAGAAATCGACCAAAAAGAAAGAGTGGAGTTCAAACCAACAAACATCCCCTATGTCCTATTGGGCGCAGCTTTGCTGTGGTTTGGCTGGTTCGGATTTAACGCAGGCAGTGCATTGGCAGCAAACGACCTTGCAGTTTCAGCGCTCGTCGTCACAAACTTAGCCGCAGCAGCAGCTGCAGTCAGCTGGATGCTCATGGATTGGCTTCTCAAAGGCAAACCATCCGCAGTCGGCATGGCAGTTGGTGCAGTCGTAGGATTAGTCGTCATTACACCCGCATCAGGCTTCGTTACCCCTCAAGCAGCAATAATCATGGGTTTCATAGGCGGCATAATCTCCAACCTTGTTGCAAGCTGGAGAGCAGGCAGATCCCGAATCGACGACACATTAGACGTTTTCGCATGCCACGGCATCGGCGGTATTTGGGGTGCGATTGGCACAGGCATATTCGCTTCTATCGGCGCATCGGGTCTGATATTAGGAAACGTCCACCAGTTCCTCGCCCAGCTCTTGGCTGTCGGTGTAGTGGTGCCGTTTTCGTTTGTCGGTTCCTGGCTGCTGCTTAAGGCAGTTAACCTGTTCTCGCCTCTCAGGGTTAGCCCAGAAGCAGAAGATGCAGGCTTAGACCTAAGCGAACACGGCGAAGAAGCCTATCAGTTAGATTGAGCGCTTCCCGCTCTCTTTTTTTTTAATTTTAACCTTTTGTTTAATCTTTGCTTTAGACAAGTTGTTGTTTTCTCAATATTTTTTTGGACAATTTTGCGGTTCTTAGGCTTTTCATGAAAAAAATTTGTTTAAGTATACCGTTTGAAACGCTTGTTTTGAACATTTATCTAAATTATACTAAATATTCAATGCGAATGTATAGTTTAAATATTTGTTCTAACAAAAAAGGGAGGTAATTAACGGAGAGATAGGGGAAGAAATGTCTTACAATCCAGCGGACGTTGCATGGGTTCTAACGTCAACAGCACTAGTTATGCTAATGACTCCAGCCTTAGCCTTCTTCTACGGAGGCTTAGTCCGCAGAAAAAACCTTGTCTCCACACTCGTCCAATGCATCGCCATATTCGCAGTCGTCAGCCTTGTATGGTTCTTTTGGGGATACAGCCTTGTTTTTGGACCCAGCATCGGCGGAGTAATCGGAAACCTCTCACTTGTAGGCTTAAACGGCATAACAGTAAACCAAGTTAACTCAACTTACGCTTCAGGCATCCCAGAAATCCTATTCTTCGCCTTCCAACTCAAATTCGCCGCAATCACACCTGCCTTAATAATAGGTGCCTGTGCAGAAAGAATCCGATTCAAATCATTACTAATATTCGTTGTTTTGTGGTCGACCTTAATTTACTCGCCAATCGCCCATTGGCTATGGAACGTTAACGGTTGGCTGCACGTTTTGGGTGCATGGGACTTTGCGGGTGGCATAGTTGTCCACGTTGCAGCTGGGTTGTCAGCGTTGGCTGCAGCGCTTATTGTTGGTAGACGAAAGGGCTGCATTTATTGGAAAGACCAAATGAAAGCATTAGATCGCAAAGGCGGCAGTGCAACAACTATTGGCACCGAGTTTAAACCCACAAACATCCCCTATGTAATTTTAGGTGCAGGCCTATTATGGTTTGGCTGGTTTGGCTTCAACGGAGGCAGCGCATTGGCAGCCGACGGCATAGCTGTTTCAGCTGTTGTGGCGACAAATTTGGCTGCGGCAGCCGCGGCTGTAAGCTGGATGATTTTGGATTGGGTAATCAAAGGGAAGCCCTCTGCAATCGGCATTTCAGTAGGCGCAGTTTGCGGTATGGCAGCAGTCACAGCGGCTGCGGGCTACGTTAATTTCACAGCAGCAGTAATCATCGGGTTAGCTGCAGGAATAATCTCAAACCTGGTTGCGAACTGGCGTGCAGGCAGATCCAAAATCGACGATACTCTCGACGTTTTCGCTTGCCATGGAATCGGCGGCATCATTGGCGCGCTGTCGGTCGGTTTATTCGCAACTTTTGCCATCAACTCTATCGCTAATGTGAATGGATTGTTCTATGGCAATCCTGCGCAACTCGGTATCCAAGCACTCGCAGTTGTGGTTGTAGCAGCGTTCGCTTTCGTTGGTTCGTATTTGCTGTTGCGGTTGGTGGATGTGTTTTCACCGTTACGTGTTAGTCCTAAAGAGGAAGATGAAGGCTTGGATATGAGTCAACACGGCGAAGAAGCGTACCACCTTGATTAGCTAAAACAAGACTTTAAAAAATAAAATTCGAGTTTTTAGCAGTATTCTATCTTTCGGGATTTGTTTACTCATACAAATCACTGCCTCATTACCAAAGTAATTTTAGGGCTACTGGAAGCCGGCTTAAGTCGGATAGGTTGATCGGAAAAAATTTAGGTTAAGAAGTTAGCGGTTTTTTGCAAAGATATATGAATATAGAATTTGTAAGAGGATTCTGGATGTGATTGGGCATAAAACAGCGAAGCGTTTTCCGCTTGTCAATTGCAGCACTCATAACCGTATGTATTTTAAGCGTACAGTACATCGAACCCGCCGACCCCTGTTTTGGCCCTTGCATAACCGCAGACATCGACAGAACCCATGTAAACATCAACGAAACCGTCACAGTAACTGGACAAGTGTGCCCTGCAGCTGAAAACAAAACCGTACGAGTCGCGTTCACTCGACCAGACTACACATATATCGATCGGATCGTGCCAACTGACCCAGAAACAGGCAATTTTTCAGTCACCCAGCAACTTGATATGATAGGTTATTGGAATATCTTCCCCATAGATGGCCACATTGCTGACAGATTATTCGCTGAAGTAACCGATCCTGCCAATCCCAACGCACCCACGCCTACGCCAAGTATACCGTCGACCTATAAGCCCGTTTACAACGTCATTTACGTTTGCGTGGCATTGTTAACTGTCGGTGGAGTAGCGGCTTTTCTTGGAACAAGAAACAAAACAAGAAAAATCAGTTCGCTTCGTCTGTTAGTTCAAATAGGTTTGTTGTTTCTAATTTTCTTCGGCACATTCATCGATCACTGGGGATATTTGGCGCCTGGGGCAGAGCTTGCTCCTCATGAAATTGATGTTTCAACCAACGTATTTGGCGTTGGTATGCCTGATGGGATTCCAGCTCCCGTTTTTGGATGTTATTATCCGTGCGGACGGACCGTTACCTGCGCATTGTGGCAGATTCAAACTTACGTTTACCCATTCTTCAACGTAGGCGGTGGCTGGGGCGTGCACTATGATTCAACAGGCTTGGCAAGATTAGCTGTAGTTTTCGGCATAATCATCTTTGCCGCCATCATTCTGGGCAGATTTTTTTGCGGTTGGATTTGCCCCTTCGGCTTATACGTCGATTTGATGACGCGCCTACGAAAAGCATTGAAGATTAAGCACAGGAACTTTTCTGAAAGGTTTAACGAGCGGTTCCACCAGTTAAGCTACCTCATATTGGCACTCATCATCATATTAAGCGTCGTTTTTGCCTCACAAGCCCTATCTGCTTCACCCCTAATCGCCGGCACTCAGAAGGGCGGAGTCGTCTACAACTACTATTCTGCACCCTTCTGTCAAGTCTGCCCCATGAAACCCCTATGCCTCTTGTCAGAAGTCAGCGTTGGTTTGATGAAGCCAGAATGGGTAACTCAGACTACAACTGGGCAATTCTGGCAGCTGGGTCAATTCTTAACTTCAACCAACCTGCTGATACTGGGCATAGTTACGGTTGCGGCGTTCTTTTTCCGTCGTTCATGGTGCAGAATCTGCCCGCTCGGCGGCTTAATCGCTTTGTTTAACCGTTTTCCCCCGTTCAAATGGGTATCTGGCGTGCGTTTAAACAAGGATGAAGAAAAATGTACCAAATGTGGAATCTGCAAACGGGTTTGCCCAACCCAAATAAAAGAAGTTTACGAAGGAAAAAGCGGAGATAAAGCAACCTCACAATGCATCTACTGCCTGCGCTGCGTAGAGATGTGCCCCAGCGAAGGATGTTTACAATTCAAGTTTGCAGGTAAAACTGTTTGTAAATCAAGGAATTGGTTAAATAAATCTGACAGCATAAAAGGAGAATAGCATGAAAAGCGCCTACTTGCATAAAAAACTGGTTTTTGCCATAATTTTCCTATTGCTTGCCACGATGTTAATTTCAGTTAAGCAAGCAAACTCGCAAACTCCACTGGAAACGATTATTATTCAACCAGACGGCGCGGTTTCTCCTGCAACAGCCGCAATTCAGAAAAACGGAAACACCTACACCTTCACCGACAACATTTACGCCGCCTTAAAAATACAGAAGAGCAACATAGTGTTAAACGGCGCAGGATACACTCTTTCTGGACCCTACAACGGAACTCAAGCAGACGTTTGGGTTATAGGCAATGGGCCATCTGAGGGCTCCAAAGAATACGTTATCGGCGTAGATTTGGGAAGTGCAGATGTTAAAGGTGTCACAATTGAGAATTTGAACATCAAAAACTTCAGCATCGGCACGTACATCTGGACAAAAAACAACACATTTACAGGAAATTCCGTTGACGAGAACATCGTCGGCATTTTGCTTTCTGGCTCAAATAATACGGTTAGCGGAAATTCGATTGCAAACAATAAGCGTGGTGTGTTTTTTGGTTTTAACAGCGAAGTCGACGTCATCCCTACTGATATTGTTCTTTTCGACAACAGCTTCGAGAATAATGACATTCAACTTAACGGGTGCATGTGTGTTGACCAGAACACAACTGAGTCACCGCATAATTGGGACAATGGAAAAGAAGGAAACTTTTGGAGCAACTACAACGGCACGGACGTCAACGGCGACGGTATCGGCGACACATCGTATATCATAGACTCCTTGAACAGAGATCGCTATCCCTTGATGGCAAGTCCTCTGCAGTCGCTTGTTGCAGGAAATCAAAACTGGACTTTACTGATAATCTTCGTTGCAGCCTTCATCATAGTTGTGGTTGCATTGTTTTTGGCGTTGAGACGTTTTAAGAATCGACCTTAGTTCGCTTGCGGTATTCTTTTATCCTGAATATCATTAACATTTTATTGTGAATTTTCATGAAAGTGGTAGCCATTAATGGAAGTGCAAGAAAAGACGGAAACACCGCCATCCTAATCCAACGAGTCCTTAAAGTCCTCGAGAGCGAAGGCATCGAAACAGAACTTATTCAGCTTGCAGGTCAACAAATCCATGGCTGCACAGCTTGCGGTACCTGTCGAAAAGTCCAGAACAAGCAGTGCAAAATCGTAAACGACGAGGTCAATCTCTACATCGAGAAGATGACTACTGCAGACGGCATAATCCTTGGTTCCCCAACATACTTTTCCATGATGACTTCGGAAATGAAGGCGCTTATTGACCGAGCAGGATTCGTTGGCAGAGCAAACGGAGACCTGTTCAAGCGCAAAGTCGGCGCTGCGGTGGTGGCTGTTCGTCGTGCAGGCGGCATACCAACCTTCGACGCAATAAACCACTTCTTCCTCATCAGCCAAATGATTGTTCCAGGCTCATCCTACTGGAACGTCGGCATAGGCTTAGCAAAAGGAGATGTTGAAAAAGATGAGGAAGGACTAAAAACTATGGAGGATTTGGGGAAAAATATGGCTTGGCTTCTAAAACAGCTCAAGCCAGCCTGAGTTTATTTCATTATGGCTTTGAGGTCTTCATCTGGTGTTTTGATGGGCATTATGTTGAATTTGTCTACCAGCACTTTGAGTATGTTTGGTGTTATGAATGCGGGTAGGCTTGGTCCGAGGCGTATGTCCTTTATGCCCAAGTACAGCAGTGACAGCAAGATTGCAACGGCTTTTTGTTCATACCAAGATATTACAAGTGAGAGCGGCAAATCGTTGATTTCTACATGGAACGCTTCAGCTAAGGCTTGAGCAATTTTCACAGCTGAATAGGCGTCGTTGCATTGTCCGATGTCTAGTAATCGTGGGATGTCGTCGATGGTTCCAAGTTCTTTGTCGAAGAAGCGGAATTTTCCGCATGCCAACGTCAAGATTATGGTATTGCTGGGTGCTTTTTCTACGAATTCGGTGTAGTAGCTGCGTCCGGGTTTTGCTCCGTCGCATCCGCCTACGAGGATGAATCGTTTAATGTGTCCGCTTTTGACTGATTCAATGACTTTATCTGCCACGCTTAGAACTGCATTCCTGCCAAATCCAACTAAGACTGTTTTGCCTTCAACGTCGTCGGTGAAACCGGTCAATTCTAAGGCTTTTTTGATTACTGCTGAGTAGTCTTTTCCTTCGATGTGTGGTACGCCTGGGTAGCCGACTGGTCCTGTTGTGAATATGTTGGCTTTGTAACTTTCGATCGGGCGCTGGATGCAATTGGTTGTCATGAGGATGGCTCCTGGGAACTGGGCGAATTCTTTCTGTTGGTTTTGCCATGCGGTTCCGTAGTGTCCGTAGAAGTTGGGGTAGGCTTTGAGTTTTGGGTAGCCATGGGTTGGGAGCATTTCGCCGTGTGTGTAGACGGTGATGCCTGTGCCTTGGGTTTGTTTTAAGATGTTTTCTAAGTCGATGAGGTCGTGTCCTGAGACAAGGATGGCTTTGCCTTTCTTATGTCCTAAAGGTACTTTGGTTGGGACGGGGTGGCCGTAGGTTTCGGTGTTGCCTGCATCGAGGAGTTCCATGGCGCGTATGTTGATTTCGCCGCATTTGAAAACTAACCCAACAAAATCGTTTACGCCGAGTGACTTGTTGAATGGAGCTACTAGCCCTTCGTGTATGAAGTCGAAGACCTTTTGGTCTTTTTTTCCTAAAAGATAAGCATGATAAGAATATGCTGCGACGCCTTTCAATCCGTAAGTTAAAAGCCACTGCAATCCGTGCACGTCAGGGTCCAAGGTAGAATCCGAGTTTACCCCATGCTGTTTGCCCTGTGCAATCAAGCCTTCAGTCGTATTTGCTAACGGCAAATAATCAGCTTTAACATTAAGTTGCTTATGCAGTTTATCGTGTAGCTCAGCGGCTTTTCTTATGTAAGTAACGATGGCTTCGGGGTCAAAATTCACGTTTGTCAACGTAACGAAGAGTGCTTCAGCAGTGAAAACGCTTGTTTTCTCATCTTTTACCCCAGCTTTTTCCGCTTGGATAACGAGTTGGCTGAGTTCACGCAGTTTGTAAACTAACAGATCTTGGAGGTTGGCGACGTCGGAGGTTTTGCCGCATACTCCTGCGATTGTGCAGCCTGTTCCTTTAGCGGTTTGTTCGCATTGGTAACAAAACATTTGGTTTTGACTCATAAAAAATCACACTATATAACATGTTATTGAGGTTTATAATAAATAGATGTTGCCCCGAACATCTAAGGGATTCTAGCCCGACTTCACAAAAGAGTACGAATAAACTCATGCGTTTTAGTTATATTCTACGTTTTAATTATTGTTCTATTAGGTTTTTATGATAACTGTAATTGGAGCAGGCAAAGTGGGCAGTGCCGCAGCGTTTGATATTTTACGTTACAAAATAAGTGACGTCGTACTAATCGACACCAATGAAAAAGCAGCGAAGGGTGAAGCCTTAGACATGATGCAGGCTGCACCCGCCATCGAATTTGACGGCAAAATCCATGGAACAAGTGACTACAGCGAAATGGCTGGTTCAGAACTTGTGATTGTCACCGCTGGTTTAGGAAGAAGACCAGACATGACGCGTTTTGACCTCATGAACACTAACGCAAAAATCATAAAATCTATAGTTAAAGAGATTGTGAAGTATGCACCTAAGACCAAAATCATGATGGTGACTAACCCCGTTGACATAATGACGTACATTGCTGCTAAAGAAACAGGGATTCCTCGGTGCTGCCTCTTTGGCATGGGCAACATCTTAGACACTATGCGTTTTAGAACCTACTTAGCCAATGAACTGGATGTTTCGCGGGAAGATACACGTGCTTTGGTTATTGGAGAGCATGGCGACTCTATGGTGCCACTTGTTGAATACGCTTCTGTCTCAGGTATACCTGTAACAAGCCTTTTATCTGAAGAGCAACTTGACAAAATCGTTCACGCAACTGTAACTTCCGGTGCCGATGTTATTCAGCTTAAAGGCAGCACAGTTTATGCTCCAGGCACGGTAATTGCAATAATGGCTGATGCAATTTTGACTGGAAGAAACCGCGTGATGAGTGTTTCTACAATTCTTGATGGAGAATACGGCGCCTCGGGATTGTCAATCGGTGTGCCAGTGGTTTTGGGAAAAGAAGGGGTCGAAAAAATTATTGAACTCGACTTATCCGTTAAAACTAAGGAAAAGTTTGCGAAGTCAGTTGCTATCTTAAAAGAAGCGATAGCTGCTTTAAAGGACTAAAGGGGAAAAAATTAAATTATTGCCTTCATCTTGGCACAGTAAAAATTCCCGTTTTGCCTAACAAAGGCTGGGCATTTTCCGTCGTAGCAGTTTTTTAGCCATTGACATGGTGCCCGAACCTCATTCACCCTTGGCATGTAAGAGCGTGAGTTAAAACTTTCTTTTGGGGTTGATCGTTTAGAAATTTGCTCCATTAAAGTTTGCATTCCACTTTCCATTTTTCAAAAACACCTTCAAGTTGCTTCCTGAATTGAAATACTATTGATAGGGTCTGATTAATTAAAACTTGTTGCAAACGTTGTACAACAACAAAAGCATATAAGCACTAACAAGGAGCAAGAAAAAAAGCAGGACTAAGGCATACAAAGTGTTATTTAGCAGTTGAAGACTTCTTGTTTTGGTGCCACAAGTGGAGTTCAAGGGAAGAGACATAATATCAATCGAAGACTTCTCTCAAGCCGAAATCAACCATATCCTCGACGTAACCAAAACTATGGAGCCTTTTGCTAAAACAGGCTCGGACAGTCTCAAGGGCAAAATTCTCGCGACTCTATTCTTTGAACCCAGCACACGCACACGCCTAAGTTTTGAAACCGCCATGCTAAAACTCGGCGGAAACTACATCGGATTTGCTGAACCCGACATAACATCCGCTCGAAAAGGAGAAAATCTCGCGGACACAATACGTACAGTAGAAAACTACGCCGATGTAATTGCACTTCGGCACAGTTTAGAAGGCTCAGCTAAAATGGCGGCGGAATTCTCGAAGGTTCCAATAATTAACGGCGGCACGGGAGCTCAGGAACATCCAACGCAAGCATTAATCGACTTGTATACAATACGTAAGGAGAAAGGCAAGATAGACGGCTTAAAAGTGGCACTTGTCGGCGACCTAAGGTACGGGCGAACGGTTCACTCGCTTGCTTACGCACTTGCACTCTACAATGTCGAATTGTACCTTGTCTCGCCAGAAAGCCTGCGCATGGGCAAGGATGTTTTAGAAACAATCAAAAACAAAATCTCAGTAACCGAAAACGCCAGCCTCGAAACCATAATCTCCCAAATCGACGTCCTCTATGTCACCCGAATCCAAAAAGAACGCTTCCCCGACGTAGCAGAATACGCCAAAGTTAAAGGCGCCTATAAAATCGACCTCAAAACCCTCAAAGGAGCCAAAAAAGACATGATAATCCTACATCCGCTGCCCCGCGTGGACGAAATCGCACCTGAAGTGGATATGACGCCACAAGCAAAGTATTTCCAACAAGTCTGGAACGGTATAGTAGTGCGAATGGCACTTCTTTCGCTTGTGTTAGGTGCGGTAAAATAAATTAAGTTGATGTAAAGCGGTCAAACGTCGTCAATGTACTCATAGAGCCGCATGAGGGACATTTGTGCAGGGTGCCGAACCAATTTTTCTTGCAATTATCGCAGAAGCTGATTAGGCGGTTGTAGGTGAAGAATTCTATCGCTGAATTTTCCATTAGGCGCAGTGTCAAATTCAAAAGGGCTTCGGGCGCGTATTCTGCTCCTTCAAGTTCAATGATGCTGAGGTTTCCGCCAGCGTTCAATCCCTTCATTTTTTGGGCAGTCTCAAGCTGTTCGGTCTGAATGCTAAGAAGTTCTGCGGCTTTCACTTGGAAACGTTTAGCGGTTGAATAGTATGGTTTTTCTCTTGTTCCTGAAAACTTGACTTGGGCAACACCGTACCTTTCAACGTCCAACTGCGCAAGTCGTTCAGACGCTTCGGAGCTTCCAAGGATGACGGGATAGAGGCGTTTACCGTATTTTCTGCCGATTTTCTGTTTAAAAGCCAAAAGAATCTGGATTGTTTCTTCAACGAATCTGCGGCTCTCTTCAGAGTTAATGGGTTTTCCGGTGAAGGCTTCGATGGCTTCGCGGAACCCTGCTAAATTGATTAGGCGGGAACAGTTTTCTATTCTAAAGTAGGTGTCGCGGTCAGCTTTTTGCACCAGAAACGGCAGGGAATTTTTCCCGAATTGCTTAAGAGCATTGTTCTTTATTCCCAGCGCTCGTGCTGCAAGTTCGAAGCGTTCGCGCATTAAATCGAAGAATTTGTTCTTGTCTTTCTCGCATTCAAGCACAATCCGCGGCAGATTAATCGTAACGGAACCTAGACTACCAGTGCGCAATGTGTCGGTTTCCCAGTCACCCGTTAAATCGGGGGCGAATTTTACGCCTGAAGAGGAGAAAGCCACGTTTTCATTTTCCTTTTTAGTCATATTAGCAAAATAGGGAATCCCGTCTTTTGCTGCTAACTGGTGAGCTTTAAGAAGTATCAGTTTGGAGTTTTCGTCAGCCAACGCTGCACTGTTGATTTTTATCACCACTTTTGGGCTAAGCAACGGCTTGCTGATGCTCTCTTCAGCAAAAACGTCCACGATAAGTGAGGCTACAAGCTGGCTTTCCTGCAAATAGTCGCCGTATTTACCCTTTGGTTTGCCTTCTGGACCTATTGCTTCTTTTTCCGCAGTTAATTTTGGAATCGAAAGCTCCAGTCCCAACGTGGCTTCTGCGTGTTGGTTGAGATTTTTTATGAATAAACGCAGATTTTCTTTGATCTTTCCAACTTCGTTGCCGCTTACATAGGGTGCGAGGAACACGTTGAAGTAGTTGAAAGTTTGAGTGCTGTTGGTTTCTTCGCTGGCATGCAAAATAACGTTAAATGCGATGGATAAGGCGGATTTTAGGTTGCTTGGCGGATCCATGACGACTTGGAGGGGATTGTCAAGTTTCACTCCGTGTTGGAAGAAATAGCGTAGGTCATGTATTACTTCGTTTGGTTTCAGTATCCATGTGCCTAATCCTTCAATGTGGATGGCTCCTGACAAATGTGCATCTGCGATGTCCCTTGGAAAAACGTTCAGTAAAGTATATTCGCCAAGGACACTTTGGCCTGCCTTGCTGATTGTGGCTTGGGCATCTTGGTCAGCATCTTTTGACTCAATGAGGGCGGTTACTTCGTGGATGGGCATGCCAACGCGGGTAAGTTTGTTGCGATAATCCTCGTAACCTTTTTCCACCAAAATGCCGTTGACAACTTCCCTGATAAGCGATGCAGTGAGGTATTTGGTTTTTGATTTTACTAGACGTTTCTCAGCTTCCTTTGCTGCCTTTTGTGCGAGTTCTGGTGGAACCTTCGCCTCTTTAATTAGTGAATTCGCAATTTTGTTAACATCAAACTCTTCCAAAGTCAAATGCGACGTCCGAACAAGCATGCCGCGCGGCTTAACAGCCTTCTTCTCCACACGGTCAGCCACGTCCAACACCATTTTGCCAAGGTCAGTTAAGAAATATTTTTTTGCCTCTACATCCGCCTCAACCAAATCCGCTTTTAGAAGAAATTTTAAGTGGTAGGCAAATCTACCTGCGTCTCGACTGGGATTCATTTTAAGTTGGTTCATAAGTTCAGTATAGGAGAGGGCGCTGCTATCGAAGAGCAAATTGAGGATCTGCAGCCTAAGCGGTGACGAAACTGCTTTGAGCACTTTAACGCCGCGTGCACGATGCGGAGGCTGATTAACCATACCTTAAACTCTCCTGAACTCCTCAAACTTTGGGGTTTACCTATTATTCCACTGGAGAGTTTAAACTTAACTAAAAAAAGCGGCGCTGTTTTGGGATGTTTAACGTTTAGACACGGCATGGCTGCTGTTGAGATATGCAGTGTATCGTGCCAAACCCATAGACTAAATCCACGCAGCGAATCCCCACTACTTTTCGTGTTGGAAAAAGTTCTTGCAGAATAGCCAGTGCTTTGGCATCGTTTTTATGGTCAAAAATTGGAACCAACACTTTTTGATTGCCGATGTAGAAGTTCGTGTAACTCGCAGGTAACCGTTCATCGTCGTCGCTGACAACTTTTGGCATGGGCAACTTTACGATTTTTAGTTTTTTGCCGTCTTGGTCAACTGCTTGGCAGAGAATGTCATAGTTTTCTTTGAGGGCATCGTAGTCAACGTCGTTTTGGTCGTCCTGATAAGCGCAAACGATGGTGGTCGGGTTCACGAACCTTGCTAAGTCATCAATGTGTCCGTCGGTATCGTCTCCGAGGATGCCACAATTCAACCAGATAAAATGGTTTACGCCAAGATAGTCGGCGAGGTATTTTTCTATCTGTTGCCTGTCAAGGAGGGGGTTTCGGTTCTTATTTAAAAGACACTGCGCTGTCGTAAGTAAGGTTCCTTTTCCGTTAACATCTATAGAGCCACCTTCCAAAACTATGCCGGGTTTAAAGCATCGCATAGACATTTTTTGGTTGATGACGTCTGGGATTTGCCGGTCTTTTAGCAGAGTTTCATATTTTTCTCCCCATGAGTTAAAGTCCCAATGAATCATCGCAAGTTCATGATTTTGGTTTTTGACAAATACGGGTCCATAATCCCTAAACCATACATCGGCGTAGTCAGAAACGTAAAAGTGGATTTTTTCCAAGTTGATGTTTGCAGCTTTAAACATCCTTGTTGCTTTCTGTTTAGTAGGCTCATCGATGACGAAGAGGTTTACTTCTTCGCCTTCATGAATCTCCTTAACAATTTGGACATAAGTAGCTTCTACGCGCTCTACTCTGTCTGGAAAAGTGGTTAGGTCATAGGGCCACGCAAGCCAGATAGCATCATGTTTTTCCCATTCGGCTGGCATGCAGAACCCTTGTTCACGGCAACTCCGCTCGGAACTACTCATCTTCCGCACCCTTCCTGCTGTCTATTACAAGCCGCTGATAAGTATCTGGGCGTCGGTTACGCAAGAAACCCCAGCCGTCCTGGATTTTCTTGTTTTTGCTTAGGTCGATTTTGGCAATAACAATTTCTTCTTTAGAGGTACTGGCTTCGTTTAGGACTTTGCCGAAAGAATCGCATACAAATGAGCCGCCCCAAAACTCTAGCTCCCCTTCTTCACCGACACGGTTTACTGCTGCAACATGGATTCCGTTTGCGATGGCGTTGGCACGCTGGACAGTTCGCCAAGCGTCATGCCAGTCACCGTCCGCCGAAGTGTACCCTTTAACGTAGCCAATTGCGGTGGGATAAAATATTATTTCTGCACCTTTCAAAGCGTTGATTCTGGCAGGTTCAGGGAACCACTGATCATAACAAATAAGCACCCCAATGCGGGCAAAGGGTGTATCAAAAATTCCGTAGTCCGAGTCGCCTGCCTCAAAATAGTCTTTTTCATAGAAGTAAGGGTCGTATGGTATGTGGGCTTTGCGGTAAGTGCCCAAGATTTCGCCGTTTGAACCGATTACAACGGCTGTATTGTAGAACTTGCCGTTTTTAGCTTTCTCAAACAAGGGCGCAATGATAACTATTTTGTGTTTTTTTGCTAACGTGGAAAATAGGTTTGTGGATTCTCCAGGAATCAATTCCGCTAAAGCCGAAAAATCCTTCTTTTCTTCCTGTGGAAAATATGTTGTTCGGTAAAGTTCTTGGAGACAAATGATTTTGGCGCCTTTTTCTGCGGCTTCCTCAATTTTCTGAGCAGTTTTCGCCATGTTCTCAGCTATGTTTTCTGAAACCAAGGTTTGGATAAGCCCAATGATAACTATTTTATCGTTCTTCAATTTAGTAATTTTGGAATTTGTTTTGGAAGCCTCTATTTGATTTCCATCCCGTTTTCAACTAATTTATAGGCTGTACGTATTAACTTTTTTGAAAAATATAAGCAAACCTGCCAAAAAAATAAAACAAATGGAACACTCCACAGTTTTCAGGCTTAATTTAAGACGCATACATGGAAAAAACGGCTGTTTTGGATTGGGTGCAACGAAACTATTTATTAAGACAATGCAGTAACAATGCATAGTTTATCGGGGCCAAATAACATGAAAATATTCATCATTCAATTTCCTTTCGGCGTAGCAGCCTTCGACGAAAACAACGGCTTAGTAGAAAAAGCATTGTTTCCAAAAAATGCGCAAGCCGCAGCAAAAAGTCTTCTTAAAACTGAGTCTGGAAAATTATCCGACCAGGTCTCCTCATTAATTTCACTTCTTGCAAGCGTAGGCTATGACACGTTTGCGTTTGAATCCGGCAAGTTGGCAGAGGAAGCCCAAAAGAAAATGAAAGTTGCTGTCGAAGTTGCTAAGCCAGCGGAAACCGCAGTTTTGCATTCACGGATGGGTGAAGTAGCAATCGAAGCAGGCTTTGCCAAAGACGAACAAGAACTTAGCATATGGACCCGCAGTGTCAGCTTGGAACTTGCAAAACTAAGAATCAAAGGCGCCACTGGAAAACGAGATTTAATCGTTGCCCAAGGCATCCAAACCCTCGACAGCTTAGATCAAACAGTTAACCTCTTCATGGGCAGACTCCGAGAATGGTACGGCGTCTACTTTCCAGAACTTGACCGCTTAATCGAGAAACACGAAACTTACTCAAGGCTTGTCGTGAACTTGGGCGATAGAGAAAACTTCACAGTTGAAAATTTGGAAAGAGAAAACATTCCTAAAGAACGGACCCAACTTGTAGCGAAAGCAGCAGAATCATCCATGGGCGCCGATGTCGCAGAAGCCGACTTGGAGATGGTGCAAGGCTTAGCCAAGGATGTCCTTAACTTCTATTTGCTACGCAAAACCATGGAAGACTACGTTGACAACACTATGGAGGAGCTAGCACCTAACGTGCGCGCTGTTGCAGGAGCTCTTTTGGGTGCACGCTTAATCGCTATGGCAGGAAGCCTACAAAACCTGGCTATGAGACCCGCAAGCACCATCCAAGTCATAGGCGCAGAAAAAGCTCTATTCCGCTCATTAAAAACAGGAGCTCGACCACCCAAACACGGCTTAATCTTTCAACACACCCTACTCCACGATGCCAAACGGATGGCAACGAGGAAAAATCGCAAGAGTCATTGCAGGCAAACTCGCTATAGCCGCAAGAGCCGACGCTTTCGGAGCAGGCCACTACATCGGAGACAAACTAAAAGCAGACATCAACAAACGCATAGAAGAAATCCAGACAAAATACAAAGAACCGCCAGCACCAAAAGAAGCTAAACCACGCCCCGAAGGAGCAGCAGGATTTGAACGCAGAGAACAACGACCTCCACGAAGAGATGACCGCGGCGGATTCAGAGGCGGCGGCAAAAACTTCGGTGGCGGACGATCGAGGTCCAAGACCACCACATCGCGGAGGTGGCGGTGGAGGCGGAGGACGCAACTTCGGTTACGGCGGCGGACGAGACAGAGGAGATAGAAGAGGCGGCGGCAGCGGTGGAAGCGGCGGTCAAAACCGGGGACCAGACAGACGTGCACCTCAAAGTTAAACCTCACCCAAAATTCAAAGAAATTTACCAAGTAATGCTTGAAGACGGCGCACAACGCCTCGCCACAAAAAACCTAACCCCGGGCCTTCGAGTTTACGGTGAACGACTTTTCAAATTTAAGTACGTTGAATACCGTGTTTGGGATGCTTTCCGCAGCAAACTTGCAGGAGCCATCATAAAAGGCGTGCAAAACGTTCCCATCGAACCCGGCTTCAAAATTCTCTATCTGGGCGCTGCCTCAGGAACTACACCCAGCCACGTCTCAGACATCGTAGGCGACACAGGACACGTTTATTGCGTAGAGTTTGCACAGCGCTCGCTTAGGGATTTAGTTAACAACGTTGCAGCTTATCGAACCAACATTTCACCCATGCTCGAAGACGCACGCATGCCCGAACGCTACGCCATGTTCATCTCAGGCAAAGTCGAAACAATCTACTGCGACGTAGCTCAGCCTGAACAAGCCAAACTCCTCGCAGACAACGCAGACGTCTTCCTAAAACCCCAAGGCTGGGTCATGCTCGCATGCAAATCTCAAAGCATCGACGTAACCATGAACCCAAACGATGTCTACAAACAAGAAGCAAACATCCTCAAAAACAGAGGCTTTGAGGTAAAAGAAATTGTCGACCTAGAACCTTACGACAAAGCACACGCGATGATAGTAGCACAACGCCTCTAATTCCTAATTTGGAAGCGATAGCAGATTTTTTTGGGAAGTTTTAAAAGAGCGCTCATCCCACTTAGTACTGTGGGAAGATGGAGCAAAATTCAGAGACAACAGCCAAAGTTGACTCAAAAGGCAGAATCTGCATTCCAGCAGAAATAAGAGAAGAAATCGGGAACGTCGTAACCTTCAAAAAAACCCCAGAAGGCATCCTTCTGCTGCCCGGCAAACGCCAAGACGCTGTCGAAGAGCTACGTAAAATCATAAATTCAAAGCATCGCCGAACAGGCAAACCCGAAAACTGGTCGCCCGAAAAAATGAAGTCAATTTGGAGCAAAACAGAATGATTGTAGGCTTAGACGCCAACATCATTTGCTACGCCCTAGACGACGCATATCCTGAACATGGAAAACTAAAAGGGTTACTGTTTGATTTATCGCCTGAAAACAAAATTGCTCTGAACCCAACAATAATCCATGAAACATATCACACGTTGGTTTTCAGCCAAAAATGGACCCCGGAAGAATCCGCGAACGCCCTAAAAGTGCTCTTAAAAAACCCATACGTGGAATTCTTCAACCAGACAATAAAAACCAGCACCATAGCGCTCAACTTGTCAGTAAAACACAATCTTGCCGGAAGAGACGCCCTCATTACAGCCAACAACATAGCAAACAAAATCCCCACCTTATATACCCACGACAAGCAACTGCTAAAACTTCAAAAGATAACTTGGAAAAACACCAACCTAACATACAAAGATCCACTAATGTAAGACAAAAGATCATTAATCAGATAATTTATGCGAATTATTGCCAAAAATCTTGGTAAATTTATCAATTTTAAAGATTTTGTGAGGGTTTTTATGGGTTGGGAAAATGTTGGTCAGAGAGTTTAGTTTTTCTTATGCGAGTGCCTTATTGAGGTAAATTTGGAAGAGAAGTTGTTGCTGCTGTTGCTGCTGCAACTGAATTCTGCACACCGGCTGCAGCAACAATCAAAGATAAACCCAAATTGCCAAGTTTACCCTTAACTGAAACACAAATCAGACCCATAGAAAATGATGATGCTGATGATTATGTAAACCAATTTTGCAAACAACAGTATCATCAATCAAACCAATATCTGACTGCGTTGCTCATCGACTTGTTTTGATGATAATCACCATGCTGGCTAACTTATGGCAATCGAGAATTGCTGCTGCATGCGCGATTTTCTTTGGAAGACTCAGTTTTGGAAAAACATTATAGCTTAGAACCCAAACCCATTCTCTGTTTAGGATGAAAACCTCTGATGTTGGTTGCTGGTGTTGACGAAGCGGGGCGCGGATGCGTTATCGGTCCTTTAGTTGTTGCTGGTGTCGCTGTGAAAACCGAGAATCTGCAGTTGCTCATCGACTTGGGCGTGAAAGACTCAAAACTTCTAACCGCCAAAAAAAGGGAAGCTCTGTACCCAGAAATTATAAAATTAACCGAAAAACACCACATCATAAAAGTTCCACCTGCCCAAATCGACAAAGTAGTTCGCAGCAGCAGAACCCTCCATAAACTAAACCGCCTTGAAGCACAAACTATGGCAAAAATCATTGAAATCCTCAGACCTGACGAAGCCTACGTTGATGCCGCTGATGTGGTGGAGCATCGGTTCGGAAACCATATATGCTGAGTTGCTGAGATTCAAAACTAAAATTGTTTCAGAACATAAAGCCGACCGAACTTACCCCATTGTATCAGCAGCATCCATCATTGCTAAGGTGGAACGGGATGGCGAGATTGCAAAGTTAAAAGTGAAATACGGAGATTTCGGCAGCGGATACTTGACTGACGATAAAACCATGGTTTTCTTAAAACGGCTGCTTGATTCGAACGGTGACTACCCAAGTTGTGTCAGAAAAGCATGGAAGCCTGCGCAGAGAGCAAAAAGTGAACATGGAAGCTTACAGACGAAGCTAATTTAGAGTTAAACTAGTGTGTTTTGTAGTGTCTAAAAAGATACAATTTATAAACACCATCTACCATCCGTACTAGTAAATACGGGTTTTATACGGCGGTAACTTGATGAGTGAAAAAGACGTAACGAAATTCCTGCAGCTTTTAGGATTATCTAAAAGAGAAATTCAAGTTTACATGTTCCTCGCTAAAAGCGGTGTCCAATCAACCAGCTTCGTAGCCAAACGTCTCAAAATGGAACGTGTGCAAGCTTACCGCACCTTCAAGAAACTGCAGGAAAAAGGATTCATCGAAGCCACCTTAGAGAGGCCCACCAGATTCACAATTGTTCCTTTTGAAAACTTAGTTGACAATTTCATTACCTCCAAAAAGAACGAAGTCATAAACTTAAACGATCAAAAAACAAGCTTGTTAACCTCGTGGCAATCGATTAGTGCGCCTGAATCCGAGTACCCCGTTGCCAAATTCTCGATTATAACGGGCAAGAAAAAGATTCATTCCAAAATGATTAACATGGTTGAAGAATCCAAATCTGAAGTAATCGTGTTAACCACAGCGTTGGGTTTGATTCAGGAGGACATTGCAGGAATCTTTGATGCGGCAGTCACGCCATCCCAGGAGCACAATGTTCAAACCCAAATAATTACAGAAATTTCCCCGGAAAACCTCAAAGTCGTCGAGCGAATAGAGCGCAATATCGTTGAAGACAAACTCAACATTAAACTTCGCCATGTCGGCATGAGTTCCAAGTTTTTCCCCAGATTCCTGATCAAAGATGAAGAAGAAGCCATCCTCTACGCGCCTTTTGGAAACGAAGCTTCCGTTTTAAACCTTGAAGATGAAGGTTTATGGATAAACGACAAAATGTTCATCTCAGTTCTCAAAGCATTCTTTACGCAGATGTGGCAGAGTGGAATAGACGCCTCAAGACGCATAGAAGAACTCAAGAGCGGAATCCCAATCGGCGAAACCCTCGTAATAAAAAGCGTCGAAGAAGCATGGAACAAAGTAACCAAGATTTTGGATTCAGCCAAAAAAGATGTTGTAGTCATCACCTCTTCACAGAGCATTAACCGCCTAGCTGAAGACGACCCCATCGTAAAATACTTCAGAAAAGGCTTAAACACCCGTATAATGGCGTCCATCGACCTAGACAACCTTGAACCCGCACAAAAACTGGCAAAAGACTACGAAGTTAAACATGTCCCCATCAGCTACATGACCATGATGCTTGTTGACAACAAACACCTCTTCATGTTTAAGATGCCGCCTCTAAGTGACTTCGGCACAGAATCCGCCTTCTACTTAGCTGACACCTTCTACTCCAGCGACCCCAGCCAAATCGAAAGAGTAAGCGAAATGCTAGATGACATTTGGAAACGTGGCATAGACATAACAGAAATCAGCAGTCAAGCCGGCACAAAACTTCCAACAATAGAAATTGCATCCACAGAGACAGTGGCTAAAACCGTTGGTAAAATGCTGCAGACCAATGCTACATCAATTTTAATTACTGAAAAGCAAAAACCCATAGGCGTAATCAATGATCGAGAACTACTCCGAGAGGTTGTTGATGCACGAAAAGACCCATTGAAGACACTTGCAAAAGACACCAATTACACCCCACTCATTATCCTTGAAGGAGACGAATCAATGATTACTGCCATGAAAACTATGACAGAAAGAGGATTCAAACGGGCAGCCATGGTTAAAAACGGACAATTAATCGGCATGCTGACAGAAGAGGCAGCCAAAAAGGCGGCTCTGCAAATTAAACCCTCCGCCAAAAAAGTTCCTTAGCCCCAACTGCTTTCTCTTTTGGAGAGAAACAATTATTTTTCTTGATATTAATTGATTTAGAAGTTGACGGTTATTGTTAAAATACCAACAATTACCCCTTTTTACACCAAACTTCTAAATACCAAAACCAATCATAACCAAAATTGAGGGATTCACTGTTGGCAAGTACAGTATCCAAAATATCAATTTTTTACGGGGTTCTATGGCTTATATCAGTTTTTTTTCAGAACACAATTTACTCAACAGTCATTTCGGGTTTTGGCGTAATTTTGCTTATCGTTGTTGCTATCGGGTTAGCTGGAATGTTTGGCGAAAACGACGAAAACAACCTAAAATTTAAGATTGAAATAGAGAACTTACGCAGAGAAATTAACGAATTAAAAGAAATAAAAAATAGACTTTGAAATCTTTAATAGCTAAACCGAACAAAACACCCTCGCTGCAATTCAGGAATAGAACCCATCTAATTCCCACTCGATTCCTTCAACGGTGAAAGAATTTAAACGAGAAGTATAACGAAAACCTTAGGAAACAATTATTAGCAAAACTGGTTCTACCCATAGGGCGAGGACACTGAATTGAACCTTCAAACCCCTATGATTATCGTGAATTTTAAAACATACCTTGAATCCACAGGTAAAAGAGCCGTTGAACTCGCAAAACAAGCAGAAAAAGCATCTAAAGAAACAGGCGCCAACATTATAGTAGCGCCCCAATTCGCTGACCTTGCAAGGGTAGCTGAAGCTGTTGAGATTCCAGTTTTTGCCCAGCACATTGACCCCATTAAACCCGGGAATTCTACAGGGCATATTCTTGCAGAATCTGTTATTGATGCAGGTGCGGTTGGAACTTTGATTAACCACTCTGAAATGCAAATTAAGCTAGCAGAAATCGACGCTATCGTAAGGTTAACTCGGGAAAAAAAGATAGTTAGCTGCGTTTGCACAAGCAACCCATCCATTAGTGCGGCGGTAGCCTATTTGAACCCAGACATCATTTCTATCGAGCCTCCAGAACTTATTGGGACAGGCATCGCTGTTTCACAGGCGCAACCTGAAGCTGTCACAAACACAATTAGGCTTGTTCGCAAAGTGAACGATGAAGCAGTGATTTTGTGTGGCGCAGGAATTAGTCGAGGCGAAGATGTTTCTACTGCTTTGAAGTTGGGAACTCACGGCGTTCTTGTTGCCAGCGGCATCGTGAAGGCGAAAGACCCCTATATTGTGCTACGTGCATTTGCCGACGCAACAAAACAATAACGCGTGAACGCAATTGAAGGTTGAACCTGAATGTGAATCGTGCCTGCTTTCTCGGGCACAAATACAAACCTATCAAGCAACCACCAACCCCGCCCTACGTTTTAGGTGCCTATCGGAAATTACCAAACTGCTGAACCGCGAATTCAAACCTACCTCTGTTGCAGCGGACATTGGAACAAAACGAGACCGCATAATCCGCCAACTAACAAGCAACAACGACCCCTACAAATACAACAAGAAACTCGCCAACGAAAAAGCCCTCAAAATGCGCCCGCATGCAAAAAAATATGTTGAATCAGGAATCAACCAGCAGGAACGCTTCAAAAAATCCTGCTTATGCGCCATCGTCGGCAACATAATGGAGTTTGACATTCCAGGCCACAAGTTTACTTTGAAGAGTCTGGCAGGGGTTCTTCGGGAAGCAGCTAAAGACCTTGCAATCGACGACATCGACAAGGCCTACGAATTAGCCAAGAAGGCAAACAACATCCTATTTTTGGCTGATAACGCTGGCGAAATTGTCTTTGACACACTCTTAGTTGAGCAACTTAAGAACATGGGATTAAAAGTTACCTACGTTGTTAAAGGCGGACCTGTAATCAACGACGCCACCATGGAAGACGTAGAAATCTCTAACATGGACAAACTCGCCGACGAAGTCATAACCACAGGCTGCGACGCAGTCGGCTTACAGAAAAAAGAAGCCTCCCCCGAATTCCTAAAAATCTACGAAGCCGCCGAACTCGTCTTCGCCAAAGGCATGGGATACGCCGAAACCCTCACCGAATACAAACTAACCAAACCGCACTTGCTAATGTTCCGCACAAAATGTGTGCCCGTCGCAAACTATTTCTGTGTACCACGCGATAAGAACATAGCAAAGCTGATGCCATAAGATGAATTTACCCGCCATAACTTTTCCAAAAGAAGCTTTTTCGCGTTTTAGTAGTCTTTTAGAGAAGGAATGGCTGATAACCAACGGCTTAGGTGGCTATGCTTCTTCTTCTGTGCCGGGAATTAACACGCGTAAGTACCATGCTCTATTGGTTGCCGCGTTGGATCCACCGGGCAATCGCACGGTTTGCCTCTCAAAACTCGACGAGGACATTTTGGTGGGTGATGATGTTTTTAGGTTGGGCTCTACTGAGTTTCACGACGTAATCTATCCTGAAGGTTACAAACTGATAAAAGAGTTTTCAGTAAATCCTTTCCCAAAGTATAACTACGAATTAGGAAATGTGCAGGTTAACAAAACTCTTTTTATGCCTAAAAACAAGAACGCCATTGCAATAACCTACAAAATATCAAATCATAACAATTCAGATGCCACGGTTAGGCTTTATCCACTTTTAACATGCAGGTATTACCACACCGTAGTCTACCAAGCAAAAGCCCCATTGAATTTTACCCTAAAGAGCGTAAATGCACAGTTCCAAGTGACTTTTCAGCGTCCCCAAGCCACAATTATTTGTCGCTCAACGGAGGGAGCGTTCAAGGAAGGCGTAAACTGGTTAAATCATATCCATTACCGTGACGAGTTGATGCGAGGCGAGTCAGATGTTGATGACTGTTTCCAGCCAGGAATTTTTGAGTTGAAGGTGCCTGCTGGTGCCGAGAAAGAGTTTGCGATAACATGTGCGGTGAGCCATGAAAGCCAACAAGTCCAAGAAACAATGGATGCTATCGGAAACACAATCACTGTAATAAAAGATCTCTACAACCAGGAATTAACCCAAAAATCAGAGTTACTATACAATTTTCACCATGATCACCCCCAAGTGCCGATGACCGATTGGCTAAACTGGATTCTACTCGCCGCCGACTCCTTCATAGTAGATAACGGTATTGGCAAAAAAGCCGTCATCGCGGGCTACCATTGGTTTGAAGCTTGGGGCAGGGACACTTTCATTTCGTTGCCTGGGCTCATGCTTGTTACTGGCAGGTATGGCGACGCAAAAGATATCCTGCGAACATTCATTGAGTACACTAAGAGTGGGTTGATTCCCAATTTTGTCGCTGACAAATCAGGAATCCCCGTCTACGACACCGTCGATGCCACCCTCTGGTATGTTAACGCTGTCTTGCAATACACAAAGTACACTGGTGACTTTGGTTTTGTCAAAGATGAGCTCTGGGAAAAGTTGAAGGGCATAATTGAGAACCATCAAAGAGGCACCCTATTTGGCATTCATGTGGATAGTGACGGCTTGCTTATGCATGGTCCAAGACTTACATGGATGGATGCGGCTGTAGGAAACGACGTCATTACCCCTCGAACTGGAAAAGCCGTTGAAATTCAAGCTCTTTGGTTCAACGCCCTGAAAGCTATGGAGTTGTTTGCAAACAAATTTGAGGCGCCAGACTTAGCCGGAAAATACGCTGATATGGCGAGTCAAGCCCAGAAGAGTTTTAGCGAGAAATTCTGGAACCCGAAAGAAAGCTGCCTTTTCGACGTCTATCGACGACAAAGCTCCTGACGCTTCGATTCGTCCCAACCAGATATTCGCAGTCTCTCTTGACTATGGAATGCTTGACAACGAAAAAAGCCGCCGCGTCGTCGAAGTCGTGAACCGCGAACTGGTGACCCCCCATGGATTGAAGACCTTGTCGGTTAGCGACCCCAAATTTGTGGGCAAATGTTCTGGCGACAGTAGAAGCAGAGATATGGCATACCATAACGGCACAATCTGGCCTTGGCTATTAGGACCATACATCACCGCATACCTCAAAGCCAACGAATATACAGCGCAGGCAAAACAGCAAATGCTTGAAAACCTCATTTTGCCGCTTTTCACCGTTGGAATACACCAAGGCGGATTAGGCACAATAAACGAAATCTACGACTGCGACCCCCCAAACGCGCCCAGAGGCTGCATCTCCCAAGCATGGAGCGTCGCAGAACCATTGCGAGCGTACATAGAAGACATTTTGCAAGTTAAACCAACAAAATAGAAAAGAAATTTGGAAATTTAGTGTTTAATTGTTTTTCTCATGCTTTCTGCTGCGGTTTCTGGTGTGACGGTGTTAATGTAGCATCCTGTGCTTTTTTCGAAGCCTGCCCATGTTGCCAGTTTGGGGTAGACTTCCAGGTGCCAGTGATAGCTGTCTTGGGTTTCGGGGTTTATGGCTTGGTGGATGCCGTAGTTGTAGGGTGGGTCGTTGACGAGGTTTTTTAGGGCTTTGAGGCTGGCTTTGAGGGTTTTTGCGAATGCGGAAATTTCTGGCGCTGTTAGGTTTAGGATGTTTGGTGCGTGTTTCTTTGGTAGAATCCAGAACTCCATCGGATTAATGCTTGCGTAAGGTGCCAAAACTACAAAATCCTCATCTTCAGAAATCAGCCGTGGACCTTGCGATTCACCCTCGATAATGTCACAGAATATGCACTTTCCATGATCTTCATGGAAGGTTTGGCTGGATCTCTGCTCCTCGCGGATGGTTGTGGGAACCATAGGGGTGGCGATGATTTGGCTGTGCGCATGAGATAACGAGGCGCCTGCTTCTAAGCCGTGGTTGCGGAAAATCGAAACATACTTGACATAGGGCTTTGCGCTTAACTCTTTCAACCTATCAACGTAAGCTTGGATTACCAACTCTAATTGAGACAACTCAGCATCCGCTGGGGACCTCATCATGAATAGGCGATTCAACAACAACCTCATGATGCCCAACGGCAGCCCACAAATAATCACTCGTGACAATTTTTTTGGAGTCTTCAGGCTGTTTGGGTGGACTGAATGCTGGATAGAGGTTTGGGATAACACGGATCAACCAATTTTTTGAGCGCTCACCAGTCAGGGGGTCTTGGCTGCGTTTTACTTCGCCGTTCTCTTTTGTGTAGAGCATTACGGCGGGTGGAGTCATGTTTTCGTTTCCAACGCACATCGGGCAAGTATCAGTTTTGGCCTCCTCGGCTTTGGGCTTGCTAAGGTCTGTTGGGCGACGGCTGCGTTCGGTGGCGATTACGACCCATCGGTCGAGCAGGTAATCTTTTCGAAGTTCGTTATAAGGCATAAGAAACATGTGGAGTGCGGGGGATTTTAGCGTTTCTAAGCTGGTTTTGCTCTATGTTTGAGTGAGTGGCTGGAAGGTTTTATATCCCCTACATACAATAGTGAGAATTCAATTTTAATCAGCTGAGAACATGATTAAACCGTCAAGTTCACCGCTTTGGGGCAGAGTAACGACAGCCTTAAACAAGTGGCGATTAGCCTTCCTCATTTTTGCTCTTGTGTACCTCGTAGTGTTGCTTCTGAACTTGGCCAACATGCCCATGCAATGGGACGAAGTTACCCACCTAAACGGCGCCTTGAGCCTAAACGCAGGGCACTTCAGCAACTATGTTTCCAATGCCTTCTACCCCCCACTCTTCGACGTGGCAACAGCTGTTTCTTTCCAAGCATTCGGGGCAAGCCTGTCTTCGGCACGGTTAGTTTCAGCAGTGTTTCTCGGTTTTGTCGCTTGGGGCAATTTTTGAATTCGCCTACTCCATGTACAATAGAAAAACCGCCTTGCTAGCAGCCGTTTTGTTAGGAGTTATGCCGGGTTACTTTTGGCTCAGCCGCCTGGCGCTACTCGAAACCATGCTTCTGTTCTTTGTAACATTGGCACTTCTCTTCTTTTTCCGTTGGCTCCAAAACAAGCAGGATAAGTATATGGTTTTGGCTGGTTTAGCGGTTGGTTTAGGGTTTTTAACTAAGTATCAAGCGGTTGTGGCTGGCGTCATAATGATTGCGAGTATTCTGTTTCTTGCTCGGGGGCAACTGAAACGGGCGTTTTCACGTTTTTCACTTGCTGTTGTTGCGGCTGTGCTCATGGTTGTTCCATGGATAGTTGTCGCCTACCGGGTGTACGCATCAAAAATCTTTAGCCAATGGCTCTATGCCCTGCAAGTTGGCAACCCAGAAAAATCAGTTTACAGCGACCGCTACCCTTCACCTATCTTCTACCTAATAGACATCGTTTGGCCCTACAACAACTTCCATCCCATCTCCATCTTCATCTACGCCTTGGGTTTAGCGGGTTTGGGCTTTCTTGTATGGCGTCACAATAAAAGCGATACGTTCACTATCATAACGTTTGCAAGTGTGTTTGTCTTTTTTACACTCATAACCAACAAAGAATGGCGTTATGTGCTACCTTTGTTTTCCGTTTTGGCGATTTCAGCTGCAGTCTTCATTCTTTTTCTATATGGCAAAGTTGATGCTGCATGGAAACGACGAGTTAAGATTGATAGGAAGAAATCGGCGAAGTTTGCGGCTGGCTTGTTTATCGTTTTGGTGGCGGGAGCGATGGCTTACAGCATTAACGACGCCTACACAATAACCTCATTCTACAACATCCAAATCCAAATTGAACCCGCAACCCTATACGCCATGAACCACATGCAGAACAACCAAACAATCATGGTGATGTGCCCCTTCAACTTTTTCAGCCAAGACATGGTACAATTCTACCTCGCTAAAAACGGAAACACCCAAATCCAAACCTACCAGTACCCTCTCCTTCCCACCGACACGTACACACCCAACTTCAACATAACAGAACTAACCAGCCAATGCAAACGATACAACGTAAAATACCTCTTCACCTATGAACAGGGCGGCACTTTCCCCTACTACAACACCACGCTAACGCCGCAGCGAGTTTTCGAGCAACTCTATGCCTCCGGAAACTTTACCCACATATCAGATGAAACCACATTCGGTTCAAACCCAAGAAGAATCTTTGTCTTGACTTTCATAGATTAGGTCTAAGTTCTCAAAACATCGGGGGTTCTTTTATTTCTTTTTTCAAAATTTGAATAAACATAGCATATGAAAAAATCACAAATGTCTCATTCGCTTGGTTTTGCTTTTCCCTTGCCCAACTTTAATTTCATTGTCAGAATCTTCTCTGTTGCAAACAACCGCGAAGCAATGTACATAATGACAACTGTGAAGAGCGCAACGTAAACAATCCCAAAGACAACGGTGCCATAATCGCCCGTAACTACTGCTTTTGAGGCGAGGATTGGGTGACTGTAGGGAATTGCGTAGAAGACTGCTTTGAGCGCAATGGGTAGTGTATTCACATCGAGGTAAATGAGTGCCATAGATGGCAGGAAAATCAAGGGATAAATGTAGCCGACGAGTGCTTGTGCGCCGCGGACGTTTTCGCTGAAAGCAGACATCACAACCGCTAAAGCCAAAGCCGACAGCAAAGTGAAGAACAGGCTTATGCCCAGCAACGTATAGCCACCAAGAGAGGGCACCAAACCTAAAGCAACTAGGTCTACGCTGCCGCCTGCATTGCCCGCAATATTTGAGGTTAGAGACCCCAACATGTAATTGTATCCAATCAGAACGGTAACTGCCGCGACGCCTGCAACGATTATGGTGCTTGAAACTTTGCCCATCAAAATTGCAAACCTATCAACTGGAGTTGTAAGCAGGGTTTCTAGCGTTTTTTCTTCTTTCTCCATCGCTACACTGGTAGCGGCGATTTGCATGGCATAAGTTAACATAATCATAATTGTGATGGGCAAAGCAATCGACTGAGTCAACATTAAACTTGACAGAACGCTAACGCTTACGCCGTTGGTGATTGTGCCTTTAATAACGCTGGATTCTGAAACTGAAACTACGTCTGGTGCGACCGCACGGTTAAATCCGCTTACCACTGCGTTGACGGTTGAACCACCAACCCCGCTGAAAATGCCGCCTCCACCGTTGAAGATTCCGTAAGTATTAACGGTGCCAGTAACGTTCCATGCTCCAAGGTTATGTCTTGTGATGTTGTCGCTGAAACCAGATGGGATAACCACAAACGTGCTGCTGTTGTAATATGCCAGCAAACCTTTGTCAATTACATTTTGAGGCGATGTATTGTTGATGACCTTTACATTCATTGTGTTGTTTAGGTAGCCGACGAATATTTGGCTCCAGTTGCCATTATCGTTGTCAACCACAAGTATTGTTGCTCTCTGCGCCTCAGTCTGAGCTGTCTGCACAGCATAACCCATAACTAAACCAAGCACTGGAAACATGATGAGTGGCAAAACTATCATTCCGATTAAGATTTTGGGGTCACGCATGAGCTCTTTTAGTTCTTTGATGAGGATAGTTGTGAACCCTTTAAGCAAAGCCAACCACCTTCGCAAAAACTTCTTCCAGATTTTCGCTGCTGTACTTCGTTTTGAGAGCTTTGGGTTCGCCTTCTACAACCAACTTGCCCTTATGCACAAGCGCTACTCGGTCACAGAGGTATTCAACTTCCAGCATATTGTGGCTACTAAGCAACACTGTAACGCCATGCTCCCTCACATAGCGTTTAACAATCTCACGAATATGGTAAGCATACAAAACATCTAAACCACTTGCTGGTTCATCGAGAACCGCCAACTTGGGATGCGTCATCAAAGCCCGGGCCACAAGCAATCGCCGTTTCATGCCTTTGCTATAAGTTTTAGCTTTGTCCTTCAACCGATCGCCGAGCCCACAGATCTCGGTGGCTTCTTCTATGGTGGCTTTGAGGTTTGTTTCATGGGTGCTTTGAAGTTTAGCCATGAATGTTAGGTATTCTATGCCTGTGAGGTTTGGGTAAGCACCCGATTCCTCAGGTAAATAACTGATAATTTGGCGGGTTTTCTCGGGATGAATTGTGGCGTCTTGCCCAAAAATCTTGATGGTTCCTGTTGTGGGCTTGATTAATGTGCAGACTGTTCGCAGAGTAGTGGTTTTTCCTGCGCCGTTGGGTCCGATTAACCCGTAGATTTCGCCGGGTTTAATATTAAAATTTACCCCGTCAAGGGCTCTTACTTGACCAAACTGTTTAGTTAATAATATTGCTTCAACGGCTAAGCTCAAGTTATCCCCCTCTTGGCGTTTAAGATAAGAAATTGTATTTAAGTTTTAACCAACTTTGCTTAACTTCTAAACGAAAAAAAATATTAAAAGAAGGATTTATTTTTGCTTTTATCGGCAGTTGTTGCTTTCAGGTAGAATTCTAAGTACGCGAAGGATTTTCTTAAATTCTTCCTCTTTAAGCGAAGCTCTGCGACCATTAGCGTACATGTCTTTGACGGTATCCACGACTGCAGCAACGGTTTCATCGTCTGGAACGTTTCCTGATAGCTCAGTGATTTTATGTTTGATTATGCCTTTGCCGGATTGCTTGCCGATGGTTAAGCGCCGGGTGTTACCGACTAGTTCTGGCGGATAAGGCTCGTAAGTCCATGGATCGTTGAGGACACCGTGGGTGTGTATTCCTGATTCATGTGCAAAGCCGTAGTCACCAACGATTGCTTTGTTTGGGGGTACGATGTAGCCTGTGGCTTTGCCGATGTAATCTGCGGTTAACTTGAGTTTCTCAGTTTTGCCATTATACTTGGAGACACCGTAATGAAGGTACAAGTTCAAGAGGACTTTCTCTGTTTCTGCGTTGCCTGCACGTTCACCGATGCCAAGGTAAGTGGTGCTGGCGTAGACTTTATCCCAAACTCCCGAAGCAGCCTTAATCGCAGCCATTGTGTTCTCAACAGCATTGCCGAAATCGTCGTGGGCATGGATTTCGATGGCGCTGATGCGGGTTTCCTTCTTGATGGCTAATACTTTAGCCGGGATACCATGAGGCAAGGGCGCTTCTGGATCTGACAAGCCGATGCCAACAGTGTCGCATATGCGGTAACATTCGGCACCTGCATCTGCAATCGCGTTAATGAAGGCTCTTTCAAATTCCCAGTCTGCACGGGTACTGTCTTCTCCATGAACGAATGTTCTAAGACCACAAGTCTTAGCCGCGTACTCGGTTACATCAACGACGTTTGCTAAGATTTGCTCGCGGGTTTTTTCTGGCCATTTAGCCTTGAAATGAATGTCTGAAACAGGGTGTGATATGCCGACTTCTTTGAGTCCGCATGCTACGGCACTGTCGATATCTTCTTTGACGGCTCTGCACCACCCTGCAACTCGTAAATCAAGGTTTGATTCCCCGATTAGTTTGCATGCTTTTTTGTCTGGTTCTTGATAGTGGAATAGTTCGATGCGTTCAACTCCTATCTCATTTAGCAACTGTGCGATTTTTGCAGAGTCTTTGGGTCCTGCTGCTAAGCCGGGCATTTGGATGCCGTCACGAAGTGTAGTGTCATCTATGATGGGTTCGGTTTTTAGAGGCTTGAGTTTGAAATAGAAGTCTTTTATGTCCATTTTTTATGCGCTCTTGTCTGGTTTTGCGTTTCTTAAACGCATTTGGGTAATGCTAATTAACGCTTACGTGTAATTGATAAACGTTTCTGCACTATTTTTGTAAGTTTGTCCAAGCTAATACATGACTTAACTTCAAGATGTGTTGTCTTAAAGTAAATAAAACCTTTACATTCAAAAAAATTAGGCGACATTCGCGTATAACGCCTTAAGCGTACCCGAAACAGCCAACACATGAACTGAGGCAGCCTTACCGGCCACCACCATCACCATAGCCAACGAAGCCCTCACCATCAGCAAAGACGCAAGCGAAGCGCGAACCACAAAAATCCTGCGTTTTCCATCAAAATTAATCAACACCAAACCTGCTAAACTTGCACCAACTTCTCCATACAATTTGGTTAATGAAGCCCAAACCGCGTCCATGAACTCCCGCTCACTGGGTAAGGTTTCAGATTCCAGTTGCAGTGCTAAATAGCGACGTTTAACACGTTTCACGTTGGTTTGCCCTCTTTGACAACACTAATGCCTGGTGCAATAAACCTTGAACTGAGTTTCTCCCGATTCCGTAGAACAATCGCGGTTGGATTTATTGAAACTGCGTCCAAAGCCTCCGATTCATTCAGCCCAAACAAGTAACCTAAACTTGCCAAATCTCTCGGCAACCGCATCAAAACCTCTTCGCCAACACCGCTGGAAAGCACAACAGGCACATGAAACTCAAGAGCAATGGCTACTTCCCGCCGCAAACATGAAAACAACCTGACCCGCGTTGGACCCTCCATAACCAGTAGAGGTTTGATGTCTACTTCTAACGCTGCTAAACTGCAACTTGCAAGTTCTGCTTCGGCGCGGTCAAAAAACCGTTTATGGTAATCGAGGCTTGGAAAATTTAAAAGATCCACGCGCCGATCTTTGGCGGCTTGACGTGCAACCTCTTTGCTGTCGCAAACTACACATATGACTTCGAAGCTTCTTCTGAATTTGCGGAGAAAACGCGTTAGGTCTTCTTGGGTTCGGGGCTTAAAATCTGCACGTAAAGCGAAGTCTATGCCTGCTTGAGTGCATGCTGCTTTGAGCGCTGCAACTTCAGTTTCATGCACGTTGTTAGTGAATGGAATGCTGATAGTACGGTAGCCCATCTGCGCTGCCTTGGTGATTAGTCGCTGTGTTGTAGGTTGGTCTTTGGAGTTTACGCGTAAATGCAGATCAATGAAGGATCGGGTCATGGCAGCAACCCAATCTGCTTAGAAAACTCCTCAATCTGTTGTGCAGTCTTATTTTTGAAATGAATTTTTAGGTGAATAGGATCAGTTTGAGAAAACTTGAGGGCACCCAAAAACGCTGATTGCTTATCGAAACGCAGGTACAAGTTACCTTTTTCAATATGAAGTTTCAGGTTTTGCTGCAACTCTTCTTTATCCAAAACGCCCAGTTCAGCGCCAAATTTTTCCATTGCTTTTGGAAGAAGTTTTTTGTCTGTTAGCGTAGCAGTTAAAAGGATTATAGGGTTTCCGTGATGTCCTGTGCAGTTGGTTTTTTCGAAAACAAGAGTTTGTGCCAGCTCTTCTGGCAGAAGGTTTTGTACGGCTTTTTGGACTTTAGCTGGATCTTCAGTTGCGTGTGCGAAGACTCGTATATCTATGTAGGCTATTGGCGGTTTAGAAGACATTGGTTACCGGTTGTGTGTTGTGTGTTTAAGCTTTTAGCTTTTTTTGTTTGAACACTGGCTTAGGCTTTGCGACTTTTGGTGTTGCTTTAGCGTGTGCTTTTATACAGTCAACGTTTTCTTGGTGCGTAGATTTGCGTTTAACGTCAACACGCAGGCCAATTTGTTTGGCTTGCTGCATGTTTACGCCAGCTTCTTTGAGTTCATTTGGGCTAAAGCCTTGACCGACGCTTTGTCGGCCGTTTTGTTTGGTGATGATGATTTTTAGGTGATGCATTTACTATTTTCCTCCCTTCTTTTGGTAGTCACCATGTCTGCGTGTGTTACCAATCCTTCGGCTTGGACGAGCTTTCTCGGAACCTCTGCCACGGTGATGGAGTCCCCTCACGTTTTTACCTGCACTGGTCATGCTGCGGAAGACACGGCTTGCATGTTGGGGTTCTGTTATCCAGCTGACGTCTTTGTCAGTCTTTATGGTTGGTGCGTTGGGGTCTACGAGGATAACTTCAAACCATTTGTGTTTTCCGTCTTCGCCTACCCAGTAGCTGTTTAGAACTTCTAAGTTGGGAAATTTTTTGGCGGTTCGTTCTTCTGCTATAAGTCTGATGCTTTTTCCTGGTTTAAATTTGGCGACACCCATACGTTTGGGGCGGCGTCCGGATCGTGGACGTAGTTTTCTTAAATTGCCTCTGCGGACTTTTGTTCGGGCAACTACGAAGCCTTGTTTTGCTTTATAGCCTAGTTTTCTTGCGCGGTCGAGTCTTGTTGGATGCTCGATGCGTAATGTTGTTGGTTGTTTACGCCACTGCACTAAGCGTTGGCGCATAAGTTCTTCAACGAAGCTTTTTTCGGGCTGTGCCCATTCTTCTGCTATGTATTTATATGCCATCTAAATTTTTTCTCCTATGAGTTGTTTGCTTACGGTTCAGTCCCGAAGGACCACATCCCAACGGACTATGGTGTCCGCCTGCAATTTCACATCATAGTGCCTCTCAATGAAATAAACCTTTCCCGCACCGCTGAACCCAAAACAGCCAAAGCGTCTGTTAAAACCGCTGAAATTTCAATTAGTCTTGGGTTAAATAATGCACAATGACGTTAATTTTAGTTTTTTGAAGAGGTATTAGAATTAAACTAAAAAAAAGAAGAAAGGGGATTGTTGTTTTGTTTTGGTAGTTGTGTCTTATTTCTTTCTGAGCATCAATAGCACTACTACAACGAGCACTATGATGATGAGAACGAATAGGCCTGCAATTGCTGGGATGAAGTATTGGTCAGCTACTGATACTGCGACTGATGTTGGTGCAACTGTTGGAGCAACTGCTGCGTCGCTTACGTCTATGTATGTTGTTGCTGATGATGGACCGTATGAGTTAGTGCCTTTGAAGTTGGCGAAGACTTGGTACATGCCTGGAACTTCTGGTGTGTAAGGAAGTACATAGTTGCCGTTCATGTCGCTAGTTGCTGTTCCTAGAGTGAGGAAGTTTCCGTTTGGATCAATAGCTGTTAATTCTACTGGGACACCTGTTGTGTTTGTCGGCTTTGCCTGCTGCTTGAATTTGTATTCCATCCATTGGCTCATGCTTGCGTCTGATACTGCTGGAGTACCTTGAAGTGTAAAGTCGACGTCGCCGTTGGTGTTGTGTCTGCCTGAGGTGGTTTGGTCTGTGACTGTGCCTTTTATCATTACCTTGCCTCCAAGAATTGCAATGTCTTGTGACGAGGTAACTGTTGTAGCACTTGGACCTTTGCCATAAGCGTAGATCATGTTGTCAAAGTTGTCGCCGTGGATTAGTATACCGTCTGCAATCGAGATGCCTCTGCCAAAAGCTAAGATCTTCCATATTTCTTGTCCGGTTGTTGCGTTGAGGCAGCGTAAGTTCTCTCCACGGTACATTGGTTGAATGTTGTGGTGTTCACTTGTGGTTGTATAGATCATTCCATTACAGACTGCATCGATGGTCATTGGGTAGTTGCCGTAAGGAGATTCAAAGCCTTGGTTGATTGAGGTGTAATTCCAGAGTTGTGTTCCTGTTCGGATGTCGTATGCGATAATTTGTCCAGTGTAGCTGCCGTAGCCGAGTAGCATGTGGTTGTAAACGACTTGGCTTGTGCCGTAGTATTCATACTGTGCTTCTTGTGGACTTGTCCAGAGTAGTTGCCCGCTGGTTAGGTCATAGACCCATCTCTGACAATTCTGTGGGTCAGTCCATACTAAGACGTTGTCTTCTGGGTAGACGCCTGCTAAGCCCATTCCGCCTGAGAACATGGCTGGTTTAGAGACGTTAAGTGCTGGATCAGCGAATGGAGGTGTATATGTCATTTCCCAGAGTTTTTGGCCTCTGTTGGATGCGTTTAGACCGATTCCTTCCATCCATCCTTTTATGACTGTTGTTCCGTCGTTCCATCCTTGAGTCCCAACGATCATGTAGTCATCTTGGCGTATGCATCGGATTGTGGCATTTTCATATGAAGGGGTTGGTCCCATTAAGCTGGGTATAGTGAAGTTCTGTGAGAAGAAGACTGCACCGTTGTGGACTATGTTGGGGATTGCTCCTGAAGTTGCGAAGTAGTTATCAGATGCACCGAATTGGCCGCCTGCGGGTCTCCATTGCCAGTATCCTGTTCCGTCTTGGCTTGCAACCATTGTTCCTGCAGAAGAGTTCCACACTTGCAAATAGTTCTGTGGATTTGATGGTGTGCCGAGGTTGACGATGTTGTAGTAGAGTATGCTTCCATCTTGGCCATATATGTTTGTACCTGTTGCGCCTGTTGTTACTGTTTGGCCTGCGAGGTTCCTGGTTGTTTGTGTAACGTTTGCAATGAGGGTTATGGGGTTCTGTGTCCATCCATCAACCATCTGCCATACGGTACCCAAGGCAACTGGTGTAGTTGACGTGTTTACTGAGTAGTCATTGCCTAGTCTAATCATTTGGCAGTTTGCAGTTTCTGTTGCGTTGGCTAATTGGATAACTTGGGGTATGGAAAACGCTGTTGATTGAAGTGTAACTAATCCGCCTGTTCCGACGTTTGAGCCTGCTTGTCTCCATAGGTAGTCGAAGCCGCCCATCTGGTTTGGCGAGTTGTAATTGTAGATTGAAGCGAAGTTGTAGTTGGAATCAGTGTAGTTCTGGTAAAGTGTCTCACCTGTGTACAGGTCAATGACTTGTAAGCCTTGGTTTTGATGCGTAGTGTATCTTGGGCTACAGTAAAGTTTGCCGTCCATTATGATGGTGGCTGTGAAAGAGACTCCTTGGTAGTGTGTAGTTTCGAAGGTTGTGGTTCCATCGCGTTGATCCATAAGACCACCGACTGCATATGGTTTGCTCCAAAGAATGTGAGGGCTCATGGGTCCACTGCCGTAGTAGAAGTTGCCAACGTTACCTCCTGAGCTGCCTACTGGCCATACGCCTGAGGCGCCGCCAAGCTTGTTGGCTGTGAGTACGTACCAATCTCTACTGGCGCTGGTTATTGGTCGAGTCCAGTAGTCGTTTGGAATAGGTGATTCAGGGAACTGTGGTACTGGTTCACTGGTAACCTGGAACTCGTCTACTCGGCTGTCTGCTGCGCTGTATAGTGTGGCTGCGAGATTTGGATAACCTGCTTCATGTGATTCTGTAGGGTTAGTGCTGTTCTTCCAAGTTTCTGGGAAGTGTGATTGAATGTAATATGTTCCGACTTGGTCAGGTGTGTAGGTCATGTAATTGTTGCCAACAGGGTCACTGTAACCCATAGGTAGTGTTTCTGATGTATTATCAGGCTTTGTAATAGTAACTGTTACGCCATACCACCCAGCTCGGCCATTAGGAGCGGTGATTAGGTTTGCAGTTTCTCCGATGTCCGGCGGCATGTCTTTAGTCCATGCGGTAATCATCATCTTTTGACCGACGCCCACGTCAGCAATGCCTCCGCCTCCAGCGGAAGTACCAACGTAGAGCCAAGTATGAATTCTGTTTATAACCAAAGTCTTACCGTTCACGTTAACAACGTCTGCGCTAACATATGCTATTGAAGCAATCATGGATAGTATTAGAATCATTGAAATTGCGGTTTGTATTTTTTTATTTTTTGATATATTCATTTCTTTTTCTTTCCTTTTGTATTTTTTTCGGATAGGCGAACGCCCATCCGTTAGGGCTACTACCGAACAAGAAGTATATTAAACTAATCAGAATATAGGAAAAGAAGATTTCTTTAATTTATAAAATAAATTTTCTGTTCAATTGTTAATAAATAAAATTTGAAATTATTGACTCATATGATAAAGCAATATTTAGCCAAATTTATTGTGCTGCCATTCTTCGCCAAATCACAACAACTAAAGCAACCGCCAAAACAGTAATAACAACAGCCATAATTATTAGGGCTGTTTGCTCCAAGTTAGAACCAAATAGTACGTTAGTGAATGTGTTGGGCTGGGTTGGGGTTGCTGTGGGAGTTTGTTGAGGTGACATAGTTGCTGTTGGATAAGGCGCAAAGGTTGGAGTTGGCCCTGTGTAAGGCGCGTAAGTGGGGGTTGTGGTGACTTGGTTGCCAATGGTTATCGTTTGTACGTTACTCCAGTCACTTTGATCAACCGTTTTGAAATGAACTGAGCCACAATAAGCTGCATCTGATGCTGGGTAACCTGAAACCGCCGCTACCTGAAAATCGATTTGACCACCCTGCTGAACACCCCAATAGCTAAAGTCAATAGACACAACTGTTGAAGTGGAAGTGATGGATGCTGGAACACCGCTCGTTACGTGAACGCTGCTACTCGTCCAATCGTCAAAGTGCCCTTTAGAACGAACGCTATAATATAGACCAACGGTGTTGTTATTCGCATCCAAATAGGGAGTGAATAGCTGGTTCTGAATCGTGACATCGATTGTTCGGTTATCGATGTGGCTGCCGCCACCTGTGACGATGGTTTGTCCGGTGTAAGGGTCTTTTCCGTAGGTCAGAGGTATATCGAAAGAATGGTCAACATATGCCACCGTAAATTCTGGCACAGAAGGTTTAGACCCCAAAGCCAATGAAGGGTGAATGAGCGAAATAGAAGAGGCTGCTAAGAGAAAAACAACCAGAAACGTAAACACCTTATTGGATTCCATACCATAGCCTAAACTGCTACTGCAATAAAAGCTAATCAGTAAAGAAACCTTGACAAACTTTAGACAAAATTTCTTGAGCTATAATTTGTTTTTCTTTACAAACAAGCTTTTATCCATACTTAACGTGTAATAGGACATGCGAACAAAAGTTGCTTTGCTACTCATTCTTGTTTTGTTTGCGTCGGCGTTGATTTTAGTTAAACCTGTATCTACTCAAACTAGCCCCCCAGTTCCGGAGTTCACCCTTAAACTTGAAGATGACACCCACGACGTTTTGAATGCTTCAGGCACTTTCCACATAGAAGTTAGATTCGTTGATGTCGTCATCAAAAACACTACGCCCTATTCATTCTATGCAGTCGTTAATGACAGCATCGTAAAACTATACTATAATGTTCACGTGAAGGGGCATTCGCAAGATTGGGCAGATGCAACCATCTCCGGAAACCTTGCGCCACAAAATAACGGAACAACAGTGAAATTTGGGCTCGGTAGCACCAATCCCGATCCTGGCGGCTGGAGCATCTGGCTCGGCGAAATCGCTAACGACAGCCAATTAGATTTTCAAGTCCGAGCCCTCAACGGTTTCTATACGCAAATCGCTGATACACGCCCACAGTGCTGGAGAAACCCAAACTTCAGCATCTTCAACGAAACAGGCAGAAGTGCATGGAGCGAAACACAAACAATAACCATTCCGAACGGTTCGGCTTCTGAGACTGTAACTTCAACTCCAACAGGGATATTTTCGATAGCTAATTTGCTTTTGTCAGTGAGCATAGTTGTTGCCGCATCAGTAATAGCAGTCCTGGTAAGCGCACTAACATACATTATAAAGCACGGAAAAACAAAGCAGACCCTCTAGCTGACCCTTCGCCATTACCCTAAACACAGAAAATCAACACAAAACCAAAAATCACAATACAACTAACGAAAATATTATTTGCAAACAAATGTTTATTCTGAAATTTCTTTGAATGTTACTGTGGTTTCCCGCGGTATCGTTTTTTGTGTTATCTGGTATTTTTTCTTCTTTTTATTTGTCATAGGCAAGCTTAAGATTGAATTAACTCTTTATATCTTGTGTTTTCCAGTTAGGATTTGTAGAGCTTGGGGTCAAGCAATGCAAAGTTGTTGCCGCCTGCATGGTAGAGCATACGGGCTTTTTTGAGATCATATCCAGCTTCGGAAAAGACACCCATGTCTGCATAAGCTTCAAGGATTTTGCCGACGAAAATAGTGTGGTCGCCTGTAGTGAATTGTCCGTCCACTTCGCACTCTAAGTGAGCAATGCATTCGCGAATGGCTGGCGACTTAACTTTTTTGCCGGGCAGTTGGGTAAGGTTGGCTTTTTTGAATTTTTCAAAGCTTCTGCCTGTTAAGGAGCCGCATGAATAAACTGCTTGGAGGATTTCCATTGTTGGGATGTTTACCGTGAATTCACCTGATTCTTCGATTAAGGTGTGGCTGTGGCGGGTGGGTGCAAGGCTGATGGCGAGGAGCGGGGGGTTGATTGAGGTCGGCATCGCCCAAGCGACCGTGGTTACGTTGGGTTTGTTGGCTTTTCCAATGCAGGAAACCAGAACGGTGTGCATGGGGTGAAGAAGCCTGTAAGCTGAGTTGATGTTAACTTGAGTTTTTGCTGACACATAAACCACCTTTATAAACAGAAAGATGGTGTTTGCCGAGTTTATTTCTCTTTCTTTATTTCAAAATGTGATTTTTCGAGTTAAACTTGGGGCATTACTTCTGAAGGCGCTTTTGAATCCGATTTAGGTTTACGAAGTTGAGACCTCAAATCAATAACTGTCGTTCCTGCGAACTTGTCAAAATACCGCATGAATGCGGTGTTTTTAATACGCCAACCTATAAGCAAATCAAAAGGCAGCAACGGCAATACTTTGCCAAAGTTCCGTACAGCAGCATGGTCATAGGACATTTTTTTACCGTCGGTTCTGACCACCTTTAAACCTATGATACGTTTCCCTATGCTTTGACCGTTAAAGCCCTCAAGTAAAGTTGAGTAGAGCCAAAGAAGACCGATAGTAATGAATAAAAGTGAGCTGATGCTGGTGGATAAGAATCCCGCAACAGAGGCCGAAATTAATACTGGAACAAAGGTAATCGCAGCCGTGATCGACAGTATCAACGCAAAATCAATCAAGAAAGCAAAAGCTCTATCTCTAAAAGAAGCAAGAGGAAGGGTACTTGCCTTGCCTTGGACATCAGCAACTTCAGCCCAACCTTCAACATCATGAATCACCCGGACTGCGCTTTCGCCTGCCCTGCTTAATTTGTATTTGCCGCTGGATGTTTGCTCTATGAACGGTGAGAGCGCTCGGAGATGAAAGCTAAGCTTTCCAGTATCAACCTTCAGCAAGTTTAGCAAGTCAGTAAAAGATGACTCGCCGTTATCGCTAAGGTCCAGTAATATTTCCCTTCGCAACGGATGCGAAAGGACCGAAAGTATCTTCGAGACGTTTCCTTGATCTACAGACATATTTCAAAACCAATCGCTTGCTAATCAATAATATCTCATGAGTGAACGGTTTTGGCATATAGCCCATTAAAAACCACTTCTCACATATAAGTTCCACTCAAAAAAAGGCCTTTAAAATAAGACCTAGTTTTAATAGCTAAAAAATGCCTATTAAACAGTCATATGTCAAGCGCTGAAGTGGCCGTCCATGTATTCAAAGAACTGGAAATTGAAGACTTCCGAATCCTCAACATTATCGAGGCAGGTATGAGCAAACATGAATTTGTTCCCAAAGAACAAATCCAGAGATATGCCAAATTGCCTATGGACCGTATAGACTTCACTTTGGGCAAACTAAACAAGTTGGGTTTGACGTATCGAACAAAAGAAACATACAATGGACACACCCTAAATTATGCGGGATACGACTGCCTCGCCATAAACTCACTTGTTAAAGCGGGGATAATTGAATCGTTCGGGCAATCATTAGGCGTTGGAAAAGAAGCAGACGTCTATGACGCATTAAACTCAGATGGCAAACGCATAGCCGTCAAATTTCATCGATTGGGCAGGATAAGTTTTAGGCAAACAAGACGCACAAGAGGGTACACACGAGAACACTCCACATGGCTTTTTCAATCGCATGTCGCAGCGGAAAAAGAGTTCCAAGCCATGAAGTTGGCGTATGATAACGGCGTTTCTGTTCCAGAGCCAATCAGCCAAAATCGCCATGTCGTTGCTATGGGAATGATTGAGGGTGCCCAACTTTCAAAGTACAAAGACATAGGAAATCCAGAGAAAGTTCTAAAAGAAATATTGCGAAACCTCAGAAAAGCTTACCTTAAAGCCAACCTTATTCACGCCGACATCAGCGAATACAACATCATTCTAAAGCCAGACGGTCACATTCTTATCATTGATTGGCCTCAAGCAGTTAAAACCGATCATGCTAACGCGGCGGAACTGCTGGATAGAGATATTAAAAATGTGCTGACTTTTTTCAGCCGCAAATTTAACGTAGATTTAGCTGCAAAAACGGCCTGCAAGTATATTATTGGAGAAGCCCGAAGCTTTACGTTTTAGTGCTTGTTGGGATCCATAACTATGTAGAGTATGTTGTTTCCCCTTAACAACACGTTTCCATAGTTAGTCATTAATTGGTCTTCTTTAAATTCTGTGGCGCCTTCCAAGAGAATATTCATGTGGCCATCGCACTTTATCATTTTTCCCTTGTATTCATAGCCGTTTTTCAGAACAACTTCGATATTGCCATGCAATTGTTTAATGAGAACGTTTAGTGGTTTTTTACTTGGTTCCATCATCGTCATTTTTGGGTCCCTGTCTATTCCTGTTAATATGCAAGAACTCCATACCAAATATAAAAGTCTTATGAAAAACGCTCAAACGGTAAATAAACAAAAAATGGTTAAAAAAGGTGGAGAAGGCTTTATTTGAGAAAAATAGCTACAAAACTTGTCATTCTTGAATCCTGAAAATGGGTAACTAAGTAGGTAACTTAAAAAAAGGAAGTGAAAAATTTGCGAAACTACAACTTAGCCAGTATCGACAGAGCTGCAACGACGAGGAAAGCTATACCTGTCCAGAACAAATCGCCCGTGAGGAAATAGACAACGATGGCTGCTAGAATTGCGGGGATGAGGACAAGGAATATTTTGATAAGAACGATGATTATCAAACCAATTATTACCAGTACGATAAGGAAAGTGAGGTCTAACCCGCCAAGCCCTAAACTGCTCAAGATAGAGTAGATAAAAGCCATTAGAACTGCGAAATTCATTAAAGCTCCTCAATAAAAAATTAGGCCAACTATGTAATAAGCCTTATCCAAAGTAGGTTAACGCTAAATTTTAGCGCTCATTTTTGTTTTGATTTTTGGAAGAACTTCTTTTTGGAACTGAACAATACCAAATGTTGTTACCCTAAATCGTTCGTCAGCCGTCTTAGCCGCAAAATCGGATTTGACAAATTCCCCCAATCGGGTACTGGTTATTTTGCTGCTTTTCTCCAATTTGGTTTGCAACTCTTCCTTTGACAAAGAATCACAATTAACTAAACCAAGCTTATACCCCAAATAGTAGCCAGCAAACCAAACCAACAAAGTCTCATTATCGGTCAACTTGTTTTTGGGCACCAACAAACTAACGCCGTCCCCAGAAAAAGCCACGATACCGCTAAGGTCGGTAGCAAGCTGCGCAAAATCCACATTCAGCCAAAGTTTTTGCGCAATCTCAAAAGAAGGAATCAATTTCTTGAAGAAGGAATCAACCAGTAACCATGCTTCTTGGGGGTCAGCCACAAACTGCTGCTCAACACCCTTGTACTTTATTTGAACCTGAATTTTTTCGGGTTTAACGCTCACTCATCTTGCCCCTAAGCTTGGAGAGAACATCATCCTCAACCCATTTCTCGCCCTGAATTGTCAATTTAAATTCAGGTTTGTTGGGGTCGGGTTTGAAGACTTGGCCGCGTTTAGTCATTTCGTTGAGGCGTGCGGGTACCATGCTTTTTATGCCGCTGGATTCCAAGAGCTTCTGAATTTGTGCAGCGGTGTTGCGTCTCTCTTCTGAAGCATAAAGCACTAAACCGACGGCTTCGTAGTGTGTGAGGTTTTCACGTGTTACAATAATGGGTCCTTCAGTTGTGGGTTCGATGATGCCTTTAAGTTGGGCTCCTGACGACGTTAAGCGGTTGGAGACAAAATCTGAGAGTTTCTCCACAAAGTTCTCTGGAATACTCTCAAGCATGTTCATAATGTCTTGGGGGTTTTCGCCTTCGATGACGACTTCGCCGAACTGGGTTTTAATGTGTGCTTCAATGCGCTTCATAGGCTTGCCTTCGATTACACTTTATACAATGTGAAGCCATTTAGGATTTGTGGCTAATAGCTTCTTTTAACATAAAAAAGTCTATTTTAGCCGTTCCCGCACCAGTTTGCTCACCAATTCGGGATTGGCTTTTCCCCGGACCTCTTTCATTGCTGCCCCCATAAGCATGCCCTGAGCGTTCTTGCCTAATTTGTCGATTTGTGATTTGTTTGCGGCGATTATGCGATCGATGATTGGCGCTAAGTCGGCTTCGGTAAACATTTTCAAACACAAGGCCACAACTGCATCTTGCACTGTTTTATCTTCATTCTTAGATAGCCAACCGAATACTTCAGCTATTGCTTCTTTGGCGAGTTGTCCTGAGCCTACGTCTTTGAAGATGGCGCTGATTTGATCGTCTTTAACGTTTTCGGCTTGTATGCCCTCACGTTTGAGGGCTTTGACTGTTTCGGTAAGAAATGCGGCAACGGTGGAAGCTGCGACTCTGCTGGCTTTGGCGGTTTCTTCAAAGAGGAGGATGTATTCGGAGTCTATGAGTTGTTTGGCTAATTTTTCGTTTAATCCGTACTGTTTTATGAGGCGTGCAAGCTTTTTGTCGGCGGGTTCGGGCAGATTCGAGCTCACCTTTGCTATGATCTGTTCTGTTATTGCTTGGGCAGGTATGTCGGTTTCGGGGTACATTCTTGCAGCGCCTGGACGTGGACGCATATATCGTGTGGTGCCATCGTCTTTGGCTGTTCTGGTTTCCGCCGGGATACCAGAGCAGGCTTCTTGGGCCCGTTCGACAACTGCTTTGAGCGCGTCTTGGGTGTTTTCTGCCGTATCAGCAACAAACACCACTGCGTCGGTTTCTGTGGCTCCGACAGCTTTACGCATAGCTTCAACCTCCGCGGGCATGATTCCATAGTTAGAGAGTGTTTCGTCAGTATGGAATATTCCCCCGACTCTGCCCCAGAATTTAGCGCGGTCAGACAGCTCTGAACCTAAACGGAAATTAGGCATCAATTCTCGACCAGTTAAACCTGCGAAACCTGAAAGTTTGACAGCTAAGACGTTGTAGTTTTTGTCAACTGCTTTTCGGATAACTTTGCTTTTAGTGTCTTTGAAGATAGCTGTAACATCGTTGAATTCCATTTTAAGCGATTCTGGATTAATACAGCGTTTAGCAAGTTCCTCTTTAATCTCGATTAATCCAAGCTGCCGCTTAACCTCGTATTCGACGACGGTAGAAATCAATTCAAGTTCCTGAACACCTTTAATCTCGATCAACGCACCATTTGGTAAAGACACGTTGAGGTCCTGACGAATCGTGCCCAAACCCCGCATAACTTTTCCTGTGTCACGAAGAATTCTGCCTATTGCAAACGCCACTTCCTGAGCTTCCTGTGGTGAATAAATCACTGGTGCTGTTGCAACTTCTATGAGCGGAATTCCTAAACGGTCGATGCGGTAGCGGATGGTTTTGCCTTCATCTTGAGTTCCCGTTTTTCGTGCGGCATCCTCTTCGAGGCTGGCGGCTTGCATCGGGATGATTTTTTCGCCGACCTTAATCCAACCATCCAAAGCTATAATGCAAGTTCGCTGGAATCCTGTGGTATTTGAGCCGTCGATAACCGTTTTTCTCATCACATGGACTTCGTCGACAGGCTGCATGTTCATCATAAGCGAAGCAGTCAAAACCACTTCAACCGCATCTAAATTGATAGGATGCGGCGGCTCTTCATCCATCTCAACAAGACAGCTACTTTTCCGGTTAGCTTCATAGAGAATTTTCACTCCCTTCTGGAACTCAAAAAAAGCCGCTGGGTCTATCTGTCCAAGTTCGCTTTGGGTGGGTCTAAGTCGGCGTAGGAATGTGATTTCGGGGTCTTCTTTGAAGAGTTCAGGTGGACAACTGCAGAAGAGTTTGCTTTTGACGTTGAGTTGCTGATGGATTTCTAACCCAACTTTCAAGCCGACTTTTACATAGTCGATGGTCATTTTATTGTACTCCTTCACAGATTTTGTCTTGCGGAAGCGTTCGAGGCAAATATTCGCCTGCAATGTTAGTTTTCAGTAGCTTGATGACTTCTTTTGGCTCGCTGGTTTGGCCGAGACCCCACATTAGTTTAACGAGTCCTGTTTCGGGGAACATATCATCGAGGGGTACAACGCCGAACGATAAGAGGTCGCGTCCTGTGTCGTAGACGTTCATGTTTACTCGTCCCCAGATGCATTGGGAAGTCAAGGCAACCACCACTCCCTTCGCCACCGCATTCTTGATTGCTTCAAAGCAGAATTTGCTGACATGACCCAAACCTGACCCTTCAAGCAGAATTCCCTTGAAGCCTTTTTCAACATAAAAGTCGATGATGGCTGGGTCAAGTCCAGGATAGAACTTGACGAGCGCCACTTTATCGCTGAAATTTGGCTTTAGCACGAGTTTTTTCTTGGGATCTCGACGCTGGTATTGGTCAGTTTCCATGGTGATTTGTAAGTTTTTTACTTTGGCGATGGGGAAGCCGTTGATGGATTTGAAGGTGTCTCGGCGGCTGGTGTGGCACTTGCGAACTTTGGTGCCTCTGTGCACGATGATGGCGATATCTGAGATAGTTTCATGCATAGCTAGGCCTACTTCTGCGAATGGTGCTTCTCCTGCGGCTTTCACCGCGCCAATAAGGTTTGTAGCTGCGTCGCTGCTGGGTCGGTCGGAAGAACGCTGTGCACCTACAACGATAACTGGGACAGGCAAATTCTGCAAAGCAAAGCTCAATGCGGCTGAGGTGTAAGCCATCGTGTCTGTGCCGTGTGCTATTACTATGCCGTTAACACCTTGTTCGATGCGTTCGGCAACTTTTTGGGCGAGTTCACACCAGTTTTTCTGGGTGAGATTTTCGCTGTAAATACTATAAACGATTTCTGTATCAACTCGGGCGACGTCTGCGAGTTCTGGGACTACTCCGTAGAGGTCGCTTGCTGAAATGGCTGAGCGAACGGCTCCTGTGCGATAGTCTACGCGGCTGGCGATGGTTCCGCCTGTACTCATGATGACGACATGGGGCAGTTCTGGGTTCTGTTTGGGGATTGGAGGCGACGCAAATGTTGGTTTGGTGCCTTTGCCGATCTTTTCGACTTTCACGTCGGTGATTGCTTGGATGCCGATGTTGTAGCCGCTCTTCATCTTGATGATGATTGCTGTGCCTTCGCCTGAACGGGGAATCAATATGCCCTCGTAGATTTTTCCTTTACTTGTAATTTTGAGGATGTCTCCTACGTTGGAGTTAGCTTGTTTTAGCAAACGCAATGCTTCGCCGTTATAGCCTGAATCTTCAAGTTCACTCAACTTTGTAGCCTCTTTGAAACGTAGACTCCATCGCGCTCGTACCCGAAACGCATGTAGTATCTTCTTGTTCCTAACGCACTGATGACTAAAAGCTTTTTCAACCCAAGTTCCTCAGTTGCTAAGCGTTCTGTCTCTTTTAGGAGAATTTGTCCATAACCTTTGTGCTGCCAAGCACCCTGGGTGTGTTTTCCGACGGGAACGAGTTGTCCGTAAACGTGGAGTTCACGCACAATCGCTGAGGGCACAATGGTAATTTCTGGTCTATGAGCTTTTGCCGAGGGAACCCGCATACGCAAGTAACCCAATAAAACGTTGTTCTCGGGGTCTGCAGCTGAGATGAAATATTCTTGCCCCTCTGAGGCTTCGTAGTGTTGGGTTAGGATTTTGATTTTTTCTAAATCAGGCTTCACGTGGTCAACTGCCAAGCGATGCCCAACCTCACGACAACGGATGCATTGGCATTGGCTTCCTTGTGCTCTAAGTTTTGTTTGGACTAGTTCTCGCACATCACTTTTTTTTACGCCTGCCAAAATAAGTCGTGCTGGAATGTCCCGTTGCACACGCATCACTCTTATCCATTGGGGAACGATTTTTTTGATTTCGGCGATTACGTTGGCGGCTTGCTCGGTAGTGTAGGGTTCAAACGTGCCTTTCTGGAACCATTCGTAGGCTTTGGTGCCTGCGATGGCTAAGCAGGGGTAAATTTTTATCATGTCAGGCTTGAAAGCTGAATCTGAGAAAACACGTTTGAATGCGACGATGTCTTTTTCTGGGTTGGAACCTGGCATTCCAGGCATCAAATGATAAACGATTTTTAATCCAGCATCCTTAGCGATTCGTGTTGCCTCAACCACATCTGCGACTGTATGTGTTCGGCCGACTAAACGGTAGATTTCGTCGTCTGGGTTCTGCACGCCAAGCTCCACACGGGTTACGCCCATGTCAAGTATGGCGTCGATGTGGGGTTGTTTTGCCCAGTCAGGGCGCGTTTCCACAGTTATTCCGACGTTACGTGTTTTGCTGATTTCTGCATTCGTCTTGGCTTGTTCAAGGTTTGCGGATTCCTTGTCGGTTATGGCGTCTAGGCAGCGTTGGATGAACCAGGTTTGGTATTCCTTTGGGGTGGCTGGAAAAGTTCCGCCCATAATAATCAACTCGACTTTATCCACTTTATGTCCGATAGCGGTGAGTTGGCGGATGCGGCTTTTAACCTGCTCGTAAGGGTCGAAACTGTTCTGGGTGCCGCGCAAGGCTGCAGGTTCATATCCAGTATAGCTTTGTGGGCTGCCTTGGGTTGGACCGCCTGGACAGTAAGCACAAGGTTCAGGCTGCGGACAGGGATAAGGCTTAGTCATGACAGCGATGACTATTACACCGCTGATTGCACGGGTATTTTTTCTTCTAATAATGGGCAAGAGCTTTTTTGATTCCACAGGCGTAAGGGCAGCTATTAAATCGGCGTTAGCTGGAACAGCTTCCAAATGGTACTTCGCCGCCACCTTTATTTTTAAGCGGTTAACATCCTCATGCGTAGGCGACTGCATAGAAAGCAAGGTTATAATTATTTCTCTTAATGCAATTTCTGTGTTCACGATGAAAGTACCAGAATAAGGTCTAGGCTACGAATAAATAAACTAAACTAGTCAGAAAGAAGAATTAAGCTTGAAAAAAATCTGGTTTAGACCCAGTTTTGGCCGGCTTTGCGCTGTAGAATCACACGCTTCTCGTATGTGCGTCGAGTCCTAGTTTTTGGGCTCGGAGAGGTTCTCTCTCGGGCGGTGATTTTTGGCGTTTGGGAGCGGACTTTTCCAGCTTTTGAAAGTGAACCGTGAGTTGGCATATTTTACACCTTTGGCAAAATAAGCATTCATGTTACACTTAAACCTTTACCCATCCAAATATCTGCAGTCTATGGAAATAGAATTTAAGTTTTTTATGAAGTTATGTACTTGTTAAAACTTTTAATTTGGCAGCGATTCTTTCGCCGAACTCTTTTGCTTTCGCAAGTTCGCCTTCGGCAACTGGTCCATTTACACCCTTAACCCTTACCGAAAGACCAGGCGTTAACTCCTCCAAACTGGGCAAACGCTCATTTACTTGGCGTTCAAGTTTCTTCATTGCCTTCTGGTAGTATTTTTCTCTCTGAAAATAAGTGTCAAAAACAGCGAACAACCTAGCGGTCAAATTAATTGTGGCGAGGGAATCTACGAATTTTCGCATAGTCCATGATGGCCTTCCCATATGATTTGGCGCCCCAATCACTAATGCATCGTAACCAGCTATTTTTTGAGGGTCAGCGTCTTTGACATATTCAACAGCCACATCGAACCCGCCTGCTTGATTTAACCCCTCAACAATTTTCATAGCCACAAGCTTCGTGTTGCCATATTTTGAATCATAGATAACGAAAACTTTCAAGATAACCCTCTCTAGGTTGCCTTGTCGAGTGTCGGGGGTTTACGCCGTGCATCCCAAGCATGATGCAACGCTAAACCTGGATGATGAATGAGAAGTCGTGGACCCGAATAACGCATAACCTTCCTAACCTGCAGTTTCATATCAGGTTTGTAGCAGTGAATAACACATTTTCCGCAAGTAGTTTTTTTGTCTTGGAAAGGACATTTGTCAAGCCGCATGTACGCGTAGTCTTGGAATTGTTTGCATTCAATGCATAATTCGCCGTGGGTTTTGTGGTGGCCTCTGCAGTAGATGTCTACCATGTACTCTATGGTTTTTTTCTCCCGTTTCATCCGTTTATGTTCAGGGTTGGGCGGTTGAGGCTTCATTTTTATCGTCAGAATAATAGAGCCGCTTCGCCACATAAGAGTTTACCCTAAAATGTAAGGGTTTTTCAGGATAATCTTTGCGAAGCTTTGGACTTTGCTTTTTCGCCTTTTATCCGGTTTCTTCGTCTTAACGCAAGATGCACAAGCGTCAGCATGACTGGAATTTCAATGAGAGGACCTACAACCGTTGAAACCGCCACCATAGGCATCGAAGCAAACGCCGTCAACGCTATTGCAATCGCCAACTCAAAGTTTCTTCCTGTGCTGTGAAACGCCATCGTAGCGGAGTCTTCATAGTTGTACCCAAAACGCCTTGTGGTAAAGTAGACGAGGTTGAAGAGCAAGAAGAAGAATAGGATGACTGGAATTGCCATCTGCCAAACAAGCGAGGGATTATCTAAGATGACGCCGCCCCGCAACGCAAACATTACAACCATCGTGGCAAGCAAAGCCAACAATTGAAGTGAGTCGAAGTATGGTATGAGTTTTTTCCGGAACCACTGCTGGGATTTGCGTTTGATAACTTCGCGGCGGGTTATAGCTCCTAAGAGCAGGGGTAAGCCAAGGTAGAGGAGGATGCTTTCTCCAATAACGGTTATGTCGATTGAAATGTAGGTACCAACTAGCAGAGCAATGAACAGAGGCGTTGTGATTATTTGGATAATGCTGTTCCATGCCATAAGCACTATACCTAATGGACCGTTGCCCTTGCATAAGTCAGTCCAAACCAAAACCATGGCAATGCATGGCGCAACCCCAAGAAGAATCAACCCTGTCCAGAGGTACCGGGCAGTAAGTGGATCAATCAAACCAAAGTACGGGAAAATTAACTCAAAGAAAACGTAACCTAAAGAAAACAACAGAAACGGGTTTACGGCATAGTTGAAAAAGACTATTATGCTAGTTTGTTTGGGGCTTTTTATGGCTTTTTTGAGTTCGCTGATTTCGATTTTGGTCATGGCAGGATAAATCATGAAAAATAAGCCAACTGGGATACCTACCGACAGTGTGTTGCTGAACTGCGGAAGATACTTACCCAGTGCCAGCCCGATAATTATAGCGATAAATATCCAAAGGGCAAGAAGTTTGCTTATCCAACCCAACGATTTAGTTTCATTTTCTTCACAAGTAGCCATCTAATCCGAAACCTGTTTCCGTTGTTCCTATTCGATTGGACCGCAACTCATCTGTTCCATTACTTCTTTCTGAAGGACAGCTACAAGTTCTGGGGTTAAAGCATCAATGGAATTGCAGATGCGTGAGTCAACTAAGGAGTACATTCTTTTGGTTCCTTCTTTTCGACATTTGATTGCTCCTACGTCTTTGAGGATTTTTAGATGGCGGGAGACGACGGGCTGAATGAGGCTGAGGTGTGGAACTATTTCGCAGACGCATTTTTCGCCATCGCGGAGGAATTCAATGATTTCGAGTCTATCGGGGTCAGAGAATGCGTGGAAGACTTGGGCTTTGAACCTTTGCTGTGAGGTTGTTGGATGGGTCATACGCAAATTGAGATAACATAACAATATTTAAATATTTACATTAATAATTGTCTTGTAACGCTGCCAAAACAGCAAGTGACAAAATTGACCGAAGATTACATCCACATACGAAACTGGCAAATATTCAAACAAACCGTCACAGAAAAGAAGCCTGGCTCAATCGTTTTCATCCTCGAACAAAACGGATTCTCAAAAAACAAAGAACTCTCCACCCTCAAAATAATATTGCTCCACGACAAACGATACTACATCTTCTACGACTTCCCAAAAGGTGACTCTCTCAGAGAAACAAAAATCCCTCTTCACAAAGACAAAAACGGCATCCCAAACCTGGACGAAGCTGAAGTTAAGGCGTACTTGAAAGGTCAGTTTGAGAACTTGGAAGTATACTCGTTTTGGACAACATAACAGGTGATTTGAATGTCTGAAGAAACTTACGAAGGTATTCCAAGAAACAAAATCGTTTGGCACCCAATCATAAACTACGAAAAATGCACAACCTGTGGAAAGTGTGTAGAATTTTGCCATGCCAAAGCCTTTGGGTTCGAAGGAAAAGGCAAAGAGAAGAAGACTGTCGTTACCGACCTGAACGCTTGTGTGGTACTGTGCAGGGGTTGCGAAGATATATGTCCATCAGGAGCAATATCGCATCCTTCTGTAGAGGAAACAGAAAAGTCAATTAAAAAGCTCCAAGAAGCCGCATTAAGCTAACAGGTTGATTGCCATGAAGAAAATTCTGTTTGTCTGTGTTGAGAACGCTGGCAGAAGTCAGATGGCTGAGGCATTTGCCAAGAAATACGGTGGAGACAAGTTTATCGTTTCCAGCGCGGGCAACAAACCCGCTGAACGTGTGAACCCAGTGGTTGTTGAGGTTATGAGGGAAAAAGGCATCGATCTCTCAGCTAACAAGCCTAAACTGATAACGGCGAAGATGGCGCAGGAAGTAGACCTCGTCGTCACCATGGGCTGCAACGACCAAGGCAACTGCCCAGGACCATTCTTCAAACCCACAATCGAGTGGAAACTTGAAGACCCAAAGGGAAAACCCCTAGAAAAAGTCAGAGAAATCCGAGATGAAATTGAATTCAAGATAAAACAACTGATAGCTCAACAGACAGCTCTTGGGGCATAGTTTTTTCCACACTATTTTTAATCTTGAGCAACCAAGCCTAAATCATCGAGCCGTGGCAATGTATTTATCACTAAAGGCAATTTGACTTACGAGAAGCCTGTTTTGTGCAGGGGTCGCCGAGCATGGTCAAAGGCGTAGGCTTCAGGAGCCTATCCTTCAGAGGTTCGTGGGTTCAAATCCCACCCCCTGCACTTTGCCCCTTTTGCCAAATAAGGCTATATTCTTGATTAAAAAAATAGGCTGCCACAAAAATACATTCACAGTTGCAAGATGAAAAAACAAAAAGGCAAGCTCTCCTTGGCTTATCATCTTTTTGAATTTATTATTGACATTCCTATTATATGTTCAAGCTGTGAATTTTCCTTAATAGCGACCTGCATTCTTCCAGTCCCTTTTCAGTTATCTCCACGACCTGATGTACGCCGCCCCATGACCTAATGGACCGAACTCTGATTAGACCAGACGCCTCCATTTTTGCCAAGTGATTCTCCAAACTGCCTTTCCCCAACCCCACAAAAGAACGCAACTCGGTTGCATTCAACTTCTTGTTCATAGCCAGCAGAATCAGGATAAGTATCCTTGTTGACGATTTGAACGTGGGGTCGGCTAACTGCTCGTTTAATGATTTTATAGCTTCTCCGTTGGGCATCGCATCAGGTTGACCACTGTTTGCCACTTTCAGGGCTCCTCCAAGGGGTCAGACGGCTTATGTCGGCGAGCATTTATAGCTGCCCAGATGAAAACAGCGTCCATGATTGCCCAGACTGCAAAGTAGGGAGAGGATTTGGTGTTTAACAGAGAAAAAATAAGGCTGCCTATGGTGGCTGAGGCGTAGACTACTGGTACGACTTTCGCTTCTATAGGCAAGCGCTGGGAAAAAGACACCTTAAGTATGAACACCAAAGGAAAAACCATTGTCGCAGCAAGCCCAAAGATGACTGTTAAGGCATGGGGTCGCAAGAAAAATACTGCGGTCAAAACAGACAGATAATAAGCGACCAAAACCAAAATCACTCTAAAACGACCCAACAATTTAGCCCATTTTGGCTTCTCTATTTCTCGGCGAACAATCATAGCGTTGTAGGCCTTTCTAAAAATCCAAATGCCCACTACAGCCCCAATGATGCTGCCTACAGAGTTGACTGTAAATCGCACAGTAAAATTATACTCCGCATACACGCCCAATGCTACCAAAATCAAAGGGACGAATGTAGTTAGCGTTATTTCGCCTGCAATTATTGCGTAGCCAATTCCCCAAGCTCTTCGCAGTATGTAGTGTTCTATAACTAAGGCTTTTTCGGCGACTTGCTTGATTTGCTTTGGGGAAATATCCTCGACCATACTTTAGCACCTTAATTCCTATATCCGGGCGGCTCTTTTGACTTTTCTTTCTGGTACAAATTTTGTACCAGTGGAACGCTATTTATGAAACAATGGCTTCTCACTAACAGCAATAGGCTATGCTTAATCCAAAGGGTAATAGCGTTGATAGATATTGACAGTCTTACAAAAAAGTTTGGGGATCTAACAGCCGTAGACAACCTCACTCTACATGTTAACGATGGCGAAGTTTTCGGTTTTCTCGGTCCGAACGGTGCAGGGAAAACTACGACTGTCAGAATGCTTTGCTGCCTAATATCAAAGACCAGTGGAAGCGCCAAAATAGGCGAGTATGAAATAGGCAATAAGGAAGACGCGCTGAAAATCCGCAAAATCATCGGGTTAGTTTCTGATAACGTTGGATTATCTGAAAATCTGACAGCCTACGACAACCTAGACTTTTTTGCAAAGATATACGATTGCCCGGAAACCCAAAGAAAAGAGAACATCCAGCGTTTTCTTGAGATGTTAGGGCTTTGGGATAAGAGAAACGTTTTGGCAGGAACTTTTTCCAAAGGCATGAAACAAAAACTTGCCATAGCCCGAGCCCTAATTCATGAACCACAAGTCATTTTTATGGACGAACCTACCGCGAATCTAGATCCTGAGGCTGCGAAAACAGTGCGAGATTTCATTCTTCAACTAAAAAAAGAGAAGAAGACAATCTTTCTAAACACTCACAACCTTGACGAGGCGCAGAAAATCTGCGATAAGGTAGCAATAATGAATACGAGTCTCAGAGCAATTGGAACTCCACAGGATCTTGAAAAGTCCGTTAGCGGTAAGAAGACAGTTATCGGATTGGAACAACAAGCAAACGATGCCGTTTTGGTGGCATTGAAAAAACTGCCTCTCAAAAACCCTTCCACCAGCGGCGACACGATAACATTTGACGTGGAAAACCCAGACAAGGAAAACTCACCTGTTATAGAGGCTATAGTGCTAGCGGGAGGTCATGTCAAATCAATCAATGTGGTAGGCTCAACTTTAGAAGATACCTACCTAAAACTTGTGAGGAAATAAACATGCGACTCTCAAAAACGTGGATTGTAGCAGCTAGGGACTTCAAAATATTTAGGCGAGTAAAAAACGTCTGGTATTCAATCATCATCTTTCCCATTGTCATCTCGGTCCTGTTTCCAGTGATACTGGAGTATTTAGCAGTAAGGGGGAGCCACGGACTCGCAGCGCCGAGTGTGCTTCCAAATTTGCTTAACTCCTTTTCCTTCTTTTTAGTTATAGGAGCAGCATACGTTCCCTTGGGAATTGCCTCCTACAGTATAGTGGGCGAGAAAGTGGAGAAAAGTCTAGAACCGCTTCTAGCCACGCCCCTTACGGATGGAGAAATATTGCTGGAAAAGCCATCTCCGCAATTATTCCAACTTTAGTAGCAATGTATGCGGCCGCAGCAGTCTTCATGGTAGGCATTGATGAAGCTACTTTCAGTACGCTTGGCTACTATTATTTTCCAAACTGGAACATCGCCACTTTGCTGTTAGTTCTGATGCCAGTCGCCATCGTTATGAGTGTTCTGTTCAGCGTCATTGTTTCATCGAGAGTTAATGATGTACGCAGCGCCAACAGTTTTGGAATTTTTATCCTCTTCCCCCTCCTTGGCATATACCTTCTCAGCGAGACAAGCGTAATAACTCTTGACGTAAGCAGTCTGCTCATAATTTCGGGGGTTCTCTTAGCGGTTGATGTGGCGCTTTTCTTTGTGAGCACAAAAACTTTTCGAAGGGAGGAAATACTAACAAAGTGGAAGTAGCAAAGTTAGAGAAGGCAGGCTCAAAAAATGACAAAAGCTAAGTTTGAAATAGGTGAGACTGAAAAACACACCATTATTGTTAATGCGAGCGCGCTTCTAAAATACATCAAGATAGAAGTGGATGGCGAAAAAGTAGTTAATGAAGCAAACTTTCAGCCGTCGGCAAAGAAGTTCCAGTTGGACGTGGGAAATTCCGAAAAGCATCATTTGGAAATCAGCGCTGGACCGTTCTCGCCTATCAAACTATTCGTGGACGGAAAAGAAGCTCAGAAAACCTGAAACTGCAACGCCAGCGCGAAAGGTTAGTAAACTAAATAGCTTTTCCTTCACATAATATCGGGACAGGGCAGCATGCTAAGTGGAAATATCTAAACTTAGATACTAAAACTGGAGGTGAGAGTAACGAGTGAAGTGGCAGTTGTGATAATTATCGTTGTAACAGTTGTTATCATGGTGATAGGTTATTTTCTTATAGGACCTCCTGGTAACCGCAGATGGAATAAGAGAAAAAATTAATGCTGGACCGTTCTCGTCTACCAAAGTCACTGCAAATGGCAAGACTGCTCAAAAAACTTAAAGGTGTATTGCGCTGATGCAAACGCTGTTCCAGTAGCGAAAAATGGTGACCCCTGCAAGAAAGAATCCGTACACTTTTTTTCTTTTCTGCATCGTTAATCATAGATGCGGCGAACAGAGGGTAACTAACCAAGGAGGTAGTTTTTTAAGGTTGAAGCAATATCTACTGCGCTCGATATTCAGGCAAGTACTAGCTCCAATACCATCTTACTTTTTGGTTATATTCAGCCAAAGCCTAGAGCTAATATGCCAAAATTTCTGATAAAAAGGTGCTATGGCCGTTTTCCCGCCTTCAAATTATGGTAGGGCAGAGGTTGTATGCGTGAAATTTAAACGTGGGTTTAGATCTAACCCCCTG
>CAWDAV010000017.1:0-79420 GCA_963800365.1 Candidatus Bathyarchaeota archaeon | reverse complement strand
AAAACAATATTTTCAACTCAAAAACCGAAACACAAGTCCATTTTGAAAAACTAAAAAATCGTAAGAAATTAATAATTTTCATTTTAATAGAAACAAAAAAAGGGGAAGATAGTATTGCTTTGAGTTTTTATGCGTGTTTCAATGCAAGTAGTATTAAAGCGCCAACTATGGCTATTGCAGCGACTATGATGACTATTCCAGGAAGCAAATATAGATCAGCCATCGAAGTTAGACCAATTGCGGGTTGGTTGAGGTGTGGTTTCGGATGATTCTTTGACGCCTAAGTAGGTTGTTGCCTTTGAATTACCATATGATGCGGACCCGTCAAATCTAGCTGTGATTTGGTATGTGCCTGGTACTTGAGGAGTAAACATTACTCCGTAGTTGCCGCTTGAATCGCTTGTAGTTCTGCCAATCTCATAAGTGTTCCCATTAGGATCTGTTGTCTCTAAGATAACTTGTACGCCAGTGCGTTAGTGGGCATGGTATTTTGATGATACATGTATTCCATCCATCCGTCCATGCTTGCATCAGAAATTGCTGGAGTTCCCTGCAATGAAAAGTCTAAATCACCGTTGATGTTGAGTCTGCCAGAAGGAGTATTATCAGTCACTGTTCCAGTGATCATAACGCCACTACCCACTGATGTAATTGTCTGAGGAGCGGAAACTGTGGTTGCGCTATCTCCCTTGCCGTAACAATAGATTTGGTTGTCAATTAAGTCGAGCGCTACGATGCGTCCATCGGCGATGATTGGTGCGCTGCTCGGGGCAACACGATTCTGCCCAAAGTAGTGTGCCTGAGGTTGCGTTTAAGCAGTATAGCTTGTACTCGTGCCTGATTGGCTGAGTAATTGAGTGCTCAGTTGAATATAGATAGATTTTTCCATCGGCAATGCATCCTAACGTAACCGGAGTATGTTCGTAAGGTGTTTCGCCTAGTCCAATGAATGGTGCTGACCAGTTCCAAAGAATTTGTCCTGTAGTTATGTTGTATGTTGTCACTACTCCACTGTAGTAGCCTGTGCTGATTAGTTTGCCTTGGTAGATACTGCCTGGCATGCCGTAGAACTCCCATTGTGATTCGGGTTGACTTTGCCAGAGCAATTCCATTGTGTCAGACTGTAGACCCACCATTTTCGGGTTAATCTTTCGTTAAATATGAAAACGTTGTTATCTGTATCTACGTTTGCGAGCGCTACTTTCCTGCGGTTAACGATGCGTCTTGTCCAACTGTTGCTGGTGGCGTAAATGTTTTATTCCAAAGTATTTTGCCTTCTTGTCCCGGCTTTAGACTTATTGCCCACATGTTGCCTTGAACGATTGTTGAGCCGTTATTAGATCCTGTGGTTCCACCGATAATGTAGTGATCGACTACAATTGCTCGGATACTGCCTTGAACTGTTGGTGTTATTGACACGTTCATTGTCCAACCTGTATTTCCGTCGTGTACTGCTCGTGCTGCTGGTCTCCAATACCAAACACCTGTTCCTGATGCATCATGGAAAGTTGAGATTGCAGACAAGTTCCAGCATCTTAGGTACTGTGTTCCTCCGGCGCCTGAAGCTAAACTATATCTTAGTATATCTCCAATGTCGTCGATGCAGCTGTGCCCGTTGCCGATACGTTAGCAATTCTTGTTATGGCTTTCCGGTGAATGCATCAAGCATTTCCCAAACTGTGCCGTTGCCAGTTCCAAGGTTGATTCCAGATGTTCTCCAAAGATATGGGAAGCATCCATGTTGGTTAGGTGACTCATATTGGTAAACTCGGCCGAAGGTTGGCATTGGCGATAGCCCGTCTGTGTTGTTTTCGTAATATAAGGTTTTTCCAGTGTATAGGTCAACGCAATACCAACCATAAGATGGCTTGTTTGCGCCAACCATCGAATAGTAGATTTTTCCCTCCAGAATTATTGACGGAGCTCCAAAACTTTCGTATGCTGTTCCAGTGTGATATGTTACGCTACCCATTTCTGCGCCTGCAATGCCTCCAGACCAATATGAACGCTACGAAAAATATGCGAACTTTCCGGGCCTGCGCTGAAATTGTTAATTCTGCCTGCGTTGTTTGCTCCGGCAAGCCATTGTCCTGAAATTTGCGCCGAATCGCGGTTAAAACCGTATATTGGGCGTGTCCAATAATCACTTGGTAGGCGTCTTGGTATTTCGGCAATTGATCTTGTTGAACCGAAAGTGTGACTGGTTCACGAGCGCTTGCTAAATATGTGTCGTTTACAAAAACTTGTAAACCTGCCGCTGTAAAATAAGAGGCTGGTTTGCCAGCTGGGTTATTGAGTTCGCCTGTAGAAACCTGTGATGGGAATCGAGCCACGATAGTGTATGTACCAACTTCGGTTGGTGTGAACATAGTGTATGCACCACCTACTGGGTCTGATATGATTGGTCCGATCGTTTGGTTGATTCCTTGTGGATTTGTGATATCAACGTAGAACGCCCATTTGTCACCCCAGGGTCCATATGCTGTCGGCGGTATCTCGTTAGACGAAAAGGCAATCAACACCTCTTGACCAATGCCCGCTGTGTTAGGTGCGACGGAGACGTAAGTGAAAGTATTAATATTAATTGCTGGGAGATGCGCTTTTGCGTCTGGCAAAGTTACGAGTGTAGCAAAAACTGTTAAAGTCAGATAGCAATGTGATGAAAATAGCCAAAGTCTCTTATTTTCTTTTTTCATTTTTTTCTTTCCTTAATATTTATTTGGCAAACAAGAAGGTGCTTGCCAACGAAAGCTCATTATCTATGCAAGTTGTATATTAAATTAGCCAATCTTAGTCGTAAAACATCTTTCAAATTCTGATCTGAGATAACAATTCGCGTCATATTTGAACGCGACATTGATGCTGAAGGTTTCATGTTTTTTAGGAAGTGTAAATAAGTCAGTCAATATGCTATAGGTTTGGACGATGAGAAAATCGAGGTACGATGAAGCTGAAAGTGGGGAATAAAAACGCTGGACGCTTGTGAATACTTTTTCCGCTATTGAGCCCACAAATATCCTGAGCTAAAAGGTTCAACTTTTCTATTTCTTTAATGCTCAGGTGGTTCTGTAAACTCTTCTACTGTTATGGGAACTCACGTAAACCTTAATCTTTTGAGGGAAATGCGTTCGGGCCATGGGTTAAGCAACTTATTTATTTGCGAATCAGCCACTAAGAAAACATGGAAATACTTCTTTTTTTGTTAGGTATATTATTAGTTATATTGGGTTTGCCACTTTGTTTTTCATGCGAGCTTCAAGAACTTTGGAGAAAAAGGTCAAAAGGCAAAATAAGTCAAAATGAAACACCGGTTTATCAAAACGGAATATTGAATAGAAGTATTGGATTAGTAATAATCGTCATTGGTCTTATTCTAATAATTCTTAGTTTTGCCGGTGTCGCTGTTTAAATCGGTAGATAAGGTTCAGTTAACTGCGTATTTGTGGGCGTACCGGTCCGAGCTCAAATCTAAGTAGCTTTTATAAATAGAACAATCCCTATCATAAAATGGAGTGAAAGACTTGCTGTTTAAACACAAGAGCCATGCAAAAGTTGACATGGCGGATTTAGATGGTGAGAAAGAAAACCTCGCAAATTTTTTGCTTAGCCACTATAAATTAAATTCGTCGACGACTTCTAAAGGTTTAGAACTAAATTTGGACGATGTTACGATTATTTCATTGGCAAGTATGGTAAACAAGTTTGTTTATCATAAAAACCTAAACAGCACACATTGGGTTACGGTGGAAAATAACGTGGTCAAAATCAATAAGTTCAAGGGTTCCAACAAGAAAAAAGAGAAACACGAGAAAGAAAAATCCCCGCATCAAACCGCCACACAAAGCTGGGGACTATAAAACACATTTCTTCCCAAATACGATGTCTTAAGCAATTCCTAACATAGTTTGAAATAGTGATGCCAAGAGTAAGAATTGAACCCATACTCCGTTGGAGATTTACCCGCATTTTCTCTTTATTATTAGAGGAACTATTTCTTAGGCTGTTATGTCCTATTTCGCATCATTCTTTATTCTATAGCGAACAAGCTTTAAGGAGACCCAGAATGTCCATATTGATAACAATAAAGATTCTAAGAATTCTGGAACTGCAAAGCCCATCTGCAAGTTGGAGACAAACGTTATTATGGGTAGACCAAGAATAGCCATTAAAGCTTTAATTCCTAACGCGAGGCTGGCTTTTCCGATTTGGTGACTTTTTTTGCCCCAACCAATGCATATTAAACCCAAAGGAGTTAAGAGCAAATATCCCAATGCAACTAATGCGTGAATAATAGAATAGTTTTCTGTGAACACTCCAACTAAGGATAGAGAAATACTACTTACTATGATTAATGAGACACCTATCTTCAACCATCTTTCTTTGCTAAGAAAGTCTCTTAATCCAAAGGCAAACAAAAGGTTAAGCAGACCTCCAACGACGAGTGCAATGTTGAATAACCATGATAGTTGGCTTATACCTATGTCACTCAATGCATTTTTGTTCCAACTGAAAGATTTGTCCAGGAAGGTTGACGCCAATATCATGATAAGTGGCAAAGTGGAGCCTACGATGCCTGATATTCCAGCAATGCGAATAAGCATAAAGTTTATGCTGACTTTTTGACTCATAGGTTTTGATATAAAGCGTTTAGTGTTATTAATTTTTAGACTCTAATACTCAATACAAGTGGTTTATAGCGGTTAAGTTGGTCTTAGATTTGATACAGGCAGGGTTGAACTTCCAGCCTCTGGCAATTAAAGCGGGGAATAAAAATGGGCCTCTAAAAGATTTGGTCAGCAAATTTTGAGGATATCAAGGAACGATAAAGCTTAAGGCAGGGCTAATAATGTTGGCGGCTCATGAATACTTTTTCTGTATTGAGTCCATAACTAAATTATTTTCTCACTATGGAGCGAGCGTATCGAAAACAATGGGCACCTCCTAGGTGCTAAGGATTGCTATCTTAGGTATTTTTAGCTGTTTTCTCATGTTTACACGGTAGCAAGTATTGCTGTAGCAATGGCTCCTTTGGCTCTTGGGCTTGGGTCTCTGATTGTGACTGTTGGCGCTGATGTATAGCCGTTGCCTGGATTTGTTAGTACTATGGCAATGATTACACCGTTTGAGACTCTGGCTGTTGCTGTTGCGCCAGTTCCTCCCCCACCTGAAAGAATAATGGCAGGCGTAGTGTAGCCACTACCACCACTCACAAGAGTGAAGCCGGTAATCACCAATGTGGATTTCATCCTTACAGTCGCATTGTTGGATTGGGCATGTTGAGTGTTGCTGTCTGTAACTGTCAGGTAGATAGTGAAGTTCTCTGGTGTTGTTGGTGTGAATGTCCAGCTTCTTGAATTGGCGTTTAAAACAGGGTTTCCATTGAGATACCACTGGTAAATGTAGGGTTGGGCGCCGCCTGAAACGGTGGAGTTGAATGTTTGCTGCATCCCAACGGTCATATTAACGAAGGTTGGGTTGATTGAAGCAGTTAGCTCGAGGTAAACTGTGATGTCTGTTACTATGTTGGACTGAACTTTGATGTTGAGTGCGTCTGTTACGTTTAAGTAGATTTTGTAATGGCCTGCTGTGGTAGGTGTAAAAGTCCAATTTTGGTTTATGCCGTCTGCTTGAGCGCTTTCATTGAGGCACCATTGATATGAGTATGTAGGAGTGCCTCCTGATACTGTTGAAATGAAGGTTTGTGATTGTCCAAGGTACATTTTTACTTGACTCGGATTAATGGTGACGTTTGTCGGTGTCTCGACTATAACGGTTGCACTGTTAGATTGAATAGTAACATTGTTGATGTCAGTTACATTTACAAAAATATTGTAAGCTCCTTTTGATGCAGGAATGAACGTCCAAGAGTTGCTAATTGCACCTGCGACTGAATCGCCATTTAAGTACCATTGATAAGTATAAGGTTGGACTCCGCCTATCACGATGCTATTGAACAACTGTGGTGTTCCAATGGTCGTATTCAATGAAACAGGCGTGATTGATACCGAAAGCTGGGGATAAACTGCTATGGTTGCTTCGATGTCTGATTGAGCATAGATGTTAAGTGCGTCAGTGACGTTTAGGTAGATTCTATAGTTTCCGACAGATGTAGGGGTAAAGATCCAGTCTTCGCTAACAGCACCCAAAATAGCGATATCATTTTGATACCACTGGTAAGAGTACGGAGGAATCCCGCCTGTAACTGTTGAAGTAAATTGTTGATATCCGCCAAGGACGATGTCTGCTGAAACTGGACTAATTGACACGGACAGCTCAGAATTATCCAGGTTACAACTTGCATAAACACTCATCGCTCCTGCCAAGTCCGTATTCCATGCAATGCCAAACGGGTCACTGAAACCCTCAACGTAAGGGTTTTCATTATGGGCTCGGGCTCCTGAATTGAGAACTATAACTATATTCAAAGGTTCATCGCTACAGATTGAGAGCCAATAAACCACGCCCAAAACAACCCTTTCAGGAGTTGGCAGTTTAAAGTCAACCCATTCATAAGACGTCGTTATAGTTGCAGCGGTAGATTGAGCTATCAAAGCACCAGGTTGACCTGAATCGTCAGCATACATCGCTGCTTTGCCAGTTTCGGTTGAGTAAGCCCGCGCGATATAGGCGTATATGTCCGTTATTTGGCCATTATTGCTACATACGAAGTTGGAGGCCGACTTGGCGTTAGCGTCATTCTGATCAAAAATGGTGCCGACCTCAGTATTCCCAAAAGTGAAAGTGTTGGAGTCAGCCGTTAAATTTGACGAAAAACCAGAGGAAGAATCAAGAAATGATGTGTTTTCTGCGAGCACCAAGAAAATTACAAAAAAAGTCAATAATTTCAGTTGCTTATTCACCCTATTCTCCCCGAATATAGCAAATCTCCTTGACAATTTAAAGCATCGTTAACTAAAACTAGTATAATTAATTACAAAGGAACTTGCAAGATAAAACGTTATTATTAATCTCGATAAATTTGATATAATGACCAAAACAAATTCGAGTTTCCACGAAACTAATTGAGAGATTGGAAATAGTTAATTCCTGACTTATCAAACATTTTGATGCCCCCAGCCGCCTTGCAGATTCCAAAAAACTCAAAAAGCACTCAAAAGAACAAAAAAGACCACGATGTCCAGTTGCTTGGATAAGCAATCATTGGAAATGTAAAATTCATATTAACTGAACCGCTAAATAATTTCGATCAGACCTTTGTACACTCTTTATGAAAACTTAACCGCAGAAGGTACTTTGGAGCAGCAAACTCACCAAAACAACAGCCCTGTTGCAAGCCTTCAGAGGGATTCGGTATGCATTGATTTTGGCACGACTGCTCTGCTTATGCTGATCTTTAGCATTCCTCTGCTGGTTTTCTGATGGTTCTGATAGTTGTCTCTGCTACCGAGTTCATTCTTCCAATCTACTTTTCAATTAAAGTGCTGTTCCAGCTTTGGAACGGTTTGTTCCTTGAGTAGAACTAAATAGCCAACTTAGCATTTCATCGACTGGTGAACTTTGATGGGAAAATGGCTTGAAAAATATGCAGGTTCCTGGAAATTTTGGATTTTAATCGTCGCATGCACCTACTTCGCGTACGCCCTCTACTATGCAGCAAGCGGAATGCGCGACAGCATAGGTATGATCTCTAATCAATACATTTACTCTTCACTTTCAGCTAACCCTTGGTGGTGGCTGGTTCTATTCTACAGCAGTGAAGGCGTCGCTGGTTCGATAGCGATTATTGTCCGCGCAATCGCAGGAGCTTTAGCTGTTTACGGCGCATTTCTGTTTTGGAGAAAAAAAGACACAACATTGCCCCGTTTACGAAAAAGTCTCAGCGCCATTTTGCTTCTTGAAGCCGTTTTCTTTTTGACTTTGATAGCGTCGATAATTGCTGCTGCCGCCTATAATATAGCACATGACCCGAGCCTATTCTATTTCGGCCACACTCCAGAACTGCTATTGCTCTACGTCACATTGATTCCATGCCTTGCCATTGTTCTAGTGGTTCCCCCGCTTCTACTCAAGCTCCGAGCATCAATCAACCACGAAGCACCCACCCAAGAAATTGCAAAATGGGCCAGTTTAACGGGACTTGGATACTTGTTTGTGGTTTTCTGGTTCAACTTTTCCATGATGTGGACGGGTATAACAGTTCCATATACAAAGGTCTATGAACAGTATGGATTGGCTTTTGTTTTGCAGCCGGCTAACCTGTTCAGTTTTTGCCTTACCCTGTTTGGTCTACTCGCCGTGGCAGTAACAGCGTTAACGACGACTCTGCCGCTAATCAAAAAACGGGTAACCAAAATAAATCTGACACTTGTTGGATTGGTTTTGATGGGGTTAGGCGGCTACTTTGTCATAACCACCATCTACTACTACCTTACTGGCGGCTACAATGCCCACCCGAGTGTGTGGTATGAGGTTATAGGTCCCTTGCATAATCCAAACCTATGGGTGATTGCACTCGTTTTCTTGGGTTTGCCCCTCATATTCTTAGGCAGGACTAAAAAGAACACAATTCTACTTGCCTCATAACCAGGCTATACAATTTTTTCTTTCTCATTACCTCTTGAGCTGAGTTTTAGTTGAGAAACAGCTGTAAATAGGTAAATTTGGGGTCCATTTGCTTAGCGCTATCTATCTCAAATGAGAACAACATAACTTCAACCAAAATTGAGAAGCATTTATCCAGAGGATCCCGAAAAATGTTAAATCTCAAATGTTAAGATTTTCAGACTATAAACTATCTTTTGAAAATATGAAATGATGAGGTGCCAACTAATCGGCGCCTAACAACTTTACTTTTACGGATATTTCTTCGGATATTTGATCGCGGGTTTTACCTTCAGTCGGTATGTCAAGCTTTTGCGCAGTTTCGAGTAACATTTCGTCTTTAGATTTTATTGTAGGTACAGGTTTAGGTGCGACAGCGGCTGTAGTGGTTGTAGTAGTCATAGTTGTATTTGCGGCATCAGTGAATTCTTTTTGTGCTTTGGTGAATTCTCCTTTTGCTCTGCCTAAAGATTTTGCAAACTCTGGAATCTTTGCTGGTCCCCACATGATGATGACGATGGCAACAACACCGATGATAATCCATTCCCATCCTTCAAGCATTTAAAAAATTCTCCAAAAGGTTTTTCTTAGCTGACTCTTAGGTGGTTGAATTCTTAAATATCTTTGTTGGTGTACTTCAACAATCACAACCGCTTGCGAGATAGCTATTTCTATTCTGTGAAGCAGATAAATACACGATTGTGTTATCTTTGAGAAAGAAAAGTTCGCTTCCTGGAGAAAAATCAATGAAGTATCTGCTCGTTGTCGGAGATGGAATGGCTGATTACCCAGTGCCAGAATTGGAAAACAAGACACCGCTTCAAGCAGCCTACAAACCCAACATGGACTCAATAGCGGCAAGAGGCAGAAGCGGCTTAATCAAAAACGTCCCAGACGAGATGGCTCCAGGCTCAGAAACAGCAATTTGTTCAGTGTTAGGTTACGATCCACGCATTTATTGTACTGGTAGAGGACCGTTGGAAGCGCCTTCAAGAGGCATAAAACTGGGCGGAAACGACACTGCGTACAGATGCAACCTAATTACCGAGAAAGAAGGCAAAATCCTTGATTATTCAGCTGGACATATAACCACTCAGGAAGCAACCCAACTAATAGAAACCATAAATGGTGCGTTAGGAAAAACAAACCAGATAGAATTCTATGCAGGTTTAGATTATCGGCATTTCTTGATTCTACGCAATTTCAACGATTCAGAACAAATCCAGTGCATTCCACCCCATGATGCCATAGGAAAAGCAGTTGCGGAAGTTTCGCCAAAAGCCAAATCGTCGAACGCAGAAAAATCAGCGAAACTACTGAGGGATTTAATTGAAGAATCCAGAAAAATCCTGCAGTCACATTCCGTGAATGTTGCAAGAGAAAAAGCAGGGAAACGACCAGGAAACTTGATTTGGCCCTGGGGAGGAGGCAAAAAACCCTCCATGCCAAGACTTAAAGAAAAGTACGGGCTGAAATCAGCTGTTATTTCTGCGGTTGATTTGGTGAAGGGCATTGGAACTTATGCTGGCATGGAAATCATCAATGTAGCAGGTGCAACTGGCTTAGATAACACGAATTATGAAGGCAAAGCCGATGCAGTATTAAAAGCGCTAAAGACAAACGACTTGGTTTTTGTGCATATTGAAGCGCCCGATGAAGCTGGGCACTGTAAAGATTACAATTTGAAAGTCAAAACAATTGAGGATCTAGATAAACGGATGCTATGCAGAATTCTTGAGGGTTTAAGTGAACCTTACGCAGTTGCCATCTTGCCTGACCATCCAACACCCGTCAAAATTGGAACGCACACAAGGGAACCGGTGCCTTTCGCAATTTCGTCGCCTTACCTGAAACCTGACGGCGTTAAAAAGTTTGATGAGTTCTCCGCAAAAAAAGGCGGTTACGGTTTGGTCGAGAACGAATACCTGATTTCTCTTCTTCTAAAGTCAGGCAAACCTTAGCATTTACTCGGTTTTTGGGCATTCCTTTGAATCGATGGCTTTTATGCGTTTAGTAATGGCGGTTTTTATTTCAGGGTCATCTTCGCTGTGAACTGCGTCGACCAACAGTTTTTTGGCTGTGCTGAGGCTTTTTTCTCCGAAGAGTTTAGCGAATTTGCTGCTGCGTTTTTCTAGGATGCGGAAGTATCTTGGTAGGACGCAGACGAAGTTTAATGGATATTTTTTGCTTTTGTCTAGGTCAACTACGACCAGTTGGATGCGGTTGAATTGTTGGCTTGAGTTTTTTATTGCGTATATTTTTAAGTTCAATTTTCCCCTCACCCATGCCTTATTAGTAAATTTGTGATGACTACAAGTTAAACTTCTTGTTATAAAATACCCTGCCCTCTGATTCATATTAAACTTTTCCAAAAACACTCCCAAAAGCCCCTAAAAAATTCTACTCTTACCCCAAAGTCTGCGAAAAAATATTTCCATTCAAAACATTGTTCAAGAAACCACTCTCTTCATTTACCCCAAACCTCTGAGTCCCAATTGCTTGATCATCAAAACATCTGTTATTATTTATCGTGTTGTTAGAAGATGCAATGCATATCCCATCGAAGTTGCCTGCCGATTTTTTTCCATTATCATAAACCACGTTTGAAGCAACCAATGTACTTGTAGAGTTTTTGAAAAGGAAGATTCCGTCTTCCCAATTCCTAAACACAGAATTGGAAGAAATCACTGTGCCCCTCGTCAAAGGACCCATAACAGCTATACCAGCGCCTTCCCTAAAGATGGCTGAATTATTAAACACAGAATTACCAATGATTTGCGTCTCTGCCGAATTACTTTCAACGCCAATTCCAGCAGCTCCATTATTGAAAACAAAATTTCCATAAACTACCGTGCCATTACTTTGCGCCACAGAAATCCCATCCACAACATTATCGTGACAAGTATTATTAAACACGAAATTTCCAAATGTTCCACCCGACTGCAAAGTTGCACCAATCTCGATGCCATCTCCAAGAGTCCCCATTTGACCACTTCTAGACACAAAGTTGTTTCCAATCATATTGTAATTTGACTCGTCAGAAACGGTAATTCCAGACCAATAAGTCAAATCGACCTTATTGTTTGTAATGGATGATTTAGTGGTGTTCCAAACGGCAATTCCGAAACCATACCGAGCCGCACTGATAGAATTGTTGTCTATTGTGATGTTGGATGAATAGAGAGTTGCAATACCGTTATAGTATGTGTTACTTATTTCACAATTTTCAATAAGGATATTTTGGCTTTTTGTCACGTATATTCCAGATGTTCTATTTCCTAATGCATCATTAATTTGCAAATTACGAATTGACCAACCGTTTACCCCCGAAACGGTAAACGCGCTGATGGCTGAGCTCGAAATCAGGAGCACAGTATTGGTTCCCTGCCCTTCAATAAAGACGTTGTTAGCTTGCTTGGTTATCGTGTTTGTTAAAGCAAATATTCCTTCTCCAAGAACTATATGCGAATCATTGTTAATCAGGGAATTTATCGTATAACTTGCATTTGCCGACGAAAAAATTTTTGTGTTATCTGTTTTGTTTATTGCTTGATATCCACCCAAACCATCCGTTTGAACCACAAAAGTTGTTCCGTCAAAATCAAGCGCTCTCATTATCGTTTCTTGAGAACTTAAGTTAGGCGTCGCAGCCGAACCTTCAACCGATATAAGGGTCGGTATCATGACAACGATTGTAAGTGCTATGCATGCGATGACGCAAATTGCCTTAGGTTTCATCAATGATCCAAGCGTATTGTGTATTAAGTATTAATAAATGCTGTGAGTTGTAAATAAGTATCGAAATTATAGAAAACGCCCGAAAAAGCTTTCACAAAAAGCCCCGATTATCAGTCGGAAAGATCCATAGAAATTTGCGAAAATTTCAAACATTTTTATTCAATGGCAGGCATTTGCCGTTTCCCCACTACCTTTGCAGGATTTCCCGCCACAATTTCATACGGGTTAACGCTTTTTGTAACCACTGCCCCCGCTCCAACAATAGCATGATGCCCAATTGTTACTCCCTTCAAAATAATGGCTCGACAACATATCCACGCGATAATCTTCTATCACAACAGGCTTAATCTGTTCTTCAAAACCGTCAACAGGATGGAAATCCCTATCCATAATTACCACATCCCAAGCTATCAAAACCCGCTTTCCGATATCGACAAATTCACCTGCACGAATTTGCGTATTATTCCCAATTTGAGTTTCCTGCCCAATTCGCAAGTAACTTTTTTTTCTAATTCCTTCACACCAAAGTTTTATATTTGGATACAAAAGAACGAAATTCTCAACATCAATAACTCCATTGAAAATTTTTAAATCTAAACCCCGACCAACACAAACAAATGCCTTCTTTTTAAATTTTAAACTTATTAAAGTTCCACGGAGATATCCAAAGGTAATAGAAATTCGTTCTCTGACTCCTCTGTATTTACGAATGTTTTTAACATAAAGTCTGTAAAGGAAAAGTAAACGATTAGGCACTCATTTCATCCTCTCAAAAAGATCCTCATATTTTTTCACAATATGTTCCCAATCAAAATGTTTTATGCGTTCTAAACTCTTCTTGCGCAGGCCTTCTGCGAGCTTCTCGTTAGATAAAACGTGCACTAACTCATTTGCCAAAGCTGATGGGTCGTTAGGTGGGACCAGAAGGGCTGAATCTCCCACTACCTCCGGAATTCCGCCAACTCTGGTTGTAACAATGGGAAGCCCGTAAGCCATCGCTTCAAGGTAAACAACCCCAAAACTTTCTGTTCGTGGAGGAATACAGAGTAAGCTACAGTTTTTTAAAAGTTGAGATTTTGTGGGGTTAGTAATCGGTCCTTTAAATTCAACGTTTCTGCTAATTTTCAGTTTCTTTGTGAGATCTTTCAGCATCTTTTCATCTTTTCCATCGCCCACAATCCACAATTTAACACCTGGAACTTTGGAAATAACTGTTGGCATTGCTTGAAGAAGGATATCTTGGCCTTTATGAGCTGTATCCAATCTTGCCAAACACAAAATAATCTTACTGGGAAAATCTACCTTTGGTACGTTAAGCGGTGGCAGAGTAATTCCGTTAGGAATTAAGCTAATTTTCTCAGGACTTATACCTCTTTTTGTCAGATGCTGCTTTTCCAATTTCGTCGTGGCGACAACATGGTCACATAATCTTAGTGGAATACTTCTTGAAAGATCTCCAAATGGGTAGATTTTGGCAGTCGGATCACTGTGTGTCGTTATTAGAGTAGGCTTATTTGAAAAAACTAAAGCATATGTTGGAAAAAAACCGTAGGCATGTGCATGAACGATATCTGCATCGTTTTTTATGGCTGATAACAACATTTTTGGCGATATTCTTCCAACGTCATATTTTAGTTTAATAAGTCTAAAGTTAAAAATGCGATGAATCTTGACTCCATCTATAACTTCATTTTTTGTTGTGCCTTTCTCTCTTCCGCAAATTACTTCGACTTCGAACCCATCCCTGACTAAGCGTTTACAAATTTCATGAGTGTTAACCTCAACTCCTCCAAGGAAAGGCAGATAGTGTTCAGTCAGTTGAAGTATTTTCATTTTTATGGCACCCCCTCCACTTTTTTAAACCGGGTTAGAGACGTAATAAATTTCTATCTCCTTGATTGATTGTCCATAGAAAACAGCCATACAAGTTCCATTTTCTCGAATGTAATTCAAAGTGGAATTGTCAGCTAAATAGGTCCATCTGGGAGACGTAATGAAGTAGTGTATACCTTGCCCTTGGATAGAGTTTAAGCTAGGATAGGATTCCTTATTTACGATTTGATAGTTGGTAGACAAGAATTGATATGTATATTGTGGAACCCAAATCTTTTCGCCGTTTGAAATGTTTGTCTGGACCCAATTAATTGATTGACTTACTGCAGTGTCATTGCCGCCATCGACAAATACCCAGACCATTGTATTGTAACCAATTACGACGAAGAGCAGCATTAACCCTGCAAATAACACTTTCTCGTTTCGGCAAATTTGTTTAAACGCAAATTTAGAAATCATGTAGCCTGCAATGATTGCGGCAGGTATAGTAATGTAAATAAAAAATTGTGAATTGTGGGCTCCAATGGCACCGAAGAAGATCACCGAGCCTATAAACCAAGAAGTCAGCAATAAAGTAAATTTGTTTCTTTCTCTTGCTAAGAAGTAAGCTGAAGCGAGGGTAGCGATTCCGATCAAAATGTAAGTGATGAGGTATATGTTGACTGTTGAAATTAAATCCGTAGTGAAAGCCGAATAACCTGGGGCGGAGTACCCTTGATCTCTGACAATCCAAAGTGCTCGCTCCAAAAGGTAATACTTGGTGCGTAAGAAAGCTGGAGCGTCAATTGAGAGCGCCCATAAAATGTATCCAAGGTACAAGATAAGACCGGTTGCTATGAACGTAAGTGGTCCTTTAATATTGATTTTTATTTTTGCAACAAACCTGTTAAGCAACCAATATAGGACAATTATGACTATAACAAAGAGGGCTAATTCTTTGGTTAGCATCGCCAAACCGAAGAATATTCCACCTATAACATAATTCTTTAGATTATTTTCGGAATTTGCTTTTGCAAAAAAGACCAAAGCGACTATCACAAACAGCATTACAAGAGACTCTAAGAGGCCTATTCTGCTATACTTTAAGGCGTACGGTTCAAGCATCAATACAAAAGCTGTTGCAGCACCAACTCTAATTTCACTAATTTTAGCAATCCATATGAACACCACAACCACCGCCAAAGAAGCGTACAAACAGGATGTCAACCTGGCAGTAAACACATTGGCTAGAGTTAATCCACTGACCCCAGATAATTGAAAGAAAATACTTTGGAAGGCATAAAATAATGGTGGGTGAATAAACCATGGGGAATTAAGCGCAACTAGATGACCGAATTGTGGAAGCTTCAAGGCCACATTGGCATACAGGACTTCGTCCCCGAATATGTCCGGACTTGAAGAAAGTCCGTACACTCTTAGAGCGAAAGCTAAAACAAATATCGTGACGCTGAATAATACGATTAGCTGATTTTTAACTAAAATTTCTTTAAAGTTGCTCCCGCCATCACCGCTCGATTCTTTCAAGTTTCGTAGTCGTCCTCGATTTTTTTGGTAGATTTAGCAACTGTCCAGACTGTGTGATTCTTCTTTAATGCTAAATCAAAAATTGCCAGAGTATTAACCAACCCTTCGATGAAAATGACCACAGACAATTTTATGGTGTCACGGGGGCGTTCTTTTATTTCTTCTTTGAGAACGTTGAAGCTTTTCGCGGGATCTTTGAGCATCATGTTCTCAACCGTTTTAGGATAGTCATTTGTGCATTGTTTCACGCGAAAATGGCCATATACTACTCGGCGCCTTTGTCGAATATAATCGGAGATGTTGGTTGGAGCTTTGATGTATACTTTGGCTTCGTCACAGTACTTTACTTTGTTGCCCTTCATCGAAGCTTCAACTGCTATGTATGCATCGTCGTTTACTACGTCTATTGGGATTTTCTCTACAACGCCATGTCTGAGAACCATGAATTCTCCAGAAGCATGGTTACCCAAATTCAAATCGTCCAGGTACTTTAGTGTCCTGTTGTGTATTCGCCACATCAAGTGACTCATGTAACCAGAAAATCCATCTTCAGTATTAGTTGGCACTGGACTTCCGCCCAATACGCCTATGCGGGAGTCCTCAGAAATTTTCTTAACCATAAAAGATAATGTTTCCTTGGCTGGAATAACATCTGCAGGTATAAGGAAAACATACTCGCCTTTGTGATTTTCAAGAATCTTGTTAATTGCAGAGGATTTTCCAACGCGTTCTTCTTCAATTATTAGGCGTATTCGATTGTCTTTTTCTGCGAATCGCTTCACAACTTGGGGTGTTGAATCAGTGCAGCCAGAACATACAACCAAGATTTCGCTGTCTTCTTTGAGGTTCTGCTCTGTGAGCAAGTTATTTAGCAGGTACCCAATATTTTGCTGCTCATTATAAGCGCAGATGCCGATGCTGATTTTAGTCAACTTTAACCCTCCTAAACCTAAGAGAAACAATCGACGCAGCAAAACTGAATATTTCTTTGGTTCCCAGTCTTGATTTATAGGCTGAACCTAAACCCATTTTGCTCGACCTAACTATGAACTTGGTATTGGCGTAATCTTTCGTGAGTCGTCTAACCACATCAACGGTGCCGTCTGGGCTGTCGTCGTCAATCACAACGACTTCAAATTTACATCCTGACAGGTTCTGGTTACTTGATTCGATTAGATCTTCAATGTTATTTTTTTCCATGTACGTTGGTACTGGTACGCTGACTGTTTGCAAACTTTTAGCGGGCGGTATCCTACCTAACATGGTATTTTCCTCATTGTTTGAGTGCCAAAAGAGTTAGACCTGCGTATGATTGGCGGAGAATGCTCTTGAATTCATTATCTAGCAGAGTAACCACTGCTCGATAGTCTACTGTGAACTTTCCAATTCTCCTCTGATAGCAACCAACTTAGCGCTTAATACCTAGCACTTTTGCGAGTGAGTGTTGTTATCATGTTGTATATAAAACCTATTCCAATAGACAATATTGTACATGCCCAAAAGATTATCTTTGTTTTTCATCTCCGCCCAATTTTTTTACGATAACCTTAATGATTCAATTAGGGTTAATTTACGAATTAATTTTAGAGTCCTATTGATGAGCTATTCCTTAGAGACAATTAGCCCTGATTCCGCACAAACTTTTTTAGATAACTCTTTGATCAAACCGACGTTTGACTTGTAAACACAACGGCAGATACCCCTGGGACCAAGAGGAAATTTGAACGGTGCTTTCCTTTGAAAATAGATATATTAATGCAAAAAATAAATAGCATAACCAAGTTAGAGCTCAACAATAACGAGGCATATACTTTGAAGTTAATCTTCGTTGCAATAGATGGAATGGGAGATTTGCCGATTAAATCTTTAGGCAACAAAACACCCCTTGAAGTTGCAGAAACTCCAAATTTGGATTCGCTTGCTAAAACAGGTAAGACTGGTTTGATGTACTCTGTGAAGAAGGGTGTGGCTCCTGAGAGTGATGTGGCGGTTATTTCGCTTTTAGGTTATGACCCCTTCAAGTACAGCACAGGCAGAGGAGTTATTGAAGCTGCGGGTGCAGGCTTGAAAATGAAGGATGGCGATTTAGCCTTACGATGCAACTTTGCCACGTTGGGCGAGGGAAAAAATATTCTTGACCGGCGTGTAGCCCGTAGCTTAACCACCGAAGAAGCCACCGAACTCAGCAAAGCAGTCAACAAAGGAATAAAACTTGAGTCTTACCCTGCAACCTTCGAGTTCCGCAACACACTCGGCCACAGGGCAGTATTGCTTATAAAAAGTAAAGGTAAACCTCTTTCAAGCGACATAACCAACAGCGACCCAGCCTACACAATCATTAACGGCATCGGCGTCGCAAAAGCTGAAGTTGAAATGGTTCTGCAAACCTGCGAACCCACCAACAAGACAGAAGCAGCAAAAGTCTCAGCCGACTTGGTTAATGAATTCATAACAAAATCTCATGATCTCTGGGAAAACCACCCCATAAACGTAAAACGTGCGGCTGAAGGAAAACTGAAAGCAAACGTTGTTTTAACCCGCGATGCAGGACATTTGCTTCCAAAATTCTTCAACATAAATGAGCACTACCATGTTAACTTCGCCTGTTTAGCAGATATGCATGCAGAACGCGGCATCGCACAGCTTGCGGGTATGGATTCGTCTTTGCTTCCGCCGCCTTCAGGAAACCTCCAAAAAGACTGCGAAGTCAGAGTAAAAGCGCTGCTCGACTCCCTTCCAAAGCACGATTGCTTCTACATTCACCTCAAAGGACCCGACGAACCTGGACACGACGGCAACTGCACCCTAAAAACACAGATCATCTCAGGCATCGACAAATACTTCTTTGGGCCACTTCTAAAACAAATTTCGCTTAAAGACAACCTTATCTGCGTAACCACTGATCACGCGACGCCTTGTGCTTTGAAAGTGCACAGTGACACACCCGTTCCAGTGTTGATTTCAGGCGATCACTTAGGCGATGGAAAAGCAATCAAGTTCTGTGAAAAAGAATGCGCTAAAGGCAGCCTCGGCATTATTGAGCGTGGATGTGAACTGATGCCCAAGTTAATGGACTTAATTAAAAAATAGTTAAGCCATCAATATCAATTTAATTTCTTTAATTGTCATTTTTTCGGTATCGCTTCAAATCGGTAACCCCTTTGTTTCCCATAGAAGTACTTGTTGTAGGCAAAGCACAGTCACAACTTCTAAAAAACCTGCTTAACCGCTCAATACTCGAGGATAAAAGTTATGAAAATCGCAATCATCGGCAAAGGCAACGTTGGAACCTCATTATCAAAAGGCCTAAGCAAAGCGGGACACGAAATAAAGTTTGGTCACCGAGACCCTGCCGAACCAGTTGCTGATGCCGCTAGTTGGGGCGAAATAATCATACTGGCAGTACCCCATGAAAACGCCAACGACGCCATAAAAGTAATTCAACCTTACGCCGACGGAAAAATCGTGATCGACGTTACGAACGCTATAGCCGAAGATTACGGTTTAGGCATTAGTTGCACAACTTCCACCGCCGAAGAAACACAGAAAAAACTTCCCAAATCAAAAGTGGTGAAAGCATTCAACACCGTTTTCGCTCCAAACCAAAGCACCGGCAAAGTTGCAGATGAACAGTTAACTGCTTTTATGGCGGGAAACGACTTGAAAGCTAAACAGACGGTAGCCCAGTTAACTCGTGACATCGGTTTTGACCCAGTCGATTGCGGACCGTTAAAATCAGCTCGCTACCTGGATGCTATGGGAATTTTAATTATCAATTTAGCGTACACTTATGGCATGGGCAACAAGATGGGCTACAAACTAGTAAAAGCCTTATCCAGCCAGTAACAGAGAATTATGGAAATGTTTAGCTCTTTTCTTTATTCTTCGGTCGGAATAAACAACATAAGTATTTATGGTTAATGCCTTGTAACCAAAACTGGTTAGGAATTTGCTGCTTAGAGAAGGTTCCCACCACTTTAGCCCCACATCTAAAAAGCAAAGTCCGAGCACGATAAAGTTAACTCGAAGGGTTTGGTTGGTTTCCACTTTGAAGCGTCACCGAACATACTTTGAGACTCGCACCCGATTTCCCTTCTGCAACCTTGTTTTAAAGTAATGCACTCAGTCGATGGCAACTAGAAAAACCCGCTAAGCCAGCCGCTCCCAGACGCATAGCGACGTATTCAGACGCAACCTGCAAACACCCCAAAGCCTGGGCAAAGAAAGCAACCCAAAAAAAGACATCAGTGGCGCCAAAGCAACCGTTGTTTTTCTTCTATCAAACACGACCCCTAAAGTTATTCACGATTAAGTGTTCTATGGATTCGGTAGAGCTCGCTGATTTAATCTGAACTATCCCTATTTTTTATCGAATCCAACACGTTGCTATTTGGAATAACTTAAATATGCAAATCATCGAAGAATGCTTTAGGAGATAAACAAGTTGACAAAAACAACAATCAAACTATTAGCACTAACAATTTTAACTCTAATGATTCTGGCAACTGCACCCTCATTTGCAGTAGCAGAACCCGAATGGCAAGCACACCCCATGTACAAAGTCAAGGCCCAAGGAGTTGACCCGAACTCAATAGGAGCAAATTACCCCTATTATGCACCCCTTGATATCCGAGAAGCATATGAAATTCCAAGCACAGGCGACTCAGGCACTATAGCTATTATCGAGGCTTATGATAATCCAAAAGTGGCAGCTGATCTTGCAACTTTTTGCAGAGTCTTTAGTTGGCCAGCAGCAAACCTTGAAGTGCACAAGATGTCCTCGACAATCCCCCCTAACGCTGGCTGGGCACTTGAATCAGATCTAGATGTTCAGTGGGCTCACGCTGTTGCTCCACATGCAAATCTACTGCTAGTTGAAGCAAAAAGCGCTTCGATTGTTGATTTAATAGCGGCAGTTGATTACGCAAACAGCAGACCAGATGTGGTTGCAATTTCAATGAGTTGGGGAACAGACGAAAATAGTGGTCAACTCGCATATGACAGCCACTTTACTACAAACGGAAAAGTCTACTTTGCATCTTCAGGAGACGTAGGCGGCGTTGTCAGTTGGCCCTCAAGCTCTCCAAACGTAGTTTCCGTTGGAGGAACAAAGCTAACGATGACGGCTACTGGATACACTGAGACCGCTTGGAGTGATGGAGGCGGCGGAGTAAGCTCAATTGAAACAGTACCAGATTATCAAAAGGGCGTAACAGACTCATACTCCTTGAGTAAGAGAGCTACCCCTGACGTCTCCTACAACGCTGACCCTAACACAGGTTTTCTAGTGTACGACAGCTATGGATACAACGGTGGCAGAGGCTGGTTCATCGTTGGAGGCACCAGCGCAGGCGCACCACAGTGGGCAGCCATTTGCACCTTCGGCAAAAGTGCAACAAACGCCAACTTTTACTCAAACTACCTCAGCTACGGCACCATATTCTCGGACATAGTTAGCGGATCAAACGGATACTCCGCAGTGTCGGGCTATGATTTAGCAACTGGCATAGGCAGCCCTATTGGGGTAAACTTCGGAGCGCCCACCAGCACCAGACTTCTCAATATCAGCCACCTAGCACAGTAACAATAAGTACAGCCACAACCAGCGGAGCAGCAACAATAAACTGTTAACTCCGATCGGCGGCTTTTCCAATGCTGTTGCACTTACTGCAAGTAGACGTTCAAGGGATGGGTCTAGGAATTAGCTTTAATCCCAGCCCAACAGTCACAAGTGGCAGCGGATCATCAACAATGACTATAACCTTACCAACAAACATAGCGGCAGGCACCTATCCAATTACAATCACAAGGAAGCTAGCGGAACAACAATACATTCCGCGACAATAAACGTGCAAGTAGTCAACCCAGACTTCACTCTAACAGCCAACCCAACAAGCCTAAACATCAAACGAGGAAACACAGCCACATCCACCATAAGCTTGAACCCAATTAATGGCTACGCTGGATCAGCTGACATAACGACAAGCGCACCGTCAGGACTAAAAATAACAACAAGTTCCAGTACCGTGTCACCGAGCTCCAGTTCAACGATGACAGTTGACACTTCAGCAGCCGCAAGAGGAACCTATACCATCACAATAACTGGAACAGACGCAGGAATCGGAATCACACGCACCACAGTTAAAGTAACAGTGCGATAGCCAGCTCACCCCTCTTATTTTTTTTTATCAACTCTTTATCTCTATCCTGTTTGGTACTTATTCCATTCTTGGCGTTGAATAACATGGCGAATTTTTCTATTTTTAATATGAATACTGAATCCGCCTTTGTATCGTTTTAGAAATAAAGCAGTCACAGCGGATATGTTTGGAGACTTGGAAGCGGTTTCAACTCTTCAGCTTAGTAGCAAACTTTACTCTCCCATAGAGCGGCAACTAAACAGTCTGTCTCCCCGAACCTTTCCCAGACGCACCAAGACGGATACAGACGCATCCAAAACTTTTTCTAAAGCCAAAATCAAAAAACCAACTTAAAGCAACTCCACATTTTTGCAGCAATTTAGCGTGTTTTTCTTCTATCAAACAAAGTAAATTCCGAAATCGAGCGGTTAAACATCAAGCGCATAAACCACCTCGATTAACAGAAAGCTACATGAAGAGAAATTGTTGCTGCTGCTGCAACTGCATTCTGCAAATCGGTTGCAACAACAATCAAACACTCCAAAACTTGCTCAAAGCCAGAACCAGTATCCAACGAAAACACTGAATAAAATCCATCAAACGACACAAAGCCAAAAAACGCAATCTCAAACATCTTAGTTCCTTTTCAAAAACATTCAAATTCTGTTTTCTACCCAACATAAAAAACCAAGTTGCATCTAATCTTGTGTTGCATTAACCATAAAGTTTAAGGGTAAATGTTTGTTTTAGGTTGCGAGTATTCTATCTTTGAGGTTTGTGGTTTGAGCACTACTAAAGTTGAAACGATTGAAGAACGGAAAGCGGAAGTTCTAATCAAACTAAGAAAATACAAGCTTATCGAAAAAGAAAAGTTTGAAGGCGCATACGCCTACATCATCGACATCCCACAGGATAAAGAGAGAGCGATCGTTTGGTGCATTTTAGGCGAAGCCACCGTCGGCATCGCAGCCATGAACACTCTCTACAAGGTCATGAAGGAAAAGGACCTTGACCGAGCCATCGTAGTCACTGAAGGACGATATACTCATGCTGTCAAGCTCGGTGCAAAGAAGAAGAAAGTGGAGCTTTTACCTAAATCGTTCCCAGTGTTCGACATCTTTGAGCATGCATTGGTTCCATTCCACGAAATCCTCACCGAAAAAGAAAAGAACCAACTGCTCGCGCAATTCAAAGTTAAACCCTACCAGATGCCGCAGATAAAATCAGGCGACCCAGCTGTTAAAGCGATAGGTGCAAAACCAGGCGACATACTAAAAATCACCAGAAAAAGCACAACTGCAGGCGAACACATAACCTACAGGTACGTAGTAGAATAAAATAAAAAAATTTTTATTTTGCAATCATGATTTCTGTCGATTTCACGATTGCGGTTACTTCGTCACCGACTTTTATGTCTAGTTCTTCAATCGCTTCTTTGGTTATAACTGCTGTTACGGTTACGGGCACTTTGATTTCAACTTTCACTTTTCCCGTAATGACCCCTTTTTCTACAGCTATAACTTTTCCTTTAAACTGGTTACGTGCACTTAACTTCAAACCTTTCACCTCCAAACAACGTGGATCAGACAAAACTTTATCCAGATAAATCTCGGCTTGCTTATACTCGCAAAGCAAACTCTTACCCAAATCAGTCAACTTTGCGCCGCCTCCACCAGATTTGCCGCCCTTGTAGGTTTCAACAATTTGCTCTTCCATGGCACCTTGGATTTCTTGGATGTAGTTCCAAACATATCGGTAAGACATGCCTAAGGTTAGTGCTGCTTTAGAAATTGAGTTTTCTTTGTCGATGGTTTCGAGGATTTCTGCTCCGCCTTTACCAATTAGGGGTTTGCCGTTGTATTCCAGCCATGCTTTGCATGAGAGCGTATGTTTTTTGTTGGTGAGCATTGCATTAAATTATTAATATGCAAGTCCATATAAAGGTAATTTAAACGGCTTTAGAAGTCCAGTTCTCCGTTGATGAATTTTCGGGTTATTTCGCTTTTGGGGTTCTCAAAGAAGTCCTCGGGTTTAGCTACTTCGACGATTTCGCCGTTGTGTATGTGAACTATTTCATCTGCTATTCGTCTTGCTTGGTTGAGGTTATGAGTAGCCATTACGATAATGCACTGGCTGTTTTTTTTGCTAATTATCGCTTTCTCAATAATGATGGCGCTGTTGGGGTCAAGGTTTGCTGTTGGCTCATCCAAAAGCAAAACATGTGAATTAAGCAGAAGCGCCCTCGCTAACGCAATTCGTTGCTGCTCGCCGCCTGAGAGTTTTTTTGCACGTCTTTTCTCAAACCCAGACAGCCTCACCGCCGCCAATGCTTCAGGCACCCTCTTTGCAATTTCCTCTTTTGGAACTCTTCTGATTTTAAGTCCGTATGCCAAGTTGTCATAGACGTTCAGGGTGAACATGGCTGTTTTCTGGAAAACCAAAGTCGATATGCGACGTAGCGCTTTCGCATCTGTATTTTGGTTATCGAAGAGGATTGTTCCGGTGTCAGAGTTCTCTAAACCAGCTATGATGCGCATTAAAGTGCTTTTACCTGCACCGTTGACGCCCAGAAGGACAATTATTTTGTTACCCTGCAGTTCTATAGATACCGATTTTAACGCTTCTACGTTGCGGTAATTTTTTTGCACACCCACTATTTGCAGATTAACACTCATAGCTAAAACTTCCTCCGATACCCTCTCCAGAAGGAAAGTTTATTCCAAGGCAGATCTTGGTTTTTTATCCGCTCAATCAGGCTTACAGTTAACGCCAATGCAATGATGATTGCCATAAGGATTACACCATATGCCATAGCTAAACTGAAATTACCAAAATTCGTCCAAATAGCTATAGACGTTGTTAGAACTCGTGTCTCCCCCAAGATGCTTCCACCGACAAGAGTTGCGATGCCGAGTTCTCCGAAACAACGGTTGAAGGAGGCTGTCAAAGAAAGGACAATAGACCATATTGTCTCGCGCATAAGTGTTAAGTTGGTTCTAAATCCCGACGCACCTAGAGTTCTTGCTAAGTCTCTAAGTTGAATGTCAGCTGTACCCAAGGCATTTGCGGTAAAACTCACTATTATTGGCGTAACAAGTATGGCTTCTCCAATTGCAATTCCGTTAAGAGTAAACAGTAAATTCAAGAAACCCAATTCACCTTGCCTAGAAAAAAGCAGAAACAAAAGTAAGCCTAAAGCAACCGTTGGTATACCTATTAACGCGTTGAAGATGCCTTTGACTACCCATTTTCCCTTAAAATTGTAAAGACCTAAGAGTACTGCTATTGGAATACTCCACAGGCATGCAAGTAAGGTACCAAATCCCGCAACGTAAACGGTTCTATAAACGGTCGCATAGACTTCAGGGTCTCCGCTTGTGATTAATTTAATTGCTTCTTGTAGCGCCGGAACGATTATATCAGCCATGCATATCACAAAGAAAATAAGGGGAATTTAATTCTATCTTTTCAAACTCAAACACTGTAGATTTTACCGCTGTTCACAGTGGTCATTGCCTGCGCTGGAACGATTTTTGGTTTATTTGTTATGTAGTAGTCTGGTGTGCTTGTGGAGATGTTGAGGTTGAAGTTTGCTACCAAAGTGTCGTATGTTGCCGTGTAGAGGCTGTCAGCACTGTATCGGAATACCGAGGGGCATTCGGTTCCTGCTCCAGTACCAGTGATTTTGTTGTTGGAGTCAATGTAGGCATAGATTTTGATCCAGTTGAGTAAGGTATCGTTTGAGACTGCGCCGTTGGCTAAGGGTACAAACGGTGTGAAGAGCGACTGGTTGTAGGCAACTTTACCATAGTTACCGATCAGTTGTTGGCCTTCATCGGAAACCAAGAAGTTAACGAACAGTAAGGAAGCGTTAAAGTTTGTATTTGATAAGGCTGGGTTTCTTGGGTCATCGATTATTGCGCTGTAAACGTTGAGTAGGCTTTGTTGGGCTTGAATTTGTATTTTAAGCTGTATGTCGCCTCTATTGGAGTATGCTAAGTAGGTACCCATGTCAGAGATTGTGTACCCGCCTATATTGCCGTAATAGTTTGCTGCTAGAAGGGTCGGTCCCATTCCTGAACCTGTAACTTTAAACCATGATGTTTGGGCGGACAGTTGTGTATAGTTGAATCCTGCGGCAGTCCAAAGGGAGATTTCTTTTGTTGCCGTTCCCGATGCATCGTTTCTTGAAAACCAAAGCACATTACTGGAGTTCTGTCCAAAGTTGTAGATGTTTTGCAATGCTTGGCTAACGTTTGTTAAACCGTTGATGTGTGCGGGATCGCTTGCTGGTCCGATGATGACAAAGAAGTTGTACGCTACGATTTTTCGATCTACGCCGTATCCTCCTGTTAGGAAGGGTAGCTCCTGTGAGGGTGAATGAACTAGTATCATGTCTGCGTCGCCTCTTTGTGCAGCTTGTATAGCGGGTCCGGTACCGTAATAGAGGAAGTTTACTGTTATCCATGGATATTTAGCTTGGAAAGCATCTTTGAGGTCATCTCTTACTACTGTTCCGTTTGCGTAGATTTCAGGGACGTCTTCTAGTCCTGTGTCTTTGAGGCTGGTGGTTGATGCAACTTTGAGTGTTACTGGACTAGGCATTGGGGTTGGGGATGGGGAGGGTGAAGGTGACGCTGTGGGGCTTGGGGTTGAGGAAGCGGTTGGCTGGGGTGATGCTGTCGGGGTTGAAGAGGGTGTTGCGGATGGTGAAGGAGATGGCGAGGGTGTTGGAGTAGGCGTTGGTTTTGGGTTTTGATTGTTTTGACTGTAAGTGTATGCTGCGTAGACGCCTATTCCAGTTATGATTATTACGATTAATGCGATTGCGGCTATTGCTGTTGTTTTCATTTTTTTCACCGTTTTCCAAGTGAGACGTTATGCAAATATAAACATGTCGACTAGGCAGCACTTGAAACTAACATACAACCAAACAAATCAACAATTATTTTCTGTCTTGCGTTAACTCACTCAAAATAACCAGAGCTTCACCCAACGGCATTCCCAACCTCTGGGCAAGCTCAACCGACGAAACATCCCCATTCTCGGGCAAAATAAAGTCGCGGATGTACGCCTTATGAGTTGGGTACATAACTGCAGCGTGAACAGCTTCTACAAGCAACTGCCAGAGCCGCTCTTTGGTATATTCATCCAGGTTCATAGGTATCAACCATTGGTACACTGATGAGGTTATTAGTCTACCGCAAGCAGATCACAATAAAGTTAATACCCAACCGTCAACCCTTCAATAATTAGAGTTGACTCTTTTTGAAAGCCGCAGTTTACCATGGACCCCGCAACATCAAAATCGAAAACGTCCCAGAACCTGAACTTAAACGCAGAAGGTTACTTGTGAAGTTTAGGGCGGGCAGCATCTGCGGAACTGACATGCACTTCTATCGAGGAGAATGGAAATTAAAGAAAGGAAGAATACTGGGACATGATGCTTGCGGAGTAAGAGAAGACACCGGCGAACGAGTTGTCATGGTTCCGGTTGTGAATTGTGGACATTGCTACTTCTGCCAGCGAGGCTATCCTGCGCTTTGTCTCCACGCAAAACTTTATGGATTAACAAGAGACGGCTTTTTTGCCGAGTCATTAGCAATGATTCCAAGAAGCCTCATCCCAGTTCCTGAAGGCATTAGCGACGAAGAAGCTGCGATTATAGAACCGGTTGCTTTGGCACTTCGAGTCCTTAATCACTTACAACCTAACTTGGGAGATTGGGTGACTGTGCTCGGGCAGGGACCCATTGGTTTGCTTATGACACAAATCGCGCTAATGAAGGGTTGCCGAGTCATAGCTGTAGATCTGGAGGACTACAGATTGGAACTCGCCGAAAAGTACGGTGCAGACGCTGTAATTAACGCTAAAAAAGAAGATATCCCAAAAACTGTCCACAAACTAACTAAGATGGGCTCAGATTTTGTGATTGAAGCTGCCGGAACCACAAAGACAGTGGAGCAGACGCCGTTTTTGGTGCGGAAAGCTGGCAAAGTTGTTTTGGTAGGAGAATCCGAAGGTTATTTGAACTTTGGAGAAGTTGATGAAGCCCAATTTTTCACGATTTATCTTTCACCCGTTGAGTATCCAACAGCGGTTGAGTTAATCGCCCGAAAACTGGTTGACGTGAAAGGTCTCATAACGCATAGATTTGGACTGGGTGAGTTTGAGAAGGCATTGCAAACCCTTGATAATCCAGCGGAAAAGCCATTGAAAGTAATAATAACTAAATAATTTGCCCCAGAAAAGCTCAGTATACCTTTTCAAAGGACATCTGTAATCAAATCTATAACTCAAGAAAAATGCTCTTTGATTATACTCTTCACTTTGAAATATTTCTTGAAGATTACTCTTTATCACGCTTTATAACAATGAGACCTAAAACTATGAACCCAAAAGCAACTACGTAAAGAAGACCTATGACGAAAACTTTCAGGATGCCGAACCAATTAGATAGATTTAGAATAAATGGTGGAAACAATAATGCAATTATTGTCAAAATAATCGCTGGCACTATGGCAATTATTCCGATAGCCATTAAGAACAGTGAAACTTTGCCCATGGAAATCGATAGGTTTTGAAATGATTTAAGCTTTTACGAGAAAGACACATTCAGACGAATTTTCCACGAATCAAATAGATTTCTAGTTCCACTTAACTTGAAATGTTATCCTCAATACTCTATGAATATTGCAGTTTAGTCGTCTCTCCGAAAACCACTTAACTTAAATAATCTGTTGCTTCAGCAGAATTGTACATCAATTTTTATAAACAAATTGTGTAAACAAAACTGCTTGCCACCTTGCCTGTCCCTCACTTTTTAATTTACACAAGCTGAAATCCCTCCCATTATTACCGGAAAACTAGCAAAGAGGTCCAGAAAGCAATCGTATTAGAACAACGAAAGCATCGATTTTCAGCCTAGACTATTTCATTATGGATTTGTTAAAGATTTTTAGCCCTTTTGGCTTACCGTAAAGTATATTTCTTTTAGAGAATTGTTAACCCCCAAACCCAGATGGAAACGGAGCTAACGGTTTTGGCTATAGAAGCAGTAATATTCGATTTAGATGGAACACTCGCTCACTTTAACTTGGACTTCAAAGCGCTACGTTCTGAAGTCAGAACCTACCTAATCAGCATACGTGTCCCCGTTTCTGTTCTCGACGTTAATGAGAGCTTATTTGAAATGCTAAAAAAAGCTGAGATTTTCATAAAAAACAGTTCCAAATCACCAGACGCTTTCGACGAAGTGCGCACCCGAGCGTTGGCGATCGCGGAGAAGTATGAGATGGAAGCTGCCACAACAACCAGCCTGCTAACCGGAGCGGTTGAAACCCTCAAAGAACTGCAAAAAATGAACATAAAAATGGGTTTATGCACGACCAGCAGCGAAAAAGCATCAAGCTACATTCTGCAGCGCTTCAAAATTGACGGTTTCTTCAAAGTGGTTGTTTCCAGAGAAAAAGTGAAGTATGTTAAGCCACACACCGAACAGTTTGAGTTGGCGCTTAAAGCCTTAGGAGTTCATGCTAAATCCGCATTAATTGTGGGCGACAGTGTGGTTGATATGCAGAGCGCCAAAGAAATAAAAGTCATCGCTGTCGGGTTAACAAAGGGTTTATCCACGCCCGAGCAATTGATGAGTAACGGCGCAAACTATATAGTAACATCATTGACTGATTTGCCGGTTTTGATTAAAGAAATAAATAAGGATTAAACGGCTGTTACCACGCCGTCGTCTTTGACGACGAGTTTTCTCTCCCTCACCAACCGCTTGAGTACTTCAGAGAACACTACTTTAGCTTCGTCGCCCGAATGATTCAAGCCAAAAACCTTGGCGGTTTCAGTGATCAGTGAGTCTTCGCTTATGCCTAGAGCGTACTGTGCCACCATCGTCATTGCAGATTCTACTTCTTCGGGTGCAATGTAGCTGGGTTTGCGTTTGGATTCTGGAACACCCTGCATCGGAACTCGGATAGGCGTCTGTTTTAGTCCAGTTGGCCACAGAAAACTGCCCTTGATGACAACTTTCTGCTCGCGGATCAGGTTGTTGAGAGCTTCTTTTACGGCGTGAGCGATTTTGGGTGTCACCTGTTTTATGCTCCATGCCGCCGCTAACCGTTCAGCCGCGTAGTCAAAGTGGACTGGACCTTCGTTTTGGATTAGTTCAGTTAGAAGTTTGGTTTGGTTTTCTCGGTTTTCTGGGAAATGGAATTCGTTTCTTTGTTTGGAATCCATCGTACTTTTGGCGGTGGCAACTCTGATGTAAGGGTTGTATGATGCTTTTAGAGGGTAAACTTTGTAGGGGACACCAATTTTTTCGATTCCTGCAAATGAGTTTTTTTGCACATCTGTTTTTGGGGCTGCGCCTTCTTTGAGGTCAATTATGGGTTTTTGAGCTTCTTTATCAAGTTGCGTTTTCTGAGCTTGTTCGAGTGTTTCCTTTAGTCTACGGATTTCTGAGTCGCGTCTTGCAACCCAGGCGGGCGACCAGACACGGTACATGCGCCAGCCAAGCTGCCTAAGGACCTGCTCGCGGAGTCGGTCTCGGTCACGGGTGCTGCTGCTTGATTTGTATGTCGCGCCGTCACATTCCACGCCAAGCAAGAAACAGCCCTCGTTAACAGGGTCAAGAACACCAATGTCGATTCTGTAACCGCTGCAGCCTACTTCTGGAACAACCTCGTAACCCATCTTCTTTATCTCTGCTGCTACGTCTTCATCTATAGCCGAGTCAAATGTACCTTCTTTGGATTTGGAAGATTGGGTTTCAGGTCCATGCTCGGCATAGTCAAGGTAGGTTCGCAGTGTTTGTACTCCAAGTGCTTGAGTGTCTTTATCGATGTCAGAGGCTTTAATCGAAGTTATCAAAACGACTTTTTCTCGGGCACGAGTAACAGCAACGTTCAAACGTCGTTCCCCACCTGGCTTATTCAATGGACCAAAGTTCATTGCCATCTGTCCCTGCTGGTCAAAGCCGTATCCTACGCTGAAGAATATGACATCACGTTCGTCTCCCTGCACGTTCTCAAGGTTCTTCACGAAAAAGCCTTCTAAGCGGTCTTCTTTGAAGAAGGGTTCGAAGTCAGGTTGTTCATTGAGTTTATTTTCAATCGCTTCTTCCACTGCGTTCATTTGGGCTATGCTGAATGTGACGACGCCGAGTGTTTTTTTGGGATAGTTTTTGAAGTGTTCGAAGACGAGTTCTGCGACTTTTTCGGCTTCTTTGGGATTGTCTCGCTTGCCTCCGCGGTCATATATGCCGTCGGGTACGTGGACGAGTTTTACGCCCAAGCTGTCTGTTTGGTTCTGGGCTGATGGGAACGTTATCATGGTGTCGTCGTAGAAACGGTGGTTTGAGAACGCGATGAGTTCTTCATGTTTACTGCGATAGTGCCACCGAAGAGTCTTAACAGGTAAGCCGATGCCGAGGCATTCGTCGAGGATGCTGTCGAAGACTTCCACGTCATCATCACTGAGTTCATCCCAGTCTACATTGTCAAGTAGGCTTTTCTGGAAGAACGAAGTCGGAGGCAACTGTTTGTTGTCGCCTGCAACCACGACGGTTTTTCCACGGTAGATGGCGCCTATGGCGTCTTCGGGAACGAGTTGTGAGGCTTCGTCGAAGAGAACTAAGTCGAATTTGTTATCTGGCGGAAGAAATTGACTGACCGATATGGGACTCATCAAGAGGCATGGTTTGAGTTTTACAAGTAGGTTGGGGATTTTCTGCATTAGAGTGCGGATGGGCATTAAGCGGCGTTTTTTGGCCGCTTCTTTGAGAAGAATGTTGGCTTCAGAGTCGGCTGCTTGGATCAGAATGTCTTGGGGTTTTCGGCTGTTTGCCTCTTCAATAACCATGCTAGAGGTAAGATGGATGAGGTCTTGGTCGAGCTTTCGGAAGTCAGCAATCAACTGCTCATGGTTCTCCCTTCGGAACTTACCCAGCTTTTGGTCTTCATTATAGAGGTGGTTTATCCATTCTTGATAAACGCTCTTGCGGAAAACATCGCCCAAGTCAGCTGCAGAAATGCGCTGTTCCACCAAACGACCAAAGAACTGGTCTAAATTGCGAAGTGCAAAGCGGTTTTTGGCGTCTTTATAGTCAATCCAAACCTGCACATCGTCCACACGGTCGCGGAGTGCTTGGATTCGTTCGCTTATAACTTTGATTTCTAAATCTTTTAGCGGCTGGTTTTGATATTTCATTTCAGTTTCGAACCGTTTGTTAAAATCTGCCAAAACCCTCAGTGAACTGTCTCTTCTCTGGATCAGCTCCATGTTGGATGGAGCCGCACTTGGTCCCTGAGCAGCGAGGTCAGCAAAAGCCTGCGGCACAGGAATATCGATGAATGCTGCCTGTACCTTTTTACACCACTCAAGCACAAACACGATTTCTTGCCAGTTTGTTTCCAGTTCTTGAAAGCGGATTCCGAATTTTTCTTTTAGCTGGACTTTTTCGCCGACGATTTGAGCTTCCTTTTTGCGAATGTCTTCGGAATTCTTTAAGGTCTTGAATTAATTGCCTGTAGGTTTGTGGTTCCTGCCTGGCTGTAGTCAGTGTATCGTTGGTAAGCGCGATTAGTGGATTGAGCTGTTTTTCTGTTTCTGCTGCCCAATCCTCAAGAACTAGCAGCGGTGTCTGAGATATGGGTGCATCCGATTTGGGCATTTTTTGCGGAATGAAAGATTCAACTTCTTTGCCTTGCTGCTCCCATTTACCAACTGACTCCTGCAAATCCAAACCCAAATTTTTAATCATGGGCGAGGGGTTAGAAGTACTCGTAAGTAGTTTGAGGAGTGCCTCAGGGATTTGTGTTCCCCAAGAGAGCTTTTTGATTTCTTCGGTTAAGGCGATTGCTTTTTCTGCGCCTTGGAAGTCTGTTCTGGTCTTGCGGTAGTAGTGACCCATCAGGGTGCGAACGTTTTCGCCTGAATCTTCAATTTTTGCCTGAAGCTTCTTGACTTTTCGAGCATCGACAAGGTCCTGCTGGATTGTTTTTGGGACTTTGCCGTCGTTTGTTAATCGAGCAATCGTTTTTTGGTCGTTGCGGTAAGTTGAGTTGAAGAGCTTTAAGCCACTCTGATATTCGCCGCTGTAACGTTCGATGAGCCCGTCGAGGTCTAACTCATAGATGCCCTCGCTGTAGATTTCTTCGAGGCGACCCTTTATCTGGTTGTATTCTTGATAGAGCTGCTTGGCTTTCACCATTGTTTCTTGGACTTGCTCCAGATATTTGCCGTCAAACCATTCTGGTTCGGGTTTGTCCTCTGCAAAACACATCATTGCCATTCGAGAAAGCTGCTTAAGCTGGGTAATCGTTAAGTCGCTACTGTCTAAACCAAGGAGCGGCGCGAGTGTTTGGGAGGTTTCACGCAACTTACGTGAAGCCAACTGTGTATTCTTGACAAAGGCTAAGAAGTTTTCAAGTTTGGATAAAAGTTCACTATCTTCTAAATTGACTGCTGGAAGCATCTTGCCTAAAGCCGAAACTGCTTGTTGCATTTCGACTGACCGATTTAATGCCAAATTTAAGAAGGTCGGGTTATAGCGTTCCATGAGGCTGACTCGGGTAGTCTTTATCCATATGGCTGTTTCTAAGTAGGATTGGACCTCGCTTAGCATCTTATCAAGACTTGGGTTTGTTAACCAGTATGCTTCCGGTTTTGGGCTTTCGGTGAGAAATTTGCTGAGGTCTAGGAGCCATTGTATGCGAGCAAAAGTTTCTGGGGGAAACACGCCGAGTTTAGCGGAGAAACCCTCAGTTTCTAATTCGAGCCCATGGAGGGTTTCGTTTATGCCTTCGAGTGTGGTGAGGAGTTCGCTGCGGATTTCAAGGTTGTATTTGTCCGCTCGGTAGCCAAGCCACGGAAAATCTGGTTCCTCGAGTTACCTGCCAAACCTTACTGAGTTGTGAGACGAGTTCTTCGAGTTCACGCATCTTCTGCGGCGTCAAAGTTCCAATTTCAGTTAACCCAACGGAAACAAACGGGACCCGTTCAAGGCTGGAGATTATGCTTAGAACTTCGTAGACGCTTCGTTGTAGGTATGGGCGTTTTTCATGCAATGCGGTAACGTAGCCGTTTAACGCTTCTCGGTACACTGTCATCTGCTCAAACTCATGAATGGAAGGCAACTTACGCGGAATAAGGTTCTCGTCAAGGCTGCGTTTGAGTTCCGCTACAACTTGTTGTTTGTTGGCTTTGCTACTGTGGAGTTCAAGGCAGAAATGCGCCAAACCCACCTCGCTGAGACGTTTGTACACGACTTCGAGGGCAGCCATCTTGTCACTGACGAAAAGCACGCTTTTTCCGTTGGCGATGCATTCTGCGATGATGTTTGCGATGGTCTGGCTTTTGCCTGTGCCTGGCGGACCTTTCATTACAAAGCTTTGTCCGCGGAGTGCATATTCGATGCTGACGCGTTGGCTGCTGTCTGCGTCGAGGACTTGGTAGGTTTTAGCTGGCGCCTCAATCTTGTCAACGTCTTTTTCGTCGGGTAACCCGCTTAGGATAAGGTTGTCTTCTTTTATGCCGGCAATCGCCCGTATGATTGGGTGTTGGGTGACTAATGCGACGTTTGACTCCAAATCTTTGTAAATAACCAGTTTCTGGAAGGAGAACAACCCCAAGTCAATGGATGACTCGGTTTTCCAACCCATTTCAGCGACAGCTTGGTCGACTAATTTAAAGTAATCCGCCAATTTTTGTTCTTCCCACTCCTCAGGCAGCGGCGGCAACTCGATTTTGTAATCGTTCTTAAGTTTCGCCTGCAATGCGGGGTTGAGGACTGCTTCATCTTCAACCGGCGGCACCTCGATGGTGTAGGGTTGACGGATAGTGTCCCTTGTCAACTCTAAAGGAACCAAAATTAATGGAGATTGAACGTTTTCTTTTGTTTCCGAATCAACCCAGTTCAGCGTCCCAAAAGCTGCATGCAATATGCGCACGCCGCGTTCCATGTAGTCGAGAAGTGACCGCCCCTGCAAGACTCTTGAGGTTACGCTCAAGTTCCAAGCGACCCATGTTGCCGCTGACTAGTTGGTTTGCTGTGGGACGTTTAGGTTCTTCGGTTGTGGTGGCGGCTTTGACGGGTGTATTTGCTGGTTCTGTTTCAGCTTTAGCTTTTCCTTTGCCTTTCGCTTTAGGGTTATCTTTGGTTCCTGGTTTTTTTGCTTCTTCTTGCGGGGTAAAAAACTCCATTCGTTTTTTCTTCAGAACCAGCGTATCAAAAATTTTCTGGGCATCAGGCTGCGTGATGGGTAGGTTTCCACGTTTGCCCTTCTTGAAATAGAGAAGGTTGTTTTTTCTTGATAAGTCAATTAGTCGTGATTTCCAATCTTCAACACGCTTCATTGGCGAGGAAACAACGGGTTCAGTCATTTAAGGCACATCCACTCGAGTACAAGTTAGCACTATTGTAAGTATGATTCTTTAATACTTACGGTAGTTTCGTGATGACTCAAACAATCAGTCAGTGAATTTTTTGGGTGCTAAAAGAGTCAGTTGATACCATTTGCATGGTCGATTGCATCCAAAATTACTCGCTTAACATTTTCTAAGCCTATTTTTCTTGTTTCAAGGATTGCGAGGTTCATTCCTGCCTCTTTGATGTCTTTTATGCATTTTTCTGCGTTGCCACAGGTATCTAGAAGCACGATGCCTTTGATGCCGTTGAACATGTTTGCGAAAGCTGCTTCATCTACACCTTCTTTCAACATCGTTTCTTTTGCGTGTTTGAAGAACCCCACCATTCCTGGACCCATAAACATCAAGTTATGCTCGGGGTCAGCTTCGAAGAATTTGCCCTTGCCGCCCAGTTGGCAATCGATGCAGTTGACCGCATCAACCTTGGCTATACCGTATTCTTCAGCGAGCTTTTTCATCTCATTATCCTGCCCAAGACACAAGTCCCCGTAAACCAACACTAGTTTGCCCTTGAATCTTTTTTGGGTTTGTTCTAGAACTTTTCGCACATTGTTCTCTACGGCTTCATAGTCAACGTGGAAAAATTTGCTAACGTAAACTGCTTCGGCATCAAGTTCGCCCTGTTTCATGAGTTGTTGGATTTCCTCTTTTAGAACGCTGCAGGCTACTAGGCAAACCTTCTGTTTTTCCTTCAACGTTTCTCAGCTTCAGGAGAAGTTAAGGGCGTATTGGCAATAAAGTTTTTCTAGATGACACAAAAGACTGATTGCAGCAATTTGATGCAAAAACAGAAAGAGCTGGGACGTCGCCCTTTCTTCCTGAAAACTGAGGTTTATTTTCCAGCTATCCTGTAGGAACTCGCCAATTCCCAATATTTCAATTTATAATCTACGGTTTGAAGCAGTATCTTGGCCACTGAGGCCATTTTTGCGGGGTGTTGCATGTGCTGAAATCCAAATTCAACTTCATACCGATCTTTAGGTGCTCTTGAGTAGTGCCTTGTATCATTCCGGGAATTTTTAAGCCGTTTTCCAACTCCACAATGCCCACGGCGTACGGCGTTAAAGCTTGGAACTGTTCAGGAGCAATACTGATAACCGTGTAAGTTAGCAGTTTACCTTTTCCAGAAACCTCAACCCATTCAAACTGCTGTGAAAAACAGTTATCGCACATTGGGCGAGGGGGTAGATGGATTTTTCCGCATTTGAGGCATTTCCCAGCCATCAGCTTTTGCTGTCCCAAAAACTTGTAGAACTGCTCAATCGTGAAAGGCGTTTGTGTACTCATTATTGGGGACTCCTGTAGATGTGAATTGCTGCCGTGGCTCCAGAGCCGCCGATGTTGTGGGTTAAGCCAACTTTAGCATCCTTCACTTGGCGTTTGCCCGCTTGTCCCGTTAGTTGAAGATACATTTCATATGCTTGAGCGGTGCCCGTTGCGCCGACGGGGTGACCCTTGGCTTTTAAGCCGCCGCTGGTGTTAACTGGAATTTTTCCGCCGAGGCGTGTTGCACCGGTTTCGATGAATTTACCGCTTTTGCCCGTCTCGCAGAAACCCAAGTCTTCATATGCCATGAGTTCAGCAAAGGTGAAGCAGTCATGAACTTCCGCAAGGTCAATGTTATCTGGCTTGACCTGCGCCATTTCATAAGCTGTTTTCGCCGCCAATTTTGTGGCGTTTAATGAGGTAAGGCTTTTGCGTTCGTATAATCCGATGGTGTCACTGGCTTGTCCACTGCCGACGATTTGAACCGGCTGGTCAGTGTATTTACCTGCGAGCTCAGGTTTGGTTAAGATTATGCAGCTTGCACCGTCAGTTATCAGGGAGCAATCGTAGAGTTTAAGGGGCCACGCAACATACCTTGAGGCCATAACTGTTTCCAACGAAACCTCTTTTTGCATGTGAGCTTTGGGGTTCATGCTGCCATGGTAATGATTTTTGACAGCTGCCAAAGCAATCTGCTGCTCAGTGGTACCGTAGGCATGCATGTGAGCCGTCGCCATCAACGCAAACAACCCTGGAAATGTAATGCCGTGCCACTGCTCAAACGGATAATCGGAAGCCATAGCCAAATACTCAGTTACTTCAGCGGTGGTGCGATGAGTCATTTTTTCGACGCCGCCAACAACAACCACGTCAGCCAGACCAGAAAGAACCGCGTAAATTCCCGAACGCAGTGCCACACCTGAAGAAGCACATGCTGCCTCAGTTCTTGTGGCGGGGATACCTGTGAGTCCAGCCCAATCTGCAATGGCGCTGCCAGTGTGCCCTTGATGCTCGTAGGCTTCACCCATATGCCCGATAAACATAGCTTTTATGTCTTTTTTTGGCACCAGCTTGGGGCAGCGACTGAACGCTTCATATGCAGCTTCACTGAAAATTTCCCTTGCGAGCAAGCCTTCGCGTTTGCCGAATTTTGACATGCCAGCGCTGATTATGCTGACAAGCGGTTTCCCATTCAAACCCATAATACCTCTTTAATAGATATACATTGATGCCAAGCCACAATAAAAACCTACAACCAAAACAACCAAGAAAAGACCTCGTTATCCATAAGGCAATTCAACGCAAAAGTTATCTTTCAGATAGATCCTCTATCAGTTGTCTATCTAACAAATTTTATAAGTGTCTTCTACTCTCTGCCCTTGTATGCCTTGCTTTGTTGCTTTCTTAAAAGGAATTAACGTTGGCGGCCACGTTGTCTTTAAAGAGAAACTCCAAGAAGTCTTCGTCTCGCTTGGTTTTCAGAATGTTTCAACTTATAAGCAGAGTGGAAACGTGATTTTTGAGACGAATTCAACGGAACCCAAAGAAATAAAAACCAAAATTGAAGAAAAATTACGCGGCTCATTGGATTTTGAAGTCGCAGTAATAATACGCACAATTCCCCAACTCAACTGCATAATTGATCTAGACCCCTTTAAAGGTCAAACCGGTGAAGGCACAAGCTTTCTGATCACTTTCCTCCCAACAGCATTATCACCTTTTCCCCTCCAGCTTCCACTAACTATTCCCAAATCAACTGCACAGGTAATATCCTCTAAGGGAGCCGAAGTTTTCAGTGTGACACATGGCGGCGGAGAAGGTGCGTTGCCTAACCCTTTTTTGGAATCAAAGCTAAAGACGAAAGCAACTACACGAAACATGAATGTTATAAGGCAAATCGTAGAAAAGTACAGTTGAATTTTGGGCTGTTAAACAAACGACTGTTTTTTATAAGATGTTATAGGCAAACAATTAACGCTTGGTATATTGAGGACCAGCACTATTGAAGAAGAAAGGAGAGTTTATTGCGGGGTTCCCCGAGTCCTATTCTTTATCCAGTCATGAGCAAAGATCTCCGCTTCCCCGCTCTCTATCCCTTCGACAATCTTTTGCGCTACAAAATCCGCTGAGTCTGGCGGAAATGGACCGCTAGGTTCTAACTCGCTCTCAGGAACTGGGACGTCCCGGATGGTGTTTCGTTCAAAATTGGTGAGCGTGATGTATGGATAGATGACGCTAACAATTATTTTGTCATCTTTTAGTTCCTCTCTAGCGGTTAGAGTTAAGGTTGCTAACGCTCGTTTTATCGACGCGTAGGGTGCATTGTTAGGCAGAGTCATTAATGCAACGGCAGAGCTTACGTTGATTACTGTGCCTCCGCCCTGCTTACGCATTAGTGGGATAACCTGTTGCATAGCCGCAAGTGGTCCAACCAAATCGAGGTCAAAAACATAGTGGTATGTGTCAACATCTATTTTTTCGGTTAAGGCATCGTATCCAATACCCGCATTGTTGATGAGAATGTCGATTTTACCAAATTTGTCAGAAACTTCCTTAACCATACGTTTGACTTCAAAAACCTTAGACATGTCAGCTGCGACGGCTATGGAGTTGGGCATTTCTTTTGAGAGTTTTTCCAATCTTTCTTTCGAACGTGAAACCAAAGCAACTTTCGCACCCATTTTAGAAAGCAGTTGGGCAGTCGAGAGCCCTATTCCCGAAGATGCACCTGTAACAATTGCGGTTTTGTCTTTTACATTCATAAAAAAACCTTCAATTCCACTAGACAGACAACTCCACGAGGTATAAAAAAATTCTTCTTAGAGCTCATCTTTAACTTGTGAGCGTTTTTGTCTATTTCTATTGTCATGTTCTTATAATTCCTTTTCAACAATTATCGCATTGGGATTAGGATTTGCCAGGATTAATTGAGCCATTAAAAGTCAAGACTTGTACGCTTAGAAACCGCATTGTACTTCCGCCCATGCAGACAGGTAGAGCAAGTTTTGAAGGTGCCGTAACCAATCGACTCATTAACTTCTACGTTAAACGCTCAACCTACACAGGTTTACCCATCGTAGAGCATTCTTATGTTTCACCTGATGGCAAGATAGGACCCAAACAACTAGCAATCAACGAGGACTCGGCAATAAGCGGTTTTGAAAAACTTGCAAACGCTTTACATGAGATTGGCGCTCCAGCAGTCGTCCAAATTTCCCATGCAGGCGCCGTAACCAACAAAAGAGTCATCGGCACCAAACCCGCAGGACCTTCCCCAAGAGACAAATCCCGCATGCTGGAAACAAACGAAATTTACGCAATAGCCGACGACTTTGCTTTAGCCACTGAACGCGTGGTCAAGGCTGGGTTTGACGGTGTTGAGTTGCATGGAGCCCACGGATATCTGCTCAACCAATTCTACTCCCCCCTGTTTAACAAGCGCGAGGATGAGTTCGGCGGCTCCTTAGAGAAGCGAATGCATTTTCCTCTTTTGGTTGCTGAAAAAGTTCGGGCGTGCCTTGGTAGTAGGCTTTTGCTTTACAGGTTAGGCTCAGACGATTTAGCCCCCTATGGAACCCATATTGAAGATTCAGTTATTTTCGCTAAACGGCTTGAGACTACAGGTGTGGACATAATTGATGTGTCAGGAGGTATGTGTGGAAGCGAACCGAGGCAGCTGCGGCAGGTAAAAGGCTACTTTGTCCCGCAGGCAAGCGAAATAAAAAAAGCAGTAAATGTGCCGGTTATCGGGGTAGGCGGAGTTGTTGAGGCTGAATTTGCTGATAAGCTTGTGAGGGACGGAAAAGTTGATTTGGTGGCTGTGGGGAGGCAGTTTTGGCGAGATTCACAATGGGCTGAAAACGCAATAGAAACACTGAAAAACCGAAAATCTGAGAGTAGTTTTTGAGAGTTATCAAAACCCTTATTCTATAGAACTCTGTATAACTTCGGTACGAGGATGATACGCTTTTAGTCCAAAAAAAAGAGCTCCAAGAAACGCCAAAAACCGTGGCAGAGGCATTGCTTACCCTATGGAAGTTGGCGAAGAATTCGAAGTTGACGTTATTGATATGAGTCCAAACGGTGAAGGTATCGCTAAAATCAAAGGGTTCCCAGTCTTCATCAAAAACGCTAAGGCTAACGAGCACGTGAAAATCAAGATAACCAACCTAATTAGTGGTTGTGCAGACGCAGAAGTCGTGCCCTAAGCTTCCAAACTTTGTGGTTCATTAAGAACCAGTATTTTCCCTGTTAAACCAATAATATTTTTTTAAAGATCTGCATTTATTCTTTGTTTCTTTTCGTTGTCTTTTAGTTTAAGAATTTTCGGTAGATGTGGGCTAACGTTGACTCGAAGGAATGTTTGGAAAAAAATCGTTTTACCGAAATATTTGCAACAGTCAAGGTTTATTCTTTATAGTCCCTTTTCTGTAAGTTCAACGATTCTGTCCCATTGTTCGGGGCTTAAGCGAAAGTTTGTTCCTTGAGGATTCATAAAAACCTGCAACTCCCCCAAAATCATATCTTCACTGCATACCCCTTGCTCGAGAAAAGGCTCTTCTCCAGAGATTTTGAAGTATTCAACAAACACGCTAGGTTTTTCCTCAAACTTTGCTACATGAGATATGTCTGAAAAATACCTTATTTGGTTGGGGTTTAGGGGGTTCTTGGTGGGATTTGTGATTATTTTGCCCAAGGCGTAGATGCCTCCGTTGTGATTTGAACCCCAAATTGCAATTAAGTCTCCTCTCTGAATGAGTTTGGTGTGTTGGCTAACCAGCCACTGTTCGGGTTCTTGTGTCTCTTTTATTCTATCTAACCATTTGTATGTGGAGGAGTTAAATTGGAAGAGCCAATGCTTAGGCTGAGGTTTTTCAAAGAGTGAAGTTCCACAGTTAATATCAGGGCAGAAACGACTTAACTTAAACTGTTCGATAGTTACTGTTTTTCCGCATTTTCTACAGACATACTCTACTTTTGCCAAGAGAATACCTCATCACAGGGATATGAAAGCAAGTTAGCGGTTTGTAGATTTAACATTTAGGTAAGAAAACTACTTAGTTATATCTAAACCGGACCTATTTCCTACATTAAGTTCTCGGTCGAAAAATTCTCAATGTACGTATTTAAGTACATAATATCACACCCTTGAACCCTTGACTAACTTTTTACCGATCATCAACTTCTTTAAGTGTTTTTCACAATTTCACGATAAAAGTTTATTTTTTAGTTATAAGTTTTTACAACAGTCGAGCGATTGTAGAATTGGCATCCGATAACGAAAGCGAAAAGCAAAATGCAAAGCAGCCAAGAATTGAATTTAATTTTCCAATTTTAATTTTAAGAACAAAACGTTTCGCAGCCATCTTCGACAAGCTTGGGACTTTTCGCACCTCACGATATTTTTCATGGATAAGCCTTGGGCTTGTACCATTAGTTGCTGGAATTGCCCTTTACCTCTTGGTCAACAGCCTCATCGGTATACTATCTATTCCGGGAGTGGGTCAAGCAGTTCGGCAGTTGGGGCCAGGATCGATTCTGTTGCTGCCTGGAATCAACCCTTTGCTTCCGATAGTTTATGGATGGATTGCAATAGTAATCGCTATAGTGATTCATGAGGGCGCACATGGAGTTATAGCCAGAAACGTTGGGTTTAATGTTAAGTCGAGTGGTTTACTGTTTTTCTTGTTTGTTCCGATTGGGGCTTTTGTTGATGTGGATGAGGAGCAGATAAAGAAAGCAAAAGCTCGTCCAGCTCTAAAAGTTATGGCTGGAGGAGTTGGTGCAAACATCATTGTAGCGGTCGTATGCCTTCTAGGTGTCTTACTAGTTGTCGGCAGCTTAACCCCCGCCATCAATGGCGTCTACATCAATGATGTCACCAGTGGACTGCCCGCTCAAACCGCTGGGTTAATGCCCAAAGATGTCTTTGTTTCAATCGACAATTCAACAATTGACAATACTACTCAGTTGAGAGCGATATTGGATGCTAAGACGGCTGGGGATACCATTCAGGTAACGGTAGCAAGGGGCGAGAATTGGCTGCATAGATTTTCCACAACAGTTAACCTGACTTCATCCGGTAACCGTACAATAATGGGAATTACAAGCTATGATTTGTTCACAGAGCAACGCTTAGAAAGTTACAGAACCTTCTCGTTAGATCGTCTCTCCATGTACTTGGTGCCGCCAACCTTTGCTTCTGGTTTAGTGCCCTTTTCTGATTTCTTAGCGCCTTTTTATTCAAGTCCGATACCTCAATGGCAAATATTTTCGAATGGTCTTTTTTGGATCTGGTTTGTCAACTTCAACCTTGCAATCTTTAATGCTCTACCAATATACCCCTTGGACGGAGGCAGAATCTTTGATATCACTTTGAAAAGGGCTTTGGGAAAGAGAATAAGTGAAAAAGCTACCCGTTCAATAACTATCGGGGCAACCGTTGCTTGTGTCATTCTTGTCTTGTTAGTTACTTTGTTACCCTTCATAATATAACAACGGGAGGGCGAGTTCAGTAAAAAAAAACTATATCAAACAGCTATGTTTAGCGTGATGTTTAGTTTGAGATGTGTAACCTTATTTTAGAGAAACGAACCTGTTGTTTCTAATGTAGAATCGCCAGAGCTTGTTTTTATACTCGCCTGAATAATCTACACCCACGCGAGTTGTTTCTATTATATCATCTTGAAGAATCAGAGGTGCATCTTCAATGTAAAGTGGCGGAGCTGTTAGATCTGTTTTATCTTGAGCTTTTGATATACTCATTGCTATACAAAGTTTGCCCGGGCCATTAGCCAAATTACCGAGCTTTCCGTCTTTGGCTCCTCTTCGTTTAGCCATTATTTCCACCCCAACAACTGGTTCGAGAGCTCGGATTAGAACAGCCTCGGGTTTCCTAGCCACGTTACCGGCCGTTACATTGATACAAAAATACAGTCCATAAATAAAATAAACGTAGGCACGCCCTTTTTGCCCAAACATAACTTCATTCCTAGCTGTCCTACGACCGCCATAACTATGGGCTGCCTTATCTTCAGGTCCTCGATAAGCTTCTGTTTCAACTATTTTGCCAGCGGTTGTGCCTTCTTTTGTTTCATGAACTAAAATTTTCCCCAAAAGCTTTCTTGCAACAGTAATTGTATCACTTTGATAAAACGGTTTTTGCAGAATCATAGTTGTGAGAGTAGGGATAATCGAACAAATAAGCTTGCCTAATTTGTTATTTCGAACTTGAAGGTTCGTCAAGTTTAAGAAGCTGCTTTAGTATGATGCTTGCGGCTTCCTTATCCAATGGTTTGTTTTCGTTTCCACATTTTGGCGAGTAAATGCATGAGGGGCAGCCGTCTTTGCATTCACAATTATCGATTAAATGTAGAGTCTTTTCCCAAAGGGCTTTTATGTTTGCATAAAGGGTTTCTGAGATTCCAATTCCCCCTTCAAAGCCATCGTATATGAAAATCGTTGCCTCCCCCGTATCCGGATGCAGCGGAGTAGAAAGCCCACCTATATCCCACCTATCACACATCGCGAAAATGGGCGACATTCCGATCATCGCATGTTCAACAGCGTGAATGCCCCCAGCAAAATCCAACCCGTGCGCTTCAATTTCCTCTCTGATTGCGTCAGGAACGTTAAACCACAAGCCAACAGTTGAAAAAGAAAGCGGCGGAAGAACTAGAGGCGTCCGCTTGACGACTTCATCATATGTTTTAGTAACGTACGTATGATAGACCTCAGTTATACCCAACTCTCCAAGCCCAACCTTGATTCCACAATTTTTCTCTTCAAGGGTTTTCTTGATAGCAACATCCACGTCTTTTAATGCCTCGGTGTAGTAATTGACGTTTTCTTGTCTAACTTTAGCTACCAACTGGTTTAAGTCCAACTCTTCAGAAATGTAGGTTTCACCTTGATGAAGCAAAACTGCGCCTGTATGGGCTTCTTCGTAGGCTTTGTTTAGGGTGAGCGTTTCCAGCAGGTTTCCGTTGCAAGTCACTGTGACCGTTTGATGGGAGATGCTTTCAAGGCTAACGACCTCAGTTGTTCTCGCCGTTCCCGAGTAAACCCATCCTCTGGGTGTTTTTCGGATTAGGTTTTCTCTTTCTAGTGCCTGAATACTCTCTGAGAGCATTTCGGAGAAGAATTCTTTGTCCCCATCTGTTATTGGCAGTTCGCTTGATGCGCACATTATGTGTCCCAGGGAAATGTATTGGTTATGAAGGTCGATGATGGCTTGTTCGTGTGGTCTTCCAAAGAAGTCGTCGGGATGCTTCATGAAGTATTGATCCAGTGGGTTTTGGAACGCAACTAAAGTGACAAGTGAATCAGAGCTTGTTCTGCCTGCTCGTCCGGCTTGTTGCCAAGTGGATATGACTGTTCCGGGGTAGCCAGAAATAATGACTGAATCAAGCGAGCCAATATCGATTCCCAATTCTAATGCATTGGTCGAAACTACCCCGATCAAGTTTTTGTTTTTTAGTCGGTTTTCTATGTCACGACGTTCCTGAGGCAAGTATCCTGCGCGATAAGCGGTTACAATATTGGGTGACTTTGATTTTCTTGTAAGTTCTTCTTTGGTCCATCGCGTAATTAGTTCAGCCATTTGCCTGGATGTGGTAAAACATAGGGTTTGCAGGTTTTTTATGATGTTTAGCGTTAGGAGGTCTTTGGTTTCTTGGTGGGTTGAGCGACGCGTTGTGTTGGCAGCGTCTATGAAGGGTGGGTTCCAGAAAACAAATGACTTCTGTCCCCTGGGAGAGCCATCCTTTGATACTACTTCAAAGTCTTTCCCGGTTAGTCTTTTTGCGTGTTCTTGGGGGTTTGCGATTGTGGCGGAGGAGAGTATGATTTGGGGGTCAGAGTGATAAAAACTGCAGATTCGCAGTAGCCGTCTTAGCAGCATGGCAACGTTTGAGCCAAATACTCCGCGGTAAACGTGCGCTTCATCAATCACTATAAATTTGAGGTTTTGGAGAAAGCTTCGCCATTTGTAATGCCACGGAAGATAGTGGTGAAGCCCATATGGGTTGGTAAGGATAATTCTGGAGTTTTCGCGTATGTTTGCTCTTTGATGTTGAGGGGTATCGCCATCGTAAACATTCGGATCTGCTTTGATGCCTATGTCTTTTTCGAGTTCCTTTAGAACCTTGAGTTGATCGTTTGTTAGGGCTTTTGTTGGGTAGAGATATAATGCAGTTGATTTCGAGTTTTCTGTTAAGGCTTCAAGGACTGGGATGTTGAAGGCCAAGGTTTTTCCCGAAGCAGTTGGAGTTGCAATAACCACGTTTTTGCCTTGTCTAGCTATGTTAATGGCTTGGGCTTGATGAGAAAAAAGCTTGATATTTCGATTCAGTAGACAAGTTTCTAAATTTTGGGGCAGCGGCTTTTCCAACTCGCCAAAGCTTGCTTCCTGTGCAGGCAATTTTTCCATATGCACAATTTGTTTTTTGTAAGATTGCATTCGTTTAATGCTTCTGATGAATTCCTCAATCAAAGGTTCCATTCCTCATACAACTTGGAGAAGAGGCTTCCAAGTGTCAACAGGTCTTGTTTGTTATGTTCAACGATGGGCACCAAAGGTCCAACGTTCTTAGTTTTCAAGTATGTTTCGTAGAAATGCGGAACCAATGCACCAGGTATGTTTACGTCTCTTTTGATGCCGATGTATTTCTCGACAGTGTCCAATCTGCAATCGGATAATTTGTGGCGTAAAGCGCGTCTTGTAAAATGTAGAACATCAAAATGGGGGTTATCCAAAGGTGCGTCTAATCCATAGTAAGCTAATCTTTGCTTGAGGTATGGAATGTCAAAGCTTCTACCATTAAACGTTATGAGTGACAAATTGGGTTCAAGTTGGGAAACTAAAGCCCAGATGGCGCTGGGTTCATCCCCGATGTCTCTTAGCAAAAACTGGCTCGTACAAATATGGTCTTTTGTTGGTTTTGCTATTCCCAGTAGAATGATGGGTCTTTCCGATAATCCCAGAGTTTCAATGTCTATTATGGCAAAATCTTGGTCTTGGCAAAACCCAGCTAAATAATGAAGTAGCGGATGTGATTTTGGTAGCCGTTGCCATAGCCATTTCTGTATGGAATCTACTTCTTTGTTATCGATTATTTTCATGTAATCGTGGGCTTGTTTTTTCCATCGAGGATGACTTTTTAAGTCTTCTATTGTTTTGTAACCTTTGCGCTTTAGTGTCTGTTCACCCACAGGCCCTATTCCTGACAGGACTTTTAAGTCGGAGATGACGTGTTGTCTGCTTTCCTGGTAAGGTACCAGTTTGAAGTTAGATGTGCAAGAATTTGAGATGGCGTAGCATTCGCCTTGTTCATTTGAAATTATTTCACCCGATATGGCATCTTCAAGACTTTTGTCCTGATATTGTTTGACCAGTTCGCTTTCGAGGTACAGTGCATCGTTGTATTCAGCACTCCATATCCAACTTTCAAAAACCGGCTTTTTGAGCTCCTCTTTGGTGGTTTCAGATACTACCTCATACTCTTTTGATTGGCCAACCCTTTGTCTAAGACTCTCAGCTGCCCTATTTAATGTGGATTTTTCTTTGAACGAATTATCAGATTTAGCCGCCACCGTTCCCTGATCTTGCACCCTAAAATTGGGCATCAGAAAAGAACCGCACGATTGGCAGAATCTGCTTTGTGCATACTCCTCTTTAGAATAATCTTTACCGCATTTTCTGCACAAATACGTAATTGGCAATTTAGGTCACCCTACAATCTCTGCAATGATTATAAAAGCCCTATGTTATTTGGGAAAAAAGCTAATACAAATACTCGTGAGCATTGATTGAAGATTTTTGGGACAGTTTTAGCTTTTAGCTTTGATTGTTGCTGCTCCGGTCTGCAGAATACAGTTGCAGCAGCAGCAACAGCAACTTCTACCGCACCAACCGTATCAGAAAAGTACGTCGATGCTATTTCTTGATGATGAATTTTGGGTTCATAAAGTTTTAAAGATAAATCCGTTAAGATTGATTTGGGTTCAGAGGGAATGCATTTGATGGTTCGCCATCACACTTTGCATCTCCACCAACTCTGGGCCCGCCTTCCATTTTAATTTTTTTTCAATTAGTATAGACTTAAAGGGCAAATTAGTGTAAATTGTTTGGTGAAAAATATGTCTTCAGAGGCAGAGAAAACAGAGTTAATAGCAGCTTCGCATGCTTTAGAGGAATTTGTCAAAATACTTGTAAATGAATATCCATTAATATTCAAAGATGGGCTGGGCGTCATAAAAGTTGGTCCTTCAATTAAAAAACAATTTTTCCCTTACGAAGCTTCCCTAGAAATAAGGAAACAGAAATAGCTGCTATTTTGAATTGTTTTTTTTCCTTTCTTGAATTTTAAAACTATTACGCTAATTGAGATAACGATTAGAAGGCTTGCTCCAAGCGCATAAACCAGCAAGGAATCATATGGTGGAGTGCTTAGGGTTTGTGTCGGTCCTGAGGTTGCATTCTGGCTAAACGTTGGCAGGGGTGTTGCTACCGGTATAAGTCTTGTGTCGTTCCAGTAAACCACCATTTTGTATCCTAAAGATTCGGGAGGATGCAAACTATTTGGGTAGATAATGTCTAGATTCTTGCCAAATATTTGGAAGAGCGAGGCCATACTCATACTAACTGCCAGAGTAAGTGAGTCATTGCTCCATAATCCCCAAATTCTGTCTTCTGTTGGAGAGCGAAAACCATATGCATAATCTTGCGGCAGAACATACGCTGACCTGTCAGATACCATACTGATAGATCGGGGGTGACTTTTCGCATACTGCCAGAATTGTTGCATAGCGGTTAATTGGTCGGGTTGAAGGATGTCTCGTGTCCAGTTTGGATCGCTGTCAAAAATTACGATGTATTTTGCACCATTATCATAGGCAAACAACATATCTTTATACAGATCTGGACCTGACTCCAAATATGGAAAATCAGAAGATGAATGAGTAATCATAACCCCCCAATCTTTACCCTGAGCTGCAGCTGCACCCCTACAGAGGTCGATGTTTAGTTCTCGACTGTAATTTTGGGCAAACTCAGCAAAAACCGTGTCGTAACCGCCCAAATAATCATACCAATAAAGCGAATAATCCGAAGTAAACAGCTGATAGTTTGATGTTCCAAAACTCTGAGTCATCGATCTGGGACCATCCTTTAGCCACCAACTTAGGAGACTAACATACTTGTTTGATGCATCACTGTAATTATCTGCTTTTGTAACTAATGGGTAATTTGACTGGTCAAGTTGTTTTCCACCTGGTTCATCATAGAAATAAATCCCCGAAAACTTGCTTCCCCATTTCTGAGCATCACTAAGCCACGTTTTCGAGGGATATCTTGTATCATCGGTATAAACTATGAAAGTCAAACCTTTGTCAAAGGCATATTGGCTTATGATAGTAAGTCTTGTTTCATTATAGTACCCTGTACATCCAATCACTAAGAAATTCGTAAAAGAACTAATATTATCGATTAAGTGTTCAGTATCAGCAATGCTCTCAAAAGCAACATCTACCCCCACATAGAGGCTTGGAGACGTCTGTGCACTAACCTCTTTGACTGTCAAACTATAGTTTATAAAAAGAGGCAGAATAATGACAAGAATAAGAAGAAATGTTGGATACTTGAATTTCATTAATCTAAAATTAGAATCTTTTGCTTAATACCTCTTTCCCAAATATGCCCTAATTAACAGAAAAGATGATTCGAGCAGGTTCTTGTGATTGAGAAGTATACAAACAATTACGCTTCGAAAACTAAATCAACGCCAAAAAGCCGATCTGATTTCATCATGCATTTATTTAGAAATATTAAACAAGTTTAAAGGGTTAAGTGGAAATCGAGATTTTTCGCCGAAGGCTTGTTTTTTTCTATATTAAATATTCGACTTTGCGTTTGTGATATCGTTTGCATTCTTTGACGATTGTCGCCATGGTCGGCGTATACGTTATCCCTGCATAAAATATGAGTTGCGGCAACTGATCATGCTTTGTTTCGCGATATTCAGGGCAGCCTACGCATTCATCGGGGAACCCATTGAAGCATAGATGTTTTATTTCCAGCAACATTAAGCCCCAATCATTAATTGGACGTTTAAATATTTAAAACAAGCTAGAGCGATTAAATCTGAAGCGCTCAATTTGATTTTACAGTTTTATCAAGCCATTTGCAATGGCCTGGGTGAAAGAGATATCCTTTTATTTTCTTAAAAATAACATATTTTGGTGTAATTATATCTTCGAATCCCCTTGACGCTTACAAAGAGTTTGATCCAAAACTCATAGAACAATATGAAAAACTGCAAGGATTAACTTACTCCGAAGGAGCATTATCCGTTAAGTTCAAACTGCTAATCGCTTTAGCTATAGATGTTGAACATGGCGCCATACAGGGAGCAATTGCTATCGGGCATAGAGCCCTCAAAATGGGTGCAACAAAAGAAGAAATCATCGAAGCCCTCAGAATATCTTATCAGATCGGAGGAAATAGAGCCCTCTTCACCTCTGCACAAGTCTTACAAGCCTTGTTCAAACAGAAATAAGATTTTTTGGTTATTCTTTGTTTCAAGTTGTTCCTTAAGCCCACGTCAATTAGGTGAGGCATTAACCGTTGCACTTTGTTTCTTTTTGTTCTCAATTGCTGCTCTGATGTCGTTTATTCTTTGTTCTATTGTTGGGTAGAGTTTGGGTAGGTATCGTTCTATACGCGTGTTTCCTTGAGGTCGCAGGTTGTTTAGTTTGATCATAGCTGTTATCATTGGTTCGCCGTTTAGGTACTTTACTGAATTGAGGTCGCATTCTGTCTCTTGGTTTCGGAGCCATTTTGCGTTAACAAATAAAGCAGCAACTAACCCCAAAAAACCGAAGATTAAGGCTGCAAGCAAACTGGACACGATTTTTTCTAAATTGTCGACGACGAGGAATTGGATTTATTGATGTAAAATTGAAAAACACAAAGACCCCCATCAGAACTCCAATTGTCGCTGAAGGCAGGTTAATCGAAAGAATTTTTGTGTTCCGTGTCTTTTTTTTAGGTGAGTTAACTCATGCGCTGCAACAGCAAGCACCTCATCAGGCAGTAATGTATCGAAGTAGGTGGCGTCAAAGAAGATTCTGTCTAAAAAAGCCATACCGCCAACCCGCAACCTCGCCCTATAATACCGATCTAACTTGGTTTTTTTCAAAATTCTGGATACATCCATTGTTTCTGCTAGGTTGTTCTAGGGATTCGGATGGAAACGAACTTGCTTTTAGTAACCGCGCAAGAAATGAATTGATAATTCCCATGCTGTCTATCTTCGCTTTATTGACTATTATGGCTTCTTTTACATACTTGCGATTTTCATGATTATATCTCGGTAGACCCTATCATTGAAGTCTCTTTCACAAGCTACCAAAACAAGTCTACTCTCCGTTCCCTTGCATTGATAAATCGTGAAGTATTTGTCATCTTTAATTTCTCCCCCACACAAACCACACTTCTTCAATCTTACCCCTCGATGCTCTTTTCTTTGCTAAGGGAATTTAAGACTTTCTTACTCTGAGTAGGTTTCTCTCTTTGAAGATCTCTAAGGCAAATAAAGTTAGTCGACAGTCACTCTCGGCATTAACACGTTCAATCGCGGTGAGTAATTTCGCCTATCAGCATCTTAGTCTCAAGAGTATGTTTTTTGTGTCGTAAGCGTGCGCTTACTACTCTTTCCGTGCCTCTACACCGCAGGTTGATGAAAATTCTTCATTTTTCTGTTACTTTGGTGCATTTCAAAAAAAGGGAATAGTTGGTTTAAAAGCCAACACTATAGTGGTTTGTTTAGCTGGTTGCGAAAAGTGAATCGGGGAGAGTAGGGTTCGGGCAGATGCTATAGATTAGGATAGTTCCGGTACTTGAGGTGTACGTATAGGTTAAGTCACTGCCATTCCAGTTGTCGGCTAATTGAGTTACGTAGTCGTTGAAGGGTGTAACCACCATTGCATAATCAGTAGGCCAATCATCCGAAGTCCAAATTGCACCATTATTAGTGCTGCTGTATGCTTTTTGGGCACCTGCATCAACAATGTAGCTGTAGTTGCCAGCTGAACCGCCAGGTATATCCATTCTTACGACAAGAGTTGAAGTATTAAGGTTCTTAGCTGAAAACATGTAAGTTACTGTTCCCTGCACTACCCGTTTCGTTAACATTGATCTGCAGAGTACTTGCGCCCACAACAGTAGGCACCGGGGTAGCTGAAGGTGTAGGCGTAGGTGTTGTTCCACCGCCTCCGCCATTCGATAAGAGATATGCAGCTGCGCCAGCAATGATGATAATAACGACTAAAACCGCTACAATAATGTATATTGTATTTTTGTTCATCAAAATCACCGAGTTTTTCTGGTATCTTTTTAATTAGAAATCCATATAAGCTTTTCCAATACGTGCAAAGAAGACAGGACAATCTGCACGATTAATTACTACTCGATTGAGATTTTGCTGACCTCGCCTCTTTTTATTAAAAATGCAAGAGTTGATGTGTAAAATCGTGTTGCAGTAGTATCAGCAGCAACTTTTCTAACTCCTATAGTGAATTCCACTCCTTTTGCATTGGGGAAATTATTAAAGCAACTTGACTGTTAACTGCAACTTGGGAAAGCCATGACTGCTAAGCTAACGCTCTACGGCGGAGTCAACGAAATCGGAGGCAACAAAATCCTACTCCAAACCGAGGATGGCTCAGTTCTTTTAGATTTTGGCCGTAGAATGGGCGAGTATGGCAAGTTTTTCTCCGAGTTCCTTGTAGCTCGTTCCAAGAATGCTTTGCGGGATATGCTTCGGCTGGGGATTTTGCCTAAAATCAATGGCATCTACACCACTCATCTGGTTGATATGACAGTCCTGTTTGAGAACGAAGCGGTCAGCGAAAAAGTTCCTTTAGATGAGGCGTTGGATTACTGGAAAACCACCGACGTTTGCCCCTGCAACCCCGAGCATCCAGCAGTTGATGGCGTTTTTGTGTCGCATGCTCATTTTGACCACATCCAAGACGTCAGCTTCCTCGACCCATGCATCCCCGTCTACTGCACCGAAAAAACCAAAGTCCTGGCAAAAGCCATGACGGATGTTTCGGTTTCTGGCGTGGACGATCAATACTACAAGATCGGCAAGAAAGTAACGATTAAGCAAAAGGAAGAGGGCTTTAAAACACTGTGTCCAGGCGAATGTGCCTGCACTGAAGAAAAAGAACCCGAGCACCCAGTCATTGAGGACCCGAAAACAAAATTCAAATTCACCTACGACATCGCGCCCCAGTATCGAACTTTTAATACGGCTTCTGAAGGACAGATAAAGGGCATCAAGTACAAGCTGATTCCCGTCGGGCATTCTGTCCCAGGTGCTTGCTCAGTTTTGCTTACTCTTCCAGATGGCAAACGCATTCTCTACACTGGAGACGTGAGGTTCCATGGAGCTGGCGAGGTTTCCATTGATGAGTATGTACGCTCGATTGGTGGTCCAGTTGATGTTTTGATTACGGAAGGAACCCGAATCGGCTCAGATGAAGTGATAACTGAGGAAGATGTTGGAAGAGAAATCAGCGCAGACATTGGTCGTTCTGAAGGGTTAATTCTCATTAACTTTGGTTGGAAAGATCTTACACGCTTCAACACCATCTACCAAGCCGCAAAAGAAAACGGCCGCACACTCGTAATCAATGCCAAACTCGCATACCTTCTCTACGAAATGCACCATAGTTTCCCAACCGAATACGCCAATCCTCGGTCAATGCCCAACCTTAAAGTCTACCTCAAACGGGAAGGCGACCTCCTCTACTCAAAAGCAGACTACGACAAGTACAAAATGGGTTACCTGCACTACCACGGAAGAAACATCGCCCAAGACGATCGCAATATCGTACGAGTTGCAGAAAGATTAGGCATAGGCGGCAACCCAAACAACCCTAAAAACCCGTTGCCACCAACAAGCGATGGAGAACCATATAATTACCAAGATCTCTATTCGTTAGCGACCCATCATTTAGACAACGGAGTTAAAGCATTCCAAATTAGACAAAGCCCCGCAGAATACATTTTGATGTTCTCCTATTGGGATGCAAACGAACTTTTTGACCTGATTTCGCTCGACGGCAACCATAAAACACGGTATATTTCTGCTTCAACCGAACCCTTCAGCGAAGAAATGGAGATTGACGAGGCAAAAATGGTAAATTGGCTGGATTTCTTCTATGTTAACTACGATTATGAAATAAAGAAAGACCAAAAAATGTTCGTGCGAAGACACGTTTCTGGGCACGCGTCAAAATCAGAACTTAAAGAACTAATACTGCGAATTAATCCGGCAAAAATAATTCCCATCCACACCGAACATTGTGAGATTTTTGAAAGATTGTTTGGAGGAAAAATCGTTTTGCCTAAATATTCGCAGCCAGTCGAGGTATAATTCTTTTTTAAGTTGTTGTTGCAACCGGTGTTGTAGAATGCAGTTGCAACAACAACAACAACACTTCTCTGACTCCAACTGGCTCAAACCAATTAAACCCTTGGAAGGCTTAACCTTTGATTTGTTAGTTTTGGTTGATCCAGCCGTGATATGTAAAACTTGTTTGCAGCAGAATCAGTAGTTTTGATTTGTGATTGATGGGAAATTCTTGCTAAAGATTTGCTGTTTCAAAAAACTGTTGATCGAAAGGTGCCTGAATTTTGGTTCGCGATAAACTTATATTTGTTATTTCTTAATATAGAATAGACTTCTTTTAGGTGAAATAAATGCTGTTTTTAAAAAGTCTTGGGCGGTTAGTATGAGTTTTTTTGTTGATCCATTTGGCTTATTCTTCTTTGGTGCTATTCTGTACATCGTCTCCACTAATTACAAGTTTGCAAAGTCATTGATTTACGCACTTGGAGCAGCAATTCTGACAAGTTTCACGTTTGGAGGAATAGCGCTCTACCTGGATTGGTATCGATGGATAATACCGGGACTGGCCGATTTAAAGGGGTCATACATAATGTTTGATCAAGGTTTAACTGGCATCACCAAATCGGCGTTTCCAGCTTGGATAGCAATGATGTTCTTAACGCTCTACCCCTTCTGGTTCGCTCTAGGTTACGAAACCGCAAAAAAATACAACCTTCCAGTCAAGTTTATCCTAATCTTCATCGTAGGAGTCTTAGTACTGACGATTCCTTCAATAATACAATCTCACCTTTGAGAATACAAGTTGCAAGTTATGGTCAGGGCAAATTATCGGTAAATATTTCTCTTATGAGTCAGGTGTATTAGCTATGGTGTTTAGAAGAAATTCAGAAAATGCTGATAGGTTAAGGGTCTCGCTTGATAGAACTTTCAAGTTTTTGAAAGACAACCGTAACCCGGATGGGTTTTGGTCTGATTTTCTCACTTTGGCTGGCGAGAGTGTTTATTGGGTTTCTGGGTACGTTGGACACAACATAATTTGTCACCTTGATGATCCTGAGGAGAAGAAGTGGCTGGAGACGATCGGTCACGGCGTCCTTGCTCATCAGAGCGATGATGGAGGCTGGGGCTATGGATTTGGTGTTCCCTCCGATGGAGATTCAACCTCTTGGTGCCTTCGTTTCCTCGCAAAGCTTGGGATACAAAGTCAAGTCAGCCGTGAGAAGGCCATTAGTTTTCTGTTAAAGCATCAAAGTCCAGTTGATGGAGGCTTTAGAACTTATGCTAATCCGAGTCATGTTGGGCGTTATATGATGTTGGATGGAACCGTTTCGTTTGAAGGCTGGGCATCCTCCCAGTTGTGCGTCACTGCAGTTGCTACCCAGGCGTTGATTGAGAATGGTTCGACTCAAGGAGTCGACAAGGCATTAGAATATATTAGAAGAGGTCAAGTTGTGGAAGGTTACTGGAATCCCTATTGGTGGAGCGGAAAACTCTATGCCACCGTTAACTGCATGGAAACTCTAAAGGCAGCAGGAGACAATGATGCAAAAATTTTTGGCAATGCTCAGAATTGGATTGCGAAAACGCAGCTGGCAGACGGGAGCTGGAGCGATTCGATCCAACCAATTGAAGGTTGGCCCTTCTCAACAGCTCTGGCATTGAAAGGCCTTATGGTTGAAGCTAACTCGAACTTCTCAGAGAAGATACTAAATGGCGTAAGCTGGCTTTTGAATCACCAGCTATCCGACGGAAGCTGGAGCACCAACCATATCCTGAGGATACCTCATCCATCGATGATGGATCCTTGGAACCAGACTTTCTGGAAACAAGACGGAAAAGCAATAAATGCCGCAATCAAAGACCACAAGCGTCTATTCACAACAGCAACAGTTTTTGCCGCACTCTCAGAGTTTGAAAATAAATCTTTGAAAGGTGAACTATAATGCTTGGAGACAAGGCTCTTACATCAGATAACCGTGGACTTCTTGAAGCTGCCTTATTTGAAGCTGCAAAGAAGGCGTCTAGTTTGCTTGTACCCCGATCGTTGGGTGTTCTAGTTAGGAAACCCCTTTTGGATGAAGATTGCCCTGAAGTGTCAGATGTCGATTTAATCTCGATCTGGGAGGGACCCGAAGAATATCCCGAGAGAATTACAGTGGAGAGCCAAATGGGACGAGTTTTCGTAGATATTCTATGGATACCGGTTTCAAAGATGGTTGACTCCCTCGAGGCGGCGAGTTACAAAGTTCTTCCTCATCTTCTGCTCGAGTATGAGCCGGTCTGGTTGCGATCTGAACCCGTAAGGGACCTGATTGATAGCATAAAGTTGAGTGTTTACGATAAGGCTGTGTGGGAGCAAAGAATTGGGCACCAGATAGGGTTTGGTGATGCTGCTCTTGAGGAATCTAGAAAGAATCTGGATTTTCCTTCGGCTGCTCTCTTCTTTTTGCAGACAGCCCATTCTTACTATATCACAGCTTTGGCGGACTGCCTTAAACGCAGCACTATGAGTCTTTTGACTCGACCAGTGACTAAACTCGAGCATATGGCTGCGGAAACCAACTGCGAGCTGGAACCACTGTTAAGGGCTAACCTGCATTTGGATGTCGACCCATCAATCTCGCTTGCTGCTCTTCGAAGAGTTTACAACAACGTGAAGTTGAGGTGTGCTGGACGACAACTTTCTGGCGTAAGTATGAGAGCAAAAGGTCACTTCGCATATTCTATCTCTGCACTCGAGCTTGAATACAGAGAGCTGGTCGCAAACGCATTGATTGCTAAGAAAGATTATCCGAACGCGAATTTTTATCTCCGGTTTTGGGCATATTCGCTCTCAAGATGCCCTGTTGTGCTCGAAGAATCAAGAGAAGGCAGAAAACCCTCTTTCTATGTCCCGTTTGAGCCCTTCCAAAAATCGGTTCAGGCAACCTGTCCAGAAATTCTTGCCGACATGGAAATAATCCTTGGCAAAGTTACCCCAAAGGAAGTTGAAGAATCAATCCATGGGACTATGTTGTTTAGAAAATTGGTTTCTGATGAAATTCAGGATAGAGGAATTAGTTTAAAGCAAAAATAGAAAAAGGGTTTGTGGTTAGCGTTTAAAGAGCTAACCCTGGTTTTTTTTAGGGAAAGAGTCCGGGCATTTGGGGAATAGCTTTGATTGGGTATGTGTAGTATTGTCCGTCGATTCCGTCTGTTCCGGGTTGTGCTACTCCGCCGCGTTTATCTCCCGTGTCTGATAGGCATGGGTCGCCGTCTGCTCCGTCTTGGGAGACTAAAGCTGGTAGACATGGTGGAAGATTAGCTCCAGCTGGACCTGATTTGCCTCCTTTGCCCGCAATGCCTGGTGATCCGGGTTGTCCGCCTTTACCTTTTTGGAGGTTTGGTGTCACATTGGACAAGTTTACGGTGCTAGTGTAGAATATTTTTGCTGTGCCTCCATTGCCGCCGTCTCCTCCGTCTCCGCCGCATCCTGCGTTTCCTCCTTTACCGCCATCGCCACCCAATCCGGGTCCTTGTTTGCACGTGAGGTTTGGAACGCCAAGCCAGGTTGTGTCTGTTCCTGGAACTGCAACTGATCCTGCTTGTCCGTTGCCAGCGATCTCGCCGTTTCCTCCTTTGCCGCCGATGCCGCCTTGTTGCCCTTTTAGGTCAAGTACCAATTTTCCGTCGATTTCTGTGACCCAGATTTCGACGATGGGTGCGTTGACTCCGTTTATGCCTTTGTTGCCTCTGCCTCCTGGTTTGCCGTTGCCGCCGTCTAATGCTCGGGGGTAGTTCCCGACAAAGTGTAATGGATCAAGGATTATGTCGAAGTTTGGTGATGCGATGTCTGGGAGTGGAATTGGGCCTTGGTTGAAGCTTGGGGTTCCGTCGTCTCCAGTCTTGGCTTGTGTTTCTGGGTCAATGCCAGAATCGCCTATTGGGAGTTCATATGCTGGGAAGTAGTCTCCGTCGAGGTTGTAGGTTATTTCTCCTGAGCCTCCGGCTAATGTTGAGTCGATGACATTGGTTACTATTTTGAGGATGCGTTGTGCGCCTGGTGGTGCGCCTTTTTTTGGTTTGATTACGAGTTGTGCGTTTGGTCCTACGAATACTAATCTTCTACAGAATATTATGTCGTCGTCAACATCGGTGTTGCCGGTTACGGTAAATATTTCGGTTACGATCATTTTACTCATATCCTCCTTAGTTGGGTACTCCTGTTAGTTCGTATGTTCCTACATCCCCGTCTAAGCCGTCTTTTCCTTTGTATGTGGTCTGCCAATTGGGGTCGGCGTTATTCATTGATTGTCCTGGGGGTCCGTCTGTTCCGTGGTATTCGGGTCTTGAGGGGCATGGGTCGTTTTGGGTTCCTTGTGGTCCGCCTGCTCCGCCTGCGCCTTCTTTTCCTGGGTCACCGGGGTCAGCTCCTTTGCCTCCGTTTACGATGTATTTCCAGCCTTGGACTGCTGGAAGGGATGCTTTTAATGCAAACACTTTGACTATGCCTCCGTTTCCTCCTTGGCCGCCTCTTCCTGGAAAACCTGCGTCTCCTCCTTTGCCTCCGTTTCCTCCTCGTCCTGGTTCGCGGTCGCATTGGTCGCCATCATACCATGAATCGCTTGTTTGTGATGCGGCGCCTTTTTGTCCGTCTCCGCCTTTTCCTCCGTTGCCTCCGGTTCCGCCTTTTCCGCCGTCTTGTCCTTTAAAGTTCACGGTTATGGCGTCTGGGTTGACTTGTACGACTTTGCCAACAAAGATTTCAAGTTCTGGTGCGTCTTGGCCAGCGATGCCCTTGACACCTGTTTTTCCTGGTTGTCCGTTTCCGCCGTTGTTTGCTTGGGGGAAGCTGCCTTCGCCTGGGCTTGAGCTGCCGTCTGAACCGTTTGGTACTGTGGCAGTTTGTGGGGGTGCGGGTGTGTCTGGATCGAAGCCTGGTAAGCCGTCAAAGTCATATGTTATTTCTGCGTGGTCTGCGATTTGTATGGTGTTGGCAATTATCGTTAGTGACTTTGGGGGAACCATGTTTTTCTCTGAAGGCGCTAATACCAGTTTGCTGTTTGAGGCAAAATTTACTGTGTCGTATTGAAGAATAGGTTGCCCCCATCTAACCACTCCGACAACGTTGAAAACTGACATTATTGTTTGCCTCCGGCGGTGATATCGATTAAGGGTTTGATGTCATATTCAAGATAGTTACTCACGGGAACTCCTCCGAACCCGAATCCTTCTACCCAGTAGTTCACCATAGTTCTTACTTCCTCTATTGAGGTTGCTTGGGCAATTGCGATTCCGTGGGGATGCGCTGAGGCAAGGGCGGCTCCAGGTGTGATCCGTTCAAAATGAGTCACTTCGTCCATCTGACCTATTCGGTAGATTTCAAGCGCGCTCTGCTTGCTCGTTTTTTTCACGTATTTGAGCCCTTTTTGCAGAACATCTGGGCGTCTTGAAATTTTTTCAAGTTCCTCGCGCCCCAAAATGAGGCTCCAAGTTATTAGATATTTCTTCAAACAAGGCTTAAGAAAAGTAGTTTTGCTCTCAACCATAAAAAAATCACCTATCTTCATATCTGTATTCTTAGAATATAAGACTTCCGACTGCAGTTAATGTCCCAAAAAAACTGAAATATCGCCCATTAATGTCAACGAGTTTAGATTTGATTGCGCCAACCAGTGTTTAGAATCATTTGCAACAGGTCAGAAGAGCCGCGTGCGTTCAGGCCTATATCCTAATCCATGCTATCGGTTGTTTGTAGTAGCCCTGGTGGAGAGAGTTTTTTGCCAAGTTTTCTGTTGCTTTGGCAAGTTTTTTATCGTCGGTGACCAAAGGTCTGTTAGATTTCTTTGCTTCAGTAAGATAATTTGAGTCACAAAAACGTCAAATCAAATTTACCTGCTGCATCCAACACTAAGCGCCCTGCATCAATATCGAGTGATGCTATCTGCATTCGCTTAAGAATTTCATATATAAAACAAAGTGACTTCTCAGCTTCTTCTACGCTTATTCTTTTAATTAGAAAGCACTCTTGCCACAAGGCGTTGTCGAGCTCGTAGTATGTTAAATGGATTGTTGAGAGGATAGGGGTCGCAACTTTATTTTCTCGCAAATATTTGAATGCGCACTTAGCGCTGATTTTTGGGTACGTTTTTTTACTTTGGTTGTTGCAACTGGTGTGTGCAGAATGCAGTTGCAGCAGCAGCAACAACAACTTCTACCGTTCTTTTCTGTTTCGTCGCTGGATCGTTGAGAAGTTGGTTTTGGCTTGCTGGTTGTTGTTGTGGTTGTTCAGTCACATAAGTTAAAATATTGAATGGAATTTCTTGTTTTAGGGTCAAGCATTCGCTTGCTTTAGTTCAATGTTTTTTTGGGCAGTTTTAAGCGAGAAGTCAATATGCAGAAAGAGAGTTTAGACAAACACAAGGTCAATAGGGCAATAAATACAGAAGATCGGTCGGTTCCTTCATCCATCGTTAGTTATCTGGAAGATTTTGGTTTAACCCCAAAAGAAGCAAAAATTTACTATCTACTCTCCAGGTTGGGTTCGGCGAGTGCAAATGAAATCTCCAATGCAACACAGTACAATCGACTTCAAACTTACCGTTCGATTAAAGGGTTACTTGACAGAGGCATAGTAGAGATTTCCCTGGAAAGACCCCGAAGATACACACCACTAAAGATTGAATATGTGATTAGCTTGCTTGAGCAAGAAGCGGCTAACCGGATGATGCAGTTGGAGTGCAAAAAACCTCTTTTGCTGCAGAAATGGGCTGAGATGACTGATTTTCCTGTTTCCCGGGTCAGCTCCACTTTTAGGATAATTCAAGGCAGCAAAAATGTGTTCAAGTTTGCTAAAATGCTCATCGAATCTTCTGAGAAAAATATTGACATCGCCGTTAAAGGGAATGAAATAGCACGGTGGATCGTTGAGGGTGCGGACGATTCACTGCAAAAAAAAACTGCTAAACAGGTCATTCTACGTGTTATGACAGAATTTGATGATCACAATGCCGCAGCTGTAGAGAGATTTTTGGAATTTTCTGATCTGCGCCATGTTCCCTTACTAAACATAGTGCCCCTGTTGCTAATCGATGGCAATGAAGTTCTTATCTGCCTAAATGGCAACAATCAAGGCATACCAGAAAACGCCATATGGACAAACCACCCTGAACTTGTCGGCATGCTAACTAGTTTCTTTAACATATTGTGGTCTATTGCTAAATACAGAACCTAATGTCGATGCATATTGATTGTATGCCTTTCGAATTTGGGTGAGAGTTAGACCTGACGGATTGGAGGCGGCTAAAGTTGCACCTTGGGGGGATTTGCCTACGGGCGAGTAAAGGTGAAACTACGTGTTCGCAACCCAGTTGTCAGTTGGAGGTGTTGATGTTACAATGGTTAGTTCTTGAAAGGCAACGACAACTAATAGCGTAACAAGAAAAAGTCCTACACAGATTCGAGTTTTCGTTGGTAATTTCATAGTTATTAATCCACGTAAATTAAATTTTAACCAGAAGACCCGTTTGCAGAGCTTAATTTTCCCGTTTGAATTTCTTGGCAAGCAGACGCTTGGTTAAGTCCTGAGTAAGTTATGCATTTGTAGCAATAAAAGCGATTGTGGTTGTGGCATAACAGCTACAACACGCATGCGAAGATGAAGTTTCAGGACTAACCTGTCTTAATATGCAACGTGTTTGTTCGCTATGAAAGAAGCACACCTGTAAATACCATTCTTTAATAAATCTTCAACAGTGATTTTTCAATGTCAAAAGAAGAACCAAAAAAATTTTCAAGACGCAAATTTCTAAAAACGGGCGTATTAGCAGGCGGAGCAGCAGTGATAAGTTTAGCTATTGGACTCCCTACAATAGCCAACTTGGATAAATCAGGAAATCTACGACGACAACTTGCCCTATCTGAACTTCCTTTAGCCAGTGCATCCGTCTCATCAGCTCAAACTGCAATTGACGGCTCAACTATTTCAAAATATATTGATGCTGTTCCGACTTTCGTTGGCGCCAGAGTCGACGCAATCAATCACCCTAATCTAACAATCGATGCACAGGAGTTCCAAGAAAAACTTTTGCCAGCAAGCTTCTACAGCGGACTTAGCTCAGATTTTCAAAATGGCACTTACGTTTGGGGATACGCTGTAAACAACGGAGTAGCAACAGCCGGACCTCTCTACCCAGCATTCACAATCGAAGCGAAACAAAATAAACCAGTAAACGTCACCCTGGTTAACAGTCTAAACAACGAAACTTCTCAATTGCAGAAATATATAACAGTAGATCAAACGATACATTGGGCAGACCCGGAAAATAACCTAATCCCAGACGCAATACCCGGAGTAAATCCCGAAGGCCCCACAACGCCATATGCCGGACCGATTCCAGTAGTAACGCATTTGCACGGTGGAGAAGTACCGTCCTCGTCCGATGGAGGCCCAGACGCATGGTTCACAAAAGGCTACGCATTAAGAGGACCAGCTTGGTCGGCAGGAACATCACAGAACTACCTATATCCCAACGGTCAAGAACCCACAACATTGTTTTACCATGACCATGTCTTAGGTGCTACTAGGACAAACCTTTACTCTGGACTTGTAGGCTTTTACTTTTTACGAGACTCATTTGATACAGGAATACCCGGAACAGGACTAAACCTTCCTGCAGGACCACAAGAAATAGAACTAGCCATTCAGGATAAGATGTTCGATACAAACGGTCAACTCTACTTCCCAGACGGAACAATAACAGATGGCCAGCAAAACGCCTCAGCAACTAATGCTAACGATACAGGTGTAGACGGACCAGGATTCAACGGTGGACCACCTAACAGAAGCGTGCATCCATTCTGGATACCAGAATTTTTTGGAGACGTAATTCTAGTAAACGGCAAATCATGGCCATACCTAAATGTAGAACCAAGAAGATACCGCTTCCGCATGGTTGACGGAGCCAACGCACGATTCTTCAACTTGAAATTCGCCGACTGGAATCGCAACCCCATCGGATTAAAATTCTGGATCATAGGCGCTGACGGGGGCCTTCTCGATAGACCAGTCCAAAGCGAAAATATCTTCTTCGCACCTGGAGAACGGGCAGATGTAATCGTTGATTTCAGCGGATTCAAGGGACAAGTAATTTACATGATAAACGACGCAGTCACCCCATATCCAACCGGAGGGGGAGGACCAGGAGCAGACTCAGGTCCAGGTCCAGCAACCAGTCCAGCATTTATCAACACAGTCGGCCAAATCATGAAATTCAATGTAGGAAACACAATCACAGGCGGCAAAGATACAAGTTTCGACCCCGCATTTCCTGGAGCCAAGCTTAGAGTCTCCAACGTGAATTCTAATTCAACTAAACTACCACCTGCTATTGTTCGGTTAACGGATGGCAAGGGTGGAATCGCAGGCGGAGTAAAAATCGACAAATACAGAATGATAACGCTAGTCGAAGTTGAAGGCGAGGGAGGACCATTAGGTCCAATTCTGAATAATACAAGATGGGAAGGCACAGATGCAAGCAATCATCCAATCAGCAATTACACATTAGTTGACGGAAGATACTTATCTGAAACCCCAACAGTCGGCTCAACCGAACAATGGGACATCATCAACTTAACAGCAGATGCACACCCAATTCACTTACACTTAGTTCAATTCCAAATAATGAACCGTCAGAACTTCAATGTAGGATTTAATTTCGACACCGGCGTATTGGATCCCAACGGATATAGAGCAGCCTACAACAAAGCATTCCAATCTGGTAACTTCGAGCCATTCAACGGTCCTCCAATGCCCTACAACACAACAAACGGTGCAACAACATCAGGCAAAGTTCCTGCTATAGGAGGAAACCCAGATGTCACAAAGTTCCTGCAAGGAGGAGTAATACCCCCAGCTGAATGGGAATCCGGTTGGAAAGATATGATGAAGATGATGCCAGGACAAGTCTCACGCATAATCGTTCGCTTTGCACCACAAAAATACGCAGTGAACCAAGTTAAAGCAGGTCAAAACAAATTCCCATTCGATCCAACAGTTGGACCAGGATACGTCTGGCACTGCCACATCGTTGACCACGAAGACAACGAAATGATGAGACCATACACCCCAGTAAAGTAAACAAATACAAAAAATTCCCTTTTCTTTCTTTTTCTTTTTGAATTCTTTTAATTCTTATACTTAGAAAAAATCAATCGATAATTTTCAACTAATATTACGATAAAATCTTCCCAATAGCTCAACAAGAAAACATACACGAAGAGTTCCCACCTTAGCCCTATGTAGTTTATTGAGACGACCTAGATCTATCATTAAAAAAAATAAATTGAAAATAGCAGAAAGATGAGCTCAATCAATTACAATTTAGTATGAATCGATAACTTTTCCGTCTTTGATTACAAATGTTTTATCCGCCAGCTTTGCTAAATTGGTTGCGTGTGTGGAAATCAGGATGGTTTTCCCTTCTTCCTTGAGTTTCTCGAAGAAATCAGTGATTGTTTTAGCGGAAGCTTCGTCAACAAAAGTTAACGGTTCGTCAGCGACAATGATTGGGGGTTCAGTTATCAATGCTCTTGCTACGGCGACTCTTTGTTGTTGCCCACCAGATAGCTGTTCAACATTGAAGTATGCTCTCTCGGACAAGCCCAGTTGATCCAACAATTTAAGAGCCGACTCTTTGTATTCTGCTGGATCTACGTCGTGACATATGAGTGGAGTCATCACGTTTTCTAGTGCATTGAAGTTGGGGAGGAGGTTGATATGTTGGAAAACAAAGCCCATGTTGTTTCTTCTAAAGAAGGCTTTCCAACTGTCGGAGTAGGCAGTTATGTTTTCTCCATCTATGATTACTTTGCCGTTGGTTGGCGTTAGAAGTTGTCCTATCATGCTCATTAACGTAGTTTTTCCACAGCCGCTGGGTCCAACCAACGCAGTTATAGACCCATCTTCCACCGTTAAGTTCACATCTGTAACTGCTTCAACTTGGTATTTTTTGCCTTGATTATAGATTTTAGTTAAGTTTTCTACTTCTATCATGCTCGGGCGCCTCTCATTGAAATATCTGGGTCAACTGTGGCGTTTAGCCATGAAGGAATTACAGTTGCAAAAAGAAGAGGAACGATAGTTACGGCGAATGTGAAGAACACTGTTTGAGCACTTATGAAAAAGGGAACTGGAAAGCTTGGGTATAGGTTAGCCCAACCTAACATGAAATCTCGAAGGACTGGTGCCCCCAAAACAACATCGAATAATATTCCTATTGATAAACCTATAGCTCCAGCCAATGTTCCAAGAACTAAGCTCTCTATTAATCGAACCTGAATAACGTCAGACGTTGAAAACCCAAGAGACTTAAGCAATCCCACTTCAAATTTTGATTCATGACCAACAACAACCGTTTGATTAAAGGCAACTATCGCAACTGCAATCAAAATAACATACCACACAATCGAGAAGAACCCTGATCGATCACCATAGGTTTTTTCTTGAGCACTTAGAAGAACATCTTTCGTTACTACACGGCAATTTGGCAACTCGGTTATCTGCCTTGCCACAACGTTAACTAACGCACTTTTAGTTGCAGCATCTACGGGAGTAATGTACACCATTAAATCAGTAACTTCATCGCTTGGAATATTAAAAAAGTCTCTAGCAGCATTGAGATTCATCAAGATCATGTCTGCATTATAGATACTGGATTCACTGTTGAAAATTCCAACAACAATGTATCTGTTTAATTTGATTAGATTCTGTTAGAATTGATAATTCAGTCCCAACACTTGCCCCAAGCAATTCCGCAACGCCTTTTCCAAGAACAACTGTGTTATTTGATTGCGCATCTATAAAATGACCAGACTCTAAGGGATAAGCAGCAGCCTGATCAACTGAAAAGGTACCCAGCTGATGTTTTGTCTGATTTAATGTTTCGGTATTGCCTACATCAAGTCCCATTACGACAATAAGTGTATTTCCAACATTTCCATAGCCCCAAACCCTTTCGGAGATTCCACTGACACCTGGAGCAGCACCTAAAATGTGATTAACATAATAGGTAGAAATTAGGGTCTGCCTACCAGATTGTATTCCCTGAACGGTTAAATCAGGAGCATACTTCAAGCTAAGAGCACCCTCTTTCACAAGCCCGTCTGACATAAAAGCAACAGCAGAAAAAGCAGAAGCCGCAACAGCAAGGCAAATAAGAATTACAATTGTTCGCAACTTATACCTTTGAACACAATTCAAGGCATAATTCAACAGATTCTTAAACCGTTTCATTATTTTCCAACCTCGGTAAGATTACTGATTATTGTAAAGTTGGTTGCCATTGGAAAGTTGGCTGTCCGGCACACCCAAAGTGAAATAGTTGCAGTAACCCCCAGGCACATCGTAAAGACCAGTGCACAATAACTCTATTCCAGGGTTTCTCGCTGACGGATTAAGATTCCCAACTGCCACACTTGACAAACCCATGAGCTTGACGTAAAGGGTCAGAGTTGTTGTCTTTTATTGACCAAGAAATTTCGCTCAAGGCACAAGAAACAAACACAAACGTCAGCAAGATTGCAAGTAAATAGATCATTATTCTTGACTTCATTTTATCTACTTCCTCTTATGTTAATTTGATACTCAAAAGTACCTTGGTAGCCGTTTTCTGATGGTGATAAGAAGGAAATTTCATTTCCATAGGCAAATACAAAATATCCCTGTAAATTGTGATGGCGGTGGCTTAACCAAGTCATAACCTGAAAAAGTAACCGTCGTTAATTCAACATAAGGATTATTTGGAGTGGCTTCAAATGTTACTATTAATATTCCATTGCAATACATAGATAATGAGCCCTGGACTTTGCCAATCTTGAAACTTTAAATCAACTACGAGAATAGCTGGATCATAGATTGTGTAATTAAACTGTGAACTAGCTCTTTGACCAGGGAGTAAATGTCACTATCTCCTGGGCATATTTTCTTTGATTAAAAACTCCGATTTGTCCTGTTTGATTTGAAGCAGCAAGAAAAGGAGTGATTTCAACAAAAACCGCGACAAATACAATTGCCACAATCACTACCGCAATTTCGGCAATAAAGAGTTTTCTTAAGGTTCAACGGATTCCCCAATTATAACTGTATACACCTTTCAAGAAAGAATACTAATTGAATTCAGAACTAAAAGATTAAACATTTCTAAAACTCCCAAACCCCACCTGCATAACTAATAAAACAGTGCCAATAATCGCCAAGATTAAACAGACAAGCATAACTTTTCGCAACAGCTGCGACACCTCTTTTCGTGCATCAGGATTATTTTTAGATGACCTTTGAAAAAGAAAACTCCAAATTACTAATCCAATCGAAACAGAGTATGCGGCAATAACGCCCCAAAGGAGAGGATATTGGTAAGTTATGAAACAAAAGGGGCATCCGACATTGAATAAACCAGGAGAAGTGTTGGAATATACAACCATGCAGCACGGAACAACCAGTGGCTTAAGTCCGCCAAAAAAAGAAATGTCCAACATAGCATCTATGAATAAAAGCGGCATTAGTAAAACAAAGCCACGTGAGAGCGAAGCCATCATGTTAGAATTTTTTATTTTTCTGTTCATGATGTCATAAAAAAGCCAACCCCCAAACGCAAACATGGTAAAAAACTTCAATCCCAAATCTGCCCAAGACCATGGAGCACCTGCCTGGAAAACTCCAAATTCACACATTGCGCCTGGAACAGCGGGAATTAAGGATACAACAGTTATCCAAAAAAGTGGAATCGCAAGAATTCGAGTCCCAAGAGTCATCCAACCAACTGTTGAAACTAAAGAAAAATCTTTTTCCAACTCATAACGTTGGTCAGCAGATGCACCCTTTAATGCCTTCCTCTATTTTGTACGCTTTCAAAGCTGCGAAGCATCCTACCGCCAATGCGAAGAGCGCTATAGCTAAATCGACTGCGACATACAGGTTTACAATCATCCGTTATTCCCTCTTGTTCTAAGATCTGTTTGACTTATGTGCTTTTCAGTTTCTTAAATGCAAAGACTGAGCCAACGATGATAACAACTCCAACCACAAAAGCTAGGGCAAGCATTAGAGATGTAGGCGCACGCTGTCGCATCAGCTTTGGCGTACCAAGTGCTAATCGCTTCATTCACCAATTTAACTTGGGTGGTTGAGGGCAAAGCGTACTGTTGCTCGGGCGAGGTATTTTGGGAAAATCCGTTAGCGAGAAGATAGTCGGCAGCTGTTTGATTATAAGCTGCTCGAGCGGTAACGCAGCTTCCTCCACGCAGAAAAATCGCAGTAGAAGGACTAACGGAAACTGTTTGTCCAAAATTAGAAGTATCGATGGTTATTGGGTAATTTGGTCCATACCAGTCGCAATAAGTTGCAATATGCAAAGTGTTCATAGTCATTGATGAGTTGCATGGCGCACATGAAGCATTCAACATAGTGAACGTTTCCGTTTCCATCAGTTACTGTGTATCTTGCTTGAGATTCAGCAGTTACATCCATCCCGCAAACTTCGCAGACCTGATTGACCAACGCCGCCGTTGGCTCAGGGGAGAGTTGTAAGTGTTTTAGCTGGAGAAGCAGAGGGAGAGGGTGAAGGAGACAGATGCAAAGGCACTTGAAGATGGCGAGGGAGAGGGTGATAGAGTGGGAGTTGAAGTTGGAGTTGGAGAAGGGGTTGACGAAGGCAAACCGGCACCGTTAATGAGAGCCGCTTGAGCTACCCTCATCCTAGTCGCATTAGCAAGCACCGTGGCGTTTGTTAATGGTGAAAGCCACTGCGAAGTACCATTATTTGGCGGAGCGAGCAAAGCATCAGCAGCAGAAGAATTGTAAACCAATCTATTTTTACTGCAACTGCCAGCAACTATAATTAAAGCATCAGGGGGATTAACGGTTACATCCGTCCCATTATTTTTCGAACTTATAGTTATGGGATAGTTTGGCCCATAATAATCACAGAATGAAGTAATGTTAATGTCTCCATAGGTTCTCTGAAGTTTGAGTGCACAAATTGGGCAACAAGCAACGTACTGAACACCAGAGGCATCAACAATTCTATAACGTGCTTGACCTGTTGCATCCAATTCCATTCCGCATTGACTACATGTTTGCGTCGTTACTTGACTTTGTGTCAACGCGAAAAGGCTGGAAACAAGCAGTAAAGTAATCAACAAAGTATTAACTATAATTTTGGTTTTATGAGTGAACATTCTAAAACCCTTGCCCTCTCATTATTAGCGCTTTCTTCTTTTGAAAGTTTGTTGTTGCAAGGAACAATCACAATTTATCGATGTTCGCTAAATAAGTTTGATAGAAAAGTTTTCATGTTAATCAAAGTTGATATCGTTTGCAATTGGGACAATAGCGCTGATTTTCTTCAATTGTAAACTGGCAGAACTTGCAAGTTGGGGGAGAAAACCATTTTGACAATAAAGACTGTGCGTTGCCGTTGCCCATTTTGTTTTCATATCTCTTTCCAACCAACAAACTTACTTCAACCAACGCAAGCAAAGCTAAAAATAAGTACAAATCACCAATAGGTGTCGCCCCAGGCGAAATTAACATCGCAGCAATTGCGAGCCCTGCCCAGATATACTTTCTTTGTTTAGTAATTGATTTTGTGTGGATAATTCCAAATTTAACTAGGATAACAAAGAAAGCTGGAATGGTGAAAAGAAGCCCACTTATTATGATGGTGAAGAAAATTGTATTGTAAAAATCCATAATTGGGAACAATTCTACCGCATTTACGGCACTATAGAAAGGAAGGAAGCCTTGAATAAATGAGGGAGCCAAAAAGAAAAAGCCAAAAACAGCTCCTACTACGAACAAAACAGTTACTATCGAAACGAATGGAAAAATAGATTTCCGCTCGTGTGGATAAAGCGCTGGATCGATGAATTTGTAAGCTTCGTAAGCAAAAATTGGCAGAGTTATACCGACCGCAAAAACCACTGCCGCAAAAGCATAGAGTGTTATTGGGTCAGACATAGAATTAGCAAAAAGTTGAGCTCCTTGAGGCAAAAACATGTTGCCAATGTAAACTAGTAACACTGACATTAGGGGTTTGTAGTTGTTGGTGGTTGCGAAGAAATCTGAGTTACCTGGAAGAACAAGCATAACGAAAAGCGAAACCACAAAAACGGCCAGTACTATCTTCATGCGTTTTATGAACTCGGTAATGTGACCCCAGAACCCTTCGAAGAAATTTTGTCCTTCCGGCATAGCAATTAACTCTCAATTTCTTTAGTTTCTAAATTCTTTATTTGACGGAAATATGGAAGATAATAGAATCCTCTACAGTTCAGCATATTGACTTTTTTTTAAGAGGAATTTTAGGGATTCAAATAGTTCTTGCCAAGAAAAAATAACGGCTAAAATAGCCATTACTCGGCGCCTAAAATTTTAACCTTTACAGATATTTCTTCGGATATTTGCTCTCGTGTTTTACCTTCAGTGGGGATGCCTAGTTTTTGGGCTGTTTCAAGTAGCATTTCGTCTTTAGTCCTTAGGGTTGCTTGTTGAGGAGCAGGCGACGCAGCATGCTGAACTGGCGTTGTAGAGTTCTCGGTTGTTAGAGCAGCGTTGTTGAATTCTTTTGATGCTTTGCTAAATTCGCCTTTGGCTTGTCCTAATGCCCGTGCAAACTGCGGAATCTTTGCTGGACCCCACATGATGATGACGATTGCAACAACACCGATGATAATCCATTCCCATCCTTCAAGCATTTATAAAAATCTCCTGGATAGTTCTTTAGATTAACTATAGGCTGCTTATTTTCTTAAATAGATTTGTTGGTGTACATAAACAATCACAACCGCTTGCTTGCCTTGGGTTAAAGTAAAAAATTCGTATGATTCCGCCAACTTTTAGCTTAGCCAATTAGTAGATAAATACCAGAAAACAAGAAAAACCTAAATCACATTTCAAAATTACTGTTTTTCCCACGTCTCAATCAAACCTATTACAGCCTTCGCCTTCGCACCTTCGCTAAACCTGTACATGCGAACCCGACCATAAGTTCGTTCTTCGAGAATACCTTCAGACTCCAAAAGGTTAAGATGCTTACTAGTTGACGCAAAATTAAGTTTTAAACGACGCGCAACATCAGAAACGTTCAATTGCCCCAGATGAAAGATAAGTTTTAAAATTTTCATGCGGGACTTTGACGAGAAAACTTCCTCAAGCTCCATAGTTAAGCACGCCCTCTTTCAGATCTCAGACCCACACACAACTCTTTCTCCAACTCTGCCGCGGGTATGGTTGGCAAGGACAACATAGTTGTTCGTCCACGAGTTTCAGCGGTTGCGACCTCAGTTTTTAATACGCTGAGCTTTGAGAGGTACTGAGCATAGTTGTAGACTTGGGTATGACCGTTGGGTTTCTCGTCGAATTCTTCACATACAACCGCATATGCCTTTTCAACTTCGGAGAGGGAAACATAGGCTTGCTCATTCTCCCTAAAATATCGCGCTACCGCAAGCAAAAACAGTTTTTCATGTAACCCTAGCCCTGAGAGTTCGCTTCGGCGTAAACCAGGAATAATACTTGAAACCGCCATGCGAACACACTCAGGCTCAACGCAACCAGCGTCTTCCGCATCGGCATATTTACCTGAGCGCCACAACAATTCAATCCCAAAACGGGCATTTCCAGTTTCAGAGAAAGCTAACTCCGAAATCAAATCCACTACGTCCTCAGGAACCGCACCCAACTCAAACGCCATCGCTACACGGTCATTTAAGATATCAATGAGCTGCGGCTTACCATACCTTTCCAGATGGATGATGCTTCGTTGAAGGGTGCTCTTGGCGCTCTCATCTAAGGGTGCAATTGCAGCTAAGTCACGCATGATAAAGATGAATGACAACCGCTGCGGTTTGCCCTGCCGCATCTCCTGCAGCCGCGTCAGCTTATACACAGCGTCGGAGCCTTCTTTCTCGATTAGGCTGTCGAATTCGTCCAGGGTCAGTATCAAGGTTGCATTTTCTTCATCCAAAACCTGCATGAGCGTGCCAAGGATCTCATCGGAACTATACCCACGAGCTGGATAATTTGGACGAAAAACAGTGACAGCGCGATGCAGAATCGGGGAGAGATTTCCACGGTATTCGCGGCAGTTAAGGTGAACGTAGCGGAATTTTATGCCCCGTTTGTTAGCTTCTGATGTGATGTTTGCGCCGAAATGCTGGGCAAGCGCTGTTTTTCCCGTCCCCACATCTCCTGTCAAGATGACACGCTGAGCCATCTTTTCGGGGCAGCGCAGTATAAAGTTGAAGAATTCCATGAGGAGACGCTGTTGGGTTTCACGGTGTGGCAGCTTCGCTGGGATATAGTTTATGTCAAGTTTGGATTCGTCTTTGAACACACTTTGGTGCGGCGCCAGTTTAATTCCTCAATTAAGAGATGTATTGTTTTTGGGTAATATTATGTTTTAAAACACAAACGTATAACTTTATACCTAAACCTAACAAATTTAAGTATTACAAAAACCTCCGAAAAACGCTTAAGCTTGTTGATAGAAGTGCAGTTAACGACGTTAAATGTTGGAGCTATCGATATTAAAAAAAAAAAAGGAAGGAATATTGTTTTTTTCTGTTGCTTACGGTCGTTTTCTGATTGTTATGAATAGTACAATTCCGACGATGGCTATTGCAATAATAATTGCAACTGCTGCGCCTAGAATGTACATGTCTGTAGGTGGCTGAGCGGCTACTGGCTGGGGAGAGGCGGTTGGTGCTGCAGAGTTGATTGTGAAAGCGGATTCTGCATTTGATGAACCATAAGAGTTAGAGCCTGCGAACGAAGCTATGACTTTGTATGTGCCTGCGCCTGCTGTAAGCATGTCTGGGTTCACTTGGAAGCTGTAGAAGCCGTTTACGTCGTTGGTTGTTGTGCCGAGAGTAACTACGTTGCCGTTAGGGTCGATGGCACTTATGGTTACTGGAACTCCACTTGCGTTTGTAGGTTTCAACTGTTGCTCGTAGAGGTATGTCATGTATGCTTCTTGGCTATCATCGGATACTGCTGCAACTCCGCCTGTTAGACCGTATTTGGTTGCGAATGCTAAAGCTCCAGGTGATTGGTCGGTGACTGTGCCTGTGATTGTAAAGCTGTTTCCCGCTGTTATACCGTTCTGTGGTGCGGAAACTGTTGTACCGCTTGGTCCTTTACCGATACAGTATATCAAGTTGTCATAGTCGCTTGCTGTTACGAGGTAACCGTCCGCGATAGCTGAAGGAGTTCCAATGAACATCATGTATGTAGGCAGTTTCCATAATAGTGTTCCTGTGGTTGCGTTGATACAGCGCGTGTATGATTGGCGCCAGAGAGGATTAGTAGGCGAGTGCTCATTCGACCATGTGTATATCAATCCATTGCAAATACTGCCGAGGCTGATTGGCATGTTGGCTCCATATTGGCTTTCAAAGCTGTAGGGTGCTGCGGAAGCTTGGTATACCCAAAGTAAGTTGCCAGTTTGTACATCATAGGCATTAATTGTCCCTTGGTATCCATCAGTTACGAAGAGCGTATTGCCGTACACTAGGGGGCTTTGGCTGTAGTATATCATTTGGTCATTTGCTAATCCGCCCTGAATTCCTTCGATTGGTCCATACTTTAAGCTTCCATCCTGTAAACTGTAGACCCAAAGTTGGCTTGTTTGCGTGCATCTTAGGATAAATACTCCAGCTTTGTCAGCTTGTCCACCAAGGCTTATGCTCCATGTGTAGTTTTTGCCGGTTATCGGTACAGTTACGTCTTTCTTATAGTCTAATGAAGCTGCAAATCCAAGGTTGTTGTTTAGAGTACCTGCTAGATTAGGATAAGGGCTGTATGCTGTTGCATGGTCTTTTATGCTTACTTTCCAAACGGTAAATACGTCTGCACTTGGAGTTGCGGTTCCGCCAGAATATGTACTATTAATTTGCGAGCCGAAAATTCCTATGGGTTCACGGGTTTCATCTTTCAGAATCGTCATACCGCCTGGCAAATTTTTGTCTACAGTCACGTTCATTGTATATGGAGTAAGAGGTCCTGCGTTTAATGCTGCCAAGGTAGCGGCGTCGACTGATGATGACCAAGCGCCGGGTTTGAATAAAGTGTTGTTCATGGTATCGATTATTTGTCCTACTTCAGGTCTCCAAGTTTGCTGTCCAGTTCCTAATGGGCCTCCTGGGGGAATAGCTTGGGTTGAATTCCAACAGAGAATGTTGCCTGTAGCCGCAGAGTAAGTGTAGATAAGTAAATCTCCTTGCCGGTCGGTTGCACCTGTACCTGATGGAACGTTGTGTAGACGTCAGCATTAGGTCTCCAGTGCTTGGGTCAAGCATGTACCATGTGGTGAATCCTGGGCGGTCGCTGCTCGTAGCTGGTCCTTGTTCCCACAGGTATGAGGCTATGCCTCTTCCGTTAACGTTGTTCATTTGTAGCATTTGGCCGCATGAGAGCTTTGGATAGGTCTGAGTAATTGGTGGGTCAACACCGCCGGCGCCGGTATATGCAGCCATTGTTATGGGGTTGGTTCCATTATTGTACCATATCTGCTCTCCTGTGTGGAGGTCTACTGCGTAATACCCATAGTGATTGGTCTCAGCGCTCTGAGGGGTGTTATAGTAGATTATGCCGTTCATGATAATGCAGCCCCCCCATGGGCTTAGGTAGTCTTCGATGTTTGCATTTAGAGGTCCATAGTTTGCGTCAGCGATGCCTCCAGGGTATGCCGGCAGAATTGGTCGAGCCCATAACACGTGTGCACTAAGCGGTCCTGTTCCCACTGTCTGGATGTTACCTTGTAGCCATGTTCCTTGTAGCCAGTTGCTTGCAAGGACATACCACTGTCGGTTTATGTCAGTTATTGGTCTAGTCCAATAGTCTGTTGGTAGAGGGGGTTCTGGGAAAGTGGGTACTTGTTCTTGTGTTACGGTTAGTGTGCAGGGTTTGCTTGTGGAACCTAACCATATATCGCCGACTGTATCTTGGGTGTTGACATAGGGCTGGCTGCCTGCGACTATAGTTGCGCCTGGCCAGCTGAAAACGATTGAATAATTGCCGACTTCAGTTGGGGTAAATGATTGGAAGTCACTGGCAACGGCACTAAGCGAATTCCAAGGTCCGATTGTCATGTTCGTTCCGTCTGGCTTAGTAATCGTCAGCAAGAATCCTGGAAACCTTTCACCGCTCGTACCGGTCGATGTTGGTGAAGTCCTGTCTAGCCACACGACAATTGTGGTGGTCTGGCCAACACCGATGACAGGTGGTGCACAATTTACGTAGGCGTTGGTTGGCATATAAACTGGTGGGGTATGTGAAGTAGCAGTTGGCAGAAATATGCATGTGCCTGTAATGGTCAGAATTAGAAACAACGATACTAAGGTAGCTTTAGTTTTATTTATAGAAAAATGCATTTTTTTCTTTCTCCTGTTTTTATAAGAACATATTTCTATCGGTCGGTTTACTTTTAAAATATTGGAGATAGAGGCTCTACTGACAATCTCGATTTTTTCGCAAGTCTTAAATTATGATGTCTCTTATACAATATTTGTCGACCAGAAAATCACCGGTAAACGTCGAATTTTTTATGAAAATAGAAGGAAAAATACAAACTTTAACGAATCTGGGATTGACAATAGACCAAGCTAGACTTTACCTTGCCCTTCTCCAATGCGGACCTGCAACCGCAAGGCAACTTGCAGATGCAACAAAAATCGCTCGACCCGACATTTATCGAATAATCCCGACTATTGAAAAACAAGGAATGGTTGAAAAGCTGATGACCAGGCCAATTAGCTTCCAGGCAGTTCCCGCAGTATTGATATTGCCAAACATGATCAAACGCAAAGCAGCAGAACAGAACCTTTTGATTAAAGAAACCGAAGAATTGCTGGCCGATTTAAGGTGTAATGAAGCAAGAGAGTTTCAGGAAGAAGAAACATGCTCCGTTATGGTTTATGGAAAAGATGCTATTATTCAAAGATTGAGAGTAGCTCTGGCAAGAGCAAGTTTTAGTGTATGCGTTGTTACTTCTCGGGAAAGATTTTCCGATGCAATTCTTGAATTTGCAGACGAATATAGGAAAGCGTTGAAGAAAGGAATAAAAATCAATATTACAACCGAACAACCTATCCAAAGAAAATTCGCTCTACAAATTACGCGACGTCTTTCCAAGAACACAAATTTCAAAGTCAAATTTACTACGTCGTCTCAGCCAACGGTAGTAACTGTCATTGACGATAAAGAAGCGTTTATTACAATGGCAGCTGAGGCCCCATTACCGAATGCCGCAGCGTTATGGTCGAAAAATCCAAGTCTTGCAGCGTTAGCTCGAAGCTACTTCGAAAGCACATGGGCCAACTCTGTAGAATTAAAAGTGAACTAGAAATTTAATGCAAAGCCGCATACAATATTATCCAAAACTGGAAATAATTTCATTTACAAGGCGAGAATTCCTCGGAGTTATGGTTTTTGATTTTACCTCCAAAAAAAGAGCAGGTACAGATGCTGGAAATGATTCCGCTGATTGAGATTTTGAAACTTGAAGGTATATAGTTATACAGCCAAACGGCAAAAAAATCCTTTCGAATTAGTTCTGCTTTGGATTTATGAAAACAGAACTATTGAGGCGCAATGGTGTGCTATTTAGGTAACCAAGGTAAAAAAACGAAATGGATCGAAAACTATAGTTTGCAAACAAAACACTAATTAATGCATTCAGCAATCACTATTTTCCGACATCGACATGATACCAAAATACTTCTTTTTCACAAAAGGAGTTGGCAAACATAAAGAGCAACTCCAATCATTCGAATTAGCACTGCGCGATGCAGGCATTCAAATGTGCAACCTCGTTGCCGTATCCAGCATTGTTCCACCTGCATGTGAACTGCTTACTCGGGAGAAAGGCTTAAAGATGATTCAGCCGGGCGAAATCACCTTTGTCGTCATCGCCCGCAACGCTACCAACGAACCACATCGCCTCGTTGCATCATCTGTTGGCGTCGCCATTCCCAGCGGCAAAAACCAATACGGCTACCTCAGTGAACACCACAGCTTTGGACAGACCGATGAAACTGCAGGTGATTACGCAGAAGACCTCGCCGCAACCATGCTTGCAACAACCATGGGTATACAGTTTGACCCTGAAACCGCATGGGACGAACGGAAACAACTCTTCAAAACCACGGGCTTAATTATCAAAACAGCCAACGTAACCCAGTCTGCTGCAGGCGACAAAAACGGCTTATGGACCACAACTGTGGCAGCCGCAGTTTTTGTCCCGGAAGAAAACGGCAAACCAAAAGCATAAACAAGCAAGTTTTTTGCTCTTGCATTCTAATTTTCTGTTCCAAAATTAGTCTTTAATTGTTTTCGCGACCTATCAGAATTTCTATTAGAAACGCTGAAGAAACTTAAGGCATCAGGTTGAAAGCGCTAAGAGGGTAGGTAGTATTGGCGTTTTCCTGTTGCCATTAGCATATTGAAAAAAAACTTTAGGCGGTTACAATGGAAACTAACTTCTTATCGGGCCACCAACATTAAGCTCGGGGAAGCGGAAGAATCACTGAAACTATCGAGTTCCCTAAAACCTTCGCCATAATAGGCAACCTAGCAGTTGCAGCTTGGATTGTACTTGACACTGGGGGTTTTTGGCTTGTCAACTGGATTTACGGCGTGATGTTCCTCCTGGCTGCACTTATCGGCATCTACGGTATCCTAAAATTCCTCGGCTGCCTGCGACCCTGCTACAATTGCAAAAAATGCACTTTTGGCTTAGGAAGATTAGCGGCGTTGTATTTTGGGAAACGCAATCTAAAAGACTACAAATACACTTATCGCTTGCCAGTTGCCATTTTCTTCTACATTTTTCTAGGTCCATTTCCAGCTTCGATTTTGCTTGCTTCGACTATTCTATCGTTCACTGCTCTTAAAGCTGCGGTTTTGACTGTACTTTTGCTGTTTTCAATCTATAGCGTTCTGACTTGGCGTAAAACCAGCAAGCCATAATGCACGCTAAGTTTTTTCTCCAAAGAAAGTTTCCAGCTTAGAGTTCTCAGCTTTTTTGAGCACTTCAGCGCAAACTTTCGGATCCAACGCTTTATACTCCAATCCAAGTGTGACTAGCACTCTCTGCACATCTTTGGCAAGGCTAGGCGCAACTAAGATTGCTCGGACTTCACGATTAACTTTGGCTTTGATGGGTTCAATGTACTTTGCAAGCTGTAATGCGGCTTCTTTGGAGGCGGTTTTCCGTTTCACTTCAACGATGACTAGTTTGCCGTCTTTGTCTTCACCATAGATGTCCACAAAGCCCGGTTCAACTTTTTTCTCCCAGCTAATCGGTTTAAAACCAACCTCAAGCAGTTCAGGCTTAAGCAGAATCGCTCGGTGCATATCATCTTCGCTGGCATGCAAGAGGAATTCTCCCGAATCAGAAAGGTTGAGGGCGGAAACCATGAAGATTTTGTCAAATGCTACTCGGACACTTTCTCTAGGTTTCTGGCGAACCCCATGAACCTCAAGCTCGCCGTCTTTGATCTGGACGTGGAAGACGCTGCCTGCGGGCTGCCAGTTAACGGGTTCATACCCGACTGGTCGATGCACAAGGAGAGAACCGTCAGATTTGATGATGAGGAGACGTTCGCCGAGTTCAAGCTTAGAATTTGCTCTGCCAGCGTAGTGTACGTGACAGTTGCCTGCGACGACTAGAGTTCGTCTTTGCGCAAAGGCTTTTTCGATGAGCACAGCCGCATCCGCAAGTGTAGGTTCAGTTAATACTGCTATTTTGTTGGGTTGTTGCATCCGTGTTTTCGCCAACTATTTTAGCAGGCATTGGGTACATAAGAATTCTTGAAGGATACCGCCTTGAATGGTTGGAGAGTAAAGCGCAAAATCATGCAGCGCTATAATACAACAGCGGAGAGTTACGATGAGCAATATGCAGAAGAGCAGCAAAGAAAGTACAAGAAAGCCTTAGAAAACGTCGATGTGACGGGTAAGACAGTTTTAGACGTGGGATGCGGCTCAGGATTATTTTTCGGAGAAGTCACAACACAAACTGAAATGGTTGTCGGTGTGGATATTTCGCATAAACTGTTGCTGAAAGCGAAGAAAAACGCGAATTTTTTCCAAAACGCCTTCATTTTACAGGCGGACGCAGACCATTTACCATTTAGGAATGGTTCTTTTGAAGCGGTTTTTGCTTTTACAGTTTTGCAGAATATGCCCAAGCCGCCCGAAACGTTGACGGAATTAAAACGGGTTACCAAAAAAATCGGTAAAGTTGTTGTAACGGGGCTAAAAAAGGCGTTTCCGCTTGAGAAGTTTATGGTTGTTTTGGAAGGCAGCGGATTAGAGGTGGTTGTTTTCGAAGATGAAGAAGCAGTTAATTGTTATGTTGTTGTGTTAGCTGCTTAGAATTCTATTCTAAGGTTTACTCCGTATCCTCTTCTGCTTCGGCTTCTTCGGGCTTTTCCCCAGTTTCTTCTTGTTCTGGCTTAACTTCT
>CAWDAV010000016.1:0-126328 GCA_963800365.1 Candidatus Bathyarchaeota archaeon | reverse complement strand
AGGTACTTTTTCCAAGGCTTAAACCAACCCATGGCTGCGCTACCCCTTGAGATTGGCCGCGACTCTCTTCAGCCACAAGCCAGCTTGCAGGCGCAGGGTTGGGGTGCAGCTCTTATCTTAATTTTGATGGTGTTAAGCCTAAACATAATCGCTAAATTAACAACTTGAGGATGAAACAAAAGATGACAAGCACAATTGATTCTCAAGAAAAAGTCGTTGACAAAACCTGAAAATGCAAAGTATAGACTTGAACGCTTGGTTTGGTCCAAAGCAAGCATTAAAAGACGTAAACATAAACATAAAAGCTAACTCGGTAACCGCCATAATTGGCCCTTCAGGATGTGGCAAATCCACTTTCATCCGTTGTTTAAACCGAATGCACGAGCTCACACCAAACGCCAAGTTGACTGGGCAAATTCTTTTGGATGGACAAAACATCTACGACAAACAAGTTGACTCCCGTGCAGATTCGCCGAAGAGTTGGCATGGTTTTCCAGAAACCCAATCCATTCCCAACAATGTCTATCTATGACAATGTAGCAGCCGGGTTAAAATTGACTGGAACAAAGAAAGGTAAAAATCTCGACGAAGTAGTCAAGCGAAGTTTAGAGCAAGCAACCCTTTGGGATGAGGTCAAAGATGAGTTGAAAAAGCCCGGTACTAGCATTTCTGGGGGACAGCAACAGCGGTTATGTATTGCAAGAGCAATCGCTTTGCAGCCTGAGGTCATTTTGATGGATGAACCTTGTTCTGCTTTGGACCCGATTGCGACGGCCAAGATTGAGCGGTTGGTAGTTGAGCTTAAACGCAATTATACAGTTGCCATTGTAACCCATAACATGCAGCAAGCATCGCGTGTCTCCGATTTTACAGCTTTTATGTACCTTGGCTCATTGATTGAGTTTGGACCCACCAGGGATATTTTTGAATCTCCCAAAAATCCATTAACGGAAAAATACATAACAGGAGAATTCGGATAGGAGACGTTAGAATGAGCAGAATAATTGACCGCGGACTAGAAGAACAATCAGTGCTAATCGTTAGGATGGGTGAGTTAACCTATGATACCCTTGCCCTTTCAATACACGGCTACCTCGTAGGTAAAAGTGTTCAAGAACAAGTCAGAGAACTTTCAGACATGCTCCTTTCAATGGCTGATAAAGTTGAAGACCAAACTTTTCAGTTAATTGCTCGTTTCCAACCCGTCGCCACAGACCTCAGAACCATTAAATCCTATATGAAAATAGGCAACGACTTTGCAAGATATGGCAGATATGCCCTTGACATATCCTTCATCAACGACCAATTGCATGGGCTAAAAGAATGTGAAACTTGGACACACGACTACATTGATGAGATGAGTGAAAAAGTCCTTTCAATGGTTAAAATAAGTATAGACGCCCTAAAAAAACAGGACATTATCCTTGCCAAAACAATTTCAGAAACTGAACGAGCGGTAGACAAAATGTACTTTGATTACCTTCACAAGCTAATCAAAGGAGAGCAAGCCAATAGTAAATGCGTTTTATCGAGCGCTTTAATGACTAGGTATTTAGAGCGTATTGCTGACCACGCGGTCTACATTTGCGAATCAATCGTTTACATAGTGACAGGTGAAAAAGTAAACTTAGGCTAAACCCTTTGGTTCAATGGCCATTCAATAATGAACGTAGTGCCCTTCCAAATTTTTCAAAACTTATGCTAACCAAATGATGAGAAAATTAAATATTGTATCAAAAAGAATCCAAGCCAATTTAAGCAAGTTTGACTTAATGTCATTGGGACGTTTTGTATGGCCATTGACACAGAAGACTTCAAAATGGTCGAAGGAAAAAAAATCACATTGAAAGATTATGATCCATGTTGGGTTCCAAAATGGGCTAAGAAACAAGAAGAAAAAGAAGGAAAAAAATCAGTAAAAGAACTAGCTTTAACGCTTCTGGAAAGCAACCGACAAAAGCTTGCTGAATTACAGGAGTTGTTTTGGGCAAGTAACACTTATTCGATGTTGATTATTCTTCAAGGAATGGATGCAGCAGGCAAAGACAGCACAATAAGCCATGTAATGTCTGGAATTAACCCCCAAGGTTGCCAAGTTATTGGCTTCAAAACTCCATCCGCCGAGGAACTTGATCACGACTTCCTATGGCGATATACGAAAGCTCTTCCAGAAAAAGGACGTATAGGGATTTTTAATCGTTCATATTACGAGGACGTTTTAATAGTAAAGGTTCGACCAGAAGTCTTAGAAAAGCAAAAACTACCTCCCGGAGACGAGGGAAAACAATTCTGGAATCAACGCTACGAGGACATAAACATGTTTGAACGCCATTTAGTTCGCAACGGAACTGTGGTGTTGAAATTCTTCCTTAATGTTTCAAAGAAGAAGCAGAAACAGCGTTTGCTTGAGCGCCTCAAAAACCATGATAAAGAATGGAAATTTTCACTCACGGACCTTTCAGAGCGCTCAAAATGGGTAGATTACATGGAAGCGTACGAAGATATGCTAAACAAAACAAGCACTGAATGGGCACCTTGGTATATTATTCCTGCGGATAAGAAATGGGTTACCCATGCATCGATTTCTGATATTATTCTGTCGCAAATTAAAAAGTTGGATTTAAAATATCCTGTTTTGAGCAAAGAGCAATGTGAAGCTTTGGAAAAGGCAAAGGCTGAACTTGAAAAGGAATAAGCACTTTCCAAAAATTCTTGTTATACGCTGGGCGTAACTATGCAATGGGCATATAGCTCTTTTCCGAAGGCTTCATAGAATGCTTGTCGATTCTGAATTATGCTCCATTCTTCTAGGCTGCAATCTGAGTCAGAATAAAATGAGAGCAGTATCTTTTCTTTGGTGCTTTTAATAAATTCTGCCTTCTTCACTAAAAAACAGTGACTTCGATCAAGCTTTTCTGCGAACCGAAGGAATGTAGAAAGAATTGCGATTGTATGATTAGTTTTTTCGTCTAACCCTGTATTTTTCAGAGCTTTTTTAGACGGCAATTTTTTCCTGTGAAAACGCGCTATGTTTGCCATTATTTGGATTTCTTTTTTGTCAAAGCCGAGAAGTTCAGCGTTGCAGATGATATAGTGTGAGTGAAGTTGGTGATCATTAAATGAGAGAAAATCCCCTACGTCATGTAAGGTCGCTGCGTATTTCAAGAGTTCTTTCTCTGTCTCGCCGAGGTTATGTAGTCCAATTTGTTTTGCGCTGTCAAAAAGCATCAGAGCCAAAGTTGCCACTGTTTCTGAATGCTTCTCATCAAAATTGCATGATCTGCCCAAATGTAGAATGCTTCTGTTTCTCATGGGTGTTTTTTGCAGTTCTCGGAAGCCCTCAAAATTCGACAAGTACTCGACAAGTAATCCATCTCGAAGCTCTCTATGGCTAACACAGATTTCCTCAAGGCCGAACTCTTCCATGATTACCTCAATTGTCGCTGCACCCGCAATTATGATGTCAGCTCGATCAGGGTTCAAGGCGGGCAGCTTTTTTCTTTCTTCAAGTGGAAGAGAATAAAGAATCGGTGCCAGCTTTTTCAGATTCTTCCTTGTCAGCGTAAGAGCGCCCCCATTCCCATTTTTCTTGAAAAGTTTGTTCGCAACTTCCGCTAAGTTAATTATCGTGCCTGATGATCCCCAAGCTCGTCGGGCACCGTACTCTTGTATTTTAGGTTTTAATGGACGAACTTTGTCTTCGACGTATTGTTTTATCCGCTTGTAAACACTATTATCAATTGGGCCAGTCCAACCTTCGCCGATAAACTTGGCTGTTAATCTGATTGCCCCCAGCCTGAGGCTGTCAACGGAGAAACATTCATGCTGATTGCCGATGGCAATTTCCGTGCTGCCTCCGCCTAAATCGATGAAAATAGCTTTCTCTTCGCCAATATCAACTCCGCTTGACACGCCTACGCAAATTAAGCGGGCTTCTTCCTGTCCCGAAATGACATTCACGTTGAGACCTGTTTCGTTGTGGAGTTTCTCGAGGAACTCGCATTGATTTTGGGCTTCCCGAATGGCTGAGGTTCCAACAGCTATTATTTCAGAGGCGCCATAGGTTTTGGCTAAACTTGCAAATTTTCCGCAGACAAAGATGGCTCGTTCCATTGCTTGAGGTTTTAGAATGTTATCTTTGAACTCTTCTTCGCCCAGTCTAACGACCTCTTTTTCTTGGCTGATAATGGTATATGAGAAGTTAGGATTTATCCTCACAACTAACAGTCGCACAGCATTTGTTCCTATGTCCACAAACCCAACTACATGTCCAGCGGCTTTGACATTTTTTTCTTCCATATCAGCACCACTTTCTTTGCGAAGACCTTTTCAAACAAATCCTTCTTCTTATTAAAAGCCTGCTCTTCTAAGATAGATTTCGTTTCGCAAACGCATTCAACTGTGATTCTTTTAGTGCCCATCTTTATGTTTATGGCTTCAACGATTGATTGATGGGTGTAATCTAAGCTGTCGGCTAAGCGTAGTAAACTTGCCAGAATCTTTACTTTATTTAGAGTATTGCGGTCCAAAGACAAAAGAATATAGTGACTTTGTTTAGGGAGACCTTTTCGATGGTATCGAGCGATGCAGGCAATCATTCGTCTTTCCTGGGAAGTAAATGGCAGAAGAGGGTCATTTAAGATGAGTTTGGCGGATTTCTTGTGATGACTACGCCGCGATTTTGACAATCCGATATCATGTAAGATTGTTGCGCATTCGAGCATGCAACGTTCACGCATCCCAAAATGATGCCACTTGATTAATCCATCGAATAACTCTAAAACAAGTTTACTGACCTGAAAGTAATGGTTGATGTCTGGCCAATACTTTTTTGAAATTTCCGCCGAAACTTGCAAGGTTTTCTTGCAATCTTCAACCATCATGTCTTCTTTAGCTTGATCTTCTTCGATGATTACATCAAGAGATACACCTTGAAGCAACATTTGAGCGAAACTTTCAGGCAACCCCTTTTTTCTAAGAGCATCCGCCGCATCGTCAACATCATAATCCAGCCGAATTAAATCAACTTTGAAAGGGTTAAAACTCAAGACTGCATAAGAAGTCTGCGGCTTTCCGTCTCCAGGTCTTCCTACGCTTCCAGGATTCACAAAGCAGGCTCCATTTGCCTCTTTGTAAAACTGTTCATGAGAATGTCCCACGATAATTACATCAGCTTTTGCTTCATCAGCAAGAGTTTTCAGCCGTTTAATCGGGGTATCCTGATAAATATGCTCTTCAATAGACTCGGGGCTCCCATGCGTTACAAGCAGTTTTTTACCTGCCACTTCAAGCCTAAGTTCATGAGGTAAAGAAAACAGGTAAAATTCGCAGGATTTAGCCAGTTCTTTTCTTAGCAAATTTTAAAGCAAGATTTTTTGCACCTTTAGCCTTGGCTTTGCCTTCGATAACGTCTAGGTCAAAGTTTCCCACGATGCTCAAAACATTTTTCTCGCAAAGTAATTCTACGACTTCATTTGGGCAAGGACCAAAACCTATCGAGTCGCCTGCATTGAGGAAGACGTCAATCCCCCGCGATTCTGCATCCGCAAAAACTCTCTTCAAAGCCTGCAGGTTAGCATGAATATCCGATAAAACTGCAATTTTGACGTCTGGATTCATGAGGACTTGTTTTATTCTTTCTTCGTTTTTTAACACGAATTCTGTGTTGATTGTATGTCTAAGCTGAGCAAAGAAACCTGTTCTTTTGTTTTCTTCCCAGAATTTAACGAATTCTGAATAATTTTGGTTTCTTTTTTCTTTTACGAAAATTAAGAAATTTAATAACGCTTTTTCGAATTTTTTATTTTCTGTCGTTTTCTTTCCTTTGGATTTTATCTTGGCGTTTGTTTCCTCTATGAATTTGGGGATGTATTCGGTCCAGACGTCGCAGTCATGCATTTCGCCTAGAATATCTTGTAATTTTTTGATTTTTTCTATTTCTCGAGTAAGTTTGTTCTGGTATAACGGTGAAAAGGACTCCATAGTGTAACGGAGTTTTTTTGCTCGTATTCTCATTTCATGGTGCTTTAGAGCTTCATTTTGTAAGTGAACATAGTTTTCCAGTGCTAAGACATCGTCTATTCTAAAGGAAATGTGCCAACGGGCTTTCTCTAGAACCTTTTGAGCGTCAAAAGACTCCTTTGATTGCTCCTTAATGGTTTTTTCACAAAAATGGCGAAGTTCATCAATAACCTCAGTTGTCTTTAGCTGCTCCAATCCGGCATTGACTGAGGGTTGAGCCTTTTTTCTAAGTTCTTTATGGTTTTCAAGCAAAATGCTTACATTAGCTTTTTCAGCTGCTGAAACCAGCTTTTCCATGTATTGCTCAATGAAGATTATCTGAACATCTAAATCTCTTGCATCACCCAGAAGACGCGTGACCTTCTTGATTTCACAAAGCCATTCTTTGAATTCTTTTCTACGAAAGCAGTTTCTGAAAAGAGGCACGGTGGCTCTTAATCTTCGAGAGGTAACACGGGTTTTATGGACATATTCGATGTCGTCGTTTGTTATTACTCCATTGATCTGTTTTTCGAAAACTTCGAGTAGTTTTAGAATAGCTTCAGAACCAAATTTGCAGTAATTCATGTCTGTTTGGCATGTTTGAACGTTATTGATCTCGTTCATTCCAAATGCCCCTGTTCTCGATGAGCCATGCTTGGGAATTGATGATCTTTTCGCCTTCTTTAACTTGCACTCTTTCGTACGTTCCGTCGGGGAGTAATCGTCTTGCTTTAACGTTATCCCGAAGATGGATTTTTAGCATGTCTTCAAGAATAGCTTGACGCAAGAAGGGGTCAGGTACTGATAAGAGGACTTCGATTCTCTCGTTTAGGTTTCTAAACATCATGTCCGAGCTGCCGACGAGGACTTCATCTTCAGTGTCATCTTTAAAATAGTATATTCGGGCGTGTTCAAGGAAACGTCCAACTATGGATATTACTGAAATGTTATCACTTACTCCTTTGATTCCCGGTCGCAAGCAACATAAGCCTCGGACATTGAGGTCAATCTTGATTCCTGCCATGGATGCTTTATAGAGGGCTTGAATGATTTCTTTTTCTTCTAGATTGTTAAGTTTGAAAGCAAGGTAGCCTTTCCCGGTTTTCTGGTGAAAGCTTATTTCCCTATCTATTCGCCTTAGAATTTCCCTCTTCAAAGTTTTTGGAGCTACAAGAAGGTGCTTGGTTTCTTTTTCTTGAACACCATTTATTATCGCATTGAATAAGTCTTCAAGTTCCAACCCTACCTCGGGGTTTGCTGTAAGATAGCCAATATCACCGTAGATTTTAGCTGTGACAGCATTGTAATTTCCAGAACCAATATGAGAATACCTGACAATGCCGTTGTTTTCTTTTCTATTGATTAGGCATAATTTTGCATGGACTTTGAACTTCGGAAAATTGTAAACGGTGTTAATTCCACCATTTCGCAATTTCGTAACTAGAAGGATGTTATTTTCTTCGTCAAATTTTGCTTTTAACTCTACTATGGCAGTGACTTTTTTGCCATTCCTTGCAGCTTCAATTAACGCATCGACAATCGGGGATTTATGGTCCATCCTATACATTGTTATACGGATTTCTGAAACATCATTATCTATACATGCTTCCCTTAAGAGGTCAATTATAACATCAAAGCCGTCATAGGGGTGGTAGAGAACGAAGTCTTGTTTAGCAATGGTCTCAAAAATGTTGTTTTCCGAGAGCATCAGAGGCGAAAGGCATGGGAAAAAGCTTTTGTCTTTTAGGTCTGGTCGATTAGTTTTCAGCAGTTGCCACAGGTCAACAAGCCCCAGTGGTCCGTCAAACTCGTAAGTTAAGTAATCTGGTAACCCTAACTTTTTGGAAATTGTTTCTCTTATTGTCTTGGGCATCTTTTTGTCAAATTCGAGTCTCGTGGGAAATCCTATTTTACGGATCGAGAGGCTTTTCTGTACAGTGTTAAGAAAGTCTGCGGATTCATCCATCAGGATGTCTATTTCTCCATTACGCGTCAATCTGAATGGATAAGCCGTCAAGGTTTTTTTCTGTTGGAAAAATTAAATCTAGGTTATTTAGAATTAAATCTTCCAAAAACACGAAGAAATGTTCCCTATTTTCTGTCTCACCGATTGCATTATCATCACTGTATTCTTTTTTTGGGAGGCTTATCAATCGACCGAATTTATCAGTAGGTATATCCAGCAAGATGCAAAAGTTGGGTTGATTTTGAAAGCCTGAAATGTAGAGATTTATGTGTAAATTCTCGATTGATATGCTCTCAAAACCCACTTTTGGAACTTTAATCGATGGAATAATTGATAACTTGAGGAACTCACGCAATTTTTCACGATTTTTTTCCGATAAATCCTTGAAGTCTTTAATGTGGATTTCCTCTTTTGCTAAAGCAGGAAGAAGCTCATCTCTCCAACATTTTGAATGGTTCTCAATTAATGGAATGATTTCTTTACGTGTGGCATTAATCTGTTCGAAGAAGCTCATGCCATCCATAGATTTATCTTGAGACCCAGCTTTGACTTTTTTGATTAGCCGAGCGACACGTGTCATGAAAAACTCATCGAGGTTGCTGCCGCAGATGGCGATGAATTTAACCCTCTCCAGCAATGGATGCCAAAAGTCAAGTGCTTCCTCAAGGACTCTTGCGTTAAATCTTATCCAGCTAAGTTCCCTATTTAGAAAATAGCTTGGATTATCTAGCAGTTTTTTCTGGGGTTGAACGTTGTTTGTCTCAGAATCAAGATTGTTTGTAGCTAACAAGAACCTCTACCATGTGTTATTTTATTGTTACATTTTAAGGATGGAAATAATAACCGCTGGTATTTTATAAAGGAAACATTTCAAAAAAATCTTTGCTTCTTTGGGTGTATTTTTTGTTATCGGTCGCGCTTCCTAGATAACTCGTAGGTTTCGACACATTTTGGCTTGCGAACAGCGAATATCTCAAATTCAAAAAGTGGAACTTTTTTGTTCATCCCAACACACCTGCTTTCTATTTGAGTAAGGTTGTCATTAAGGACTCCGAAAATAGATTATATAGCAATAAATAGTCTATGTAGGAAAGGTTAAATCCCGCTTTTTCTTTACTAAAGATTATGAATTCTTTGTCCCTTAAAGAAAGCGGCTTTGCCGAATTTATTCCTATAAAAGTTCTATCTTTTTCAGCTTTACCCATTGATAAAGGCAGTGTTTTAGTTTTGGCTGACTCTTCAATCACTGGAAAACCGGCTTCTGATATTTTGTATATCGGCAAATCAAAGAAACCTTCAAAGAGAGTCTTTGGAGGGTACCTGTCCGGCTATGGCGGTAAAACAACCCGAAAAATCAACTCTTTGCTCCTTAATGACGGGTATCTTGAAAAAGTGGCTATTAGTTGGATGGTAAGCGATAACCCGAAGGTTGCACAACAAGAACTGCTGGAAAGTTTCAAGAAAGAACACGGCGAATACCCATCTTGGAACCTAACCAAAAAACCAGCTCAAAAATCTCCGGTATCGCCTAAAGCTGTTAAAGCTGTAGTAACTTCTATATCGAAAAGTAAGCCTGCTAAAAAAGCGGTTTAAAACTTTATTTTATTATTTTTCTTTTAGTTTGAAGTAGTTGTGGATAAGATCTTCAGTAGACCAAGGTAAGCAATCTTTCGCATTAAAACCCAAAATTTCAGCATATTTGTAGATCAAATCGGCACTTTTCGCCTCTATTTCCAAAAACTCAGGAATATATACAAAGTTACCCAAATAACGATCAAAGTCAAAACGTGCGCCCTCAAGAATGTAGCTAACTCGGTGCTTTTGCATGCTATCAATAACTGATAAACCCAAATTTTCCAAGATTTCTCTCATCGTTTCCAGGCTTGAAACTTCAACGGAATATTCTTGGGCAGTTTTCGCTGTTGGGGTCAATTGAACTTTTTTATAAGTTAGTTCGATTTTGTCCGGTTCTTTCCTTAAACGTAATACGTTTTTCTTATTAATTATTGTGCCCTCTTTGAAGTCAAAGAAGAAAGTTTGAATGTTTCCATCGAAAACTTTTTTGGCGCCCAGTTCAGCGAGTTTTCTCTCAAGAATTGTTCTGTTTACTTCTAGAATCTTGACTTCTATTTCTTCCATAATCCAAGCTTAACCTCTCGATAGTTAAGACTTTTTCTGAATAGGACTTATATTGTTCTTATGTTCGGTTGAATCTTCAATTAAATGAGCGGTTTGTATTTGATTTAAGTATATTGGATTGATTGTACTGTTTTGTAGTTTGTTTTTTTGATAACTTGATGATGTAATCCGCAGACTAGGCAGAATATTATTTCGCAGTTTCCGAAGATTCTGGAAAAACGTTGAATTTTTTTTCGAATCCGTACATTTTACTTCACAGTTTCATCTCATTATAGCTTTTGCCATGGTCTACTTCTTTACCTCTGCCGAAAAACAATCCGCACAAACGTAAAACAATTGCGCCCTCAGCTCTTCAACACCCAACAACCAAATACAACGCCACATTGTACATACACCAACCCAAACCCAACATACCTTCACACTATACTCACACTGCTCAACATAGCATCCATGATAGCTGTGTTAACCGACCGCACTTCCCACACACAAAAAACAAGGGAGAACCAACCCAAATTAAAAAAGCAAACGCTTCCAGATCCTCAAGTGTAGTGTGGCATTTTTAGCCCAACACACCCACACAAAACAAAAAAAGATTAGAGCAAAAACAGGGTTGAAAGAAAATAGTCAAGCTTTCCCATCAAAGTTGCTCCAAATCAACTTCAACTAACCTACGTCGTTTTAGCAATATCGATCAGTAACCTTCAAAAGCAACATTTCAACATTCCATTAATTAATGGTACCTGTTCTGAATGTCAATTGGCAAAGCCCCGACGCCGACTACAGCCTTAGCGAACGCGATGCTGACGTATTGGCGTTGATAGAAATCGAGGAATTAGCCATATTCACTTTCGACGGGTTAAAGCGTAGAACAGGCTTGCATTCTGAAACTCTCTCACGTATCCTAAGCCACCTCGAAGAAGAAGGCATTGTGAAAAAAGAACATGAAGGCTATCGTGTAAACCCCAAAATAACTGAACTAAAACTTAACACGCCACACAAGGAAACCCCAACCACACCTCTCATACAGACATTTCTGCCTTCAGACCTCATGACCCAGCAACTCATCCACTCGCTCAAAGGCAGATGGTTCGGCATACTCCGCTGGCTCGGCATATCCGAAAACAATCAAGGCGTAACCCTCAAATGGATCACCGAGGACGGCGCCATCCAAATAGCCGCCAACATCCAAGGCACTGCCCTAAACATCGAAGCCAAATTCTTAACCAGCAACAACGTAAACGTGGCCCTCAAGGCATCCTACCAGTTGATGTCACTTATTGGCAAGCTCTGCATAACCTCGCAGTCTTCACGGCAAGGCATAGCAAGAAATGTAGGTTACTATGGCGGCTCCATGATGCCAGCCTAACTTTTGTGACCAAGTCTTTGTGTTCCTTAGTCAACAAATACCTTTTTGACTATTAGTGCTTCAGGGAAACAAAATGACTCAATTAGTTAACCCATTAGAAGTCCTAAAATCTCTCTCAGAAGCAACTAGCGCACTAATCAAGAAAACCTCGGAGTCGGTGGTGAGCGTTAAAGCGCAGATGTCAAGGGGCACCGGTGTCGTCTTAACCAAAGACGGCTACATCGTCACCTGTAACCATGTCCTTCAAGGCTGCAATACCATCAAAATCGGGCAAGGAGAAAAGACCTTCAACGCAAAAATCGTCGGCACAGACCCATACAACGACGTCGCCGTACTAAAGGCAGAAAAAGGCGAATTCACGCCCATCGAATTGGCAGATTCAGAAAAACTTAACGTCGGACAATACGTTCTGGCTCTGGCTAACCCATTCAACCGAAATCAACCGACCGCAACCAGCGGCATGGTAACCAGTGTAAACAGCACCATCAGAGGCTGGCGAGGATCAACCGCAATGGAGAATGTAATCGCAACCGACGCACAACTCAATCCCGGTTTTAGCGGAGGACCACTTATCGATGTTCAAGGCAAACTAATCGGCATAAACACCGCTTATGTTTGGCAAAGAGGCATCGCCATCCCCGTAAACAAAGTCAAAGCCATAACAGACCGTTTAATGACTGGAAAAGTGGCACAAAGAGGATACCTAGGCGTAGTCGCTAACACGGTAGCCATTCCAGAAGAAATAGCTGAGCAAGCAGGACTCGAGCAGGAAACAGGCGTAATGATCTTCAGCGTTGAAACAGGATCCCCAGCACGCAAAGCAGGCTTAGCCATGGGCGACGTACTCGTTAAATTCAACGGCAAACCCGTCACCGAATTCTACGACCTACCCCGGCTCCTAAGCGAAGACGTCATCAACAAAGAAACCAAAGTAACAATCATCCGCAGAGAAAGCCTCATCGAAACAACCATCGTTCCAACCGTTCACGGAGGCGAAGAAGACTGATAAGCAGAATGCCATTAGAGATTGATCCACCCTCGCCAATGCCGGCTCCACCACTCCGCAGACGACCCTCCCCAATGCCGCAAATAAGTCTCGTCCCACGCGAAGACTCATCAATACGACTATTCATCAACGAGCAGTGGAACTAAAACTATCTTTTTCTTTTTTTTAACATAACAAACTAAAATTCAGATTTTTACGGTTCTTTGTCCCTTTCCAAAACACACGTTTCGTTTTTGAAGGCTGGATAACACTATCTGAAAATACCTTATAAGCAGATTCAACCTAACAATAGTTGAGGGTATGCATGCACGCTGGATTAGCTTTCGCAATAGGCATTTTAGTCACTATAGCCGCATTTCTGTTTTTTGCTGCAATTTCGGGAACAAACTTCTATGGATTAGCCATTTCGGTTGAGTTAACCCTTGGAATAACCCTCATAATCGTTGCTATAATTGTGGGAATCATATTCTATATGGGGGTTAAAGCTCAGTTTAGGCGTGTAAAAACAGGCAAAGAAGCCTTAATCGGCGCCAAAGGTATAGCAACATCCGACCTTAAACCTAATGGTGAAGTACGAGTGATGGGAGAGTTCTGGGAAGCCACCGCCAAATACGGCGATATAGCAACGGGTCAAGCCGTCGAAGTCGTTGGGCTGGAAGGCATGTTTTTGGTGGTTAAACCAGCCGAGCAAAAAGCTTAATTCTTCAAGCATTGCATACCAATAGTCGAGGAATGAAGATTGGTTGACGTTTTAACTCCTATTATCGGTTTTATAGCTATTGTTGTTGCACTTTTCCTATTAAGTGGCATCCGCGTGCTCAGAGAATGGGAACGCATGCCAGTTTTAAGGCTTGGTCGCTATATGGGTTTGAAGGGACCTGGAATCATCTATCTGGTTCCGTTAATCGACAGGGCTCCTCTAAAAATCTCAACAAGACTCGATACTATACAATTCCGCACTGAATCAACATTAACCAAAGACAACGTGCCTGTAAACGTTGATTCGGTACTGTACATGAAGCCTGTAGATTTGGAGAAGGCAGTATTGGCAGTTGAGAATTACTACCAAGCTACACAATTGGCCTCGCAAACAACCCTCAGAGAAGTTATCGGTAAAGTTAGCCTCAACGAATTGCTTGCAGAACGAGAAAAAGTCGGAGCTCGCCTGCGTGAAATCATCGACGAAAAAACTGAGTCATGGGGAATCAAAGTCACCTCCGTTGAAGTGCGAGATGTCATTATACCGAGTAACCTGCAAGACGCTATGAGCCGCCAAGCACAAGCTGAACGGGAACGCATTGCAAGAGTAACTTTAGCCACCGCTGAGTTCGAAGCATCAACAAAAATGATTGAAGCTGCAAAAGCGTACGAATCAAGCCCAGAGGGTCTAAGACTTAGATGGATGAACATACTCTATGAGTTAGGTCAACAATCACAAACAAACACCATCATGCTTGTCCCAGCATCTATGCCGGAAGCTGGCTGGCCACCAATTGGAACCTATGGCTTCAAAGACCTAACCAAGGCGCAACAGGAAAACGCGAACCTGACAAAGAAGAAACAACTGCCAAGCCAGGAACCCCTGCCACCTACTCCATCCGAACAAACCCCCGAATAAGAAGATTTTTTCTTCTTACTCTTATTTTTACCCAAATAGAATTAGAATTTAGAGTTCTCTTTTACCGCTCTCACAGACCGTTCCAGAACCAACGCCGCTGACTCCTGACTGGGCCAGCTTCCTAAACCACAATCAGGACCCGTAAACGTCATTCGTTCGCCATACTTTTCTTTGGCAAATTCAAACCGTTTCTTCATAGTTTGTGTGGATTCAACAATTTGTTCGGTTGAAGGCTGCGTTATGCCTTTTTCATAGAGTTCGGCCCAAATTGCGTCGATGTCTGTTCTGGCGATGCCTACACGTATTTGTTTGTCGGCTTTTTCCAGAATGCTCTTTGGGATATCTTCAATGTTCTTTGGGGAAGCCGCATATTCGAAAGATAACACATCGAGTCCTTTCACGGTGAGTAAATCGTGGATTCCTGAGGAGAAATGCAGGTGAATTTGCTTGATTGGTCCTTGAAAGTCATAGGCTTTCTCTAGTGCTTCGCGAATTAATTCTGGGGTGCCTGTGAAACTGCTGTGTCCGAAGCTGGGTTCATCGATGGATATTACCTTAGTTTCAATGTAGTTGGTGTTCAGGATACTGTTTTTAGCGAAGCGATTAATGGTTTGGGCAAACCCATCCAGCACGTCGGGATAAGCTGTTGTGCCAACTTCGCTGAGGTACTGCTCGATTGGACCAAAAATTGAAACTCGCAACTGAATTTTTTTTCCGAACTCTTCGCTGAGGCTTTTGGCTTCTTGGTTTAGGACATAGATTTCGGGTAGGAAAGCTCTTTCTTGGTCGACGATGAAGGAGCCTTTCTCCATGGCGGCGTGGATGGCGTCGCCGACTTGTTTGATTCCGCTGTAATGCTGCGGAAAATTTACTACATCTAGACTTGAACGAATCTTGGTTCTAAACGAATCTACAACTACCTCATAGAAGTTTTTTAGGGTGAACTCGTCTTTCGAGGGGTCTTTACCGTTGATTATGGCTTCCCTTGCAAGTTCATACGCCCTGCTATAGGTTTCTCTTTTAATGTTTGAAGGCAACGGAAAACTGCCGATATCGTCAACTAAAGTTTCCATAAAGTATTATTGATTGACGAAAATCTATTAAAGCTATATCCAACGAACAAACCCTGAAAGGTATGACTCCATGTCTAAAAACTGCATATTCTGCCAGATAATCCAAAAACAAACATCTGCAAGCATCGTTTACGAGGATGAGCAGGTGTTGGCTTTTTTGAGTAATCGCCCAGTCAACGAGGGACACACATTGGTGGTTCCCAAAAAACACTACGAAAATATCTACGAGATTCCTGACGAGGAAGCATCCTATTTATTCAAGATTGCGAAGTGGGTTGCGCTTGCAGTTAGGGCTGCAGTTTCTGCGGATGGGATACGGCTTGTGCAGAATAATGGGTGGGCAGCTGGTCAGGTTGTGTCGCACTTGCATGTGCATGTTATACCAATGATGTCAACTGAGGGTTTTATTCATGGCAAGGCTTATCATGATCACACAAATCCTCGCGGTTCAGAAGAATTGGAGAAGGACGCTGAAAGGATAAGGCAGCATCTTTAGTAACGCATATCGACAAATTCGCAGAGAAAGCAAGGGTTCTTCTGCCAGAAAAATAGGCACACCTATAAAAGGGTGAAAAACAATCATTGCTCTATTCAAAAGACGGATAAACATGACTCAACAACCCAACGAGCAAAACAACAATAATGAATCATCGCCCCCAAAAATTGAGAAACTTTTAATCGATGACCTCTCGAATTTTCAGTTTCATGCCGCTTACCTTGTTTATGAAGAATCATTCGACAAGGCAAGTGATGTCGAATCTAAAGAGGAATTAAACCAGAACATTCAAGATTTGAAAGATAACAAAATAACCGCAGAAAATTTCTATGGAAACGTATCTCGGTTTAGGAAGCTCGATGTTCCCCGTCAAGAAAGGTTCTCTATGCAGACGCAGCGCAAGAAAGATTGGCGCAAGAAGACTCAGCGTCAAGAAAGAATCAAAAGGCATAAAAAATAGTCGAATAAATTCTAATCCTTATTTCTTATTTGCCTCTATGTTTAGTCAATAATTATAATTATGGTTTTTAGTATGGTTAATGTTTAAACATGTTTAAACAGTTCATAGGGAAGTCTTATCTATAAAAGAGAACTTTCCACAGCGTTAATCATTAAACAGCAAGGAAGCAAAAGTTAAGATGCTGAAACTTAAAGCAATTGACGTTGCAGGGTTAGCGTTAAACATAGCATTGTATGTTGCAGTAGGCTATATTTTCTACAGTTTAATCCCCATCTCTTATGGCGGAGTTCGATTCTGGCCACCAGTTATTGTTCCAGCTGTCTTCGCCGTCGTGTTTGGTCCTCTCGTTGGAGGAATCGGCGCGGCCGTTGGTATTTTTCTAAGTGACGCTCTCTTTGGAAACAACTTGTTGCTGAGCTTAATTGCAGGTGTAACCAGTAATTTTGTCGCGTTTTTCTTAATAGGCTATATAGCCAAGAAGAAAATACGATGGGCAGCACCTGTTATAGCTTATGGTATCGCTACCGCCATTTTCATATGGATAGGTTACGCTTATACTGCCCTGGATTTCTGGACTAAAATTGCGTTCATTGCTGTAGTCGCCGGATCATACATCATTTTCCTTGTCCCAGTCGTAATTCTGAGAAACTCGAGATGGCGCAGTTTTGAGGTAGGCTCAGTATTGGGCATGCTTCTGGGAGCCGGTATAATCGCAGCCACAGTACCCCCCTTCCTAGCATATTTCCTTAAAGGTGCTCCCGTAACTGTCCCGTTAACCCTATCGACCTTTTTCTTTACATTCTTCACAGAAATCCCATTCGTACTAATCCTTGGACCACCGATAATAGCTGCAATCAATCGAGCATTTCCCACGTTAATGCGGAAAAATCAAAAAAGTGAATCACAGTGACCAAATCCGCCAAAGCATTCGCGCCAGCAGCCATCTCCAGCTTTTTTGAAATCCACGACACCCAGGACGGCAAACCGATTACTGATTTGGAGAAAGTTGGTGCTATAGGTGGAGGGTTTGGGCTTGAAAAAGGCGTCGCAACAACTGTAACTGCTAAAGAGGCGGAAAAAAATGTCATTAACGTTTTTATTAATTCCAAACCTGCCTTAAAAGCAAAAACCACTAAACAAGTGGTAGAAACGCTTCTGGAAAAAACAGCTACGAAATATACAGTTAACGTTGAACACCAAATTGAAGTGCCCATCGGAACAGGGTTTGGCACCAGCGCTGGAGGAGCATTAACCGCTGGCTTAGCGCTCAGGGAAGCTATTGGATTGCCTTTAACGTACAATCAAATAGGTAAAATCGCACATGTTGTAGAGATTCAGTGCTTAACTGGCTTGGGAACTGTAAGTTCGTTAACTTTTAGCGGCGGCTGCGTGCTTGTGGTTGAACCCGGCGCGCCTGGGGTTTGCCAAATTGATCGAATCCCCATAAGCCCTCAGTACATGGTGGTTGCAGGTTTTTTCAAATCTAAAATCTCAAAAGATTCGGTATTATCCTCGCAGCAGAAAAAGAAAGAAATTAACAATTATGGAAAAAAAACTTTAGAAGCCATTTTGGCTGAGCCAACCTTAGAGAATTTCCTAGGATGCTGCTGGGATTTCTCACAGAAGGTTGGATTCGCAACTGAAAAAATCTGCCGTCTCGTAGAGGCATCCAAGAAGGCTGGTGCAGTTGGGGCAGCCCAAAACATGATTGGCGAAGCAGTCCACGCTATAGTACATGAAAAGAACGTAAACTCGGTAGCAGAAGCTTTTAAACAAACCTTGCCCCAACAACAAGTGATAGTTAGCAAGATTGATTTTCAAGGCGCAAGGCTGATAAAATGAAAAAATTCAAGAAAGTTGCGGTCGGAGGAACTTTTGACGAGCTCCATAGAGGTCACAAAGCATTGCTTGACATGGCTTTTGAAGTTGGAGACAAAGTAGTTATCGGCTTATCGTCTGACGCGTTTGTTTCAAAAATGGGCAAACCACACAGAACAGCCACCTACAAGGAACGACGCAGGGAACTGGCTGCTTTTATAGAGGCGTCTGGGTTGGATGGAAAAGTTGAAATTGTGTCGTTGGATGACCCATTTGGCTTAACTATTTCGAGCAAAGGCTTAGAGGCGTTGGTTGTAAGCAAAGAAACCGAGAAAACAGCCCAAGCGATAAACCAAAGACGTAGAATGGCCGGGCTTAAACCGCTGGAGATAGTCATTGTAAACATGGTGCCCGCAGAAAACAATACTCCAATTTCCACAACTCGAATTCGCAGCGGAGAAATCGACCGCAACGGGCACATGCTAAAGGCTGCTCAAAAGTAATTTTTTTGTGTGTTAAAGTATTTCTCCTACTACGTTAATCGGTTTGGGAATGAGCGAAGTTAAGTCTTCAAGTTTTTCCTTATCGATTGTGGCTAAGATAACCGTAGCGGGACCTGCCGATTTGTTCACGTCTAATCTTGGTGTCTCAAGAAGTTTAAGTTGTCTTCCTACTCCGTATGCCATCATTCTGGCTTCACTGGCAATCCCAAACCCGCCGACAGGCGAAATGTCATGAACGTATTTTCTCTGTGAAAGCTGAGTAACATTTTTGAGGTCCGCAATTTCTCCACGCGCCTCCGCCGCAATCACTTCATCTCCAACTTTTGGTTTCCCGATTGCTACAATCAAGTCGCCTGGGCAGGTTTTTCCAAGTCTGAGCTCGTCCTCATTTGCAAAACCAACTACTGTTAATCCTGCGCCAGTCTGTACGGTAGAAAAATTATCTTCCGTATTCTCCATTAGGACTTGGTTTGGGTCAAGACCTATGCTTCGGGCTTCTCGTCTTATACCCTCAAGTATTGCGTTGCCCGTGGGTTCCTTCTCCACGCCTAATGTAACAGATAAAAGGACTGGAAACGCTCCGGTCGCTGTAACATCCATCAAGGCAACTCTTGCCAAAAACTTCCCCAAAACCTTTCCATCGACCTTGATTTTATCCATCTCTTTGGGTCCAACTGCGCCAGAAGATGTTGAGCCTGCAACAATGGCATGTCCAGTGGGAACTTTTAGGATTGAAACGTCGCCTCTGCGGGTGTAAGTTATTTGGGCAGGTTTAACCTGGAAAACTATGGGTCGGAGCATGGTGCCGACATTTTCAGTCAAATGTATATAGATGGTTAACGCTTGGCGCATAACTTCTGAACGGGTGAGACTATGTTTTCTTGCGAGTTTATCTAAGTCTGAGATGATTTTTTCGGGTAAACGAACGTTAATGATTTCCATCATTGGTCACTGTTACTTTGTATTACGATGAAAACCACTTATCCTTTACTACAACGAGCCTACTCAACCGATTAAGCGGTGTAAACCCATAGAAGAATTATTTTTAACCGGCATGACAAGCGGATAAGCGCAAGTGTTATATGTATCATCCTATAGAAAAATTCGGGAGGGTTCAAATTGAAAAACAACAAAATTCTAGCTTTAAGTCTCCTACTAATATTAACAACCATGATGATAATTTCCATTTCACCGACAGTCAATGCTGTGGGTATAGGATCGTGGATAACCACATACAAAATCGAAGATTCGACAGGCCAACTTTTGGTACAATACGATCCAACAACGAACGCAACTAATATTTTAGCGCCGGTGTTGCCAGGAGCCGACATCAAAGTGACATTCACCGTTAACGTTATCGTACCAGGCTCCGATACACTAAAACTTTCAACGAACCTACAAAAATCAACCACAAACCCCAGCGGCTACTGGGACCTTCAAACCTCAACTTATGATATGGGCTCCACGTACAACCCAGCAGCACAATCTACTACTTTCAAATGGACTGTTGGAACCTTCGACATGGTTCTCTATGGAAAAGTACCTAATAGCGCTTCAAACGTAGCACAAATCGTTAACGTTGTAATCCTATCGGCGGGGGCAGGCGGTTCTCCCCTTGATCAAATAACCGTTCAAGCAACTAGCGCAAACTTAGCTAACTTTAATGTTCTCTATGCTCAACAAGAAACAAAACTAAAAGGACTCATTTCAAGTGGCGTAGCTCAAGGCTACATTGATATTTTCACAAACGTCCTAAACGCATCCAGAACAATAGCTAACGCAGGTGACGTCAATGATGCAACAGCTCTCTTAAACAGCCTCAATGCTTCTAACGCACCAGTAACCTCAGCCACTGAAACCCTCTTCATACCAGTTATGGTTGTTCTGGCAGTTGTAGCAGTCATATTTGCTGTTCTGTTTCTGCGAATACGTGGAAAAGTCAGCTACTTCCAACTTGTGGTTGAAGACCAAATCAAAGACTTAGAAGGCTTAACGCTGCGAATATCCAAAATTGACCGAGCTTCCTCTTCAAGCTTAGAATCAGTTAAAGACAGATTGAAAAGATTAGTCGGGATGTGATAGCAAACGAGAATCTATCAGAATAGCGTTCATTTAATAGGGCTTGGTTCAGCAGGAACCAACATCGTCGAAACCTTCCTAACCAATAGAAAAACCAGAGAGCTGATGGAGAATGACCTAACCCGTCTTTCTCTTTTAGCCATCGACATTGCTGACCCTGAAATCCGAAGCCTTCAAGAAACCAACGATCAAATCGTCAAATCCATGATTAAAGCAGGCATTCCACAAGAGCGAATGCGGTTAGTGGCTCAATCCGTCAAGTTCCCAACTGCCGAAGCAATGTTCGACTTCATAAACCAAAAATACGGCGAATACCTCATAGGTGAAGGTTCAAAACTGGAAACCTTTGTTCCTTGGCTCCAAACCACCATGGCTATTCCACCTATGGCCGGTGGCGCAGGCAGAAGAAGAGCCCTCGCAAAAGCCATTTATGCATTAAACTACTATCAACTCGGCATTATCCGCAACTGCATAAACGCATTCAAAGAACAAGCTCTATCCTCCATAGTTACCCCGACAGTAGTTGTGGTCTATGGACTTGGCGGTGGAACTGGAAGCGGAATCTTCTTTGACTTCGTTAGGCACCTGCGAAAAGTATTAGGGTCCGGAGTAGCGATAATCGCCTTTGTTATTACTCCATGTGGAGGAGACGACCCCCCAGCAAAAGGATGCTCATCATTCACAGCCATAAATGAGCTTTCTTTGATACTGAACAAAGACTATAACGAGTACGTCATCAAAGAATTCGGCGAAATCTACCGAAACCCACTCAACGCATTAATCTACTTGCCACTGTTACCAGCCTTCTCAAAAGTCGGCAACATCGTAAGTGCAAGACAAGAAATGGACCAAATGGTCGTTGACTTGCTATACGTTTTGATGGACTTTGACTTAGCTGACTTATTAGGAGGCATAGGCACCGAAGTGGGACTTATCGACAACTCAGCGCATACATTGGGCATGACTAAAGTTTCGTATCCAGTTGAAGACTACATTATGGCTTACAAATTGAAATTTGAAGGTATGCAGCTTCTTCAGGAATCAAGAAAAGAAAAGCTCGATATCCTGGAAGAAATTAACAACGTCATCAAAGTGGACAGTGACATTACCCGCGAACTCTTCAAGAACTACCTAATAAAAACAGGCACCTTCAACGAAGAACAGTTCGAAGAAAAGCTAAAAACTATAATTAACAGCAACCCAAGGCTCGAAGACGATACAATTCTCCACGTTAAAGGTACCGAGATACAGGTTAAAAACTGGCTAGAAGACATAACGAGGTTCTTATCCACAATAAAGCTCATGGGTAAGATAGGTCCAATCGAAGAATCCATCATCGCTTTGACATTGAAAAAAGAAGGCAACAGAAAACTCGATAACCTCGAAATATTACTCACTAACCTAACAAAAACCTACTTAGAGTTCCCTGCCAAGAAAGCCAACATAATTGAACGATTAAACCAGCTAATTCCAAGCTCACAAATCTTCACTCTAAGACAAAAGAAAGTTCTCGAAGACCTCGTTAACATCGCTGAACTCGCAGAAAGATCACTGGTTATACTCAAATTTTACGATGAAACCCGATACTTAACGGATGCATTAATGCGGTACTACGAAGTTTTGCCTGAATGCCAAACTGAACTCGAAGATCTGAGAGCTATCCAAACCGAACTCGGAACCTTGTATCTCATAATCCAACTCATGCTTAGGACACCCGCTGACGAATCCAGAATGATCGACGAACACTTAACCTATGTCAACGAAATCTTATCCCAACGCATGCAGAAGAGAGGTAACTTCGACAACGAAGTCATGAGAGTACAAGAAGTCAAGAAACGCAAAGAATTCGACAAAACCAAGATGGAACGCCAAGTCCGCAAGTTCCTCAGCGGAAAACGTTACGCCCGAGAGCAACTATTGGATATTGACCGCGAACTCAAGAGAGTAGAACAGGAAGAGGCTTTTGCAATCGAAAACCTCGACAAAGTTGACAGCACAATTAAACTCTACGAGAAATTATCAAAACGCTTCGAGCTTGTATCCGAATACCGCAAGCGACTCAACAAGATTGTCGATTTACACCATGAATACAACGCTAAAATTGCCGAAATAACTTCTCAAAAACCATACTTCGAAAAAACCGCCGACTTAACAGAAAACGAACAACTAAAAATAGTATTCAAAATTCTAACCGAACAAGAAGACACCCTCACTCGGGACGTTATCTTCAAGCAAATCCTTGACATGGACCACTTCAAAGACTATATGAAGAGCGTTATCCGAGCATTCAAAACTCCAAGTGTAATGGGATTCAAACCTACTTACAAGACCGACTATATCTGGGTAACCATCTCAACTCCGCCGCGTATGTGGTCAGAAGACCTCTCACAAGAAATCTACACTGCACTCGCAGGCTATGTGACCAGTGAAGTCTCAAGAACAATCACAGTGCGAGTAGTCGAGTCAAGAGACGCATGGACAACCCGAGTAATGGTGGTTGGCGGAAGAGGCAAACCCTCTGATATGGAGGCCTTCGACGAAATGCAACTACTTTACAGCAAATCCAGCGACTTCGAAAGATTCCTTTCCCGCTCATTCCTGCTAGAACACGGCGTCTACGCAAGCAAAATTATTAAAGCAATAAACAACGGCACCCAAGAAGACAAAAAATAAGTTAAATAAAAGGAGTTTTTAGCTCCTTATTTTTTATCTATTTTTATTTTGCTGAATTTTTCTTTGTATTTACTTTTCTATTTCTGAGAGTTCTTTTGGGTTTAACTGTAGCCGTAGGTTCTTCCGCTTTTTGTGGTCCTTCCACAACTAGAGCTGTTTCGACAACTTTGGGTTCCTCTATATTGATTGTACTTTCGGCAGGTTTTTCCATCTCAACTGAGTCAATGTGAATTGCTGGCTCCTCGATTTTTTTAGGTTCTTCAGTTTCTTTTACAGTTTCGACGTTTTGCTTGGTGGCGGCTTCTTTTTGGGGTTCAGATTCAATTTTTGCTATGGCTTTCCAATTTTCTGTCATGAAACCCCTCTCGACTGCAAGCGTCTTAAGCGACTTAACTTTTTGCTCTAAATTATTCATCATTTTGCTTGTGTCAAAACCACCTAAGAACAATACTGCGTCTATTCTATCTGTCATATCTTCGGTGTAGATGGGTTCTGAGATGTAGATTGACTGGAGGTTTGTTTTTTCTTTAAACCAGTTTGTTATCAATAGCTCTATTCTTCCTCTGGGTAACGAATCTTTCATGTTTGAAGGCATACGCAAAAGCACGTACAATAAAGAGACGCTAGAAATATCAAACGTTAAGAAAGGCTTCAGCAAAGCAGCGTTTAGCATGTTCTCGAATGAACCATAAATATTATAGCTTGCACCCGTAACTATCAAGGGCGTAAACAGTTTAATGTTAAAAGTTCTCGACAACTCTGAAATCTCTAAAACTGCTGTATCTTTTTCTAAGACTAGGTTTAAGAGGTAATTTGCAAGCATATTTCCCTTGATTAATTCGCCTCTTCGATCTACCCCTTCGTAGGCTTCAATTTGATCCCTCTCCATGAGCAGAACTGCTGCTCCATCAATACCTAAACACAGCTGTATAGAGGCGTAGGCGTTGAAGTGGGCATCTGTAGGCTGTATTTTTGAGGGCAAAATTGCTATGGATAGGGAATCTATGTTTTCATTCTTAAATTTGCTTATCAAATTGGGCATTGCAGCGCTGCCAATTCCATCCCAAATCGATGCGAAAATTATAGAGCTACGGAGTTTTTCGACATTTTTTTTCTTTAAACTCTCAATTATCGAGTTATCTTTCGAAATTATGGGGTAGACATTGTACCAAAAATGGGTATCGATGTTCAGGTCTTCGAATCCCAAAATAAAATGGGCTGGGTAACCTTTTGGAAGCCATTTGTAAATTTCGTCGCTTGATTTCTCAATTAAAATTGGCAAAGCGCCTTGTTTTCTGATGCCTGCTTCTTTTAGAAGCGTTTTTATCGGGTATTCGCCTATGCAAACTAACGCTTGCTTTGGTAACAATGGCTTTAGCGCTTCTATGTGTTTTTCAACACTTGCTAGTACATCAAAAGTATCATCGATATCCTTCATCCGAGGTACCTGCATAAGCTTTAAGAGGAGTTTAAGCAAAATAAGGTTTTAGGTCGATGCAGTGAAGAAGCCCTCCCTCAAAGTCTCCGGTATAAGCTCTTGGTATAAATCTCAAAAGCAAAAACGGAAAGAAAAAGAAGAACAAGAACGTAATTTTGAACCTTCTTCGCTAAAAATGCTTACTTTTGCGATAACACTTGTCGCAATGGCGGTTGGAATGTCGGTTCTGCCGTTGTTCCCTCAACCGCTGCCCATTTTCCTTGCGGTTTTGGTGGCTTTCATCACCTTTAGGATTCCACGAGCAGGCATCCCCATCGGTGGAGTCATTATCGGTTTAGGCTTAATGTACCAGCTATCTCTGTCTCCCTTTTACTTTATTTCTTTTCTCGGCGATTTCCAAGTTCGCGTCGCATTTATCGTCATCTGGATGGCGCTATTCGTAGTCTCACCAGCAATCTTTAACCGCTACAAAAGTGCCCTTGCCGTTGACTTCGGCATATTGGCGGTTGCCTGCCTCTTTTCTGGATCCATCTACTTTTTGGCTATTCCCCTGATTTTGGCTTCAGCGGTTTTCTTCAAAAAATACGTCAGCTTAACCGTCGTTTATTTCGTGTTGCTTTCTGTGCCCCTTCAGATTATGCAGTATTACACCTACGTGGTTAAGCCCATTGTTCGTGCTGACTGGTGGCTTGAACCAGGCTCTAGCCCACCGCTACTGGTTCCTCTAACTTCAATTGGCAAGGATTTAACTGCCTCTATGAATCAGTTCCGCCTATACGACCTGTCCAATGTCTTAAACGCCATTGCTGGACAAACCACCTGGACCCCTGACTTCGGGGGCCGCACAATCGGCAGTGCAATCACCCAGTACCGAGACTCAATCCCAGGCATATTGATGTTTGCAGTGATTGTGGTGGGTTTAGCGTTAACTTTAATGTTCTTCACACGGTTCATCGTAAAAGAAGGAATCATCGGTTCAGGCGACAAATTCTTCCAAGTTTTCACTGCAACCCTTGCAGCGGCAATCTTTTTCGTTCTGTTAAGTTCTCTTCAGGCGCCCTTGGCATTTACAGCTGACGTTAGCCCAGTCACGATGGTGCTGGGAATATTTGCTACCCTGCTCCTCACGTTGCCCGTACTCTTCATCGATACTACGCCTAAACAAACAACATCCATGTCTGAACTGAAAGCGAAAGCAGAGGAACTAAAAGATCAATTAGGCATATTCCAAGCTCAAATAGACAATGTCAGAGAGAACATCCCAGTAATTGTCTCAGCTCCCGAAGGAAAAGGCTTACTCATCAAAGATTCTCTTGACGAAATTCTCAAAAAAATCGCGTTGCGCGACTTGGACCAATCAGATTTAGACAAGAAATTCGCTGAACTCAACCAGTTAAGCAAGGATAAAGATGCAGCCGAAGCAGAACTCAACAAAATACTGTCTGAATACCAAATTTTAGCCACCTGCCAATTTTCCGATTGGGTAGGAAAATTCAAAACAGAAGGCTTAGACATCAAAACTTCAATGAACACTAATTACCAAAACGAAATGCCATTGGAACAGCGAATCGAAGCTATAAAACAGGTTTTGGAAGGCGGAAGAGCCCTTACAAGAGAAATAATAGCTGTTGTTGAACCAATTTACAGTATAATCAGACCACTCTACGATCCTTCACTACCTGAGAAAAGTAGAGCGGTGGAATTTGCAAATGAAAAACTTCAGAAGAAAGAGGCTCCTTGGATAGGTGTGGAAGCACTTTATAATTCCCTCAACAATTGGAAGCGCCAGTATAGCGCTGAAATCCAAGCATCCATGAGATACTTAAGAACCGCACTTGATCCCATAGCTAATCTAAGTCTTCAAAATGACACTTTGCCATCAGTCTTCGGTGACAACACCTTCAAAGTGCTTAGTTACGCTAAGACAGCTGAGTTGATGAAGACCACCTCCGAGAAGAGGTTGGAAAAAGAAAAGGTTGACATGTTAGATGTAGTCGCATTGAAGGATGATGTTCAAGGGTTCATAGGAATCGCCAGCGATGTTCTATCGATGCTTTATTCTGGATTAATCAGCAATGAAGAAGCAATCGACCGTTTGCTACCTACAAAAGACTATCTTTGGGAGAAAAACAGCACCCTTCGTGACCGCTTAAAGAAAGCCACTGAAATCCTCGCTAATCCATCCAACTACCAGATTAACCAGATAATGGAAAACCTGCCCAAATATCTCTCGTATGTGGAAGAATCCGTGCAGACTTTAGCTGTTTACAATGAACGCAAAGAATTTCTGCTAAACTATCCATTAGCTGAAGCAGCAATCGAAGAACAACTCAAAATCAAAGAAAAACTTTCGCCACAGGACCTGCCATTCCAACCACGCTTCGCAGCAGAATACCTAAGACTCTACTACTCCGCAAGATTCGGCGACTACGCTTTCGACAAAGATAATTCGGCGCTGACCAAAAGACCATAATTTGGCTCATAAAATTGTGTTGCAGTCTGAAACGCGCAGTACAGTCTAACCAACAAAATTTCCTGCAATGATTGCCATAAAGTCCAATTACTTTGATTATTTTTACTTATTTCAGTAGAACACGTTTATGTGCTTAAGGGAATCAACCAGTTTTTATACCTAAATTCACTATTATTTTATAAAGGTACTTTTGAGGTATACACATGACTTTTTTTACTGACCGTGTTGATGCTGGTAAGCGTTTAGCTTCTGCGTTGAAGGATTTTTCTGGGAAAAATGGAATTGTTTTGGCGATTCCAAGGGGCGGCGTTGTGGTGGGTTTTGAGATTGCCAGAGCGCTTAACCTGCCGCTAGACGTTATTATTCCCCGAAAGATTGGTGCTCCCGAAAACCCTGAGTTGGCGATTGGTGCTGTCGCAGAGGATGGCACCGCAATTTTGGATAATCAACTAATCAAGTATTTGGGAGTTAGCAAGGAATACGTTGAGATAGAGACTAAGCGTCAGAAACATGAAATCGGGCGCAGGCTGAAGCTATATAGGCATGACTCTTCGTACCCGAACCTTAAGGGGCTAGATGTTATCGTTGTTGACGATGGAATAGCGACAGGGTCAACAATGAAAGCTGCGTTGGCTTCAGTCAAAAACAGGGGCGCCGCAAGCGTAACCGTCGCAGTGCCTGTAGGTCCACCCTCCACCATTGAAGAACTAGAAAAAACAGCTGATCGAGTCGTCTGCCTCTATACACCCGAATATTTCCAGGCAATAGGAGAATTCTACTCGGATTTTTCCCAAACCCCCGATGAAGAAGTAATTATGTTGCTGAAGGAAAACAAAGAAAAAGCGGCGAGTAATTCTGCAGGGATGGTTACTGTATGATTCATAATCAAACAGAAATGAAAATTCCTGTTAACAACGTAGTTGTAGAGGGCACTTTGACTTTGCCACCTGGCACCAAAGGGGTTGTGCTGTTTGCGCATGGAAGCGGCAGCGGTCGATTTAGCCCCCGAAACCAATATGTCGCCAAAGAATTCAACAAAGCTACAATCGGAACCCTGCTATTTGATTTGCTTACCCAAGAAGAGGAAGAAACAGACATGGTAACTGCAGAATTCCGTTTCAACATTCCACTGCTGGCACAACGCCTCATCGGCGCAACAGAATGGTTGAGAAATGACTCCCAAACCAAAAAGTTAGCATTCGGATATTTTGGGGCAAGCACGGGGGCTGCTGCGGCGTTGATTGCTGCTGCTAAGCTTCCAAACGAGATTGCGGCAGTAGTTTCTCGAGGCGGACGCCCTGACTTAGCAGGAGAATACCTCCCGAAAGTGGTAGCGCCAACTCTGTTATTAGTAGGAGGATTAGATACCGAAGTTATCGAGTTAAACCGAGAAGCAATGGATCAGATGACCGCTGAAAAAAAACTAGTCATCATTCCTGGTGCAACGCATCTTTTTGAGGAACCAGGCACACTTGAACAAGTTGCCAAATTCTCAAAAGATTGGTTCCTACACTACCTGCATTAAACCCTTGAGTTATTCGCCTTTAGGTTGCTTGATCATCTTAAACAACTCATAATTTTCAGCGATGTCTGCAGTGTATAGTATACTGAACGCTAAAACGGCTTCTAAAGGTACATTCATGTAGACTCTTTCTTTGGAAACACTTAGGGCTTTGGGTTCAGAGGTTAAAATCACGTTTAATACATCGCCGACTTCAAGTTCATCCCCAATTCTGTGTCCATCATCAGATTCCTTGTCAAGGGCTATGGCTGTTTTCCAGGCGTCGCCACCAAAACTCACAACCAAGTAGGGATGTCCAATTTGAATCAATGATGAAATTGAGATTGAGGGCATACATTTCTCGCATTCCCCAACTAATTGGGTCATTTCTTTTTGGTTTAGGGGGATTACGAGAACTTTATGTTTTATACTAGATTGGTCCGTAACCGTAAAAAACTGCATAAAATCACTAACTAGTTATCTTTTCTTTAGCCTTTAAACCTTTTCTGTAGAGCTTACTCTAGAGGTTAAGCGAAAAAATTAGAGCGGATTTTGACTTGGCGTGTCGTTCAATTATTGGGGTGATGGCGTTGATTATGCGTTGTTGTCGTTGACAGTTGCATGCAGCGGTTTTTGTCTTTGCGGCTGCTTCATGTCACTAAAATAAGTACTAGCCGTTTTGAATCTGTCAATAAATTTGACTCATTGCCCTGAAAAATGCTTTAATTAGAAATTCTTATATTTTAAGAAAACAGTTCATTATATAGCTGCTTTTTAGAAGGTGATTTTTTGGCAAAAAAGAAAGGTGAACAATATAAGTGTGATGAGTGCGGTCTTGTTGTTTTAATTGAGAATCCTTGCGAATGCGATGAAACATGCGAACTGATTTGTTGTGAAGAGCCAATGAAGCCTGTTAAAGCTCCAGCGAAAAAGGTTGCACCCAAAGCTCCAGTAAAGACTCCTCAAAAAACGAAGAAATAATCGCGTTTGAGAGTTTTTTTAATATTTCTTTTTTCTTCGTCTGCTAGGAATATTTTTTATTCTTTAAGGTTTTTTACAATTTTCTCCATTTGTTCAATTATATACTTGTTAATTTTTTGACCCTTTTCTGCGGAAGCTGCTGTGGGGTCGCCGTTAACTCCGCTGGGAAAATAGTTTTCTGGATGTGCAACAATCTCAAAGCGTGGCATCTGCCAAACACTGGGTTCTCCTTTTGCTTTAATCAGTTCTGGCTTAATTGCCATCATTCTAGATGTTTCGAGTGTGCCCGCATGCCCGTCGTTTTTGTCGGCGTATTTGGGAGTTAATTCCTCTGCAAAGTCAAAGTCTGACAAAACCATGATCCGAACTTTCTCCTCTTTTCCCGCCTCGTCGCTCTTTATTACAATGTCTTGTGCTGCAAGCCTAAGCGCAACCATGTGTGAATTTCCCGCATGACCGCTCAATATGACAATTCGGTTGAAGCCATTGCGAATTAACTCTGATAGGATATCATGCGCTATTTTGTATAGTGTATCGAACTGTATTGTTATTGTTCCTGGAAAGTTGCGGGTGGCATTGCAGATTCCATACCTGAATGGTGGCGCAACTAGGCAGCCGGTTTTCTTGGCGACTTCTAGTGCAATATACTCCGGTTGAGTGCTGTCAGTGCATAGTGGCAAATGCTCGCCATGTTCCTCAACGCTACCTACAGGAAAAATCACAACCCTGCGGTCTTGGGCGGCTTGCGCTGCTTCTTTTGTGCTTAATTCATCGAGCCAGAGGTATTGCTTTTTGGGTTTTGGCATAATTGTATGTCGGTTGATGCTCTTTTTCAACCTTGCGGAAAACAAGAGGTTACCCTGGAAAAGGGAATTCGTAAGAACAGAGAATTTTAGCGGGTCCGACGGGAATTGAACCCGCGACCCCCGGATTAAAAGTCCGGTGCTCTAGCCTGACTGAGCTACGGACCCGCAAAGATTCGTTGCGGCTGATAGGAAAACACGAAGGGGTTTTTTAGTATTTCTATTGGTTTAGTGATAAAAGGAAACTGTTAATGGGTTGTTTGGGCTTTGAGGATTGTTGACATGAAGCCCTTGATTTTTTCCTGTGAGTTGAGGATGGTAGCTATGGTTTTTGCACCTTTTTCTGTGAGTTTGTAGACTCTTTTTCGTTCTATCCATACGCCTTCGACGAGGTCGTTGCGTTCAAGCGAGTAGAGTAGTGAATACACTGTTCCTGAGCTGGCGAGGAAGCCGAATTTGTTATGTATGAATGAGATGACATCGTATCCGCTTATGGGTCCATTTTGTAGTTCGGCCATTATGATTGTGTCCATGAAGCTTTTAATTACGCGTTCATGCATTTTTTTGATTATTCTTGATTCTGATTTTTCTCCGTTTACTGTGATTGTTAAGGCTACCATGTTACTTATTCTCCTCGCTTGTTTATTCTTGTTTAGATATATAAGACTTATTCGGATTTAGAATAACATGTTATAACAAAAACAAAATAGTATAAACGAAATAGTTTTTACCTCAACTAACTTGCTTACCTTCAAAACAAAAAAAATCTCGCAGATCACAAAAACATTTTCACATATGGCAACATAACATACCTCTGCACGTATGATTGTTAACATGGAAGTGTCATTTTATTGAACTCAATTTCAAGAAAAATTTCACTATTTATATACATAAACCCATACAAACCCAACCAGTTTTAACTTTAAAATTTCCATTTTTCTGCTAACCACCGCGAATTTATTAGTTAGCGATATATGCGCATGTTAACAAACGTTAATTCTCATTTTACCTATCCAAGCTACGGTGCCCTAAACGTGATTTCATGGAAATATACATTTAAACGATTAAATGAAGAATACGAAATAGCTAACAAAAAGAAACAAGCCTTAGACAACCTTTTTGTAACAGGAAAAATCTCACAAGCCACACGCGACTCATTCACCGGCGACATCAGCTCAGCAATAGTTGAAATCGAAAAACAACGAAAAGACCTCGCAGAAAAAATGCAAGCAAAAACCCTGGAACTAGAAGGCCAACTAAAAACCTTAGAAACTCTCCTCGCTAACTATGAAATCCAGCATGTTGTTGGAGAAATCGACGAGGAAAGTTACGGTCGAGAAATTAGCCTTCTCTCAAACACTCTTGAAACAACAAGAAACGAATTAGGCGTAATAAAACAAGCAATCGACCAAATTTATCCCTGCGCCCAACCAATTCAAGCTCCAGAACCAGCTCCAATAATGGAAGCTCCAGCAGTTCAACCAACGGCGGTAGAAGCGGTCCCTTTAGAGGTCCCAGTGGAAGCTACACCTGTTGAGCCAGCGCCAGTTATAGAAACTGCTCCAGTTGAAGCAGCGCCAATTGAAACTGCTCCTGTAGAGGCTCCAGTAGCCGAAGCGGCCCCAGTTGAGTGTGCTCCAGCAGAGACTGCTCCTGTTGTTGAAGCAGCTCCAGTGGAGATAGCGGTCCCTTTAGAGGCCCCAGTGGAAGCTCAAGTTGAGCAAGCCACCCCACAAGCCCCTGTTGAAACTGCTCCAGTAGTTGAAAGCACACCAATCGTTGAAGCTCCAGTAGAAGCAGCTCCAGTTGAAATTGCCCCAGTTGAGGAAGCTCCAATTGTTGATGCTCCTGCAGCTGAAACCCCGATCGAAGCTCCAGTTGAAGCCCCAACAGAAGCTCCAATAACTGAAACTGCTCCAATTGAAACTACACCAATAGTTGAAGCTACAATCATCGAAACAGCCCCAGCTGAACAAGCTTCAATAATTGAAACACCAGTTGAAGCTCCCGCAGCAGTCATTGAAGAAGCTCCAGTAGCCATTGTTGAAGAAGTTCCAACAATAATCATTGAAGAAGCTGCCCCAATCGAGCAAACTCCAGCAGAAGCCGCTCCAATAGATCAAACTCCGGTCGAAACTGCTCCAGTTGAAGCAGCGCCAATTGAAACTGCTCCTGTAGAGGCTCCAGTAGCCGAAGCGGCCCCAGTTGAGTGTGCTCCAGCAGAGACTGCTCCTGTTGTTGAAGCAGCTCCAGTGGAGATAGCGGTCCCTTTAGAGGCCCCAGTGGAAGCTCAAGTTGAGCAAGCCACCCCACAAGCCCCTGTTGAAACTGCTCCAGTAGTTGAAAGCACACCAATCGTTGAAGCTCCAGTAGAAGCAGCTCCAGTTGAAATTGCCCCAGTTGAGGAAGCTCCAATTGTTGATGCTCCTGCAGCTGAAACCCCGATCGAAGCTCCAGTTGAAGCCCCAACAGAAGCTCCAATAACTGAAACTGCTCCAATTGAAACTACACCAATAGTTGAAGCTACAATCATCGAAACAGCCCCAGCTGAACAAGCTTCAATAATTGAAACACCAGTTGAAGCTCCCGCAGCAGTCATTGAAGAAGCTCCAGTAGCCATTGTTGAAGAAGTTCCAACAATAATCATTGAAGAAGCTGCCCCAATCGAGCAAACTCCAGCAGAAGCCGCTCCAATAGATCAAACTCCGGTCGAAACTGCTCCAGTTGAAGCAGCGCCAATTGAAACTGCTCCTGTAGAGGCTCCAGTAGCCGAAGCGGCCCCAGTTGAGTGTGCTCCAGCAGAGACTGCTCCTGTTGTTGAAGCAGCTCCAGTGGAGATAGCGGTCCCTTTAGAGGCCCCAGTGGAAGCTCAAGTTGAGCAAGCCACCCCACAAGCCCCTGTTGAAACTGCTCCAGTAGTTGAAAGCACACCAATCGTTGAAGCTCCAGTAGAAGCAGCTCCAGTTGAAATTGCCCCAGTTGAGGAAGCTCCAATTGTTGATGCTCCTGCAGCTGAAACCCCGATCGAAGCTCCAGTTGAAGCCCCAACAGAAGCTCCAATAACTGAAACTGCTCCAATTGAAACTACACCAATAGTTGAAGCTACAATCATCGAAACAGCCCCAGCTGAACAAGCTTCAATAATTGAAACACCAGTTGAAGCTCCCGCAGCAGTCATTGAAGAAGCTCCAGTAGCCATTGTTGAAGAAGTTCCAACAATAATCATTGAAGAAGCTGCCCCAATCGAGCAAACTCCAGCAGAAGCCGCTCCAATAGATCAAACTCCGGTCGAAACTGCTCCAGTTGAAGCAGCGCCAATTGAAACTGCTCCTGTAGAGGCTCCAGTAGCCGAAGCGGCCCCAGTTGAGTGTGCTCCAGCAGAGACTGCTCCTGTTGTTGAAGCAGCTCCAGTGGAGATAGCGGTCCCTTTAGAGGCCCCAGTGGAAGCTCAAGTTGAGCAAGCCACCCCACAAGCCCCTGTTGAAACTGCTCCAGTAGTTGAAAGCACACCAATCGTTGAAGCTCCAGTAGAAGCAGCTCCAGTTGAAATTGCCCCAGTTGAGGAAGCTCCAATTGTTGATGCTCCTGCAGCTGAAACCCCGATCGAAGCTCCAGTTGAAGCCCCAACAGAAGCTCCAATAACTGAAACTGCTCCAATTGAAACTACACCAATAGTTGAAGCTACAATCATCGAAACAGCCCCAGCTGAACAAGCTTCAATAATTGAAACACCAGTTGAAGCTCCCGCAGCAGTCATTGAAGAAGCTCCAGTAGCCATTGTTGAAGAAGTTCCAACAATAATCATTGAAGAAGCTGCCCCAATCGAGCAAACTCCAGCAGAAGCCGCTCCAATAGATCAAACTCCGGTCGAAACTGCTCCAGTTGAAGCAGCGCCAATTGAAACTGCCCCAACAGAAGCAGCTCCAATCGAGCAGCTACCAATCGCAGTTGAAGAAGCCCCAGCAGTCGAAATCGTCGCAGAAGCAACCCCAATTGTTGAGGAAGCTGCACCAGTTGAGGCTCCAGTTGTCGAAGAAACCGCCCCAATCGTTGAGGCTCCAGCAGTTGAAACCATATTAGAAGCTCCAGTTATTGAAGCTCCAATCGTTAAAGAAACTCCAATTGTAGAAGCTGCCCCAGTGGAAGAGGCTCAAGTAGTTGCAGCTGAGCCAGAAGCAGCAGTTGAAATAGTAGCCGAAGCAGTAATCGCAGAGCCAACAGTCGAAGAACAAGTAATCCAAACTGCTCCAATCATCGAAGCACCAGTTGAAGTGCCAGCCGCAATAGTTGAGGAAGCTCAAGTAGCAGTTGTTGAAGAAGCAGCTCCAATTGAGCAGCTACCAATCGCAGTTGAAGAAACTCCAGCACTCACAGTTGAAGCAGCGCCCATAATCGAAACACCAGTCGAAGCTCCAGCAGAGACAATCATCGCAACCGAGCCAATTGCAGAAGCAGCCCACGAAGAACAACCCGTAATTGAAGCTCCACTTCAAGACTTCGAAGTAACAGAGCAAGCTCCAATCGAAACTACCCTTGAAAAAGTTCTTGAAGAACCAGCAATAGAAACTATTTCCTTGGTGGAGGGAGGCACACATTCCGTCCCACCCTTCAGAAGCGCCCCAAGCGGCGCATTCGGAACTAACAGCGGAAGCGGACAACAGCGACCAAACCCCCCAAGCAGACGAAAACGACGAAAACACAACTGAGTAAAATAAAACCGTATTCTTCTTTCTTTTCTTTTTTGTTTTAATTTTATTTGTTTTTACTTTGACTGTCAGTTTCTCTCTTTATTTGAATGCGGCGTCTTTAAAGTTGCCCCAACTCTGCAGAAGAATAAAGTTCTAATTTGTCATCAGCTTTTTTTTCAGCGCACGATACTAAGGTTAATCTCTTTTATTCTTTTTTAGCTTGCACTTTATTATTAAGAGTTGACTAATACAGAGTTTCGTTTTTCTACTGTTAGTCAAATTGACGAGAAAATAAGTAATAAGCGAGTTATCAGCAAAAAATAGAAATTAGCAAAAAATGAGGTTTACTGCAGCGAAGTCTTATTTTTCTAGTTGTGATTTTAGTAGGTTTATGGCTGACCACGCGGCGAGTGCGCTTGTGTGGGGGTTGTCTGGGTGGGGGTCGTTTGCGAATTGCAGGTTCATTTCGCCGTAGCGCCATTTGACGTGGATTTGGTGGGTGTTGCGTGTGACGTTTGGGTCGGATACAACTTGGACTTTGACTTTGGCTGGTTTAACCGTTAGGGCTAATGTTGCGGCTACGTTCATTTCTCTGGGGAACTGTCTTGCGGCTTCCTCTGCGTAGCCTTCGTAGACGGTCTCTTCTTGGCTGTTGGTTTTTCCGAGCGCTTTGGGGGGTTTGCGGCTAGTCAGTGTGACTTCGCTGATTCCAGCTAAGGCGGCGGGGGAGAGAGCGTCGAGTCCTCCGATGGCGCCCGAGGGAAAATGCAGTTTAGGGGTGTTTGTGTTTAGGTCTAGGAGTGCGCCTGTGCTCATGATGATGAAGTCGACGTTTGCGGCTAAAATTTGGTTGTAGTATTCTCGTACCGCTTGCTGGGATGCTGCCTCAACAATTATTGACGGTTTGGAATCAAGCAGCTCCTCTACGTTTGGCATGATTTTTACTGGGAATTTTATTTGGTTTTTGAGTTTCTCTGTTTTTGAGGTGTCCACATCGAAAATTACCAGTTCATCACAGACCACCAGTTTGCGTTCAATGGCTTCTGCTAAAACCGTTCCGATGGCGCCGCAGCCAATTAACCCGACACGTTTCATTTTTTAGTTACCGCCCCAAAAACAGTGACTGGAATTACTCCTGGAAACTGCGGTACTTCTTGTCCCTGCCCCGTTTGGGGAATGACTTTGAAGTCACCGACAACTTTGAGGGTTCCTGCGATGTCGTTTTTGCTTGCATTGATTAGGTCAGCGTTTACTTGGTTTGTGGCGTAGACTTCAAGAGACAGAATGGGTATGTTCAGCGGCAACTTTTGGGCGGCTTTCTTTCTTCGTACGTCTTCAATTAAAGCCATTACTTTGTCGCCTTCCTCTTCTGCTGCCTCATCAACAAGCGCGCTGTCCATTTTTGGCCAAGGTGTGATTTGCAAGCTCTTTAAGCCCTTATCTTCAGCGTACATATTTTGATAGATTTCTTCTGTCAAATGCGGCGTAATCGGAGCTAGCAGCTGCAAAATCCTGTAGAAGACATTGTAGAGGGTTTGTTGAGCAGCTTGCCTTCGCGCTGAATTTTCCGGTTCTACCCGGTAAAGTCGATCTTTTACAGATTCGATGTAGTAGTCGCAGAATACGTGCCATGTGAAGTTGCGGATATCTTCAACTGCGATGTTGAATTGGCATTTTTCGAACGCTTCAGTGACCTTTGCGACTAGGTTCTCGGTTTTGCTTATGATCCATTTGTCGAGGGGTTGCAAGTCAACTACGTCATTTTGCTCTTGGGGGTTGTAGTCGGCTAAGAGGTTGCTTGCGAAGCCTGCCACATTCCAGAGTTTAACGAGGAAGCGTCTGCCGTATTCGACGTCTTGGGCTCGGAATGGTATGTCTGAGCCTGTTGCTCCTCCGCCAGCAGCCCATTGCCGAGTCGCATCAGCGCCACTTTTATTGAGGACTTCAGGTGCCGCAGCGTAGTTTTTGAGGGATTTGCTCATTTTTCTGCCGTCAGCGCCAAGCACCATGCCGTTTATGAGGACGCTGTTGAAGGGGCGCTGATCAAATAATGCTAGGTGGCGTACCATGAGGTAGTATGCCCAGGTTCGGATGATGTCTGTGCCTGAAGGGTGCATGCTTGCTGGGAACAGGTGTTTCCAGTCAGGGCGGTCGGGCCAGCCAGCGTGGACCGCGCATGTGATTGATGAATCCATCCATGTGTCGAGCACATCGGTTTCGCCTGTGAATTCGGTTCCGCCGCATCTTGGGCATTTGTCGATTCGAGGCTTCTCCATCCGCGGATCAATTGGAACCCAACTTTCCTCTGCCACGATTACTTCGCCGCAGCTTTTGCAGTACCAAACTGGAATAGGCGTGGCGAATAGTCTTTGGCGACTGACAACCCAATCCCAATCTATAAGCGCGGGTCCAATCGATTAGGCGGTTTTTCATGTAGTCGGGGTACCAGGGGATTTCGTTAGCGTTCTTCTCTACAGCTTCGGAGAGAAGCATGGTTTTCATAAACCATTGTTTGACTTCTAAGATTTCAACTTGGGCTTTGCATCGATCGCAGACGCCGACTTCATGCTGAATCTTCTCAGTCTTTTCCAGTAACCCTGCGGCGGTTAAGTCAGCAACGATTGCTGCACGGGCTTGGTTAACATACAAGCCTGCATATTTGCAGCCCGCCTCACTGATTCTGCCACTTTCAGTTAGGAGCCTGATAACTGGGAGTTTATGTTTTATGACGGTTTTAACGTCTTCTTTGTCACCATAAGTACAAATCTGAACCACTCCAGTGCCAAAGCATGGGTCCACCGATTCCTCGGCGATGATGGTTACTTCCCGATTCATGAGGGGCACAGCGATTTTTCTGCCAATGTACTTGCTATAACGTTCATCTTTTGGGTTAACTTCCACAGCAACACAAGCTGGAATGAATTCTGGGCGTGACGTGGCGATTAATAGATATTCGCTGCTGCCTTCCAGCTGGAAACGTATGTAATGCAGGGTACCTTCTTTTTTTATGTGGTCCACTTCTGCGTCGGCGATGGCAGTTTCGTCACGCGGACACCAGTTCACTGGATGCGTACCTTGGTACATGTAACCTTTTTTGTGAAGCAACACGAAACTCAATTGTGTGCGGCGCCAATAGTCTGGATCCATCGTTTTGTATTCGGTGGTCCAGTCTATGCTTGCACCCATCTTGAGGATGCCTTCCTTCATCATTGCGATGTATTTCTCGACAAGTTCGATGCACCAAGCACGGAACTGGTCTGGTGGGACATCGCGTTTGCGGATGTTTTTGGCTTTCTCAACTTGGATTTCTATGCCTAAACCATGGCAATCCCAGCCCTGCGGAAATAGCACGTTGAAGCCTTGCATGCGTTTGAAGCGCGCAACCATGTCAAAATATGTCCAGTTCAAAACGTTGCCCATGTGGAGTTCACCCGATGGGTAAGGTGGCGGAGTGTCAATACTGAATGGAACCCGTGTCTTGTCCTTCCAGTCGTAGTGGTAGATGCCCATTTCTTCCCATTTCTGCTGCCATTTGCGTTCTATTTCCGTGAAATTGTATTCTTTAGGCGTTGGTTGCATGGTTAGTTGACTTCCGTACTTTTTCATCTGGTTAAAGACTAATAACTGTTTAAGTCTTACGCATTAGCCTACCTTAAATCACTCTATCTGCTTTTGGAATTTTTTTAACCAAGAATCAACAAACGCTCGTCTTTGCAGGGTTTTGGAATCTGCAAAACCTAAATATGGCGAATAGGCATATTTGATTTAGTTCTTGGGGAGCTGGGAAAAGTACCTGGCTGAGAGGATGGCTATTTTGCTGTCGACCCTTAGGAACCTGAACCAGGTAATACTGGCGGAGGGAAAAAAATGAGTCAAAATACTGAACAACCTAGAAAAAACATATTCCAAACTGAACGTCTAACTATATTCCCAACAAAAATTCTCGCAGAAATAATAATATTTGTCGCTATGGCTGGGGCATTAGCTCTCGTAAGCCACTCCTTCTTTGGTCTACCTCAAGGCGGCTCAATTAACCTTGGAATGGTGCCTATCTTCTGGCTTGCGTTGCGAAGAGGTCCCAAAATCGGTATATTTGCAGGCGCCGTGTTTGGCGTAGTGGACCTTGCGATTGAGCCTTTCGTGGTTAATCCAGCTCAATTTATCCTTGATTATCCGTTGGCGTTTGCTTGCCTTGGGCTTGCAGGGTTTTTCCGAAACCCCAAAGTTGTGGGTCCAGTTGTCGGCGTCGTGGTTGGGGGCACAGGTCGTTTCCTGTCTCACTTCGTTTCAGGAGTCATCTACTTTCCCAACTATGCACCCGCGGGAATGAGCCCAGTCGTTTACTCGGCGATATACAACGCAACGTACATGGTGCCAAGCATTATAATCTGCGCATTCGTTATTGTCTTGTTGCAGAAGAGCAAAACTCTGAACATTTACCTTTAGGTCAAGAAAAATGGGAAAACTTTCAACGGAAGAACTACAAAAACTCTTAAGCTGCATAAAGAAGGATTTCCGAGTTATCGTTCCACCTACGATTGGATATGATGCAGGAGTTCATCTTTTACATGGCAAGTACGTGGCGGTTGCAACGGACCCTTGTACTGGTGTGCCTGAGGAGTGGTTTGGGTGGCTGATGATTAACTATGCCGCCTCTGATGTGGCTATGTTTGGGGCTAACCCAGAATTCTGCACAATCAATCTCCTTGGACCAATAGGAACAAAGCCTGAAGTTTTCCAGAAAATCATGAAGCAAACCTGCAAAGCTGCTGACGAATTGGACGTTGCCATCGTTCGAGGTCACACAGGTATGTATGGCAGTCTCAAAGACCTGCTTGGAGTCTGCACTGTTTATGGAACCGTAGAACCCAAGAAGTTGATTACGCCAGGAAACGCGAAGCCGGGCGACTTGATTTTGTGCACAAAACCTCTTGGTCTAGAAATAGTAACCAACTTTTCGCTCACCCACAAAGAAAAGGCACAAGAACTCTTCGGCGCTGACAAACGAGAAGAACTCGCTAAACTGGTTTGCATGCAGAGCTGCGTTAAAGAAGCTATTCAACTTGCTGAAGTTGGGGGTGTTCATGCAATGCATGATGCAACGGAGGGCGGGTTTGTGGCAGCGCTCAACGAATTGGCTGGGGCTTCTAAGGTTGGGTTCAAGGTTGCTTGGGAAAAATTGCAGTTGACCGAAGAAGTCTTAGCGTTGCGGAATTGCTTTAAGCTCAGCGATGAACAGTTGCTGGCGATATCTTCAACGGGCACGATTTTGGGGGCGGTTGCCCCTGAAGCGCAAGAAAAAGTCACTAAAGCATTAAAACAAAATGGGCTTGCGGCTTATTTTTTGGGTGAATTTACCGAAAATAAAGAACGGATTCTCATTAAAGAGGGAAAAGAAGTGCCATTTCCTCAGGTTGCCGATGACCCTTATACACGGATTCTTTCTTGGAAATAATTACTTTTTCAGTTCTTTTAGCACGAAGTTGACTATTTCTTCGCCAATGTTGACTTTTGCAACCACTTGCAACCCCTTCCATCCCGGCTGGCTATTCACATCAACGATGCGTGGTCCATCTGGTCCTTCAAGGATGTCTACACCAGCGATTTTGCAGCCCACAGCTTTAGCTGATTTAACGGCCATTTCCTCAAATTCTTTGCTAATTGTTGCTGGCGCCGGTTTGGCTCCTTGGCTATAGTTGGTTTTCCATCCTGTTGCTACTCTGCGCATGGATGCGACAACTTGGTCTCCGATGACGAATGCACGTATGTCTGAGTGTCCATGAGGGACGAATTCTTGCATGTAGATTACGCCGTGGTGGAAGGTGATGGCTTTGAAGACGGTGTCGGCGATGTCTATGTCGTTGACTCGTGTAGCGCCTTGTCCGCGTGAGCCGAAGATTGGTTTGACGACTATGTCGCCGCCGAGTTCGTTAAAGGCTTTTAGCGCTTCGTTGACGCTTTCGGTGGCTAGGGTGCGTGGTACAGGAACACCTACATCTTCGAGGATGGCAAGGATGTCATATTTGTCGACACAGTGCTCAATGGCTGTAGGTGGGTTCACCATGTAGAAGCCTTGGCGCTCCAGCTTGTAGAGCATGTCCATTCGGAAAACCAATTCTTCAAGTGACCCGCGTCCGATTGGGCGAATGATGAGAGCATCTAAATCGTCGAGGATGCTGGTTCCGTTAACTTTGAAGTAAGGCCTGTACGCTAAACGGGCAACAAGTCGTGGAAACGTAAAGCATTCGTATGGGATGCCTCGCCTTGTGAGTGCTTCTCGGACTTGTGTGGAGCTCCATGCTTCCATGTTCCGCGTCATTATTCCAAATTTCAATGCTGGTCGATCCTTTGCCTTAGTCTTTACAACATGCTGAGGGAATGTGCTCTTAAAGTTTCCGCGGCAAATGGAAAAGAAAAGTTATTTTATTCTTTCAAGACGCAGAGTGTTCAGAAGTAGCAGCATGGTTACTCCGTCGTCGCCGGACGCCACAGTAAACCATAGCGGCGTTAAACCCAGCAAACCCAAGGCGCCAAGAATCAATTTTACAACCAATGAAGCAGCGATGTTTTGCCTAGCAATACTCATTGTTTTATCGCTCAATTTAAGCAGGTAAGGAATTTGTGCCAACTCATCCTTCACAAGCACAACGTCGGCTGACTCTAAAGCAACGTCAACTCCTCGTGCCCCCATAGCGATTCCCACATCGGAAGCCGCCAATGCAGGGGCATCGTTTACGCCGTCGCCGACCATCGCCACCAACCCTTCTTTACCCTTCATATCTTCGATACATTGGAGCTTATCTTCAGGAAACAGTTCTGAATGAACCTCGTCAATGCCCAGAGCCAAAGCAGTTTCATTTGCGATTTCTGATCTATCCCCAGTTAACATTGCAGTTTTCACTCCACTCTGTTTTAGGGCGCGAATAGCTCTTAGAGCGTCTTGTCTAACTTCGTCAACGACACAAACCGCCGCCAAACCTGTTTTGCCTACTGAAATGCAGACTGCAGTATGGGTGTCTCCTTCGGTGATTTCAAAGGCTTCGGTGCAATCGCAACCAAGTTCACGCATGAATTCTAAGTTGCCGATGGCTACGTGCTTATCATTCACCAAGCCGACGATGCCTTTGCCAGGAACCTCGACGACATCGGTGACTTTGACTTTGCTTAGGTCAATGTTTCGTTCCATTGCTTTCCGAACAATCGCCTGTGCGATAGGATGATTAGAATACTGGTCTAAAGCCGCAGCGTAAGTTATCGCTTCATCTTCAGCAGTGGATAGGTTGACTCGTCTAACTTCATGTACGGCTTGGCGTCCAAGCGTCAATGTTCCCGTCTTATCAAAAACAACTCTTCGGACTTTTGCAAGCTTTTCAATAAAAATTCCCCCCTTGATTATTACGCCTCGTTTAGCCGCGATTGTTATTGCAATGAAGACGGTTGCTGGGACGGAAATGATGAAGGCGCTTGGACAAGAAACAACCAGCAGGATGAGCGAGCGGTAAAACCACGTTCGAAAGGTTCCGCCCACAAGGTACGGCAAGGCTACAGCAGTGAAAACTGCGAGAGCAATCACGATTGGCACATAGATTCTGGCAAATCGGTTGACCAGTCCCTCTATTGTTGCTTTCCTCTTTCTGCGACTCCACCACCAACTGAACGATTCTGGAAACTAAAGTTTCAGTGGCTTTCTTTGTAACAGTGATCTTAAGCACTCCAGTCGTGTTTAGCGTGCCGGCGAACACGCAGTCATTCACTTTTTTGGGCACAGGCACCGATTCACCTGTAACCAAAGCCTGATCTACATGGGAAAAACCATCTACAACGTTGCCGTCTAAAGGAATCCTCTCTCCAGGCTTAACAAGCAGAATCGCACCCGTTTCTACTTGGTTAACATCTACGCTTTCCTCTTGTCCGTTCGCTAAAACTCGGGCTTTTTCGGGAATAAACTTGGAAATTTTTTCAACAGTTCTTTTTGCCCTGTCCTGAATGTAACCTTCAAAGTACTCAGCCAAACAGTAGAGGAACAGCACCGTGGCGGCTTCGAATCGGTAGTCGAGGAATAAGTGCACCTAAACCTGCAACGGCCATCAAGAACTCGACACTGAATCGTTTCTCCAAAACCAGTTCTTTTAAGCCGACGGCGCCGATGTAGATTGCCGCCGTTAAAATCGCGAGCATAATACAGCACCATGGATAAAGTTGCGGGAGCATTCAAAATTGGCATCGTGAAACTCCAGCGGTACACCTTTAACAAACAGGTCAAGCAAGCCGCTGACAAGAATGGTTACGCCTAACCAAACAGCTAACCCAACCAGCACACGCCTGCTACGTTCCTCTTCCCCGAACGCATCTTTCCTGGTTTTTCTTCACATGTACCCATTTTCTCAACCGAAAATTGCTGAAAAATTCTTGTTACTAAGGTATAAAAAAGCATTTAATAAAAACAAATCTGTCGGCAACCAAAATTTTCTTGTTTCTGAGCAGGATTGCAAAAAAATAAAAGCAACCCAAAACAGAATATCGATCGGCACACATGCTGAAAAAAATATTCTCGATAATCGTTATTATTTCGCTTTTCATTTCAGTGTTTGCTAGCTTGCAACTTATTTCTTCAGCTTCAGCTAACATCGACAACTCAACTCCTGCGCTATCTATGCCCATCGAACACGTCAACTATACCATCACAAGCATTAACGGCACGCTGTGGGCAAAAATCGACGGAGAATATCCTATTTACATCCAAAATCAGTTTAACGGTGACATGCCGATGGTTTACCCGATGCCGCCCGGAACTACCAACATCCATGTTTGGTTAGACGGCCAAGAACTAAGCTGGAGCAACTATACACAATCGAACCCCGATGCTCTACATCAAACAGCCATAGGCGACTGGTGGATGATCTACAGCGTCCTACCCAACGTTTCAGCCTCTTTTACGTTAAGAATCCATTATGAGCATCCGCTTGAGATGATGAATGGAAGCTACCTGTTCCTCTATGATCTAAACATCAGTCCCTATTTGTCCGAGCAAAACCAGAATTCAACTGCATACTTCATGGTGTGCTTGGAAACAAACAATACAAACTTTCACGCTTACACTGCCCCACCCGACAGCCCCGCAAGCGAATGGAAACCCATAAACTACACAACCAAAAACGAAAACTCAACAACAGTAGGCCGCATCTCCATGCATTCAGAATACCCAGGAGTTTCTGGCAAGCCATTGCCGGGAGATTTAGTTGTGGAGTTCTCAATTAAACAGGGAATGTCAGAGTTTACGTTTTGGCTTGTTCCTATCTTACTTTTTACATTGCTATGGATACTGTTATTGATGTATGTACGGAGAAGAAAAAACATATGAAACTCCACACAGCAACCTCCGTAGTTTTATCGGTTCTTATCCTTTCTTCCTTGTCCTTGATGTCGCTTGTCGATGCCTCAGACGATTATTGGACAACCAAAACACCTCTCCCAATAGCAATGGGTACGAATGCCGCAGCAGTCGTGGACGGCCAAATCTACGTTTTCGGTCCAGACGCAGAAGGGCATATCCTGACCTACAAATATGACCCAAGCAAAGACACCTGCGAAGCCAAGGCTTCAATGCCAACCTCGAGGCGATGGTTTGGATTAGCCACCTATGAAAACAAAATCTATGCAATAGGCGGAACCCTTAGCTACAACGCAAACAGCGGCAACTCTCTTTTGACAGGTGCCAACGAAATGTATGATCCCGCAACCGACACATGGACCCAAAAAACCTCTATGCCCACACCCAGAACTCAGCTACAAGCAAACACGGTTTTAGGAAAAATTTATTTGATAGGTGGATTGAAATCGAATTTGCCAACCCCCAGCTTAACCGATATAACCGAGATTTATAATCCCTCCACCGACAGTTGGAGCGAAGGCAAACCCATTCCAATAGCTACGGCAAGTTATGCTTCAACGGCTCTAAACGGCAAAATCTACATACTAGCCGGGTCGCTTGATAATGGTCAAGGATTTGGTTATGCCAATCAAATCTATGATGCTGCAACAGACAGCTGGGGAAGCGGTGAAAGGTTGCCAATAACGACTCTACAAGCAGCCGCGGCTTCAACTAATGAGCCGAATGCCAGAATCTATGTAATAGGCGGGCGATTAAGCGGTCCCATAAACGCAACCCAAATCTACAACCCCGCAACCGACAATTGGACTTACGGCGCTGCTTTCCCAACAACCCATGATTACGTTACAGAATATTTGACTGCTGCCAGTCTCAACGGCAAAATTTATGTTTTCGGCGGGATAGCCCATGCCAACGAAGGCTTCTTTGAAATAACTGAACAATACACACCCACCTCCAATTCACCTCCACATTCAAATGCAGTTCCCGAATTTTTGGTGTGGGCAATTCCCCTGTTGATTGCAGCAGGAACCGTTATAGTTGTGCTTTATCTGAAAAGACAAAAGTTGAGTTTGTTTTTAGGTTTGAGCAAAACAGCTAATTAAGTGATGCTTAGGTTTGATGCCTCCTAAGAATCTGGTTATCTTGGTTGTTTATTGCGTGAAGTAAGCCCGATCGAGCGTTTTCGGTAACTGGGCACGTCGAATTCAAAGAGCGATGTTTTCCTCATTGATTCTGTCTCCAAGCAATGGCTTGGGCCCGTTGTGTTTAAAACGTTTTCGATTGGTCCGTAGCGTTTTGTCATGTGTGTAGGCACTCAAACCGCTTTTTCTATTGGCTGGGTCAGTAGAAGCAGGGAATGTACTCTCGAACCTTAAACGGAACTCCTAAACCGTCAGCAACCGCCTTCACTTTCGCCAAATCCACCTCTGGTAACCGCACAGCCGAAACCTCAACTCCGAGCACCAGTTTGGCTTTTCGAATGAATTCCAGCATCGCTTCATAGGCGTCGGGAAAATTGGGTTTGCAGATTTCCATGTAAGATCCTTTGTCGCCAGCGTTTAGGCTAACGCTGACCTTGTCCACACCAGCAGATTTCAACTCAGCCGCTACATCCCTACCCGGATTCAATAGATAACCATGCCCGTTCGTGTCCAAACGAATTTGCAGTGGCCTCCCATAATGCTGCCTTACCCACCTTGTAACCGAGAGCAAAACATCCAGCCGCTGTGTTGGCTCGCCGAAACCACAGAAAACCAGCCCATCCCAACTCCGCTTATGCAAAAATTCGCTGAGTTCAGAGGTGATTTCTTCAACCGTAGGTTCATGGTTGAGTTTGAGGTCGAAGCCGCCGACGCCCCGCTTGTAGCGTTTGAGGCAGAAATAGCAGCTGTTAGAGCATAGGTTGGTTATGTTTAGGTAGAGCGTGTTATCCAGCCAGTAAACGGTTCTCGGGGTTTCTTCTGACATATTTTCACTTTGAGTCTACACTAATGTTGGGTGTTGTTTAAGAAAAACGCTTTCCTTGTCTTCTCAGACTCTCAACATTTAATGGGTTAAAAAACCCCTTGTGACTTATTCCCTAAGGGTTTTTGCATTGATATCCTAATTTTATATCTAAATAGTCATGTTGTCTCTTTTTTTGATGCAAACAACAGATAAAGCGATATAAGCACAAAAACAACTATTTACCAAGCAATCTGAGGCAACCAAGATGGGCAGCGTAAAAGATTTACAAGTTATCCAGAAACCAACCCAAACCGCCATGGGCACAGGCAGATTTCTATTTTCTGACCGCTACAGCGTTTTTGACTGGGGAGAAATGCCAGATCATATCGAAGGCAAAGGGGCGGCGTTGTGCCTTATGGGTGCTTACTGTTTTGAACAACTGGAAAAAGTTGGTGTTAAAACTCACTACAAGGGCTTAGTTAACGAAAAAGGCAAGGCTGTCAAGCTTGCTGAGTTGAAAAATCCTTCCTGTTTAATGGAAGTGGCTTTGGTTAACGTTTACAAACCCAAAACCAGCGTAACTAACGGCAAGATTATGCATGACTACAGCGTTTACACATCAGCTCTGAAAAACTGCCTCATCCCTCTCGAAATCATCTATCGCAACGGCTTACCCGAAGGTTCATCCGTCTTCAAGCGGCTCGCCCAAGGAAAAATAACGCTGCAAGACCTCGGTTTAGACCACCCGCCCAAACCAGGCGAAAACCTTGCCAAACCAATCTTTGATGTTAGCACGAAGTTGGAAGAAACAGACCGCTACGTCGCTTGGACTGAAGCCAAAAAAATCGCCGGGTTAACAGAGCAGGAATTAGCTGATGTAAAAGCTGCTCTACTAAAAGCGGATGAAACCATCACAAAAGCTGCATCGAACGCCGGTTTAAAAAACGAAGATGGAAAAATTGAGTTAGCCTTCGACGATACACGAAAACTCATGGTGGTTGATGTGCTTGGAACTCTTGATGAATGCAGATTCACCTATGACGGTGTGCACGTTAGCAAGGAAGTTGCTCGGCAATTCTACAAGAACACAAATTGGTACGGCGATTTGGAGCAAGCCAAAAAAGACGCTGAAGCCAAGGGCATCCAAGATTGGAAAGCCCTCTGCAAATCGCAGCCGCCAAAACTTGACCCCAAACTTAAAACAATCATCAGCCAAATGTACATGGCAGCGGCAAACGAGATGACGGGGCACAAACTGTTTGAAAGTCCCAAGCTTGCCAAAGTAATTGATGATTATAAAGCGTACATGAGTGAAAGAGTATGATGATGAACGATAAAATAAAAGAAACAATCGCAAAGTACGACCCAAAGAAGATCCACATTGGAGTTTTGGGTTCTCACTCTGCACTTGAAATCGCCTCAGGAGCCCAACAGGAAGGTTTCAAAACCGTTGTGGTTTGTCAAAAAGGCAGAGAAAAAACCTACGCACGATACTACCGAAACATATTTGACAAATTCATCTTCCTCGACAAATTCTCAGACATAACCAAACCAGAAACAGTCAAGGAACTAACCGACCTAAACACCGTTTTTGTCCCCAACCGCTCCTTCAGCGTATACGCAGGCTACGAAGCTATCGAACAGAAATTCACGGTTCCCCTAATGGGCAACCGGTACTTGCTCAAAACCGAGGAACGCAACGCCCCAAAAAACCAGCTCTGGCTCCTCAAAGAAGCAGGAATAACAATACCCAAAGCTTTCAAATCCCCAAAAGAAATCGATTGCCCAGTCATAGTGAAAGTGCCAGAAAAAGGCCGAACAATCGAACGCGCCTTCTTCTACGCTTCTACGCCTGAAGAGTACGAACGGGAAGCTGAAAAACGCATAAAATCAGGCATCATCACAAGGGAAGCACTCAACCAATCCGTTATTGAAGAATATGTAATCGGCGCCAAATTCAACGCTAACTATTTCTGGTCACCCTTAAGCGATGAAATCGACTTGTTGGGTTTTGACCGAAGAATACAAACGGACCTCGACGGTGTTCTCGACCTTCCTGCAAGAGAACAACTTGAACTAAACATTTCGACCCAGAATATCGAAATTGGCCACATGGGCGTCACCATGCGTGAAAGCCAACTCGAAAAAATCTTCGAGGCAGCAGAAAAGTGGGTGCAAATCTGCAGAAAAGAGTTCCCGCCAGGCATGATCGGACTCTTCGCACTCCAAGGCGCAGTAACCAAAGACTTAGAATTCCGAGTCTTCGACGTTAGCCCCCGTGTTCCAGGCTGCCCTTGCGTTGAACCAACCTCGCCCTACATGAAATACAAGTACGGCGTAGAGGTAGGTCCAGGCAAACGAGTTGCTATGGAGATTAAACGGGCGCTCAGGAAACATCGACTTACTGAAGTGGTAACATGATTGGCAGCGCAGAAGTCGGCAAAATCATCGAAAAATATGATTTTGCCAAAATTGCAATCGGCACTTTGGGCTCGCACAGTTCCCTGAACATTTTCAAGGGCGCCAAAGAAGAGGGCTTTCGAACCGTTTGTATTTGCAAAGAAAAAGATGCCATCATGTACCAAAAGTATCCGCTGGTCGACGAGCTAATCATCGTTAAAGACTTCTCTGAACTTCTCAGCGAGAAACTCCAGGAGCGATTGCGCAAGTTAAATGTGGTTTTGATTCCGCATGGCTCATTTACAGCGTACCTGAGCACTGAACAGTTAACTGACAGCCTTATGGTGCCTATGTTTGGCAACCGACAACTGCTTCATTGGGAAGCTAACCGCAAAAGCCAGGAAGAATGGCTCCGCCAAGCCGGACTCCAATTGCCAGCAACCTTCAAAAACCCCGAAGACATCGATCGCTTAATCATCGCTAAACTGCAGGGCGCAAAAGGCGGCAGAGGCTACTTTCTCGCTAACTCGCCAGAGAATTTTTATAGACAATTCAAAGAAATGGTAAAACGCGGCATGCTAACTGAGGAAGATTTGCCAAGTATCCACCTGCAAGAATACGCGTTGGGCGTTAATGTTTACCCAAGCTACTTCAGCAGCATCTTAAACGATGACGTAGAGCTTCTAGCTATGGATAGACGCTATGAATCCGCCGTGGACTGTATCGGCAAAATCCCCGCGCGACAACAACTCGAAATCGACATAAACCCCACCTACACCGTAATCGGCAACTTCCCCATAGTTCTCCGCGAATCCCTCCTGCCAGAAATCATGCGCATGGGCGAAAACGTCCACAAAAAAGCCCGCGAGATCTCTCCACCAGGAATCATCGGACCCTTCTGCCTCGAAACCGTCATCACCGACGAAGCAAAAATCTACACCTTCGAAATTAGTGCCCGTATCGTCGCAGGTACCAACGTCGGCATCGGCACCTCACCCTACGCTTACCTCAAATACGGCGCCAATATGTACATGGGCAGACGTATCGCTATGGAATTCAAAGAAGCAATCAAACAAAAAAGACTACAGGATATTGTGGCTTAAATTTTTTCTAAATTCAATCTTCCTATTTTAAGCGCAATACACGTATTCTTTTTTCTTTAATTATAAGAAAATGATCTTCAATTTTAGGTTGAGTCGTCAAAACGGTTTCAATTGTCTCCAATATGTGTTGGGACGATTTAGGCACAAACTTCAGAAGTATAACACCCTTTGCCTTAAGTTTTCTTTTGAAAACAAGTTCAGAAAAATCAGCGTCAAAAGTTATAAGGATTCTGTTTGTGCGTTTGCGGTTTCTAGTACGTTTTCATCGCTGAGGCTTGACCCGAAATCTTTCATAGAAACAATGTCTATTCCTTTGTTTCTGAGGACGTTAACTACTTTGTTAGAAACATTTTCGTCAGCAAGAAATCTCATTGAATTGGATATGCCTTCTCTTCCTTAACCATTTCAGTTGCGTATTTTAAAACAGCAATTATATCCTCGCGCTTTAATTGGGGATATTCATCCAGCACCTGCTGAATTGACCAATCGTTAGCTAGAAGACCCAAAATGAACTCGACCGAAAGTCGAGTACCTCGAATCACGGGCTTCCCTACTAAGATTTTTGGATCAACTACGATTCTTTTTTCCCAATCGTTGAGCATGTCTTCTCGTCGCTCAGTGCTAAAGTAAACGGAAAATATAAACATCTTCTTTGATTTAATGTATGGGAAGAAGCTAATAAGGAACTAAAAATGCCATCAAGTAAAAAAGACTTCATGACATCGTGGCCTAAACTAAGAAAGGCATAATTCGAGTAGCCCTTCAAAATTCTTTCTATTTTCATTCTTCTTAAAATTTTTTAAAGTAGCAATTAATTCGACCCTATTTTTCTTGCCGAATATTTCATCCAGCATTTTTGCTGCCCTGCTGTTTCCCATAAAAAGAAACTGACAAACCGAGGTGACATTAATTGCTCTTCGCATTATGCTGGCTGTTTCAAAATCCACGATGAAAGGCTTATCCGTTTTGTCGACGAGCAAATGTTTTGGTGCTTTGCTGATTTCCCCATGATCTAAGCCAGCCTCATCCATTCGCCAGCACTGCTCCAGAATTTCAACCAGAACCTTGCAAATAAGCTCTTTATCTCGGTAGGTTTCAAGCCAATCCTCAAATAAATCACCTTCAATAAGCTGGGACAAAAGAAAATTGGTGCTTGCAGCAATGTATTTGGGACCGACATCGATTGCGTTGGCTTTTTGGAGCATTTGGGCTTCATGGGTAAAGTCCGTGCGGTCAGCATCTATTCGACGCATCTTCAACGCTACCCGTTGCCCCTTCACCTGCGCAACCACCACAACACCGACGTAGCCTTTCCCTAAAACAGGAATGTTGGATGCCGAGGTTTTCCCAACAAACTCAATCGCAGAAACGCCGTGTTGCCGCAATTCTTCTATGCGTTTTTGGATTTCTGTGGGGTTTGTTCTGGGATAACAAACGATTGATGCGTAAGGTTCCTCAATGAGGTTTTCAAGGGGTATTGTGGTCGGTGGCTTCAATTCTTTTTAGTCCTTTTTGGGTGCAAAGCTACATTAACTTTTAAATTTAATAGGAACCTTAGTTCCAACTTAAACTTATCTTAAAGGGTTCGATATGCCGCGGTTTAAACAAATCCTCGAAATCCAGCAACTTATGGGCAAAAAAGAGCTCATCAGAAACATAGGCATAATCGCGCACATTGACCACGGCAAAACCACGCTTGCAGATTCATTGCTTGCTGGGGCAGGTTTGCTTTCAACTCAGATGGCAGGCATGGCACGTGTGCTCGATTATCTTGAGGAAGAGCAGAAACGCAAAATCACAATAAAAACAGCTAACATCAGCCTGCTCTATAAAGCCGCAGGCACCCCTTATGTCATAAATTTAGTTGATACTCCGGGGCATGTTGATTTCACAGGCAAAGTCACAAGAGCACTCCGCGTAATCGACGGGGCAGTCGTTGTTGTGGATGCAGTCGAGGAAATCATGGCGCAAACCGAAATCGTCACAAAACAAGCCCTCGAAGAACGCGTCCGACCTGTCCTCTTCATAAACAAAGTCGACCGACTTATCACAGAGCTCCAGTTGAACGAGGTGCAAATCCAAAAGAAACTTGATCAAATAATCAGCCGATTCAACGACCTCATCGAACTCTACGCTGAGCCTTCATTTAGGGACCAATGGAAAATCGGAGGTTCATTGGGCAATGTGGCTTTTGGATCGGCACTGCACGGTTGGGGCTTCACTATGAACATGGCGAAGCGGCAAGGAGTAAAGTTTTCAGACATAACAAAAGCCTACGCAAACAATCAACACATGAAACTGCAAAAAAGCTTGCCCGTTTACGAAGCAATTTTTGAAATGGCAATCAACGTGGTTCCGAACCCGAGAGAAGCCCAAGGTTACCGCACTGAAACGATTTGGGATGGACAAACTACCTCCACAATCGGCAAAGCGCTGGTTGAATGCAACGATGACGCACCAACCGTACTGTTCATTACTAACGTGCATGCGGATTCAAACGGCGACACCATCGCCACTGGAAGAGTCTTCTCGGGCAAAGTCAAGAAAGGTGACATGTTGTATCTTGTAGATGCCTTATCCGAAACCGAAGTCAAAGAAGTCTCCATTGACATGGGTGCGCTGCGTGAAGAAGTCAGCGAGGTTTTCGCTGGCTGTTTAGCTTCTTTTACATTGACTGGAAGGCTTAAGGCTGGAGCAACCCTTGTTGATTTAGCGCATAAAGAGGGCATGGTACCGTTTGAAGGCATCTGCTATGTTTCTGAGCCCGTAGTAACTTTGGCAGTTGAACCCAAAAACCCACAAGAAATACCACTGTTGCTTGATGCACTTGAGAAACTTGCTGCTGAAGACCCTAATCTAAAAGTAAACGCGGATAAACTAACCGGCGAATACCTGCTCAGCGGCATGGGCGAACTGCACTTGGAAATAGCTGTTCACCAACTAAAAAGTGATGGACTCAACGTCACGGTTTCTTCACCCCGAGTCGTTTACTCGGAGACGGTACAGAAAAAAGGCGTTGTTGCTCTGGCAAAAAGCCCCAACAAACAGAACTGTTTTTGGGTGCAGGTTATGCCTGAAACCGAAGAGAACGAACATCATGCGGATGCAGATTCGGGTAATGTTCTTTCGGTGGATGAACATAGGAATGTGCTTTTGGATTTAAAAGGAAAAACTGAAGAGGTTTCTGAAGAGGTATTGGAAGCGATCATCGCTGGATTTGAGTACGCTTGCAGGGATGGTCCACTCTGCGGTGAACCCGTAAGGCATTTGAAGGTAAACTTAATCGATCTGCAGATTAACCAAAGCAGCGATGAAGGTTCAGAAGCAATGCATGGCATCGGCAAAGCAATCTTCGGCAGCTTCCTAACCGCCGAACCCGCCTTGCTAGAGCCCATCTACAAAATAATCATCTCAGTTGCCAGCGAATTATCGGGTGAATGTTCAAGAATGCTCGCGATGAGACGCGGCAAAGTCACTTTATTCGAACAGAAAGGGCTCCTCAACATAATCAGCGGCTACATCCCCGTCTCAGAAACCTTCGACTTCTCAAAAGAACTCCGCTCAGCAACCTCCGGACGGGCCTTTTGGCAAACGTTCTTTGACCACTGGGAAAAGATGCCCCCAAAACTCACCCTGCAAGTTGTCGCTGATTTGCGGCAGCGCAAAGGGTTTAGTCGCCCGAGATTCCTAAGGCAGAGAAGTTTATGGAGTAGTTTGTATGCGGCTTGGTGTTGTGTTTGATTTGGATTTTTCGCTCTGTTGCGGGCAAGTGTTTAGGTGGCGGAAGGTCAATGGCTGGTGGTATGGGGTTGTTAGAGATAACGTGGTTAAGGTTTGCCAATGTGGCTCGGAATTGCTGTTTGAAAACGTCGACAAAGAATTTTATGCCAAACCTATTTTGGGTTAATCGACAATTTAGCCGAAATTGGTCAGTGTATCGGCAAAGACGATACTATTCAAAAAGCTTTGAAGCGGTTTGAGGGACTGCGGATTGTTAGGCAGGTGCCCTGGGAATGCCTCATCAGCTTCATTTGCGCCACCTACAAAAGCATAGCTGCCATCGAATTAATGCTCAAAAAGCTCTCCATAAAATATGGCGAAAAACAAGTCTTCGACGGCATGGACTTTTACACTTTTCCAACTGTGGAACGATTGTCTAATGCAAGCGAGAATGGCTTGCTGGAATGCGGTTTGGGTTACAGGGCTAAGTATGTGCACGCCACTGCACAAAAAATCCTGTGCTGAAAACATAACCCTTCGAAGATCTTAAAGAACATGCCCTATCTGGAAGCCCGAAAAAGACTCTTAGAGTTCCCTGGAGTGGGCCTAAAAGTGGCTGATTGCGTTTTGCTCTTTTCGCTGCGGAAACTGGAGGCTTTTCCAGTGGACGTTTGGGTAAAACGCGTCATCCTAAACCACTATGCCAACAAGCTGCCTGAGCCTTTTGTGAAGAAACTGCAAAGCCACACCTCCTTAACAAACGGTGAATACCAGAAAATCGGCGACTTCGCGCGAACCTATTTCGGAGCATACGCAGGCTACGCCCAAGAATATCTCTATCACTTTGAGCGAACACAACGTTAAAATGGAAACAGCAAGCATTTGCCTACTGGTGCATACCGATGAGTGAGGGCAAAATTGAAGATTTAATCAAGCATAAACGAGTTTTCCTAAGGCAAACAACTAAAGATTATGCTGCAGGCGGCAACGACATGCTAGACGATGTTGACACTGCTTTAAAGGAGGCGAAAGCAGAAATTGCCCATAACCTTGAACTCGTCAACTGTCTACGCAAAGATGAAGGCGAACAAGCCTGGCAAAAAGACTGTCTCTCCATGTTCAATGCATGGTATGAGAAATGGTTCGGCAACCCCTAATTCTTGCGTTTTCTATACACGAGAGCAAAAACGGTAATTGCCACTATAGTTGTTGCTACTGAAACTCCAATAATGGTTATTTGTGTCACTCCAAAGGGCTCGATTTGTTTAGAGTTAGGTTCAGCGAATGTGATCGTCACTTCGTGGGTGCTGAAAAGGGTCGTGAACCAAACATAGTGGTTGTCGATGTCTTGGGTGTAGCCTTGGTTCTCTGCTTTTTGCTCGTCAATGTAGATTGTTGGTGTTGCTCCGTAGGGGATTGTGCTTTTTGGGATTGTAATGTTACTGAAGCCTGCTGCGTTGTCCGTTCCAGTCACCGTCAGGTAAATGGATGTTTCTGATTTGTCGTCTGAAGTTAAATATGAGTTGGAAATCTGTGAACCAGTAATGTTCCCGCTTATTGGGAAAGTGACCTCTGTGTTCTTATCAGTTTTAACGTAGATACTGCTTGCTGGAGCTTGGACTTGGAAAAATGTGGGTAGTTTCAATGCGAAGAAACCGCCGTTCTGGATCCCATAGTATGCAACCCCTTTATCTATAACAGGGAAATGGTAGGAGTCGATTTTGTATTCCCAAACTTTGCTGCCATTATGGGCGTCCAAAACCGAAAAGACGCCTGGATTAACATAGACGTATCCATCGGCGACTGTCGGGTGCCCGCCGACATCTGTGGAACCGCCGATGCCTCCACTGCAATTCCAGAGTTGAGCTCCGTTAAATGTTTTCAAAGCCAACAAAGTTCCTGCGCGAGTCGAAAAAATATACACTATTCCATGAGTAACAGTCGGCGACATGTATTCGGTTGTCATTGTATCGCCAATGCCATCTGTTCTGGGGGTGTGAGGCGTGGTGTAATTCCAAATTTTTTCGCCTGTAATCGCGTTTAAAGCATAGATATTGCTATCAGCACTGAAGAATACTGCCCCGTCAGAAACTGCAGGAGTAGAAACCCAATATTTGGTGGAATAATTCCAGAGCCTTTCGCCATTGCCTGCATCCAGTGCATTCATGTCATACCTTGGAACAAATCCATCATCCGTGAGTTCATTGCGGTACGAACCAGCGTAAAGAATGCCCTTGTGAATGACAGGTATTGTTCCAGAGTAGTCAGGGGCTTCCCAGATTTTGATGCCATTAGTTTGGTTTAGGGCGTATAAAGTGCTTTTGTTATTGATGTAGACTATGCCGTTTGACACTACTGGGGACGAAATTTCGCCTTCTGCCGTGTAGTTCCAAAGCAAAACGCCGCTTTTAGCATCAAGGACCTTAAGGGAATTTACAGCATGAAAGTCTACTCCTGAACCTGAACAAAAGAAGACAAAACCATCGGCGACAGCACAATTTGTCTGTATGAGGGCCGTGGGGTCTTTGTAATCCCAAATCATAGCGCCGTTTGAAGCGTTAAATGCATAAAAATCGCTCCAATGGTTATCTGGATTGAATGGCGGCTGATTAGGTATTGGCAATGGTAATCCAAAGTTTATGGCTGAGAGTGCACCCGCATAGACTATGCCATCAGCGATGGTTGGCTGTAACCATTGACCTGAAGAATTATCAGCTTTTGCTGGAAAGGTTAGATAGTTGACCCATAAAACAGTGGGCTGGGCTGCAAAAGCATCTGCTCCGCTTTGGTCAGCAATTGCAATCGGCATTGCGGCTGCGATTAAGAGGCAAGCGATGCAGGCTGCTGTAAAGTTTCTCACTCTTTTCGCCGTATTCAATTCAGTTCTCAGGCAATAAAAGAATTTTTGTAAATATTTATTGTCTAAGCGTCGTCAACTTTTCTTGACAAGATTTTAAGGCGAGTTTCCCATTCGAAATATGGCTGTATTGGCTTTGTGCTATGCGGGCGGAAAATGTTTAAATCTGTTCTGAACCAGCAATATTAAGCATGCAGTATTTGGGCCCGTAGCTCAGTCCGGCTAGAGCGCCAGACTCATAATCTGTTGACCGGGTGTTCAAATCGCCCCGGGCCCACCAACCGCCTAACTCAAAAAGCTTGGCATTGTAAAAAACCCCTCGAGGATCTTGGCGCACGACGTAAACCTGCGGGTGGATTTGCTGCAGCTCTACGAGTACTTTGTAGAAGGAAAAGACTCTTGCAGTTAGGCGTCTTATTTCCTATTTCTGTTTCTTAACCGGCTTCCCCTTTCTTGCCGAATCCTTGTAAGCGCATGACTTGGTCAGGCTTAGCTTTGCTCTAAACCCTTGGAAGGTGAAAACATTTTTGATATTTGAATCCAAAAAATAATCCTGAAGAAAGTCAGCTTGGAAAATTCGCTAAATAAATGTTGAAGCGGACTTGGGGCGTCTCCTAAAAAGCGACACCGACAGAGCAACAATAACCAAGAAGACTGCAACAACCGCAAATAAAGTAATCACAGGATAACTTATCGGATATCGAGTTGATTCAGTCGCAGACGAAGTTGTAGCAGCTGTTGGGTTCTGTGAAGTGTAGACATAAGTTGGTATGGTTACTGTTTGGATGCCGCTCCAATCACTTAATTGACCTACATATTCTAAGACAAAGTCGTTTGCTTGCGTCGAGGGGGAATTATGAGTTTCATTCAAGTATCGAGTGAATTCCTCATCCGTTACATTCAAGTGTCCAATGAATGCCTCAACCTGAAAGTCCACCCTACCATTAGACGGGAAAGTTGAGTAGTCAAAAAAAGCGCCCGATCTATATTCAAAATTGTTCATAGAGTACTTGAAAATTCTTGTTGTGTTAATGGAAGTATCAGCTTGAAAATACTTTTGAGGATTGTCAGTTGGGAAATAGTGCCAGTCGTTAGTGCCGTGACCCTTAATCCGGACATTATAGTATAAGTTGATTTGGTAACCGTTTGAGTCATTGTATGCAGTGAATGGTTGATTCTTTATGGATAGTTCTATGCTTCCATTTTTCATGTGAAATCCTGCATGTTTTTCGAATTGTCCAGTATTCAGGTTAACATGACCCGATGGGGGTACCTCATAAGAGTGGTCATTAACTAAAAGCGTGAATTCTGGCACAGAAGGCTTAGCTATTGACTGTGAAGAGGCAGATTCAACCATTTTTAGGCTCGACACCGCTAAAATAGCTACTAAAAGGAAAGAGAAGCCCTTGCTTGTTTTGCCCATATTTAATCTTAGGGTAGGTTTGCGGATAAAAGACTTCTTGTAAAACTTCCTTCAACTTTTACTGCTGCGATAGTTGCCATCATTATCAGTGTGTTGTTGCTGGTGGGTGACTATAATTTCGATTTTTTTCTCTTTGTATAATGGAGCAGCAAAATTATGCTGACAATGGCTATTATTGGGGCTACTCCAGCAACCATTAACATCAGATCTACGGGAATCGCAGTTGCTTGCGAGATTATTGTTGGCGCCGGCGAGGTTATTGTTGGAGAACCTGTGTTTACTTCAAATGAGGTTTTCGCAGAGAAAACATTTCCAAAATCATCTTTTGCATAAACCACGACATGATGTTGGCCGTCTGTTAGATTAGCTATTGGATACCATGTTAACTCTTCAGGAAAATGTGGAGGGATCGGGTGAAGAACCCTGACTGTTACATTTCCCATGTCATCTAAATTATAGGTTACTTGGTAAACTGATTCGTCGATTAAAGAAAAATGCAGTTGAACCGTTGAGGTGTTGTAAACTCGATTTTCAGGGGATATTAAGGTAATGAAGGGGATCGTCGTGTTCACAGTAAATAAAACATCGGCACAACTATGCATCATATCGCCCGTTCTAAGATGTATAGTATGTTTCCCGTCGGCGAAGTGTACTGTTGTCTTAAAAGTAGCGCTCTGATCGATGTTTTCGTTAATCTTTATTTCTGGTCCACCGTCGATCCTGTAGTACCCCGTTGAAGGCCATATGTGACATCCAGTTGTAAGGACTATGGGGATTTCATTGGTGGTGTAGGTTTTGCTTTGAGGTGACTCGATGATGGCTAAAGTCAAATCTCCCGGTACATACACAGGGTTTGCCTGCGCCAAATTAACAAAAGATGTTGCAGCCGCTGATAGTAAAAAGGTTGTGACAAAAAAGATTTGAAACATCCTGTTCCGTCGCAAGTACACACCGAGTAATATTGTTTTTTTTCTGCTTATAGCGTTTACGAGAAAAACAGACCAACATTTGTACGCACGCAATATTCAACCTTAAACCGATAAGCAAAGTTCTAACTCAACTGCTGCAGCACCAAACCTAACAACACTGCCAACGCCTTCTCAAGCAACATCTCAAGCTCATTTTTCTCACCCAGCAAGGGCTCTGTCTTGCCAACGAATTACTTTGGAATTGATTGATCAAAAAATTTTACTGAATATTATCAAGTGTTTTTACAAAACACTTTAATTCAAACTTCCCTAAAAGAGACTTTATGAAAAAGGTACCCAAATCGACAATAACTCTTGTTTGCGTACTTTTTGTTACAATGGCCATGCCGGAAATTCAAATGGCAGATGGCTATTCCGAAACCCATACGCTATGGGCACATGGAGTTGGGGGGTTTTCTATTTGTGAACTGCAAGCTGGTGATCGTCTCGAAATGTCTTTTTCCTTAGCTAATATGGGTCCATACATAGCGATGGTGCCCGAGATGAACATTATTGCTACTCGAGAAGCCTATTATTCGGTTAATTTATCGTTTGTGCTCGGTCCAGAAAAAATAGTGAATTTCGATAGTACGAGAGGTGATTCATTTAGTTATACTGCGCTTAAGAGTGGGCTTTATTCGATTGGCTATCGTTGTGAGGGCGGTTACGGGTTTGTGGACGCAAAAGACCCAGTAATCACGATTAATTACGATATAATTAAGGCAGAAACGCCAACGCCTAACACTTCTGCTCCCACACCTTCTTCTACCATACAACCTACACCCTCTCCTATAATGCAGCCTCAATCTTTTTCGGCCATTTGTGTCACTGGCATCATAGCTGTTCTTTTAATAATCATTCACAGCTTCGATAGTGCTGTTGTTTTATCGAAGATCCAAAACCAACGCTAAGCCCCCTTATGCGCATTACTGGAGCCAACAATAAGCTTGAGCACTGACGATTGTAAAACTTTATAATATGATAAGGAGCGAAAGACAACCGGTAGTAATTGAATGAACAAGCGGGCGATATCAGATACTGTAATTTGCCTATTACTTATTTGTATGCTCATGCCTTCCGTTGCCTCAGGCGAAACAACTCCGGGTAGTGTCATATCGGGATTTAATACTTCTGTGGTTCCATTGGAATTGTGGAATTTTACCGCACAAAAACATGCGACCTACGAAGCAGGCATATGGTGGAGCCCTACGGTTGTTGGAGACAGAGTTTATGCGTTGGAGAGCGAGCGCTATGACATACCAGGCGAAGATGATCCCTTCAGTACAGTGCACACAATAGACACCCTGTACGCATTGACAAACAAGGGCGTGGAATTGTGGAATTTCACCGATACAGCCCTTGGCGGCCCAACAATCATTGGCAATACGATGATCTACATTGCTGCTCGTAGCGAGCAATATGGGGCACTCAACAAACTCTACTGCTTAAACGCCAGTACTGGTGAGGAGAAATGGGTGTATTACTCGGGTGAAATGCAGTTTTACGCAGTAGACCCTGATGGGAAAGTATACGTGGGCGCCTATCCTGGATCTGATTACTTTGTTGTTGCTCTTGATTCAAACACGGGCGTGCAACTTTGGAAAAAGAATTTAGGCTGGAATTACCATGGGGGGCACGAGAGCCCTTCATTCGGCGGTGGTGCCGTTTACATTCGAAGATTCTTAGACGCGCCCCATGATATCAACAGCGCGCCTCCTCCTATGGCACTTTGTGCTCTCAACTCATCAAGCGGCGAGCAAATCTGGAGTTTTTCGCCCAAAGAGGGCATAGATGAATCATCTCAGTTCGCTGATGGCATAGTCTACTGCCATTCATACTCTGCTATCTATGCATTAAACGCAACGAGTGGTGAGCAGATATGGGATTGTCACCCAGGCGAGAGCCAGATGTTTGGCTCCCCATCTGGTAATCTCTGGAACGGCTTGTTCTACCTTGTTGGTTACCCATCAAGCAAGACGGCTAGTCTTAGCTTGGGGGATGCAAAAATATATGCCTTTAATGCTTCCAACGGCGAAAAACTCTGGGATTTCCAGTTGGATGGTTGGCACTTAATAGGCATCGGTTACCACCCATCGAGACTTGACATTATCGACGGCATTATGTACGCTAATGTTGATGGGGGCTCATCACACGCCTTGAATGCTTTAAGTGGGCAACAACTCTGGACACATTCTGGCAGACCCTATGGGATAAGTAACGGCACAGTCTATTTTGTCGATACCCGTTATCATGGCAATCAAACCGTGGAAGCTTTGAGGGCAGCGAATGGCCATAGCCTCTGGAACTATACGCTAAACCTGAACTATGCTGAGGCTGCCAATGGAAATCTCTATTTCTTTGGAGATCGCACTCTGCATGCAGTATCCATCGAGACACCACAAGCTTCTCTGATTGAGAATAATTCAAGCATTGCTTTCGAAACTACTGTTGGGTGGCTTCCCCTTGTCATTGTAGTTGTAGTAACAGTGTTTTTAACTGCTATTATATGGTCAAAACGAAGAGTTCCAAAAAAGTACAGACCTATTTTTTGAGTTTCGGTCGCATGCGATTGTTCATTAGGTTTGCAGTCTGTTTTGTCGTAGCTTATTTAGCGTTGTCTTTTGTGCTTCCATCCATAACTGAGGTTCTGACCTCAGCTATAATCGAACCAGTTGAAGTTGGCAAAACCTACACTAACAACGCAATTCCCATTTCCATAACTACTAGTGACCAACAGTTTACATCAACAAGATACTACAGCTTGGATAGTGGACCAAAAACAAAGGTAAACGAAGGCGGAGACACCTTTAAAACCACCCTTCATTTGGCAGATGGCAAATACACAATTCATGCCCGAACAGTAACGGTTGGATCCGCTTCAACACTATTTCCTTCATCAACAACACAACTATCCCCTTATCCCTTTCTTCTTCTAAAGTAAACCAATGAGATTAAAGCAACACCCACTAATACGATCAATAGAGTAATAACCAAGGGAATTATCAAAGATTCTTTTGATGCGTCAACGTAGAACAGACGTGTGTCTGAGACGTAAGTATTGCCAGATGAGTCCGTAGCATAAACGGTAACATTGTGTTGACCGTTGGATAAGCCTGTTAATGTTGTGTTTCCACTAATGGGTATGATGTTTTGTCCATCTAGACTGTAAGCCATCTCTAAAACTGCGTGGTCAATAATGAAGTTAAGTGGGACAGATGATTTGTATACTGTGGTGTTTTGGATTGATGGGACGATGATTTTTGGATTTGTGCTAACTGTGAAGTTGATGATTTTAGAACAGCTTAATTGGGGATACACCCATGTTTCTGAGTACATTTTCTCAAAACTCTGAAGATTATAAGTAGCCACCTGATAGACCACCCCAACTAAAGTAACGTTGAGACTATGCCTTCCAAACGGTATGTCCTTGAGAGCGAAATTGAACTGCTTAAAATGAATCTGATATGGGGTGGATCCAGTAGTGTCAGAGGAGTTTGGCACCAGATAGGTTGTTTCTTGAGGCATCCAATCTCCCTTGTATTGAATCTCTTTTATGTAATTTTGATAAAAAATGTAATAATTCCCATAATATCCGTAGGGACCATGTGCCGTAAAATTCAGGTAAACTGTTCCATTGGAGTAAGATCCGTTCTCTTGTGGGGATGTAATTACCATGTTGGGAGGGTTAACGGGCATGTCGGTAGGTATGGGCACTTCAAAAACCTCGTTGGGCTCAGCCTTAACTATTAAAAAAGAACTCATCGTTGCCCCAGCAAGGGCAAGAACCAACAGCAATATCGCTATCTTGTGCATTTAGCTCATTTATCACATTTGCTGCTTTGCAATTAAAAGCATTGTTGTCAAGAATTCTTGACTACGCTTTGTCTAAGTTCCTTGAATAAATTTGATTAGGGAAACAGTCTAAACTTATTGTTTGTCTCGAGCGATTCTTTATTTTTCTGCTCACAACAATCACAACTGCGATTACGAAGATTAATATCACTAGTGCAATTGCGATAATGACCGGTGTGTTACTGGTTTTAGGCAAAGACCCATTTGTAGATGTGGGTTGGGATGGCTCATTTGCAGTTGTGGATGATTGAGCATAAGGCGCTGTTGAGAACGGCATAAAAGTCACCCTGCCTAAACTTGGGTCATTTTTGTAGTCGTAGATGGATTGATTTATTGCATTAGAATCAGTGGTTCCCCACCAATTATTGATTACAGTTATGTTTTTTGAAGAGTCCATTTGTAAATTGTAGTTTATATTGCCATAGATTTCATTGTTGGTAATATTTGCAGTTGTTTTATTGGAGGAAAATCCTATACCGATTGAATTGTTTTCGATTGTATTTTCATAAATAACTACAGTATTGTTATCCGTTGCGCCTCTGTAGTATGACGAATTAATGGTGACGCCGAGATAATTGTTTGATACCAGGTTGTTACTGATTTGGGCATCACAATAGTGAGTGCTTATGCCTATTAGGCAATTGTAGATGTTGTTTCCGTTGATCGATGCGGTTCCAGGCTTTACATTGATCCAATTGTTTTTAAAAAGTCCTGAGTCAAGGTCGAAATAAAAAGGCATTGAAGCGGACTCTGCAACATCAATTCCGATTTGTGATTTGTTATTGCCAATAATTGTATTGTTTGAAATATTTTCGTAAGTTCCCCATGCCTTAATTATTGTCTTGTCATTTGTTGGTTTAAACTCATTGTTTGTAATAGTGCATTGTCCATTGCTTACGGTTATGCCGTCAAAAAAAGTGTTTCCGAGGAATACGGGTGACACACCCGCTGACAGCACTCTTCCTTTGATTGTGTTGTTTACAAAAGTGGGTGTCCCGCCAGGAATGAGCACATCAGTTATCGTGTTGTTATTTAGAATTGGTGAACCATTTAGGATATGCACGTCTGATAAGTCGTTTTCTGACAATTCAGCCGAGTTGCCATCAATTATGACCGCGCCTTGAAGGGACGACTTGGCTATTGTTACAGGATCAATAATGTTGATTGGTTCGGTAATGATGGCATTCTCAATAATTGAGGTTGATTGTATTTTCTGTTCCAAACTAGCATTACGGTAAAAATTTAAGCGGTAAGGTTGTCTATCAGGATAGTGAAGACCGTCATTTTTATCGGCGGTTGTCGTGAAAATGATTTTGTTTTGGCTTGTACCGCGAGCAATTAGTGTTCCCTCCACTAGAATATGGAATTCTCTAACATCAACAGTGACGCCTGGCTCAATAGTCAACGTCACACCCGGATTAACGGTTACGGTACCAGTTAGTCGAATTGGGCTTTGAGCAGGGGTCCACGTGGTGTCAGAAGTAAGGGTGCCATCGGTTCCAATTGATGCACACGTTATATCGCCGACGAAAATTAATTGGCAGAGCATCGCCAAAAGTAATAGGACGAAAGCGACTTTGGGCATTATTTTCACCAAGTGATAGCTTGCGTGTAGGCGATAAGAAGTTTTCTAAAAAAGGGCTATTTCACAAAAGAGATTTTGGGTAGCGAGCGAGGCAAGCAGTGCTCATAAAAGAAAAGAAGAGGGAGATTAGCCACTCAAGAAAAGTGGTATTTAATACCAAATTAAGCTTCAGTGAAGTACCAGGAGAAGCGAAATTCCCACTATGTACGCTAATATCCACAGAATTGTCACTATCTTTGCGATTAGGGTGCTTCCGCCAGGAATAGCTCTGTCTTTAATCAGAAATGCGATTAAAGTTACACCGGATGCAAATGATGCGATTCCAAAAAAGGCATGTGTGGCAAAAACAGCCAAATTCGTGGTGGGACTCGTAAGAGTCTGAGTGTAATTGCTGTCCAAGAAAAGTGGAGATGCAATACCCGCAACAACAAAGCCAAAGATTACTGCTGCGCCCATTGTAATCCCATGCAAGGCAAATTTACCTTTCATTCGAAAAGCCATGCTCACTAAAACTATTGTCAAAATAGTTGTCTGAAGCGCAAAATTGATTTCAAACGGAGTCATACAATGACCCTCAAAGCTGTATCATTTGACTCAGCATTTAAGATTTTCCATCAAAGAATTATAAGCTTTTTAGATAATTTGTTCTCACAAATAACCCTTTTTTTATTAACATATATCACATTAATCAAGAGAGAAAAGGTTGACTTAATCGATAGCAGAATAGAAGAAAGCGTGAAACGAGATCTCTGCGGATCACTTTCGTTTCCAAAGTATTATTGCAGCAATACCGATTGAAATTGCGATCACAAAAATTGAGAGAGACAATAGAATTATGGACTGGTTACCTGCAAGTTGATTTGGCGGTGTTACCAATTGAGAGGTTGGTGTTGGCTCTAAAGCTGAAACTATTGTATAATTGAGTGTTATTTTGGGATTCTCCACTCCATAAGGGAGCAGCCAATCGGGTGTATAATTTACGTGAGCGTCAAATATTATTTTGTAAACGCCTGAAAAGTTAGCGGTATAATCAAAAGAGTCGCCCTTCGTTATTGGATAGGATGCAAGTACGTTACCTTGTGGGCTGAGAATTTCAGCTTCAACAGAATAGGTCTGGTCTACATCATCCATTTGAAAATGCTGTAAATTGTTTACTGAAAAAGACCCTGCTAAGTGGTCATTCCTTTGAAGATCTACATCTCGATGGAGTTGATTCAGTGGAGGTAATGAGAACGTCTCGGAAAATTCTTTATTGGAGTTTTGATTTGCATTACCTGCAACAACATTATAGTTTAACGTTACTTGGGCGATGTCGAATCCCGGAGGTGGAAACCAGTCATAGCTACATCCAAGTTCTATTTTGTAAACACCCAAGCTAAAGGCTGAATAATCAAAGGAATCTCCCTTAGATGCAGTATAGCTAGAGATAAGTAATCCTTGTGGGTCCAGAAAGGTTAATGAAACTGATAATGAATGCCATTGACGTTGCAGTCCATCTTGCCATGGTCTAGTGGAAATATTGAAAGAGCCTACAAGGTGGTCATTCTTTTTTAATTCTACCGTTCTTGTTATGGTTGTTGGGTTATTTAATTCAGCTTTCAACGTAATTGTTTCTGTTTTAGCAAGAACTACTGGACAAGTGCATTCTAGGAAAGCCATCATTAAAACTAATATAACGATAACAACTCGGAAATTTGGCCCAAGACTGGTTGAACTTAAGAGCTGTGTCAAGTTTACTTTTTCCATTGATTATTGATCTTTTTTTCGTTTTCTTTTGAAAACAACAATTATACCAATAGCGATACAAATTCCCATGATAACTGCAACAATTATCAAAGCAGCATTGGCGGTCGGCGACTGAAAACTCAGGGTCGAAGGCGATTGCGCATAAGATCCTGATAGAATCGGGGAAAAAGTCGCAGTGCCCAAACTATGGTCGTTTTTGCCTTCGTAGATTGATTGGCTTATTGTGTTGTAGTCAGTTGTTCCCCAATAATTGTAAGCGACATTTGTCGCATTATTGCAAGAAAGTACAAAGTTGTATTGTGTGTTCTCGTAAATGTCATTGTTTGTGAGGTTTGCAGGTGTCTGGTAGGGAAAGCATTGGATACCGAGCGTGTTGTTACTAACTGTGTTCTTTTGGATTTGGATGTCTGTGGTGATATGGATGGGTGGTGGATTGGTGGTTCCATAGGGATGGAGGAGTGGTTTTAATTTTGAATTAACAGCAATGCCGCAGTAATTGTTAGTCAATGTATTGTTTGAGACTGTTGCTATGCCAGGTAGAATGTTTATGCCTATTTTGCAGTGGCTGATATAGTTTCCATTAATTGAGATCGACGAATTCAAAAGATTAGCCCCAACATTTATTCCGACTTGCCCAGAAGGCGGTTTATCGTCTGTTAAGTTCATTTTGGCATTTTCGTTAATGTTGTAGTTGCCTACGATGTTGTTGTTTGAGATGTTTGCATGTATTCCTGACACAGAAATTATTGTTTCGTTACTGGCTAACCTAAATTCATTGTTTGTTAAGATTAAGGTTCCGTTGCTTATGTTTCCGCCATGGGTTTCAAGGATGGCTCCAGTTGTTGAATTGAAATCATAAGAGAAGCTGGTTCCATAGCAATTGACTTGGCCATAAAAAGTGTTATAAGCAAAAGTGGCAAAGAAAGGAATGGGGACATATCCGACAGCATTTTCATCGGTTACACTTGTTGTGCCCAAAATGGTGTTGTTTATAATTGTGGGGGATCCAGCGGTTATGTAAATGTCTTTGATGATGTTGTTTTTTACTGTTCGTGTTCCACCAACGTTGTTAATACTAAATCTATCGATTTCATTATTTATAATCGTGGAGTTACCTCCACTCAAGTTTAATGAGGTTATCTTGTTGTTGGTTAAAGTTACCTCGGCGCGGGAAGTCACCCCACCAATACTTACGCCATTAATCTTGCTGTTGGAAATCAGGTATGTGCCATTATATATTAGAGCACTTTGAAGGGATGATTCAGTTATTGTTGCTGTGCCAGCGTTTAGGAGGAATGTTTCAGTGATATTGGTATATTCGATTGTTGAGTCTTTGTTGCCGTATTCAAAGCGGATATTTTCCGGTAATGGATTGTAGGCATAAAGACCATTGCTTGCGAGTTCTTTGTTAATTGAAGTAGTTATGACTATTTGGTTTTGGCTTGTCCCTTTTGAATTAAGTGTTCCTTCTACGATAATCGAGTAAAATCCAAGGTCGACGTAGACGCCTGGTTCAATCGTCAATGTCACACCTGGACTAATGGTCACATCGCCAGTCAATTGAATTGGGCTTTGGTCAAGAGTCCATTTCGTGTCTGAACCAATATAACCACTGAATATAGGCGAAACAGCCACGGGATTACCATTAACAAAACAAAGTGAACCAAAAATAGCAGTTACCAGCACCAAGCAGACGAGTCGACGCATGGTTTCACCACCTAAAGGGTGATGTGGAGTGATTATGAAGCTTTCCATAATTAGATGTGTTGCTGTTCAAAACATTTGAGTTGGACTCAAGTTAGGCTGTGGTTCTTTGGGATTTTTTTAGCCTATAGTTTTAATATATTAGGTGACCGAGACTCTGAAACTAGCCCACTTAATAAAATAGGGTTCTCTCCAAGATTACCTGAAATCAAAAGGTTAAAACCCACGAATCATTGTTTCTTTTGTTTTTTTAGCCAGTTAATGATTGTATTTGTGGTTTGTTGGTCAAGTTTTATATCCATGGCATTATAGCGTAAGGCTGCTTGTGCTGTGAGTTGTTCTCTGGGGGTTTCAACGTGTTTTAGTACGTGGTTGGCGGTTTCTGGGTAAATGTAGGTTATGTTGGTTTTTTGGTCGGTGAGTTGTTCTCTAGGTGTTTCATCGTGCTTTAGGACGTGGTTGGCGTTTTCTGGGTAAATGTAGGTTACGTTAGTATTTTTGGCAGTTGCTTCTTCTAGGGCTTTGCCGTCGGCTTGCCAGTCGACTTGGATGTCTTTTTTTCCAATAACGACCAAGATGGGTTCGGTTAATTTAGCGATAGCAACTTTGGGGTCGTAGGTCCAGAGTTCTGTTGCAAACGGCAAATTCGCAGGGCTTGCCAGACTTAAGAGTAACATCCGAATTCCTTCCGGAAGAGATGCATCAGGTATCACTGGTTTGCCAGCTACAAAAGCGGTGACTAATTCATCGTATTGCTTCATGATGCCTTCGGCGTTGGGCAACGTTTGGACTTGAGCCAAAATCTGGCTTCGACCAACAGCGCCAATAGCTCTTCCAGGCGCACCCGTAAGCACCAACCCTCTAAAACGCCGACTCTTTGTCTGCAACTGATAATTTAAGGCATGAATGGCGCCCTCGCTGTTGGTAAGCACAAAAATGCAGTCTTCCCTCACACGCCCGTCGGACACAAGAGTTTCCACCGCACCCGACAACTCGTCTAGATGGCTTTGCATGCTAATTTTGCCAATCAACTTAGAAATATTCTCTCTGACGTGAGGTCCAGACGCACGCTTATCATACCTTAAAGTAACAAAACCTTCATTTGCCAACAACTCAGCTAATAATTTCCCGCTTCCATTGGTTCCCGGCAAAAGAGGCGAACACCAATCGCGATCAGTTGGGCCGCTGCCAGCTACAAAGACAATTCCGCAACTAGGCGCTGTACCTACGGGGGTGGTGAGTGTTCCGTAAACAAGTATATCATCAACCTTCCAAGTAACTTCTCTGCTCGTAATTTCCAAATCTTTCATCATACTCAATTCCTCAAGTCCGCTTGTGGAAAAATGTTTGGGGGAGAGATTTATGTGTATGTGGACTCTACCTTCTCATAGAAGCCAAGCGTTGGATGGATTTCTGTGATCGACACCGAAAATCTCACAAAAAAATTCGGGGAACTAACAGCGGTAGACAACCTCACCTTGCATGTAGATGATGGTGAAGTTTTCGGTTTTCTGGGCCCGAACGGCGCAGGAAAAACAACAACTGTCAGAATGCTTTGTTGCCTAATCTCAAAAACCAGCGGAAACGCTACTGTGGGCGGATATCAAATAGGCAACAAGGAAGATTTACTCAAGATACGCAAAATCATCGGATTGGTTCCTGATAATGTGGGGTTGTCCGAAAATTTGACCGCTTACGATAACCTCGATTTCTACGGAAAAATATTCGATTGCTCTGCCGCTCAAAGGAAAGAAAATATCCAACGTTTCCTCGATATGTTGGGGCTTTGGGATAAGAGAAACGTTTTAGCTGGGACCTTTTCCAAGGGTATGAAACAAAAACTTGCCATTGCCCGAGCCCTAATTCATGATCCGCAAATCCTTTTCATGGACGAGCCTACTGCAAATCTAGATCCTGAGGCTTCGAAAACAGTTCGAGATTTCATTCTTCAATTAAAAAAAGAGAAGAAGACAATCTTCCTGAACACTCACAACCTCGGCGAGGCGCAGAAAATCTGCGACAGGGTAGCAATAATGAATACGAGTCTTAGGGCGATTGGTACTCCGCAGGAGCTTGAAAGGTCTGTTAGCGGCAGGAAGACAGTTATCGGATTGGAACAGCAAGTGAACGATGCAGTTTTGGGGGCATTGAAAAAACTGGCGCTCAAAAACCCTTCCACCGACGGCGACACGATAACATTTGACGTGGAAGACCCAGACAAGGAAAATTCACCTGTTATAGAGGCTATAGTGCTGGCGGGCGGTCATGTCAGATCAATCAATGTGGTTGGCTCAACTTTAGAAGATACCTATCTAAAACTTGTGAGGAAACAAATATGAGACTCTCAAAGGCGTGGATTGTAGCAGCTAGGGACTTCAAAATATTTAGGCGAGTAAAAAACGTCTGGTATTCAATCATCATCTTCCCCGTTGTCATCTCGGTCCTGTTTCCGGTGATACTGGAGTATTTAGCAGTAAGGGGGAGCCACGGACTCGCAGCGGCGGGTGTGCTTCCAAATTTGCTTAACTCCTTTTCTTTCTTCTTAGTTATAGGAGCAGCGTACGTTCCCTTAGGGATTGCCTCCTACAGTATAGTGGGGGAGAAGGTGGAGAAGAGTCTGGAACCTCTTCTAGCTACGCCCCTTACTGATGGAGAAATATTGCTTGGAAAAGCCATTTCCGCAGTTATTCCAACTTTAGTAGCTATGTATGCGGCTGCAGCAGTCTTCATGGTGGGCATTGATGGAGTTACTTTCAGTACGCTTGGCTACTATTATTTTCCAAACTGGAACATCGCCACTTTGCTCATAGTTCTGATGCCGGTCGCCATTGTTATGAGTGTTTTGTTCAGCGTCATTGTTTCATCGCGAGTTAATGATGTGCGCAGCGCTAACAGTTTTGGAATTTTTATTCTCTTTCCACTTCTGGGCATATACCTTGCCAGTGAGACAAGCATAATAACTCTTGACGTAAATAGCCTGCTTATAATCTCAGGTATACTTTTAGCGGTTGATGTGGCGCTGTTCTATGTTAGCACAGCCACTTTCCGAAGGGAGGAAATACTAACAAAGTGGAAGTAGCAAAGTTGGAAGCACCGAGGAGGAGGTGGGAAAAGTGGTGGACATGAAAGATTATTATCAAACAAACAAAGGGCGACTCCTTGGAATTGGGGGAATATTAATTATTGTTGGTCTTGTCCTCTATTTTGCAAGACATCAAGAATTTGTACTCATATTACCCATCGTTGGGGTTGTTTTGTTCATTGCCGGAGTTATTTACAAACCACGGCAAAAAAAGACTGAAAACGTCGCAAATAGCACATCATAGGCATGATTCTCGACGGCGTGGATTCTCTCTATTCAGTCATCTTTCTCCATTTTTGAAAGTTTTCTCTCCTATGTTTTCAGCAAGCATCTGATTTCACAAACATTCGGCTTAAACTTGCTTTTCATTCTTTTTGATAAACTCTTGCGCTTTTTTTCTTAGAGTATCTCTTGAACTGTTAACGTACTTTTGAGCGAATGCAACGACTTGCTCCTTATTTTTGATTCGATCGAAAAATGTTTCCAAAGTTTTGAAGGTTTGTTCTGCTATGACCAGTTTACATTCCTCGATCAAGTGGGGTGATATTTGGAGTTTTTGGACTTTGAGCAGTTCAACGGTTATCTTATCGGCAAGGTAAGGTTTGTTTGAGACTATTAGGGCTGAATTGGCAACTACATTAGCCACAGTTACCATGTATTCGTTTCCCAAAAAACTGTAGTACTTGTCGAATATAGCGTCGAATTTTCGGTCGCTGTCGACGGCGGTGAGGTTTGCGATGGTTGCCATTGCATTCCAAGTTAAAATTCGGTATTTGCTGTCAAGCAAAGCGACGAAATTGTTCATGTAAGGGTAGAGTTTGTCTGGGTGTTTTTCGCTTAAATTTACGAGGACAGTTCCGCAGCCATACCTAACTGTTGCTTTAGATGAAAAAGTTCCCTCGAGCACGCTTGGAAGTAAACTGAAATCTGCTTCCACCAATTCAAAAAGCTTAGCCTTCGTTATCTCTTTGCAGCCAAGCTGCCGCAATAAATCTGAAGCCAAACTTATCCCTGTTTAAAATATTCACTTTAAATTAAATAATTTGTTGTTACCGACATGATGAATGAATAATCCTGAAAAGAACAACAGTTGAATCCCCAAAAAAAGCGTGTTGTTGTTCTATCAATCGAATAACTGTAACTATTCAACTGTTAGAAGAAGAAGCGCCCACGCACAACCTTCTTCTTCTCTTAACTTGATTCCAGTTGAAAGAACAACAAACAAAATTTTGCTTGTTGTTGTTCTACCCACTAAAGAACACCGAGCTTAGGTAGAAGAAGACAGTGATGTGTGCAGATGTCTGTCTTCTTCTTTGAGAAAGATTCTTGAACTCTGCACTCAGCAACCTGTTAAGTAAAAGAAGAAGAAACACCTGCACTTGAACTTCTTCTATCCAATAATTTTGTTATATCAGGTTATTCTTTAACGGTCGGTGCAGGAGAAACATGGATCTAAACTTGCTAAATTCGCTGGAACATCTGCAATGTTCTCACCAACAATAGTGTTGAGGAATGCTGGCATATTAGCAAAGGTTGGCGTTCGCACTTTCACCCTCTCGGGCATATCGGTACCGTTGCTTTTAACGTAATAGAACAATTCGCCCCTTGGTGCTTCAAGACGATGTATGGCTTCACCTTCTGGCACGGAACGGGGTAGTTGAATTCGAAATGGTCCTTTGGGCAAGTGGTCTATTGCATGCTCAATTATTTTGATGCTTTCCTCCACTTCATCCATGCGAACGTTCATTCTTGCCCAAGTATCGCCTTCACTGTAAACTATTTCTTCGAAAGGAATTTCTCCGTATGCTTCGTAAGGTGCGTCTTTGCGGACATCGACGCCGTATCCTGATGCCCTTGCAACTGGACCAACAACACACTGTTTTATTGCTTCTTCTTTTGAAAGTATTCCTACGTTTACCATTCGAAGTCTAAGTGAAGGCTCATTTTCATAGATTTGCCTATAGAAAGGCAACTTCTTCCTTAAATCCGCCATTACAGTCTTGATTTTAGGGATGTCGCTGTCTTTTAAGTCACGTCTTACGCCGCCAATAGTCATAAGTGATGCATAAACACGATTGCCACCCGTTAACTCAATTAAATCCATAATTGGTTCGCGATCTCTCCAAAAATACTGAAATAGTGTTTCATACCCAATTTCTAAAGTCGTATGGCCTAAACTTAGCAAGTGGCTATGCAGTCTGTTGAGCTCTAAAGTAATTACTCGAAGGTATTTGGCTCGCTCTGGTGCTTCAGTTTTTAGTAATTTTTCTACTGTGGCGACAAAGCCGTAAGCATGGCAAGCATTGCAGATACCACAGATTCGCTCAACCAAGTAAACGTCCTGAAGGTATGTTCGGGATTCAGTTGCTTTTTCGATACCTCGATGCACGTATCCTAATCGGGGTTCAATGCGCCTTACAGTCTCACCCTCAGTTATGACAGTAAACTTTTCGGGTTCGCACAACGCTGGATGCTGTGGACCAATAATTATGTTGACCAGTCGTTCATTCTCTGCTAATCTGATAAGGTTGTCTGGGTTAGGGTTAAGTTTAACTTCATTTGCCTTGACATCTTTTCTTAGAGGAAAAACATTCTCAGGCCAGTTCTCAGATAGCAAAAGTCGTCCAGGACTCGGATGCCCTTCTATATTAACGCCTATTAAGTCAGCTACTTCTCTTTCATGAAAAGCTGCGCCAGGCATTAGATCCGTGATTGTGGCAACATTAGGATTTTCTTTAGGAACATCGACACGAATAGTAACGAATCCATCGGAAAGACGAACATGATAAAGAACGCCTATGTTTGCTCCAAGGTCTAAGCCAGTTATGGCGGTAAGAGCCGTTTTCTTGTCGGCATTCATCATGGCTTTTATAACGTCTTTATGGTTTCCTGAATCGACTTGAACCGTTGCGGTACCGAGCGTTTCTTTTTGTATTAAATATTGACTGCCTTGCAGGCTCCTTTCGAGAACTTCAACGATATTAAGTTTGTTCTCCATTTCTTTTCCCTCTGCATCCTCAGTTGTTGGAAAGCCCTAATGCCGTTAAAGATTTTTCGCTTAGCGCTAACATGTTTTCCATATCGATTGTCAAGGAAAAAGAAAAGGTCAAGAAGCGAATGCGTGGAACTACATTTTGAAAACATGTTCTTTTACCCATCCAGAAATAGAAGCTAACCTTCTCTGAAAAAAGGAATTAGACTTTACGGCTACATTTCTTGATGCTCATGAGTTGAAACTTGCCTCTTTGCAACTGTTCCCGACTTAGTTTTAGATTCATATCGCTGCAAAGTCTGACTATTAATAGCCACCAGATACCGTGCTAAGCGACATAAATATCGCCCCAACAGCAGGATCAATGACCACCCCTATACTAGTTAATACGCCTGCGGCGAGAGGAATGGCAAAAATGTTGTAGCCTGCTGCCCACCAGAGATTCTGAACCATCTTCGAATATGTTTTCTTTGAAAGCTCCATTACCCTCGGGACATCCAAAGGATCATTCCTTACAAGAATTATGTCAGCGCTCTCAACAGCAACATCAGTTCCAGCGCCTATTGCAATTCCTACATCCGCTGTTACCAAAGCCGGAGCATCATTAATGCCATCCCCAACCATCGCCACCTTGTAACCCTGATCTTTCAACGACTTTATTTTCTCTGCTTTCTGATTAGGCAAGACCTGTGCAAAATAATTGTCAATGCCCAGCTCCTTTGAGACGCCTCTTGCAACCTCCTCAGCATCGCCAGTCAACATGTAGACTTTGACTCCTTTCGCTTTCAACTCCTGAACAGCCACGCGTGATTCTTCTCGAATCTTGTCGGCAAGAGCGAAGGCGCCTACAAGTTTTCCATTAACAACACTGAAAACAACAGTCTTGCCCTCACCTTGCAGCTCAACAAGTTTTTCGTCAGTTACCTCAATATTTAATTCCTTTAGAAGATTTGGGCTCCCAACATAAACGTTGTTGGTTCCAACTTTTGCCTGTGCCCCTTTCCCTGGGATAGCCTTAAAATCTGAGACCTTGGGAATTGCTATTTTCTTCATCCGAGCATGCTCAACGATAGCTTTTGCGATTATGTGCTCAGAGTTTTGTTCCACGGCAGCAGTCAAGCTAAGCAGGTCATCTTCCGAAATATATGAAACAACGTCAGTAACGCCAAACTTGCCCGTCGTCAAAGTGCCTGTCTTGTCAAAAACTACTGCGTTTACATCTTTGATTTCTTCAAAGGCTTTCCGGTCTCTGATTAGATATCCCGCTCTTAGCCGTAATCGAAGTTGAAATAGCCACAACCAAAGGAATCGCTAACCCCAAGGCGTGAGGGCAAGCTATGACTAAGACTGTTACCGCTCGTGTGAGTGCAAACTGAGTGTTCCCTAAGGAAAACCAAACCAAGAAAGTTATCACTCCTACTGTTACAGCAACGTAGAAGAGAAGTGCTGCTGCTCGGTTTGCCAAGTCTTGCGTTCGAGACTTGCTTTCCTGAGCCTGCTTCACAAGCTTTATGACTTGAGACAAGTATGTTTCTTCGCCTGTTTTCTCGATTTTAGTTCTTAGGACGCCGTCTCCGTTTATCGCTCCGCCTATTAACTTGTCGTTAGTTTGTTTGTGAACTGGTTTAGATTCACCCGTGAGTAGGGATTCGTTTACAAACGATTCTCCTTCAACCACTATGCCATCTGAGGGAATTTTCTCGCCTGGACGAATCAAAACTATATCACCCACCCCCAACTGCGAAGCGGGCACATCAATAATCGTCCCATTCCTCACTAAATGAGCCAGAGTAGGCATTATTTTCACCAGTTCCTCAAGCGCTCTTGAAGCCCCAAGAACACTTCTAGCCTCAATCCAGTGCCCAAGAAGCATTACATCAATTAGGGTGGCGAGTTCCCAGAAGAAGTCGCTTCCAACCGGGAAAAACACAGTTGCTGCCGAAAAGAAAAAAGCCACCGAGATAGCTGTGCCAATAAGTGTCATCATTCCCGGCTGGAGCTTCCTCACCTCTTCGGTCAGGCCTTTTAAGAAAGGCCAACCGCCATAAACGTAAATGACTGCAGCTAACAGTAAGAGAATATACGCTTGATAGGGTATTGTAATAGTAAAATGAAACCATGCTTGAATGGTCTCTGATAGAAGCAGAACAGGAATAGTGAGAGCGAGGCAAACAAAAAATCTTCTCTTAAACATTCCTGTATGCATCAAGTGTCCTGATGGTTCATGCTTCATTCCCTGCATGGTTTGACTGGGCATTTTATGGTCCATTCCAGCAGGCATGCTGTGGTTTGAAGGGTTGTTCTTCATTTCTTGCATGTTCTTCTCCTTATGTCTGGTATTTTTTCTCTGGAACTGACGGTAATTCTGGAAAATAAACAGCTTTCTTGGATATCTCTACGCTGCAAGAACCAGGATGAGCTTTGCAGTAGTCTTCACAGTCTTGAGCTGTCTTCTTATCTGAGTATCCAAGACCACAAATATCACAGAGAAAAACTGTTCTATCTCCAACCTTCTTTTCTGTAACCAAAAGGAGACATCTCTAAAAATAATTAATGTTAAAAGTATTTAAGAATAATCAAAAAATCAATTTACTTTAGTGGCCAAATTTTCACTGTATATTCAAGATCAAGAAGCTAGTATGCCCAACTACACTCGAGACTCTTTTTAGTCAAAAGTAGATTTACCGACAATTTCAGCGCGAGGTAACAACCCATTCAGAAAGAAGTACTTCGTTAGTGTTTCCAAATTCCTTGACTGTGACTATGCCACGTTGAGCAAATCGAGCTATTATTCGGTGGGTTTTGAGTCTGCTAAGTCCAGCTTCTTTTACCACATACTTTTGAAGATACTTCCCCTGGTGTGCGATTAAAACATTGAGAACTTTTTGTTCTTCAGGCGTCATAGTCTTTAGCAGTACACCGCATGTTTTGGGTTCAACTGGTGAATTAACGACTAATGCTGCATCACTTTTAACAGGTTCTGCCGAAACACTGTTTGGGTTTGGAAGTTCACAGGTTCTCTTGACGTATCTGAGCTGAGGAAATGCTAAGTAAAAAGCTATCCCAATTACCGACACAACAACGACCGCAATTAAGGCTACGGGAATTATCCACAAATAGGAAGTTGTTGTTCCATTGCCGGTGCCCATCATTCCGCCCATTCCCCCATAGTTTCCGTTCGACCCTAAGTGGGGACCCCACATTTGACTCATCCAACTTGATCCGTAATAAGACGGCGCTGTAGCGGCTAAATACCAGCCTACCAAGGCAAGAGTCAGAAAAATACCAAGTGTAATTATGAAAATGGTAAAAAAGATGTGCAATTTTTGCATGTTAAAGAAAATCTCTTGGGTACACTTTAAGTTTTACCCAGGAAAACCTTTCCTACGATGAAGTCTCTAGACCTTTTGATGTCTTTTTATTCTATAAGAAGAATTCCGGGAAAGATTGATTCGCGCATAGGATACTTTCAAAAGCTAAGAATCTGAAGGTTCCATTAATTTATGACTTGAATTAATCCTTGTTTTGCAGCTTCGGTGTTCTCTTGCTCAGTATAATACCTCACTTCGTTGGGATGCTGCTTTCCATGGTATTTCAGAATTCCGTAAGAAAGACCTATAAGCCTGTTATTTTCTATATTAGAATATTAGAATGTGTATGATGGTTAGAGCTTGAAACCGCGGCCAAGAAGGATGTTAAATAAGCCTTCCACAAGCGTTTCAAAACTGTTTCACATCTGTTTCAGCCAACTATCATATCATTCGAATACCATAATATCAGTAAAGGTGAAATGAAATGAAAAACTGGAAAATAATAACCTTCGTTAGTGTTGCAGCGATTGTAGCTGCCTTGTTAGCTTCTTCGGCATTTGCCGCGGCCATGATGGGCGGCGGTGGTTATGGAGGCTATGGCGGAATGATGGGAGGAGGCTACGGCACGGGTTATGGATATAACAATCCACCTTACTCAACGGGAGCAACTACCCCCAGTACACCCACAGGTCAGTACTATCAGCCAGTTTACCCGATGATGTTCGGAGGTGGCATGATGGGACGATTCGGTAACGGCCAAGGCTTTGGCGGAATGATGAGCGGCTACGGATACACAGCACCTTACGCTTACACCGGAACACCCCTAACGATCTCTAATGCTGTAACAATAGCCCAAAACTATGTGTCATCAATTGGAAACCCTAACTTAGTCGTTAAACAAGTTGAAGAATACTCAGCCAACTTCTACGTCCAAGTCAACGAGAAAAGCGGCAATGGAGCCTTTGAACTCTTAATCAACAAGTACACAGGCAGCATCTATCCTGAGATGGGTCCTAACATGATGTGGAACACAAAGTATGGCATGATGCGTGGCGGTGTCTTAGGCGGAATCTTTGGAACCCCAACCACAACAATGACAGTAACCCCCGCACAAGCAACGATTAAAGCACAACAATACCTAAACACCTACGTAAGCGGCGCAACTACAGGCGACGTTACAACATTCTATGGCTATTACACAATCGAAGTGCTTAACGGCGGAACAACCTACGGCATGTTAAGCGTCAACGGCTTCACAGGACAAGTCTGGGTCCACACCTGGCATGGAACGTTCGTCCAAGAACAGCAAGTAAGCTAAGAAAACCAATCCCTTTCTTTTTTGTAATTCCATTTAGAATAATAGAAAACCTAAAGAGATGAGAGCCATGTTAGAATATTCAAATAAGCAGGCAACCGAAATGTCGAAACCAACCTTTGACATGTCAATATACGAGCTACAAGCGGAAATTTCAAAGACACTAGCACATCCTCTAAGGATTGCAATTATCCATTACCTAAAAGATGGCGAAAAAACAGTAAACGACCTTACACAAACATTGGGTGCCAGCCAATCTAACATTTCTCAGCATTTAGCAATAATGAGGCAAAGGCAAATCGTTAAAACAAGAAAAGAAGGCTCAACTGTTTACTATCGAGTTGCAAGCCCAAAAATCAGCCAAGCCTGCGACATGGTTCGAGAGGTACTCATAGAACAGCTCAGCCAAAGACAAGAAATAGCGAAAACTTTCTCACCATAAGAGGAATTAAAATGTGCCCATTTGGTTTTGGATGCGGTTGCGGCGGAGGATCCAACAATAAAAAGAGAGAAGTCACCCGCGAGGTAATACGAGAAGTTGTCATGATTCCCTGCAAATACTGCGGAGCCCTCTTTCAACAAACAGCAACCTTTTGCCCCCATTGCGGAGCAAAGAGAACTGTTTAACAACTAAAAGAATATAACATACAATAGGAGATTTTCCTTTTGTCCAAATTAAAACTCTTAACAGTCCTTCTGACAATTGCCCTTTTGGCAGCGTTCGTACTTCCTGTTTTAGCCGTAACATACAGTCCAGGCGTTGAGTCGGGGCAATATGTAAAATATGGTAATTTTGTCGGAGTCGGTCAAGGAGTTGAGTCCTTCAATGATTACGCCTGGCTAAAGCTACAGGTGACAGCTGTCTCTGGAACATCGGTCACTTTGCTTTCAACCGGCCAATATAAGAACGGAACAGCTGTCGCAGGCAATGGCACCGTTTCAGTTTGGAACATTGAAACAGGAACTCAAGATGGTGTTCCAACTACACAAGGTCCAATTATAGCTTCAAACTTGAACATAGGCGATCAGATACCGCCACCCAACACGTATGCCGTTAACAGAACTGAGAGCCGAACGTACATAGGAGCCAGCCGAACTGTAAACATTCTTGACGCTTCACTCTCAACGCCCGATTATAACGCCACTCTAACTTACGTCTATGACAAAACCTCAGGAATGTTGCTAGAATCAACCACCCAAACTATAACTCAAGCGGACCCTCAACCTGTTACAACAACAATTTCCTACAGCGTAATTGAAACGAACATTTTTAGTTCAACGAATCCTTCGCCTTCTGTTCCAGAGTTCCCCATAATAATCGTAATTGTCGCTATCGTTGTTTTGGTAGGTGTTGCTGCAGCGCTCATTCTATTCAAGAAAAAATAAAAACCCATGAGTCCCCATATTTCATTGCTTTTCTTTGTTTAAGGGTAGGAATTTTTATTAGTGAAAATTTTGCTATTTGTGAAAGAAGAGGGGTACAAGCGAGCAAGAAAAAGGTGTTAATTTCGGGTATTGTTTTCATGGTTATTTTGCCCCTTGTTATGGTTCTCCCTTTCCTTGTCGGAACGGTGGTCGCACAAAATCCATCCAACTATTATGTAACTGTGAATCCAACAACAAACTCTCCCATGTATACTCCTGTAGGGAGCAATTGGAATGTTTCATTTCAAGCACTATGGAGTTACGGAGATAATTCGGGTCAACCAATTAGCAATGCAACGGTTACTGTGCAGGTTTCGGGTTCAAAAAGCGGTGCAATAACTACTCTTCAACTTAATACTACTTCTGGGGTTTTCTCGTTTAATTATTCTTCATCAACCGCTGAAGTCATAACTTTTACACCTACAAAATTGGTAACACAAAATGGTACACAATGGAAACCTAATCTTCTTGACTCTGGAAACAATATCTATGGTTTTCAATCCGAATCTGTGGTCGTCTGGTGGGATACTTTTCGTGTATCATTGGTGAGTTATACTGCTGAGACGAAAGGATCTGCCACGGTTACGGTAAATGTTACTTACTCGTTACTTCCAGAAGTCGGCTTAACTTTGCCTGACTGGGCAACTTATTCGCATCAAACCTTCTTGCCAAAGATAGTTCACAGCGCAACCGTAACTATTGATGGTGTAAACGCCAAAGAACTCTCAGCGGGAATATTCACGGCAAATGTTCCTATTTGGTTGCCGACAGCATATATTCACGTTGGGGTCTCTCAAGAAGGATGGGCTACAACCCAGTCAGGATTTAGTTTTGCTCACAATGCAAACGAAACATTATGGGAATATGCAGTGCTGGCAATAGTTTTTGTGTTTGCTGGATTGATATTTTTTGGTGTCAGGTTTCGAAAATCAAACAACAACTTATTGCAGAAGCAGAGCAGGTACGCTGTTTTGGGTGGTGCACTTCTTGCAATCACTTCTATCATAAGTTTATACTGGGGACTGGTTGGATTAGACAGCACTTTACATGGACTTGATTGGGTAGTCTTAATCGTAATTGGCTTCTTGACGTTTGGTTTAGGATTAACGGCTGGTATATTGTCGATGCTAAGGAGAAATCAAACACTGGTTATTTTTGCAGTGACTATAGTAATGGCCACTAATATTATTGGAATTAAATCGTCTCTTGATATATATCAGTTAGCTGCTCCGTGGCTAATCCTTATTGGGTCATTTGTCATGTCTGTTATCAGCGGATATTTGGTGTCAAATGCTGATGAAGCATTTAATCCCCATGATTAACATGTTGAAAAAAGCACCCGCAAAACTTCTGCTGATCTTCAGTTGCATCTTTGTCGGCACTTTCCTGTTATCCTCTTCTATCGTCTAATTCAAGTTCCATAAAACGCTTAAACCCAAGAATATATGATAGAGGTGTTCAACTTCGTTTGAACAGCGTTCAAAAGTATAGGCTTATACATTTCACCGATGATTAAAAACACCGGTGCCCGATCTTGAGTTTACCAAAGAGGAGTTTGATTAAGCCAGTTGTTGCAGCGGCAATTCTTGTGCTTCTAATAAGTGGAATAGCCCTCTATATTCTTCCACAGTACATTTACATTAGCCCATTTTCCAAGTTCTATGATTCAGGTGTCGTTGACCATAAAAGCATAGGACAAAGCATCGACAACAGTAACAACCAAATAACAACTTACACGGTTTCCGTGAGGCTGATAAACGATGACCCAATAAACCATATATCCGGCGGGGAAACCCTCGCTTACATCGTTACAAAGGTAGAGTGGGACATGCTTGTCCCCATGGATTTTGTGAAGATAGCGCTTTTGCCTAATGCGCATGCACAAGTAGTTGGGATAATTCCAGGATTCGGTTCTACACCACAATGGCGCGTGCTTTCGAACCCTATTTTGCCACTTAACCTTACCTTAACCGCAGACAAACAAAACTACACCATCGGCGAAACCGCAAACTTCACAATCGACGATACTGCTAACTTCACCGTTCGCCTAACCAACGATCCTACATTATCCGATGAGGCACCCTCCAACGTTTCGCTTTCCGTCTTCAAAGATTGCATATACTACGTCTTTAACGGGAAACTGGTCAATTCAAATGACGACACGCTCGATTATGGCGACCCGGCTGGGATCAAAAACGTAATTCTTGAGCCAAACCAAGAAGTTGATTACTCCTTCAGTTGGGACCTCTCGGGCATTCAGCCAGGCAGCTACGCCATACGCGCATACATCGGATACATAGGATACTATTCTCCCCTTGAGGGTCAACCGGTAACACTTACTCAAACAATCCTAATCGACGTGAGCAAATGACCGATCAAAACGCGGACAAAAAGAACCACGAGGTTCTGCATGGTAAAACCCTCCTCGTCTACCGATTCATCATAACCAAAAACGAACCTGTCGGCGTAAGAGAAATTCAGCGGAAACTGAAGTTTAGCAGCCCATCTCTTGCTCAATATCACATAGACAAATTGAAGAATGAAGGTTTAATAAAAGAAGAAACGGGCAGATACATCGCTGATAAAGTCATTTTGAAGAATCTTGTACGGTTTAGAAGTATGTTGATTCCTCGTTTTTTCTTCTATTTCTTGATATTCACTTTTGGTTCCATCGTGGAATCGACTGTGCTGCTTCCACCGATCGTTACAAGGGAGTATTTCGTGGCTGTATTGTTCACATTGGCTGCTGCCTTGGCCTTTGGTGTCGAGACCTACAGAAACTGGCGAAGACTTTAACCCATTCTTGATTGCTTCTTGGTTGCGCTTAACAGGATCACGTTATTTTGTCCTTAACAACAAGAAGAAGAAAAACGGCTGTTCCTGGGGATTTTCTTCTTCTTCTCTCAATAATCTTATCGCCTTAATCGCTAGAAGAAGACAATGGCTACACGCAATAAAGCAACAAGAATTGATGACGGGAGCTTAACCACCGCAGGTGGTAGAAGTTGTTGTTGCTGCTGCTGCAACTGAATTCTGCAGACAGGTTGCAGCAACAATCAAAAACAAACCCAAATTGCCATATCAATAACTGAAACACAACTCAGACCCATAGAAGATGGTGAGGCTGATGATAATGATGCAAACCAATTTTGGCACATCAGCATCATCAATCAAATAATAACCACTTCAAAACGGATATGGAAAAGAAGTCATTTCTTCAAACAACCCAAAAACAGCCCTTGCGATTTATTCCCATACTCTTTGGCGGTGAGTTTGCCTTATATTCACAGGTTTGTTAATAGGATTTATGAAAAAACTGTGGCTGCTCTTGGCATTAATTATTGTTGTGGCAAGCCAAGTTGCTGTTCTATCTTCTTTCCATTCTTTTAATGCTAACACTTGGGCAGTTGATTCAACTACTGTGGTGATTTCAAAGGCAGCTTATGCTCATCTTAGAGTTGAAATTGACATAATCCCTCAAGTTTTCAATGGACAAACTAATACGACGTTGATATTTCCAAACGGCACCTCAACACGGATTCCTGCTGTGGAGCATTACAAATTCTCAATTATCCTGCCAAGCACTGGGCAATTTGCAGGAAGTTTTGGGCTTCAAACTGAAGGAATTAAGATTTCAGATAATCATCCAATAGACGTGGAGTTCGTAACAAACGGCAGTGCCGCCTTCCAACAGTACCTCTCTCGATATCAAACTTATTCGGGATTTTCGTCAGGAATTTCAGTCTACTGGTTTCTTGTTCAAGGAAACGCGCAAGTAAGCATTCAAGGGTACGGTGTGGAGCTTTGACAGAAGAGAACCTTACAGGCAAAATGACTGAGTTTATGACGGCGTTAGATCAGGTTAAAGCATACCGAGAACTCGGAAGAGCTATGGCGGATTTTGTAATAATAGTTGTAGCCTCGGTAGTTACTTTAGAAGCAGTAAATATTATCATTAATTTACTGGATGTTTTTTATGGATATAGCATTGTCTATCCGGGAATTTCCCTTGTGCTTCCTTCTTACAGCGCCATAATTCTTTTTTTTGGAGTGATTGCAGGCGTTTTATGGGTTCGACGAAAATTGAGTTCCATAAAAATTAAGCAGTGGAAAAGCACATTAGACGAGGGAACTCCGGGGACGCTAAAACTGCTTCAAGAAACAAATTGGGAAAAAACATTTAATGATATCAGGTTTGCAAAAACTGGATTGGCAATTTACGGAGCTGTGAAGGTAATGGCTTATTGGGTATTGGCTTTCTTTTTCTTCGGTATTTTGGTAGGGGTGATCCAAAATACTCTTCATCTAAGTATTGATCCTATTTCGATGGTTGTGATTCCACTGGTTCTTGTTTTAGCCCTAAGCATGAAGGACCTTCGTTACCGTTACGACCAGGTTGGGCGTCTTGATTCGCTTCTTTGGGAGCTTCGGTGGTTTGATAATGAATTCAGGAGAGCCGATTTCCAAGCCTGATCTCTACGTCTTGGCAAGGGTCATTAAGACGCTGAAAGAGAAAAACCGAATGAATAAAACCGCTCTTGCCACCGCTACTGGCTTGTCATACGATCGACTAGCTAAATATCTAGTTTGGATGGTCGATAAGGGGTTTATTGAGTTTAATTCAAACGATGACGTTGTACTTACGAAACTGGGCGCTCAAACATACGACCAACTGGTAAAATGGATTCTTCAACACATTGGGAAAGTACGCTTTCCAAGAATTTAGCACAAAAAAAGAAAATTGCTAAAGCTGATGCAGCTTTAAGACTAACGTTGCAACTCTTTTGCCCAACTCCTCGCAATCCACAAGGTCTTCTTTACTTGGTGCACCCATAACCGCAACTCCGTAATGTGCATCGTCAGCTCTGCCCTGAACAATCATCCCATGAATAAGCATAGCATGCACAATGGAGAGTAGTGTGGTTTCGGCTCCGGAAGCGGTTCCGCCGCTGCTTGTAAATGCGCCGCCGACTTTGCCGCCTAATTGTTTGTGGACCTGTTCGGATCGGTCGATTAGTGCTTTGAGTTTAGCTGACATTTGCCCGAAATATGTTGGTGACCCCATGATTATGCCGTTAGCGGCAAGCAAATCACTCGGTTTTGTTTCCGCAGCTTTTTTCACTATAACTTCCAAATCGCCTTCTTGCTCTGCTCCTTTCGCCACCGCTAATGCCATTTTTTCAGTGTTTCCAGAATTAGAATCATAAACAACCAGTATTTTCACCATATTCTCACTTCACAATTTCCTGAATTATCTCGTTAGCCGTCATTATCTTTGCGTTGTAAACGTACTCTAAATATTTTAGCCCTTGCTCGTGGTCTTCAACCGTGAATGCTTCCACACCGTCTTTTGCGATTACGATTTGGTAACCCCTAAAAAACGCATCTGCCGATGTGTGCCTTATGCACATGTTTGTATGTAAGCCGCCGAGAACGACGGTTTTAACGCCTTCTCCCTTGTAGAGGCTTCTTAGTAGTGGGTCTAAGCCTGTCTCATAGAAGCCGCTGTAGGTTCGTTTTTCAACGATGTAGTCTTTGCCTTCTTCAGGTTTAAGTTCAGCAATAACCTGGGCGCCCTGTGTGCCTTTTATGGCGTGGTTGCCCCATTTCCTCACTACCTCAACATCTTGAGGATAATGGGCGTCGATACTATAGATAACGGGGATATCGTTTTTTCTTGCTGCCACAACAAGTTGTTGTAACGGCTCAACAATGGCGATGCTTCTTTTGATTTTAAGGGGACCAGTGAAAAAATCGTTCTGCACATCCACAAGTATAACCGCTGGGTTGTTAATCACGAAAACACTCTCAACTAGAAAAGACGCGTAGAGGCTAATTTAGTTTACTTAAGGCAAGCAGGGTCCAGCAGTCAAGACTTCAACGCCGTTTTTCGTAACAAGCACTGTGTCTTCGATTCGAACCCCACCCAAACCTGGCACGTAAATTCCTGGCTCATCAGTTACCACGTTACCAATTGCCAAGATGTCTTTGCTGTCAGGGCTCAAAATGGGTGCCTCATGAACTTCCAAACCGACACCATGCCCAAGGTTATGAACGAAGAACTCGCCAAACCCAGCATCCTCAACCACGCACCTGGCAGCTCTATCCACTTCACATGCAGCAACTTGGTCTTTAATAGTTTCAAGAGCTTTTTCATGGGCAAGCTTTACTGCGTCGTAGATTACTGCTTGATGGTAGGTTGCTTTGCTGGCGATGAAGGTTCGGGTGAGGTCTGAACGATAGAATTTGTGGGTTGCGCCTATGTCTACTATTACGAAGTCGCCGTCTTGAATGGTTCGCTCAAGGTTGCTGCCATGAGGATACGCCGAAGTTGGACCCGAAGCCACGATGGTTTCAAACGCTACACCGTCGGAACCTGCTTTACGCATGGCATACTCAATTTCCGCTGCGGCGTCCTTTTCTTTTGTTCCAAGCCACATGATTTCTTTAGCAGCCTGCATACCAATGGTTGCCAACCTGCAGGCTTCTCGGATAAGCTTAATTTCTTCAGCATCTTTAACACTGCGTAGCTCTCGAATCAAACTGCTGATGGATTCAAGTTTTTCTTCTCCGCCTACCGCCTTTGCCAAAGTGCGCCAACTTTCAACTGGTAAGGAATCTGCGGCGAATTTTTTGTTTGGGGCTTGTTTAGCAATTTTTTCCATGAGGTTTTCGCCCCGTTTCAAAAGCTCAACTGTTACACCCTTGGCTTCTGCTTTTGCTTGCTCATAGTTTACGCCTGAAACATACAGAATTGATTCACCTTGTTCAGGAATTAGGAGGGCGGTTGCACCTGAGAAGTTGGTGAAATAGGTTAAGTTGGTTTGGTTGAAGATTACGAAGTTGGTTGGTTTGCCCTGTTTTTGGGCTGCTTGTTTTAGATTGTCGGTTCGCTTCACTTTTTTCGCCTTCTTTATGGGATTGATTTGTATGGGTTTAAGTTTTCGCTTTCTGGTCGGTGGGATGGGGGCTGAAAATTGCGTTATGTAAAGAAAAACAGGTCGCATTTAACCTTGTTTTTTTAAACCCAAATGCCATTAACTTAATATAGTTTTCACATGCCTTCTAAGATTAACCAACATTGAGGAAAAAAGCATGTTCTCATACGCAGGAAAAATATTACATGTTAACCTCACAACCGGGGAAACAAAAACCGAGCCATTATCAGAACAGATGGCTAAAAGCTACATCGGCGGCATAGGCTTAGGCATCCGCTTACTCATGGACAACTCCAAACCAGGCACAGACCCATTCGACCCAGACAACCCAATCATCTACTGTACAGGTCCGCTCAGCGGCACCATGGGTCCAACAGCTGGAAACGGCTATGCAGTAGTTTCCAAATCACCTGCCACGGGAGGAGTCGGAGAAGCTAAAGCTCACGGATTTTTCGGTCCTGACCTAAAACGTGCAGGATACGACGCCGTAGTTATTACTGGTAAAGCGCCAAAATTATCTTATCTTTGGATTGACGATGACAAAGTAGAAATCCGAAACGGCGAATACCTCAAATACGCCACCGTAAACGATACCGATAACAAAATCCGAGACGAACTCGGAGACTTCTATATTCGTGTATCAGCCATTGGCGAAGCAGGCGAAAAACTCTGCAGGTTCGCAGCCATCATAAACGACGAGTTCCGCGCTATCGGACGCACCGGTATGGGCGCAGTGATGGGCAGCAAAAACCTCAAAGCCGTCGCCGTAAGAGGAACAAAAGACGTAAACGTTGCCAACATGGAAGGCTTCAAAGAATATATTAAAATGATCCATGAACGTATGAAGGGTCCAGCAACCAAGAAATACAAGACCTTGGGCACACCCGAAAACGTTCTCGTTCTCAACTCGCTTTCGGCGTTGGCTACAAGGAACTGGACAAACGCTACTTTTGAAGGCGCCAATAAAGTTAGCGGCGAATACCTAAACGAACATTACGTTAAGAAAATCGTGGGTTGCGCAACTTGCGGTATGCGTTGCGACCACATTGCGGTTGTTCCTGAAGGACCATACAAGGGTTCAACTTCCAGATTAGAATTCGAATGCCTCTGGAGCATGGGACCCCTCTGCGGAGTTGACAGATTAGACGCAATTATCGAAGCCATGCGCATAGTAAACGAATACGGCATGGACGGCATCTCAATCGGAGTAGTCGTCGCATTCGCCATGGACCTCTACGAGCACGGCGTAATCACAAAGGAACAAACAGACGGAATCGACCTTAAATTCGGCAACGCAGAAGCACTAATCGCAATAATCCATAAAATCGGCAAACGTGAAGGCTGGCTGGGCAACATCCTCGCAGAAGGAGTAGCCAAAGCAGCAGAACTAATCGGCGGAGACGCATACAAATACGCTTGCCACATCAAAGGCTTAGAACTTCCAGGATACGACCTAAGAACCCTCAAAACAGCAGCATTAGGCTTCTCAGTATCATTCCGAGGTGCCTGCCACCTAAGAAACGGAGCTTACTCACCCGACGTTAAAGGCAAAGTGAACCGCTTCAAAATCGAGAAAGGCAGAGGCAAAATGATTACTGACGAGAGCCTCATGTACAACATCATCGACTCACTCATTGTCTGCAAATTCAGCAGAGGCACATACTACGACGGATGGAAAGACCTAACCAACTACTACACCTTAGCTACTGGTATCCCAATCACACCTGAAGAAATGATGGCTGACGGCGACCGCATCGAAAACCTCGCAAGACTCTTCAACATCCGTGAAGGCAAAGGCACACGCAAATACGACGATGTCCCATACAAGATAAAGAATTTCCCAGTCCCCGACGAAGGACCAGCAAAAGGCGTCTGCGTCAACGACGAAGAAATGGCAATCGGCTTAGACGACTACTACGCTTCACGAGGCTGGACGGTGGACGGTATTCCAACGGTTGAACGCCTCAAACTGTTAGGTTTGGATGACTTGGCTTACATTGCTGAAGACGCAATAAAAGCGGCTAGAGAAGCCAAGCCTCAAGCAACAGTAGCAACCACTGGAGGAAACTAAGATGGTGCGCCCTCAAGACAGAAAATTCGTAACCGCTGACCCCGACAAATGCATCGGCTGCTTAGTCTGCGAATACGCCTGTAGCATGGTTAACGAAAAAACCTTCAACCCAAACAAATCTCGAATACGCGCCATGCGTCTTGGACCACTAGTAAACCTTGCAGTTACCTGCAGGCATTGTGAAGACCCCTCATGCGTCGCAGCTTGCCCAAGAGACGCCCTAAAACAAGAATGTGACAGCGGCATAATCCGAGTGGACGAAAACGCCTGCAACGGCTGCGGATGGTGCATCAGCGCATGCCAATTCGGCGCCATGAACATGCATCCAGACAAAAAAGTCGTATTCACCTGCAACAGCTGCACCGACAACGAAACCAAAGAACCCCAATGCGTCAAATGGTGCCCCGAAGAAGCCCTAACATATGTAACTGCAGAAACCTTAGCACAGAAGTACCGACAAAAAGCAGTCAAGAACCTATTCCAAACCGTCGAAGAAACCAATAAAGCAAAATAAACTGAATATGCGCTTTAAGCGCCTTCTTTCTTTTCATTTTAACAAATATTTTTCAATTAACCGTCGACATTTACGGGTGATTTTTCCTTTTCTTAAATCGTTCAATTTGGTGGTCTATTTCGGTTGAGTCTGCTGGGGTGTACCATCGGTCGTAGTAGTAGTGGTTGATTTGTTTTTGGGCGACCATCCTCTTCTTTTCCCCTTTTCCCGAGTGCCTGTAACGGTGCCTCCAATAGATTGGTATGACGATGCCTGAACCAAAAACGATAACTAAGATTGTGCTCATCCACAGAACTCGCATGCTGAGGGCTAAAATAACAAAAAATGTGAAGACGGCAAAAGTGAATCCATAGTAAAGCAGTAAAATTCTTTTTCTGGTCATTTTTTCAATCAGAAATAAGCTGTTTTGTGCTTTTAAGGTAAACTATGACTTAGCCACCTGTCATCAACGACATCAAAATAACGCTGTCGCGGTCTTTGAGAGGAGTGTTTATACCTTGGAGTTGGTCCATCAAAACGCCGTTGACCATTGCAACAAAGGATGGTTTCATTTCTTTTTTGACTGGGTCATAGACTTCCTGGGTGAATGGTTTGCCGTAGTCACCGGCGATTTTGTCAAGCAGTTCCGATAGTACGGTGCCGGTTGGGAGAGTGAATTCGTCTTGGCTTGTGTTTGTGTATGATTTTACTAAGCTTATGTAATGGACGTTTACCTGCGTATCTTGTTCCTCCCTATCTGGGTATGTGTTTGTTGTGGGTTCTGATATTTCTTTTCTATGTTTACATGCGTTTTTGCCTGAGAAAACAATATTTAACGTTATGCCTAATTATGCATAACGCTCGCCGCAACAGCTTTGAACGCCATGAGTTTTCAAACAAAGAACCCATTAACTTAATATATTCTTCAACCGCTCTAAATATTCTAAACTCTTGGAGAGAACAAGGTTTGCTAGGTTACGCAGGAACAATCTTATATGTTGATTTAACCACAGGCAAAACTCGCACCGAAAAATTAAGCGACGACGTCGCCAAAAAATACATCGGCGGCATCGGCCTTGGCATGGAACTCTACTTAACCAACTCAAAAGCAGGCGTGGACCCCCTAAGCGCAGAAAACCCACTTATACTCACAGTTGGACCAATCTCTGGAACGATGTTCCCGACAGGCGGAAACGGACACGCATTCATTTCTAAATCACCCGAAACTAACGCTGTCGGAGAAGCTGTAAGCCACGGCACCTTCGGCGCCGAACTCAAACGTGCAGGTTACGACGCAGTAATCCTGACTGGTAAAGCAGAAAAACCAGTTTACCTCTGGATCGACGATGAATCTGTCCAACTGCTTGATGCATCCCAAATCTGGGGCAAATCACCCTTTGAAACCGAAGACGCCATCAAAAACGAACTCGGCGATTATTACGTTCGCGTAGCCTCAATCGGTTTAGCAGGCGAAAAACTCTCAAAAATCGCCAATATCATTAACGAGAAAACCCGTGCTGCAGGCCGAACAGGGCTTGGTGCAGTTATGGGCAGCAAAAACCTCAAATCCATCGTGGTCCGAGGAACCCGCGATATAGCCGTGGCAAAACCTGACGAGTTCATGACGATGGTTAAAGAATTCCATGAACGCATGAAAGGACCAGCCGCCCAAAAATACCGCACACTGGGCACATCCGAAAACATCATGGCTCACAATGCATTATACTGTTTACCAACACGCAACTTCAATAACGCACATTTTGAGAATGCTGAAAAAGTCAGCGCCGAAACACTCAACGAGCGTTACATCGTAAAAATCATCGCTTGCAACTCATGCGCTATGAGATGCGAACATGAAGCAGTCATAAAGGAAGGTCCCTACAAAGGCACGCTTGCACGTATGGAATACGATAATGTTTGGGCTTTGGGACCCAACTGTGGCGTTGACAAACTTGATGCAATTATCAAAGCTGCTGAACTCTGCAACTTCTACGGCCTCGACGCAACAAGCGCAGGCGTAACCGTAAGCTTCGTCATGGACTGCCACGAAAAAGGCATCTTAACCCACGAAGACCTTGGAGGATTAGATGCCCATTTCGGCAACGCAGACGCTCTCGTACAACTTATCGAAAAAATCGGGAAACGCGAAGGAATCGGCGACATACTCGCAGACGGCGTAAAAGTTGCTTCAGAAAAAATCGGCAAAAACTCCAGTGAGCTTGCCCAGCAAATTAAAGGCTTAGAAGTGTCAGGCTACGATTTACGTTGCCTAAAAACCGCAGCTTTAGCCTCAGCAGTTTCATTCCGAGGAGCAGACCAAAACCGAAGCGGCGCTTACACGGTTGACTTAAAGGGTAAAGTTGACCGTTTGAAAGCTGAAAAAGGCCGAGGCAAAATCGTCAAAGACGCAGAAGACATCTACGCATTAATCGATTCACTCATCATCTGCAAGAACGCCAAAGGAACGCTCTATAAGGAACTCCCTGACATGGCAAAACTCTACAGTTTAGTTACAGGCTACGAAATGACACCTGAAGAACTCAGCATTGCAGGCGAACGCATAAACGCCCTTGCCAAATTAATCAACGTCCGTGAAGGCTTTAGCCGAAAAGACGACACTTTACCCTGGAAAGTTATGAATCAACCCATTTCAGACGATGGTCCAGCTAAAGGAGCCGTCGTAACACAAGACGAACTCGACCTCCTTCTCGACGATTACTACCAAGCCCGCGGCTGGAACGTCGAAGGTATACCTACTAAAGCTAAACTCAAAGAATTAGACCTACAAGAATTCACTGACATCATCGAAGGAAAAGAGGCATAAACATGGTAAAGATCCACGAGAGAAAATTCGTTTCCACCGACCCAGAAAAATGCGTCGGCTGCCAAATATGCGAATACGCTTGCTCATTCACCAAAGAAAAAGTCTTCAACCCACTCAAATCACGCATACGAGTAGTCCGAGTTAACCAGTTAGCTAACATGGCAGTAACATGTAGACTTTGCGAAGAACCAGCTTGCGTCGCAGCTTGCCCAAGAGATGCATTAACACAATCCAAGGACACAGGCAACATTGTACTAGATAAGGACAAATGCAACGGCTGCGGCTGGTGCATCGAAGCTTGCGACTACGGCGCCATAATGCTGCATCCCGAAACCAAGGTTGTCTACGTCTGCGATATGTGCAAAGACAAACCCGAAGGACCCCAATGCGTCAAATGGTGCCCCGAAGAAGCCATAACCGTCGTTACAAGCGACGTGCTGGCACAGAAAGCAAGGATCGGCGCCATCAAAAAACTCTTCCAAGAACCAGAAGAAAAGAAGTAAATCGGGCATTTTGCCCAATTTTATTTTTAAAATTTGTTTTAAAGTGTTAACGCTACATTCCGCCAGGATGATCCTCCATGCAGTGTGCCTCGTAATCCTCTCGCGTATCGTACTCTTGGTTGTCGGCTGGACACCTATATTTACCGTTAGCTGTCTTTTTTGGCTCAGTTATGCTTGATTTTTCAGACTCCAAAAAAATCCACCTCCAAAACTTATTTTTAAAAACCAATTTTTGATGGTGGTTGACGATTCTTAAAGGTATGTGACTGTGACAAAGCAACCATAACCAATTTCACACAAATAAAATGTCGCCAACATTCTGCAAAAGCTATTAGTAAGAATAACTTAACCATAGGAAAATTCAGGTGCCCATGGTTGTTTGACCAACTCCTCACAACAATAGTCCTCGGCTTAATCCAGGGCTTCGCCGAATGGCTTCCCATCTCTAGCACAGCTCACCTGAAAATCACGGAGCATTTCTTAGGTTTTCAAGCAACCCCACTTTTCAACGTGTTTTTACACATCGGTACCCTTGCCGTTGTAGTTTTCTATTTTAGGCATGACATCAAAATTGTCCTAACCGCTTTGGTTCACAGGGATTTCCATTCAGAATACGGACGATTCATCCCTCTCATAATTGTCGCCACCATTCCCACCGGAATAATCGGGTTCCTGTACGACGAATACTTAGCTGACAACTACCAAACACTCCTAATCATTGGTATCACCTTCCTAATAGGCGCTGCTTTACTGTACTCCTCAAAGTATGGCAAAGAAAACCAAACCCAAATCTCCTACCGCAAAGCCCTCGTCATGGGAGCTGCGCAGGGAGCAGCCAGTTTTCCAGGACTCTCCAGAAGCGGATCCACCATATCAAGTGGGCTGTTGCAAGGTGTGAAGCGAGAGATGGTTTTCAAGTTCTCCTTCCTGCTCTCAATCCCAGCGATTATAGGCGACTTGGCTGTTGAAGCGTATCTGCAACGGGGAAGTTTTGCTCAAGGCGTCGGCGTCGGTTCAGTTGATCTTTTGATTGGTTTAGTATTCACGGTTGTTGCGGGCTACTTAGCCATCGTGCTTGTAAAGAAACTGGTGCTAACGAAACGGTTCTATTACTTTGCAGCCTACACCTTTTCCCTCGGAGTAATCTTGATTACTTTGGCTCTCTTAGGATTCTAAGAACGGTTAGATTTGCCAGGCGAATTAGAAAACCAAATAAGAAAAATAACAGACAAAAAATCCGCAGAAAAAATAATTGAAGTAATCAATGCGGCAGGACAAGAATTTCCCTGTTTAACCTGCCCATCGAAGGACGAATGTGGAAGTTTTCAATGGTTCACTAAATGGTTTGGAAAAGTAGCTTCCCAACCGTAACGTTAAATAATTTTTTCCAAATCAGCGATGAACCGTTCAAACACTTTCAAGCCCCCCTTCCAGAAGCTTGAGTCTACCACGTTTAACCCAACGATTTCTCCGATTTCCTGTGGTGACACGCTACCGCCTGCAGACAAAGCCTTCACCAATTTAGGCACAAACGCTTTACCTTCCTCCAAGTACCGTTCGTACAGCGAGTAGACGAACATTTGGGCGTAGACGTAAGGGTAGTTGTAGAAGCGGTAGTTTGCCATGTAATAGTGGGGTTTCATGGTCCATTCGGCTTCCATTTCGGGAAACCAATTGACGGCGTCGCCGTAGATGCGGTCGCGGCTTTTGGTCCAATGGCTGCAGATGGTTTTGTAATTCAAATACTCGGCCTTTTCGATGGATGCGTAGAGTGCCTGCTCAAACCAAACCCGCGCCGTAACTTGGAACGTTGTCATCCCAGCCTCATCCAAAACAATACACAGAAGTGCTTTGCGTTCTGCATCTGATTTTGCGCTATCCAGCAACTGGTCGGTTAGCAGCAATTCGCCAAAAATTGACGCCGTCTCTGCAACAGTTGAAGGTACACTCATATTCAGCAGCGTTTGATTTCTCGAAGCATACCAATCATGGGTAGCGTGACCTAGTTCATGTGCCAGCGTGAAAACGTCGCTTAGAGTACCGTTGAAGCTCTGCAGGATGTAGGCGGATTTGCCGTTGTAATAGCTTGCGCAAAAGGCGCCGTTGCGTTTCCCAAACCGCGGCGTGGCATCGATGTGATTTTTGTCAAATATTTCTTTGACAGCAGTAGCGTATTGGGGGTCGAAGCGGCTGTAGGCTTCTGTGACTAAGTCTTGGGCTTGTTGGAAGGTGAATTTGATTTCTGGAGAATCAGGCAACGGAGCCACGATGTCATGGTTACCCAGCATTGGCAAGACCCATCAGTTTGGCTTTCAATTTGAGGTAACGTCGATAAAATGTTGCGCCTTCCTCGACCGTTTCTAGGAGGTTAGAAATTATCTCTTCTTGGGTATCGTTGCTGATTAAACTGGACTCTATGGGCGAGGCGTATTTTCTTCTTTTAGAAACTGTTACCCAATCGTTGCAAATAGCTTCGTAGCGCGGCCGAGAAACACTTCGCCATCTTTTCCGAGCAATCCATAGATTGAGCGGTTGGCAGATTCCCGTGTAAAACGGTCAGGATGAGGAAGTAACCCATTGGCTTCGCCATAACTGAGTGTCTTCTTCTCCCCCAAAACCATCACCTCAAAGAGGCGGGTGTTGAGCCATTTACTCTGCAATTCCTCCCACGCATTCACGCCGAACTGATCCTTCTCTATTACGAGTTGTTCTTCAACTTCGGAGAGCTGATGTTCAACACGGCGCTGAGCACGTTCCAGCATATGCTTGTAATTGGATAGGGTTGGCTCATTGATTATTTGTGGTTTGCTCTTGACCAATGCACCAAGTTCTAGTGAATAAAAAGCCAGTTGCTTGCTAATGTTCGCTGAGAGTTTATCTACTCTGTCGTTTAGTGCCTGCGCTTGGGGTTGAGTCATGTCTGTTGCAAACGAGAGGCTCGAAAACAGGGCTAAATCGCTGAATTTAGCTTCAAACTTCTCAATATCCTTAAAACACCGCAATAGCTCCTCGGTTGATAAGTTGGCTATTTTGCCTCGATAAGTTTTCTCAAACGCATTTGCCATAGCTGTGGCTTCTGCGATGGCTTGTTCAATTTTGGGATCCGTTATGCTAAGGAAAAGCTCGGTTAAGTCCCATGTTACTTGTGGAGTAGTCAAATTCAATGCCTCAGGTAGGTTAGTATCGGATAGGTTATTTTGCGTTTTGTTGTTCCAAAGATCTTAAATGGATTACTTTGTAGGTAAGGATGGACCCTCGATGATGCAGTCAAATAGTAAGTTGAAGATTCTGGCTCTTTGCGGCATATTAGCCCCAATAGTTTACGTTGTAGCTCTGGTAGTTGGCAATATATTAGACCCGTCTTACTCGCAGGTTGGAAAAACTGTAAGCGAACTCATCCAGCAAGGCGCACCAAACCGCGACCTCTTAAACGCCATATTCATCATCTACAACATCCTGACGATCCCCTTTGCCCTCGGAATGTACTACGGTCTGCGGAAGGGTTGGGCAAGAAACGTAATCTGCGCCGCTCTAATCGTAAACGGCGTTTTAGGTGTGGCTTGGACACTTTTCTTCCCGCTCGACGTAGGTGGCAAATCCGTATCATTGACCGGTCAACTTCACCTCATCGTTGGAGTACTCGTGGTTCCGCTAATCTTTGCGTTGGAGCTTTCATTTTGGCGAAGCGCAAAAAAAGACAGCCGATGGAAAGGATATGACAAGTTCTCCTTAGCGATCTTCGCAGTGACATTTGTGTTTGGGCTTGCAACGGTTGCGCTTGTAAACTCAGACTTCCGTGGCTTGCTGGAACGCAATAACCACTGGGTCATTTCTGCTCTGGGTTGAAGTACTAGCATTAAAACTTAATGCACTCTCAAAGAATTAAACTATTTTTTGCCAGCCGTTATTTTCTAAGTTTTAAAATGTAACCTTTTTCAATAGAAACCTCATTCAGCATTTTATGCATGGCTTCAGCTTTCTCCTTTGGCTGCATACCTTTTGATTGCTGCCTTGCTTTAGTTAAAACATCTTGCAACTCATCAATTTGAACGACAGTGGAAGCGATGCAATAGTAACTCTTGGAACGTCCATCATTAAATTCATCGAGAAATTCTTTTAGGTGTTTCTCCCTGATTTTTTGTTTCTTCTCAAACTCCTCCAGTCCCTTTTTCTGGATGAAAGAGATGTCCTCTTCGAGCTTTTGATAGCACTTAAAAGAATCCTTTTGTTTCCCTGCGTCGCGGAGCTTCTGCCATTTGTCACACGTGCCTTTCTCAGAACATTCCCAGCAAAACTCAACTCCTCTTTTTTTGACTGCGCAAGTTATGAAAGGGCAACCAACAGCCATTCTAGCGGTAGATTTGCAGCCATCGCATTTGCTTTCCGTTTGAGCATGATGCATGGGGCAGAGTCTGCAAGATAAGCCGCAAACACCCACCTTCGGGTACAGAATGTTCATAGCGCTCTATAGATTGTAGTTGTTTGTGAACTTAAAATTATGTACGCTTCAAAGATAGTAATTGTTATTACCAAAATTATCCTTGAATTCATACGCGGAATTCTCTTTTCGCGACGTCCACTTGTTCTTCTAACTTTTCCTTATAGTTAAGGACTTTGTTTTCTTCAACATCCTCTTGACTTGAGTTGAGGCTCTTCAACAATTCTTTGTCGTTCATTTTCACCATTGTCTCAGCAAGTTCCATGACGAGCTTGCGGAGTTCATGCAGCTCCACAGCTATTGCTCTAAGGTTTCTTCTTTCGTCATCGGTGAAAACCTGTCCAACCATCAAGTCACCAATTAAAGTTACATTTTACAAGCGTTGAGATGTAATAAAATTTTCCTAAAACCCAAAAGACTAGTTTGTGGTGCTACGGGCTAGCTTCACGTCGTCGTTCAAACCGTCGATTAATGGGGTCTTTGTGTTCTTATCGTTCATAGCGATCGCTTTTTCAAACAATACAAAACAGAACAATCATGCGGCTGGTCATAACAATCGATAGAGTTGGAAATCTATGTCAGTGGTTGGACCTTTCTATCACTTAAGACCCCAACTCAAAGAGCCATATAGTTTTAAGTACTATCCAATCAAGCCCGCTGACCTTACTCTCCAAATAGCGTTGGAACCAACCGCTAATCTTAGGCTTATTAGTGCTAAAGAGGTTGCATTTTAATAGTGAAGGTTTTCTAAGTACACAATTAACGTTTGATAGAGTATAGAATCAATAATTTAGTCAATAAGAGAATAAAAACTCTTAAGAAAGAGAAAGGACCGCTGGCATAAGTTCTAATATTAAAACGGGACTGGCTTGTTTCGTCGCTGGAACCCTTGGCTCAATAGTTCACTAAAACCCCATGGCTTTTAGCGAAGATTTTGTAAATGAGTCAAATAACAATTCTAACTCCTCTGCAGTAATTCCTACTTGTAATTCTGTGAGTGTTATACCGTTCAACCGCAGTTTGTCGAGGTCTGCCTTAGGGATCCTCGAACCAGCAGTATTAAGCAGGTATCGACGGGTGGGAATCAAGCCTTTGGTATCGTGATTCGGCACTAGTGCATAAATTTCAGCGTTAGGACCCTCGCCAATTCTTATCATCGAAGGAGCTCCCGAGCGAAGCATAGGGTCTCGATAAGCGCTTTTCGAATAATCCAAAGAAGAGACCTCCAAAAACGACCTTCTTATTGATTGATCCACGCCTTCGGAAATCCGCGCGGCTTTAGCCTCCATCTCAGCGCCTGCAAAGGCAATCCCCAATTCCCTATTTATGCCGTACACTCCCCAATCCGGACCAAGCTTCCAACCCTCTCCTCCAAAAAAGACCCAAACATTTCCTTCTACTTCCTTTTTTTGCCATTCCCCGCCCAGCCTTGCCACTTGCTTACCGACTTTTTCCACCTCTTTTTGACGCATGCGACGCCAGATAGGATCCTTCATAACCATTTTTTCGAAGGCAGTGCCCTTAATTTTGCTCAAAAAGCCCTTGTAACTCTTTATATCACCATTTTTCAGTGCTTTAGAGATGTCTTTTCCATTCTCTTTTATGTACCAAATAATAGAAAGAAACTTCTTACTGTCAAGCGAAATCAATTTCTCGAATTTCATTTTAACCCTTAAGAAGACTTCCGCATCAGACGCAATGGGTTTCATCGTCTTAGCTACATTCGATAGTATGTCGAAACATAGTTCTTGTGACTCAGTTTTCATAAAGTCACTTGCAACCCTCATCAGATCTTTTATGCCCTCAAGGGCGTCGCTATCACTCCATGTTACAACATTGTAGCACCATTCGTATTGTTTTTGACATAAATTCTTGTCTGCTCCCTTAAGCTTCCTTATCAGCGGTAAGAGTTTCTCTTGGGCGTCATTCTGGTATTGTTGTATGGCTGTTGCATTGCGGGAGTGAATAGCCAACTTGAAATTTTTGTATAAACCATCGATTATTTCATCATGCCCTTGAAGCCTTAGTGCAAGGAAAAAACGATCAGTTTTCCGAGCATCTTTGAGCCTGTTATAAAACCTGAAGATTCTCAAAGCAGTTACCGCTACCATGTTTCCAACTCAAAAGAGTTTTTTATTCAAATTCCATTTGGCTCTGACTCAAGAGGCTTGAAGCAGCTTCACAACCATCGAGGACAGCTAAAACATCCAATAATTCTTTGGTTAGAGGCATATTCTTAGGCAGAAATTTACCGGCGACAAGCATCAAAACAATGCTTGCAATAAAAGTGTTCCAACCTGGGTCCTCTGAAATGCTAAGGGAAGGATCCAAAGCAGCTTTTAACGCCTTGCTTTGGCGGTACTTCTGGAATATATCGCTCGCAAAGCCTAGGGTCAAGCTGGCTCCGGCGAGTATACCGCTTACAACAGGCGCGTCAACCGCGAATAAAACTGAAGCGCCGCCTAAAACAGAAGATACATTGTTGCACCACTCATATTGGCTTTCTGCAAGTTTCTCTGCAGCTGCCCTACCAACAAAAGAAAATTCATCATAGTAGAGAGCATCTAAGGCAGCTGATATTAGAATCGGGTATTCCCAAACATCGGCTTTCTTAAGATCCTTCTTTAAGGTTAATGCCGCTGACTCGGCATCACTAAGAATAGACAGTAGTTCGAGCGTAAAGCTATCCAGGGAAAGTCGTACGTCCTCTGTTACGTAATACATGTGCCCGTTTTGGATTTCAAGAGCAAATGAGGATGAATCAGCTCTTAAAGGGAGGTTGATTGTGTCAGAAAATTTGTGAAGTACCGGAAAATCAGCACAGTACTTTGCTGTTAAACGCAGCAGACTAGCCTGTGCATTCGTAGCTTGTTTTTCTAATTCTTTATATTGCAGGTTGTCGATGTCACAGAATGTACGCAATTCCGCAGTGCGTTTTAGCGCATTTTTGGTTAAGACGCGAGCATTGCGGAGCTCGATAAGTGCTATAACAAGTTCTTCAGCATCGCCTCCCATTTGTCTACCCTTTAAGACTACCGGCGTAAAATCCGATTCTAACCTATCCGTTATTATCAGTACGCTTTCTAAATATCGAAGCCGTTCAGTCTTAATCATATTTAGAGACAAATCAAGTTTTTCGATTGCTATTTCCACTGCTTTCCGGGCAACATAGTCTTGGGCAGAATCTTGATCATCCTTTAGTTTCTTCCTATATAATGTAAATTCTTTTGCGGCATCTATAATTCTACTTGGTTCGACGCCTGCTGGCTCCTCGGGAAGCGTTAAAGCAGATTCCAAAGCATCGAGCCCTTTGTTACCATTCATTAGGTAAATTGTTTCCATTTCATTTGAAATTATATTGCGCAAAAGGGCTGGGTCGGTGGGCAGATCCAAGTTTATGGGCGCTGATGAATCATCCATTAATTTGAAAGAAACTCTAAATGTTTCCGTGTTACCAATTGGCAGCCGAGGCGGAGCATGCTCAATTATAAGCTTGCCCAACTCTTCATTGGTCTGATTAGGTTTTCCTTCGGTAAGCAAACTGATAACTTCTACCTCTTGCATTACAATCGCCTATAAGATTTGCTCTATTTACCGTTCTTCTGATATGTTGGCAATGTTGCATCAGGCCGTAAATACACCAAATTGGTTGGCAGTGTAACTTTCCATGGGTCGCCATAGGGTTTGGCGTTAGCAAAATCGTCTTGTTGATTTCTTAGTTCTTGGTAAATTGGAATGTACATTTGGTCATTTATTGCAGGAGCTTCTCCGCCATTCCAGGGTTCCTGGGTGTATAAGTAATGCATAACGGCAGTCTCATACGCGGGATGCGCAGCAACTAGCACTCGGGCAGCCCCTGCCTGCAAGAACTTTGCGTAATTTATATCGAGATCTTTGTAATACTTTGGAGAATCGATCCACCAATCTGGGAGCGCACCCCAAAAATACGGGTAGAGTAGATAGCTTATCTGCTCCCATTCAAATGCTTGTTCGAGGAATTGCACAGTTTTTCCTATTTCGCGAGCAGCATCAATATCGATTGCAGGAATATTTTTAGTTTTTCCAGCGCTGTCTGTGTATTGTCTAGTAGCCAATGTAGTACCAAACAAAATGTCGTTGATTTTATATTTGTCACACCCGAATTGCTTCGAAATCATTGTTATACAATGCTTCTTTAATTCGCTCTTGATTATATCATTATTAATTTTTGGATTGAATCCTTGAGCGAAGGCTTTCTGTGCATTATCATAACTTTCTTTTTTTGCTTCGTATTCTGAGAGCTTGCTTTTGTATTCACCGAGTTTTTTATTGTACCCATCCATTATTAGACCGTATGCTTTAGCCTGCCAATCCATTTCTTTTGAAGTCTTTGGATATGCAGTTCCTATTATTTGAAGACTGTAGCTGTCCATGCCAGCACTATAAATTGATACTGGGAGCGTTTTCTCTACATGATGAATACCCTGCGCTGTTGCCGGATATTCCTTATAGTCTTTTGACTCACTACTATCTTTTAATGTAAATTTACTACCGCCCACCGCAACTACAAATTCAGCGTCCAAGTTTCCCCTGCTCCATCCTGTCAAAATAATTGAATCGACAGCGTAGCCATCATCAATACTTCCAGACAGTTCCCGCTGATTAGGCTCATTTCCAAATTTGATGCATCCAACAGATACCACAGTATCCTCAGGCTTCCCTTCTAATCCCGAGGTATTAATTTCATAAATTTTCGCGTACTTACTGATTGTATCGTAACTTATGTCCCCGAGCTTGATGTCAGGCTTTTCTGGAGCGTCCGGCACGTCGCCAATAGGTTCAATCCCTTCTTTTTCAAGGTCAACTATTTTCTTCATGAAAGACGCAGGTTCTGGAATAATGAATTCGAACATCAATCGCTTTCCATAATTGTAAACTTGAGCTTGATATTGTTTATCTAACCAACAATAAATCCCGCAAACGTTTTGAGAGCCTCCCTTGTTATTGAAGCCATGTTTATTGATCTCTTCTACTTCCGAGATTATTTTGCTTGTGCGTTGTTCTTTTACGCTTTTCTGAATGTTGGTTGCCGCTCTATCAACAAGGTCTTTTGAGAAGTTCCTAGCGCTGCGTTGTGAATCACTCTGAGATTTATGATAGGCAATTCCACCGTTAGTTGACCATTGAACAGGACCGTATTTACCGCCGCTAGGAGAGGCCGAAAGCTGAATACTTAGGTCATTCTGCGCTAGTGACGTTACTTCACTCTGCAATTCAAAACGACTGGTCGTTTGTAATTCTTTTTGTATATCTTCTTTAATTTCACTTTCAGTTGTAAAAGTAGCTTCAGAGCGATCAAGTCTACGGTGGGAGCGGTCCTTGCTTTCCCCCTTAAGAATATTTTCAATTGTTGAGATTTCGCTGGTTTCATACTTTTGAAGAAACTGTTTTACAACAAGTAAGTCTCCAATTCCAACTGGTCGAATGTTATTAAAAGGCTTGTAATAGCCAAGCAAATAACCGAACATTTTGTGAATGCAGGGTGAAGCGTTAGCAAGTCTAGTTAAATCTTCCTTCGACCGGATAAGCACTCTAGGTAATTCAAGTTCTCCACTATTTGTAAGTTTTAGCTCAGCGCAGTTGGAAAGAAGTTCAGTTGGCTTAGATGAAAAGGTTGGATTAGAAGGGGTCCCTGAAGTTAGTGGGGGAGTAAGAGGTGATTCTTTTGTACCCCTAACTAGCCATCTCTCGATTTGGCTGCGGAATTTGACAAGTAAAGAGAGTAAAAGCATCAGCAGCTGCCGATGCCTAGCTTCTTCCTCTCGCTCGTAACTTATGTCATAATTAAGAAAACGAATTATGTGTAAAGCGCGTAATCCATTCATAGTATCCTCAAGGTTAATTGGATATCGACGCTTCGCCACATATAGAACATAGAGCTGGTCAAACAACTCATCGAAATCCAAACAAAACTGAGAAGGCAAAATGCTTTTCCCCTTCTTGTTGGTCTCATTTTTACTGTAAGCTTTGTCCTTAGCCCTCCAAACAGCCGGTTTCGTAACGTAGTCAGTTATATTATTACAGTTTGGAATCCATTTTTTAACTATACTATTAAGGTCTTGAATGAGCTTAGGCTTGTTGAAGTCTTTTAGATTATCCGCTATCTTCTGTGCGAATTCCTCAATCCAAGCATTTGTCTTTTCCTTAAGCAAAAAATAATTACTAACGTCTTGGGCAATAGTTTCGTTGAATAAAAGTAGGTCCTTGTTACAATTTACGTTTAAAGATAAAGCTGAACCTGCCCAAAAATATACTTAGCTACGCTACTCTTATCAAAGATTCCATTTTTATTATCACTTTCAATGGTTCGACTATAGACCGGTAAATAAACGTCCGGTATACGACTATCGCGAATAAAGTTAATACAATCTTTTTGGTAATTAGGATTATCAGGGCCTCTAAGGGTCATGAATTTAAAAATAGCGATCTCCGACATTCTAAACCCTTCATATCTTCAGAAACCACTAATAATTCTTAATCAACAGCAACAATTAAACCTTCGCCTCTTGATGAGTTTGTTTTATTAAATCAAAACGGTCGCTGCCTCTATTTGGTTGGTTGTTTGGTTTAGAGAAAAGCACAATAGTCAAAGCCGTTTTATCAGGATCTATCTCAAAGCTCGTGTAGAGCATACATCATTAAAACGCTCGTATTGGTCTTTTTTAGCTTTGAGCCTCCGGAGCGTTCAACTACCGCTTTTGTTAAAGTTCGTGGTAGTTAGCCCTATTGGTATTGCCCTTTGCTTTTTGCTCGCTTACTTAATAAAAAGGTTCCAAAAGCCCGATAGGGTGCTATAACTTGGAATGAAATTATACATAAATTTAATTTACAGTTCTAAGAATTGATTTCCATTGGCAACTATCGTTGGAGCAGGCAACCTGTAAGGTAGTCCAATGCTTATCAAGCGGGTCTCTATGAGACCCAGCCTTAAAACTATGAATAAGCACTTCATAGAATCTCAACCTTCAGTATTTGAATGGCTTCGCAGTGGTTGGCATCAGAAAGTTGATGATGCTATCAGTTGCATGGCGGCGGGATGGGTGAGACTTTGAGACGAGCGCTCCCGTATGCATCAAATTCGGGTTCTGTAAAGTTTTCAAGGGGTAGCTCTCCATGTAAACTCTCAAGGGATGCCAATTAAATCAACTTTATTTCTTGTTCAATTATCTCAACCAAATTCAAGAAGGAAGTTGGGTTTATCGATCTTTTCTTTGTCCAATTATTCTCTATGAAATCCACAAAAGCGCAAGATAACCGTAAATCGTTATTTATCGTTGTTCCACCCCAATAACCTTCGGTAAAATAGTTGCCGAAATATTCAGGTGGAAAATAACCTCCAAATAGAACGCGGAAAATGTGTGCAGGGTCTATTATTTCTAAAGCTTTCTTTGCTTTTTTATCGTGGTTGCAAAATTCTACTCCATTAATTGTTACAGGATCGCTTTTGTTTTTTAGTGCTTCCTTGAGCAAGAGGGCTTTTCCAAATTCTTCCAATGCAAACTCTAAGCTTATTATTGCATGGTCGAATCTGCCGGCGTCGGCAATCAGTCGAACATCTAGAAGGAAATCGGTCACGTTTTCCTTACATCTATTAATACCGTCTTGCAAACGTGATTTTGGTATATCTCTTTTAATTTTACTACACTTCAACGAGTTAATGCACCTTGATTGGTTTTACATATATTATTAATTCTCCCCCATCAGCTTTCAAAAACCATTCTAATTGGTCATTTTCAGTTAAGCCGAATTGTTTTATGATGCTTCGGGGTACGGTGGTTCTTAGGGATTCGTTTTTGGTTGTGGCTTTGTTTAGGTTTGTTATTTCACCCATAAATGTTACCTCTTTATTGGTAATCTTTATGGCTTAATCAGTATTTAAGGTTACCTCACAAGTTACCTCAAACCATATAGGTGTGTTAGTGTGTTCGCCATTAGGTAACTATTAAGGTAACCACAATGACAACCCAACTAACAACCACACGCGAAGAACGGGGACAAGCAATAGCCCAACAAAGCGGGCAAGTCAAAAGAATAGATACCTCTACGTAACACAGTAAAATCACAATCAAACAACGGAACATACACCATAAACAAAGATGGAGATGAATGGAGATGCACCTGCCCAGACAACACCTACAGACACCTAATATGCAAACACATCTTTGCCGTTGATTTCTTAAACCAACTAAGATTAGAAGTCAACACAACCAGAACCATAAAGCCAATCGAAAACCTCAACACCTGTATCTATTGTGGTTCCACTCACATAGTAAAAGATGGTGTACGTAAAAACAAATCTAGGAATCTCCCAAGTTTTTAACTGCAAAGACTGCCACAAAGACTTCACATTCAATATTGGTTTTGAACATATGAAACACAATCCCCAAGCAATCACATCTGCCATGCAACTGTACTTTAGCGGAGAATCATTAAGAAACACAGCGGAAAGCCTACAACTCTTAGGCGTAGAAGTCTCACACCAAACCGTTTACAGCTCGATAAAAAAATACATCACATTAATGAAAGAGTACTCAGACAAAATCATTCCAAACGTTGGCGATACATGGAGAGCAGACGAAGTTTACGTAAAAATCAAAGGCAAACTTAAAAGGTGCACGGAAATTCAAAATTTGATTTGTAAATTCCCAAAAAGCTAAAAACCAAACGAGGTTAGGTAGATAGAATCTCAATGTCATATTACTACGTGGAAATTGTTTTCTATCAGAAAAATACCGCTGAATCCATAAAAGCTGCCTCATGTGATATTATAGAAAAGTTTGTCACAACTCAATAGCCGGACCAATCCTAAACCAAAACCAGTTTGTTTTTATGGGATGGGTGATCGATCCAAAACTGATTGAAAGAGTTAGGATATTTCAAATAGACTGCTCAGAAAATGAAACCTTAAGATTGCGACAACAAACCGTAGGTATAGGCTCTGGACCTATTGAGAGGGCGATTCGTCAGGGAAAAATTGGCCAAGATGTTACGTCAAGTTTTATGACGGTTATTCCTGATAAATCAAACAAGAAACTGGCTGTTGAACTATTCAAGGTCATTTCGCTCATTGAAAATAGCCTTAGAAAAGTGATCCGAAATCTACCGAATAGAGAAAGCGAAATAAATGATTCACTTGAAAATCTCTTTATTGGAGCTGGGCTTGACTGGAGTTTTACAGGGAAAAGATCTCAATCCCTTATTCTCAGCAAAGGTTACATTCCCGATTTTGTTTTTGAAAGCATAGGCGCCACTATTGAGACAAAGTTTTGTGACAGAGAGGGAAAAGATAAAGAAATAATCGGCCAAATAAACGATGATATTATCGCTTACAAGCAGAGATACCCAAATCAAATATTTGTTGTGTATGACATTGGGAAAATAAGAAATGTTGAGATGTTTAAAAGCAGTATAGAAAAACAGGAGTCAGTAATTCTAATAGTTATAAAGCATTAACAAGCGATTGCCTTCTCGAAAAAATTCAGGAATTCGGATTACAAGACTCCGAAGCTTAAACAAAGATTAAGTCAAAGGAATTTGAGGGCTTAAATAATGGTTAATTCAAATGGAGACACTCGGTTTTTGTTACTTGATTAAACGACGCTAAGACCAAACTTTGGCGATGTTCAAAGAAAAAATTTACCCAAAAAAGACAAGGCAGCTTAACTTGGAATTGAGCTCCTCAAAGATTAAACGCATGACTAAGTCTTTTTATAGCCAACTAAACGACCATTACTTTATGTTTTTTTCCAAATAATTGCTGAAACAATGTCGCTAAAGGCCCCCTTTTTTCATAGAAAACAACAGGAAATAACTCGAGTGAACTACCGTTGTCAATTGAAGCTAGCTGGGGCGCAAAAGCAATAAAATCCAAGCTATCCAAATTTAACTGATGAACGAGTTGTTCATCCAATTTAAGGTGAAACCGTGTTAGAAGGTTAAACACAGTTTCGTAAACTATGATACCGCCTCTATAATATGTCGTAAACTAGGCGTGTCCTTTTCTTTAACGTGACTTACCGCTGATTCCAATTTACCTGATAACCATACATCATTGACGGTTGTTGGAAGCGTTGTTAATGTAACAGACAAGCTAGTAGTCTCCAGAAGAATCTTTGCTTGTTCAATTTTGAAGTCGAATGTTTTCTTATCCTTCTCCTCAGGAATCTTTGCAACGTTCCCTAAAGGTGAAAACACCTCCTTGGCGAGCCCCTCAAAGGTTGGTGAATAAGTCTGTCCATGAATCCAACTCTCGTATCTCCTAAATCGGCCCCAGTCAATGTCTTTGCCGTCCCTATTTTTGCCACAAAATACTTCCTCCAGTTCTTTCATATCTCTGGCGGAAATTCTCCTTGCTTTTTAGGCATATGTTACTCTATACTCCAAGTGCTTAAATTTCAAGTGTTTTCTCAAATTCGTATACATTCTTATTTTTCCCAGTTGCTTTGGTGACAGTCTCCAAACCCTTTTCCGGCGCAACCCATATAACGGTTAGAAGTTGGCGAACTTCCTTTTCATCTTTCGCTATTCTGCAAACGCTCTGCACCGTTAGCTCCTTTGGCACCCGTCGCTCTCTCATTTTCTCGTTGAAATCGACAGCTTTGAGAAGCTGTATGTTGATTCGGGCGGCATAAGAAGACTAGGCTAATTTTTGTCTGGTCCTTGAGCATAACGTTTTCTTTGGGGTCAAAGGCCGAGCCAGCGAAGACACCTATGATTCCCTGCTTGATTGATCTCCCTTCGGTTGTATTAACGCCAAACTCTGTACTCCATTTTAATACTTCTAAAAAATCATCAATTTGCTTTTTTCTGACCAATCCCCACTTGCATTCTTAGAACATAAGTTATTGGCTGTGCAAAGATTCCGGGGGTGACACTCCAAACCCTGTCTACTTCAGCGTTCTGCTTGCGCCCGGCGATATTTTTATCAAATGGAGGGTTATTCTTCTTGGATCCATCACCTTAGTCCGGTGATTCTGTGTCTGGAAAACCGCTCCCACAGTGAATTTATCGATAAACCACTCTACGCAGGCTTCCCAGTTATGACCGATTCTGTTGTCCCTGCCCTTCATTTGTCGGACGTAGTTTTGCTTGAAGCTGATAGCTACCTTGAGGTCTTCCTCAGCCAATGAGGTATGATAATAGTAATTGTAAGCGTTAAACAGTTTGACAACTCTGAGGTCAGAGTATAGCTGAAGTGCACGATCGATTGCAGTTACGGTTTCGTAAGGCGAGCAGTCTAGTTTGCTTTGTATGTACTCAAAGCTCACCAAGTCTCTTAGTTTTGTCGCCTCAAGAATTTGATCTCTGATTAGATGAATCCTCTCAATCACTGGACTGGTGAACGCTTTATTTTCTAAAACGGCATTCGTTTTTCTGATAGCATCTTCGATGGCAGCCTCCCTGGGTTTTTCAGAGCTACCCACGTAAGAAGATAGCCATCTTGGAAGGGAGTTTGCTTGTCATGCATCCTATATCCTCGCACATAGACGTGACCACTTTTCTCAAACCTGCGCACATTAGTCATAATATCGGTAGGCTTGATGCTTTTCTCTCTTAGAGCTTTAACTAAATCCTTGGAATAAAATGCCCTATCTCGATTGTCTTTAATATAGTCAAAAATGGTCATAGATTTGCTCTTTCCATTTCCTCCTCCTCTCTTGTCAGCAAACTCTTTGCTATAGCTGACTAGCATATGACCTTGGTAGTTTACAGAATTTGATTTTCCCCCGCTGATCATATAGAGATGATATTGCCGAAGATTAGAGCTTGTGCCAGCTCTGCCCCTAAAGACTTTGTCTGCATTCATTTGGGGTTTGATAGTTCTTAGAACTCTATTCTTCTTCCAAAGACGAATTAGTGAGCTCTCAATAGCATCACGGCTAAACCCGACTTCTCCCCTAATTTCTTTGGAACTTCGAGGCTTGCCATCGCTTAGAAGCATAAGAATCTTTTTAGAAGTCATCTTAGCTGGCAATATTAATTCCCACATACAATACGTCATTAGTTAGTTATAAAACCGACGGTTTGAACGAAGAACTAAAATGTCTAAATAATACACAAACAGAGCGGTGATTGCATAGTCAGAATAGCGAAAAAGAGCGTAAAACAAGCGTATTATTGGAGTTTTATGTGGTGCTACGGGCAGGATTTGAACCTGCGAACCCCTGAGGGAAAGGATTTCCCATTTGGGCGCTTGAGTCAAAGCGTCGAGATCTTGAGTCCTTCACCTTTGACCTAGCTTGGTTACCGTAGCATCTATGTTGCAATACAAAATTGGTTGGGTTCGGACTTATTAATCATTTCCCGTCTACCGCAAAAGTAAAACACCAATGCAACAATAATTAGAGGCGATGCAGACCCAGCACAGAATTATCCTTGGCAACAGCCAACAAATGCCTGAACTTGTTGACAGCGAGCGTGCAGTTGATGGTCACTTCGCCGCCTTATCCCATGATTGCGATGTGGGATGAGCTTTTCTGTAAGACTGAGCCCAAGATTGCAGAATTATTCCAGAAATTAGATGCAGACGGCAATGATGAAACTGTGCGGCAAATCTACACTGCAATGCACAACTATTTAGCACAGGTTTGGGCTGAAACCTACCGGGTCCTCGTTGATGGCGGAATTGCATGTATAAACATTGGTGACGCAACCCGAAGCATCAACCATAAATTCCAGCTTTTCCCAAACCACTCCCGCATAACCGAGACATGCGAAAAAATCGGCTTCACAACTCTACCGTATATTCTATGGAAAAAACCCACCAACAAACCAGCATACAAGGGCAAAGGTGCCTTTTTGGGTTCAGGTTTCCTTCCACCAAACGCCTACGTTACGCAGGATTGCGAGTTCATTTTGCTTTTCAGAAAGGGAAAACTTCGAAAGTTCGAGCCCAAAGATACCCTCCGTTATGAAAGTGCTTTCACTAAGACGCAACGGAATGAATGGTTCAGTCAAATATGGAACTTAAAGGGCACAAGGCAAACCGCAAACGAGCTGGAACGAAGAACCGCAGCTTACCCAGAAGAAATTGCAGAGCGATTAATACGGATGTTTAGCGTTAAAGGCGAAACCGTGCTTGACCCATTCTTGGGTTCAGGAACCACAATTAAAGTTGCAATTGAAAATGGGCGGAACAGTGTTGGATACGAGGCTGACAACAACCTCTTGCCTTTAATAATCAAGAAAATAGGCCACCATGAGGCAGACGTAGCAATAATCAAACGGTAATGATTAATACTGCCCTTTCAGTAAATGCAGACAAAAGGTCCTACTAATTGAGCAAAAAAACCTTAACCAGCAAGAAGCCCATGGGTTTTGGTAACACTTCTCGAAGATTCACCCAATCAGAAAGGCGTGTAAAGGGCAGTATTGCTAAGGACCGTTTTGCTTTTGATCAAGCCATGCAGGGGCATGATTGCCAAAAGATTCGGAAGGATGGCGATTTTGTGGTTCAAAAAAGGGATTTCTTTGGAAATAAAGTTGGTGAGCCCACAACTTATGAGGTTAAAAATGGGAATTCCAAGTTGACTGAAGCTCAAGAGAAAAGGCGGCGGCAATTGGGTAGAAATCGCTATAAAATTGCTAGGTATTAATGGGTTGGAATGCACTTGTCTTAGTGTGATTTAGTTTTTCGCCAAGCAATGATTTCCTATTCTCTTCACAAAGGAATCCTTAAACAAAGCCTTTGTTTATAAAAAGAGAGTGTTCCCAAGGATCTTAACTTCGATTTAACTGAGACGTTCAATGTTTGCTCTTTAGGAGTGACTTTTTCCTTCTTTTTTTATTTTCCTTCACACAACAGTAAGGGGAAAAGTTTTTTTCAACTGGATGCTATATGAATGTTTATTAGAGATTCAGTTTAGACTCATTATGCATAAAAAAGTTTATATGCAGCGTAGGCGGCTTGTGTTTGTGCTCTTAGAAAAGTTAGTTGACCCTTTTTCGAGTTGGAATTATCCAGCATCGGAGGAAATGAAAAAGTGAAAACACAATTAACCAAAACTCACAGGCATCCTTATATCTTAAATTTATGGGAGAACTGAAAACTTGACTAATGTACAAAAAGAAGATATCCATTATCTTTTGAAAACTTTCTTCAACGAGAAAGGCTTAGTTCGTCAGCATCTTGACAGTTACAACGAATTCATCGACCATGGACTCCAAGAAGTCGTGGATGAAGTCGCAGAAATCCCCATCGAAGTTCCCGAAAGCCCCTACAAAGTGAAGCTCGGACAAATCTGGGTAATCGACCCCCAATCTCGCATCACCGGTCCTTACGCCACTGAAGTAGATGGAACAAAACATGAAATTTACCCAATGGAAGCCAGACTACGCAACTTGGCGTATTCTGCACCAATAGCATTGGAAATGACTCCTGTTGTGGACGGAAGAGAACAGGACACTGAACTTGTTTACATCGGCAACATTCCTGTTATGTTGAAGAGCAAACTTTGCTTCCTCAGCCAACTCAGCAAAGAAGAGCTCATCGCTGCAGGAGAAGACCCAGATGATCCAGGCGGATACTTTGTCGTTAACGGCAGCGAACGCGTCATTGTTGCCATGGAAGACTTGGCGCCCAACCGTGTTATCGTTGACATAGACGAGAAAGGCACTTCGCCAGTTTATCAAGCAAAAATTTTCTCAACAACCGTTGGTTTCCGAGCCAGAATCGAACTTAAACTCAAATCAGACGACGCAATCTACGTTACCATGCCGGGAGTCCCAACAGAAATCCCATTCGTCGTTATCATGCGCGCATTAACCATGGAAAAAGACAAAGATATTGCGGAAGCAGTTTCTCTCGACAGCGACACCCAAAGCCAACTATCCGCTTCATTCGAGAAAGCCATCGGCGTAGATACCCCCTCAGACGCCATCCTGTTCATAGGAAACCGCGTTGCCCACGGACAAGTCGAAGAATACCGACTTCAAAAAGCAGAAACTGCCCTCGACAAAAACTTCCTTCCACACTTGGGAAGAAGCGACAAAAACCGCCGCGAAAAAGCCATATTCTTAGGCGAAATGGCATACCGCGTTATCCAACTAAAAACAGGCAGACGTCAACCAGACGATAAAGACCACTTCAAGAACAAACGTCTACGACTTGGTGGTCCATTGCTCGCAGACCTTTTCCGCGTCTCATTCCGCAACTTAACACGTGACATAAAATATCAGCTTGAACGCATCGGCGTTAAAGGCCCAATTATTACTGTCTCCGCCGCTGTGCGTCCAGGAATCATTACTGAACGTTTCCAGCATGCATTGGCAACGGGCAACTGGGGCAGAGGCAGAGTCGGAATCACACAGCTCCTCGACCGAACAAACTACATCTCAACCCTCAGTCACCTTCGCAGGCTCCAATCACCCTTAAGCAGAAGCCAACCTAACTTCGAAGCCCGAGACTTACACCCAACCCACTGGGGACGCTTATGTCCAAACGAAACGCCTGAAGGCTCAAACTGCGGGCTCGTAAAAAACCTCGCATTATCAGCCTCCATCGCAGTCGGCGTGAACCCAGACAAAATCAAGCAATTACTCTTTGAAATGGGCACCGTACCAGCATACGAAGCAAGCATTGAACTGCGCATCTCAGGTGCTAAAGTTTTCGTCGACGGCAACATCATCGGTTACTGTAACAACCCACAGGAAATGGTACAATCCTTCCGTCAGAAACGCAGAGCAGGCGAAATATCAACAGAAGTAAACGTAACTTACTTCTCAAAAGCTCAAACAGAAACCGAAGAAGTCCACGCAAACTGTGACGAAGGCAGAGTCAGACGTCCACTAATCATCGTTGAAAACGGCGTTGCAAAACTTGGATCAAAACACTTTGAGAAAATCGGCTTAGGCGAATGGACTTGGGAAGACGTTGTCAAGAACGGATTAGTTGAGTATTTGGATGCTGAAGAAGAAGAAAACGCCTTCATCGCATTATCCTACGACGCAATAATTCCACAAAACACACATGTAGAAATTGCAACCTTCACGATCCTTGGAATTTGCGCATCAACAATTCCCTATCCAGAACACAACCAGTCACCACGAAACTCATACCAAGCTGCAATGGCTAAACAAGCCCTCGGCGTCTACGGAACAAACTTCCACCACCGCGTCGACTCACGCTCACACATTCTACACTACCCACAAGTTCCCATGGTGCAAACAGAAAACATGGATGTAATGGGCTACAAACAACGCCCAACCGGACAAAACTGCGTCGTCGCCGTGCTTAGCTTCGAAGGCTACAACATGGAAGACGCCATCATATTCAACAAGGCCTCTATCGAACGCGGCTTAGCACGCTCAACCTTCTACCGCATCTACGAAGCAGAATGCCGCCAATACCTCGGTGGCTTAAAAGACAAATTCACTGTTCCAGAACCAGGCACCCGCGGCTACAGAGGCGAACAATACTATAGGCTTCTGGAACCCGACGGAATAATTGGTTTAGAATCGCAAGTGGTCGGCGGAGATGTCCTAATAGGCAGAATTAGTCCTCCAAGATTCCTTGAAGAATACAAAGAATTTGAAGTTAAAGGACCCTCAATGCGTGATACATCCGTGGACATGCGTCCCTCCGAAACAGGCATCGTGGACGGCATATTTGTTACGATGTCCGGGGAAGGAAGTCAACTCGTCAAAGTCCGCGTAAGAGACCAACGTGTCCCCGAACTCGGAGATAAATTCGCCTCACGGCACGGACAGAAAGGAGTTATTGGTTTAATCGTTCCACAAGAAGACCTTCCATTCACAGATGAAGGTATCGTTCCAGACCTAATAATCAACCCACATGCAATCCCATCAAGAATGACCATTGGCCAATTCATTGAATCACTCTCAGGCAAAGCCGCATGCGCAAGAGGCAAACCAGGCGACGGTACACCTTTCTCAAACGAAGGACCCGATGAAGTACGCAAAAACCTAGTGAAACTCGGCTTCAGCCAAACCGGAAGTGAAGTCTTCTACAGTGGTGCCACAGGCGAAAAATTCGTTGCCGACGTTTTCGTGGGAATCGTTTACTACCAAAAACTACACCACATGGTTGCAGACAAGATCCACGCCAGAGCCCGCGGTCAAGTACAGATGCTCACACGCCAGCCAACCGAAGGACGCGCAAGAGGCGGAGGTCTCAGATTCGGAGAAATGGAACGAGACTGCCTCATTGGACACGGCGCCGCCATGCTACTAAGAGACAGATTGTTGGAAGAATCTGACAAATACACGCTCTACATCTGCGAGAACTGCGGACAAATCGCTTACTTCGACATGAAGCAAAGGCGCTATGTCTGCAAGATCTGCGACGAGAAAGCAAAGATTTCGCCAGTCATCGTATCTTACGCTTTCAAGCTTCTGCTACAAGAACTGCAGAGCTTATGCATTACACCAAAATTAAGACTAAAGGAGAAGGCCTAACATGTCACAGGAAGAATTGATTCATAAAATAGTGGATGAAATCTCATTCGGTTTAATATCACCTAAAGACCTCCGTAAACAATCAGTCGTAGAAATCCAAACACCAGACACTTACGACGAAGACGGTGCACCAATCACAGCAGGCTTAATGGACGGCAGACTCGGCACGCTTGAGCCAAGACAAAGATGCAAAACCTGTGGCAACACCGCCATCCGCTGTCCCGGACACTTCGGACATATCGAACTAGCCGTACCAATCGTCCACATCGAATTTACTAAGATAATTTTTGACCTCCTAAAAGCAACATGCCGCACATGCGGTCGTATTCTCCTCTCAGAAGACGCATCCAAAAAAGCACGCCAAAGACTAGAACGCTTCAACGAGCTCTTAGGAACGATTCCAGATGAAATTTACAAGGAAATCTTAACCGACATCAAAGCCAAACAATGCCCCTACTGCGCAGCAGCACAATTCAAAATCACCTTCGAGAAACCAACCAAATTCATAGAGCAAACTGAGGCAGGATCCGAACCCCTAACACCAAGCATGATACGCGAAAGACTCGAACGTATCTCCGATGAAGACCTAGAGATTTTGGGTTTCAACCCCAAAGTTGCCCGTCCAGAATGGATGGTTCTCCAAGTTCTCCCAGTCCCACCAGTTTACGTGCGTCCCTCAATCACGCTGGAATCAGGTATTCGCTCAGAAGACGACTTAACTCACAAGCTCGTCGACATCATCCGCATCAACCAGCGTCTAAAGGAAAACATGGAAGCAGGTGCGCCAACACTCATCATCCAGGACCTCTCTGAACTTTTACAGTACCACGTTACAACTTACTTCAACAACGAAGCATCCGGTATTCCGCCTGCACGTCACCGCAGCGGCAGAGCATTAAAAACCCTTAGCCAACGCCTTAAAGGCAAAGAAGGACGCTTCAGAAGCAATCTCTCAGGGAAACGTGTCGACTTCTCAGCCCGCACAGTCATCTCTCCGGACCCTAACCTTGACATAAACGAAGTAGGTGTTCCACAAGACGTCGCCATGAGACTATCCGTCCCAGAAAAAGTAACGGCTTGGAACATCGAAGAAATGAAGAAATTCGTGATTAACGGTCCAGAAAACTATCCAGGCGCACTCTACATCATTCGGCCAGATGGAAAACGTATACGCCTCGAATTCGTCGTTGACCGCACAAAAATCGCAGAAGCAGTCGAATTAGGCTTCATAGTTGAACGCCACCTCAAAAACGGCGACATAGCAATCTTCAACCGACAACCCTCGCTCCACCGCATGTCCATCATGGCACACTTCGTACGTGTTTTGCCCTACAAGACCTTCAGACTGCACCTTTGCGTTTGTCCACCATACAACGCAGACTTTGACGGCGACGAAATGAACCTACACGTTCCACAGAGCGAAGAAGCACGAACCGAATCACTCTTGCTCATGCAAGTGCAGGACCAAATCCTCTCGCCCAGATTCGGCGGACCAATCATCGGCGCCATCAGAGACTTCATCACAAGCGCATACTACTTCACAAGAAGAAGCAACTTCCTAACCAGAAGTCAAGTTAACCGGCTCCTTACCGCTACAAACTATACCGGGCCCGTACCAGAACCAGAAATTACGACGCCCGAACCCATGTGGTCAGGCAAACAAATCTTCAGCCTATACCTGCCAAAAACACTCAATTACTCACTAAAAGCTAACATCTGCCAAGGTTGCACAAAATGCGAAGAAGAAGAATGCAAACACGACGCTTACGTAGTTGTCAAGAACGGTCAACTCGTCTCAGGCATCATCGACAGACGCTCAATCGGCTCTGAACAATCCGAAAGCTTACTTCACAGAATCATCAAAGACTACGGTACACAAGCCGGACGAGAATTCCTAAACAAAGTCACACATTTACTCAAACAATTCATCTCGATGCGTGGCTTCAGCTACACTTACGACCAATTGGTCCTCTCGCCCCGAGCACGCAGCCGCATGGCAAAAACTATGGACCGCATCCAAAAGAAAATCGACGAACACATCGAAAACTTCCGCAACGGAACCTTACCACGCTTGCCAGGGCAAACACTCGAGGAATCATTCGAAATCTATGTTATGCATGAACTCGCCGTAGCCAGAGACGAATCAGGCAAAATCGCAGATGAAGACTTCACATTGGAAAATGCAGGCATCGTCATGACCCGTGCTGGTGCAAGAGGCTCAAGTTTAAACATCGGTCAAATGGCCGCTTGTGTCGGTCAACAGTCAGTCCGAGGCAAACGTATCCTAAGAGGTTACGCTGGAAGAGCTCTACCACACTTCGTTGATGGCGACCCAAGCCCAAGAGCAAGAGGCTTCGTCTATAACTCTTACCAAACTGGTTTAGACGCGATTGAATTTTTCTTCCACGCTATGGGTGGCAGAGAAGGTCTAGTCGACACAGCCGTCCGCACACAACAAAGCGGTTACATGCAAAGACGATTAATCAATGCCTTAGAACATATTCGCTTAGAATACGACAGTACCGTAAGAGATTCAGCAGGTGACATCATCCAGTTCCGTTATGGAGAAGACGGCGTTGACCCTGCAAAGAGCGACCACGGTAAAGCCGTAAACGTAAGCCGACTAATCGACCAAATAAAACTCGGCGACGAGAAAGGCGAAATGGCATCCTCAGAACACATCAAAAAGCAACTCAAGAACGTCGAAGACCAAATAACGCCTATCCTGCTAAACCAGCTTAAGACTAACTTTGCAAAGAACAAACTCACAGCCAAAGGCGTAACAAAAGCAGCAACCCAAACTGCTGAACAATACAAGCGCGCATTGATGGAGCCGGGCGAAGCGGTCGGAATCGTTGCAGCTCAATCAATCGGTGAACCAGGTACACAGATGACTCTCAGAACCTTCCACTATGCAGGTGTCAAAGAACAAAACGTCACTTTAGGTTTGCCTCGACTCATCGAAATCGTGGATGCACGCAGAATTCCCTCAACCCCCATCATGACTATCTACCTGCAAGGTGATCACGCTAAGAGCAAAGAAGGCGCAGTTGAAGTTGCACGCAACATCATCTACACTTCAGTTGAAAACTTGGCTTCAGCAATATACGAAGACCCAGTTCGCGAAGCAATAATAATCGAATTGAACAAGCAGATGATGGATGACAGAGCTATCACAATGGATGAGCTAAAAGAGCGAATGGAACTGCAGAATGCAACTGTAACCGTTACAGACACAACTGTCGAGATTAAACCCAAGAAAGCCGAGCAACTCAAACGTATGCTTGCCAAGGTCCCAGGTTACCAAGTAAAAGGCGTCCCAGACATTAAACGTGTCCTAGTTACCGAAGAGAGCGGTGAATGGGTTATACGCACTGATGGCTCAAACCTCTCCAAAGTCCTCGAAGTAATAGGTGTTGATACTTCACGAACAACCACTAACAACATTCACGAAATCGCTAAAACCCTGGGGGTCGAAGCATCCAGAAACGCACTCGTCCACGAAGCCAAAGGAGTCCTTGAAGACCAAGGCTTAGACGTTGACGTGAGACACGTAATGCTCGTAGCAGACATGATGACCACTACAGGCGACGTACAGCAAATCGGCAGACACGGAATCAGCGGCAAAAAAGCCAGCGTCCTCGCCCGCGCCGCATTCGAAATTACAGTTCCAAACATAGTTGAAGCCGCCGTCAAAGGTGAAAGTGATCCTTTGGCTGGTGTAACAGAAAACGTTATAGTTGGGCAATCAATACCAATCGGCACTGGCCTAGTTGAACTGTACATGTCAACATTTGAAACGCAAGAAAAAGAAGGAGGAAAAACAGAAGCATGATAGACATAGATAAAGCATTAGCGTCTGCAGTGAAAACAGGAAAGGTATCCTTTGGAACCAACGTTGCATTGCAAAACGCCAAAACCGGCAAAGCTAAGATTATCGTTTTAGCTTCAAACTGTCCAAAAGACATAAAAGAACAAATAGAATACTATGGAGAAATCTCTAAAGTCCCCGTCATAACCTACAAAGGTGGATCAATGGATCTAGCTGAAGTCTGCAAAAAACTCTTTATTATTTCCGCCCTTAGCATCCGCGAAACCGGGGATTCAGATATTCTCAAAGTAACCGAGGAAACTCAGATACAATAATAAAAAATGGAGGAAAAAAAAGAACGAGTGGCATAAAAATTACCTGCGACGAAATGCGATACATTGCCCTATTTGAAAGCATCAGCGGCGCAAGCGTAAAAGACTGCATAGTCGACGAAGTTGAGCAACGAGCGATATTTGTCGTCAACCAAGGACAAGTGGGCGTTGCCATCGGCAAGGGCGGAAGAAACATCCATACCCTTGAACGAATGACAGGCAAAAAACACGAAATCATCGAATACAGCGAAGACCCAGCAACATTCATGAAAAACGCCTTAAAACCCGCAGCAGTCAGAGAAATACGCGTCACCGAACGCACTGATGGCAAAAAAATGGCAGTCATAACCGTCAACCCTAAGGATAAGGGCGTCGCGATAGGTAAGAACGGCAAGAACGCCGAACGTTTGCGCTTTTTGGCAAAACGGTACTTTGATATTCAGAACGTTAGCATCTCCTAAGTAGTCCGCTTAAACGGCTATTAGGCGATGAAATCGTCGCTGATTCAGTCTGTATTGTTAAACCTAAATGGCATGTGACTTCATATTGCGGATTTTTATTTTACTTTGACAATTTATTTGTTTTTTGTCAAGAAATTTTTAGTTAACAGACGAGACTGAGTGAAAAGCCTGCTCTAATCTGCTTAGAATGCCGTTAATTTTGAATCTAAACCTAAAGCCATAACAAAAAAAAGACCGGAATAAGTGAGCAAATGAACAACGAGACAGAAAGCTATGTAGAAGGCCTATTCAGAAGCCAAACGTTCTGAGTTAAAGCAGCAAAAACCATCTTTTTATGTTGACCTTGTTTCATAAACTATAACTGCGTCTGACTTAATCTGCATAACTAAGTCGTGGCCTTCCACAATTTTCCTTAGGTTTCCCATGCTTTCTTTGGAAAGGTTTGCTTTAATGTTGATGTGGTATCCATTGTAAAGAGGATACATAGCTTTTTGTGGAATCAAAGTGATGGTGCTTCCGTCAAGCCCTGGGCACCTATCCACGATTTCTCTGAGTAAGATGGCGATTTCTGCGAACTTCATAAATTTAACCTGTTAACAATTTGTACATATCACAATAAAAGGCTTTTAACTGTACCTCTTTTTTGTATGTTGAAATATATGATTCTTTTGGTAGTTATCATTAAACTTTCATTATTTCCTTTATTGTGATGGCGTGAAACAGATTTATGACCAAGCTTTTGCTTTGTTGCTTTAGAAGTTGTAGCTTGATTTGGTTCAAACAATATCGGCTATAAGAACAGCTCTTACAGAAGAAAGTGTTGTTCTTCTCCTTCCAAATTAACGTAGAATTAAACGGTGGAAGAAGAAGAAATTGCAAATTTTCCAACCTTCTTCTTCTTTCAACATAGTTTCAAGTTGAAAGAACAACAAAACACCATTTGCAGCTTTGTTGTTATTCTACAAGCATATGAAAGCTTGGCCCAATTGTTTCATAGGCGTTCAGGATATAAATAAGCTAATTCTTCAACCTCCAAGCGGCCAAAATTAACTTGGTGAGCCATAAAGAAGTCGAAAACGTTAAAAAAAGGCGAAGATGTGCGGAAGATATCTCCATTTCCTTGAAAATTGTTTTAATAAGACGCTTTTCAATAGTGAGAACGCTTCAAAATAGAGGCAAACAATCTTGTTAATCCAAGAAGTTATCCTTGAAAATTTCATGAGTTACGAATACGCCCGAGTACCGTTTAAACAGGGCGTTAACATAATTGGGGGACCCAACGGAGCAGGAAAATCTTCGTTACTTTTGGCAATCTCCGTTGGTTTAGGGCAGACTTATACGGAGCGTTCCCGAAAACTCAGCGATTTAATCCGCTGGGGACAAGACCAAGCCAGAGTCACCCTAATCCTAGATAACAGCAAGCAAGGAAACAAACGCCCCGTCGCAAAATACAGCAAAGACCAACTCTTCCTCACACGTGTTCTGCGCCGCGATGGAAAATACTTTTTTGAACTTGAAAACCGTGTCGCCAGCAAGCAGGATATTGAACGTTTACTCGGCAAATTCGGCGTAGATCCGGACAATATGCTAATCATAATGCATCAGAACATGGTAGAGCAATTCAGCGTTCTCAGCAACGTAGAGAAACTGCGCATGGTCGAAGCAGCCGTTGGTCTGGAACCTTTCCGAGGAAACGTTGTTCAAGCCAAAACCAAACTTATGCGCATTCTAAGCCAAGAAGAATCTGTAAGCAAACTCTTGGAGCAAGCACAACAAACTCTTGCTTACTGGCATGAGCAATATGAGAAGTACCAAGAGAAAAAACAATTGCAGCTTAAAAGGCGCTTTTTGGACCGCGAACTGATTTGGGCAGAGGTTGAAAAACGAGAAGCCATAATCAAAGAGTTACAAGTAAAGTTCAACAAGAACCAGCAAACACTGGGCAAAATTGAAGATGACCGGCAAGCGCTTATCAGCGAGTTGGATGGGCAGCAAGTTGTGCAACAAACCCTCAAAGGCGAAGCAAAATCAGTCTTCGATGAACGTTTAAATCTTGAACATGAAATCGGTCAGAATGACTCTACTTTATCCCTGATTGAACAGTTTCTAATCGAAGCCCAAGCTTTGGAATCCGTCACTAGCAAAGGTCAGTTTAAACTGCTCAGAACTGAGAACCTCAAAAAAATGCTTGAAACCGCAAAACAACAAATCGCTAAGGCATCCGAACAAGTCAAAGAAAACCAGAAAAAGATGCTCAAACTTGAAGGTTCAACCGATAAAATTTCGTCTGAGGCGTTAGATAAACGTGTGACTCTTGGTTTGCTCGAGTTTAAACGGGCAAACGCAATCGCCGACATGAAAACCATCGAGAAATCAATCAAAGAAGCCGAAGAAACACTAAACAACGCTATCGCGAAAGCCCAGCCATCCGGAGAACGCATTGCGGTCCTAAAAACCAACGCTGAAATTCAAGACGAAATTGGTTTAACCAACGGACACTTAGCTGCGTTAGCGGATGTATCAGAGGACATTGAGCGGCAGTACGAATCTTACTCGAAGCTTTACTTGGAACTCAAAGAAAAAGCACAGTTAGTAGCTGAGAACCGCGAGAAAACCTTGGAAGAAGTCAAAACTCGCATGCAATCTTGGCGCACCGTTATGGAGAACCTGCTTGAACGGGTAAACATAGAATACCAAAAAATTATGAGCCAAACCCGAGCAACTGGTGAAGTTAAACTTTCAAGTGCCCAAGACATTGAAACTGCTGGATTGGAAATCTACGTTGGATTTAAGGGAAGCAAACCAGTTGCGCTTGATGCTTACACTCAGAGTGGCGGCGAACGCACCACCGCTACGATGGGTTTCCTGTTGGCTTTACAGCAGCACGTACGTTCACCTTTCCGAGCTGTCGACGAATACGATATCCACATGGACCCCAAAAACCGTGAAATGATAGCTAAAGTTCTCGTTGCAATGATTAAGGATGCAAGTGCTCAATATGTCGTCATAACTCCCAGCCAAATCACTTTTGCCCAGCAAGATGCCAACGTTATCACAGTGCAGAACCTTGAAGGAAAATCAATCGTGCGTGAGGTTGCCTAATGCAGTCCATTAAACATGACAAGAAGTTGGGCAAGGAAAAGCTGGAACGCATAATTGAAATGTGCATAGCCATCGAAAATCATACCGTTGAGCCATTTACTTTGAACGTTGATGAAATCATCAAGATAGTTCATGAGTATTTTCCAAACTGGGCAAACCCTGAAGAATTAAAACTTGACGCAGAAGCCCTCCATCACTTAGCAACCGTAATCAAAATGCAGAGCGAATGGGTAAAACAACGCTCAAATTCACTCTACACCGATCCCTTCCTTTTAGAAGAAAAAATCCGGCAGATCGGCAAACAGGGGATGGTTGAAGTTTTTTTGGGGGCTTGGAGTCCGCTGATCGAGTTTGAGCAGCTTAGCCTTCACAGTTTAGCGCAGGGACTATTGTATTGGGAAGCGTTGGCTCCGATGGGCGACCGATGGAAAGATATCGACGTTTCCCAAGTTGCCATGGGGTCAGTAAGCCGCGACGAACTTGTCAAAGAGCGTGTTCTAAGTAACCGTGAATTCTCTGAGGAACTCGAATGTTACTGGCAGGAACTCAAAGTTAAAGTCACAGAAAAAGGAGTAGGCGGCAAGATTGCATATTGGGATTTCATCGGCGCCGATGCATTTGAAGAAACCGTGCAACGTGCATTCCTTACTAGCTTCCTAATAACTTACGGTTACGCTACTTTGGAAATCGACAGATTGGAAGAAACAGTCTTCATATTACCTTTCGATAAACCCCGAAAAGAAGCTCTAACAGAGCAATCCACTTCCGTCCCAATTGCGGTTTCAATTGAAATTTGGCAAAAATGGAAGCGAGGCGAACAAGTTTGAGCAGCAAGAAAAAAGGTGTTTACGGCAGCAAAGTCAAGAAAGCAACACAGATGCTCTTCTACAAAAGACACCAGAAACCCGGCGTAAAAGGCTGGGAACTCCATAAGGCGTTGGGTTCGGATTATCCCAAAGTGCTTGACCTTGTTGAAGATTACCTCAAACCGCTTGATTTGCAGGTAAAAATCGTTTTCGAAGAAGAAAAAACCCCAGAGAAACCTACCATTGAGGAGCTTGATAAAGCACGATTCTTTGTCGTATTGTCGAATGGCTCGGTAACTAAGGATAAGTTGATGGGTTGGCGCATTGACGATTTAGCTGGTTTAGCAATAACCATATCCTACATCATCAGCAAAAAAGGGCAAGCAGCACGCAAAGATATCGAAAAACTGCTGGGCGAAAAGATGCCGAACTGGAAAATCGGTTTAAACCTTGATCGTTATATCCGCTACGGCTATTTGATGCAGGATGAGAAAGGACAGGTGTTTTTGGATTGGCGAACCAGAGCCGAAGTTGATCAGAAAGCCCTAATCAACATGCTGCTTAATGCGGAAAAGCAGGCAGAAGAAGCTGCAGAAACAGAAGTTAAGCCAGAACAAGCAGAAACTGGGGAAAATTGAAGATGACCGGCAAGCGCTTATCAGCGAGTTGGATGGGCAGCAAGTTGTGCAACAAACCCTCAAAGGCGAAGCAAAATCAGTCTTCGATGAACGTTTAAATCTTGAACATGAAATCGGTCAGAATGACTCTACTTTATCCCTGATTGAACAGTTTCTAATCGAAGCCCAAGCTTTGGAATCCGTCACTAGCAAAGGTCAGTTTAAACTGCTCAGAACTGAGAACCTCAAAAAAATGCTTGAAACCGCAAAACAACAAATCGCTAAGGCATCCGAACAAGTCAAAGAAAACCAGAAAAAGATGCTCAAACTTGAAGGTTCAACCGATAAAATTTCGTCTGAGGCGTTAGATAAACGTGTGACTCTTGGTTTGCTGGAGTTTAAACGGGAAACGCAATCGTCGACATGAAAACCATCGAGAAATCAATCAAAGAAGCCGAAGAAACACTAAACAACGCTATCGCGAAAGCCCAGCCATCAGGAGAACGCATTGCTGTGAGAAAAACCAACGCTGAAATTCAAGACGAAATTGGTTTAACCAACGGACACTTAGCTGCGTTAGCGGATGTATCAGAGGACATTGAGCGGCAGTACGAATCTTACTCGAAGCTTTACTTGGAACTCAAAGTAAAGTACAATAGTAGCTGAGAACCGCGAAGAAAACCTTGGAAGAAGTCAAAACTCGCATGCAATCTTGGCGCACCGTTATGGAGAACCTGCTTGAACGGGTAAACATAGAATACCAAAAAATTATGAGCCAAACCAGAGCAACTGGTGAAGTTAAACTTTCAAATGCCCAAGACATTGAAACTGCTGGCTTGGAAATCTACGTTGGATTTAAGGGAAGCAAACCAGTTGCGCTTGATGCTTACACTCAGAGTGGCGGCGAACGCACCACCGCTACGATGGGTTTCCTGTTGGCTTTACAGCAGCACGTACGTTCACCTTTCCGAGCTGTCGACGAATACGATATCCACATGGACCCCAAAAACCGTGAAATGATAGCTAAAGTTCTCGTTGCAATGATTAAGGATGCAAGTGCTCAATATGTCGTCATAACTCCCAGCCAAATCACTTTTGCCCAGCAAGATGCCAACGTTATCACAGTGCAGAACCTTGAAGGAAAATCAATCGTGCGTGAGGTTGCCTAATGCAGTCCATTAAACATGACAAGAAGTTGGGCAAGGAAAAGCTGGAACGCATAATTGAAATGTGCATAGCCATCGAAAATCATACCGTTGAGCCATTTACTTTGAACGTTGATGAAATCATCAAGATAGTTCATGAGTATTTTCCAAACTGGGCAAACCCTGAAGAATTAAAACTTGACGCAGAAGCCCTCCATCACTTAGCAACCGTAATCAAAATGCAGAGCGAATGGGTAAAACAACGCTCAAATTCACTCTACACCGATCCCTTCCTTTTAGAAGAAAAAATCCGGCAGATCGGCAAACAGGGGATGATTGAAGTTTTTTTGAGGGCTTGGAGTCCGCTGATCGAGTTTGAGCAGCTTAGCCTTCACAGTTTAGCGCAGGGACTATTGTATTGGGAAGCGTTGGCTCCGATGGGCGACCGATGGAAAGATATCGACGTTTCCCAAGTTGCCATGGGGTCAGTAAGCCGCGACGAACTTGTCAAAGAGCGTGTTCTAAGTAACCGTGAATTCTCTGAGGAACTCGAATGTTACTGGCAGGAACTCAAAGTTAAAGTCACAGAAAAAGGCGTAGGCGGCAAGATTGCATATTGGGATTTCATCGGCGCCGATGCATTTGAAGAAACCGTGCAACGTGCATTCCTTACTAGCTTCCTTATAACTTACGGTTACGCTACTTGGAAATCGACAGATTGGAAGAAACAGTCTTCATATTACCTTTCGATAAACCCCGAAAAGAAGCTCTAACAGAGCAATCCACTTCCGTCCCAATTGCGGTTTCAATTGAAATTTGGCAAAAATGGAAGCGAGGCGAACAAGTTTGAGCAGCAAGAAAAAAGGTGTTTACGGCAGCAAAGTCAAGAAAGCAACACAGATGCTCTTCTACAAAAGACACCAGAAACCCGGCGTAAAAGGCTGGGAACTCCATAAGGCGTTGGGTTCGGATTATCCCAAAGTGCTTGACCTTGTTGAAGATTACCTCAAACCGCTTGATTTGCAGGTAAAAATCGTTTTCGAAGAAGAAAAAACCCCAGAGAAACCTACCATTGAGGAGCTTGATAAAGCACGATTCTTTGTCGTATTGTCGAATGGCTCGGTAACTAAGGATAAGTTGATGGGTTGGCGCATTGACGATTTAGCTGGTTTAGCAATAACCATATCCTACATCATCAGCAAAAAAGGGCAAGCAGCACGCAAAGATATCGAAAAACTGCTGGGCGAAAAGATGCCGAACTGGAAAATCGGTTTAAACCTTGATCGTTATATCCGCTACGGCTATTTGATGCAGGATGAGAAAGGACAGGTGTTTTTGGATTGGCGAACCAGAGCCGAAGTTGATCAGAAAGCCCTAATCAACATGCTGCTTAATGCGGAAAAGCAGGCAGAAGAAGCTGCAGAAACA
>CAWDAV010000015.1:0-193732 GCA_963800365.1 Candidatus Bathyarchaeota archaeon | reverse complement strand
TTTAGTATTTACGTTATTCCCTTATTTGGGGGAGTAATTTGGCAAACCCTTAATAGTCATTTTGAAAAACCTTAAGTGCTATCCAAAAACGGGAGACCTTGAATGCAAAATCGCCCAGCTATAGTTGCTGTTGGTCGCACAAAGTTTGGAGAACACTACGGCAAAGAACCAGAAAAACTGATTGAGGAAGCTTGGCTTGCCGCTTCAAACGAATGCGGCATGGAACGCAAAAATCTTGAAGCATGTTACATGTCTGATTGCTTTTTACCCATCACCAACAAGTTGGGGTTAGAAGAGGGATTCCTTTCAGAATTAACTGAACTTCATGTGCCCATGGAAGTTACCCGCTCTTTTAGCGCTGCGTTGCTGACGGCTTGCAATGCAATTCAAGCCGGAGTCTATGATACGGTGTTGGTGGGCGGCATAGAAAAAATGACGGATCGCTGGGATAAGATCCGCGACGACCTCATGCTCCTCGATGACCCTTGGAGCTACTTTGCTGGCGGCACACCCGAATCAAACCATGAACTCATGCTTCGTGCCTACATAAAAAAACACCACATCACGGGCGAAGATCTCGAAAAACTTTACATAGCTCTCGCAGAGGTTACTGTTAAGAACCATGCGAACGCTACCAAAAACAAGTACGCCCAATACCAAAGAAAAATCACAATCGACCAAGTCCTAGCAGCACGGAAAACCGCACATAAACCTTTGGGACTCTACGATTTCGCCCCAATATCCGATGGAGCCTCAGCTATAATCCTTACAAGCGATTCAATCGCTAAAAAAATGACTAAACAACCTATCCACATCTTAGGCTGCGGTTCAGCAACAGACTACCTTAACTACCCCAAAAGAGAAGACCTATCCCACTTTGTCGCTGCTGAGCTTGCCATGAAAAGTGCAACCAAAACTTCCAAAATTAAACCCTCTGATTTGCAGATTATCGAAGTCTACGACCAATCTACAGTCATGGAGATGATTTCTCTCGAAGACTTAGGCTTCTGCCAACCCGGAATGGCTTGGAAAAGTATTCACGGCTGCGAAAACTGCTACGACATAGATGGCAAACCACTTTACGTAAACACGAACGGCGGATTAAAAGCAGACGGTAACCCGTTGGGAGCAACTGGTGGCGCACAGATTTACGAAATTTACCGCCAACTCCGCAGTGAAGCAGGCGAAAGACAAGTTCATGTAGATGGGGGTTCACCAAAGAATGGTGCTGTGCTCGAGTTCGAGGGTTTTGGAACTAAAGCATACGTAACCATCTTAGGAGAGAGCAAGAATGAGTAGTGAACCGATAGAAAGACGCGTTTCTTACTTGGGTGACCGCTTAAAGGCTTGTCGTTGTCAAAGCTGCGGCAAAGAATACTTTGAAGTTCGCGATTATTGCAGTAAATGTGGAAGAAAAAGCTTCGGCAAAATGGACAGCATAGACCTGTTCTACGACAAGGGCAAACTTGAAGTCTGCACCTACGTCAACGAACCCACAAATAAATTCACTAAACTCTCCAGCTACATCTACGGCATAGTATCTTTTCATGATGGCAAAATCCGTGTTCCCGCCAGATTAACTGACCAGCTAATTTGTGACGGCGAAGATGTTGATTTAGCTAGTCTTGAAGGCAGAGATGTAATTCCACGGTTCCGAAGACGTTATGCAGTGGGAAAAAGCGAGGTTATTCCAACAATTTCTTTAGCGTTTACATTGGCTGATGAGTATTATCCTCATCAAGAGTATAAAGTGGTTCAACCAACCAAAGAATATGATTTACCCGGCATTGTGGGTTACGGTGCTTATACTTCGCGTTTCCGAATAAAGGAAGAACGTTTGGAGCGTGCTGTTCCCTTCATTGACGAAGATTCTGTTACCGCAGCCGTTGAGGCTGGAAAACTTGCGCTTATCCATTCGGGACTTGACAGTTCATGGGTTGGAAAAGTCTATGTAGGCTCCGAATCAAACCCGTATGCTGTTAAACCAATTGCTTCAAAGGTAGCTCAAGTTCTTCAACTTGGCGAAGAGGAAGGTGACATCCAAGGCGTGGACGCTGTGGACACCGAGTTTGCATGTAAAGCTGGCACAAGTATGTTCAAAGATGCCTCAGCCTTGGTTAGTTATCCACGTTCCTGCATCAAGTATGCTATGGTTATTGGCGCAGACAACTCTCAAGCAGCCCCCAGAGGCTGCCCAGGAGGCGAATTGGACACTTACGTGGGCTATGGCGGCGCAGCTTTCCTGTTTGGAAAACATGATGTCATCGCTGAAGTTGAAGGATGGTACTCCTGCACTTCTGATACCCCAGACTTCTGGCGTCGCGACGGCGAACAATACCCCATGCACGGCGGAAGATTCACGGGTGACCCAGCTTACTTTAAGCATGTCCGAAAATCAGCTACTAAACTGATGGAACGCTTAAACGTCAAAGCAGCCGACTTGAATTATTTTGTTCCCCACCAACCTAACCCGCAGTTTCCAGTCAGAATCGCCAAAGAACTCGGCTTTAAAGAAGACCAGTATCTGCCAGCCATTCAAATTACAAAGTTCGGCAACACTTACTCAGGAGCCGCAATGGTGGGTTTAGCTGCAACCCTTGACGTTGCAAAGCCCGATGAACGCATCTTGGTTGCAAGTTATGGTTCAGGTGCAGGAAGCGATGCATACCTACTTAGAACAACAAGCCAAATTCTAGAAAAACGTAAACGCCAAAAAATCACCGTTAAATTCCAATCAGAGAATCCATTCATTGAATACGTGGATTATACGACTTATCGGCGACTCAAGACAGGAATGTAACCAAACAAAATTTTTCTTTTTTATGGAATTTTAGCATCTTATTGTCTGCTTTGCTGTGAAAGTTAAAAACACTTAATAAATGCCAAGCAATCTTCACATTGCGAGGGAGCGAATTAGATTGATTATTGACGACATACTGCAGGTTATATACGCACCGCAAAAAGCATTCAAAAGCATTGCAACAAACCCAAAGTATCTTGGTGCTTTGATTGTTTTATTACTGTTCGTGGGCTTAGAAATAGGCTACGAATATTCCCAGTTCTCTAAAACTTACACTGAACAAACTTCGCCATCAATTGATCAGTTGGGGACTTTTACGAACGCGTCAAATTGGGCTGCCGCACCAAATGTTGCGTTAACCAACAATTTTGATGACTACATAAATTACAGTATTTACGTGGCGGGTTTTGGGCTTCCACCAACAGATTCCAACGCTTACTATAGCCTGTTTGGCAACAACAGTATGCAAATGAGCACTTCAAACACAAATATCCTAACTGCCGCTTTAGCTAACACGTCCAATGTTGACTGTAGCCCTAGCGGTTTCCAAAACCTCACAATATCCTTAAAACTTGTGCAGCCCCTAACATCGCCGCAAAACGCCACTTTAACTTTGTATTCGCTTGGCGGCGTTTCAGATACTTACCAATATAACATGGCTTCTTTACTGTCCAATGCAACCAATGGTGAATGGACTAACCTGACTCTTCCGCTTGGACCAAACGCAGTAACCTGGACAAGCAAAGGTGCTCCCTCATGGAGTAACATCACTTCACTTCAATTAGATTTCACTTATCCATCCAGCTCAAACATAACTGTCCGTGTTGGTGAATTATTCTTCCATGGGGAATACCAAACTCCTATTCAATACAACAGCACCGGTATACTCCTCCAGTTCTTACAGCTATTCTCGCTGCAGTTCATCTTCGCCTGGTTCATCTTGACTGGCATAATCTATGTGGTCTGCAGAATACAGAAAAATTCAGTGCTTTGGAAACCGCTCTTTGCAGTAATCGGCTACGCATTATTCATCATGGTTATTCGAGCGGCAGTTAACCTCGCCGCCACTCTAATCCTGCCCACGGTCTATTACCCATTTGACCTCTCGCTGGGTGCACGCTTTGACCCCTTCGCTGCACTATATTATCCATCAGATGCACTGGGAACATTACCTGCGATGTCACATGCAATTTTCAACAACATCGACTCATCAACCATGGCTTTCAGAGACATAGTTTCCGGAATGTTTATCGTGTCCTACGTATGGCTTGGCGCAGTAGTTGCTTTGGCTATTGGAGCACTCAAACCAGAGTTCTCTACAATCAAAAGAATTGCCATATCCGCAGGCAGCATAGCCATAGTAATTTTGCTCCTTATTTTCTTGGTTGGAGCAATCTAAGCAACTCAAAGGGCGTTTACCACCCTTTTTTTCGTTTCTTTTTTAGTTCGCAAGATTTATATGATTGTAGGTCACCTTTGCAATTGAAAACCGACTGTTAGTAAACAGTTTAGAAGTGGACTAAATGACTGCAATTAAAGATTTACAAGATGGCATGAAACGGGTCAGCGTTGAAGCCAAAGTCGTGGATAAAGGCGACCCCCGAGAAGTTAAATCACGATTCAAAGATGAAACGTACCGAATAGTTGACGCCGTCGTCGCAGACGAAACAGGCAGCGTAAAGCTGACTCTTTGGAATGAGCAGATTGACCAAATCAATGTTGGCGACAACATAAAAATCGAGAACGGCTACGTTACCAGTTTTAAGAGTGAAATTCAACTTAACGTTGGCAAATTCGGCAAATTAACTGTTGAATAAATCTTGCATCAGCCGTTTTTGACGGCTTGATGGTTCATAATTTTTTTTGTCTTTTTCTTTAGTAAAAAAACTGATTCTTGTTGTAAAAAAAATCTTATTGTCTGCGTAAAATACGGCGTTGATTTTGCTAGGAAATTGTTTTATTTTAGACTTGATGTAAGATAAGGCTATGGTTTTAAAAAGAGAGTTCGCTTTCTTCGCAGTAATAATCATTTTTGCATTAGCGATTTCTCTAGTTGCCCTTGACATGGATACCACAACCGCGATGGATGCAAGCATACGATTGCTTGCGTTAAACGGTTTTATTGCCTTAAGCGTTGCAGCCATCCTAACACCTTTTATTAAAGAAGTAACGCTTTTTTTCAAAAAATCATTCATAAAAGTTCATCATTACTTCGCCGCTGCAGGTTTGCTCATGATAACATTGCACCCGATTGCCGTAGCAATCCTATTTGTAAACCCTATCATCCTGCTACCCAACTTTGAGTCGCTCTCCAACTTCTTCTTCTACGGTGGCAGTGTGGCATTAATCGCGATTTACACAGCGTTTGGAGCTGTGCTTTTAAGGAGAAAAGTTGAGGCTCACTGGCGCTACTTCCACGCGCTGATGTATGTGGCTTTGTTCTTTGGGGTGATTCACGCTAACCTTTGGGGTCGGGATTTTGAAAACAGCTTCATCGTAGTCATTTATGATGGGCTATTTGCCGCTGCGTTGGCCGCGTTTGTTCTGAAGCGTTGGCAGTTCTATAAAATAAAGCAAAAAAGAAACCATGCAAATAACCACCCGCCAGTGGTTTCTGAACAAGGCAAAACTGCCTGAATTAGACCACTTTTAAGAAAAAACTTAATTAATTCTGTCGTTTGGTCATTTGTTAACGTTTGTAGGGGAGCAAAGTGCAGTTTGAACTTATAGCGCCATTCCAAACTTCACCCGGCCAGCAAGCCGCGGTAGAGCAGTTAGTGAAGAACTTCCCCATAAAACCCAAACAAACGCTTCTGGGTATCACTGGAAGCGGCAAAACCTTTGTTATGGCAAACGTAATTAACAAACTCCAGAAACCCGCCCTAATAATCGCTCACAACAAAACGTTGGCGGCGCAACTCTATGCCGAGTTAAAGGAGCTCTTTCCACACAATCGCGTAGAATATTTTATCAGTTTTTATGATTACTATCAGCCTGAGTCTTACCTGCCAGCCCAAGACATGTACATCGAAAAAGATTCGACTGTAAACGAGCAGATTGAAAAAATGCGCATGCACGCGGTGTCGAGCATCGTGAGCCGAAGTGACACGATTATTGTTGCAAGCATTAGCTGCATCTACAGCTTAGGCAACCCCGATGACTTCCGAACCATGGCAGCTGAACTCGAAGTTGGGAAACAAATTTCGAGGCAACAGCTCATCCGTGAACTCGTGGACATGCAATATGAACGCAACGATATGGTGTTGGAGCCAGGACGTTTCCGAGTACGAGGTGAAACCGTGGATGTTGTGCCTTCTTACGAAAACGAAATCTTGCGCGTTGAACTAGAAGGCAATGCAATCAAAAAAATTAAAGAAGTTAACCTGTTAAACGGTGATGTGAAAACAGCTCTCGATAAGTTTACGCTTTATCCCGCACGCCAATACGTTGTGCCTGAGGAGAAGCATGCGTTGGCGCTTGAACTCATCAAGCAGGAGTTGGAAGCGAGGTTGCCCAGTTTGCCTCCGCTTGAAGCTCATAGGCTTAAACAACGAACGAACTACGATCTTGAAATGATTAAAGAAGTGGGTTTCTGTGCTGGGATGGAAAATTACAGCCGACACTTCGACGGGCGCAAACCTGGAGAACCCCCGTTTACTTTGATGGATTACTTTCCCAAAGACTATCTTTTAATCATTGACGAGAGTCACCAGACTATTCCGCAAGCCCGTGCCATGTATAATGGAGATTTTGCAAGGAAAAAGAACCTTGTTGACTTCGGTTTCAGACTCCCAAGCGCCCTTGACAACCGCCCGCTTAAGTTTGATGAGTTTGAGAAGAAAATGGGTAAGGTCCTCTTCGTATCGGCAACTCCAGCCGAATATGAACTTGAAAAGAGCGGTCCACCTGTCGAATTAATCACAAGACCTACAGGGCTTTTGGATCCTGAGGTTGAGATGCGGCCAATTGAGGGGCAGATGCAGGATTTGATGGTGGAAGCCAAAAAAACAATCACGCGAGGCGACCGCGTCTTAGTCACAACATTAACAAAGCGTATGGCTGAGGACCTGGCCAATTACCTGTCTAAGGAAGGTTTTCGCGTTAGGTATATGCACTCTGAAATCGAAAGCCTCGATCGCATAGAGCTAATTCGCCAACTGCGGGTTAACGATTTTGATATCCTGGTGGGAATCAACCTGCTACGGGAAGGCTTAGACATACCTGAGGTCGCAACGATCTTCATCTTGGACGCAGATAAGGAAGGGTTCCTGCGTGATGAGCGAAGCCTTATTCAAACCATCGGGCGCGCATCGAGAAACGTCAATGGCAAAGTTATTCTTTATGCAGATGTTGAAACGCGATCGATTAAACGTGCAATGGAAATCACTTGGTATCGTCGCAGTTTCCAAAAACGCTTCAACCAAGAAAACGGCATCACCCCGAAAACTATCATAAAGAGTGTCTCTCATAAAGAAGGCATAATCAGGGGCACCAAGCACTTGCCAGAATCTGATATAAAACGGCGGATAATTGAGTTGGATGCTCAGATGAGGGAATCAGCCGAGAAGTTGGACTTTGAACGTGCTATCGAACTTAGAGATGAGATTGCTGAGCTTAACAAAGCGCTGGATAGGAAGATGGAAAATGAAGCGGTTACGCCAGAAAATTAAAGATTTAGGGCAAAAAGGTTCTAATCTTCCTGAATAACCTCCTTACAAAATGAATCAAAATAGGAATTTAGTTTATGCGAGATAATATTTCGATTAAAGGTGCACGGGAACACAACCTAAAGAACATCGATTTAGAGTTGCCCCGAAACAAGTTCATAGTTATAACTGGACTTTCAGGGTCAGGAAAATCCACGTTAGCCTTCGACACAATTTACGCTGAAGGACAACGTAGATACGTTGAAAGCCTCAGCGCCTACGCAAGGCAGTTTTTGGGTTTAATGGATAAGCCCGATGTGGATTCGATTGAAGGGCTCTCACCGGCAATTTCGATTGAGCAGAAGAGCACAAGCAAAAATCCCCGCTCAACTGTTGGGACAGTTACCGAAATCTACGATTACCTCAGGCTACTATTTGCGCGAATTGGCGTTCATCATTGTCCCAAGTGCGGTAGCTCCATCCATCCGCAAAGCGCGGAGAACATCACCAGCCTAGTAATGGCTGAAAAAGGAAAAACCCTCACATTCTTAGCTCCAGTCATCCGCGGCATAAAAGGCACACACGAACAAGTTTTTGAAGATCTCAAAAAACAAGGTTACACCAAAATCCGCGCTGACCAAAAAATCTACGAATCTGATACTATCAAAGAAGAGGTTAAACTGGTTCGGTACGAAAAACACTGGATTGAAGCAGTTATCGATACAGTGCCAATAGTCGATGAGGAGCGTTCACGCATTTCCGAAGCTGTTGAGCAGGCGCTTCAAGTGGGCAAAGGAACAATGATAATCATTGACGCTCAAAAGGCTGAAGGTGAAAAGAAAAAGGAACTGGAACGCTTCGCTGACGAAATAATGTACAGCACTTTCGGAGCCTGCCCAAACCACCCAGAAATTGTGTTTGAAAGCCTTGAGCCTAGAATGTTTAGCTTTAATTCGCCGTTTGGCGCTTGTCCAACCTGCCATGGTTTAGGAGAAATCACCGAGGTCACTGCTGATAAAGTGATTCCTGATATGAATCTTTCCATAATGGATGGGGCGTTGGCAGTTTATAAGGGCACCATGGAACTTAGTTGGCGTGCACAGCAAATAGCAACGGTCGGCAAAAGATACGGGTTCGACGTCTTCACACCGATCAAGGATTTCACTGAACAGCAACTCCAAGTTCTTCTATACGGAGATAAAGAACCAATTAACGGCAGCTGGTCAAATGGCGCCAGCATGTGGATGCGTGAGGGCTGGGAAGGTATCATCCCACAAACCATGCGGCTGTATCGGCAGACTGAGAGTGAATGGCGCAAAGAAGACATCGAAAAATACATGACTTCTAGACCATGCGGAACATGCAAGGGCAAAAAACTCCAACCAGTAGTTCTTGCAGTAAAAGTTTTGGACAAAAGCATAATCGACGTGACAGACCTCTCGATTGAAGAATCCGTTGACTTTTTCCATAACTTGCCACCCAAGTTAAACGAAAATGAATTATTCATAGCCAAGCAAGTGCTTAAAGAAGTCAATGAAAGACTCGGTTTTCTTAAGAATGTCGGTTTAGGTTACCTTTCGTTGTCCCGAGCCGCCAAGACACTTTCAGGTGGAGAAGCCCAACGTATTCGCTTAGCCACTCAAATTGGCAGCAACCTTATGGGCGTCCTCTATATACTTGATGAACCCAGCATAGGCTTACACCAGCGAGACAACGCCAAACTCATCAGTACTTTGCAGCGTCTGCGCGATATAGGCAACACCCTAATCGTTGTTGAACACGACGAAGAAACGATGCGGCATGCCGACTACATTGTAGACATGGGACCAGGCGCAGGCATCCACGGTGGACACATCGTTGCAGAAGGCAGTCCTCAAGAAGTAATGAAAAATCCACGCAGCCTCACAGGCAAATACCTTTCAGGCGAACTAAAAATTGAAGTACCCACCGAAAGACGCCAACCAGTCGGCTACATCACTGTTAAGGGTGCCCAAGAAAACAACCTTAAAAACCTCAGCCTGCAGTTGCCATTGGGCGTACTGTGCGGAATTACTGGGGTTTCGGGTTCAGGCAAGAGCACATTGATGAACTTGACGGTTATTCCCGCTTTAAGGAAAATATTTGGGGAGCAAGTTGATAAAATTGGGAAACATGAAGACTTGGGTGTTCCTTCCGTTGTGCGTAATGTAATTGTAATTGACCAAGACCCCATCGGTCGAACTCCCAGAAGCAACCCAGCAACATACACCAAGCTTTTCGATGAAATAAGACGCATTTTTGCCTCAACCAAAGAAGCTAAAGCACGCGGCTACAAAGAAGGGCGTTTCAGCTTCAACGTAAGAGGAGGCAGATGCGAAACCTGCCAAGGCGACGGAGTCTTGCGCATAGAAATGAACTTCCTTCCCGACGTTTATGTGCAATGTAGCGAGTGCAAGGGCAAACGCTACAACAAAGAAACCTTGAGTGTTCTCTACAAGGGCAAGAACATCGCCGAAGTGTTGGATATGACTGTTGAGGAAGCGGCTAAATTCTTCGAGAATACTCCGAGGGTTTCACGCAAACTTGAAACGCTTCTCGATGTTGGGTTAGGTTACATAAAGCTGGGTCAAAGCTCAACCACCCTTTCAGGTGGAGAAAGCCAACGAATCAAAATCACCCGCGAACTCAGCAAACATAAATCCGGACACACTGTCTACATGCTCGACGAACCAACCACTGGGCTACACTTCGACGACACAAAACGCCTTATCAAAGTCCTCAATCGGTTGGTAGACAACGGCAACACTGTTTACATCATCGAACACAACCTCGACGTCATCAAAAGCTGTGACTACCTCATCGACCTTGGACCCGAAGGCGGCGCTGCGGGCGGTGAACTCTTAGCGCAGGGTACACCTGAAGAAGTCTCAAAGTGCCAAATATCGTACACTGGACTGTTTTTACAAAAGATACTTAACCACAAGCCAGAAGAACATGTTTTGGCAGTGAAACAGCCTGCATGATCCAAATTAATGGTCCACAAGACTTCAAAAGCAGCGATATACCCACTGACCCTGGCGTCTACCTCTACCGCGACGAGCAAGGGGAAATCATTTACGTGGGCAAAGCCAAAAGTTTGCGCTCTAGGGTTAAGAGTTATTTTTCTAGCAACGACCATCCGCTGAAGACGCGGCAGCTTGTGTTGCATATTCGCCAGATTGACTGGGTTATCGTTAACACTGAAGTTGAAGCTCTCCTCTTAGAAAACAAACTCATCAAGCAACACACACCGAAGTACAATGTTAACCTCAAAGACGCCAAAACTTTCGCATACATCTCACTCACAAGAGAAACCTATCCACGGATACTTACCAGCCGTAAGGTTTCGCGGAAACTGGAATCTTTTGGGCCATACACAGACGGCTTCACACGCCAAGACCTGCAACGTTTAGTTGTTAAAGTGTTTAAACTGCGCACCTGCAAAACGATGCCCAAACGAGCTTGCTTAAACTACCACATCCATCTGTGCACGGCTCCATGCATTGGCAAAGCTACAGCAGAACAATACGCCGACCAAGTACGGCAAGCACGCAGCTTCTTAAATGGAAACTACCAGCAAACAATCGAACAACTCAAAACCCAAATGCAATCCGCCTCCCAAGCGTTGCAATACGAAACTGCACTTGAACTCCGCAACCAAATCCTCTCCATAAGACTCGTCACGGAACATCAAATCGTCGATAAAGAACGCCGATTCGATCAAGATGTACTGGTGTTTAGACAGGTAGGCGAGAAAATGTTGGCTGTTCAGATGGGTATGCGTAGAGGCGTTCTTTTGGGTAAGAAAGAATTCAGTGTAGATGTGCAGCCCCAAATTGAACAAGAATTTTTGAAGGCATATTATACCTCGAACCCTATTCCCAGGGAAATCTTGCTAAACAAGCCCTGTTGGCAGGGTGTGGAGGAGAAAAAAGCTTTGGAAGAGTTTCTTTCGGCTAAGCGTGTTGCGCCTGTTTCGTTGACTATTCCAAGGCGTGCCGACAAGTTGGGGCTTGTGCGGTTAGCCGAGAAAAACTTGGAATCAGGCTTAGAAGTTGATAGCGCTTTGGTTGATTTGCAGAATAACCTCAACCTACCCGTGCTGCCCCATGTAATCGAGTGCTTTGACATATCCAACTTGGGAACCGAACACGTTGTTTCAGGTATGGTCAGCTTCAAAGACGCCAAACCCGACAAGAAAAACTATCGCAAATTCAAGATCAAGACTTTTGTGGGGCAAGATGATTTTGCCGCGGTTCACGAGGTTGTTTTGAGGCGGTATAAGCGTTTGATAGAAGAGAAAACTCCGCTGCCTGACCTAATATTGATTGATGGCGGACCTGGACAAGTCAGCGCCGCAAAAGCTTCCTTACAAACCCTCGGGCTTCAACTTCCACTCATCGGCTTAGCCAAAGAGCGTGAAGAAATCTATTTGCCCGACGAATCTTCGCCGAGGAACTTTGATAAGAACAGCAAAATGATGCTCTTGATAAGAAAAATCCGTGATGCAGCCCACGACTTTTCGCTGGGTTACAACCGCAAGAGACGGCAGATGAAAATCCGCGAAGAATTCCATGAAAAATAACATCAAATAGTCAGTGTTTCCGTAAATTTCTTAAACTTAACAGCTGAAATATCCTTTATGCTTCAGGCTTTGATGGTTGCCTATCTATTTCCCTTTTCTCTTATTGCAGCTCCCTTTTTCATCATTATCTTGGCTGCCGCCTTAATTTTAGGCACTAAATATCCTTCGCATAAGCGGGATTTGGGCGTGGTTCTATTTGTGGCTGGGCTTTCCGAGCTTGGTTTTTCTTTCTTTTTCTTTTTTGTTTGGGGTGAACTTCTGGGGTTAGCAACCGCAATTATCGGATTCTTCACAGCCACTTTATCTTATCGTGTAACCTCAATTGAGATTAAACGATTGAATCAGAAAACTCAAAAACTAAAAAAAGCAGCCTACTTACTCCTCGCTCTTACAATTTTGGTCTCGGCAACTCTGATATTTGCGAGAGCTACAAACCTCATTCGTGAGCAGCAACTTGCTGTCTTTGAGGGAGATAGTATTCCTAATCTGACGGTTAAAGGAATTGTAAATTCTTTTGAGTTGAACCATGAAGTTAGTAACGGTTTTAGCTACCGTATTTTTCCTGCTTACTTGACCGTGGATGTTTCAGAAGTGGTTTCGAGTGGTTACCTCTGGGGCAACCAAACTATCACTGCCGAATACTTGCAGCATCAGGGGAAAATAGTCGTTTATTTTGAAAATGCTGATATTCCAAGTTTAGCAATTGGGCAACAAGTTGAGATAAAAGGCTACTATACTGCATGGCTTGAAGATTCCCTTTACTCTTACAGCCTTACAGTTTCACCCGCCGTAAACGGCAGCTACTTGAAAGTTACATGAAACTTTTGAGTGCCTCTTCAAGTTGGTTAAATCCCTTTATTATAGTGTCTGAGTGGAACACAATCCATGGACTTAGGCACTTTAGGTCTGAAACGACGATGATGCGTTTGCCTTTGCGTTTGGCGTAGAACATTTCCATGCAGGCTCCTGCCGAAAGTATAGGCAAGTAAACCACCATGACGTCGCATCGGTCGGCATCATCCAGGTCACGTTGAACAAAATCAAAGACTGGCACCTTATCCCACCAGCAATCTTCAGTGCCATTGTAAAGGACCCTTTCTCTTTTCCAGGGGTCAATCACTTCAAAACCCAATTTGGTGCAGACTTCGGTGATTGCTTCTCGGTAGTTCTGCTGTTTTTCCATGCCTATGATAGGACCTGAAATGAACACTTGTTTTTTCATGCTTTAACCGGAAATCAACAATCGCTAAGACTAATATGCTGTTTTTGGATTTAGGGTTGGGTTGTTGTCTGGAATTTTTTGTTGTCTTCTTTGCATAGGTCTCGAATGAGGTTGCGTCCCATTAAGCAAACGGTGTTTAACCCGATTGTGCCACCTGCCCATTGCCCCACCATGTAAAAATTCTGTAGCCCAGGTAGTGTTTTGCTTACGCCGTTTTTGGTAACTTCTTTAGCGTATTCTTTGGGGGCGCCATATGCTTGGCATCCGCGGTACGTTCCCGTCCAGTGCTCAGCAGAAATTGGTGTAACTACGTCTGTGGCTTCTATTTGGTTTTGGAATCCTGGAAACCGTTTTTCAAGTTGTTCTGCTATTAGTTCTGTTACTTTTTGTTTTTCTGCTCGGTATTTCTCCGCATCGAGGGATAGGGGCTTCCAATAGTCATAGTTGGAATCCATCACTACCTTAACGACTGTTTTGCCTTTTGGTGCTAATGTAGGGTCAAAGTTGAAAACTTCTATGTCAAGCTTGTCTCTTATCGTATCTTCTATGGTTATGGGTTTGTCAAGGAAGAGAACTATAGCGTGTGGTTCGTTTGAGAATTCCTTGGCGACTCCGTACCAGACTTCAAGCCCGAAAGGCTGTGTTTTCGGATAAGCTTTGTAGTAGGCACTGATTGTTTGGTTTTGGTATTTTCCATCTAACATGCCATAAATCGTGGAATAACCATCTGCTGCTGAAACTACCCTATCCCCAAAATGTTCACTGCCGTCTTCAAGCTGGACTCCTATCGCAACATTGTTTTTTACGATTATCTTTTTGACTTTTGAATGGTAAGCTACTTCTCCTCCAAGCGCCAAATAGCGCTGTTCAATGTTTCTTGAGAGCACCATGGAGCCTCCTATCGGCCATCCACCATCGCCGTTGTTTAGTGTTGCTAAGAAGATCAGGGCAATTACCACGGGTGCTTCCGGGAGATCGTATTGAATGGTTGCGAATGCTTTGCGCAAAAAAGGGTCGGTGAATTGTTCGGCGTAGTCTTTGAGAGTTATCTTGCTGTACTTCATCAACGCTCCCATCAGAGGGAGCATCTTTAGCTTGGTTCCCATGCCACCAGATATGGCAGCAAACAAGTCATATCCACTAAACCGTTTAGCTGCTTTAATGAATTCGTCTATGAGTTTCTCGTCAGCTGGCGAGAGAGATTTTAGGTGCTCTCGGAGTTTGTCTAGGTCCGTGTGAACAGTTAAGATTTTGCCGCTTGGGTCTTCCACTTGAACAAATTCTTTGAAACTATGAGCCATTAACCCTTTGAGGGCTCCTAGTTCTTGCCACATGTGATTGTTAACGGAGTTCGGAGTCACACCAAAAACGTTGTGCACTGCATAATCGAAAGTGTAGCTTTTGCGTTTCCATGAGACGCATACACCACCGGGTTTATCCTGCATCTCAAAAATTTTGGTTTTGTAACCGTTCATTTGTCCATAGCAACCCGTAGCTAAACCAGCTAGACCTGCACCGATTATAATTAATGACTTGGCTGTCAAGGAAGTACCCATCTATGATTTCTTGTAGATATTTATAATATTTATCAGAAATTGATCCTCGAGCATTGGCTCTATCTCATAAAATGCTGTGCCTATTTGAAAGTTGAAAATAAAGTGAAGAGATTCTGAACGATATTATTGTAATTCTTATTAGTTCAATTAATAATATTGCTATGGTTAAAAATGTCCCAAAGTAACTCAATGCTCGAAAAAGCAACCGCATACGACAGAGTCAAAGTAACCCGCACAGAGGTCGATAGAGCGCTTGCATTACTCAAAGAATTTAGGCAAAAGTATCCTTTCACCGAAAATCTTCGCTCAATAGAATATTTGGATCCTGAAAAACTCTTCAAGATAAATCCTGATGAAGTCGGCGAATTCTTCCGTCTTTTAGAAGGTTCCCTTAAGCCTCTTGGTCGCTCCACGTTTAACAGCTCTAACGTTTACCGAAACGCCCGTCTACAAATCGGGGAGTTCAAAAACCTATTGCGCGCTGCAGTGGACACTCGAAAGTCTTTAGCCCAAAAAGTTGACGCTCTCTGGGAAAGGATAGGTGGATTAGGGCAAGACAAACAGCTTGGTAAAGAAATCATATTCTGTTTCAATTATGAAAGTGGAACGGTATTGCCGATTTTCAATAATCAACACTTAAGGCATTTTGTTAACCGAGTAGCTGATGTCCCCAGCGGACAAACGAAGTTTTTTTCACTTGGACAAGAATATGAATTCTATACCAATGAGTTGTTAAAAGCAAAAAACAGTTTACCGTTAACTCGAGCTTGGGATGCCCTGTATTTTGCAGTTTTCCTATACAACACGTATCCGCCGCCAGACAGCGAAAAACCCACAACCAACCCGTCAGGAGAAGGAAAAACCATAAACGTAGTAACCAACGAACAGCTGGAACTAAGAGCGTTCGTTAAGCTACTTAGCGATTTGCAAACAAAGGGAAAAATCACGGGGCAACAATTCCGAGAATACCGCGAGCAATGGACGCATCAGCAACCCAACGACCGCGACGTACTAGCCTTGCGCCTAAAACAGCTCCTAACAGCAGAAACCAAACCAAACCCTGACCAACCAAAAAGTCAACCATTCCAGAAACCCCGTAGACTGTAGAAAAGCTGCGATCGCTCCTTTCTTTTGTATTAAGAAGAAAAACAGTTTTTTCCTAAGGGGAAAGTTTTGTTCTTCTTCTTTCCTTCGAAGACTATTTACTTTGCACCTTTTACTTGGGAGAAGAAGAAGTTGCGCACACCGTTGTTTCTTCTTCTTTGAATTGACTCTAACTTAACGAGAAGAACAACAACACTGCTTTTTCAATTGTTGTTGTTCTTCCATTATTTAGCAAAATTAACCAAATGCAAGGGTATGTTACTGATATGCAGCAATAGTTGGCATTGATATGGCTGACTATATAGGTTCCCCTGCGCTTATTTATGGAGAACGAAGCTGACTGGTAGCGGCTTATCATGATTGAGACTGAGAACCTTACAAGGAAGTTCGGAGAGTTGACTGCGGTTGACAACTTGACTTTCAGGGTAAATGAGGGCGAAATTTTTGGTTTTCTTGGGCCTAACGGAGCAGGAAAGACCACCACTGTTAGAATGCTCTGTTGCCTGATATCTAAGACAAGCGGCACTGCCCGAATTGGTGATTATGAAATCGGCCAGCCCGAAGATGCTCTGAAGATCCGAAAGATCATTGGGCTCGTCCCAGATAATGTTGGTCTCTACGAATCCCTTACCGCCTACGAGAACCTAGACTATTATGGAACGCTGTACAGGCTCACCGACTCCAAAAAGAAAGAAAGCAACGAATACTTCCTCAAGTTGCTTGGGCTATGGGAGAAAAGAAATGTTCTAGCCGGGGCGTTCTCAAAGGGAATGAAACAGAAGCTTGCGATAGCACGTGCCCTGATCCATGATCCTGACAATAATTTTCATGGATGAGCCGACGGCAAATCTAGACCCAGAGTCCGCAAAAACAGTAAGAGAATTCATCCTCGAATTGAAGAAAGAGAAGAAGACTATTTTTCTAAACACTCACAACCTCTATGAAGCGCAACGGGTCTGCGATAGGATTGGCATTTTGAATACAAAGCTCATGGCAGTGGGGACCCCTCAAGAACTCGAACGCTCTGTCCACGGAAGGAAAACCGTGATTCAGTTAAGACAAGTGAATGAAGCTGATTCTTGATTCATTGAAGAAGCTACAGCTAAAGAATATGGTCAACGAGGGCAACCAGCTGACAGTCGATATCGAGAATCCCCAAGAGGAGAATCCTGACTTGATAAACTCAATCGTCGCAGCGGGAGGACGCATCGAAACCGTTACAGTGACAAGCAGCTCGCTGGAAGACGCTTACCTGAAATTAGTGAAGGAGAACGTGCAATGACCACTTGGATGCCTTGGAAAATCGCTCGCAAAGAATTGAAGGTGATCAGCAGAAAGAGGAGCATCATCTTCTATACTGTTGGGCTTCCCCTTCTTATTGCAATTGCTTTCTCACTCGTCATCATGAACCAAATAGCCTCTGGAATTCCTACGACAATATCACTAGGCGCCGAATCAATCATTTACATATTCGTAGTTTTAGCAACTGTTCTTCCCAGTACGATTGCAGCGTACAGTATAGTGGGTGAAAAAGTTGAAAAGACATTGGAACCTTTACTTGCGACCCCCACGACTGACGGGGAGATTCTTCTCGGAAAAAGCATCGCATCATTCATACCGCCTATTCTATCTACTTGGATAGGCGCATCAATCTTCATGGCCGCAACAGACTACATTTTATACAATGGGGGGTTAGGCTACTACTATTTTCCCAACTGGAACGCAGGTGTAATGCTGTTACTCCTTGCTCCTCTGGCAGCAATTCTAAGCATTGAAGTAGCCGTAATCGCATCGTCGCGGGTAAACGATGTTCGAGGCGCAAACCAGATCGCTGGCCTCATGTTTATTCCCTTTGTTGTTGTCTTATTTGCAGGAGCGGAAGGAATTTTTCCTTTCAGTATCAATAACCTTCTGTTCTTCTCGGGCATTGTTTTGATCGCTGACATAGTTCTATTCTTCTTGAGCAAATCAACTTTCAAACGAGAAGAGATACTAACAAAGTGGAAATGACGCCTCAATATTGGTTGGTCAGATGAGAGTATCTCAGCAGGTAACCGTCTAATAAAAAACATTCTGAATTCCATGAATATTTTGCAAACTGAGCAAATCACAAATCAGTTGAGTATGAGCAACCAATAAAACAAAAACTTTGAATCTTCGCCGAGTTGAAGGTTCGTTCTGGCAGAGTTGTAAGAATGCAGCGTGAATCTTTTCGAAATCAGCATCCCGACTGCCACCACAAGACATACTCAATTATTTGGGAACAAACTGCACTAATAGCTTGTTAGCCCAAATATAATAATAACGAATTTAAGCTTCTTAGGGCAAAATAACCTTATTATGAGCTTGACCCAAAGAGAACGCATAATTCTTCAGTTAGAAACCAAAGACTTGAGCGACTATAAAATAGCCCCCAAAATCAGCATCGACCCACCGTCAATAACCCGAAGCCGAAAAAACGCCTACAAAAAACTCAAACAAGCCCAAAACGACCTACAGTACGCACAAAGAATAGGCATAACAATAAACTAAATTCGTTCTCTGATTGCAAGTTGAATCTTCTCCATGACCTTCTAAATAAAACATCCCGCAAGCATAGCACTTTCAAATCGATTATTAGAGAAAATAGACAAAAAAGCCCCAAAACAGAAGAGATCAAGAAGCGAATATGTTGAGCTTCACTTCGAAACCTTATTCTTTGCTCAGCGAGAACTATAAAACTAACTTACTTGAAGGTCTATTTACCTTTTTGCCCTAAGGAACTGAAAGACGAACTTCATGTCTTTCGCCAGCAAGCTCTCAAAGTTACTAGAATCCGCTATAGATCGTAGGATAAGCTGTTACGAGCGCCAAGTTAAGACGAAGTACGTTTACGTAGGGGGTGCCAAAAACCCAGTAAGTTCCTTCTGTTCCTTGGTTGACCATTTGGTTTAGCATTTCTATGGGTATGCCTGTGGCATTTTGTATTCGCGGAATTTGTGAATAAGCGTCTTGAAGAGTTATGTCAGGGTCTACTCCGGATGCGGAATCATTTCTGGGATGGAAGAAAATTGGCAAGCTGAAGTTTTGGGCAATCAAGTTCGAGCCAACCGCCTGACCATTGAATTGGACAATTTCTCCGTTAGCCTGGTTTGGAAATAATACTTGCGCTAAGCCAGTGACTAAAAGCGGAAAACCTATACCGCAGATAAGGAGGGAGAGCAACGCTAAAGATATTGCCTGCCTGAAACGCCATTTGTGCTTCTTATTAGGTTGCATTTTTTTTCACCGTTATACATGTAGGAACAGAAGTAACATATCGATTAATTTGATTCCAATGAACGGAACTATAATACCGCCCACCCCATAAATCAAAGTGTTTCGCAAGAAAAGCGTCATGGTATCAGACGGCTTAAACGCTATACCCCGCATCGCCAATGGGATGAGGAGCGGAATGATAATTGCATTGAATATTAAAGCTGACAATACGGCAGTATGTAAACCGAGACTGAGTACATTTAGGGCTTGCAGCTGTGGAACTGCGGCAGCGAATAGCACGGGCATTATTGCGAAGTATTTAGCTACATCGTTAGCTATGCTAAAGGTTGTGACGGCGCCACGGGTCATCAGCAATTGTTTACCAAGGAGAACGACATCGATAATTTTTGCTGGGTTGGATTCGAGATCAACCATGTTTGCTGCTTCTTTCGCTGCCTGCGTGCCCGAAGTCATAGCTAGACCTACATCTGCTTTTGCCAATGCTGGAGCATCATTAGTGCCATCACCTATCATAGCCACGATCCTTGTTTGCGCCTGCTCTTTTATGACAATGCTGTATTTATCTTCAGGTTTTGCTTGAGGCACATATTCTTCTATTTCAACTTCAGAGGCGATGCTCTTAGCAGTAAGCGGCTGGTCCCCAGTTATCATAACAGGTCTTATACCCATGAGCTTAATGGAATGGATTTTCTCTTTGATACCTGGTTTTAGGACATCTTTCAACCGGATCATTCCGATTGCTTCGCCGTTTCGTGCTAGAGCAATTGGCGTGTCGCCTCCAGCTGAAATGCTTTCTGCAATGCTGGTAAAGTCTGGAGGCGGCGACTCAACAATTGCAAGAATGGCATTGGGAGAACCCTTCATCACTATAATCTCAGATTCAAGACTTGTACTGGCTTCCTCTCCGAGAACTGTGTCCGCGAATTTTCGACTAAACCTGCCATGTTCTCTACCCCCTTTCTCGCCCTTTGGAAGCATAAATCCCGAACTGCTAGTTATCTTAACCCCACTTGTTCGTGTTTCCGCAGAGAATGGATAAACTTCTGCAAGAGCCAGAGAATTCAATTCCTCAGGGATGAAACCTTTTTCGGAAGCAAGTCTTATGATGCTGCGTCCTTCAGGAGTATCATCGTGCCATGAGGAAAGAAAGGCTGCTTCACCGACATCTTGTTCAGTGCAGTCGTTAAATGCGGTGAATTCTATTGCCTGTCTGTTTCCAACTGTAATTGTGCCTGTTTTGTCCAAAAGAATTACGTCTACATCACCCGCCGTTTCAATAGCTCTACCTGATTTTGCGACAATCTTTCTCTTGTACAGTCTGGATATGCCAGAAAGCCCAATTGCTGGCAAAAGGGCACCTATGGTTGTTGGCAGAAGGCAAACATAGAGAGCAATTAGAACTGATAAGTCGCCCTGAAGATGAAGAACTACAGAAAGCCCAAGCAGGGAAACAATAATTATTGAAAAAATAGCTGTTAAACCGATCAATATTGTAGTGATTGCCTGCTCGTTAGGGGTCTTGGGTCGTTTGGAGGACTCAACCATCTTTATCATCTGGTTGATGTAGCTCTCATCTGGGTTTACAGTCACCTTTGCAGTTAAAGTATCGCTGATTATCTTTGAGCCACCAATTAACATGTCGCCCGGCGCCTTACGGACAGGAACCGATTCGCCTGTAAGAAGGGATTCATCAACCATAGCTATCCCTTCAAGCACTTCAGCATCTGAAGGAATCATATCGTTTGTCTCTAGTAGAATTAAGTCACCTTTTTGCAAGGTTTTGGATGAAATGGAAACTGTTTTTCTTGACCATCCTTCAGTTACAATTTTTTTGGCTGGAACTTCAGTTTCAAGCTTTCGCAGGCTACTTGCCGTGTTTTTTGCCTGTTTCTCAGCAAGAGCATCAGAGAGTGTGCTAAACCATACGGTTACTATGAGAATCACCGCGACTGTCGCATAAAATGGTCTTTGGCTGAGGGCTGCCACAGGATAGAATCCCTGGGGGTATATTGCCATTGCTAAAACAATGAAGAAGGTGAACTCAACTAGGAACATGACAGGGTTACCTATCAGAGACCTCGGATTCAGACGTGCAAACGAATCCAATAATACTTTCCCAGTTAAGACCGAGGCTTTCCGCTCCGGAACGACACTTCTACCTAACGTTTCTTCGGGAGTTTTAGCCAAATCCGTTCACCAGTCCTTTGAAAAATGAGAGTATAGGTCCCAATACAAGAAAGGGAAAGAACGTTAACACGACCACAATGAGAATGCTTACGATGAGCACAATAGAGAATATTGGGCTGTCTGTTTTAAGACCAGCTTCGCTGCTGCGTTTTCTTCCAATCATCGAACCTGCAAGAGCAAGCAACAACAGAATTGGAAGGTAGCGACCTAGAAACATTACAATGCCAGTTGAAATGTTGAAGAAGGGTGTGTTAGCTGAGGCACCTAGAAAATCTGACCCATTATTTGCTGCACTAGTTGTAAATTCCCAAAGTATCTGAGTGAAGCCAACAGAGTTAGTGCTTACTCCAATTGCACTTGCTGCTCCTGTTGCATAAGCTAAAACCGTTGGAATAAGAATTATGATAGGGTGAATTAGAAACGCAATCATAACAAGCTTCACATCGCGTCCTCTAATTTTAATTCCTAAATACTCAGGGGTTCTGCCCGACATCAGTCCAACGAGGAAAACGGTGATTATTATGTACATTATCATGTACATCAACCCTATACCTTTGCCGCCTGGCGTTGCTTGAGTTAACATACCCATGAAACCTGAAAGAACATTGAGCGGGTTCATGGCTGATAATGAGGCGTTTACGGAACCTGTAGTGAAAGCTGTCGTTGTGGTTGTCCAGAAAGCGGAGAAGAACCCGCCTATTCTTGTTTCGATACCAGCGCCAGAAGGAAGGTTTTGAAAGAACCCAATAATGAGGTTTATGGAAAAGAGACCGTATGCACCTATAAGGATGGGTCTGGATTCTTTTTTGTTTCCAAGCAGTCGACCGAATGCAAATATCAACGTTGTCGGCAGGATCATCATTAGGAACATTTCAAAAATGTTCGATATTGGGCTGGGGTTCATGAATGGGTGGGCAGCGTTGGCTCCGAAGTATCCGCCGCCGTTGGTTCCTATCTGCATAATGGATACAAGTGAAGCAACAGGCCCAACCAGAATTGTCTGCGCTGTCCCCTCTAAAGTTTTAACTATAGAATACGCATTCAGGGTTTGAGGGATCCCGAACGCAACTAATACCAATGATGCAACCAAGCATAATGGAAGAAAAATCCGAGTAAGGGATCTTACGAAATCAACGTGGAAGTTACCGAGGTCTTTAGAGTTGGAGATGAAACCACGCACCATCGCGATGGCGACGCAAAGTCCTGTTATTGCTGAGGTGAATTGGAGGAACTGAATTGCACCCATTTGACTGAAAATGGACAGCGTGTTTTCTCCGTTGTAATGCTGCAAATTAGTATTCGTGCCAAAAGATATTACGGTGTTAAAAGCTAAGTCCGGCGAAAGCCCCGGAAAGCCTTGAGGATTAAGCGGCAGCTTATCCTGAAAAACAAGAATCACAAAGGCTACAGCCATCTGCAAAACATTTAACAAAAAAGCAGAATAGAAGTACCGTTTCCAACCCATTTCACCATTGGGGTCAACTCCACAGATTTTGTAGATCCAATTCTCTACTGGATTCAGAACGCGATCAGTACGACTAGGGGCTCGGCTGAATACTTTGGTAAGGTAAGGAGCTAGACGCCACCCTAACAGAATCGTTATGACAATGAGAAGAATTACAGTTAACGCCTGAAGGGGATCTATCAATTTTTACAAAACCTAGGCTAATCATGCCTCACCTTTATTGATTCAGTTACGGCTTTGATAAAACCGGAGTTGAGGCTGATTGCTCTTTAGCTTCGCCGTTGCATCTTGATCCCTTGTGAACTTTAAGAACGACAGAACTAACGGTGCTCTTGACACCTTTAATTTTCATAATCTTATTCTTGAGAACATCTCTGAATTCTTCAATGTCAGCCGCTGAAACAAGCGAAACTATGTCAAATTCACCAGTTACTTCATACAGTTCTTCAAGGTTTTCAAGTTCATCGAGAGCCGTAACTACATTGTCCATTTCTGACGACTCTACAAAGATGTTTACAAAAGCAAACATTCGAGACAAATATGGTCATCTTCTCAATTGAGTTGGTAAGCGTGCTATATACCTTTCTTTAAGGAAACAGGAGCGGTTGGGCCTTTAATATTTAGGTAACTTTCGGATTTGAGTCTTTTATGAGTTTTGAGAACCACTGTGATTACAGTGCTTTTGACACCTTTAATCTTCAGGATGTTATTATGCAAGATTGTTCGGAACTCTTCCAAGCTTGTGGCAGAAACTGTCGAAACAATGTCAAATTCTCCTTTCACTTCATAAATATCCTCTACGTTTTCGAGCTTTGAAAGGGCATTAATAACTTGAGCCTTCTGAGTCGGATCGACAAAAAGGTTAACTGAGGCTTCGAACCGACTATGATTATTTGAAGAATCAATGGTCTCCATATAGGTCATTGGAATCAGTAAGCTGTTTGAGTAGCTTTTGAGCTTTTTTGAGAAGTACAATGTGCTATTTTGAGAAGTGGAGCGGGCTAATGAAAGATAAACCAAGAGTTATTTACCTAAAGAGAACTGTCTGTAGATTAGCTATTCATCTTGTGTTTGATCTTTTTTCTTGTTTTAGGCAAGGAAAATCGGGTTAATTTAAATTGGAGTGCAAACCAGGCATGGAGCTACAAAACTCTTATACGATACTTTATGCTCAATTAAGTTTGATGCCAATTGTCAAAGATTTTATGACAACAAATGTTATCACTATAGATGTTAAGAGAACAGTGCTTGAGGCTGCAAAACTGATGCATCAACAAGATGTAGGCGATCTTGTCGTGATGGAAGGAAACGAACCAAAGGGCATAGTCACTGAAAGAGACTTGGTTAGAAGAGTTATGGCGCAGAAAAAATCGCTTGAAATTAAGATCAATGAGGTAATGTCATATCCGCTAATAACAATTGAGGAAGATTCCTCGATTAAAGAAGCCGCAAGAATAATGGTCAAACACAAAATCAGACGCCTTCCTGTAACAAGAAAAGCCATCCTAGTAGGCATAATATCTACTTCAGATTTTGCGAGGCACATTAGCAAAAAAAGCTTCAGTGAAACGATGATTGCTGCTATGACTCAATACCCGTTAGCAGACTCTAGTTAAAAAGTACTCGCCTATCATAAAAGCTAATCATAATATTCGCCCCAAACATTTAGAGAGCAAAACTGGTAAGTGCCCAATGCCAACCAACCTCGGCGGGTGGGTATGAAGAAAACTTATAACTTGCCAGCTTTCTTGTTTCAGTAGGCGTTTTAGTGTTTGAGTTTGAGTTTTTGACTATATTTGTTGGCTTCTTTGCGGGTATGACCGCGTCTGTCGCAGAATTTGGTATAGGTAGCTTCCTTATTCCGCTAGTCAGCGTTCGCACTGGAACTAAGGTTGCAATTGCGCTTGTTTCGTTACCTCATTTTCTCGGAACAGGTATTCGTTTTTGGCTACTAAGAGCAAAAGTTAATCGTAAAATATTCATTCGTTTCGGCTTACTGAGTGCTGCTGGGGGCCTTGCTGGAGCACTTCTCCACATTTTTTTGTTAGCAGTCTTCTTCAAATTATATTTGCTGTTATGCTTGTTTTAGCCGGGATTCTAGGCGTTTTACAAGTATCTGAAAGAGTTCATCTAGGAAAGATAAGAGCGTCTGTTGTTGGTCTTGCTTCTGGATTCTTTGGCGGACTGGCTGGAGAACAAGGTGGCATACGTTCTGTGGCATTGCTTAATTTTGATGTTGAAAAGGAAGCGTTCATAGCTACTGCAACTGCTACTGGCTTGATTGTTGATATAGTAAGAATGCCCGTTTATTTCTTAACACAATCCGGCCAGGTTAGCAAATTTCTAAGTATTCTGGTTCTGTCTTCTGCAGCTGTGATTGCCGGTACATTGGCAGGCAATCTGATCTTAAAGAGAATCCCTGAAGAATTATTCAAACGAGCGGTGTCTCTCCTCATTCTTCTCTTGGGCATTTTTTTGATAATCATAGGACTTTAATCTTTTTTCACTTTCTCCCCATGATTCAAAAGTAAAACGGGAAAGAGCCCAATGCAACCTCTTTGTTCAGCGATGTGTTCGCAAGAATTCTTTCTCCAAGCGTTTATTCATTCTCAAGATCCTTCGACTAACTTGATCGCATAACCTGGAACCCTTCAAGCTTAGCAGCTAAATTTTTTGGTAACAAACCTACAGATCCTGCCTCAAAGAGGTGTCTGATAATTTCCCGGTCAACTTCATCTTGGCATGCGATACATTCGATCAGTGGCTGCTTAAAATTGAAGTATCCTTTCATCCCTGCTAAGATTGTGCGTAGCATAAGGTTTACTTCTTCAACTTCGGCTAAAGTCTGTTTGAGAAGCTGCTGGTTGTGCTTCAAACGACCTATCTTATCGCTTTGACTGCGCTTCTTTTTTGATTTTTCGGCTAATGCGATAATCAGACAAGCCACGCTTACTCAACCGCAGAATCGTCTTTTCCCTCTCAGTCAAACCAACAGCATAACGAACTACTCAGACCCGCCCCTTTTCACACATAGTAATTGCCAATAAACAACCTTAAACCTCTGCACTAATGGCTTATTGTCGCAAACACGACAGCACAAAAACCAAGCCAGCCACAAGTGTATAAATTGTAGAGTTTCCTTAGGGTGCTACTCGAGTGCACGGAGGATAGAAAGATCAGATACAGGGAAAAACGCTGGCAATTTTAAAATCGGAATAAACCTTTTATCATTTATAGTTTCTTAATACTAAGCATGGGCAGTACACGCAAGGGCTTTTCGTTACTTCTTATTGTTACCTTAGCGATCTCAAGCCTAATAATGATTGAATCTGCATTTGCTCAAACAACTGGACCGTTAATTCCAGGGTCCCCTGGAGTTGGAGGTTTTAGTGTTCTGTTTCCAAGCAATGGCACAACTTTAGGGGTCCCCATTGAAGTAATGGTGTCTGCGTTTTATGCTAATGGCTATTATGACAAAGATTTTGCAGGTCATGTTAGCTTTAGTGCAAGTAAAGGCATAATCAGCCCATCCACGTCCGGTGCATTTACTGAAGGCAGTTGGAGAGGTTTGATAAACATGAGTGAAGCTGGCTCTGACATAGTAGTTTACGTAAATGACGGAAATGGCCACACAGGAAAAAGTAGCCCTATATCTGTATATCAACCGGGTCCAACTCCTACTGTTCCAGAGTTTTCCTCATGGACAATTCCACTGTTACTTACTGTAATGGTGACATTAGCTGGTTTTTTGGTCTACCTCCGAAGCAAAACGGACAAACACTAAGCCTTAATTTTAACTTCAACCTGAAGAGCAAAGTCTAAATCTGCTTGAGCTCGCTCAATCTTGCGTAAGGCAGTTAACCTTGATCGAATAATTTTCCCAGAATCAACATTTCGTTAAGTCTCATTTAGAATGAATGTGCAAACGACCTCACCAAATAGTAGGGGTACAGTAATAGTAAAGGTGTTCTCACAACTCTTCGGGCAACTCAAGAGAAGTAGTAGTCGAAAGGTTGTGCTTCTATTCGTCTACTACTTCTAAACCTAACCGCTCAATTTTCTTGTAAATAGCCTCCTAAGTATATTTGCAGCACTAAAATTAACAGCAAAACAAAAAATGCTCAAAAGCGCCAACAATGTTAGTCAAGAAAGTTTTGACGAATACTGCTCGCTTCCATGTAGTGCTTAGTCAAGGATTCTTGACGAAAATGCCTATAAGGCGAAAACTTCATGACTGTTTCCGATAAGCCATGAAAGCCTTCATTGTTTTAGTTACAGTCTGCCTCATAGTTTCTCTTTCAATCATCGCATTACCAGTTAAAGCGCAAGAACCACTCAACCTAACAATCAAGCCAGACGGAAGCGTTGAACCAAACACCGATTTTACTTGGCTTCAAAGAAACGGGAGCACCTACACCTTCATAGTAGATATTTTTGGCACCATAACAGTTCAAAGAGCAGGAATTACAATAGACGGAGCAGGGCACACTCTTGAAGGCAATCAGGCGGTAAATGTGAGAGCGATAAATCTGGTGGGCCATGATGAAACCTTCAATGCTTATGGCAACGTTTTGGTGAAGAATCTGAGAATTTACAATTTCTTAGAAGGCATATACACGCCCTCAAACAACAACAGCTTTATCGGGAACCGCTTCGAGAACGCCGGCATACATATTCTAGGCGGTAGTGGAGCAGGCAACATAGTAAAACATAACAGTTTCGTTAACGCTCGAGTTTTCGTTGACTATAACCACGGCGGGCTTGATGTAATCACGGAAAATAACTTCTTCAACAGTGGAACGCTTGTTGACTTGGCGGATGCACCCTTTGTGGATAGAAACTATTGGAGTAATTATACTACAGCCTACCCTAACGCAACCGAAGTGGATGCTTCTAGGATCTGGAATACCCCTTATGTGGATGAGGTCACTTGGGCAACTAACCGAAGCATCGACTACCATCCCTTGGTCAACCCGATAACAGATTTTGAGATTCCTAACTTTGGCATCCTAGCAATGCCGACTCTAACACCTTATCCAACCATTAATACTGGTCCCGAACCACCACAGACAGAGCCTTTCCCGACGACTTTGGTTATCGTATTAACACTGGCAGTGGGTGTTTTGGCTATAAGCTTAGTAGTCTACAGGAAAAGGAACAAGCGGTTCTAATTATTGCTATATTTTTCTTTTTGTTTAGGTAGAATCTTTTTTATCCAGAAGGGTTTGCCACTCGTATATTGCTGTTAGACCTAAAATGTTTTCAATAAAATAACGTTGACTAAGTACAGTCAAACTTTCTTGACCAAGTCGCTCCAAGACTAGGGGCGAAGATGTTATTTACAAGTTGCATCAATAGAAAAGAAGCAAGTGAAACATCTCTTTGCTGGTGCCTTGGTTGATAGCTGACCCATCAGGTTCTGCAATTGGGTATCTGATAATTTTCGCTTTTTGTACCTTCGGTTTCCTCTTGGTTCTTTTGTTGGTTCCTTCATTACGGAAGTATAGACGAAAGCGTAATCTTGTCATTTATGCTGTCGCAGGTATAATCTTGTCTTCCTTACTTCTTCAAGCGTATGTAGTATCTTTGCGCTCACCTTTATTTACGGTGGATATAGCGGATTCTTCTGACATGCAAACCTTGAAAGCTAATCAAGTTAGCCAACTGAACTTTACTTGCACTACTTATGGCGGCGGTAAAACTGCAAGCTTTTATTTGGTGTTCATAGGAGTCAATATTTCTTTTATTGACAAACAACAAGGCTATGTTCTAACCAACAGCACAACAATTAAAATACCTTTTACTGCATCCCAAGCAAAGGACGTAATTGTTGAGAAAGTTAGGTCGCTTTTTTTCCAAATTGATGAAAATGTAACAGGCTTTCAACTGCATCCAGAAATTGAGGCCATTAATGGACAAGTAATGCTTGGAAGCGGTGTTTGGGAAATTCGAGGGATATTTAATCCAACTGAACGAGGCTACACAATGTTGGTGTCAACAATTTGTGTCTAATACAATTAAACTTTCTCTGGAAAACTCCTTTCCTCTATAAGACTAAAACCCATTAAGTCTGCTGTTTTTCTTTAGCTGTTGTTTATCGGTAGATTCTTTTTGTGGGCAAGCTGGGCTGCTGCTCTCTTTCTATCAATAATTTAGAATCTGAATTTATTTCGAACTGATTTTTCCTGTTAATGCTTCTTGGAGGTGAGTTTTGTTTGGTTGATGAGATAGAGGTATCTAAGAATAGGGAAGCTTTGATCGTTTTGGCTGGAACAGTTGCGGGCACTGCTACTACGTTTGTTGCTTCTTTGCCGATTCCACTGGAGATTAAGGCTCCGGCGACTGCGTTAGCCTCCACTGTGACAGCTGCGATTCTGCTTTACTGGAAGAACAAAGTCAACAAGCAGTAAGCATGCACCCTCTTCTTTTTTTGGGGAATTTGGGCTTTCTTTACGTCTAAAATTGTGTTAAATTGAGAAACATTAGCTCCCTTTTTTTAGCGCAAGCAGGGATAATGGAAAATGCTAAAAGGATAACCTGCTAGACCTGCACACCCTCACCCTGGCAGTCAGTCATCAGTCAGTCAATCTGTCTCTCTGTCAGCCTTTGTTTATGTCAGCATTCGGTAGTGATTGTGTTTATACAGTCACAAATCGTTAAGTGGCTAAAGGTCAGTTATACAAGTGGCGAATAAACAAATGACGTTTTTGCATTATAAAAAAGTTAGTTTAGCTGGCTGGCTTTCGTATGCTATTATAATGATAGTTTCACGCGCATGCTACGAGTCAGCTATCCAAATGGTGAATAAACAGAAGAATATTTGGCATAATAAAAAAGGTGCTTTAGCTGGGTGGCTCTTGTATGCTATTATAGTGGTAGTATTAATAATAATTCTAATTCTTGCTCTGAGATTTCTTTTTGGCATAATATAAGGCAAACTTAAAAGCAGGAAGAAAGAGCTAAGGGCTTTTTTATAAATCGCCCTGTCTTAACAGTTGGTTTGTGCGGTTAATTCACCCAGCGCGCGCCTTCTTTTTTAATCAATTATTTTTTTTTGACTTAGCGGTAGCTCTGGCCTCTTCTTCATCAGCTTTTCTTTCGTCTTCCTCAATTTCTTTTAGCAAGTCTTCGTCTTCAACTTGGCAAGTGTTCTCCTCATCCACTTCAACAGCTCGGTCTTGGATGCGATGTTTAGCTATTGCAATCGCCTCTTCTTTGGTGTCTGCATCCACAATTTCGGAGATATATTCAATTATAAAGTAACTCTTTTTTGGTTTGGACATATGTTAGTCTCCTTTATGCTGAGCTTTTGCCATCTTATTATGTCTAACGGGACGTTTGGGTCTATGGGGCGCGCGTGTTTGCTTACTCGCAGTAGGCACTGCATCGCAGTCTTGCCAGCACGAAAAAACATCAAAACATCACCTCGCAAATTAGGCGTGTACGCGACGGATTACGCTACATTGAGAATACGGCAAGCGAAAACGTTGAACCCACGTCTTAGGTTAGGATAAAGAAGCCCTCATCGAACCAGCTCCAGAACTTAGAAAGCGGAACTTTATGCAAAACTTCATAAGGCAACAAAACTAATAGCCAATTAGTGAAGTAGGCATTACGTTTAAGAATGTCAGAAACTCATATTGTAATTCGTGGATGAATGTATGGAGTCTGAAGTTGTAGTAACTAAGAAAGGTCAGACAACCATTCCAGCCAAGCTTCGTAAGAAATTTAAGATCGAAGAGGGGACACGCTTAGAAGTCGTTGAAACAGACCAAGGAATCCTGTTTAAACCTAAAAAGTCCTTCTGGGACCTTTTCGGGACAGGAGCACCATACGCCACCGTTGAAGAAATAAAAACTGAACTTGACAGACTCAGGGAAGAAGATGCCTAATCGCGTATACGATACAAGGTTCCTTGTTGAGTACCTCTATTCGAAGGATTCTAACTTTCGAAAAAGAGCCGAAGTTGAGAAAGTCAAACGAGAAAAATACATTTCAGCCGTGTCAGTGCATGAGCTCTACCGGATAACGCTTTCGCGTGAAGGACGAGAAACGGCTAAATTGAGAGTCACAATAGTTAGAGAGAGTTTCAAGGTTATCCCAGTCGATGAGCAGATAGCCCAATTATCGGCTGAATTGAGACAGAAATATCAGCTTTCAATGGGAGACAGCATGATTGCCGCAACCGCAGCCATGTTGAAGGCAGTCTGCGTTTCAGATGACCCCCATTTCAAGCAGATTAAAGAAATCGAAACATCTTGGGTTTAGATTGATTCCACTTTTTAGATTTCCTGCGACTAGTTCGTGCTCTGCGTAAGCCAAGGAATGTAAAACTTCATAAGGCAACAGAAACCAATCGCCAATTGAAAGTAATTGACGGTTATACTATGTTGGTGATAGGGGAATGGTCGGTTACGGGAGAATAGTTAGGAAAGTTTTGGCGTCATCTTGTATTTTATTAACTCTCTTATTATTCTTGTCAGTTGGCGCTCCTGCGGCGAATGCTCTGACGTATCCAACGCAACCGGTAAAGACACCGCCTGTAATAACAGTCAACAGCCCTCAAGGAACTTACACTACTTCTAATGTAACTCTTAACTTCACAGTTAACGCTCCAGTAGATTGGTACAAAAACGGGGCTCCACTCGTGTACTTCAGAAATATAACCTACCAACTTGACTCTCATGCACCTGTGCTCATTTGGACCACAGGAAAAACTTACGCTAATATAACACCCGGAGAACTGACCGGCAATATCGCTGGCTTAAGCAAGGGTAGTCACACCATCCTCATAGACGTCATAATAGGCAGTGTTTATGATATCTTCGGCACAGGGGACCCTCATGGACACTTCACCAAGGAAGACATCTGGAACTCAACAAAAACAATTTCTTTCAACGTAGATACCACACCCTCATCTGGCGATACTCCAACCCCAAACCCAACTTCTTCGCCCTCTATTCCAGAGTTCCCCATAGCAGCTGCCATATCTTTGCTAGTTGTTGCTTCTGTCACATTGGTTTTCTTTAAGAGGCGCAAGTCCAAAACTGCTTAGTCAGAACCTTGACGTAAGCTATTGCTTCAACATTTGCCGTATGTTGTAAGCTGTTTGAAGCGTAAAGGGGTTTTTGGTGGCGTGTTTAGGGTAACAAGCTATTAGTGCTTTTGTTTGTGACTTGAACTTACATGTCGGCTGTGGGTTGCGCGCACTTACGCTACATTAAAAATGCAGCAAGCAGAAATGTTGAACCCAGGGGTATCTGAGAATAAGGAAGCCCTGATCGTTTTGGCTGGAACAGTTGCGGGCGCTGCTAGTACGTTTGTTGTTTCTTTGCCGATTCCGCTGGAGATTAAGGCTCCGGCGACTGCGTTAGCCTCCACTGTGACAGGTGCGATTCTGCTTTACTGGAAGAGTAAAGTCAACAAACAGTAAGCAGCCCCCGTTTTCTTTTTGTCTGCCGAAATTAACTTTGTTTTGGTATTCGTTTATGATTCGGTTTTTTTGCTTTTAGTGGTGTAGGTGTGGGATTCGAGCCCCTAACACGCTGGCGTCATCGCCAATTCTCGTTATCTACGCAACTATTCTCCCATTTTTGGACTTATCCACGTCCCGGCGGCCCACAACAATAGAGTAAGGATTTTCAAAACTTTTATATTTTGATTTTCCTAACTTGAGACGTGTGGCGTGGAAAGAGGATATACTCTGAAGGAGGCTTGAATCACGGAATTCTTTGACCTTATGAGCATCTCTCACCGCTATGTGGAGATACTCAACCCTTCTACGTCTGAAAAAATCATCCAACTCGGCAAACGGCTCAAGTTGAAAAAAGGCAGTCGAGTAATCGACTTCGGTTGTGGTTGTGCCGAACCTCTCACTCTTTGGGCTGAGGAATTCGGTATCACTGGTATTGGCATAGATATATCCAGGGATTTCTGCGACCGGGCCAGGGATAAGCTGGTCAAGAAGGGATTGTCGGGCCAAATCGAAATCGTATGCTCCCCAGCGGCTGACTACGTGTTCGAAGAGGGGGCTTTCGATGCCGCGACATGTATTGGGGCAACTTTTGTTTTTGGCGGCTTCCAGCAGACAATCCGGGCGATGAAGCGAGCCGTGCACCAGAATGGACGCCTCGGCATCGGTGAAACACACTGGCTTAGCAATCAAGTACATCCGCAATATTCCCAAAAACAGACAACTACACACACGGAACCAGAACTGGCTCAATTTACCCGAAACGAAGGCTTTGAACTCGAATATATAATCCGTTCCAGCCGCGATGACTGGGACAGATACATTTCGGATAGTTGGTATGGACTAATACGTTGGCTTGAAGAAAATCCCCATCACCCTGATCATGTACAGGTATTCAAACACTTCCGTACTGACCAGGATGATTATTTGCAGTTCCAAAGTCAATATATGGGCTGGGCTATGTACTGCCTCGCCCCTCTGAAATCTCATCTGCCAGGCGGTCAATTATAATATGAATTTTGATCCTGATGAGCCAGCTTTTTATGGGCAGATTGTCTCTTTCATCAGCGTTTTATCAAGTGACCGCCTTTAATCATCTACTAAATCCAAGGCATTGCTCTTCAAACCACAATATCTAACATATGAGATAAAGAAAGAACTGGATGCATGGGATAACATAGACTAAGCAGGTAAACCTATGCCAAAGCTTCAACCTAAAGAAATCTGGAAAGTCGCTTTGCCAGATACACAAGCACATGAACAAATGGGAGAACGCCCAGCAATTGTAATGGCGGTTCACCAAGAATAAGGAAATACAATGGTTGTTCCCTTTACTAAAAACCAAGATTACACCCGCTTTCCATACACATACTTGGTGAAGAAGTCAAATACAAACGGTCTTACCCTGGATTCAGTAGCCCTAATTTTCCAAATGCGCTGCTTAGGCAATTCAACTTCAAGATTCATATACAAGATAGGCACCATTGAAGATGCTCACCTTAAGCAAATTAGAATTTTAATCAAGGATTACCTTGCTATTACATAGTAGCCGTTAAGCATATTGAGAAGTAGGGTTTACCTTTTTTTAAGCGCACGCTAATTGTTAGAATACAAAAATAAAGAAAATATTATCGAATACCACTTACGCTGTACCACGCGCTGACGACGACAAAATAAGCGTTTTATTTGTCTCTAATTCTTCCAACCTATAACTTCAAGGGAATATGAATTAAATCAAGTTGCTCTTTTACTCCATAATTTCAGCAATCTTCTCATCGAGTAAAGTATTCCTAATTTGCCAAAAATCAGTGGTTGTAATTGCTGACTACTGCCGAAGGAAGGGGCAGTTAACTCCATATCACCATTCTTTTCTCGAAATCCTCTCGTCATGAAGAATGGCCCAAATGTAAGAGGGACCTCTTACGAGTTTTATTATGACTGAGGGATTATTAATTGGGACTAAATCATACGCCTTGGCGAAATCAGTCTTTGAAAGATTATAATCAGTTCTATTTGTAAACAGGGTGTTGCCGTTTATTTCATAGGTGAAAGGTAAATTAGAGGTTGTTTTGAATTCCTCGTTTTCACATGCTACTATTCTTTTCCAAATTTCTGCAAACGAAGGCTTTAGCATACTCTCACCTGATTACGTCACTCATACTCTAATTCTCGTGGATTTATCCCGTGGTTCTCCTAATTAAAGCTAAAGCATCCGCGTTATTGGAAATCAACTAGCAAGATGACCTTCTCAAGGACGGTTTTTACTTGGTTGTTGTTTTTTGTAGTCGTCGTATTTGTATAGGACTTCGCTGATTTGGCTTCGGATGAATTGTTCGGGGCTTCGGTAGGGGGAGCCCATGGCTTTTAGTGCTTCTTCTAATTCGTCATATTGTTCTTTTGAGACTTCTACAAACTCGTTATCATTTTTTAGTCGTTCAAGACGGAATCTGAATGGCGTCTCGGACGAATTCTTTTTTTGTTGTGAAGCTCAGTTGCTTGTTTTCTTCAATGAAGTTCTCTGTTTGGATAATTACCTCGGGTGGAAGCATAATGGACTTTTTTAGGAGGGCCTTTATGGCGTCTTGGTAGGTTTGCATTTGTTGGTTTGTGCGGTGAGTTTGGTTCTTGCAACTGAACTTAAACAGATTATCCGCAAAGAGGTTACGGAAAAATGATCCAAAAAAATAGTACTTACTCACATATAATTTAGGCGGGTCCGACGGGAATTGAACCCGCGACCCTCGGATTAAGAGTCCGATGCTCTAGCCTGACTGAGCTACGGACCCGCGTGGTTTGAAAAAGGGTTTCATTGAGCAATATAGAGCTTGTGGTTTTGTTGTGGCAGCCTGATGCAGGGAAGACTAAATAGAAAGTAGCGCTTTAGTTTTTTGTGGTGAGTTTTATGGCTGATTCTTCTGGTGAGGTTTTTGTTTTAAAAACAGCCGATAGGGCAAATGGGGTTCCTGCACTTCTCAAGAAGTTTGGTTTAGATGATTATGCTGGAAAGCAGGTGGCGGTTAAAGCTAATTTTAACAGTGCTGATCCGTTTCCAGCTTCAACGCACCTGGAGACTTTGGGAGCCATCGTGGAGACTTTGAAAAGTGCTGGTGCAGGTGGGATAACGTTGGCTGAACGTAGCGGCATGGGTGACACCGCAAAGGTGCTTGAAGAGATGGGCGTCTTTGCGCTGTCGCGGAAGCTGGGGTTTAACGCGGTTGTTTTAGATAGCGTTGGCAAAGATGGCTGGATCAAATTTGAACGCGGCAAAACCCACTGGTTAAACGGCTTCTATATGGCAAAGGTTTTCCAAGAAGCCGACAAAATCGTTCAAACCTGCTGCCTCAAAACTCACCGTTTCGGCGGCCATTTCACTCTGTCACTGAAAAACTCTGTGGGTTTAGTTGCCAAGAAGGTTCCTGGTGGCATGTACGATTACATGTGGGAACTGCATGGTTCTCCGTATCAGAGGCAGATGATTGCGGAAATAAACAGCCACTACAACCTCGACTTTGTCGTGATGGATGGGATCAAAGCGTTCGTTACAGGCGGACCGGAAAGTGGCAAAGTCGTTGAGCCAAACCTTTTACTTGCAAGTAAAGACCGAGTAGCCATAGACGCAGTTGGGGTAGCAATTCTAAAGATGTATGGTGCCAAGGGCAAGGTGGGTGAAGCGGGCGTTTTTGAGCAGGATCAGCTGAAACGGGCAGCCGAGTTAGGTTTTGGAGTTAAATCAGTTGATGAAATCAAGTTGATGGCTCTGAACAGTGAAAGCCAAGCGGAAGTAGAGAAGATCGAACAGGTTCTAAGAGCATAAGTGACTATTCATTTATGCCTTTTAGTATGTCTGGTTTGTCGCTGGCTATGCCATCGACGCCTTTTTTAGCGTATTCTTGGGCTTCTTGCGGGGTATTTATGGTCCAAACGATGATTTTTAAGCCGTTTTCATGCGCTTTCTGCACCGTGGCAGTATGCGTGAATCTGTAGAGTGCAACGAGATAGTTTGCTTTGAGTTCCAAAGCTGCTTTAATGGGGTTGCTGTGTTTTGCATAAATCAAACCTGTCTCAACACTCTTGTTTAGTTCTCTAACTTTCTTTAGAGCTTCTTCAAGGAAGGAGATTATTACAACGTTTTTCTCAAGGCTCCTTGCATGAACTATCAAAAGTACCTCTTCCTCGATGCCCGCTTCCTTTAGCTCAATCAAAACTTTCACTTTCTTATCCAAAAAATCCAACGCTTCCTGCAAAGTCGGAATCTTCTCGCCACCCTCAGCAGAAAAACCCTTGACTTGCGCAAGCGTGAGTTCACTTAACAACCCTTCGCCGTCCGTTGTCCGCTTAACATCCGCATCATGAATAACGACAAGTTGACTATCTTTGGTTTTTCTAACATCCAACTCGATGGCATCAACGCCGATTTCTAAGGCTTTCTTAAAACTCGCCAACGTATTCTCAGGAGCATATGCTCTGGCGCCACGATGACCAACACGCAACATAATATAGACTTGGTTAACCCGAGAATAATATCTTGCTGAAATTCAATGCTCAAAACGACAAACCTGGAATGCAATTGAATTTTGCACGTCGACTGGTAAATCGAACAGAATTAAACCCAGATTACAGTGGTTAACCCCTCGAGAGTTTAATTTGTTTGAATAGAAGCCAGAGAAGTTGCTGCTGTTGCTGCTGCTGCAACTGCATTTTGAAAACAGCGGGTAGCAACAATCAAAGATAACCCATTTTTAGATTGGGTATTTTTTCAGAGGGAAAATGTCCTAATTATCTAAGCTTTAAATATTTTCACGGCTCACTCAACATGAGGAGTAGCGATGTCTTTTCAAGAAAATATTGTTCTAAACCCCATAGGTTACGTTAAAACTACTGCAAAAGGAGATGAAGTCAAAGATAAAGCGTTATTGTCACAGATCGTTCTACGAGACGATTTGGTCGAGGGTTTATGCGGAATCTCTGACTACTCGCATCTGTTTGTGCTGTTTTACCTAAACCAAGTCACCGATGAACAAAAGAAAACTTTGAAAGTTCATCCAAGAGGAAGAATGGACATGCCCTTAGTGGGCGTTTTTGTAGCCAGAACTATGCTACGTCCAAATCCTATCGGGTTAACGTTGGTTGAACTTGTTAAAGTAGAAGGCAACGTTTTGACGGTGAGAGGTTTGGATGCTTACAATGGTACGCCAGTTTTAGACATTAAAACTTATGACTTCTGGGATATGGCTGAAGACATTCGTGTTCCAGATTGGTGGAAAAAACTCAACAGTGAAAAACCGCAAAAACTAAAGTAGTTCTCCAACGCCGTATTTGGCATCCACAGCTTTTAGGAGTGCTTTTCGAAGGTCCTCGCCCTTCAACTCCGTAGTCTTTAAAGCCCCGAAAGTCTGCGCCAACTCTTCATCCTTGACTACATCTTTTAGCCAATTCTCAAAATCGCCTCGGTAAAGATGGAATTCCAGGGAATCTGTCGTGATTTGTTTAATGAACCTGTAAAAATGCTCCATCGATAGTGCTGTAAAACCCAGTGGTTTTCCAAAATCAACGTAAAAGTTAAAGCCTAAATCGTTTGGTACTTGCACAAAAATTTTTATGGCGTTTTTGCCTTTTTCCGTTAATCCGAATCCGCCACCTACTTTGCGCAAAAACCCTTCTTTGGCGAGATCCTGCACTTCTGCTATTGCTTGGTTTGGGTTTAGGTTAACTGCTTGCGCGAACATGGTTAAGTCCATGCGGTTAGTGGCTTCGTTCATAGTTTTTAGAATTCTGACTTGTTCTTCCTTCAAGAAACTTCGCCTCGTTGTTATGCATGATATTAGGGAATTGGGAAATTTAAATGTGTTAATGCCGCTTTGTTGTTGAATGGCAAGTTTTTATTTCTCTAAATCAACAAGTTAACTGGGATACTTTATGAATACCGAATACATCATAGTTTTTGTTACAACAGCAAATAGGGCAGAAGCAGAAAAAATCTCCCAAGCACTTCTAACTGAGCGCCTAATTGCTTGTGCCAATATCATAGACCCAGTTACTTCTTTCTTTTTTTGGTCAGGTAAGATTGATCGGGCTGAGGAGTGTTTGGTGGTTATGAAGTCTCGGCGGGATTTGTTTGGGGAATTGGCGGAGCGGTTGAAGGGGTTGCATAGTTATGAGGTTCCTGAGGTTTTGGCGCTTCCGATTGTTGAAGGTTCAAAGGCCTATTTGAATTGGATGGCTGAAGTGCTCAAATGACGCTCTCGTTTTAAATATTGGATCAACTAAAATCAGAAAGCCCCCTTGCGCTGTCAAATAGATTCAGCTGCCTAGCTATAACCTCAAAGAAAAGAATTGCAAGAAAAAAGCACTAAACGTTATTAGCCCAAACACGGTAATAACCCAAAAAGAATATTTCCCTTTATTGCCGTACATTGTCATAGCCTTATTATGATTTAAGAACCAAAGCCAAACCGATTAACTTTCAAGAGCTTGGTTTAGGTTTTGTTTTGGTTTTATTTCTGTAATAATTAACTAAATAAAATAGTCCAGTAACAAAAAATAGCCAAGTGAAGATTAAGTTATTTATACTGACGGCATTCAGGATTAGGACAATAATAAGAGAAAGCAAGGAAAGAAGCCACAATAATTTTGCTGTTAAAAAGTAATCTGGTTTTTTCTGTTTTAAGGTTGCCCAAATCAATTGCTTATAGAGGTGGTAGTCATCATCATCGTCTGGAAATTCCAGCATAAGTTTTGAAGATAGCTTACCCTTTTCAGTGAGTAGATATTGTCCTGCTTCATTCTTAGTTATTAGGTTGCCGAGAACTTTTAAGTGGTAATTTAGCAGTCCAGTGCTGCCTGCTTTGGTTGCTTCCATTAACTCAGTATAACCTAAGCTGCCCTTTTCGTTGAGTAGTGAGATGATTTTTTGTCTAGTCTCATCCTTTAGAATCTTGTGAAGTGATGATATTCCCGAATTCATACCGCTAAATTAACGTCTCGATATTTAGGGCTTTTTGACTGTTTTTTTAGTCAACTAAAATCAGGCTGTTGTTCCAATTCTGGATTCTTGCACAGCTCCACAAGTGAGCGTTTCAAGCCAAAAAACTTGGTTTCGTTGGGTTTACGTATTTGAACCAGAATACGTTCAGTGTTACGTTGATAAAGTCCAGAATTCCGCATGCCGTTATTTTGAGGGTAGGGTCAACGGGCTATGTTGTTAAGAATGCTGAACGCCTGCTCCGCTTGCTTCTGCAATTCCAAGAATAAAATCTTCTTCGTTTTGCGGGTTCGTCAAGCGTATCTGATCGCCTATTATCTCGAGTACACTTTTGTACAGGTAAGCCTTAAATAAAACATTTCAGTATACTTCTGAACCATAAGGAAGCATGATTACTATGGGGTATCGCCTTTGGCAAAACATCAACACAAGCCCAAATCACAGTCAACCCACTAAACTACGTTAAATTCAATTACACAAACCAACCCATAGATATTTTCTCAAAACTACACCAAAAATACAAAACCGCCTACCTTTTAGAATCGATCGAAGGTCCCCAAAAACTCGCACAATACTCATTCTTAGGATTCGACCCAAAAATCACCATAACAGCCAAAAACGGCGCAGTCACCATAACAAACCAGAAGACCAACCAAACCACCACCCAACAAACAAGCGACCCCTTCCAACTTATAAAAGAGCAATTGCAACCCTACGCAAACGACATGGTGGACTTCCGTTTTGTCGGCGGCGCATTAGGGTACATTTCCTATGATGCCATAAGATACATCGAGAAACTGCCCAACCAAAAACCCGATGACCTCCATTTTCCAGATTTGGAGATGGGAATTTTTGAGGACGGAATCGTTTTTGACCACACCATCAATCAAGCTTACTATTATTTTAGAAGAGAAAACCGATTAAAAGAAATCCAGGCATTGCTTGATGAGCCAGCAGCAAAAGAAGCACCATTCACGTACACTCAGCCAACAGTCAACACTATCAAAAGAAGATTTCGAGAAAGCTGTCGGAAAAGCCAAACAGTACGTTACTGCAGGAGACATATTCCAAGTTGTCCTCTCCAAACGCTTCCAATTCCAGTACACCGGCAGCCTCCTAACCTTCTACAAAAGCCTACGCCAAATCAACCCATCACCCTACATGTTCTACTACAAATCCGATAAACGCCAAATCGTCGGCGCCAGCCCAGAAATGCTCGTCCGCATCGACAACCGAAAAGTAATAACTTTCCCCATTGCCGGCACAACAGCCGCTACCGCAGACCCAAAAGAAAACTTGCGCCTTGGCAAAGAACTGTTAAAAGACCAAAAAGAACGAGCCGAACACGTAATGCTTGTAGATTTAGCAAGAAATGACATTGGCAGAATCAGTAAGTATGGAAGCGTCTCGGTTCCCGAGTTTATGCAGGTCCACCAGTTCAGCCACGTCCAACATATTGTTTCTCAAGTTATTGGTGATTTGCAGAATGGCTTAGAAAGCTTTGATGCATTAAAGGCAGTGTTTCCTGCAGGGACTGTTTCGGGCGCACCTAAAGTCCGAGCCATGGAAGTAATAGAGGAACTTGAGCCTTCTCGGCGTGGACCATATGCTGGTGCAGTCGGGTATTTCAGTTGCAACGGCAACGCTGACTTCGCAATAACCATACGCACCCTATTCGCTGAGGGTAACCAAGCGTACATACAAGTGGGTGCAGGCATTGTCGCTGATTCAGTGCCAGAGAAAGAGTGGTTTGAAACTGACCATAAAGCCAAGGCGCTCATGAAGGCGCTTGAACATGCCACGGGAGATAAAAAACCATGAAAGTCCTCGTAATAGACAACTATGATTCATTCGTCTACAACCTTGTCCAGTACATAGGAGAACTTGGCGCGGAAACCGTGGTTTACCGAAACGACCAAATCACGCTCAAAGAAGCTGCAGACCTTAAGCCTGACCGCATCGTGATTTCGCCTGGACCCGGCAACCCAGAGGACGACAAGTTCTTTGGCGTCTGCAAAGTAATCTTGCAAACATTGAGCCCAACTATACCGACATTGGGCGTTTGTCTTGGGCATCAAGGAATCATCCATACATACGGCGGAAAAGTCGTTCACGCTAAAAAACTCATGCATGGCAAAACCTGCACCATAAAACACAACCAAAAAGCGATCTTTAGAGGTGTCCGCAACCCCCTCTGTGCAACTAGATACCATTCGCTCGCAGGCGAACGCGACTCTATCCCAGACTGCCTACAAATCACCGCAGAATCTGTCGAGGACGGAGAAATCATGGGCATCCGCCACGCCAAATACCCGATCTATGGTGTCCAATTCCACCCTGAATCCATCCTTTGTGAAGACGGCAAACTCATAATCAAAAACTTTCTGGAGAATAAACAATGATTCGGGAAGGCATCCAAAAACTCATCGAAGCCAAAAACTTAACGTCTGAGGAATCAGGCCAAATCATGCAAGAAGTTATGTCCGGTAAAGCCACAAACGCTCAAACCGCCGCTTTTCTAACGGCTTTACGTATGAAGGGCGAATCGGTTGAGGAACTTATAGCATTCGCTTCGGTAATGAAGAGCAGTAGCTGTCAAATTCATCCTAATGTGCATGGACGCTTAGTGGATACTTGTGGCACGGGTGGAGATAAAATAAAAACCTTCAACGTGAGCACTGCATCGGCGTTTGTTATTGCAGGAGCTGGGGTCTCGGTTGCTAAACATGGAAACAGGGCAGTTACAAGCAAAAGCGGCAGCGCAGATGTTCTCGAAAAACTGGGCCTAAATATAAACTTGGAACCTAAAACCGTTGAAGGCATCATAGAAAAAATCGGGATAGGCTTCATGTTTGCTCCAACGTTTCATCCAGCCATGAAGTATGCTGGCGAAACCAGACGCGAGATCGGCATCCGAACCGTTTTCAACATCCTTGGACCCATAACAAACCCTGCATGTGCCAATGCCCAACTGCTTGGAGTTTATGACTCAAAACTGGTGGTTCCTATGGCTTTTACATTGGAGAAGTTGGGTTGCCTTGAAGCGATGGTGGTTCATGGGCTTGACGGGCTCGATGAGATTTCAACTGTAGGCAAAACTGTAATCGCCCACTTAAAGAAAGGCAACGTGGCGAAACTGGAGTTGGTTCCCAGCAATTTTGGAGTAAAAACTGCAGCGATAGATGATTTGCAGTCGTCTTCGTCCGAAGAAAGTGCTGAAATTCTCTATAAAATCCTAAGCGGCAAAATCGTGGATGATGCGAAGGCAGAGATTGTGCTTGTTAACAGTGCTGGAGGAATAATCGTTGGCGGCAAAGCAGAAAACTTTGCGGAAGGCATGGAATTAGCACGAAAATCCATTGCGAGCGGAGCGGCATACAATAAACTAAAAGAGTTAATTAAAATATCAAATGGCAGCTTACAAAGACTTGAGGAGCTGGAAGCAAAATATGATTGATTTTCTAGACACATTAGCAATGGATGCGACGAAAACAATTGACAGCGGATACTACAAAACCGCAGCGTCCACTAACAAACCGAGGGTTAGCCTAAAAAGCGCAATCTTGCAATGCAAAGCTAATCCTGTGATAACTGAGATTAAATCAGCCTCTCCATCTCTTGGCACGATCCGAAGCCAAGTGAACCCCAAAGAAATTGCTCACGCCATGGAAAAAGGCGGCGCCGTCGGCATTTCAGTCTTAACCGAGCCCAAACACTTCCAAGGCTCCCTGTCCGCACTGATTCAAGCAAGAGAAGTAGTTAAACTGCCCATCCTAATGAAAGATATCGTCATTGTTGCGGAACAAATAGAAGTTGCAGCACAAATTGGTGCAGATGCGGTTTTGCTAATTCAAGGGCTTTTTGATAAGGGCTGCTGTGAAATGAGCGTGGAAAAGTCTGTAGCGTTTGCCCATTCAAAGGGACTCGAAGTCTTGCTTGAAACCCACACCGCAGAAGAATTCAAAGAAGCGGTAGAAACAGAAGCAGACCTAATCGGGATAAATAACCGAAATCTTGGAACCCTAAAAATCGACTTAAACACTACAAAAGAAATCCTCAAAAAAAATGGTAATTGCGGCAAAGTTGTGGTGAGTGAAAGTGGAATCAAAACACCCGAAGACCTGCGTTTTCTACGTGAAGCAGGTGCAAAGGCTTTCCTTATCGGTTCAAGCATAATGTTAACTGACAATATCGAAGGAAAAGTCAGGGAGTTTGTAGAAGCATGAAACTAAGCGACTATCCGGTTGATGGGAAATACGGTAAATACGGCGGACGGTTTGTCCCCGAAATTCTAATGGAAGCCATTAATGAACTAGCAGAAGCCTACGATAAAGCCAAGGCAGACCCCACATTTCAAAAACAATTAGACTATTATTTGGCTGACTTTGTTGGGCGACCCACGCCACTCTACTTCGCTGAGAATTTGACGCGTAAATTGGGGGGAGCAAAAATCTACCTCAAACGCGAAGACCTCGCGCACGGTGGAGCACACAAAATTAACAACACCCTCGGACAAGCGCTCCTCGCCAAACGCATGGGCAAAACACGCATTATCGCTGAGACGGGCGCAGGACAACACGGCGTAGCCACGGCAATAGCATGCGCTGCTTTAGGCTTAAAAGCAGTCGTTTTCATGGGCACAGAAGACTGTGAACGCCAACGCCTCAACGTCTTCCGCATGAAACTCTTAAACGCAGAAGTGTACCCCGTTGAATCTGGCTCAAAAACACTCAAAGACTCCATAAACGAAGCCTTCCGCGACTGGGTAACCAACCTCGAATCCACCTATTACTTAATTGGTTCTACAATGGGTCCACATCCTTATCCCATGATTGTTCGAGACTTCCAAAGCGTCATAGGAAAGGAAATCAAGACGCAATTTAAGCAGAAGACTGGCGAGTTGCCTGATGCTTTGGTGGCTTGTGTGGGTGGAGGAAGCAATGCCATGGGTGCCTTCTATCCTTTTGAAGATAACAGGGAAGTGGCGCTTTATGGTGTGGAAGCCGCTGGGGAAGGTATTGAGACAGGGAAACATGCGGCGACGCTTGCTGCTGGCTCTGAAGGAATATTCCATGGCATGTTCACATACGTGCTCCAAGATATCAATGGACAAATCCAAAACACTAGTAGCATCTCAGCAGGACTTGATTACCCAGGTGTGGGTCCTGAGCATTCGTTTCTCAAAATTTCTAAGCGCGCTAACTATACTTCAGCTACAGACAAAGAGGCTGTAGATGCATTCCTCACATTATCTAAGGAAGAGGGCATTTTGCCAGCGCTTGAGTCATCCCATGCAGTAGCTTATGCTATGAAGTTGGCGCCGAAAATGAAGAAAACCCAATCCATTGTGGTTACGCTTTCGGGTCGCGGAGACAAAGACGTAGAAACAATCGCTCAGTACATAGGTGCAAAAATATGAACCTGATAAAAGCAACTTTCCAAAAAGGCAAAGCCAAAGGCGAAGGTTTGCTCATCGGCTATATCACTGGTGGAGATCCAACACCTGAGCAGACGCCGAAAATTGCAGATGCACTAATCGAAGGCGGCGTTGATATCTTAGAGTTGGGACTGCCGTTTTCTGATCCCATAGCTGATGGACCAACAATTCAAGCGGCAAGCCTCCGCGCCCTAAACGCAGGCACAACGCCGATGAAAGTGCTGGAAATCGCCAAAGAAATCAAGAGCCAACATGACATACCCCTCTTAGTGATGACATACTATAACCCAGTGTTCCATCTTGGACTAGATAAATTCCTTGCGTCAGCCAAAGACCACGGTGTCGACGGTTTCATAATTCCCGATTTACCCGTTGAAGAAGCAGATGACTACCGAAAAGCTGCGATGGCGCATAGTTTGGACACGGTTTTCCTTGCTTCTCCAGCCACCTCAAACGATCGTCTCACCAAAATTGTTAATGCATCATCAGGTTTCCTCTATTTGGTTTCGCGTTTCGGAGTAACTGGTGCCCAATCTGATGTTGCTGATTCAACTGTGCAGCTTATCAAACGCATTCAACCCTTCACTGCGGGAAAAATTCCGTTGGCAGTTGGTTTCGGAATATCAAAACCCGAACATGTCAAACGGGTGATTGAGGCAGGAGCAGATGCAGCAATCGTGGGAAGCGCATTCATAAACATTATACAAAAAAACAGCCCAAACATGCTAAAAGAACTCCAAACAACAACGCAAGCCCTCAAAACAGCAACACGAAAGTCAAAAATAGCTTGAAACTTTCTATCGCCACCGGGAAAGTTTTAAAGTCCGATTAATCCATCTATGTGCGGCGGTGGATCTTAGGCGGTGGGTTAGGGGTCCATTGTACCGTAAATCCTCTACATGACGGGCTAACATCTGCGGATGAGGCGTCAGTGGCCGCTTGAACTTCCATTTCCGAACCAGTGACTATCCGTCCTTTGGGGCTGGCGGTCGATGGGTGGCTTCCGTAGGGAAGTTACTTCATCGTTTAGCAGGCGAACCTGGCTAGGCTCGGGAGAGAGCAACCTAAGTTTGGACGTTATGCGCTCAAGGGGGTGCGGGTAAGAGTGTAGGGTTTGGAGGCTTCAGACGGATTCTGGGCGTCAAACCGCAGTGGTCCACCGCTACTTAATTTGCCTAAAATAATTTTTTAATAGGGATTTGGATGTTGAAGGTCGTTCCTTTTCCTTGTTGGCTGCTAAAAGTTATTTTTCCATCTTGAGCCTCAACCAAACGCTTAACCACAGCTAAACCGAAACCTTGACCCTTAGATTTTGTAGTAAATAGGGGCGTGAAAAGTTTATCTTGAACCTCAACTGGAATGCCTTCGCCAGTATCGTGAACGCTTATGAAAGCTTGGTTGTTTTCGCATTTAACTTTAATTTTTAGTTTGCCACCATTAGGCATGGCTTGCACGGCATTCTGGATTAGGTTGATGAGGGCACGCTTTAACATGGAAAAGTCAGCCGTAAACTGTGGAAAACCCTCTTCGATTTGGATATCCACTTTCAGTATGTTTGGGATGGCAACAATGAGTAATGCTTCCTCGATCGCTTTTTCAACCTTAACTTTTTCCCAATTAGGCTTCAACGGTTTAGTGTAATCCTGCAAGTCCGCAACGATTTTGTCTATATAAAACAGGTTTTGTTCGATGAAGGCACAACTTTCCTCTAAACTTTTTTTAGAGTCTGCATTACTGATTGAGTTTATCTCGTCTTTTGCTAAGTATAGTTCGCCAACGATAGCTTGCAAGGGGTTGCGGATATCGTGTCCAACCATACCTGCAGTTTGACCAATAGCAATCAACCGTTCCGCTTGGCTGAGTTGTCGTGCCCTTTCCTTAGCAAGCTCCTCCATCTGGTTAGCATATTTTTCCAATTGCACTGATGCGGCATCTTTTTCTTTTCGAAGCCTAAGCATTTCGATGCCGTAGGCAAAGTCGTTGGCTAATTCTGTAAGAAGTTTGCTTTCTTCTTCGGTGAAGGGGTTTTTTTCTTGGCTGTAGATGTTTAGGGCGCCAAATGTTTTGCCTTCAAACGAGGAAAGCGGCAAGACAAGTGAAGCGGTGTATTTTCTTTTTTTAGCTTGTTCTCGCCACGGTTCAAATTTTGGATCCAAGTTCATATTTCTGCAAATGTAGGGTTTTCCAGTTCGAATAACAGTTCCTGTGGGTCCTAATCCGCGCGGTTTATCGGCCCATGTTATGTTGAGTTGGTCAATGTATTCTTTATCGAAGCCTGAATAAGCTACTGGGCGCACAGTTTTGTTTTTGTCGTTTTCCGCCATTCCTACCCAAACGAGTGCGTAACCGCAGTCGTGGACGATTATGTTACAGACCTCTTGAGTTAAAGTGTCTTCATCGTTTGCATGTATAAGGGCTTCGTTGCTGTTGCCAATTGCTCTTAGGTGACGATTAAGTTTGCCCAGAGTTTCTTCAGCTCTTTTGCGTTCAGTAATATTTCTGGCTACATGTACTGTGCCAACGAGGTTTCCTTTGTCATCTCTGAGCGGAGTTGTGCTAACTAAAAAGTCTCCTCCCAAACGTGGTTCATGCACTTCAGCTTTATGCTCTTTGCCATCATTCACTGTTTGTGCGTGTGGACAAAAATCAGGAGGACTATCCAGCCCGTGAACACATTGATAACAGAATAACCCGACAGCCTGCTCTTTAGACACACCCAACTGCTGAACCATAGCTCGATTGGCACGCACAATCCTAAAATCAGGATCAAGAACAGCTATGAAATCTGGCACACTATCAAACGTGCGTTCCCAATCTTGTTTTGCCTGCCAAAGTTCTTGCTCAGCTTTTTTTTGCTCAGTAATGTCATGAACCATACCCAGAGACCGAACAATTTTGCCAGATTCATCTCGGAGATGCTCGCATTTTTCATGAACAACCCGTATTTCGCCAGTGTGCTTTTTAACTGCCCGATGCTCAATCTCATAGGAATCTTTGCCTTCACGCAGCGAGCCCGAATACGCCTCATCCACCGCTGTTCGGTCATCGGGGTGAACAGCGCTTAAGAATGCTTCGTATGTGGCGCCGAATTCTTGTGGTTGTAACCCGAAGATTCGGTAAACTTCATCAGACCAAGTCAGCTTGTTACTTATTAGGTCAAGTTCCCAACTGCCTAAATGAGCGATTTCTTGGCTTCGGTTAAGGTGTTTCTCGCTTTCCAGCAATGCGTCTTGTGCCCGCTTCTGTTGAGTCACGTCTTCGATTACTGCGGCAAAATATCCTTTTTGTGGACAGTAAGCAGAAATCGATAACCACAAACTTAGAGGCTTGAAGAATATTTCGAACTTTTCTTCTTTGCAGGTTTGAGCAACTCTTCCATAGATCTTCAACAATTCAGGATTGACTGTTTTGATTCCGGGAAGAGCTTGTGTAACTTTTTTTCCAAGGACCAGTTCCTTTTTCAGCTTCATTATTTTTTCGAATGCATCATTAACTTCTAGGTGAACGAAGTCGATTGGTTTGTTTTCTTCATCAAAAATCATTTTGCAGAAGGCAAAGCCATCCATCATGTTTGAGAACAGGGAGTGATAGCGTTCTTCGCTTGCTCTAAGTTTCTCTTCAGTATTCGTGTGAATAGGATTAGGCGTAGCAACTGAGGGTTGGCTACGGGAAAATTCATCCATAGGATACTCTCCCTTGAAACTATAATTGAGGGCAACAGAATCATATAAAACTTATTAAAAAAGTGGGAAGCCCCCGAAAACTGATTCTTCAAATGGGCTGTTATAAACAAAGCTGGCAGAACCTTAGGCGCTGGTTTGTTTTTTCCAAAAAGGATACTGTACCGCTCAAGAAATTCATTTAAGAGCTTTAAATATTTAAAACCAATTGACTTAACGCTAACTTTATTCCTCTGGTTCTTTTTGTAGAGTGCTTTGTCGATGGTTCAGGCAGGGTGAGATTCGGAGTTCTATTGTTTTTCTTGCTCTTGAAGCATTTTTTGGATTGGCTGCTTAAGTTGCGGTATATTGGTTTTTGATGCTTTGTAGATGGTTTCGGTGTCGATTCCAAAGTAACCGTGGATCAGTTTGTCCCTCATTCCAGCCATCTGTTTCCAAGGAAGCTCTTTGTACTTTGTCTTTATTGGTTCTGGAATATTCTTGGATGCTTCACCGATTACTTCGATGCTTCGGACGACGGCGTTGAGGGTTTTTCTGTCCTTGATAAACTGTTCATAAGTCATGTCGCCAACAAACGATTTTATGTCGTTTACAGCGACCAAAATATCTTGCAGATAATCTCTGAAGTCACGGGTTTTCATACCATGACTACTTCCTCAAGGATACACTTGCCTATGTGGGGCTTGAGCGCTTTTTTGGATACTAAATCGACCTTAACACCAAGTATTTCAGAGAGGTAAATTTCTAAATCCATAAATTCAAAAATTCCCAAGGGTTCCTCAAACTCAACTAGCACATCTACATCGCTCTTTTGCTTTTGTTCCCCTCGGACATAAGATCCGAAGACGCCGATGGTTTTCACTTTAAACCGCTCCTTGAGCGTGGGTTTTAACGTTTCTAGTGTTGAGGTTATTTCTTTTATGGTCTTCATGGCTGTTACTAAGACTATTACGGGGTTTCTTTCTTTTCTATTTTACGCAACAAAAACAAGTACAAGTTACTTGGATTCGTCGAGGGCTTTTTTGAAATATGCTTTGTCGATGACTCGTACGTCGAGGTTTTGTTTGGCGGCGCTTTTTCTGATGACGGCGAGTAGGACGAGGTAGTTTTGGGTTGTTTGCATGTTTGGGGGTACATTGCCTAATAGTGCTTTCCAGGTGTGGGCGTCGAGGATGCAGTAGGTTTTTGGGTCGAAGAATGTGAGGATTATGCTGGCGAGTATGGGGCTGACGCCTTCGAGCAGCGTGAGGCAGTTCATGCGGTAGCCGTCTTCGCAGCCCGGAATGCTCAAAGCTTGGCTTGTTAATCGGCTGACAGTGGCTTCGTCGTTGCGAGCTACTAGCTCCAAGCTCCGAGCTTTCTTTTCTTCGTCGCCCTTGAATTTCCATTCAACAATGGCTGCTAAATCCTTGCTGGTCAAGGCTTTGTTTTTGCGGAATTTTGCGCCGAGTTCCCGCTCCCGTTGCGCTTGCCAACCAAACGCCTTATCGTACTTGCGGCTCCACATCAAGAAATCGGCTTTATCCACACAATCACCAATCAAAACGATATTGCGATACGCTTGCATTTCTGCTTTTGCCCCATAAAACAATAAAAATTAGGAAAAGATGGGGTTTAGTTTTGATCTACTAAGTGTGCGGTTCCGTCTGGACAGTAAACTTTCTCGTCTTTGCCGACACGTCTGTATCTTTCACTGCACATGTGCAGAAGTGTACAGCCGTCGCAATCTCTACTCAACACTTTTTTTTCGCCTCCTATTGGGACATCGTGCATCGGTGAAATTGGCTTATAAGGCTATGTAACATGCATGTGTATACGCCGCTACCTTTTTTGGGTGTGAGCGATGCAGGTTTTGTAGGCGATGCAATCTTCGGAGCAGGGAATGGCGGTTTTGGTTTGGCAATCCAAGATGATTGTTCTGTTTATGCCGGTTCACCTTGTTTTGTGCTCTTTGCTTGGACTGAAGACGGGAAAGGGGGGCCCGTGAACGTAAAGGGTAAGGCAAACATGCCTTCACAGACCAATTCTTGACTTGCTAAATCCAGCATACCATATCCACCGCATTTGTTTTGCTCTAATTGTTGAGTGTGCATTTTGGGATTTAAAGGGTTTTGAGAAATGTTCATAACATTTATGAAAATATATCCAATTGTCGAACAATAATTAAACATAGTGAGCAAGTGCGTGTTGCCAAGATATGTCTATGAACAAATGAAGCCTAATTTCTTTACAGTTTGAACCTTAACAATCACATATTAAAACGCAAACTCTCGCGGGATTGGAATGTGATTCAGCTGATTTCACTGCAGGCAACGAATAAAACTCAATGTTTTAGATGTGGCCTTCAACGCGGACGACGGGTTTACCCATTATATCACGCATCGTGTCTGCTACTTTATATGGGTGGCGAACAAGCCGCAGTCTGGTTTCTCGTTCCCCCTGTGAGTTAACCGTTAAGTCGCCATAACCGAAGATTCTACCCCCGATAGATTGGTACACAAGTAAATCCCCGAAACCCGACGGCGTAACCACAAACGAATGCAGCCGCAATATGCCGCGCTTAACTTCTAAGCCATCCTGCCGGAGAATGTAGTTATTTGAGGCACGGAAAACTAAGAGTTCAAGCATACTAATGAGCCAAATTAAACCAAACAGCAGAATCGTCCAAGCCCAAACTGGCAATCCAATCAGACTCAACGAGGATCCGCCAGAGTAGAATTCAAGCGATAAGAAAAGGATTGAGAGCACGATGACGGTGACGGTTCGAACGATGGCTGCTGGAGCAATCCAGGGTTTGCCTGCCCAAACAACCTCGTGAGTAACTTGTTTAATGTTAGAAGCCAAACTAAAACACGACCATTAGAAAAAGTGGGTAATTCGGTATTTAAGCATTCAAGCTCAAAACTAAATGACTGGTCGGTGGGGGAATATGCTTTCGATGCTACGGAGCAGTTGGTAACCGAAGAGAATAGCGACAAAGTAGGTGGGCCACAGTATCACAGGCCAGTTGCCCGGCGTGTAATTCCAGAGTCCTGTAGAGACGGCGAAGAATTCCATGAGCGCCAGTGAAATCATTCCTCCAAACGCAAGGAACACCTGCTGTTTAAGCTCGTGTTTTGCTATTCCTTTACCGCGGATAACCATCAAGAAAGCCCAGGCTGCTAAGAACCCGAACAGGAGAACATACCAATCTGAATTGAAACTGAAGATTACATTCATGTTTTATACCAAAGTTTAGTGTTTTACTGAGTTTCCTTTACGTTGAGGTTTGTGGTTTGACCAGCATTTCTTGCAGTAAACGGGTTTGTCTGTTTTGGGTTTGAAGGGTACTTCGCATTCGGCTCCGCATTCGCTGCAGACGGCTTTGAAAGCTTGTGGGGCTTGGAACTGCTTGAACATCTGATAGTTCTTTAGGCGTGGCCAACCGGTTTTTGCATACTGTAGCATTTCTGGGTTGTTTTTTAGCCAACGCATCATGTGGAAGAAGCTTTTCCCCCGCTTCTCTTCCCTTTCGGTTAAGGGTTCGTAGCCTAAGTTGCGGATTTCATCCAGATATGCGATTTCCACGAGCCGTTGCGTTTCGCCGATGACACGGATGCGTTTGACGCGGCTTTCGCCGTAGACTTTTTGGAGTTCCTCAGCGGCAACATCGAAGATGCAGCCTTGACAAATGTGAATTTCCTCTTCAGGAGCCAAATTAAACTTCGAAACAAGCTTGGAGACGACGCGGCTGGATTCTTGCAGGTACTCTTTTTCGCGGAAAATATCTTGGTAGAACCTGACGTCGATTAAGTCATATTTGAACTCGCCCGTCGGTTCATGGTAGGCGCCAACTACAACTCCGTACAGTAAATCGCCGCTGCCAGCATCATCAACAATAAGGGTCAATTAACGCTATTCCCTCTTCTCTCTTACCCCACCAAATACTTCATACATCTATAAAAACTGTCTTCCTAAAACGCTAACAAAGGGTGGGAAAATCTTTGTTTTAATGTTTGGTAAATAGGAGCAAACGGATTAAACCTTGGTTTTAAATGGCTCGATGCTATGGCATAAATGGGAGTTATAGCTATGAGGAAACGGAATAGGGTCCGGATTGGTTTAGTGATTGTAATTTTGGTTGTTTCGTTGGCATCTGCATGCTCATTCTGTTTTCAAAATCCCCATTTTTCAGCCTATCCGCATCGAGCAGTGTTAGTAATGGATTCCAACTAACAATTACCCTCAAAACAACCACATTTACCAAAGGCGAAAACATCCCAATAACCTTAACAATCACAAACATAGGCAACTTAACCCAAAACTTCACTAACGCAAACGGCAACGCAGACTTTAACTTCCAAATCTACGATAGGTCAAACAAAGAAGTATATTCATGGATACACGGAGCATACCCATTGACTAACGGTACCGTAACGATTGCACCAAACGGAACTTATCGCCAAACCCTCAACTGGGCGCAAAATGAAGACGTGTCAAGCGGATTTTCTCCAGTTCCATCAGGAACATACTATATCATCGGAGAAATCGGAGCAAACACACCTTACCAACTCCAAACCAAACCACTTAACATAACAATCTGCTAACCTACAGCTGCCCTGGAAGCACCTTATGAGAATTTTTTTCCCAAAGTGTTGAGATGATTCTATGTAGGGTTCTATTTTGTTTCTTTGGTTCTTTGCAGATTAAAGATGAAATACACATTCACAGCCATAAGAACCCAAAAGAAGTAAAAGGCAAAGTTGGGCTCCAGAACGCCAATTTCTCCACCAATAGTTTCGGCGAGCTGATAATTATAAAATGTCAGCCACAATGGACTCCAAATTGCATGATGCGAAGGCATGTTACCAAAATAGTCATAAATTAAATTTGAAGCAATGAAAAGCAAACCCAACAAAATGTTAACAAAAATCATTATTTTGTATTACTTAATCATAGTCACTCAACCTTTGATTTGTTTTCGATCTTGCTTAAAAGATTTTTAGAACCCGCCTTTGATCTTCTAATAGTATTATGACTTGCTTAACTTCCAAAGTGCAAAATGTTATATCGGCAAGGTACTTGATGAGTAAAGGTGTCTAAAATAAAGAAATCAGAGAAACTTGCAGTTGGAGCAGTGCTTTTGGTAGTTGCCTCCGTTCTTAGCTTGTTCACATTTATAACTTTCACCGCAAACAATACTCCTTCAATGCCTCATGGCTACAATTTAGTATATGTAACAGGCACAGCAACAATGGCACTTCTAATTTCAGGGATATGGCTGATAGTTACAGGTTTTAAGCTGAAAAATACCTAACAGTTAATTTGATTGTGGAGGAAAAAAGTGAAGTTAGGGGTTAATCCCCCTTAGTCAGCACTATTTTTTCAGCCGCGGAATGAATCGGGGTGTAGTTTGAATATATTCTCGGAAAGCTTCGCCGTATGTTGCTTCTGCTTCCCGCTCTTCAATCTTGGCAAGTCGGTAATATAGTAGCGCTAGGACAGGCCAGACGGCAGTTGTTATGATGGTTAGCCACTGCACGTTTAGGCCGCCCGTAATCAGGAGAAAGCCGATGTACTGGGGGTTGCGGGTGTATCGGTAGAGTCCTGTGGTTACGAGTTTGCCTTTGGCTCGGAAGATTTGGTACCATCCGAAGATAACCAGCAGTAAGCCTGCGCCGATTATGATTTTTGAGGCGGGAAAAACCCAGTAATGATAGACTGTGTAGAAGCTTTGTTGCCCCATGACTTGGGTTAAGAGAAACTCTAAGCTTAAGATGTGGTTGTAGCCGAAGAATCCAGCGAAAAAGTACATGGTTAAGGGTATACCGTACATCTCGGCGAATAAAGCCACGATGAAGGCAACGTAGACGCTGTTTGGGAGGCGGTTGAGTTTTTTTCGGAAAGACGCGAACAAAAAGAAGACACTAAACAGCACGATGTTCATGGCGACGAAGGTCCAGTTGTTGTAGCCGAATGCGGTGAAGGTGAAGTAGTACATGAAGACAGCGACAGCAACGGTGACACTGGCAACGAGCAAAGCAACCTTAATTTTGCCCACCATGGGCTCAGATAATTGTTGCACTTGCATATTTGGCACCACCCTGCTACTAAGCAGGTTTTTTGCCTGTTATGCTCTAGAAAGTTAAGGAAATAAAAGCCTGTTTGTAAAGAATTCTTAGCTAAGATTCCTTGACAAAAGAAAAAAACTCTGCTAAATGATTGCTTTTTATTTTCTGAATTTAACCGCTATGACTATGCCGAAGGTAAATAAGAGCAAGATTGCGTGCCACGACAATTCTGGAAAGGGCAGATTAGGAGATCGTGATTATGGTTAATTTTTGCTCCAACATCTTTTGAAGAAGATTTCAACTTTAACTTTATGCATTTTTTGCCAGGCTTGGTTTTATCTATATTCTTAGGTTGTTGAGTTAATGGAAACGTTTAAGTCAACCTTCAACCTTTAAATACTCGAAAAATAGGAACTTTTTCCGAATTTTCACAATAATATGGAGTAATCTAATGTCTCAAAGAACAAATGTAACCGAAATTAAATGTAGTGATTGCGGCAAATCCGCCACAGTTCCCTTTAAACCAACAGCTGGAAAACCAGTTTACTGTAGAGAATGCTTAGCTAAACACAGCACCCCCAGGGGCACTGAACATAAAGGTTCAAGCGGTGACTCTAACAAAGAGCAAGCTTGGTCCAGACGTAGAACCGACTGGAAATAACAAGAAATAAAAAATATTAGTTTTTTTAAAATGAAATTTATTTTTTTTATCTAACTGCCGCAGTTGCCAATTGCTGCTTTGCACTTTCAGCTGAGACTGACAACACGTTAAGAACGCCATTCTTTCCAAGTCGCAGTTGTCTCTCACCCCTAAAAACGCATACCTGAGCATTCCTTAATTCAATGTTGTTACCGACTGCGATAGAGCCTATTTGTCCTTCCCATAAGCAGAGTTTGGTTTTTCCCGTGTCATCTCCAACCAATGCGTTGACAACCATAACCGTATTGCCGAATTGTGTGTGAACTTGGGCGGGTTTAGGAATCTCAATGACTTCCGCTTTCAAATTAACCCGTTTCATACCTGCCCTCAAATCATGGATTGAAGTGTAGATAGATTCAGTGTTTTGTTTAGCGATTTTCTTGCGTATTTTGTCGGTACTCATCCAACTTTCGAAGGGGTTATCTTTTCTGAGGAGGAATTCTTCGCCAACACGGAACTGGGCAACAACCGCGCTATCTTTTGTTATTAGAAAAATTGTTTCGCCTTTCACTTTGCCGCGGTATTCAACGGTGAGGTTTCCACAAACTGCCTTCTCATTGTTTCTTGCGGATATCAAAGCTTGAAAAACTTCGTTAGGATAAATGTTGTATTTCACTGAAAGAAGCGCAAGATGCTCGCCTAAAGTTGATTTTTTCTGTCTCAAATTACCCCTCTCAAATCATAGTCAAAGTTAAGAGAAAAAGCAAACGCAGGGATGCTATTTCACACTTTTTCTCAATTACCCGAGTATTTACCTAATAATACAATGTTAACTATATTAGGTTGACGATGGAAATCGGGAATAAGCAGTTTAGTTTAAACAGCGTTTCTAATCAAAAAGTCCTTTTTTAGGCTTAAATTGGAATCTAAGTGTAGGAAACGTTTTTTCTACGGGTTTAATTGTTACTACTGAAGCACTCAATTTATAAGCATCGAACAATAGTTAGATGATACTGTGCGGAAGGGACCTTTTGCACAGCCAAAGTAGTAGGAGTTGAAATAGCGAATGTATAATAACAAAGAGATGCACAAGGCAACTTGCGCTGACTGCGGAAAAGAATGTGAAGTTCCTTTCAAGCCAGACGGTACAAGGCCAGTTTACTGCCGAGAGTGCTACTCAAAACGAAGACCACCACGAAGATACTAAGCTTTTAGCTAAATATCTTTAAAATCTTTAACAATTTTCTTTTTTATTTTTTATTATTTTCTAAAGATCATCTTTTCAGGGCAAGATGTACCTAAATTACGTTTAACTAAAAATATTAGAATTCTAAAAATAAAATCAGATTTACGAGAAAAAAACTCGTTATTTTATACGAATTTAGATTTTTATTCTGATCCAGTTCGTTTCTTGTTGTCGGTGTAATTCTTCTTTCCAGACTTCTTCCTTAGGACACAATTTAGTCTGACTGATGATTTACATCTGCGGCAATTTTTAACTAAACCTGCTCTTAACATACACAATGCTATTTACCTCTCATTTGTTTTTTTGAAAAGGATCAGTTATTCAATCAGGTTATCCAAGAAGGATAAAAGAAACTCTTCACTCTTGAGTGTGGCTGCGTGCTTATAAAGGAATGGATAGAAAATGACTTTTTTGAAAAACGGAAAAAAATTCGAGTCGATTTTTGAATATTGGGTCTTTTTAAAAATTATTTTTAAAAAGCGTCTTAAAATCATGTAAAAAAAGCTATTTGAGTAAGCTAACCTAATATACCTGCTGCATCCCTTAGTGATTAAGGTTAGAATTCTTTAGAGGAAGAGTTAGACCACTTATTGCTTTTTCTCAAAACTATTCTGATTATTAGTTGGCGTAAGCCAAATAGGTGTAAAAAATGGGTAAACGAAAAATTACAAACGAGGGCAGCCTCGACAGCATGGTTCTACCTTCCTCAAACGATGTGTTGGGTGTGGCAGTTAAGATGCTCGGAGCCGAAAGAATCACAGTTAAATGCCAAGATGGCAAAGAACGAATGTGTAGAGTTCGCGGCAAACTAAAAAGAAGAGTTTGGATTCGCGAAGGCGACGTCGTTCTAGTTTCGCCTTGGGATTTCCAGTCCGACACTAGGGGCGACATCTTTTGGCGTTACCGCAAAAACCAATCTGACTGGCTAAGAAGCCACAACTACCTCAAAATGGAGTAAGAGAACAAAACATGATCCTAAAATGTACTGACTGTGGAAACACCTTCAGACGCGAAGGACTAAAAGACGGCGAAATCGTTGCATGTCCAATATGTGAAGCAGACTACCAAGTTCTAGTTAGAGATGGAAAAATCGAAATAATCGAATACGTCTATGAAGGTCCTGACGAAGGCGAATTATAAAAAAAGCTATTTTAAAGAAAAATAAGAAATTTTTTTAGCTGTTTAGTTCAACGACTGAACCGATTGCTTGACCCGGAACGCCACGAACAAACCTTACTCTAACCATGCCGTTCTTCCCATGTGGACCCCTAACTTTTCCCACAAGCTTTTTTGTTCCATTCTGCCATGTAACCTTTTGTCCAATTAGTTTACTTGCAAGGCCAACTGAGGTAACATTTTCAAATTCAATTAAACATTCTTGAGATGTTTGTTCTCTAATCCCAGTGCGGTAATTAGTTATTCTTCCATGAACTTTTTGAGCCAAAATACTCACCGTTAAACCTCCCATTCTAAGGTGCGCTTGCATTTAAAGCTGTTCTATCCAACCAAAGAAACTTTAGATTTTTTACGAAGTGAGTTATCTGTACAAAACTTTTATTGACTATTACATGTTTTAATGAATCAGGATGAGGTTAAATGAAACAATTTCTTCTGACTCCCCAGGCGGGTAAACGTTTAATCGCCAGAACCTTAGCAAGCCACCCAGCGGTAATAAAAGCACTAAAAAGTGGAACCGTAGTAATTGTTGCTGGAACAACAAATGGCTATGTTGCTGAAGAAATCCTTAAAATCCACAAAATAGCCGATGATTTCTCAAGAAGACACTTTTTCCGGGGTTTAACTTTGCCGCCATCCAAAAAGGTTTCCGTGGAAGGCAGATTAGCGAATGAAAGTAAATTTCCTGGCGACGTCGTGATAAGTAAGGGTGTCTGGCAAAGAGGAAAAACAATCGCTGACGTAATCGACACCCTAAAAGAAGGTGACGTTATCTTGAAAGGAGCAAACGCCTTAGATCTTACGCGTAAACAAGCCGCTATTTTGATTGGTCATCCCAAAGCAGGAACGATTGGTTTAGCTTTACCAGCTATCGTGGGACGCAGAGTAAGACTAATTGTTCCGGTTGGTTTAGAGAAACGGGTAGATTGTGACTTGAATGCTCTTGCCGAGAAGTTAAATGCGCCTGGGGCAAGTGGATACCGTTTACTGCCTATTAACGGAGAAGTGTTCACCGAAGTAGATGCCTTAATAGCTCTGACTGCAGCCAACGTAGAGTTGATTGCCGCTGGCGGAGTTTGCGGTGCAGAAGGCGGATGCTGGATAGCTGTCACTGGCGAAAAAGAACAAGAGGAATTTGCCGAGCAAATAATTGCCTCGGTGGCGGATGAACCGCCGTTTAGCATGGATTTTCTTTAGTTTCTTTATTCTTGGCCATGATGCATCATGCCCATTCCCATACCCATGCCTTTTCTTCTTTCTCCCATGTTCTTTCTCCAGATATCAGCGCCCTGCGAAGCTAAATCCATCATCATGTCAATGTCTTGTCTAACTAGATCCATCACTGGCTTGTTTAGTTCCATTTCAAAAGTAAACTTTACTTTACCGGCTTTTTCTGCTGTTTCCATAAATCCACCTCCTCAAGAATCAAAAAATGATCAATAAAACTACGTTAATGGTTGACGATTGGCTTCTTAAACGTAAGTGGCTGTATCGATACAACAACAGTTCAAATGTGGCATCAACTTTTTGAGGTTTGGTGTTCTGTTGGTTTTTTGTCAAAGTTTATATATTAGGCTGGATAATCCATCCAGATATAAGGGGTTTAAAGGAAAAAATGAACAAAAAAGTAACAATTTCTATTGCCGCAGTATTAATAATCGTCGTAATAGTTGCTGGCGCTTTCATCTACACCAACAACAATGCAGGTTCAAACAAAACAGATTCTCAAACTTTATCGGTTATAGACGACGAAGGATACACAACCAATTTCAACTCCGTTCCTCAAAGAATCATTTCGCTCGCTCCAAGTAACACCCAAATTGTCTTCGCCATAGGCGTAGGCAACAAAGTTGTCGGCGTAACCGACTACGACCGTTACCCATACAATTTCACCGCCTGGATAGCCGCCGGAAACATGACCAGCGTCGGAGGCTACTCAACTCCTAACAAAGAAACCATTGCTTCCCTAAACCCAGACCTAATTCTTGCCACAACCATCAACGATCCTGACGTTGTCACGCTAAGAAACTTAGGCTACAAAGTATTGGTCCTAAATCCCAACGATGTTAACGGCATACTCACAGATATCAATATGGTTGGAAAAGCAACAGGAGCAACCAAAACGCCACGAACACTAGTCAATTCCTAACCAATCAAATTAACACCATAGAAGCAAAAATAGCAGCTGCTAACTTACCTAAACCAATAGTATACTATGAAGTCTGGACTCCACCACTAATGTCTGCTGGCGGAACCTCATTCATCAATGATGTAATCGCAAAAGCTGGCGGAATCAACATCTTCGGAAACGAAAGCCAACAGTTTCCTACCGTAAGCTCAGAAACAATCGTCCAAAAGAACCCTGACGTTATAATGCTACCAACCGACATGGCAAACCCAGGCGATACACCCTTCTACGGAAGCATGAATGACGTTAAAGAAAGACCTGGCTGGAACTCGATTAGTGCAATACAAAACAATCGAATAATCATCGTCGACGGAGATCTCTTTGCTGAAGCAGGGCCAAGGATCGCAGATAAATCGCAGTAGCTGCCCAAGCATTTTACCCAGACCTTTTTTAACTCCACTTAACCACTTAATTTTTTGTGTTAATATAAGTTAACGGATAAAATAAAAGTGGTAACTGACAAACTCGAAACTAAATATTCGAAGCGCCATTCAAGCGCTGGAAACTAATCTGTGCTTTGATAGTCTTGCTTTAGTTGCTACAATTAGTTGTTTGCTTCAACATAGGTTCGCCCCGATAATCTTCTCAGAAATATTGAACATATTAGGGCAAACAAATCCCTTTCATAACAGCTCAATAAATCCTAATTCAATCTCAACCGTGTGATCGAAGTTATCATTCTACAAATCCGTCTGCCTCGAGTACTTGCAGGCGCAGTTGTAGGAGCAGGATTAGCAGCAGCCGGGGTCATGTACCAAGGCATATTTAGAAATCCAATGGCTGATTCTTATTTGCTCGGTGCTTCAGCTGGAGCTTCTTTGGTTATACATTGGCTACTGCGTTTGTGCGGCTCCCTTGCACTTAACTTTTTTGGTTTAGGTATCTACCAAATAGCTGCCTTCATAGGCGCCCTTTTAACAGTATTCGTTGTCTACTTTATATCACGTGTTGGTAACAAAGTGCCTGTTACTACGCTTCTTCTCTCAGGAATTGTAGCAAACATATTCATACTTTCACTGCAAACAGTCCTTGAACTACGTGCCGGACAAGAACTCTCATGGCATCGTTGCCTGGATGCAGGAGGCGGCTTTTCAACAATTACTTGGTCCAACTTGTTGGCTCGTTTTCCCCATTGTTCTTGATTGGAACTGTTCTAGCATATTTCTTTACGCAAGATCTAAACATGCTCTCTATGGGCGATGACACCGCGCAACATTTAGGTGTTAACACGGAAAAAGTTCGGCAGATACTTCTGCTCTAAGTTCCTTAATCACTGGCGCAGTTGTTTCTATCAGCGGAGTAATAGGTTTCGTTGGGCTTATCATTCCTCACATGACAAGACTCGTCATTGGACCGGACCACCGCATCCTGCTTCCCACCTCCGCAATCGTAGGAGCTATTTTCCTAGTATTCTTGTGATTCTCTTGCTCGTGTTGCAACCGGCGCATCAGAATTGCCTGTGGGAGTCATAACTGCTTTATTGGGACCCCATTCTTCATCTATCTCCTTCGGAAAAGGAAAACAGTTATTCACTGTAGGATGGCGAATGGAAGTTTGGTCGTACTCAGCGTGGATGGAGTTGAATGTCGCTATGGCTCAGTGAAGATCCTGGAAAATGTCAACTTTACTCGTCAACGAAGGCGACTTCGTGGGCATAATCGGACCAAACGGCTCAGGAAAAACTACCCTGCTAAAAAGCATCAGCCAGACCCTGAAACCCTACAAGGGAACCATCTTTCTCGATAAATCCGACATTTATAGCTTGAAAAGCGTAGATTTAGCCAAACAATTGGCAATAGTTCCACAAGAAAGTAACATAGGCTTTAGCTTCAATGCTTTGGACATTGTGATGATGGGACGCAATCCACATATGAAAAGGTTCGAAATGGAAATCGGATACCGACTTGACCATAGTCCGAAAGCAATGAATCGAACCAACACTTGGCACCTAGCGGACAGACCGGTAAACGAATTGAGTGGTGGAGAAAAACAACGTGTCGTCATCGCCCGTGCATTAGCTCAGGAACCCAAGGTTCTTTTGCTTGATGAACCCCTGACGCATCTGGACATGATTAACCAGCTTGAAATCATGGACCTTGTGAAAGAATTATGCGTTAAGGAACGCTTGATTGTTTTAGAAGTTATCCATGACTTAAACCTTGCAGCACGCTACTGTAGCTCGATTTTGCTTCTGAAAGATGCAAAGATTTTTGCCGCGGGACCCGTGGAAAATGTTCTGACAAGTGAGAATATAAAGAACGTCTTTAACGTTGACGCAATCGTCAAAAAAAGCCTGTCACGAATTCTCTTTTCGTAATTCCACTCGCTCTACAAAAGCCGTCGATGCCCCGCAACTGTGCTATCCATCTTATTGCGGAGCAGGCACAGGAACAGTCTGTTATGAAGGCGTTGGTGGATGAAGGCTATCAAGTAACGGCTGGGGTACTCAACATGCTTGATACTGATTACGAGACTACTGAGCTTCTCAAAATTCCAACGATTAGCGAAGCACCTTTTTCACCCATAAGTACCAGTCAAAGAAACTGCTTCATGAAATTTGATAAAAAAATCTGCCATCATTGTGGTGACTTCGGTTCCGTTTGGTTATGGTAATCTCTCTAACCTGGAGACGGCGCTTGAAGCGGTTAAACAGGGCATCAAAACCTACGTCATCGATGAGGTGTCTATTGAAAGTCGCGATTTCACAGCTGGCAAAGCTACAGCCCTGATGGCTGAATTAAAGAAAGCTGGTGCCATATTCATCAAGCATCCATCCGAGCTGCCAACGCTTGTTAACGCTACTCACGCACAAATGGAATTGCTCAAGAATCCGCCCTAAATTCCGGGACATGTAAAGAATGCACCCAAAGTAATCACTCAGTCCACTAATCAAAAAGAGGTAACTTAATTGTCTTCAAAAGAAAATAACAATACAACATTTTGGGGCCGAGAAACACGGAAACAAACTGGACCACTTCATCTGGTCATGCACCCGAGCTTACCCAGTAAAACACGCTTTCTCTCTTGGCGACGGAAAACCTCTTCCTAACGAATTAACAACCACCGAAGCAAAGGCCATGCTAAAGAAGGTGGCGGATTTTGGGGTAGACAACGTTTTCATTTCTGGCGCTGGCTGGACGGGCGAACCGCTTATGCGCAAAGACTTTATTGAAATCATTCGCTATGTCGCTGAATTAAAACTGTCTCCTTACGTGAAGGTTACTGGTTGGCATTTTACTGCTAAAGTTGCAAAAGAACTCGCTGAAGCAAACTGCAAAGCTATCATCTGTTTCGCTGGGCTCCAAGAAGTTGATGTTAAACTGCGTGGAAAAGGCGCTTTTGAAGATAGTGTTAACGCTGTTACCTTATGCAAGGAATTTGATATTCCATTCGCCATAAGCGTCATCAACACCAAATACGTTGCCAACCAAGTTACAGACTTAGTCAAACTTGCAATTACGTTGGGAGCACGCAGCTTCCATCTAGCGTCGCTTATCCCACAGCCAATCGACGTTGAAAACCAATTCAAGATTCTTGGACCACTCGAGCCAACACCGCAACAAAGAGAAGACCAATTCAACGAAATCTATGAGCTTAACAAAAACGTCCAAGACAAAATCCTAATCGTCCCCTACGAAATGTTCAACAACCGCATACTCAAAACCAAGGAACCATGGCGTGAACTGAGAAGCACCTGCAGCATGTGTGATAACCTCAAAAAATGCGAGTGGCTGGAGATTCTTGAGGACGGAAAAGCACTACGCATGTGCACCATTAAACTTAGAGTTCGGCGATATACGAACTGATAGTATCCAGCAAATCATGGATCGCATGCCCAAATCTAAAGAACTTATGAGGTTGGCAGACCGCAACAACCTCAAGGGCAAATGTGGTGTATGCGAATTCAAAACTATCTGCGGGGGTTGTCGCGCCCGAGCTTACATCTTTAGCAAGGATAGCTTAAACCAGGACCCAGCATGTGTCTATCGACCCGCCGCGTTCGGAAAAAATTAAGAAGTGACTGAGATGGCAAAAGATGACAAGATCGAAGCATTTGGGTTCCTCAAAGAACAAGCTTTCGAATTGGGTGCTGAAGACGCCAAAATAATCCCTGTTAAAAAAATCGTCATCGAAGACCGTGTAGTTTTCAAATGCCAACTCGGCTGCGAAAAATATGGAAAAACTTTAGCCTGCCCCCCTCATGCTCCCACGCCTGAGGTCATTTCGGAAAATCGTCAGCGAATATCACTATGCTATGTTCATGAAATTTAAAACGAAGGTCGAGGGAGATTCAGAGCTGATAAAGTATCTTTCCAAAGCTGATGACCCCTCCATTCCGGCAGATATGAAGTTGAAAGTGGAAAAATTCTGGTCTGGCTGGAAAGATGAGATGAAAAAACTACTTGATGTTGTTCTTGACCTTGAAAAATCGGCTGCTAAAGAAGGATATCTGCTTGCTGCTGGCTTGGTTTCCGGTGCATGTCAATTGTGCGAAAAATGCAACGTTGAACAAGGAATCTGTGTTCACCCAACTATGAAGCGGTATTCAGAAGAAGGCGTAGGAGTTAACGTTAAGGCGACTGCGGAAAAAGCTGGAATAAAATTCACTCTGCCGTTTGATAAGAATCCTGAAACCTTTGCTTTGCTCTTAATAGATTAGACAAGACTAACTTGAAAAGCATGTTGCGAGCTAACCCTTAAATAACAAAAAAAACTGAACTTCCATTGAAAATTAAAACGGGGCTAACTGATGAAATTGGACACAGGAATCGAGAACATTATAGCAGAAGTCAAAGATCAAACCCTTGTTATATGGTCAAAAAAACCCCTCAGGATTCTCAGCTCTGCTCTTTTGAATGGCGGTTTGATTGAGGCAAATGGAATTATCAACGTTCAGGTTCCTGAAGGCTCTGGCAGCGACAAGGAAGACATGCACTGGAGTGGTCCCGAAAACTTCTTGATAAATGCAGCAAACCAACTTCAACTTCCAAAAGACAAAGTAGTTGGGTTGATGACTGCTGCCAAAATGAAGAACGTGGTTGCATCTACCGAAAAATATGATACCGTGGTCTTGACAGTTTTTGTGACAGCTGGCGCAACTGTGGCTGTCGCGGCTGGGGAACCGGCGGCTTCAAAGAGTCAACTCAAAAAAATAGGCACTATAAACGTCATTATAGTGGTTGACGGAAATTTAACAGATGGCAGCATGGTAGAAGCCGTAAAAACGGCAACGGAAGCAAAAACTGTCGCCATACGTGAATTGGATATTAGAAGTCGTTTCTCAGGCGACCTTGCTACGGGAACGTTGACGGACAGCGTTGCGGTAGCTTGCACAAAGAGAGGTGAACCGATTCAGTATGCTGGGACCTTCACGATTATTGGCGAGTTGATTGGGAAGTGTGTGCGGGAAGGAGTGAAAACTGCGATTTATAAACAGGAGAACATTCGGCCTGACCGACCGCTCGTTAATAGGTTGGCGGACAGATGCATATCACTTGAAACCATCGTAGCCCAAGCGTCTGAGGGAAAAATAACGAACAAAAACCCTCAGTACGCGCAGCTCCTAAAACAGCTTGAATTGATACTTTCTGACGGGAAAATCTCATCATTTATCATTGGCGCCTTGAGGCTTGATGAAGATTTAGCGAAAGGACTTATTCCCAAAGAAACAGCTGAAACCGTTGACCAGGATTCTTTTGAGAAGATTGTTCAGTCAGCGTCGAAGTGCCATTTGGAAAATTTTGTAAATTTTGTCTTTGACAAAGCAAACCCAGAAGATGAAGGACAATTAGGTCCATTCACGAAATGTGCTTTGCAGACTATCCTCCAAAAAGCCCGTTCAAACATTACCTGATTGTTTTTGCTATTCGTCTGGTTCTTTTGCTACAGAAAAGTATTACTGATTCCTTAAAGGGTATGCATAGCTATGGATCTGTCGTCGATAATCTTTATCCTTCTCACTGGGTTAGGATTAGGTTTAGCACATTCGGTGGATCCAGACCACATCGTTGCCGTTTCTACTCTTCTTTGTAACAACAAAAGTCTACGCAAATCCATCGCCTCCGCCACTGTTTGGGGTGTTGGGCATTCAGCGGTATTGTTCATAATTGGGCTGCTGGTTCTAACTCTCAGTGTCGTAATTCCTGAAACGGTCGTCCACTTATTTGACGCTGCCGCCGGAGTGCTGCTAATAATCCTTGGCGCATTCGTGTTAAGACCATTAATCGCCCTAAGAATCCGTCCCAACAAAAATATCCATAAACACACTCACACCCATCCACACACGCATCCGCATTCCCATACCCATGATCACGATAACAAAGACCATCATGGACACGCTCATCTACATAAATCAGTCCTAACCGGAGCATTGCAGGGTTTAGGGGGCAGTGCCGCCTTAATGCTGGTTACGGTATCAACCGTGAATTCAGTTGAGATTGGGGCGGTCTTCATTTTTCTCTTCGGCGTTGGCGTCATTTTAGGCATGGTGGGGATTTCATGCGTGGTAGGGTCTGTAATGGCATATACAGCTTCAAACCTTGAAAAAGTGCACAAAATCATCAAAGCCCTCACAGGCTCAGCAAGCATCGTTATCGGCGTAGTAATTATTGTGTACGCTTTTTTTTAAATATCTTGGTTACATCAACATTTTATCTGAAGTCAAAGAGGCATAAAACAGTTTAACATAGTTCTCAAAAACTTTGGCGGAACCGTACAAACAGTTTATTTTTCTTTTACTTTAGCTAAAATTAAAAAAAAGGAATATGTTGGGGTAGCCAACATTTATGCGGTTAATTAACTGGTTGCAAAAAGCGAGTCGTTGAGTGTAGGATTCACTTGGATATCGTAGATGACGATAGATGCACCGCTTGGGGCAGAGTATGAATAACTTGTTTGGCCAGTCCAATTGATTAGAGCAGTTTGGTAGTCAGCGAACGCTACAATATATGATGAATCAGTGTTGAAGTCACTTGTAGTCCATGCGCCATCATTAATCTTGAGAGAGGATGTTTGAGTGCCAAGGTCTACGATGTAGCTGTAGTTGCCTGCGCTGCCGCCTAGTATGTCCATTCTTAGCACTTCGGTTGTAGTGTTTACGTTCTTAGCTGCAAAGTTGTAGCTTACTAGTTGTCCGCTGGTGGTTTCGTTAACTTTGAATTGCAGTGTACTCGCGCCCACAACAGATGGGGCGGGTGTTGGTGAGGGTGTAGTTGTAGGGTTTGTTGTTCCGCCGCCTCCATTATTCATCAAAACATAGACGGCTACTCCAGCAATGATTATAACAATCACTAAAACCGCAACGATAAGGTACATATTTTTTTTATTCATCGAATCACCGATTTTTTCTGACATTCTCTTTGGATTGCAATCAGATATAAGGTTTGTCCAGAAAGCGCTAAACCGCCTAAAAAGGATGCGTAAAAAATTATCTTTCGATTGAAATTCTGCTGACTCCGCCTTCTTTTTCAAGAGTAATAACATGGTCAGCTTTTGCGGCAAACGCTTCACTATGGGTGACGGCGATTATTTGTTCGATCGCTTTGAATCGGCTTATGGCCTCAGCTAACCGTTCTATGCTGCCATCTTCGCTACCCAAGTTCTCGGTGGGTTCATCAAGCATCAGCATACTTAAGCCATGGCCTGTCCTTGATTGCATAATCAGTTGCCCCAAGCCTAGCCGATAGGCAAACGCTAAAAGTGTGCGTTCTCCGCCTGAGAGGTTACTGACTTCGCGTTCAACGCCAGTTTCGCTCTTCACATAAGGTGTGTAAGTCTCGTCGATAACCACGTTAAGCATAGGGGTTTCACCGCAAACTAAACTATCAAGAACCTGCTGAACAAAATTACGCAGGACCTTCACGAATTCGCTTCTCAGCTTGGGCTGGATGCTGCGGTAAGCAACTCGAATAGCATCGAGGATTTCAACAGTTCTGCGGATTTTCTCCATGCGCTCCATCTTTTCCTGCGCCAAGTTGATGCGTTCTTTGGTATCATCTAAACGTTGAGCGATGTCTTTTTTCCGGTTCTCCTTTGTGCGCAAATCTGATTCTATTGCATAATACTGCTTGAGAGCATGTTCCCTGTGCACCCTGGTTTCTTCAACATCGGAGACGTTGAATTTGCTGATTTCAAACTGCACCACCTCCAACTGTGAGTGAAAATCCGCCTCAAGTTTCTGTTTCTCAGAAAATTCATTTATGAGGATGGCGAGGTTGATTTCTTCTTCTCCTATTCTTGCTTTCAAATCGGCATCCCGAGTGCAACAGGTTTGCAAACTCGAAAATGCTTCAGAAGCCACTGCCTTTGTTTTCTGCAGGTCAGCAACATTCAATCTCAGCTTGTTAATGTTTCTTTCCCGTTCAACATTTTCCTGTTTAATCCTCTGCAGTAAACCTGTTTTATAATCGCCAGTTAAGGGTTGAACACATAGGGGACACTTATCTTCCTCCGATAATTGACCAATTCTCTTCTGGTCGGTCTGCACGCTCCGCGCTGTTGCTTCCTGCTCAGCTTTTAAACTGCTGATTTTATCGTCAAACCCAGCTAAACAAGAACCCAGCTGCTCCAATGGCTGATTAGCTGGTAATCCTGCTTGCTCCAGCTTCACCAAACACAGCTCGATCTGAGAATCCAGCGAGCTTTTGCGCTGCTGCAAATTATCCACTATAGTTTTTTTGCCTTCAATACGCTGGTTAATCGAAGCTAACGTTGCAGTCATGTTGCTTATATTGGCGTTTATTCTTGTTTCTTTGCGCTTAAGCTCTTCTACGGCGAGTTTTTTCTCTTCCAACCGTTTGAGTTCGGCGTTTGCTTCATCCAACGCCCTCTTCGCCACTGATAGCTTCTGGGTTGAAGTCTCCAAATCCATCTCTAAGAACATGAATTCTTCGCTTGCACGGTTATAGTCGTTGCTGAGTTTTTCTAAGCCTATGACATCAGGGTCTTTTTCGTAAATCCTCTTCTCTGTATCATAATCACGTTGGTACTGTGCAATGTTGCTCCATGCAACCTCATAATCCGACAACCCAAATAATTCGTCCAACCGAGTCTGCCGATCCCGCGGCTTAGCATCAAGCAGGTCTTTGAGGTGTTCCTGTCTAAACCAGACGATTTCGCGATAAAGGTCCCTGTCAAGCCCCGTGATGGCTTTAAATTGTTCAGCAATGGCTTCCGTTTTCATGCTTGCCATCAGCCTGTCGTTTTCGTAGAGTTTGAGTTGTTCGAGGTCTTGGCTGATGCTTTTGCCTTTGCGTTTTAAGCCTCGGGTTAACTTGTAAGTGCTGCCGTTTTGGGCAAACTGCACCGTAACTCTGCACCAGTCAGCATCTTCCCGCATGAGGTACTCAAAGCTTCTGCTGCCGATTGTATCACCGAAAAGTGCAAAATCTATGGCATACATAACGCTAGATTTGCCGCAGCCCACCCCGCCGACTAAACAATTAAACCCATGTGTGAAGGGTACAGTGGATTTAACGTGGCTGCGTATGTTTTCGAGCTGCACTATTTCGATTTTCATTTGGTCAGCTCCTCGATAGCTTGCTTCACTTTGTCATCTTGTTTGCGGGTTAAGGGCTCAATTAAGCCTAAGGCGGCTTTAGCGATTTTTTCCGCTTCTTCTTTGCCGTAACGTGCAGAAAAAATTTCAACAAAATATTCAAAACCCTTAGTTTTTAAGTCTTTAAAGTTGCCTTCAAATATGGACCGCACGATTTCGTCAGCAACCGCCGTTTCCTTTAGCAGAACGATCGGGTGGACAAGCAGAGCTTTTGGGGCAGCCCCTCGGATTTTTCCCACGTCGATTTCTGTGCGGCTTGCCTCAGGGGGCAGCGTTCCTTTGAGAACTGGAATTATCACTGCGCCTTCCGTTTCTGAGTCTCGAACCATTTGGGTCGCTAAATCAGTGATTTTGGCTGGAGACATGCCCGAGAAATCTTGTTCAGCAATCACGAATCTGCGGGGAGAAGCCAACTCGATTAGTTCAGGTTGAATCTGACCTTTCTCATCAACCTTTACATGGTAGAATCCTTTAGGGTACTTGGCTTCGCTGTAGCTGACTGTTTCTGTGCAACCGCTGTAAACCAAAAATCCATCCTTAAACTTGCCCAGATACCTTTCATGAACGTGACCAGCTGCGTAATAGCAAAACCCCCCTGGTAATTCATCGGGCAGGATTTCTGCTTCAAAAGGTCCCTTAAGGCTTGGAATATCTAAGGCACCGTGAAAAACAAAGATGTTGGCTACACCAGCTTTGGGAGTTGGCGGATTTTCCTCTATGAATTTTGGCAATGCTTCCCGCGTTTTGTGGCGATTATGGTAGGTTGGGATGCCGTATACATAGCAGCAATCCTGTTTGCTCCAGCATGCACCCTGATGCCTAGGCAAATGAGTGATTAAACCTGCACTGTCAAGGGGATAGAGGATTGTGCTCGTTATGGTGTTTGGGGCAGAATCATGTGACCCATCAACCGTTAAAACTGGGATGCCTGCATCTTTTAACCGCTTAAAACTGCGTATAGTATTTTCGAGGGTGTGGTTAGATGGTCTGGCTTGGTGAAAGAGGTCGCCGGCGATAATCATAAAGTCAGGCTTAAGCTCGATTGTTTTGTCAACAACTTCTTTAAATGCGTCGTCAAAGTCTTGCCTTCGAGCTTCTAACCCATACTGAGAATACCCCAAATGCAGGTCTGCGGCATGGACAAAGCTGAACGGCTTCAAACTGGCAAGACTCCCATTGCTCCACTGTATGCTGTGTTAGTTGGTTTGCTGGTTTTAAAGCGTTTTTGCATGTTTTCTGTTAAGGATTTTCTTGGTGGTTTTTAGAAACATTGTTTTTCAGCACGCTATTGGCTTGGAAAATCGCCAATTATGACCTGCACTCTTAGGAAATTCTAACCCTAAGGGCCTAACCCTATCATCTATAGTTGCAGTGCAAAAATGATGGATATTAAGATCCAAATATGCTCGGCTAATTAGAGCCCGAATAAATAAATTCTTAAAGCCAAAAACGGAACAACTACAACCAAACCAAACAGTGCAGCTGTAACTGTCATTACTCTCAAGGCCTTCGGGATATGTTCATGCGAAATTCCATGGTCATCGCCCAATGTGTAGTGGTCTTGTTTTTCAAGCTGAATGTTCAAGGCTCCTGCCATAGCTGAGATTGTGTAGCCTGCGTTGGGACTTGCGGTTTTGTGTTTGTCACGTTGCAGGATCCGGTAGGATTCACGCCAATCCTCACGCAGAATGAATGCACCTGCAACCATCAAGTAGGCTGTTACGTGCGGGAATATAGTTGGTTATTGTATCCATTTTGGCGGAGAACCAGCCGATGTTTTTGTATTCCGGGTTCTTGTAGCCAACCATTGAATCTAAAGTGTTGATAACGCGGTATACAAAAGCTCCTGGAACTCCGAAGAGCGTGTAGAAGAAGAAGGGTGCTGTTATGCCGTCGGTGGTGCTTTCAGCGATGGATTCGACGGCTGCAGAAATAATCTGGCGTTCATTTAGGCTGTTTGGGTCACGCCTAACAATATAGGGTAACCATTTTCGTGCGTCAGCTAAATCATTCTGTTTGAGGGCTTTTGCTATGGGAAGAGTATATTGTCCCATGCCTCTGATGGCGAAGGTTGCTTTGAACAGGATTGCGCCGACGATTATGTAAAGTATTTCGCCGTAGGGCAGGGTTCTTAACCAGAAAAGTAACGCAAAAACTGGAAGCGCCACGACCAGCATGATTGTTAATGCCATTAAAACGCCGTTTGCTTTCTCAATCCGTGGATTTGAGCTCTTTGCTTTACGTTTAAGGTATGAAATCATTTTTCCTATGCCAATGGTTGGGTGAATCCTATCAGGGTACTCCCCAAAAACCAAGTCGATTAAGAAAGCTAAAGCAAAAATCAAAATTGAATCCAAAAGCAACGAGAGGTTAAGAGCAAGCATAGCGACGAATCAAACTGCCTTTAATGTTTGCTTGAACGCTTCAATCAGCCGCTCATTCTCCACATGAGTCTTGACAGCAACTCGAATATAAAACTGGTCAAGTCCCTTAAATGATGTGCAATCTCGAATTAGAATACCCTGCTTGAGCATTCTGTTCTTTATTTCTGCTGCGGTTAGGCCTGACTTTCGAATTTCGATGAAGAAGAAGTTTGCATCTGGAGTAGAAAATTTGAATGAGCCAAATTTTTCCATCTCACTTTGTAGCCATGCTTTCTCTTTTTCGATAAGCTCACGTGTCACTTTGAGGTGTTCTTCATCTTTTAGGGCAGAGACGGCAGCCGCTTGAGCTAAACAGTTAACATTCCATGGAATCTTGGCGCAAGAGAGTATGTTTATGATTTCTTCGTCGGCAATACCGTAACCAACTCGCAAACCTGTTAACCCATAAATCTTTGTGAAGGATCGCAGAATGAATAGGTTGGGATAATGCTTGATTCTGCCAATCATTGTCAGATTCTTTTCGTCTTCAACAAACTCTAGAAAATCCTCATCGAGGAAAATAAGAGTGCTTTGTTTTAGGGCTGTTTCAATGATGTCTGTAAGTGTTTCTTTGGGGATGAGTTTACTAGTTGGGTTGTTTGGATTGCAGAAAAAAACCAGTTTTGTATCAGCCATCTCATGTTTAAAGGCTTCTGAGTCAATGTTGAAGTCTTTGTTTACTTTGGCAAATTTGGGTATTATCCCAGTTTTGCGGACAGCACTTTCGTATTCGCCAAAAGTTGGTGCTGGTATAACTACTTTGTCACCTTCTTTTAGGAAAACCTCAGCGAACAAATACATCAATTCAGTGGAGCCATTGCCGACAACTATATGGCCTTTGTTGATTCCATAATGACTAGCTATGACTTGTCGCAGCTCGTTGGAGTTTGAATCGGGGTAAGCTGCAATTTGGCTGAAGGCTGCCTTGGCGGCGTCCAAAGCTTTTTTGGACGGACCCAGCGGATTTACGCTGGAACTGAAATCTAAAATATCTTGCGGCAAAAGCCCACTTTCCTCTGCAGCACCTAAAACCTCTGCACCGTGAACGCAGGGCTTTAGATTTTTAACGTTATCCTTGATTAGGCTTTCAATGGGCTTCAATGCTTTTTTCCTTCAACTGCGCCGTAAATTCCATGGTTTCTTGTTAACGTAAATGATATAAATGTTTGGTTGGATGTTCCAGCCTAAGAACTTGTCAGCAAAAGGGTTTTGAACAAGCGAAACAATGATAGTGTGAACGTTTTGAGCGGTAGATGCATATGAGCGAAAAACTAGACAAACACAAAATCCAAGAGTTAAGACAAATGGTTAAAGACAAAGCCCCAAACCAATCCGTAGAGGAACTTCTCACAATATTTTGCTCGCGCCACGGGCTTTCTTCTGGAACATGTAAATATTACTACAACATTTTGGTCGAAAGCGGCGATATTAAAGAAAAATAGCTTAAAATTTAAGCATTTACTTACTCCATTAGGGCTCACTTTGAATGAACTTGTCTTCATAGGTTTAGGATTAAACGACGAAAAAGGCATAACCGTCAAGGGTTTAGAGGAAACCAAATCGGCAGACACCGTTTTTATGGAAACCTACACGAGTCGCATGCCTGACTTTAGCCTGCAACGGTTTGAAGCGTTATGCGGCAAAAAAGTCCAAATGGTTACAAGGCAGACACTTGAAGACGAAAATGGAACCCTGATATTGCAAGCCGCCAAAGTGGGCAAAGCAGTATTTCTAGTTCCAGGTGACCCCTTCATCGCAACAACACACGTTACCCTACGAATCGACGCGAAAAAACAGGGAATAAAAACCCGCATAGTCCATGGTACATCCATAATGTCCGCAATCATAAGCCTCTCTGGCTTGCACAACTATAAGTTTGGAAAAACCGTTACCGTGCCCTTCCCCGAGAACTTTTCTGAAACACCCTATAACGTCATCGTTCAAAACAAAAAAATCGGGTTGCACACGCTTTGCCTTTTAGATTTGAAAGCCAAAGAAAACCAGTACTTAACCATCAACCAAGCCATAACCCTTCTGAGAGAGATTGAGCAGAAAAAGAAAAACGGCGTAATAATCCCTGAGACTGTTGCGATTGGAATCGCAAGAGCTGGCAGCGACAACCCCACCCTAAAAGCCAACTTCATAAGCGAATTAGCGAATTTTGATTTTGGAGAGCCGCCATACAGCCTCATTATCCCTGGTGAGTTGCATTTTATGGAGGTTGATTCATTGATTGCTTTTGCAGGTGCACCAGCGGAGTTTAGGAGGCTTGTAAAATGAGTTTACAGGAGCTTACTAGTAAATATATTTCTATGGCTGAAAAAGTATTCAGCGAACTCACCAAAAACAAAACTCCCATCGGCGTGTCTGGTGAAATGATGGCTTCTGTTTTGAGTTATGCGATGGATTATTTGGAGGACGCAAAGTATTATAAGGCTCAGGGTAGCCTTGAAACCAGCTTAACTTCGGTAGCTTACTGTGAAGGGCTACTTGATGCATTAAGATTAATCGGTGCAGTGAAATTCGAATGGCCAACGAACCAAAAAGAAAAGTTGTCTTAGCCTCAGGCGTATTTGACCTGCTGCATCTGGGTCATGTACGATTTTTGGAAGAAGCCAAAAAGGTAGGGGGAGAAAACGCTAAACTCATAGTTATCATTGCACGTGACAGCACCGTGGAAAAGATGAAGGGCAAAAAACCTATAATGTCTGAGGATCAGCGTTGTGCACTTGTGGAGTCTTTGAAGGTTGTTGATCAAGCAGTTCTGGGTTACGAGGACTTTGATATCGGTGAGGTCATTAGCAAAGTCAAGCCAGGTGTAATCGCTTTAGGCTACGACCAGACCGATATGGAAACTGCAGTCCAATCATACATTGCAAAGCATAAACTGCCCGTGAAAGTCGTGAAAATCACCAAGTTTGCGGAGAATGCTTTAGATAGTTCATCCAAGATTAAACAGAAAATTATCGATAAACTTTCCAAATAATTGGTTGCACGCTTATGGGATGCGAGAAGTACAAGCCAACATACATTCTAATCGCGTTAAACGTAGCCATATATATCGTAGGTGCAATAATCGGCGGAGACGCTATTCAAACAAGCAGTACCATCTACGCACAGTGGGGGCAAGTTAACGGTTTAGTTTTGTATGGAGATGCATACTTCCAACTGCTCACATCAATGTTTATCCACGCCTCTATATTTCATCTAGTCGGAAACATGCTTTTCCTTCTCATCTTCGGGTTGCGGGGAGAAGAAATGTTCTCATTACCCGAATTTCTGGGTATCTATCTTCTCGGCGGCTTAGCAGGCAACCTCCTGTACCTCGGGTTTGGACCACTTGATGTAGCGGGTATTGGAGCTTCAGGCGCAATCTTCGCACTTTTCGGTGCGTGCGTAATTTATGACCGGCGCTCGGTGAGACAATCTATTCTGGGTGGTTTAGTGTTCGCTTTCTTTTTGTTTTTCATCAACGTGGAACCTGGCGTAAACATCTTAGCACACTTGGGTGGGCTGGTCTTTGGCTTAGCGGCTGGTTATTTGATAGCCTCGAGACGCAAATTCAAAAATGATAAAACCGAATTCAGGTACAGGCAGTCTAATTTACCTTTTTAGCTACTTTGAGTGTAAACTTCAACTTTGACTTTGTTGCCATCTTTTAGGCACAAAGCTTTTCGTAGGCAAACAGGCGCAATTATCTCCAGTACGGAAGTGTCATAGTGGCTACGCAGGGCTGTGACTAATGCTCCTTTCACTTCATTGCCAATCACCGCTGGGTAACACTTCACCAGCCCGAAGGTTCGGTCCTGGTTTTGGAAGCCTTTCACTTCGATAGCCGGGTATCCATCCAGCTCCATGCGGGTTTTGATGTCATAATCTGATGATAATTTAAGGTTAAGCGTGCCTGGGTAGGGTTCAAAACCTAATTTTTCTATGATTTGATTTCGATAGGATTCTTTTCCAATATAGTATGCGCCTTCACCTAACCCTGTAAAAACAGTCCCTTCCAAAGTTACAGAAGGCGGGTAAGATTTCTCCATCAAAACCTTAAGACCCAAAAACAACTTTTGCAGCTCCCTGATTCCCTGCTCTTCAATTTTGATTAAGCTGCCCTCAGTAGATATGTTGCGTACTATCCAGCCTTTACGCTCGAGGTCTATTAGGTAGCGTGAGGCAGTTTGCTGGGAAATCCTAAGCTTCTTAGCCAAGTATTCGGTTGAGATTTTAGCAGTTCGCTTGTACGCGCCCATTTCAGCGAGTTTTAGAAGCATGTATAGGTGCTGCCACTGCTGCTTTTCAGTCAACGCATAGTTCTCCAGTGACAAAGAAAAGGGCGGTTGTATATTTAAGCGGCTCGAAAACATTTTATGGAAGCAAATCTGCTAACCTTTGTGGAAAGAGACTAATAACCACTGAAAAGTCAATAAATTTTAATGTAACCCTGATAGTTGAATAACTATGAGTAAGGACTTGTTTTTTGCTGTTTTTTTGATAGCTTTAGTGATCACTGGGTTGGTTGTAGCTGGTTCGTTTCCACGGGGATTCGGACAGGCTTCTTCAGACGTTGGTGGGATAATCAGTCAAGATACAACATGGACACCGTCCGGCAGCCCATATACACTTTCCAATGACACACTCGTGAATCAAGGGGCAACTTTAACCATTCAACCGGGAGTCACTGTGAACTTAGGAAGCCACAGCATTGAAGTCAATGGCACCCTAACTGCCCAGGGCTCCAGCAATAGCCCCATAAAATTCAATTCAGGCGCCATCAGCTTCACATCCTACTGCAATGGATACAGTAAACAGACGGGCTTGGGCTGTTCGATAGAGAATAGCATTCTCAATGCGACCAAACTTCTTTGCGATAATACAACGAAAATAAATCAATGCATTATAACTGCACCTGTGAAGGGCGAATTCGGTATAATATCTTTTAGTAACATTATGGGCGAAGTCAGTGGAGATGTAGTTTCAACCAGCACCATAAAGGGCGATGTTAGCGCCACCACAATTCTAAACAACAACATAACGGGTAGCGTTAGGCAGTTTGCTTCCGCGCAAAACAATAACTTAACTGGAACCGTAAATATAGCTGGAAACTGCATCCTTTCAAATAATTTCATTCAAGGGAACATTACTATATCAAGTGGGACATCGACTATTTCCAGCAACACAATCTCCAGTATAAATAATGCGATTAACTTGGACCCCTCATCTTCAATGGGCTATATCGAGACCACAATCAAAAACAACAAAATTACTGCTGCACAAGTCGGCATTGATATTGAATCGGATATAACCCCCGTTCTTTATGGATGGTCTTCCCGAGCAACAATTTTACTGAATGCCATTTCCGGTTGTTCAACGGCGGGAATTTTTGTTAACTCAGAAGACAATCAAGCAACTAATACCTATTCAAGCGGCAATAAAGCCACAATCATGGAAAATGTTATCTCAAACAACACTTATGGAATTCAGGCAAACCCGCCAAGCTTAATCCAAGGAAACCTGATTGTTAACAATCAATACGGCATTTTAGGAGGCATAATCACTGACAACACCATCGTCAACAACAGTTATGGGGTCCTCGGAACCAACTGCACCTATAACAACATTCAAAACAACTCCCAATACAATTTTGCGTTGGGCGAATTCGGCAGTTATTCGTTAACTGGGAATGCAGACGCCACCAACAACTGGTGGGGAACAAACGACACCCAAGATATCAACCAAACCATCTACGATAGAAAAAACGACTCTACCCTGGGCAACGTCACTTATGAGCCATTTCTAATATCGCCAAACTCAGCTGCCCCAACACAAGACTATACCATAGCCGTAGGCTCAACCCTAACTCCATTAACGGCACCTTCCCAAAGTCCAGCGCCCTCTTCAAATACTTCACCAACTCCCACATCTTCGCCGACCACCACAACTTCACCACCTCGGACTACAACAAACCCTGAATACATTGCAGCCATTATCCCTGCAATTATAATTGCGCTTGGAATTTTGGCATTTTTACTGGTAAGGCGGAAACGGCTGCATGAACGTTTTTGATGAAATGGGTGTTTACTGGGCTGAGATGGCGGATCAAAACCAAACGGAAAAGCAGGTGAAATTCCTAAAAAACCACCTTGAACAGAGCATGATTGTTTTGGATGTTGCTTGTGGAACGGGGAGGCATATAATTCCTTTAAGCCAGCAGGGTTATCGCATGGTTGGGTTGGATGTTTCATTGAACCTTCTTAGAATCGCTAAGCAACGTTCCAAAGAAACCCAATTAGTCAGGGGGGATATGCGATTTTTGCCGTTTAAGGCTGAAGCATTTGGAGCTGCCATAAGTGTAGACACGAGCTTTGGATACTTGCTTACGGAAGTGGAGGATAGGGCTAGTTTGGTTGAAATAAAAAGGGTGCTTGCAAAACGGAGCGTTTTTGTCATCGATGTTTTTAACCGCCAAGAACTAACCCAAAAATACGAAGACAAAAACCAACCTCACAAACAGAAAGAATATCCCAGCTTTTTCCTACAACAAAAAAGAACTATTAGCCCCAAGGGAGATTGGCTCTGCGATTTGTGGATTATTCAAGATAAGTTAAACGGTCAGCTATCTACTTTTGAACATAGGGTTCGTTTGTATGAGCACACCGAGCTTAAGGGCATGTTGGAAAACGCTGGTTATGAAGTTAAGGAAGTTTATGGTGGTTACGAAAATGAAAAATTCAGCTCTCAGTCGCCGCAGCTTATCTTTATTGGTGAAACGAAATGATTTTCTGCTGAATCTTTTCAAGTATGGATGGTTAGCGTTAGCGCATAAAAGTTATAAGCTTCCTTGAGCCGTTTTGTGAGCAGTGACCGATGCATGAACGCTTGGAAGCTTCGTTTTTCGATGGTTGCTACACTAGCCGCCATTTTTGGTTTAACAACCTTGGTTTTCTCGGTTGTGCTGCTTTGGGTTGGATACTTTGACTTAATTACAGTAGGAGCTCTCGTCGTTACCCTTAACGTTGCCCAATGGCTGCTCTCACCCTACCTCGTAGGTTGGATTTACAAAGTAAAAGAAATGCCCCAAAGCGAAAACCCACAAGTCCACCAGATGGTCTCGGATCTGAGCCGAAAAAGCGGAATTTCAGCCCCAAAACTCATGCTCTCCCAAATCCCCCTTCCAAACGCCTTTGCCTACGGCTCACCCTTAACTGGAAGCCGTGTCGCCGTCACTCAAGGACTCCTAAAAAACCTTGACGGCGGAGAAGTCGAAGCCGTAATAGGCCACGAGATAGGCCACCTAAAACACCGTGACGTTCAAGTTATGATGGTTGTTTCTTTCCTACCCGCATTGTTCTATTATATAGGTTATTCCATGATGCTTTCAGGCATGTTCGGCGGCGGCAACACAGACCGCAAAAACGGAGGCGGTGGAAACAACGCGTTATTCGGCATTGCATTCATGGCTTTCTCATGGGTTCTCACCCTATTCACACTCTATCTAAGCCGCCTACGCGAATACTACGCTGACAGGCACAGCGCATTAATCGTTGAAAATGGCGCTCAGAAACTCTCCACAGGTTTAGTAGCCATTGTGCAAGAGAGCAAACGCGTTGGCAAACCAAACAAGGATGAGAAGAAAAGCAGCAGTTCTTACAAAGCTCTCTTCATTGCTGACCCCGACCGCGCAACTGCAGACTATGCAGAACTAAACTCAAACCGCATAACAAACAAAGAAGACCTGCTGCGGGAAACCCTTGGCAAACAGCCCTCGTCGGTCGACAAGTTCGCTGAAATCTTCTCGACTCACCCCAATATAATTAAACGGTTGCGGGCGCTGCAGGAAATCAGCCAAAACCGGTCAAACTCCTAAGCTAAAAAAGCATTGTTTCGCTTTTGTTGTTTAGGAAGGGATTGGTTCTTTTTTCTTCTCCAAGCATAGAAGTTTCCCCGTGCCCAGGATACAACAGTAAGTAATCAGGTAAATGGGTCAGTTTCTCTAACGAAGCTGCCATGTCGCTCATTGAGCCGCCTGGAAAATCAGTTCTGCCGATGCCCCCTGCAAACAATGTGTCTCCCGTGAAAATGAGGTGTTCGCCCACTAAGCATATGCTGCCAGGCGTGTGTCCGGGTGTATGAATGACTTTGAGGTTTTCGCCGCCGCATTGGAGAAAAGTGCCTTCGTTTATCATAACGTTGGCTGGGAGATTGCCTTTTTCTGCTGCTTCGATGAAATGAACGTCTAAGGGATGAATACAGATTGGGACGTTGTATTTTTCTTGGAAAACAGCATTGCCTTTCACGTGGTCTGAGTGGCCATGTGTGTTAACAATGAATTTGACTTTCAACTGGGCTTCCTCTATGTACTCAAAGATTGGTTGAGCTTCGGAAGGAAAGTCAAGCCCTGGGTCAATTACGATGGCTTCTTTTGTGTCTGGGCAACTTGCCACGTAACAGTTCGCTGACAACATGCCTACAGTGAAAGTTTCAACAAGCATTCAAATCCCAAATAAATACAGTTTGAGGATAGAATAAAATATTTGCCCTAACTGCGGTTGACAAATTAACTTTCAGGATAAATCGGGCAGAAACTTTTTTTCTTGGCATAACGAGAACATGAAAGACCGCCTCCGTTAGAGGCAGCAGAACTTCTCTCAGATAGAAAGTTGCAAGGTAAATAGTTTTCAAAAGAAGAAGGACAACAATTTTCTGTAAGAAATCGCCGTTTTTCTTCTTCTAACTAAAGAAAGGAGCGATCGCAGGCCCTCTACAGTCTCATGTTTTGTTGAAAGACGCTATCGATTAGAAGAGAAAAAAATTAATAGATTTTCTGGCAAGATTGATTTTTTCTTCTTTCAACTTTAACTCCAGAACTCAAGGGAAAGAACAGCTCTGCTCTGCCCTAACCAGACTATTTTTTTCAAAACTTTTTCTTAGCTTCCGCCAACAAAAATAAAAATTATCAAAAATTGGTTGAACGGTTTAATCTTCTAAGTCCTGCTGGAAACCAGTAACTTTTATGGTGCTTCTGCACTTGTTGCAGCTAATCATTAGCTCTTCGAGTTCGTCGTTGACGACTTTTGTTTCCAAGATTTGGTAGTTTTCTTCCGATTCGTCATCAGGCGATATCGAGAGTCCGCATTTGGGACACTGGAACGAACCATCTTTTTCTACAGTAGCCATGTCTATTTTGTACGTCAAGGTTTTTTTGTCCAGCTTTTTCATCATCATTTTCTATCACTCTTTTTCTTTAAATTTTCATGACTGTTTTTATTTATTAACAATTATGAATTTTTAATTCAGTTATGTCACATTCATTTAAAAGGATGACGCAAGAAAGGGGAAAAAAGTTTGTTTTATTCGCCATCTTTGCACTTAGTTCTCTGCTTCTTTTTCAAAGTTTTCGGGCGAGATATAATCCCCATACATCTCTTTGGCTTCGATTAAGCGTTGGCGTTGTAGGTAGAGTATGCCGAACATTTCCAATGGAGTGTCTGTGACGTTTTCTTGGTAGAATCTTTGGACGCGCTCGATTTTTGCTAGGTTTTCTGGGACGCGTATTGTGAATTGTTTTATATAGTCTTCTTTTGCGTAGTTTTTGCCTAAGACCGATTTGAATAGTTTTTTGAGATCATCGTACTTCGGTATGTATCCTGTTGGTGTTTTTATTGCGCCGACTTCGTTATGGACTCGCAGTTCCATCCATTTGATCCAAACGTGTTTGTCTTGTGGGCTGTTGAGGTATTGGCCGCTGCCGACTTCTTTAAGGAAATAGTTGACGCCGAAGACGATTGGTTGTTTTTTGAGTTTTCTTCCGAAGTCTAAGTTGTTGTGCACGTTTTTGCCCATTGGAATGCTGATGAAATCTTGGATGCTCATCATGTTGATTTCTGGTACGCCTTCTTTGCCGATGGTTGCGAACGTGGTTTCTGTTTCCAGCGAGGCACCGTATGCGACTATGCCGTGGTCCCAGCTGAAGCTTTGCTGAACAGGCACGTAAGCTTTGACGTCGCGTCCGCCGTACATTATGCCGCCAAGTTCGACGCCGTTGGGATTATCCAGTTCTGGGTCAACGTTTTCGAGTGCTTTAAGCGCTACTGCATAACGTGCGTTTTTGTTTGCTGCTGGAACGTCGTTGCCTGTTTCGTCTTTTTTGCCGTCATACCATGTGCCGCTGTAGTTGCACCCATCTTTGGGCAGTTCCTGTCCCATGCCCAGCCAGTAAGGTTTGCCGTCTTTTACAAGGATGTTTGAGAAGATGATTTCGCCCGGGTTAGTTAGGACCTTCCAGATTAATGCGTCGTCTTTTGGGTTAACGTCTTGGATGATGCCGAATATGCCTGATTCAACGTTCACTGCGCGGGCAGCACTGTCGATGTCGCGGATGTAGGCGATGTCGTCTCCCAGTATGGTTTCGCCCGAAAGCATGGCCGTTGAAGTTTTTCCGCAAGCACTTGGGAAAGCTCCTGCAAAGTAGGTTTTGCGTCCGCCTGGACCAAACACGCCCATAAGCAGCATGTGTTCAGCTAGCCAACCTTCACTGCTGGCTTTGCGAATTGCTAAGCGAAAAGCAAGTTTTTTGAAGCCTACTGAGTTGCCTGCGTATTGAGTGTTGACACTATAGATTGTGTTATCCATGTGGTCTATGTAAATGCGTTTTTTGCCGTAGTCAACACTGACCATGTCGCTGTTGAGTTTTCCAGCTGAGTGTAGAACGCGGAGGAAATCACTTTTTGTTCCTGCTTTCACAAACTGCTCGTAGCCAGGTCGGTACAGCAATGATTCGGAGTGGGCAACATACCAGGAATCTGTGCACTGTAAACCCAGAATCGTGAAAATCGAATTTGCGGGTCCAAGGGCGATGAATCGCACAATCATGGTTTTACCAACCATCGAGCCGCGGAGCAACGCCATAACTTCAAGGAGTCCTTCTTGGCGATCAATCTGGTTAAGCGCTTTGCTTAGTGTGAGCCCTTTGGGAACGAGGTATTTGGTGGCTTGGCGGTCTCGGCCTTGGTCTTGTTCTCCGTCAAAATGGACAGTGTGACCTGGAATGGTGAGGATTGCTTGTTCTTCACCGGTTGCGATTGCTTGTTTACGCACGAACGCTATATCTTCGGCGGAATCGCTACATATGAAGATTTTTTCTGGGTGGCAGAGATCGCTTTCTTTGGCGATGAATTCGTGGACGTTAGGGTTGTCTATAGCGCTCAGTTTTTGGAAGTCTGCAGTGCTGAGTTTGGATTGTAATGCTTCTAAGTATGGATTCATTGTAATCATCAAATCTCCTAGAGTTCGTGAACTGTTCCGGGAACACGTGGGAACGGTTGGCATTCACCGATGTGTTTGACGCCTGCAAGCCATCCGACTAAACGTTCCATGCCTATGCCTCCGCCAGCTGTGGGTTTTAGTCTGCCTTCCTTCGCCATCTTGAGCACTAATGCATAGTTTTCTTTCTTAACTTGGTCACGCTCAATCTTCTTTAGGATTTTAGTGTATTCGTACTCGCGTTTAGCGCCTGAGAGGACTTCGCCAAATTGTGGCAGAAACAGGTCATAGTTGTCCCATTTGCCCGTTTTGAAGTCTTCGAAATCGTAGAATTCTCTTGGAATGTTGGTTACCCAAACAGGCTCCTTTGTTTCTTCGGATATGCCTGCTTCCCAGTCTGCGCCGTATTTGGCTTCAAGGTCTACACGGTCGTAGCTTCTGAAGGGTGCCTTGGGTGCTTTGAGGGTGTCGCAGCGGCATAAAGTGGTTAATTCGCTTTTCATATCTTTCTTTAAGTCTTTCACGAGGGTGCCGATGGCTTCTTCAACTAAAGCAAAAATCTCTTTTGAGGTTGCATCCCGGGCTTCAAAGTCGAGTTGTGTGAATTCGTAGATGTGTCTTCCTGTTTTGGCACGTTCCGCTTTCTCAATCCGGATGTTTGGTGAAAGGATGAAGAGTTTGGGGTAGGCTGTTGAGGCTGCAACGAGTTTGTGGATAATCATGCTGGCTGTTGTGCGGACTGGTTTGCCATATATGTCTACTTCGATGCGTTTCTCGATTGATGCACCAGGGTCGGGCCAGAGGGGGTCTGTGCTTTGGCTCAGTGCCACGGGTAGGAGCCATTGGAAGCCTTTGTTAACAAAAGTTGTTGAGAGGCTTTTTAGTGTGTAAGTCATGACTTTGCCTATGCAGGCCTTTCTTTCTATTTCCGTTGACGTTAGCTGGTCTAACGGTTTGGGCATTTCTATTAATTCTTGTTTTGACATTTAGGTCACTGTAAATTTGTTTTGGTGTACACAATGCAGGGCAGGTAATAAATTTTATACAATAAAACATGGATAATTTACAATAAATACAAGCTTTTATACTTGAAACCTGTAATATTTACATATGAGCGCTAAACTAGATGAAAAAGACCTCGCCATCCTGACCCTCATCCAAGAAAACAGCAAATTAACCGCTAACCAAATCGCCAAAAAAATCAACACACCAATCACCACTATTTTCGCCAAAACCAAACGCATGGAAGAAATGGGCATAATCAAGCAGTATCGCGCTATCCTCAGCCCAGAAAAACTAAACCTCGGAACAGCCGCCTTCATCTTAGCCTCAGTTTCTTATAGCGCAAAAAACCTGGACGAAACCCCAATTTCCCAAAGACAAGTCGCAGAAGAAATAGCAAGGTTTCCCGAAGTCCAAGAAGTACACATCATCACTGGCGATTGGGATTTATTGGTGAAGTTGCGTGGAGAAAACGTGGAAGCAATCGGCAAATTTGTTGTCGACAAATTGCGGTTGATAAAAGGATTAGATAAGACGCTAACATGCATGGTTTTTGAAACCGTTAAAGAATCCACTAGCCTGCCACAAATGTTTCGTAAACCCCAACTGAAACAATAGTTAAGCGGAACTGGAATAATACAACAAGGGCAAAGCCAAAAGCACAGTGTTTCTTCCTTTCGGCGTTAGCGTGTACTCCACTCGCAAGGGTGGTCCAACCGAGACGTTTCGCGTAATATAACCGTGTTTCCGTAGCATCTTGAGCTTATCAGAGAGCGTTCTGGAGTTCACAGTTAAGATTTTTTTTATTTCTCCGAACCCAATGGAATCTTTAAGCATTAGGGAATAGAGGATTTCGAGGCTCCATTTCTGAAAAAGAAAGTTGAATCTTTCCTCGAGACTTTCAAGCTCGTCTTTGAGTTCGGTTGGGGTGATTTTTTGTTTTTCTATGATTTCGTTGAAAGTTACTTCAATGCCTTTTAGGACTTTGTCCATTTGGGCTTCAACGAGTTTGCGGAATTCAGCACTCAAAGTCAATGGGGCACTCATTTGCTTTACACTCGGTGTGGTTTTGCTTACTTCATAATTTATTAAGCTTTACATATACAACAAGGTATACAAAGTAAAGTTAACCGGAGGATAAATCACATGGAAAAATATGACGCCGTAGTCGTTGGAGCAGGAACAGCAGGCTGCCTTGCAGCAAAGACCATCGCTGAAAAAGGCTTAAAAGTATGCATAGTAGAAAAGAAAAAGCGCGAAGACGTCGGCGAAAAAATCTGCGGCGACGCCCTAGGCGAACATCACCTGAAGACACTAGGACTCGAGAAGCCCACAGGAGGCGAACTCGAAGCCAAAATTGACGGAATAAAAATCTTCTCACCAGACGAAAACACCGTCTTCACGATCGCAGACAAAGACTTCATCGGTTACCTACTCAACAGGCGACTATTTGGGCAATGGCTTCTCAAAAAAGCCACTGACAAAGGCGCAATTCTTCAAGACAACATGAACTTCCGCTCACCGATCATCGAGAAAGGCGCAGTCGTCGGCATTACAGCTAAAAACATGGTCACGGGCGAAGTCTCCGAGGTGCACAGCAAAGTTGTGGTTGACGCCAGCGGTTACTTTGGCATGGTACGCAAACAACTGCCGCCAGAAATGGGCATCGACCGCGACGTAGCCAACGAAGACGTGGAAGCCTGCTATCGAGAAATCCGACAACTCAAACAAGAAAACGAAAACACCAATTTCTGCGAAATCTACTTAAACCAAACTGCTTCACCAGGCGGCTACATATGGATTTTCCCCAAAGGAGGCGCACGCGTAAACGTCGGCTTAGGCATTTGCATGCGAGGAAAATATCCAAATCCAAAAACTCAACTCTATAGCACCGCATTTAAGAAACCAGTTTTTGAGGGCTCATTGGTTTTGACTGCTGGGTCGTGGTTTGACCCCGTCCGCAGACCCTTAGATAACATGGTTTCCAACGGAGTCATGTTAGTCGGCGACGCTGCTTCGCTTGTTAACCCAATTCACGGGGGTGGCATTGGTCCGTCAATGCTTAGCGGCTACTTTGCAGGACAACAGATCGCGGAAGCACTCTCAAAAGGCGAACCCACCAAAGAAGCACTCTGGGGTTACAACAAAAAATACATTGAAACCTACGGCAAAAAACAGGGCACCCTCGACATCTTCAAAATGTTCTTGCTATCCTGCAGCGACGAAGACCTCAACTACGGCATGAACGAGAAACTCATGACAGAAGACGACGTCTTAAAAGCAGGCATGGGTGATGATTTCCACTTAAACATCACAGAAACAGCCAAACGAGTCTTCAGAGGCTTAAGACGCGTCGGATTCCTCAACAGGCTCCGCTTGACCGTAACAATGATGAGGACGCTAAGAGCACACTACAACACATACCCAGCGACGCCCGTAGGTTTCGACGTGTGGCGAAACGAAACGGTTCGGCAGATTGAGGAAGCACGCAAAAAGCTAGTCCAATAAAACAACAACCTAATCTTTCTTTTCTTTTTTATTTTAGCACTATTTTGGTTATTTTGGCATTCATTTAATGTGAGAGACGATTTTGCCTGAAGACGCAAGAAAACCCGATTATAAGATTGCTTGCAAACTAAAGATGGACCACCCTACATGACGGAATCAAGAAAGAATGCTTTAAAAAAGATTGAACGTGCACATGCTGATTTAAAATTTATCGACCTTTCCGAATATGAAGCGAGGGGCAGGGGCTTTATTCTTAGGGGTTGGTTTATTTGCTGGTTTAATCTGTTTTTGATTCGCTAAACTGTTTATAGGTGGGGGTTGGTTTGTGGTGGGTTTGGTTATGAGACATTGCCTATCTTGTAACTATTACTGGGCAGGGAGCTTTCTCGACTACGCCGTGGCTTACACTACCTAACAGTACTTCTTCAAACCTATTCAACCCTCTTGCTCCAATAACGATGACGTCAAAATTGCCTTCTTTGGCAGTATTTATGATTCGATCAACGACCTTTCCTTCCAATAAAATTGCTTCAGCAAACACTCCTTCCCTCTGAACTAGTTTCTGACCCTCAGCCAAAATGATACTTTTTGTGGGTTCGTTGCTAGGTTGCTTTTGGACAGATAGTATGTTGGTTCGGCTTGGTTGAACGGTTAGCAGTGTTATTGTTCCGTTGGTTGTTTTGGCTATTTTTATGGCTTCTTCTAAGGCACGTGTTGAGTGTCCTGAACCGTCTATGGGCACGAGGATCTTCTTATACAAACAAACACCTCTCTAAGCTCGGTTAAGGATGTTTAATAATTTTTCCGAAGTACACCAATCGAATTATAGCCAAACAGGTTTGGATTTGGTTACTTGCCGGTTTATTAATGTTTTAGCGCAAAATTACTAAAGCAAACGGAACCTGATTTCATATCTACGTCCTGACCTCGTCATCATGGAGCCATGGGAAAACCAAAAGAACAAAAGTAAACCAAGAGATAACAATTTTGTAAAGGCTTAAATTTCGAGTGCACATGCATATTTATTGGTGAAAAAAATGGTTTACTGTTCTAACTGTGGCGCAAAACTAGACGATGAAGCATATTTCTGTTTTAAATGTGGAACCAAGACGCAAGTGGGAAAAGCCGCAAAAGCAATGTATCCGTCTGATGAATTGCGGGATGCCTTCTATCAAGTGGGACTTGAACTTGAAAAAGCATTCACTTTGGCGGCAAGAGAAACTCAAGCAGCCTTCAAGAAAGTCAGCGAGGACATCCAACAAAAACAACAGAAACCTTCATCATCCGCCCAGAATACGGTGGTTTGCCCTAAATGTGGAACCAAAAATGTTGCTGGAGCGATTTTCTGCAGCAACTGCGGCGCACGTTTAGCAACTGTAGAAGAATCACATGGAAGCGTCTGATTTGTCGGGGAACAAAACGCTTGTAGCCTATGAAACCAAAAGTGGCGCAACTGAGGAGTCCGCAAGGAAAATAGCGGATGTTTTGCGTTCCAAATTTAATTTGGAAGTTGACTTGGTTGACTTGAAAGTTCAGAACGTTTCCGACTGCGCACAATACAAAAACATCGTAGTCGGCGGCGGGGTCAGAGCGGGTAAAGTTTACGGTAAAGCCTTAAAGTGCTTGGAGAACGATTTTTCTGGAAAGAAAGTGGCTTTTTTTGTTTCTGCTGGTCAAGCAGGCAGCCCTGAAACGTATGAAAAAGCCAAAGCCAAGTTTGCAGAGGACACCTTAGCTAGGTACCCAAACATTAAACCGGTAAGTTGGGAAGCCTTTGGTGGACGCATGACTATTCTGGGAAAAAAGATATTTGACACTGTTGATTTGGCTAAGGTTGAGGCTTGGGCGGAGGAACTTGGAAAAAAATTCACGCAATAAATCTAGGGGCACGATGGCGGGGGCGTTGCTTTGTCCCTCCTGCTGCATCGAATACGTACAAGTAGAGTTCGACTTGGAAATCGACGGCGTTATTCTGCATAACGTAAAGGCGCTCAAGTGCCCCGAATGTGAGGAAGAGTTGTTTACACTTCAGCAACAAGAGGTAATCAAGAAAAAAATCGAGGAATCAGCAAAACCCTAAAAATAGCAGTCTTTTTAAGTGCAGATTTAGTTAGATCAAGGTTTGATTTTGGGTATAGCCTTTGTTTTTGTTGGTCGATAGGCTTTTATATTTGGCTATTGTGTCTATGGTTTGCAACAAACGGGATTTGACATCAAAGAATGGTCAGAAAAGCACGAATCCGCCTCACGAGTACAGATTACAGTAAATTAGAAGAGGTATGTGGAGAATTAAAGAGCATTGCCTCAAAAACAGGCGTAAAAATGAATGGTCCAGTACCACTACCAACTAAACGTTTACGTGTTCCAGTTCTTAAAGGTCCATCAGGAGAAGGCACAGCAACATGGGACCGATGGGAAATGCGCATCCACAAACGCTTAATCGACATCGACTCTGAAGAACGTGTCATGCGCCGAATCATGCGCATACGGGTTCCAGAAGAAGTCCACGTCACAATCGAACTAATCTAATTCTAATTATTTTCAATTTTTTGGGTTTAATTTTTCTCTTCAGTATAATTCCTTAAATCTTTCAAGTTCTTGCCAAGCAATAGAGGGGTGAAATGAATGAAGGAATGGCAATGTATCTTAGTCAGCCACATGACGACGCGGGCAAATCAATCATTGGAGTGGGAACAGCAAGGTTGGCGACTTAACTCTTGTAATACTGCTGGAATGGGTGGCGCATGGAATTACATTATTAACCATTACTCTTTCTTTGAAAGAGGACAATAAAACTAATTTTTTATTTCTTTCAATTAGAAACCGAAAGCTTGTAAATAGGTCACTATAGTTAAGGTTGCGGCTGCAACGAAAGATAGAGCCCAGATTTTCTTGTTGAAGCTGAAGATTTTGTATCCATCTAAAATTCCGAAAGGAATCAGGTTGAAGACCGCCATGAAAGCGTTTATGTAGGCAGCAAAAAACAGCATAAAAACCACTGGGTTAGATGATGATAATGCAAATGCGCATCCAAGGAGCGCACTAGAGAAGATGAGGTTGGTAATAGGTCCAGCGATCGATATTTTAACTAGGTCTTCACCGCTTGGAACTGAACCGCCAATCATCATAGCACCTGGGGAAATCATCTTGAATGGTAGAAGAACTGAAATTAAAGTTAAGACTGCACCCCAAGTTGTCAGCCTGAATTCAGCCCACATGCCTTTCTTTTGAGCTACGATTTTATGGGCTATTTCATGAATTAGAAAAGACGATGTCATGATAACAGCGAAGCCAGCCATAACTTCCCATGTCCAAGCCTGGGAGAAACCACCGAAAAGATTTCCATACAAACCGATGGAGAAGCCGATGCCAACTACAAGCAACGCTGCAACTCCGATATGTTTGACTTCTTTTTGGCTGAAAATGACGCGATGCGTGCGTTTGATGGGTTGCTGACCAAAAACGTAGCTATAGTTATATGAATTGTAAGATTCTGGCTTTAGAACTTGCCCTTGTTTTTCTGCACGTGCATTGTCAATTTTTGGGCATGCATGATTCTCTGGTAAACGATGAGCACCGCAGAATTGGCCACCGCAATGAGGGCATCGGAATGGAAGAAGAGTTTCTTGTGAGCATGCTTGACATTTCATTATGTATTGGCGCCTTAGAAACCCTAAACTGTACATGGTGGTTTATATTTTTCCCCTCAAAAAACAAGAAACTCACCTGTCCAACGGGATTATTTTCGTGGATTCGGGTCATTTTGGTGATTTACGAGTATCAAGTATAGTAAGCTGTTCACGAATTAATTGTATGCTTAAAAGTTTGCTGTTGTTGCATTTATACAGTCACGCAGATTAATACGAGATCTTTTAGTACTCTATAGATGAATATAGATTTAGAAATTGATCGAATTTTAATTTTGATTTGTGGAGGTGACAATTATTCCAGAAAAAAACAAGAAAGGAGAATTCACAATCCAGCAAAAAAAGAAGAAACGAGAAATAATTGAGGAAGGCAAAAACCAAGTTGATATTCCTTCTGATGTCAGCGAAGAAGAAAAGAAGGCTTTAGAGCAAACAGGAGAAGACACAACTTCTGGTTGGTAAAACTTACTTAATTTTTCTTTTTTTGGATTGATTAGTTTTCTTTTTTAGTAAACCGTCAAAATGTGCTCCAAAAAACAAAAAATTCCGAATTTTTTTGCTTAGTTAAAATAGATCTCATATTCTTGCGGTATGTTAAGCAAGTGGCGACGCGTTTGAAAGACCGTAGGAGTTGGATTTATAGATACATAAAGGTGAATGGCGTAAGAATCGCAGTTTTTCAGCTATTTTATAAGAATCGATAAATGTTTCGTTTTAACTCATGTTTGGAATTATTGTTGGGTTGCTGTGTGAGTAAAGCTTCAGATATAGCCAAGACGTCAACGAGAGGTAGTTTTCACTATTTATGGGGCTTAGTACTTTCCACAGTGATCTCAGCCGTTGGCACAATATTTATTGCCAGGCTGCTAGGCTCCGACCAATACGGACTATATACCATCGTATTGGCTGCGCCATCGCTCATCGTTACATTTAGAGACTGGGGAATAAACTCCGCCATGATAAAATTCACCGCTCAATACCGTGCTGAAGAGAGAAATACAGAAATCAGAAGCATATTTCTCACAGGCGTTCTCTTCGAAGTTATATTAGGCATAGCTCTCTCTTTGATCTCGTTTGCATTCGCCGGTTTCTTGGCAACTAGCCTTTATAACCGACCTAGCATTGCACCACTCATCGAAATCGCCTCATTTTCAATCCTCGCCGGCGCGCTAATAACAGCAGCTACTGCAGCATTCACGGGTTTTGAAAAGATGGAACAAAACAGTCTAATGCTCGTTTTTCATAGCATTTTTAAAACCATTCTAATAGTTGCTCTTGTGCTCCTAGGATTTGGTGCTTCCGGAGCAACCACTGGATTCGTAATTAGCACTTTTATTGGGGGATTAATCGGGATCGCCCTAGTCTGGAAACTTTATGCAGGTTTGCCTAAGTTCAGTGGATACGCTCTGCAAATCAAGGCGTATTTAACTAGTATGCTGACTTATGCTTTGCCTCTGTCTTTTGCCGCAATCCTGTCGAGTCTTTTGCCGCATTTCTACTCCTTTCTGTTGCCAATCCACTACTCCACAGACAACACAATGATCGGAAGCTATGGTATTGCAAATAACTTTGTCGTGCTCATATCCTTTTTTGCTCTACCAATTACTGCAATGATCTTCCCGGCTTTCTCCAAGTTGCATCCCATAAAAGATAAAGATACTTTAGGAAGCGTTTTTCAGTTCTCAGTCAAATACGCTTCGTTATTTGTTGTACCTATGACAGCATTAGTTATGTGTTTAGCCGTACCTGCCGTGTCTACTTTGTTTGGCGCTACTTACAGTGCGGCCCCGCTTTTTTTGGCGTTGCTCGCATTTCAGTATCTGTTTACTACTTTCGGCTCATTGAGCATTGGCGGCCTTCTTAGTGGCCAAGGAAATACAAGTTTTATTTTGAAAATGGCAATTTTGACTATATGCGTCGGTTTCCCCGTTGGCTATGTTGGGATTATATATTTTGGTGTTCTGGGCTTAATCATAACTTCCTTAATCGCTGGCTTGCCGAGCTTAATTTGGGGGTTGCTATTTGTCAGAAAAACTTATGGTGTCTCAGTTGATTGGCTTTCCTCTGCAAAGATTCTAGTCGCCTCATCAATTGCTGCATCAGTGACCTTTGGAGCAATTTCAATCTTTAGTTTTTCTAGTTTGGTTGAACTTGTCTTAGGCACAGTAATCTTTATGATCGTTTTAGTCCCCTCCGTCTTGTTTGTTAGATCTATAAGCCGTAGCGATATAGCGAACTTGCGTGGAATGGTTGGGGGTTTAGGTACGGTGGGTAGCTTGTTTATCGGAGTTTTGAGTGTTTTGGAAAAAATAATGGGCGTCTTCAACTTATAGAGCTTCAATCATTTCAATAAACGCAATATTAGATTTGATTTAACTCTTGGTTAATTTCAAATACGAAGAATAGAACCTGGCTGTTCAATAAAACTAATAGGAGTTGACTTCTTGCATCATGCTGAAATTGAGGGAATAAACTGTTCAGGAAAAGGAATTGCTATTATTGATAATTCCAAAATCTACGGTACAATTTTGCAACCGTTTTTAATGGTGATGTCACCACTTTCCGCGTCTTTTCCCTTTTTTCTTTTTCGTAGCTTTGACGGGTCCCGTTACAAGGGGCTTTCATTTGGAATTTAATTATGATTTTATAATTTCGCCTTTGCCTAAGCGACGTCATGGACGAAGAAAAGAAAGCATTAGAGCAAACAGGGGACGATGCAACTTCTGGGTAGTAAAACCTATGTTTGATCTTGCTTTTTTGGATAATAGCGCTACTAAAGGCTGTGGAAGGAACAATATTATATGTTATCTTGTGTTTTATAGGTGACCTCAAAATAATCTGTTCATATTTGATTAAAGTCTACACAAAATTTGCATCTGCGGAAAATGCCTTTGCTAGAATGTTGATGTGAACTCTCTTGGAAGAGGCCAAACGTTAAACAACCTTCCTAGAGTTATTTGCATGTCTATTAAACCAGGCATACTGGCGATTTGTTCTTGGACAGCTATCAACTGTTGTATATTGGATATCATCAAACTTAGCATACAATCAAAATTGCCACTAGATTTTATTACAGAGTTGACATCTGGAATTTTGGTAAGGTTCAATATATGGTTTGGGGAATTTTCTTCTGAAAAGGTTAAATTAAAAATTGCAAACGCGTTGTATCCTATTTTTGTCGGGTCAATTTGAATTACGACTTTGAGGTCCCCATTTTGTTTAAGTTTTGCATATCTTTTTGAAATCGTGTCGGTTGATACTTTTAGTTCATTGGCGATTTTTTTAAAAGTTGTACGACCATTTATTGATAGTTTTTCAATAATTTCGGTGTCTATTCTGTCGATTCTAGGTTCTCTGTTTCTAATTATTATGTTCTCTTTTTCTAAAGGGGCATCTTGGCTATATAGTATTGATAAATTTTCCGGAGTGTTTCTTGTACCTAACAAAACTGTTATTTCGAATCCTAAAACGTATGGCAGTTTCTTAATTAATTCTTTGATTTCTTCTAATTCCTCTATATTTTTCATAATTAGTAAAGCCGATAAGCCTGGGTGAATGCCAAGATTGTAAACATAGAGAAATTGCGGAATCTTATAGACAAGTTCAAGAACTTTCTTTTCTTTGTTAGGTTTGATTTTAAGGTGGATGCCTGCAATGAAGTTGGCTCCGTAGCAGGCTGAGCTATTTTGTATAGTTGCTCCAACGATGATGCCTGCATTTTTCATTTGTTTATAGCGTTTTGTGATAACATCTTTTGACGTGTTGCAATCTTTCGCGATTTGTGTGAAGGTCTTTCGTCCGTCTTTAAGCAAATCTTTTAGAATTTTGGTATTTAATGGATCAAGTGTTTGAATCATTAAATTTTTACCTTTTTTCAGATCTCCTTAATTAGCATATCTGCAGAGATACGTATTAGTATATTGGAGGAATATGACTTATGTTGTATACTACTATTATAGTAATTTTATACTTTTATTGCTTATTGAGCAGAAAAATAGAAAATGATAAATACCTATAGCAATCATATTGGCACTTACTGAAATTTTAGGAAAGAACAAAAATGACATTCGTAAATAGAAAGAATTTGAATATTTTGATTGCATTATTTTCAGCAGTACTTATGATCGCTTCTGCTTTCGCTGTTTTACCATATGCTCATGCGACTACAACCACTTATCATACGTGGCTTTACGTTGCTTCTAGCGCTCAAGCCCAGCCCGTCGGCGTCGGTAAACTTATGCTGATCGTTGCTTGGACTGCAGACATGCCCCCAGATATTGGTGAACAAGAAAATACGGTTAGCTCACCAAGCGGCAGAGCTGGATGGAATGGTATGCAAATAAACGTTACAGACCCTGACGGTATATCGACGACCTTAGACATGCCCCACAGCGACCCAGTCGGCGCCAACTACATCAACTACACTCCCACTAAAGTCGGCACATATCAAATTCAAGCCATCTTCCCCCTTACAGATAAAGTACAAACAGTGACAGCACTCGGACAATTTGGTAACACATACGCAGGAGATCATTACATCTACAGCGCAGCCACTAGCCCAATAGCGACATTCGTGGTTGTCGAAACAGCTCCATCGGAATGGGTTGAATCGCCTATTACAACCGACTACTGGACACGACCAATTAGCGGCGCATCAAGACAATGGTACCCACTTGCAGGTAATTGGCTTGGCCCCGCCGGATCGTTCACTTCAAGTACCGGAAACAATTGGCCAATAGGCGGTGCAGGCGGCGGCATTACCGGCTACGCTTACGGCGATGCACCAACGAGCGCCCACGTACTATGGACAAAACCATTCTATATTGGCGGCATAGCGGATCAACGGTTCAACGACAGCGCCTACGCCACAGAACACTATCAAGGCGTTCAGTTTAGTCCAAACGTAATTCTTGACGGCAAAATCAGCTGGTCTCCATACTATTCACACGCTGGCACCCAAGGCTGGCAAGTAATTGATCTATACACAGGCGAAACACTATACACTAATATGTCTCAAAACTGTCCAAACATGGGTTCAATCTACCAATACGAGTCGCCTAACCAACACGGAGAATTTGCATATCTGTGGGAAACTGGCGGAAGCGGAGGCTTCTTCGGAGCAAGCACACCGGTCCAACTGCCACAGATTGTCATCCTATCTAGAGCAAAACCAAACCCAAGTGGGAATATTTTTGGTGCTCCAATCTGGCTCGGAGCCCCCTACACAGTAAATACATCTAAAACCCCGATTACTACTGGTACCGTTTGGAAAATGATTGATGCACACACATTAAACACGATAACCTACATAGCTAACGTGTCTGCAGCCGGTACACAAGTCTACGGCAAAGACGGAAGCTACCTCTACTATAACATCGTCGGAACACCGGTCCCTGGTAACCCGTTCGCACCAGCAACAGGTCCATTCCGTGTTACAGTGTGGAACTCTTCAGCTGGAACTATGGTTGCAAGCCAAGCGGGAACAGGCTACTGGCAATGGAGACCTGCAGGCGGCGATTTCGGAGCAGCTAATCCATACTTTGGAAGCGGTGACTTCAACAACCCTATTGGGACGGTCTATAACATCGTGCATGACGGGAACCTCTTCTACTCGGCGAACTTCTCGATACCAGACGTAACTGGCGGCTCAATCCAAACTATTCGCCAAGATGACACCATTATCGTTGGCAGTGCAGGATCAAACACCAAAAACGGAGTTACTCAAGGATGGCTGATGGGTATTAGTCTGAAACCAGGAAACCTAGGCACACAGCTTTGGAAAACCACCTTTACACCACCATTCGTTGACTTAGACAAAAACGTTACACAAGCAGCAATGTTCACAGGCGGCTTTAGTTTGACAGGCGTGTATCCGGAGCAAGGCGTATTTACGTTCGGAGAAGTAAAGCAACTGAAAACATGGGTCTTCGACTTGAATTCAGGCTCAGAGCTATGGGAAACAAATGATACTTATGCAGGCCAGAACCAATACAACTACTACGGTCAAAGCCAACTCGTCATTGGTAATGAACTCATCATATACGGCGGCTACTCTGGGACAATGACAGCCTTTAATGTTAAGACAGGACACCTCGACTGGATTCACAACTTCATAAGCGTCGGCACCGAATCACCATACGGCAATTACCCAATCGAGATAGATGCTGTTTCTGGCGATAAGATCTACGCGCAGACATGGGAGCACTCATTCACTATTCCTCTGTACCGTGGTCCAAACTTAAGCTGCATTAACGCCACAGACGGAACGGTAATATGGGATGACTTAAGCTTCGGCCCTGGTATAGCAATCGCAGATGGTATCCTAGTAGCCAACAATGCCATGGATAACGAAATATACGCTTACGGCAGAGGACCCAGCGGAACTACAGTTTCTGCGCCGCAAATCATTCCAACGCTTGGCCAAAGCGTAATGCTCACAGGTACAGTTACGGATCAGACTCCTACAGGCAGGCGTGACACTAATGACAAAGTTGTTTGGACACTTCAAGGTACACCAGCCGTATCTGATGACAGCATGACTGCATGGATGGATTACAAGTTCCAGCAGCAAATATATCCAACCAATGCAACAGGCGTTCCAGTAAAGCTATCATACATTGACCCCAACGGCAATTCATACGACATAGGCACTGTCACCACTGACCTAAACGGCAAATATTCAATTCCGTTCAAGCCAGACATTCTAGGCAACTATCAAATCATCGCATCATTCGCAGGATCTAAATCCTACGGACCATCATCCGATACAGCCTACCTATCCGTAGGCGAACCGGCAGCATCTACTACTCCTGCAGCAACATCCACTACGGAATCTGTCGCTGACACCTACTTTGTTCCCGCAATCGCTGGACTATTCATCTTAATCATCATAGTCCTCGTTCTAATAGTACTGATGATGCTTAGGAAGCGTTCATAAGCCAACCAAACAAAACAAAATCTTCCCTTTTTTATTTTTTTAATCTTTGCATCTTTTCAAGCTCTCTGATTCTCTTTTGCTGTGCCAGCAGTATACTCATGACCATGGGCTTAAAACCTAAGAAGGGGTAAGTTGCTATTGGCGTTTTCTGCACCCATTAGCGATGCAGGGCATTGGGTGCTTTTATAATTGTTACCTTTGAAATCTTCTTAAAAGTGCTCATTGAGTTTAAGCATCTTGCACTATCGCTTTTTCTACTATACTGCCTTAGGGCTTTGTAATTTTTTGCCTTCTTTACAGTGTTGGGCAGCCCAATCAACCGGTTGATTGTCAAGAAGGACATGGAGCGGGGCATAAGCAACATGCTTGAGAACATGAAGAAGACGCTTGAACAGCGCTAATTGGCATTAGCTTGGTGCAGGAGCTAGCATGGGCGGGTATGATGCAGCAGGATATTCTACATGCAGCAATATCATGAGTGCTAAAATTGAAGGGTGCCAGTTTGTATTGCCGGGCGTATCTTGTGAAATAGCCCATCCGCCGTCAGTAAACTGGGCTGCGATGACGTTATGCACAAAGGCATCACTAACCATATTGCCTTGCCCTACCTGGTAGAGGAAGGCGGCGGCTTCGAGTTCAATGTCATCTACATGTGAGCCATCGCCGATTAATGCGGCGTTGTCTTGGTAGAGGGCACTTTTGAAGTCTTCTGGTAATTGGAGGCTACAGTGATTGTTCTGCATCCAAATGGTCGCCAGCAACACATGTGTCAGCAAGTAGCATCCGCTGTTTATCCGGTTTTGCGCGTATATCGCGCCACTTTCCATGGCGTCTGTGAGCTGGGACAGGTAATCGCCTGATAGAGCCATTCGGTCGGAATAGAGAGCAGGCACTGTGATACGGTCGAGCTGGTCTGTCACTGAATTGAAATCCTCATGCAAGACGGCGGAGGTGTTGTAGTCGGCTATGCGTCGGAATATTCGATTTATTGGCTCTGGGTTGGCGGCGAGTACTTGGTCGTAGCGTTGTAGTGAATCGTTGAATTCTGTTATGTTGAACTGTCGGTAAAGTACGTTAATCATTAGCAAGCCCATAGGGTCTTGGGTCCGTTTTAGATAGTTGATTGCTTTTTTTAGTGTTTGCTGCAACGCTTGATCTGTCGGTTGCATTGTACTTGTGAGAGTAGGTTGCGGGGTTTTTTGAGCGGTGGTTTGGGATGTTGGTTGTACAGTGATTTGCAGCTTACTGTCGTAAGGCGCCGAGGACGTTAGTAGCATCGTAATAGTAAGGAGGCTGCAGACTACAATAACACAGCAGGCAATAATGAGCGGTTTCTTCATACATCTTTTATTCGATCTGATGGCTTTTATGCGTTTATGTTATGAACGGTTAATAAAAAAGTTCTTGAGTAATCAAGAAAAATGAGTTATTAAATGAACTAACTGATATATTACTTGTTAATTTGCCAGATCATCAAGACAGAGAAAAGTTGGAGAGGTTGGTGGTCAAAGCGATTTTACTTTTCTAAACGTCCTTCAAAGGCATGGAATCTAAAAAAGGGAAAAGTGTGCGAAAGAGCCCTTAATCAGTAATTGCGTGCTTGTTATCTTCAATTAGTTCTGCGCCTATAAGTCAAAATTATTGTCGTTGACAAACTGAGTGTTAAAACGGTGACTATTACGACTATTAGTGCTAGGGTGAGGCGATCCAACTCTATTGGCTGATTGGTTATGGTTTGTTGATGGGGCGTTGGGTTGGAGTCAGTGACCTTTGTTGGAGGAGCAGTTGGGTTGACTGGGGTGTTATGAGGTGTAGGTTTAGGCGTGGGTTGTATTGGTTTGGAGGTAAGAATTGGAGTTGGAGAGGGTTGTTTGTCATTGTTGATTGTCCCTGGATTGCTGTTTGTCCATACTTCCGTCTCGGTTGCGGGTGCGCGGACCTCTATACTGCTCATATTTAAGTTGATGATTTGGTTAATCCAAGATGCGCCGTTATATCCTGGAAGGACGAGTCGTAGGCCATCTAGTGGCTCCCCATCTTTTTGGTAGGCGATAATTGTGTTTGATGCCATTGCTAATTCGATTGGTAAAGTGACTCTATAACCGTCTGAGGCTAATAGTTGGATTGAATGAACTTCAGAGGTAACGTTTGCTTGTGTTAATAGATAGTTAAATTGAACTCCGCTCCATGCTCCGACAGTAACGAGACTTCCGTAGCAGTAAAGTGCAGCAAATATGGTTGTTTGGGGCATTTCTTTGAGTTGTACTTCGGTGAAAGTGTAAGTCTCGTCTGACAGGTTGGTTATTTCGAGTGTGTTGACGGTGGCTGTTACTGTTGTGATGGTTGTTAGTATTATTACTACAATTGCGCATGCCAAGATGGGTTTGAGTCTTGTTGGCATTTATTCCTCACGCGGATATATATGACACGTGTCATGCTATTAAAGCCTTCTAAACAAACAATTAGAAGTGTGCACAATTAATTTTTAATTCTTTGAGTGCTAAGCTATCCATTGAGTGAGGCTGGGCCGGTACAATTAAACACCAGTTCAATGTCAATTTTTTGGTCATGCAAGCAAGGGAAAAGAAGAAACCTGTTTAAACTATAAGATAAAGAAAAGCCAATAACTCAAGGAATAATTTCGCATCCATTGTACTTCAAGTAATCGAAATCTTGGATTGTAACCTTTCCCATTCTGATTAATTCCTGGATTCTTGGAATTTCCCCTTTTACTGTTTCGATAAGTTGCTGGACTGTGTAGCAGACTTTGCTGTAAGCCTCATCCGTCCATCGCTTTGTGATGTTGGTGTACAGACATCTGCCGCCACATAAACCGAGGATAGAGCATTGGCTGCAGGGTTTTTCATTAACAAAGAGCTTTTTTAGTTTAAGCGGGTCCGCGTCTTTGATGTGTCCAAGATAATATTTTTTCATTCCCCACATGGTTGGGCAAGGAATGATGTAGCCGTCTGTTTGGATAGCATAGTTTATCCAGCCTCCGCCGCAACGCATCAATGCATTTTTTTCTTCATGCAACAATGACTCTGCAATTCCTAACAAAGGATAAAGCTTCAACACCACACCTTTTCTGCTTGCATTTGGTCAACCCAAAAATGTGCAAGTTCCCGGACGCCAGGGATGTAGCTGGTTTTGGTCCATTCCTCAAAGTTACGGCGCTGGTAATCGTTGCCCCAGAAACCCGCGTTAAGCTGCCAATGAATCGACGAAAAAGAAAACTCATCATTGTCCAGGAGCCATCGGACTTGTTTGTTGAGGTTGGTTTGCTCCATTATAGTCATGCGGGCAATTAATTCTCCTTTGAAACCATTTTTCTTGATTAGTTTTAGGTTGTTGATGACTTTTCGGAAGGTTCTTTTTCCACGGTAAAAATCCGTTAAATCCTCCTGTCCATCTATGGAAACCAGGATGGTGTGGAAGCGGTTTACATATTTGGGCTCCAACTTATCCAAGAGCAACCCGTTTGTTTGGATCATAAAATGTTTTGGCTCAACAACATCCATGATTTGCCGCAGTTTATCTATCCCAAGCAAGGGTTCGCCGCCGTAGAAAGTTAAAACGCATTCGGGGTCTTTGCGGCAGAATTCTTTGAGCAGTTCCAAGTCGTAGTTGAGTTTGCGGGGCAAGTTGTAGTCTATTTCTATGTCGTCGCCGAAGTCTTCATCGAAGTCGTCGAGGCTCTCGCCAAAGCAATATTTGCACTGAAGGTTGCAGTCGCTGGTAAGTATCACGTGGAAGAACATGCGTTCTCTGTATGGTCTGCTGGTTTAATAGTATTTTTCCGCCAATTTCTTAGCTTCATCATATTCTTTGCTGGTTTTGTTTCCTTCCAACTCTTCTTTTGCTTGTATTTCTGGGAGTTTCTCATTTTTGGGAGTTTTACCAGTTATCTTTTGTGCCCGTTTTTTCGCATTTTCAATGTAGCTTTTGAGATCTCTGTCTTTCATGAGTTTTTCGGGTAGCGTTTCAGGTGCATAAACCAGCGGCAATACGGCTAAGAATAAGAAAAAGGCGATAAAAGAAAAGAGGGCATATGAAGAAGTGATACTTACTGAAAGGTAATTGGTCAAAACAAGTCCTAAGAAATCTTGAGAAGAAAAAGGGCAATATGCCTATTGCATAATATTTGTCGGACGAGGAGTGTTGGTTAATTTCTCCCCAAATAACAAATACGAATAAAACACCTAGTATTCCCCAAGTTATTCCGTCAAAGATTGTATAAACATACCAACTGGTTAATTCGTTGGGGTAGAGACCTAAAACGGCGTAGCTGAGTCCAAGCAAAGCAAATCCGCCTATAGCGGCTTGTTTCCTTCCAAAGCGATCAATCAGGAAACCTGCCGCTAAAGCGCATACTCCGCTGATAACGTTTTCCATAATCTGTAAGAACGTAACTGTAGATTGCCCAAGGATAGTAAACTGAACGGGTATACTCAAATAATCTACTAGTAGAAAAAAGCAACCAGGGTATTACATATAAAATGAATGATCTTTGCCGAAATACTTGACCATATGAAACCTTGTTATCATTCTCGTAACTTTGTTTGAAGGGCTTGGCTACAAATACACCTAAAAAGCCAATTAATCTCCAGAGAACAAGTACGAAAATAGATATTACAATCGCGCTACCTGCCAAACGCAACGAAAAAAGTCCTACACCACCAAGCAGCAAAATTAATCCAGCGTAGCGTCCACGGTTTCCATTATCAGTTGATCTTTTGAAATATTCCATACAATTCGGCATTCCCAATCCCGTAGACAAAGCAAAAAGGATAGAGAACAACAATGCTATGGGAATCGGAGCAAAATTTAGTGCTAGCAACGGTAATGGAGACAAGACGCCAATTAAAGTCCAAAGCGTAAATAGCTTTCTCCGCTCAATTTTTTTCACCAGTATTGCCCCTACTATGAGGCTGGTTGCCAAGGAGCTAAAATGAATAACCCACATTAGCTGGATTTGGAAGAAATTCGTGGTGATATTGGCTAAAATATCTTCAAAAATAATTGTGGCAAGAAAATAATAGATAATTGTATTTATCACTAAGAATACGCTTTGTAATGCAATCTGCTTTTTATGAGGAACGTTTCCGGTTAAATTCATTTTCTAACACTGTTCTATCGCAAGAGTTCCATTATGGCTACTACTCTAAGTACTTAAAATAAGCGTTATGGAGCCAAAAACAATATCTTGAGTAATCAGGTTACCGCAAACTTTTTAAAGAATTTGCGTCCAACATAAATACAGGAGGAAAGGATTACGAACAAACCACTCAGGCCTATTAGAAGTTGGTGGATGTAAACTTTATTTATTTATTTTTTACCTTTTTTTTTAAACAGGTAAGCCTTGCAATGAAAACTTTAAAAGCTGAATAAATATATCTTGATTTCCTTTTACGTAATTAAGATTGTAAACTGCTTCTTTCATCAAAGACTGCATGTATTTGCTTAGACTTTGGACACCTGAAGTATCGTAAACTTGCTCTAACATTTTCTCCAATTCAGCTTCACATAGGGTCTTCTGTTTTAGAAATTCAAGGAGTTTCTGTTTTAACGAAACATCTTGTAAAGCGTACAAAATAGGTAGCGGTAAACATTCATTCTTGAACCTGTTTGTAAGTTCTTCGGGTTCAAACATGTTTATGAAGTCCTCCCGAATTGTCATCAAGAGTGCAAGATTTTTTCCATATTGCGCCAAAGCTTCAATCTGTTGAGCTGTTCCGTTTCCGATAATAGCTCCTATTTGAGCGGAAGCTGTACCTACCGCAATTTTTTCCCTTATATTTTCCAGGTACTCATTTGGGTCTAAATCTATGTTGCCCCGCATATGCACTTCTTTTGCTTCAGCACTGCCCAAATCAAAAAAGGCTTGTTCAACCAATCTCAGAATTAACCGTTTCTTTTCCATAGGATATTGTTCACAAGCATCGTTTAGCTTTTGCACACCTTTAATCCATAAGATGTCGGCAACTATAATTGCCATATCTTTGCCAAATTTACCGTAAACAGTTGGCTTTGACTGTTTGTTATCTGACTGGTCTATAATATCATCGTGAATATCTGCTGCCCCAGCAAGCAACACTATGGCTGCTCCGACTTCAGCTGTTGCTTCCGGATTTCCTCCAACGGCTTCACATGCTAACGAGAGAAGCGTTGGATGCGAAGTATCATAACAGATTTCCTCCATAAAATATTCTAATGCCTCACGTAGAGGTTCATATTTTATATGTTCTTTTAGAATAACTTGCCTGGATAATTCTAAAGCTTTTTTTGCGCGATCAATCAAAATAACGTTTACTTGCTCCACTAGTCTCCTCATCAGTTGACATGTAGGTCGCTTACCGTTAATCATGTCTTTATATTTGTCTTTTTAGGTTAAATTGCCCATTTAGAGGAAGCAAAACTCTTAATAGCTAAGGCTCAAATCAGAAGGTTTCATGAGCCAAACCAAGCAATTCGAGCAGAAATGGCAAGCCAAATGGGAAGCGGCACATGTTTTTGAAGCGGACCCTGACCCGAAAAGGCCGAAAGTCATGGTTACCTTTCCTTTTCCGTACATGAATGGTCCCTTGCATGTAGGTCACACATTCACGGCTTCCCGAGTCGATGCTTATGCTCGCTTCAAACGTATGCAGGGTTACAATGTGCTTTGGCCTTGGGGTTGGCACTGGACTGGTCAACCTTTGCTTGGAGCCAGTCAACGTGTGGCTAGGGGCGACGAAGCATACATCAAAGTGCTCAGGGAAGTCGATGGGGTGCCTGAAGCAGAACTTAAAAAATTCGTTGACCCGCTCTACATGGCTCAATACTACACTGATGAAGGGCGCAAGGCGGCTAAGAGTATCGGTTTCTCGGTAGATTGGCGGCGTGAATTCACAACCGTAATGCCCACTTACCAAAAGTTCATCGAGTGGCAGTACAAGAACCTAAAAGAAAAAGGCTACGTCACAAGGGGCACTCATCCAGTGGTTTGGTGTCCCAAAGATAAAAGTCCAACTGGAGACCATGACCGCCAAAGCGGAGAAGGCGTAACCCCCGAAGAATACACACTGATAAAATACAAACTCGATGACGGCACAGTTTTGCCAGCGGCTACTTTCCGCCCTGAAACCATATACGGCATCACGAACATTTGGATAAACCCAGACGCCACATATGTGGAGGTCTCAGTTAACGGTGAGTGCTGGATTATCAGCAAGGAAGCCGCTGAAAAGCTAAAAGAACAAGAAAGAAAAATTGAAATAAAACGAGAATTCAAGGGCAAAGAACTCATCGGTAAGAACTTTGAAAACCCAGTCACCAAACTAAAGTTCCCGATTTTGCCCGGATGGTTTGTTGACCCCAAAACCGCCACAGGCGTGGTTTACAGCGTTCCAGCCCATGCACCCTACGACTGGCTAGCACTGAGGGATTTGCAGGAAAAACCAGAAGTTCTATCTCAATTCGCAATCGACCCCGCAGTTGTTAAACAGATTAAACCAATCTCGATAATCAAAATTGAAGGCTTCGGCGAATTCCCAGCAGTGGAAATCGTCGATAAAATGGGCATAAAAAACCAAAGTGACCCCAAAGCCGATCAGGCAACCAAAGAACTCTACAAAAAAGAATTCCACGGCGGAGTTCTCAAGGACAGTTGTGGCCCTTATGCGGGCAAGAGTGTACGTGAAGTCAAGGATATTCTGATAGCGGATTTCAAGAAGTTGGGTGTAGCCGACAGCATGTATGATTTGTCGGAGCCAGTAGTTTGCCGTTGCATGACCCAGTGCATTGTGAAAATTCTATCTGACCAATGGTTCCTAAACTACTCCGATCCTCAATGGAAAGCCCTCGCACATGCAGTCGTCGCTCAAATGACAATTTACCCCGAATCAGCCAAACCTTGGTTCAACACCGTCATAGATTGGCTGCGAGAATGGGCATGCGCCAGAACTACTGGGTTCGGAACACCGCTACCCTGGGGGAATGGTTGGATAATTGAAACTCTCAGCGACTCCACAGTCTACATGGCATTCTACACCATAAACAAACACATAAAACAGCAAAACATCGATCCATTGGCGCTTAAACCTGAAGTCTTCGACTATATTTTTTACGGCAAAGGCAATGTGGCTGAACTTTCTAAAGCTGTAGGAGTCGCGGCAGAGTTGCTCGATTTAATGCGCTCTGAATTCTTGTATTGGTATCCTTTTGACCTGAGAAATTCAGCTAAAGAACTTGTGCCAAACCACCTTTCATTTTGCATCTTCCACCATGCAGCATTATTCCCGGCAGAACATTGGCCCAGAGCCTTTGGCGTAAACGGTATGCTCATGGTCGAAGGCCAAGGAATGCATAAGAGCAAAGGCAACTTCATAACCATGAAAGGCGCTGTCGAGAAATACGGAGCTGACGCGACTCGCTGTGGTTTGCTATTAGGCGCAGAAGGAATGGATGACCCAGATTGGCGAGCCGAAAACATAAAAGACTTACAGAGCAAGTTTGAAGCCTTAATGGCTTTTGCAAGCTCAATAATCATATCCGCCAAAAATGATGAAGAAACATCATTGGAGAGATGGCTACAGAGCAAGCTTCAAAGCCGAATAAAAGAAGTCACCGCAAGCTTAGATGAGCTTAAAACTCGAACGGCCCTGCAAGTAGCTTTATTTGAAACTTGGAACGATTTACGCTGGTACATCCAACGAAAAGGCGACACCCACGCTAAAGCACTTCTCGAAACGGTGAAAGCTTGGCTAAAGATGCTAGCACCCTTTGCACCCTTCCTCTGCGAAGAACTTTGGAGCCAAACTGGCGAGGAAAGTTTCATCAGTACAGCTGAGTGGCCAAAGTTCGACGCCTTCAAAATAGACTCCGTTGCGGAGGAGCAGGAAACTCTGATAACTGATTTGATAACCGACACATCCAACATCCTAAAAGCCATGAAGATAACGCCCAAACGCATATGCTTCTACACAGCGGCACCTTGGAAATGGCAGGTGTACCTAAAAATCTTAGATAAAACATTGACTGGTGAAGCAAAAATCGGCGATTTAATGAAAGAATTTGCCGCTGATAAAGACCTAAAACCACACATGAAAGATATTTCAGGTTTGGTTCCACGAGTGATTAAGGCTCTAACGAAAATTTCTGGTGAACGCAAAGCCAATATTTTGAAAATCAAAATTGTGGATGAGCAGACTGTTCTGGCAGACGCAGCTAGCTTTTTGAGAGAACGCTTCAAAGCAGAAGTATCCGTCTACGGCGAAAACGAACAAGATCGCTTTGACCCCAAAAACCGTGCAGCACTGGCGATGCCCTACCAACCAGCAATTTACCTCGAATAATTACGTCTGATATTTTTCTGTGCCCTTTTATATAGGCAAATTTGTCTTCTTTGCTAAAGAGTTAAAGCAAACGTTCCACGGTAACCTAAGCAGAAGAAAATGCAAGCCAAAGCCGCTGGTTCTGTTTTCGAGTTACTTGCCAAACCTGTTCGCAAAGCCTTGGCGAACCTTGGATTCACAGAACCCACATTGCCTCAGACTTTGGCTTTTCCGCCGATTTTGGATGGCAAGAATGTGCTTTTGATTGCGCCAACGGGCACAGGCAAAACCGAAGCTGTTCTGCTGCCAATCTTCTCAAAGGTTGTTGAACAAAAAAACCAGGACCAGAAGGGTATTCAAGTCATCTACATTACGCCTCTTCGGGCGTTGAATCGTGACATGTTTAAGAGGTTAACCTTTTGGAGTGAACAATTGGACATTACAATTGAGGTTAGGCATGGCGACACAGAAATGAAGATTCGCCGAAAACAAGCCCTCAAACCGCCCCAAGTCCTCGTCACCACCCCTGAGACATTGCAAGCGATTTTACCTGGTTCAACTATGCGCCGCCACCTCGGCAGCGTACAATTCGTAATTATTGATGAGGTGCATGATTTGGCAGAGAGTAAACGGGGGGCCCAATTGACGTTGGCGCTTGAGCGGTTGGTGGAGGCAACGGGGAGGGAGTTTCAGAGAATCGGTTTATCAGCGACAGTCGGCAACCCTGAGGAGGTGGCGCGTTTCATCGCTGGAATCAATCGAGAAATCATTATCGTGCAAGCGATTTTAACCAAGAATTATCGTTACCGCGTCGAATACACCACGCCAACCGCAAAAGACTATGAATTGGCTGCTAAATTAGAAACTGCGCCTGAAGCAGCCGCCCGAATCCGCCGATTACTCGAATTGATCGACTCTCATAAATCCACGTTGGTGTTCGTGAATAGTCGCACTATCGCCGAGTTGCTGGGACACCGCTTCGACCAGCTTAACCGAACAGACATCGCTGTTCATCATGGCTCCTTGTCACGCGAGGAGCGAACAATCACTGAAGACGCATTCAAAAATGGGCAATTCAAAGCAATCATCTGCACAAGCACACTGGAGCTGGGCATAGACATTGGTAAGGTTGATTTGGTTATCCAATACATGTCGCCAAGGCAAGTCAGCAGCCTCATCCAGCGGGTGGGCAGAAGCGGCCACAGTTTAGAGCGACTCTCAGAGGGCGTTATCATTACGGCGTTTCCAGATGACACGTTGGAATCGATGGCGGCAGTTGCAAACGCCAAAGCCAACAAAATAGAACCAGTAATCTTCCACAAAAACGCTTTGGATGTTTTAGCGCATCAAATCGCAGGCGTTTTAATGGACAAAGAAACCATAACCCAAAATGACCTATTCGATTTTATTCACAGAGCTTATCCATACAGCACCTTAACCAAAGAGCAACTGGGCGATGTGGTCCTGTTTTTGGAAAGCCTCCACAAACTAAGAACTGAAGAGGAAGGAAAAACTTTGAAGAAAACAGGTAGAACACGCGAATACTACTACAGCAACCTGTCCATGATACCTGACGAAAAACGTTACCCTGTAATCAACATAATTAGCGACCGAAAAATCGGCACGTTAGGCGACGAATTCATGACGCTGCATGCAAGGGTGGGATTGCATTTTGTTATGCGGGGCAAAGTTTGGCGTATAGTCCAAATTGAGGATGATACGGGAACGGTGCATGTTTTGCCTGCGGAAGACCCCTTTGCAGCGATTCCTGGTTGGGATGGAGAAATCTTGCCCGTTCCGTTTGATTTAGCGCAGCAGACAGGTATTATGAGAGAAAAAGTTGGACAGCTAATAAAGCTGGGTAAGAAACCCGAGGAAGCGGCAGAAGAATTAGCCATTGAGATGAAGACAGATAAGGAAACATTCCTTGAAACTGCCTTGGAGATTGCTGAACACATAAAAGACGGTGCCCCCTTGCCTACCCAGAACCACATAGTCATCGAAGTTTTAGACCGATACGTTGTTGTGCACGCATGTTTTGGCGAGTTAGTTAACCGCACGTTTGGCGGGATATTCGATTCTGTTTTGTCTGAGCGGGAAGCGATTACGGGATGGTGGACCGATGGCTACCGAATCCTAATCGAGACAAGCCACAAGCCATCTAAACAAGAGATTGAAGTGTTGAAGAAAGAACTTTTTGGCTTGTCAGATGAGCGTGTAGATGAGGCTTTCCTCAATTATGTTAACTCTAAATTTCCCTTTGTAAGCCGAATGAAAGCCGTTGCGGAACGTTTTGGCGCTTTGCCTAGAGGAAAAACCTTGGCACATTCGGACCGCACTGAAAAACTGCAAGCCGCCTTCAAAGACACACCCATCTATGATGAGACCATTCGGGAAGCCATGATGGATAAAGTGGACCTGCCACAGGTAAAACAGATTTTGCATTACATAAGAGACGGAAAAATCACTATCACCACAATAACCCGAGAAAAACCCACACCATTTGCTTACCACATTTTGATGCAATACGCTGACACTGCTGAACTCATGGCGCCCGAACGCTTACTATTGACCAACATTGATCGAATGAAACGCTCGATCGACGCCCGAGTTGCAAAACTGCTATGCATGAACTGCGGCGCTTGGACCAAACAAACTCGCATAAAAGACCTCGCCGAGGAACCTGAATGCGAAAACTGCCACAGCCGCCTCCTCACGCTGCTCTACTTCAGCCAGGATACAAATAAGCTGGTTGAGGATTTGCGGAAACGCCGAGAAGGCAAAGACCTCACCCCGGAAGAGCTAAAAGACCTCAGCAACGCTAGACGCAAAGCAGACCTCATTTTGAGCTATGGCGTACAAGCGGTGCGGGCGTTGCAGGTAAAAGGGGTTGGTCCAGAGACGGCGTCGCGAATTTTAGGGCGGATGCATCCAAACGAAGAGGCCTTCTACATGGATCTGCTTAAAGCAAAGGTGCAGTATTTGAGGACAAGAGAATTCTGGGACAAATAATCGCAAGAGCTTGCAAGGTTTTAATAGGTAAGCCGCTTGAGTTTGCCTTAGCCGTGGTCTTTGTGGATAAACAGGAACCTCGAAAGCTGAAACGTTCAATCGGCTTGTGGAGTGCAGTCGCCATCAACGTCGGCGCAATCATAGGCGGCGGAATCTTTGTTGTCACAGGTATCGTTGCGGGTTACGCTGATTCAGCATTGGTTGTTTCCATGGTTTTCGCTGGCATCATCGCTTTTATCACTGCTTGGAGTTTCGCCAAATTAACCGCTTGGCAACCTGTGGAAGGCGGCGTCTACGAGTATGGGCGCCAGTTGGTTTCACCGTACGCTGGGTTTTTAGCTGGCTGGATGTGGCTTGTCGCCAACACTTTCACGGGAGCGGCGGTTTCGCTTGGCTTTGCTTATTATTTGACGACGGCTTTCCCAGGTTTGCCGACATCCATAGTGGCGGCTACTTTGTGTTTGGGTTTTACGGCGTTGAATTTAGTCGGCGCCAAAGAATCCGCAAACGTTAACAGCATTCTTGTCGCCATTAAACTCGCGATTTTAGCGTTTTTTGTATTTTTTGGTGTTTTTCATGTGAGCGCCAAGCAATTTTATTCCGTTTATACCCCTTTCAAACGGCGTTTTGTATGGTACTTTCTTCATCTTTTTTGCTTACGGAGGCTTCGCAAGAGTATCGGTGGTTGCTGAAGAAATTAAAGATGCCAAACGGAACGTGCCTAGGGCTTTGTTATTGTCGTTGACGATTTCGATGATAGTTTATGTTTTAGTGGGGTTGATTGCTGTTGGGTTGCTGGGTCCAGTGGGATTGGCAAGTTCAGCTTCTCCCTTAAGTACAGCTATCGGTGTCACAGGCAATTCGTTGGCGGTTCAAATTGTATCCGTTGGGGGGTTAGTGGCGACAGCAAGCGTTTTGCTAACGGCGATTCTGGGTGTTTCCAGAATGGCTTATTCTATGGCGCGACGCAACGATTTGCCTTCTGCTTTATCGAGGTTGCACCATAGGTTTTTGACGCCTTATTACTCGATTCTTGCAACGGGCGTGTTGATGGCGACTTTGGTTTTGTTTGTGGATTTGAAGAGTGTAGTAGCGGTTAGTACGTTTGCTCTTCTTTTTAATTATTGCGTAACTAACATCTCGGCGTTTAAACTGAAGAACGGGCATAGGCTCGGGCAGTTTATGCCCCTGCTGGGTTTGGCAACTTGCCTTTTGTTGTTGGCGTTTATTCTGTTTGCTACTCCGCAGGCCTGGTTGGTGGGTGTTGTGTTCTTGGTTGCTGGAACCATATACTACTATGTTCAAAGAAAGCTAAAGCATAAAGATGTGCAATTGGCGGTTTAGGCTGCGATAAGAATTTTAAGGTTCATCTGGGCTTAAAGGTAGGAAAACCCGATGCCAATTAAAGCCGTCTTATTCGACATGTTCGACACCCTCATGCTTATTGAAAAGAACCATGAATTCTACAGTCCGTCCCTCTTGAGGATGTATCGGTACCTCAACAACCACGGCATCGACGTGTCCTTCGAAAAATTCGACGAAGCATACATCAAAGCGCGCGATGCACTCTACGCTAAGGCAGATTTGAATTTTGAAGAACCCCATTTTAACGTCCGTATTTCTAAGGCGCTAAAAAGTTTTGGTTACAATTATGGGGTCGCAAACCCCTTGGTGGTCGCGGCTACGAATGAGTTTTGTGAGGAATTCATGAAGTACGTCCGCATCGACGTCCACGCTAAGTCGGTGGTTGAGGGGCTGCATGAGAAATACAAGTTGGGCATAATATCCAACTTTGCCATACCCGAATGCGTCTTAAAACTCCTCAAAGTTGACGGTTTATACGAGTTGTTTGATGTGATTGTGGTTTCTGCTGCAGTTAACAAGCGTAAACCTAGCCCAGAAATCTTCCAAAGCGCTCTAAAAGAGTTGGGTGTCTCTGTTTCTGAAGCCATTTTTGTCGGCGACACCGTTGACGCCGACGTTGAGGGACCAAAAGCAATGGGTATGAAAGTTATCTACATCGAGCGTCGAAGCCAGAAGCCTTCGGAGAAGTTTTCGCCCGACCACACTATCAAGAACCTAAATGAATTGCCCCTGCTGCTTGAATGCTATTAAAGTGCGGTATCAGGCTTTTTGTCTGCTGATTCTATTGGAATTTTTTATTTTCTTAGGTTTTTTTGTTTTCAAGAAGTCGAATTTGTTCGTTGTGTTTATGCAGAAAATTTATTCCTTGAGGAGTGATTTTGTAAACTTCTTTTCCTCGACGACGGTTTGCGCTATTAGGTTGGTGATCAGTAAAAAGTTTAGGTACTCGTTTAGTTGGGTGTAGCTGAGTTAGCTTTGTACATTATCTGGGTTTTTAGAGTGGCTCCTTTGGTTATCTGCGATACAGAAACCCTTTTTTACCCCAACGAGAAACAGTAAATGTGAAAACATGTTAATCGGTGCAATCTCAGATACCCACGACAACCTGCCGCTTATAGAAAAAGCTGTACAGATCCTAAACCAGCGAAAAGTGGGCTTGGTACTCCATGCAGGCGACTACGTTGCAGGCTTCGTTATCCCAAAACTCGCAAAACTAAACTGCTCCCTGATTGGGGTGTTCGGCAACAACGACGGCGACCACGAACTCCTCAAAAAACGCTTCAGTGAAACCACCAACTGTACGATTCACGACCGGTTCACCCAAACAACCATAGAGGGATACCGAATTGCCCTGCTCCACGGACATGAAACCGAACTTCTCAATGCTATAGTTGACAGCGGCTATTTTGACGCCATAATCCACGGCCACTCACACAACCGAAGCATAGAACAGAAAGGCAAAACCATAAGCATAAACCCCGGAGAACTCTGCGGGTACTTAACGGGAAAACCATCGATTGCCATCTTAGATACTGCTAAAAGACAAGCAGAATTCATTGAACTCTAAACCTGAATTCAAACGCTATTTAAATCAAAAACAACATCTTTGCAATTCTCAATGGTTCTTTGTCCGTAACGAACTTACAGTACTCTTTTGTTTTTGTAATTATGCATAGTAAACCCAAATCTTTCCTTGGTGCTTTTTGCATTTTTTGAGGCGATTACCTATAAATCAAGTTGGCCGTCTGTGTCTCTCCGCTAATTGCTAGCAAATAGGATTGAGGATATGTTTAACCAAAACACAAACAATGAACCGCCAGCCTTCATAAAAGCTGCTACCAAACTAAAAAACGCCGTAGCCTACGAAAGCACTGGCAAATATGAAAGCGCACTTATGTCCATTGAAGAAGCCCTAGCCCTCCAACCTAATTACGTAGATGCATGGCTTATAAAGGGTGTAATTCAAGGTAAACTTGGCAATTACAGTGATGCACTCAAATGCTACGGCAAAATAATCCAAATCGACCCCCAATTCGCAGATGCTTATCGTCTAAAAGCAGCCACGTACACCGCGATGAACCAGCATGAAAAAGCAGTCGAATGCTTCCAAAAAGCAGTAGAGTTAAACCCGAACAACTTGGAGTACCAGCTGAGTTTAGCCATCGCGTTTCAAAGGCTCAAAAAATTCGAAGACGCTCTCAGAGTCTATGAAGCCGCAAAAACGCAGCGGCCAACTGACGCCCGAATAGACTACTACATCGGCTTGATGTGGGGTAACTTGGCGGATAACCAAAAAGCACTGGCGGCTTTTGAGCAGTCACTGCGGCTAAAACCCGACTTCACCGATGCTCTCATAGGCAAAGGAATAATGTTGGCAAGGCTGAATCGAAAGGAAGAAGCCAAAGAAATCGCCGATAAAATCTTGCAAACTAAGAGCTGCAACGAAAAACAAGAAGCAACAAAAGCCCAATCCGAAAACGAATCTATCAAAAATGACTTTAAGGCTGCCCAAAACAGGTTCAGAAACAAATACGCCTCAAATACAGGATAACTTGACTTGGAACTTGGTTTATTGAGTACTTTTGTTGTATGGTTCCCTTAACTTGTTTGCTTTAACGAAGAGTTGCTTTAGTTCCTCCTCAGTGGCACCTCGACGAATAGGCGTCAGGATGTCGGTTAAGTTGTCGTTGCGCATTAGGCAGGGTTTGAGTTTGCCGTCGCTTGTGATGCGCATGCGGGTGCAATGCATACAGAAGTCGGTGTTTTCTATGGGCTTGACGACTTCGACGGTTGCGTTTGGAAGATGGTAGATTACGCGGTTGTGCATGAAGGGGCGTTTCTCTATCGAGGTGGCTTTTTCTTTTAGCATGGTTTCTTGTTCGTCTAGGCTGCGGTGGTGTTCAGTGTAGTATTTGTCTCCTACGTTTACGGGGTCAAGCTCGATGAGCTGCAGTACAATGCCCATTTTTCCTGCGTAGTCGATTAATTCGGGTACGTCGCCGACGTTTACGTCTTTTAGAACTACTGTGTTAAGTTTGACAGGACAAAAGTTTGCTTTGATTGCTGCTTTGATGCCTTCTAATGCGGCGTCCAATTTTCCGCCTGTTAGTTTATGGTAAGTTTCAGTGTTCAGCGAAGGCAAACTGATATTCACCCGCTTAAGTCCGCAGTCCCTTAGCTTCTTTGCCATGCCACCGCCCATTAAAAGTCCATTAGTTGTTAACGACAAATCACGTAAACCAGGAATTGCTGAGATGCCAGAAACGATTTCAGGCAGGTCCTTGCGCATTAACGGCTCACCGCCAGTCAACTTAATCCGTGCAATCCCCAAATCTACAGCAACTTTTGCAATACGCACAATTTCTTCAACAGACATCATCTCTGCAGAACGGTTAGCGCGTTGCACTTCACCTTCTCGGTGGCAGTAGGCGCATCTGTTGTTGCATCGCTGTGTAATCGATATTCGAAGATTAAGGAGGGGTCGTCCGCAGTTGTCCGTTAAACTCATCGTTGTTCCCGCGCGTGCTTGACGATGTGAGAAGACTCGGGCAAAATAAGTATTTCTACCGCAGTCTTCACGGCGTCAGGCGAACCAGGGATGCAAAAGATTGCTTTGCCTTTGGCGACTCCAGCTATGGCACGCGACAAAACTGCCGCTGAACCAACATGGTCGTAGCTTATTCGTCGGAAAAACTCGCCGAATCCAGGCAGGACTTTGTCGAGGAAAGGCAAGACTGTTTCAATCGTGACGTCTGTAGGCGTAATGCCGGTGCCGCCTGAAAAGATGGCGACATCCACCTCATTCAAACCAGTCGCGTACATAACAGCGTCCTGAATCATGGTTTCGTCGTCGGCAATGATTTTTTTGAAAAGAACCTTCTGCCCTGCGTTCTTAAGCAGTTCCACAATTGTGTCGCCGCCGACGTCGCTGATGTCTTTTTCGCCCGCTTCAATCTGTTTGTAGCGTGAGGTACTGCAGATAAAGATGCCGAACGTAAGGGTTTTTGGGGCTTTTGTTTTATGTGATTTGGAGGTTTCACTCATAGTTATGCCTGCTTAAACTTTTTAACAACATGAATATTGTCAATCGTCGTCGAAGGGTACTGGCCTTCGGCATCTTTTTCGTATTGTTTAGTCATGTCCCAAACTGTGAGAAGTGCTATGGAGACTGCAGTTAATGCTTCCATTTCCACGCCCGTTTGCGCCTTGGTTTTCACGGTTGCAGTGGCGGACACGGAGTTTTTTTCGGAGACTTTCACGTCTACTTCCACGTTCGTCAACGGCAAAGGATGGCAAAGAGGAATCAAATCACTCGTCCTTTTAGCCGCCAACACACCTGCAATCTTGGCGGTGTAGAGGGGGTCGCCTTTAGCGATTTTTCCACTCTGGATCAAATCGATTGTTTGCTTTTTCAACTTTATTATTCCAGTAGCGGTTGCTTCTCTGAAAATCTCTGCTTTGCCTGAAACATCAACCATTGCCATTTTAATCTTCTCTTAGCGTTCTTGGATATAGTTAGTTTTTCTTGCTTTTATTCATTGAGCAGACCTGAAAATGCGCAAAACTGAGAATCTTGGAGAAATACAAAAAAATTAAGAAAGAGTAAACTATGTTGGGGGATAAAGAAAAGAGGCTGTGGTAGCGCTGTTTTAGTATGGGTCTTTCTTGCCGGTCATGTATGCCCATGCGCCGACGATCGCTACTGTGAGGACTGCGCCTGCAGCTCCTGCAACCATGAAGCTTGTTAAGCCAGCGAGCGATGGCAGAACTGCGATCAGCCAAGGGATAAGATATGTGGCTGTGACCTGAGCGATGATGCCTGCTACGAAGCCTAAAACCGCTATTAAACCGAATATTTTTAATCTGCTATTCATTCAATTCACCTTTTTATTTTAGCAGTTAGTTGGCGCTTCTTTTTAGTCTAACTTACACGTTTCTGTATAAACACTCAAGCGATGGTATCATGTTTAACATTTCTAGTTAACGCAAAAAGCGTATTTTCCCATGATGTATAGCTGTACATATATACGAGCATATTTCCAACATATTAACAATGTATAATTCATTTTTCTACATTCTACGGTCTAACAGAGGTAATACTAAATGTCAGAAAGATTCGCTAAAAAGTGGGAAAGTAAACGGGAAGATGAGCCCTTCGCAAACCGCATTAAAGACGCAGTGAAACCCCCAGGACCACTAAAACCACGACTCGACTTTGCAGTCAGACGCATCGAACTTCAAGTACAGAAACTTGATCAGGCAACAGACAGATTCAGTCAAAGAGACAAAGCAATCTTCGCAAGAATCGTCGACGCATACACAAAACACGACAGTGCACGCGCAAACGTTTTCGCCAATGAGCTAGCTGAAGTCAGGAAAATGTCAAAGTTAATTATGAACGCTAAACTTGCTCTCGAGCAAATCACATTAAGATTACGAACAGTTTCCGAACTAGGCGACGTTGTATCAACTCTCGGGCCAGCCGTGGGTGTTCTACGTTCAGTCAAAGCAGGCTTAGTCAGCGTATTTCCAGAAGCAGAAAGTGAATTAGGCGAAATCGGCAACATGCTAAGCGGAATCATGATTGAAGCAGGCCAAGGCAGCGGAATGACATTGAACTTCGACACAGTAAACGAAGACGCATCAAAGATTCTGACCGAAGCAGCCACAGTTGCAGAGCAGAAGATTAAAGACAAGTTCCCAGATCTGCCACCAGGAATGCCATCATCCCAAGTTACTCAAGCAGAAAAAACAACATTCTAGACAAGGAGGATAAAACACAAAAATGTCTAACTCCAATCTTTTTCTTTCTATTGGTAAACCAATAAAGAATGAATATGGACGAGTAATCGGTAAGGTTGCCTCTTTTGCATTAACTCCCAACGGTAAATTCGATGCAGTTTACATCGAGTTTGGCGATGGACAATTTTCAAAACAGCCCATGGAAAGCTTACGGTTTAATGGCGCTGAAATCACATATATCTCGAAAATCAAAACTCAAGCAGGCGTTTTATGCGACCACATTCCATTGATTTGGCGTAAAGATGAAGCCTTAAAGGACCTTTTGGAAAAGAAGAAGATTACTCCAGAAGTCAGCCAGGACCTGCACAACAGCTTTACCAGCGTATTAACACAACTCAAAAAAGACGCCCAAATCATCATCGACGAATCCACCATCGAAATCGAACGTTGCTCAGAAGAAATAACATCGCTAAGCTATGCCATTGCAAACCTTGAAATTGAACATGAAATCGGAAAAGTTGACGACGAAAACTACCGTATGGCGTTCTCTCTACTGCAAGATACCCTCAGACGTGCAACAACAGAAAAAACCGACTTCGAACTCACAAAGAGCAAACTCTCCGGAGTATTGTTAGGTGACCAATCGCAGACTGCACAAAAAATCAACAAAGTCTACGCTGAACAAGTAACCAACGCCGCATCAAAGCTACCAGAACCACCAGTGGTTGTCTACGTTAAAGAAATTGGAAAAGCTGGACTTTAATCAGGCTTAGAAATTGTAAACGTGGGTGTGGAGGGCTAAAAAATCAAAAGCTTAACTAACCAACCCCCTCCCCCAATCCGTGAAGTTGCCCAGAAATCTATTTATACATTAAAAATCCAGCAGGGCAAACTTGAGCAGGCGAGTTTTCGCTTAAAAGAGCGGGATCGTATTCTTTTTGAAACTTGCATGTTCGCATTAAAGAAGAACAATAAAGAAAAAGCTGCAATGTGCGCAACTGAGATTGCAGAAGTTCGAAAACTTGTAAAATTCCTTTACAACGTTCAATTAGCCATTGAACGAGTAGTTCTGCGCCTTGAAACCATAAAGGAACTTGGCGATGTCGTCGCTGACCTTAAACCAGCGTTGAAGTTGCTGCAAGGCGTTTCACAAGAACTTTTCCAGGTGTTACCTGACGTTAGCTCAGAACTAAATACTGTTAATCAAACGATCCAGGATACACTTCACGCCACCAAACTTACCGGCGACGAAACAGTCATCCCAGTCGGCAAGAAAACGGAGGCGGGCGAAGAAATCCTTAAAGAAGTCTCCAGTTTCATGGAGCAAAAACTCTCCGAAACTCTTCCAGAGCCGCCAACAGCACCTCCTGTGAAAGAGAAAATGCCCGTCAGAGAGCTTGTTGCTTTGACAGCAAGTTCCTCTCAGGTGTTCGCTCGTAAAACTGTGGAAGAGACCGGATTTGACCCAGAAAAGACACTTTTGACCTATAAGAAATCTGAGATTAAAGAATTCTCACTGAAGGTTGAAAAGGCAGTTGAGAAACCCAGCCTAGAAGACGTGTTGATGGAGTATGTTCGTAAAACTAACGGCGAAATCGATTTAAGCCGATGCAGCAATGAATTGCAGACTTCTAACGAGGAAATTGAGCGAGCCCTCGAAAACTTAGGAACAAAAGGCAAAATAAAGATTGAGTTACGTTCACCCGAATAAAGAGAGAAGGAGATAAAATAAATGAGCGCATCAAACGAACTTGAAAAAGGAGCAACAGCTTACGCCCTAGATGCTGTACGCCTAGATAAGCAAGGGCAAAAAGGACGAGCCATTACCCTCTATCAAAAAGCAATCGAAAGCCTGCTGCAACTTGTGCAACTCTACCCAGAGTACGGCTTAAACAAGGTGTATGTGCAGAGGGCAATTGCATATCAGGAACGAATTAAAGCTCTGCAAGGGACTGTGTCATCTAATGAGATGAATCAGGCAGCTAACGACGATGCTGAAGGTGGAGGTGGAGGCTCTACTATGGAAGGAAACGGCAGTAGTGGAAATGTTGGCGGAAAACCAAACGAAGAACTTGTGATGACAGAGAAACCCAAAGTTAACTGGGGTGAAGTCGTCGGCTTGGATACTGCGAAGAAGGCTGTAAAGGAAGCCATCGTTTACCCAGTACAGCGTCCTGATCTGTTTCCGCTTGGTTGGCCTCGTGGTATACTGTTGTTCGGTCCACCTGGTTGCGGCAAAACTTTGCTGGCGGCGGCGGTTGCAACAGAAATTGACGCAAACTTCTACAGCATCGACGCAGCTTCGATTATGTCTAAGTGGCTAGGTGAAGCTGAACAGAACGTTGCAAAACTATTCGGATCTGCACGCAAATCCGCAACTGAAGGCAAACCTGCCATAGTGTTCGTGGACGAGTTAGATTCACTCATGGGCAACCATAGCAATGAGGTTGGCGGCGAAATCCGTGTTAAAAATCAGTTCTTAAAAGAGATGGATGGCATCGTGGACAAAGGGAAAGCACTTCACGTTTACGTCATCGGTGCAACAAATAAGCCTTGGGACCTGGATTGGGCATTCATAAGACGATTCCAAAAGCGTATCTTGGTGCCGCTTGCTGACCATGCAACAAGGCTGAACATGTTGAAGCTGTATTCAAGTAACCTGCAGATTGCCAGCGACGTAGATTTAACAGAGTTAGCCCGTTTAGCTGAAGGGTTCTCGGGAAGCGACATACGCGATGTCTGTCAGTCCGCACAACTCAGCTTAATCGGTGAATTCTTTGAATCTGGCCAAGCAATGGACAAAGAAGCGAAACCACGTGCGCTGACGATGGCTGATTTCCAACAGATCTTCGAAGAACGCAAACCAAGCGTGTCGCTGGATATGCTCTCACAATACAACCGTTGGTTCGAAGCGTTCAAAGCTCTATAACGGAGGACAAAAAAACCGCAGGGATGGACAATGTGGAAAGGCTTGGAGAACATTAATTTTTAGCACGCTCTCCCTTCTCCCCCTCAAACAATATCTCCAAACCCCACAAAACCACCCATCCAAAAAAAACGGTGACCTCCGCTACTTCTATTTTTTTAACACTTAACACTGAATTTTCAAAAGCTCTAATCTTTTTTATCTTTTTTCTAAATTATAAGGCAGGATTGTGATGGTGTTTACAAATCCGATTTTTTCGCCGTTTTCATCTCTTATGAATTCTGTAATGACTCCCACTTGGACCTCTTCGCCGTTTTTTCTTAATGCTCGGTATTCACTTTTTTGTCCTTGGTCTGCCATTATCATGTTTAGTGAGTTATTTACTGCACGTTGTTTGTCTTTTTTTACGGTGAAGCTGAAGACGTTTTTGCCTATGAATTCGGTTTTGTCGGTTGTGCCGTACATTTTTAGAATGGATTCGTTTACATCCGTTATGTAGCCATAGAGGTCTCCTATGATGACGCCGTCGTTGGTGTCGTTTAAGGCGTCTTGGAAGAATTCGGATTCCATGGTGGCGATTTGAGTGCGTTTGGCGTCTTGGTTCTTGAATTTTTCTGCTAACGCATGACTGTTGTTTGCTTGTTTTTTAGTCATAACACTATAATTCGCTATCCTACCCGTCGGTAACTCGTTTTGCACCAAGTTTAGTTTTATAGAATAAAAGATTTGTGTATTTCAAATATTTGAAAAATTTTTTAGTTGGGTTTGGTTGTTTGCGCAAAATAAGGTTGCTGGCTGTCTGAGTTTTGCTAGTTTATTTATACATCAAACAGCTATGCCATTATGTTAACGCTGGAATCTGTGGTATGCTCGAAGAGAATTCAGGGTTTAAGACGCGGCCAAGAATTCAGACTCTCTCAGACTTGATTTTCGGGTTAGCCCTCTCGATTGGCGCGTTAACGTTGATTGGTCAGCAACCCACGAATTTCCAATCGGTTGTGGCTTCTTTGCTGTTCTACAGTTTTAGTTTTCTGATTTTAATCAGCGTATGGCGCTCATACTCCACTATACTATCCGTTCTCCCAGTTGAAACGGGGATGTTAATAAACCTCAACATTCTGCTCCTCTTCACAGTTTCCATCGAACCCTACCTCTTCAACCAACTCTTCATAATCAGCGGAGACTTCTGGAATAACATTTCAGTTCTGTATGGGCTGGATTTGGCGGTGATGTTTCTGATTTTAGCGTTCTTCAGCCATTCATTGGGTAAAAAAGAAAAAAACTTAGCGCCCAAAAAAAACATTAAACGATTCCGTCTCGACCGAAACTACGACCTTTTAACTGCGGCCATATTCATTGTTTCCATTTTACCTGTCTTTGAATTTACGGCTGTCCAGGTTGTAGGACATGGCATTCCGCTGAGGGTGATTGTTTGGATTGGAGCTTTGATTTTTGGTTATACTAGGCGCCTTATGTATTCATATAAAGAATAAAGCTAAGCTTTTGTTATTTGGTTTTGACGGAGTAATCTGCTTCGAATCTTCGCGGCGAAAACTGGTGGGTTTTGCCTGCCTTCAACTCGAATTTGCTGCTTAACATTTTAAACTGGTCAGCGAACCCTCGACATACTCAAAAACACCGCAGCCATAACAGAATGCACCGTTAAACTGTACTACAAGTAATGGGGCAGCGAGGTTACAAGTTTGACTGTTGCGTTGGGGCTGTGAGTGCGGTTGTAGAGCGCAATTGCCCTCTGAACAAGTGTTTCCAATTCTGAATTGGGCATCATTAGATCGGTATCCGCGACCCATCGAAGCCTAACTTGGAAATTCCCAGCTCTTCTTGGACTTCCCGTAGTTGTGAAGCGTTGAAGACTGGTCCATCGCGGCAGACACGATACTTGCCTATCATACAACTTCCGCATAAGCCGATACCGCAGCGCATGAGCCTTTCAAGGCTAGCTTCGATGGGTAGTTTGCGTTTCTCTGTCATTTCAAAGATTTTTTTAACCATTACTTCGGGTCCACAGGTGTAAATCATGTCAAAGCGTTCTTTGTCAAGTAGCTCCCCAAGTGGCTGCGTAACTAGACACTGTAGTCCTGCGGTGCCGTCTTCTGTGGTGGTTATAAGGCTTTTCTCTTGGCAGACTCCGCGAAGCTCCCGTACGAAGAGAAGTTCATCCTTAGTTTTTGCGCCTTCTACAAACGAGAGCCGCTCGGTTTTAGTTGAGAGCTGTTTTGCAAGGAAAAGTAGCGGTGCAGTACCTGTTCCACCGCCGACCAAAAGCACTCTACCCCGGCTCTCCGTGAAGTAGTTGCCGAAAGGTCCCCGCACTCCAACCGTTGCGCCTGCTTCCAAAGTATGCATGTGCCGTGTGGCGTCGCCGACCGCTTTAACTGAAACAGAAACCAAATTTTCGCCTGCGTTCAAGATGCTGAGCGGGATCTCGTCTATGCCTGGAATCCAAAGCATCAAGAACTGACCGGGCTTTGCTTTGCTGCAGAGACGGTCGGTAAACGTGAAAGTCTTAACTGTTGGACTCTCAGTTTGAACTCGAACAATCTGCGTTGTCCGCAGAGAATTATTTGCGGTGAGCGAGGCCGACAATATCTTTTACACTCCTATAATTTTTCTTTCGCAAGTACGTTTCTACTCCTTTAGTTACTGCTTGAAAAACATCCGTGTTATCGGCTACAGCCGTTCCAATTTGCACAGCCGATGCGCCCGCCAACAAGAACTCCACGGCATCCCGCCAATCGGAAATGCCGCCGCAGCCAATGATAGGTACATCAGGTAATGCTTCATGGATATCAAAAACGCATCGCAGCGCTACAGGCTTAATTGCTGCACCCGACAAACCGCCCCTCACGTTGCCCAGAATCGGCTGCATTGTTTCAGTGTCGATTGCCATGGCTTTAAGAGTGTTCACCGCCGTTAACGCGTCAGCCCCTGCCTCAACTGCCGCCCGCGCGAACACAGCAATATCTGCAACGTTAGGAGACAACTTTACAATCAACGGCTTATTGATAGCTGCCTTAACCTGCTGCACGACTTCCGAAAGAAATTTTGGGCTCTGACCGATTTCTGCACCAGTCTGCTTAACATGGGGACACGAAACGTTAAGTTCCACTGCGTCGGCGCCTGCATCAGCGGCTTTTTTGGCAACTGCTGCGTATTCTTCCGCTGAATAACCAAACACACTGACGATGAGGGGAACACGCAGAACTTTTTTGGAAAATTTGATTTCTTCAACGTAAATGTCGATGCCGGGATTTGGCAAACCCATCGCATTGATGAGTCCGCTTTCGGCCTGAACCACCGTTGGATTAGAATAGCCTACTCGGGGTTCTGCACCGACAGATTTTGTAACCACCGCGCCTGCGCCGCCCTTGATTACACGACCGAGTGATTCAGCAGAGTACCCCAAGATTCCTGAAGCCAGAATCGTTGGGTTCGCCAGTTCTAAACCAGCAAAGCCTATGCTTAACGGATTGCTATCCAAATAAATTCACCTTACAATCTAGGTTAATACTTTTAATAAGATAAAGCTTCTTTTGGTTAATTTTGCAGATAAAATTTGTGGAATAGAATCTTTTTTATATCTGAGTGGCTGACCAAAATAGAAAATACTGATTATTGCGTGAAAAAGAAAAGTGAGGGTTTAACCCGACTTTAAAGCGGTTTATTTCTTCTTTTTGGCTTTTTTATCGTCTTTTTTTGGAGCTTTCGCCACGTTAATAACCTCAAAATTACTGTTGGCTTCAATTTGTATTTAAAATTTGCTAACCTCTATGGTAGCTGCCCTGTCAAGTAAAATGGTTTGAACAAAGGCGCTATACTCAAAATAGGCCTAAAAACAACTGAATAATTTAGGCTTTTCAACATGCGTCTGCAGCTTTACAGTTTTAACATTTATTTGTTAAAAGCAAGGGCTTGCCAAAAAACAAAAGAAATTTACCAAACCGACGCTGCGTTAACATCAAAATCCCTAAACACCAAATCCTCAAGGTCATCCGCAATTCTGGAGCAGTCACCGTACGATTGCCTCTTGAGCTTTCGAACCAAACGCACATACTGTGCAAGCGTACCCATAATTATCATATCTGTTTTATTTTCTTCAAACTTGCCCACAGTTTCAGCTACGGCAACGTCTCCACCTCGGGAAAGCATCTCTTGTTTGATAATATTGGCAGTTTTGGGGTTCACCGCATCAAACTTGACTACTCTATGGACTGCTTTTAAAGCCATTATTTGGACGCCGACAGAGTGAACATTGATTTTGTTCAGTTCTGCTTGGGCTTGGTTTAGGTTTTCTATTTTTAGCAGTTTAGGTTTAGGGTTCATGGGTTTCCATTTATTATTTTTGTTAATTTAAACGTTGGTTATGGGGATCGGGGCTTCTTGTTTGTTTGTGGCGTCCATGCGGTTGGCGTTATGGAAAGTTTTATTAGGCTGTGTAAAAATTTACATAGCAGTGCAAAAATTTAACGGTGAGAACATGAGCAGCCTCAAACACCTTAACAGAAACACCAAAGCAATAGCTGCAATAGCAATCTTTTCAGCCCTATATGCAGCCCTAAGAATTATACCCACAGTCCCAATGATAGGAACAGGCGCCACATTTCACTTATCAGATATTCTTGCGCCATTATTTGGTATTCTTTTAGGACCGTATGTTGGCGGAGTAAGCATAATAGTTGGCACCTTTGCCGCAATCGGCTTAGGAACTCCTGCTCCTTTCCTAGGCTTAGATTTCCTCCCAGCATTCGTCGTAGCAGTATCTTTAGGCTTCCTCGTCAAGGGCAAATGGTTGCCCGTCGTGATTCTAAACGCCCTATTGCTCACACTGTATGCGTTTGACCCATTTACGTCAAACTTTATTGTTACACCTTGGGGTGCATTTCCGTACCTTTGGATGCATATTGTAGCGTTCATCGTTCTTATTTCCCCGCTGGGACACAAAGCAGGCAAATGGGTGCAGAGCTCTAAAACAACGCTTATTACAGCAGGATTTGCTATTTTAGCCTTCGCAGGTACAATGATGCAGCATCTAACAGGTGGGCTTGTCTACGAAACAGTTCTGGGGAACATCGTCGGTTCGGTAAATAAAGCTGGTTTCGCAAACACTTGGAACTTTGTATTCTACATTTACCCTTGGGAACGCTTAGCATTAATCGTAGGAGCCGTCCTTGTGGGTGTTCCAGTGACAAGAATTCTTATGAAATCCCTTTTTCCTCCAGAAACCAAACCAGTTTCTAAAGGAAAGACAGATGTATCTGCCTGAGTGATTATTCTCCAAAATTTTTCTTCTATTTTTTAAATAATTCTTTGTCTTGAATGTACTCTTTTCCCGTTCTCAAAGCAATTTCAGCCTTAGCCAGTTCGCTGCCCAAGTATGCGGCGTGGTCGAGTTTTGAAATTAGTTTCATAGCCACAATTTTAGCATAGAGACTATCAGCATTTTTTCCCTTGATTACGTTAACAGGATTCGCCATGTCCACGGAATCGTAGTGGACTGCAACCAATTCGCCTTCGGTGCGATCAACGGCTATTCTGAACATCCCTTGGGCATCCAAAGTAGCAGGCTCCGATTTCTCAGGTGCCTCCACAACTTTTGCGCTTGATTCGAGTTTTTTGTCGTAAGGTTCCTCGTGGACCCGTTTGTCTTTGAGGATTAAGAGGTCTATGCCGAGGTCCTTGGGAACTGAACCTCTTTTCTTGGCTAGGAACATCATTTTGGCCGCTGCAACTTCCTCTGCGACAGTGCCTTTTGCTTTAGCGCTTTTCTCCGTTGCCAACAAAATGCTGGCATTAACTTCTTGGGATAATCTGGCAAGAATAGCGTTGAGGCCGACTGAGTCTGCATCAAAAAGTTCAGTAACGTTTGAAACTCCAACAAAAAGCGGCACAGACGGGTTTCTTGCGGCAAACTCTTTGAAGGCAATGAATGATTTCAAAATATCGGAAGGCTCCAAAATCAAGTCTGCAAGGCAACGGTTTACTCCGAGTTTGTTTGCTTTCTGGATTATTTCTTCGAGGTATTTGACGCGGTCTTGGGCTTTTTTTGGGAAGAAGCCTTGGCGTTGGTTTGTGGGAATAACAACGACAGCTACTTTTTTGACAAATGGCGCTATTTCTTCGATGTTTCCCGCGTCGCCGCTCAAATATTAGTTCTGCGCCTGCATCTACTGCGGCTTTGATTTCGGCTGGATCAAGCGTATCGATGCTTACGGGCACATTAACGGCCTGTTTAACCCATTCGACGATGCATTTGGCTTTTTCAGGTTGCGATTCGCCTGCCACCATGCCAACGTCGATAATGTCTGCGCCCGCTCCCACGAAGCGTTTTGCTATCTGCTGAACTGTTTTTTTATCCATTAAGGCGGCGTCGACGATTTCTGCGAGGACACGCATGGGAAAGTCTTTGCCAACTGCCAAACTACCGATGAGCATGCTGCTGGGTTTCTTGAGTAACTCTTCGCGGTTAGCTTCTGTTTTCTCTATTTCCTGAAATGCTTTTTGGGAAAGCTTTTCGCGGAGCAAGTCGTCGGCTGGGGTGGTTGTGGATAGTTGGATTTCGCAGAGTGAATCCAGAACTATTGGCAGGTCCGCTGCGTACCTTGGACCCTTAAATGCTGGAACGCCGGTAGCTTTGGAGATTGTGCTGGTATCTCCTCGGACTAGCCCTGGAACTAAAATTAAATTAAAATCATAGATTTTCTTAGTTTCGAGCTGATTGGCGATGGTTTGAGGCGTTAACAATGCAGCAACCGCCATCTTAAGCGCCAAAGTCTCAGATTCCACATCGCTCTCTTGCGCATACCGCTTAACCGTCTCTTCGGCAAGCGCACCAGTTATCAGCAGTACCTTCACTGTTTTGCCCCGTTACTTACTTTTATGGTTGCTCCCCGGTTGTTTGCTTTGGCGATGAAGGCTTCTCCGCCGACGCCTTTGCGTAGGTAAGCTTTGACTTTTGTAAGCAGTTGTTTAGCTTCTTCCTGTTTGACGAAGCCGTAGAGTGCTGGACCCCAAGAGCTCTGTCCCACTCCGTGGGCGCCTGCTTTCTTCATGAACTGGATGCAGTCTGCGGCGGCTGGGCTAGCGTAGGTGCCGCCTTGAGCCTGCGCAAAATGGTTCCCCGTCAAAACCTGGATTTTTGTGACGGCTTCTCCAAAGTTTTCTATTTCATGTTCGGCTAGGGATGGCAGGAGTTTTAGCATAATTAAGCGACAGATTTGCCCCACATCTTCGGCAGGCTGGATTGTTAGTTTTTCGAACGCGTGGTTTTCTTCCGAGTTTGACAAGCCTTCTTTGAGGTTGGGCACGGCTACGATAAAGCGCCACTCGGTGGGGAAGGGTTGGCGGTAGATTAGAGGTGGGAAGGCTTGGGTTTTGAGGTTTTTGCCTCCATCAACTACGAATCCGCCCACTTCAAAGATGGATGTGCCGACCGCTGTTCTTCTGGCGCGCCCCATAGAGACCGCCAACTCGGAAACAGATGCTTTCACATCAAACAGCTTCGCAAGTGCAACCGCGACGGCTAGGGAGAACTGAGTGCCTGAACCCAAGCCGATGTGGGCTGGAATTGCCTCTGCAACGTGGATGTGGACTTTTGGTTGAATTTTGTAATTGGAGAAAAACCGTTTTGCAAGTATGGATGCTAACTGGGTTTCTTGACCCGTAACCGAGAAATTCTCCGCGTTCTCGGCTTCGACTATGAAGTTTGGGTGGTCTATGCTGACGCCTAAACCGCCGAACATCCGCCCCAAATCGCCGTTCATGTCGATTAATCCAAGGTGAAGTCCTAGATGGGGTTTTGACTTGTACCTTCACGGTTTGTTCCTCCATGAATCAATTCTTTGCATTAAATCAGCCATAACTATGCTGTACACTGAGTTTGGTGCCACGCGGTTTATCACTTCGTTGTGGTCTTGAATCGACGCCAGCAGTTTGCTGACGGTTTTTTGCTGCTTTTCGTCGTTGGCGTATGCCTTTACTCTGGTTGCATGTATGATGGCTTCGAGAGTTAACGCTCTGGCGCGACAGATTACTTGCGGGCGCATCTTGGCAGCGTTAATTTGTTCAACCTTGCAGGAGAACTTGGTTTTATATGCCCCAAATGGCTCCATGTTAACAATTGAAACTTCAATGGTTGCTTCTGCCAGCCGAAGTTTAGGTGCATTCACCTTTTTTGCTTTTTCGAACAATTCCTGCGGCAGCCGCCCAGTGGGGTTTGTCTCTTTGAAGGTTGTTTTATAGAAGACGTCTATGTCGCCTGTTAAGTTGATAACTGCGCACTTGCTAGTTTTTAGATTGCGGCTGGTTTGGGAGGAATTGTAAATGTTTAGGTTTAGGGTTTTGGGGTCCAGCATGGTGGCGCCCATGGGTGCAGCGTTTGGGGTTCCATCTATGTTGTAGGTTGAGAGGATGGTCTCGAAAATTGTGCCTTTCGAGAACCCTAAATCGGTTAGCTTCACCATTCAACCTCACCAAACTAAGTTAGAAGGTCATATGCACCTTTTTTCAACCGAGTGTAAATTTTCACAGTCGAATAATAAAGTTTTGCCAACCAAACGCTCATCCTCATAAAAAATCCTCAAGTTTGCAGATTGTGTAAAGTTTTTAAAGCATAAAACGTCTATTCAATTAGTGACAGAAATTTTTAGGGTCTCTTGATTGAGAACCTCAATTTCCGGTGGTAAAAAACAAATATGTCCCTAAAGGTAGCTTTAGTTTACCCATATTTTCATCCAACCAACGACAACTCGATCTTCCGTTTCCCACCCTTAGGCTTAGGATACATAGCCGCCGCACTCAGAAAGCACGGAATTGGAATGGAGTTGGTTGACTGCACCTTTATGCAATTCAACGAAGCTATCCAGCGAATCAAAAAGGCGAAACCGCAGATTGTCGGGTTCTACTCCATGTTTTCTATGAAAAAAACCACCCTCGAACTTGCCCACGCCCTTAGAAATGGGGGTTTGAAGGGTTCTTTCTTCGTGGTGGGAGGTCCGTTGCCTTCTTGGGCACCAGAGGGTTTTCTAGGTGTTTTCGATGCAGTTGCGGTGGGCGAGGGCGAGCAAACCATGATGGAACTCACGGATTGCATCGCACAAGGCAGAGAATTGTCGAGTGTGAAGGGGCTTATTTTCAAGGAAGCCGAACGCATAGTCAATACTGGTCCCCGAGAATTCATTGCGGAATTAGACAGTTTAGCTTTTCCAACCCGCGACCTCTTTGACAACCAAGCTTACCAAAAATATTACAGAGACCACTTCGGCTACTCCATCACATCTATGATAACGTCTAGGGGTTGCCCCTTTTCCTGTGACTTTTGCAGTCGACCCATCTTCGGAGCCGACATGCGCATGCGCTCCGTAAAAAGTATCGTTGATGAAGTGGAAGAAATTGCCGCTTTGGGTTACGATAGGGTTTGGTTTGCGGATGACTGTTTCACATTGAACCGCAATCACCTGCTGGATGTCTGCAACGAAATCGAGCGGCGGGGTTTAGATGTTGGTTGGGAATGCCTCTCGCGTGTTGATACGATGGATGCAGAAGTTGCTGATGGTATGAAAAGTGCGGGGTGCATTGGAGTTTTCTTTGGGATCGAATCGGGGAATGATTCAGTTTTGGGTTTAATGAAGAAGCGAATCACCACTGCACAAGCCCAACGGGCTGTTCATGCTGCTAAAGCTGCTGGGTTAAAGGTCGGCGCCTTTTTCATAATCGGCTACCCGGGCGAGAGCAACAAAACAGTGCTCGATACGGTGCGTTTTGCTTCAGGTCTCCCGCTTGATTACTTATCTTTCACTATGCCCTATCCGATTCCTGGAACTCCCCTCTACGAAAGAGTCAAGGACCATGGGGTTTCAATTGAGGATTGGGAGGAACCAAAAAACTACCGTTTAATCCGCCACAAACTCCTCTATGCTTCGGGTTTTAGTGAGGGTAAACTAAAGTTTGCGATAGGTAAGGGGCAGGCTCAGTTTTATGGGCGGCGCTATCTTGGCAAAATTGGTTATGGGGTTTTGGGTAAGCCGTTTGAGCGTTTGACGGATTTTGCGTTTGAATGTATGCGGTAAGTTGAAGACGCTGACGGAAGGTTATTTTAAGCATCTTAATCATTTCAGAAGTGAACACATATTTACAACAAGAACTGTCACCGCATAAAGTGCAACCATGCAAAGATTAATCCTAATCCCAACATCCATTAGTTCACTGCGAATCATAGCCCTTCCGCCATTTATTTACCTCTACAACCAAGGAAACATAGTTGCTTGTCTGGGGTTGCTTGCGTTTTGTGCAGCCACAGATTTTTTTGACGGTTTCTTCGCGAGAAGGTTAAATGTGACGTCGAGGTTTGGCTCTTACTACGATGCCACAACAGACTTCATTCTTATGTTAGGGCTTTTTACTTTTTTCTTTTTCCTTGGTTTTTATCCAGTTTGGTTGTTAGTACTCATTGTAGCAGCGTTCAGTCAATTTATAATTACAAGTTTCTACGCCAAAAAGCTCTACGACCCTGTGGGACGTTACCTTGGAAGCGCCCTCTACGTAGGCGTCGTCTTAACCCTGCTCTGGCCAACTGGAGCGATCTTCGCGTTTGTGCAATATGCTTTTGTAGGATTCTTTTTGGTATCCATTGCTAGCCGCGTGATAAGCCTAACAAAAAAACGCGTCAAGCGACCCTAAACTAATATAGCGTTTCTCCCTTAATCCTCATTAAACTCGGTGCTTTTACCTTTGATTACACAATCCTGCTACAACCAAACATGTTTGCCAGAGCTAATTCGCGTCTCAGTAGGCACAGCAATCGTTCTTGGGCTTTTAGACGGTAAATTGGATGCAAAGCCAACGACGGCTTATTTGATGACTTACAGGTTGGGAAAGTGTACCGCCAATTGTGGTTTCTGTCCTCAGGCTAGAGCAAGCAAGAGTAACGCCGAACTGCTGTCTCGGGTCTCATGGTCAACCTTCCCAACACTCAAAGTCTTACCAGCGCTTTCAGATGCGGCAAAAGAAGGAAGAATCAAGCGTGTTTGCATCCAAGCTCTAAACTACCCGGAAGTATTTGGACATCTTGAAACGCTTGTAGAAAGAATCAAAAAGCATTCGGCAATTCCTGTTTCTGTTTCCTGCCAACCGCTTAATACCCAAAACATTGAGCTTTTGAAAAAGGCTGGCGTTGACAGGATAGGTATAGCGTTGGATGCAGCAACCGAAACCATATTCGTCAAAGTCAAGGGTAAAGACGCAGGCGGCTCGTATACTTGGCAAAACCAGTTCACACAGCTAAGTGATGCACTATTGGTTTTTGGAAAGGGAGCTGTAAGCACTCATGTAATTGTGGGGTTGGGAGAAACCGAAAAGGAAGCAGCTGAAGTTATTCAGAGGTGTGTTGACATGGTTGTTTTGCCTGCACTTTTTGCTTTTACACCTGTCCGCGGTACAGCTTTAGAAACTCAATCGCCTCCAGAGGTTGAATCTTATCGGCGTTTGCAGCTTGCCAGATATCTAATTGTCAAGAATATAGCAAGATTTGAGGATATGCAATTTGACTCTGCAGGAAAAATTGTTGGATATGCCCTTGCCCATGAATCCTTAGACCCAATAATTGCGAGTGGCTTGCCTTTTCAGACTTCGGGCTGCCCCGACTGCAACCGACCCTACTACAACGAAAAACCAAGCGGACCCACATACAACTACCCAAAAAAACCAAACAAAGAAGAGATTGAAAAAATAAAGAAACAACTAAGGTAAAAGTTGGTCAGCCGTTTGCTCAGATGTTTTCTTGATGGTTTTCGGAATCTTTGGTTTTTGTCTTGTAACTTGCTCAACTAAACGCCAGAACTCATCCATCGTGTAGCCTTTGAGTAGTTCTTTCATTAGTTTTTTGACTTGGTAGTAGGTCATTTGGGCTTCGCCTTTATCGAGGCTTTCCTGTGGACCCTTAATGCGTCTGAAGAGCTCATCCATCTGTCTTGGCGAAGCTCGGATTCCAGCTTTCTCAAGCAGTTTTTGAATAAGCGTCTGCCCCGTGTTTCTCCCGATGAAAATCATGGTTTCTCTACCAACGATTTCTGGTGGGAAAGGCTCAAAAACCAGAGGATTAGCCATCATTTCTTCAACTTCTTCTTCAACTTCGTGGGTGAAAATGTTTTCACCGATTATGGGTTTGTGGAACTGGATTGGCAATGCGAATGCTTTTTCGGCTGTTTGGGCGATACGGTAGATTTTTCCCATGTCTATGCCTGTGTCGACGTTGTAGAGTAGTTCAGCTGCAGTTACGACTTCTTCGAAGGGTGCGATGCCAGCGCGTTCTCCGAAACCTGCGATGCAAGTGTGCAGGTAAGCTACGCCTTCCTCCATGGCTGCCAAGGTGTTGGCGGAGCCTAGACCGAAGTCGTTGTGGCAGTGGATTGAGAGCGGCACTTTCTTCTTTATTGCATCGGGCAAACCATCTCTTATATGAGAAATTAAGTAGCGCATTGATAGGGGTCTTATGAAGCCTACGCTATCCGCTACGCCTAACCTGATTGCTCCTGCGTTGGCTGCAGCTTCGAAAACTTGAAGTATATCTTCTAGCGGGGTTCGGGTTGCGTCCATTAGGATGAAGTTTACGGTTGTGCCGTGTTTTTTGGCGTAGTCGATGCTGTCAACGATTTTTTGCAGCGCTTGCTCCTTTGTTATCTTTAGTTTGTACTGGAGGTTTAAGCCGTTGATGGGGGATTCTACTGTTATGTCTTTGATGCCGCATTCTAAACAGGCGTTTATGCTGTTCTTTGAAGCTTCTGCTGAAGCGGTCAGCTTGGAGTAAGTGAATGTTTCGTTAACGATGCGTTTGACGGTGCGTTTTTCGTCTTCGGACAACGCCGGGAACCCTACGTTTATGATGGCGACGCCTGATTCATCCATCAACTTTGCAAGCCTAACCTGCTCCACATAGGTTAAGTAAACCGTCGGCGCTTTGATGCCTTCCCGAAAAGTTTCGTCCCAGATGAATACGCGGTCAGGAAGCTTCGGCGGCAAATTCTTTCGTAAACGGTTGTAATTGGCAATCAGTCCCTGAGCTTCGAGTTTTTTGAATATGGTCTTCCTCATTTAGACACAATCCAACAATACGAACTAAATTATCATCTTTAATTTGCTAATACCTATATAAAACTGCATCTATCAAACGATTTTTAGATTTCGGTTTGTGTGGTTGTTAGTGGCAGTTGTGTTTCACATCTTAGCTTAGTTTTTGAGTTGTGTTTTGGATTCTAGCTGGTTTTCGCTTGCTGACGGGTTGTGGGTCACTTCTATAATGGGTTGCGTGTTGTGGATTGTGTTATATGTTGGCGTGACTAGGTTTTGGGATGGAAAAGATTTTTGAGCTTATGGTATCTTTCCTTTTGAAACAAGATTGCACAGTTTTGCATATTTGATTCTTAATTGTGACACAAAAGTCTTAAACGCTAAAGAGGCAATCTAATTTCCAGAGGACCCTTAAATGAGTAGCAGCCTAAAAACCACCATCGAAAAAATCAGAGCCTTAGAAACTGAAAAGAAGAATTTATTAGATGAAATTGAAGAACTCAAGAAAATTGCCGACGCAAAAGCGGTGGCTCTCGAAAACGAAGTTGGCGCCTTACGGGAAGAAGCTAAAACCTTCAAGATCCTGGTAAATGGACCAGAAGCGGCTGCACCGAACAAGATAAAAATCTAAATTTTATGGTTCTTTGGGCGGCGTAGGCGTTCTTTTCAGCAGATCATCGACAATTTTACTGAGTGCATTGCATGCTGTTTGCCTTGGTTCTGTAGATGTGTCGGTTTCGAGTTTTTCCAGTTCTTTGTGTAGGCGGTCGGATTCCTCGTTTAGTTCTTGTTTCTGTTTCTCGTAGTTGTCGTGGAGTTTCTCCTGTTCCGCAGTAAACGTTTGCAATGTGACTTCTAACTCGTTTTTGGCGGCTTTGAGGTTCTGGGTGGTATCTGCGAGTTCTTGAGCGGCTTTGCGTTTGGCGCTGAACTTGTAGAAGCTGAATTTGACTTGCTGCTGCATTGCCAGTTGGTCTTCTAAGTCTCGGATTTTGCTGCTTAAACGTTGGACTTCGCTGTTTCGTTTGTTGCTGCGCTCCCGAGTGGTCTCAGCGTACTGTTTGTCGGCCTCCACTATTTTGTGGTTTACGTCTGCGAGGGCTTTCGCTTCTGAGGTTAGGTTGTTTTCTTTTATTCGGTTCTCGGCGAGTGCTGCTTCGGCGTCAAGGAAAATTTGTATGCGGTTCTTTGTAAAAGCTTCATCTACTGTGATGGCGGGGTTAGATTCGAATTCTGAAACTACCTGGCGCAATGTCATCAGCCAATCATCGAAGTACTGGCTAAACGGCGAGAGAGCAAAAATCTGGTTTCCTAATTTTCCCAAGCTGCCAATTGTTCTCTGTGTCACTTCCTCCGCTGAAAACTCTGGAGTTTCCTCCATAAGGTACTTGGCGCCTGCGCGCTGCTTTTTTTCTTTGGCTTTTTTTTCGTGGGTGCTCTTCGAAAACTGTTTGCCGCTGCTTCGGCGGGAACCCGTTTGAGGTCTGAAACTCATGAAATACCCTCTACACATAAGAAATATTTAAAGCAAATGCAAATTTTCCCGTACATGGGTGGAGGCAGCTACTTTTTCTTTTTTGCTGGTTGATTAGCCTTAGTGGGTTTGCGTCTTTTAAGTGCCAGGGCTGCAGCGGCAATGGCTGCTGCGATGACGATTACGATTACTGCTGGGATAAGCCATGGTATTGTGTTGTTTGTTTTGGGTTGATTGTCACTTGAGGTTTGGCTGGGCTGTGTGGCTGTTGGCCCATTCGTTGGCGAGGTTGAGCTGTTGGGTGCTATGGTGCCGCTTGGCGACGGAGTAGATGCTGTAGTGGGGGCAGGCGTAATCTGTGGTGCCGTTCCAGAAAGAATTGGTCCAGCCACTTGAACTAGGATAACGTAACTGGCGATTTTCTGTTCTGAAGGCACGATGCTTTGGTTATAGTCGTACGCGCCAAACTTGAAATTTGCTTTCGCCGAAGGAGCCAAAGATGAGGATAATGGATCTTTACCGTCGTATCCACCGTACGCAATGACTTTTCCCTTGGAGTCATAGAAGGTTCCCAAAACCCGCACGTCTGTGGCGGTTTGTGTGCCTGTGTTCTGGATGGTGCCAGTGACCCAGTAGACGCCTTTGTTGTCTGTGGTTGTGTCGATGCTGGTTTGTTGGCTGATGACTTTTACGTCTTGGTAGAGGTAGTTTGCGGTGGTGGGTGCCTGCGTTACGGAGACCTCTACATTAGCTACAGAGGGAAGAGCTCCAGTAGTCTGGTCTGCCTGCAAAACGAATGTCATGTAAAAGGGGGCTTTCTGGTTAGGCAACATATCATTCACAAAAGCCATAGCCTGTGTCGTTTGTTGAGCCCCTGTGGTCGTGGTCATTTGAGCAGTCAAGATGACCGAGGCGTAGGTGCTTGTGCCCACGTTCTCTATTTCGCCTACCACATCCAAAAACCCTGAGCTGTCAATATACCAGGTATAATTTGTAGCTTTAATGCTTGAGGTTTGGCTGTGCGCCTCCGGAACTGACATTAAACTGCACGCGAACAAACCTAACAGAATTACTGAGTAAACTATGGATTTTTTCATTGGATGCCCCTTTTTCTCTCTTTAGTGCAAAGAGCGGGGTAGTTCTATAAAACAGTTTTTCAAAATTACCCCCAAATGGCCTCGCCGCGCCAGAGCAGCGGCATCGTCAATATAGGCTGTGGATTTGGCGGGAGCAACTCTTAAAAGCAAAATCGGCGGATATGCAATTAGATGAACCATCCGTGACTGAAAAGTTACATCCCTATGTAGTATTTCTTCCAAAAACAGAAAAAAAAGATAAGATTCTCTCCGCCATATTCGGCAGCAAAGCAGGCGTCGACATCCTTCGCTTCAGTCTCCATCAGGGCGTCGCCAAGAACATCTACCAAAAAGACCTCGTCAAAACCCTCAACTACTCTAACAAAACCATCATCGAAAACCTCAAAACCCTCACCAAACTCGGCGTCCTTAATGAATCCATGGAAAAAAACGACAAAGAAGGCCGCATCATCTGGATCAAAATCTACCAACTCACCAACCTCGGCAAATGGTTCGCGCTGCTCATTGCAGAAGAAAAAGAGCTTCCCGACACGGAGAAAGCCGAAATCCTCCAAAGCCTATTCCGCACTTACGTAAAACAAGTAAAGCGGTTAGCCGAAGAGATTGGGATAAACAAGAAAATGCTCGAGGAAACGTTCAGGGAAGAAATGAAAAGCAGTCAATAAAAAAATAAAAAAAAATTAGAGTTAACTTAGATTCCGAAGGCAAACTTACTCTACCCATAGAAATAAGAAAGAAACTTGGCGAAAACATCACTTTAACAAAGACGCCAGAAGGCTACTTACTCACAGGCAAGAATATGTGCTAACGAGAACTCCGAAAAATAATAAACTATAAGTACCTTGGAACTGGCAAACCCAAACTCGCAACTCCCGAGTAAATGAAATCCATTTGGAAAACAACGTGGAATAACTGAAACATACCATCTAACCATTAAAGACCTAACCAAAAAGACCCTTTTGCACCGTTTAAAACGGCGCTAAAAACAAAAAGAAGAAAAAAGAGGTTTATTCTTCTTCTGAAGGTAGCCCAATTTTACGCAAGTAGTCTTTGGCGTATTTTGGGTTGTAGGCTAACAGTTCCTTGCTGCGTAAGAGTCTGCGTTCGAGGCGGACAAGTGCGACGCGGAACGTGGGTTCGACACCCCATCCTTCGCTTGCTGCGAAGAATGTACCCCGGACCGTTCGGAACTGCAGTCGGCAATGGACGAGTGGAGTGTCACGGACGCCGTTGTCTCCGTGGCTTTTCATGTACACGAATAGTGTGCCCAACTGGAATGCTTCTTGGAATCTGTGGGAGAATGAGTCGAACTCGTTCATCATAAACGCTTGTTGGTCTTCTGTGACGTCTACGCCTTTGGTGCCGAACTGGATGGTTAATTTGCGGGCGGGCGCTGCAACTTGGGAAATCTGCTCCAGAAAATCGAGTTTCGTTACTACTCCGACCAATCGGTCTCCAGTCACAACGCATAAACACGAAACCTCGCGGTCATGCATTTGTTTTTCAGCATCTTTCAGGCTGGTTTTGGCGTCGACGGTGATGGCGGGTGAAGCCATTATGCCTTTTACGGCAATTCCGAGGGTTTCAAGTTTTTCGCCGACGATATCGCCAGTGGTTTGGCGTCGCTGCGGCCAGTAAATGCTTCTTAGAATATCCTCAATGCTCACCATGCCCGCAAGCTTACCGCCTTCTAGGACGGGAACATGCGAGATGCCGAATTCACGCATCAACCCTAAAACCGCGCCGACACTGCGCCCTGCCTCGATTGTGTGAGGTGCCCTTGTCATAACTTTTTCAACTGTGGTGCGACCCCAATCGTCGCCGACAGCGCCATGAATTACGTCTTCATCAGTAACAAATCCGAGTAACTTGCCTTTTTCGAACAATGGTAGCTGACGCATCCCGCTTCCAATCATGAGTTTCGCCAGTTCCCCCAACGAAACTTCTGGCTCAACTGGTGGTGCAACCTGCATAAGCGAACGAACTTTCGCTACAGTGAAATCAAGTCGCGAACGCAAAATTGCACGTCGTGTTATCATCCCTGCATACTTTCCTTTCTCATCCAAAACAGCCATCACTGGTGGCATACCTTTTTTGAAGCCTTCTAGGCATCTGGAGAGTGTATCGTTGTCTTTTACAAAATTTAGTCCTTTAGAATATACGTCCTTGGCAGTAACAGATGTGCTCATAAATAATCACTGGAAAACTAATGTGAGGCGTGGAATTTAAACATTGCAAACCCCCCTGCATGCATAGCAGCCAAGAGAGCAATTATTAGAACTAAACCTAACATGGTACTTCAATAGATTTAAATGGGGTACGGGCTTCGGAGGCAATAGGGTGCGGTTTAGGTTTCTTCGTGATTGTAGATTTAAGCGTAGTGGGTTTGCTTGAGTTTTTGGGTTGAGTTTAAATTTGGTTAATTGACTGGTGCATGATTTTCTTGTTTTTTGGTTTTTTCCCTTGGGAAAGGAGGTTTTTTCAAGCAATATTTATATCAAAAGCACTTTATTCAACTTTCTAACTAATCTAGTAGGCGTTGGACTAATTTGTACCAGCATATTGAGATGGTGAACAAATAAATGCCGTTAAAAACCATAAAGAAAGATGCGGCAGACGCTTTAACGTTAGAATGGGTTTTGCAAGTTAAAGATTACAAGTTAACCCTTGACAAGAGCCGTTGTGTCGGCTGCCAAGTATGCACGGTGGCTTGCCCTAAAGAAGCCATAAAAACCCAGAAGCAGCCAAAAATTCCAGGAGAAAAGGCAAAGAAAGCCAAAGTGGACATTGACTTGGCAAAATGCAATTTCTGTGGAATCTGCGACGTTACCTGTCCATATGGCGCAATTAAGGTTACTTTAAATGATTCACATAACCTGCCTATTTTAGAAAAAGACAGCTACCCACAGCTTGTCCGCGACATCGTCGTGGATACGCACAAATGTGAAAAAGAATGCGTCGAATGTGAAAACGCTTGCCCGCTAAAACTCATAAAAATCTCCAAAGTCGGCTTTGACGGCAACCCCGTCCAAGACATAACAGCGCTCTCTGCTAATGAGAAAAAAAGAGTCCAATTAGCGCTTGACTTTCAAAAAGACTACTGCCCAACATGCAAAATATGCGAAGTTAAATGTAAAGCTGGTGCATTAAAAGTCAAAAAAGCATTCGAAGGCAAAATCAATATTGTCCCGGAGAAGTGTCCAGAGGGCTGTACAGACTGTTTAGATGTTTGTCCCATTCCAGGTGCGCTCGTGGTTGGAGAAGACAAGAAAGTTCACGTTAACGAGACATTATGTACTTACTGTGGTACGTGCAAGAATGTTTGCCCAGTTGACGAAGCGTTGTGTGTGAAGCGCACCAAGGTTCTCCATACGCCCATCCATTCGGGTACATGGAACAAAGCCTTAGAACGATTAACCAGCTCCTCTGATGCGGCTAAGGAACTCAAAGCTCAAGCCGCCGAGAACAGACGCAAAGTCGTTGAGAAACGATTCGTCTCTGAGGCGCTCAAAACTGAGGAATACACTTGAGTAATTCACAAACACCCGCTAAACAACAAGAAACTTGCGTCGCTTGCAAACCTGAAGAGTTGCGAGTCGGCGTTTTCGTTTGCCATTGCGGCTTAAACATTGCAGGAACCGTAGACGTTAAAGCGGTTGCAGAATATGCAAAAACTATTCCGGACGTGGTTTTTGTCAAAGAAAACCGTTACACCTGCGCAGACCCTGGACAAGCAGAAATCCGCAAAGCCATCAAAGAACAAAACCTAAACCGCGTAGTCATTGCCGCATGCTCACCAAGAATGCATGAACCGACCTTCCGCCGAACAGTTTCTGAAGCAGGCTTAAACCCGTTCCTCTACGAAATGGCTAACATCCGAGAATTCGCTTCATGGTGCCACCAAAGCGACCCTAAAGCCGCAACCGAACGCGCCAAAGACTCTGTACGCATGGCAGTTGCAAAAGTACGCCTGATGCAGCCTCTGCAAACCATCGAAGTTCCAGTTACCAACAAAGCGCTTATTATCGGCGGCGGAATCGCAGGAATGAACGCAGCCTTAGATTTAGCCGAAATGGGCTATAAAGTCTACATGCTTGAGAACTCCCAGAGCATAGGTGGACACATGGCGGCACTTGACAAAACTTTCCCCACCCTCGACTGCAGCATCTGCATAGAAGGACCAAAAATGGTGGACTGTGCACGTCACCCAAACATCACAATCTTCGCAAACTCAGAACTAGTCAAAGTTGACGGTTACATCGGCAACTTCAAAGTTAAAATCCGCAAAAACCCCCGCTACGTCCTAACCGACAAATGCACAGGTTGCGGTGAATGCAAGGATGCTTGCCCAATCGAGTACCCCAACGAATGGGACATGAATTTGGGCACACGCAAAGCTATTTCCGTTCCTTTCGACCAGACTGTACCGCTGATTTACTCGATAAACCGCGATTACTGCATTGAATGCTTCAAATGCACGGAAGCCTGCGGCGAACGCCAAGCTATCGACTTCAACCAAAAACCTGAAGAAGTCGAGTTTGATGTGGGCGCAATAATCGTTTCCACTGGCTTTGACATTTACTTACCCTATGACATGCCGTTGCTTGGCTACGGGAAATACCCCAACGTCATAACCAGCATGGAGTTTGAACGATTAATCCTTGCAGCTGGACCCACAGGTGGCAAAGTTATCCGCCAATCCGACGGGCAAAAACCACACAAAATCGTTTTCATTCAATGTGTCGGCAGCCGAGACAAAACCCATTATCCTTACTGCTGCAACTTCGGATGCATGTATACCCTCAAACACGTGGTGCAGCTTAAGGAGAAGTACAAAGAAGACATAGAAGTCTACGTTTTCTACATGGACATCCGCAGTCCAGGAAAAGGCTACGAAGAATTCTATGACCGAGCAAGGGAACGCGGCGTAAACTTCATTCGTGGACGAGTTAGCCGCATCGACGAAGATCCTAAAACCCATAACTTAACCGTTCACTCCGAAGATACATTGCTAGGAACACCCATCGAAGTTGAAGCCGACATGGTCGTTCTAGCAACAGCCGCTATACCCAAAAAAGGCTCTGAAGACATTGCACGTATCCTCAACCTATCAAGGGGTTCAGACGGTTTCTTCATGGAAGCACACCCCAAACTTAAACCCATGGACGCACCCACAGACGGAGTATTCTATGCCGGTGCATGTGCAGGTTTAAAGGATATTCCAGCCAGTGTTTCCCAAGGAAGCGGAGCAGCATCCCGGGCAGCAACAGTTATCAGTAAACCAAAATGGAAGATAGAACCCATTATCTCAGTCATTGACGAAACCAAATGCAAGAGTTGCGGTCTCTGCGTCGACAAATGTCCCTACGGCGCAATAAGATTAGAAAAGCCAAAACCAGCACAAATAATTACTGCAAGCTGCCACGGCTGCGGAACATGCGTAGCCGAATGCCCACAACACGCCATTACTCAAATGCACTTCACAGACGCACAAATCATAGCGCAAATCCGAGCAGCGCTTGAAGATAAGCCGGAAGAAAAAATCCTTGCAATCCTTTGCAACTGGTGCAGTTACGCAGGGGCAGACCTTGCAGGCATTAGCAGATGTGACTACCCTGCCAGCGTAAGAGCTATCCGTGTCATGTGCAGTGGCAGAGTTGCCAGAGAATTCGTTCTCGAAGCCCTACGATTGGGTGCAGGAATGGTTCTTCTAGGCGCATGCCACTTACCCTACGACTGCCATTACATCAGCGGAAACTACAAGATGAAAGCCCGAACCGACGCCCTCAAAGGCATGCTAACCAAACTAGGCATGAGTTCCGAGCGGTTCCGAGTTGAATACGTTTCAGCGGCAGAAGGCATCCACTACGCAGAAGTAATCAAGGAAATAGACGCTGACATGAAGGCATTGGGTAAAGAGAAGATTCAAGCAGAAAATGCCAAATTAAAGCCAATACTTGAAAACATGCTCAAACGCAAATAAGAAAATTTCCGCTGCTTCCTTTTTCTTTTTAAGTTCTTGCTAATTACTACTTGTGGATAGAATCGTTGTCTTGTTAGAACTGTTTTCTCTCAAACAAAGCCACAGCCGCAAACAGCAACACCGACGCTACAACTCCCGCTAACACAATTGTAAACACTGCGGCCTCTTGAACGTTAAGCAACGTTGGCAGTAACGGTATGACTGAAATCTGGTTTCCTCCATAGATAACCAAGATCGCTCCGACGAGAACTGAGGGGGAAGCAACTCCAATAAGCACGCCTGCCGCACATGAAACCGCAATCATCGACAAGCTTGTCGCCAAAGACTGCCCTGCATTGTTCAAAATTGCATAAGACAAGGCACCGGTGGAGGCAAAATCAGTTATCATCCCAGCTAACACGGCGATGCAGCTCGCGATAGCTACGCAAGTATATACCGAGAAGAATTTTGCCAGCAGAATATCCCTTCGTTTGAGGGGTCGAATCAAAAAGAGGTCGTAGACACGCCTGTTTTTTTCGTTGATTATGAAGACAGCAAGCATTACCGCAGCTAAGGTGCCGCCGATACTTGAAACAACCAAAGCCGAGATAAGTGTGAAGGAAAGACTCTGCCCTGAACTACCCTCTGAGATGAAGCGGAACAGTAACGCAATAACTGGTAAGCCAACCCATAGAAAAATCATAACTTTGGACTTGTAGAAGCCTCGCAGTTCATCTACAAAAAGAAGACCTGTCTTCATTAGTTCTCAGTCTCCGAAACGTAGTTGAGGTAAATTTCGTCCAGCGAAGGCTCCAGCAACGAGACGCCCCGTACACGAAGGCCCAACTTGACTATGCTTTGAACGATGTCGTTAACAACTTGGTCATCATCTGTCTCTGACTCCAAATGGACAAGGATTCTTCCTGGCGTAGGCTGCTCTACGCTCTTTACGTTTTTGATTGCGCCGAATTGTTGCCACTTATCGCTAGCAAACGAGAGCAGTACCTGTACGGTTTTTTGGGATACTAAGCGGTTTTTTAACTCGTTTAGTGTGCCGACTTGCTTGATTTTTCCGTGACTGATTATACCTATTCTGTCTGCAACATCCTGCACGTCGCTGAGGATATGTGAGGAAAACAGAACTGTTGTGCCTTTTTTTGCAAGCTTCAAAACTATGTCTTTGAATTGGTAACGGCTCAGAGGATCCAACCCGCCCAAAGGCTCATCCAAAACTAGAAGTTTCGGTTCATGCAGGAGCGCCTGCGCCAACCCCACCTTCTGAATCATCCCCCCTGATAAATGTGCGACTTTCTTGTTTCGAGCATCCGCTAACCCGAGCAAACCCAAAATTTCAGGTATGCGTTCTTCAACTTTTTGGTCGCTTAGACCTGAGAGTTTCCCAAACGTTGTAAGCGCTTGGTTAACGGTGCGCCACTCTTGAAAAGCAACGCTCTGGGGCAGATAACCGAGTAGTTTGTGGATTTCGTCTTTTCTTTTGGGAACCGGGTAGCCGCCTATCGAAACTTCGCCCTGGAAATCGGTGATTAAGCCAACAAGGATTTTCATGGTTGTTGTTTTTCCAGCGCCGTTTGGACCGATGTAACCGAAGATTTCCCCTTCTTTAATATCAAAGGATACATCGTTTAGGGCGTGGAAACCGCCGAAGCTTTTGGCAAGGTTGTGAATGACGACGAATTCATTGGTGTTGTTGGGGCTGCTGGTCATGTTGGTTCACGCGGATTTGTTTTATCTTTTTGGCAGGGTCGCCATTTAAGTTTTTCAGTTTAAACAGCTAATTCGAACTATCGCTCTTAGAGTTTTTCAAAAAAATGGTTATTTTTTCAGTGTAAATATTTTTATGGATGCCTGCTCAAGTATTGGTTTACTGCCTAGCAGGGTGGGGTCGTAGTCTAGACAGGTATGACGACGGGCTCCAGAAAGCAAACATACAACGGGTTTGCTGACTCCGCGAGGAGAATGACGAATTTCCGGAGCGGTCATGAAGAAACCCGTAAACTTTGGCTTAGCGCCATCGTTGGGTAAAGGTCGTCGGTTCAAATCCGGCCGGCCCCACCACAAAGCTGGCAGATTTCTGAAAAAATAGTTTTCTAAAGGTCTACGCCCATGTTCTTGATTAACCTATCTATGGCTTTGGTGCTCATCATTTCAGTTTGAAGATAAACCCGAATTTCAGTGGCGCTAAATCCGATGTGTTTGGCTTCTTTCACAGCGTAGCGGTATGCTTCGATTTCTGTTGGTCTATCCACATAGTCGTAGCGGGGATCAAAAAGTTCCCTTCCGTCCATATGCTGCTTCACATGGCAAAGTTCATGGACAATGTCGAGGTATATGTCTTGTTTGCGTCCGGTACTTAGGTAACGTTTGTTTATGAGTAAGTGCCCGTCGCTGTCATCGACACCCATGTATCCAAACCAGATAAAATCTACTTTAAGGTTTTTGAGAACTTGCTCGGTTTTTTCCCCAAATATTTCTCGGACCGCATGGTTTTTTTCGAAGCCCCGAAAATAATCTGTAAAATTTGCTTTCCGCGAAACCAAATGAATGATTCCCCTCAGGGGCAGCTTAGTGAACAAGCGAAAAATTCGCATGATGACGTATTCTGTTGCGCTTTGGAATGGCACAGGAAGTATCCTACCCGAAGTTTGTATAAGCGTTGAGTTTTAGCAAATCCAATTCTTAGCACCGGCAGATGCTTCATGAACCGAGTTCTGATTTAAAATACTTTTCCGAAGACAGCATAGCAATACAGAAAGGCATGGAAGACTTAGTGTGCGCCGGAGATTTTAGGAGAAGTCGTCTTCAGACTCTTTGTGTCTTTCCTTGTATTTTTTTACGATTTGCGCAACAAAATCGTCGGCGCATCTTCCCTGACTTGAGCAATATCTGCATGCTTTTGGCACTGCGAGTATAACGGCTGCATTGCCTAGAAAATAGTCAATTCTTAGGTTTCTTATATTGCATTTTTTTATTGCGCGATTAGGCTGAACGGTGGTTATACCGTATTTAGCCTTTGCCTCAACTAATTCTTTGAAGAGTTCACCCAAAAAAGTCGTCCCTTGAGATTTGAAAAGTTCACGAAGTATTCGTCTCCGCGTTTTTGAATATTGGCTTTTTCTCCCTTGAAACGCGTTATTGGCAAACAAAAGTGGTTTTGTAGATTTAAAATGTTGTGGTTGTATACATACAATCACAAATTTTAAAAAATTATGAAAAAATGCCTCATGTTTATAGTTTTAGCTATCTAAAAGTCTATTGTACCTTCTAAGGGTTCTCGAAAACACTCACGCTCTCGGTGTCTTCTATTTTTAGTTCATGAAGTATGTGGGATAAATAGAATTCCTGCGGTTGCGGTTTACGAATTTAAGCATGCAGATGGCTCAACCCCAATGAGTATTCCTTTTAAGCAGCCGTATCGTAAAGTTTGCGAAGAAGAGATAATCGATGCCATCAATAGAAGCAATTAATTTAACAAAGCAATATGGCGCATTTACAGCTCTTTCAGATTTAAACTTGAAGATTGAGGGAACAAAATGCGTCGGTTTCCTTGGACCTAACGGGGCAGGAAAAACAACCGCCCTGAAAATGTTCACCGACCTGATCAAACCAACCAAAGGGCAAGCCCTTATAAATGGTGTAAACGTGCACACCCACAAGAAAAAAGCACTTGAATGCGTTGGAACACTTATTGAAACTCCAGAAATTTATTCATCACTTACCCCAAGAGAAGCCTTAACGATGATTGCGGAAATACGGGGAATTCCACACCCTGAGAGAAAAAAACGCGTGGAAGAAGTTACTGCGGAATTGCGCATGGAAGAGTGGATTGATAAGCGTGTAGGCAAGTTTTCTAAAGGCATGAAACAACGAATCTGCATTGCTTCTGCATTACTGAGTGATCCAGAAGTGATTCTTTTAGATGAACCCACTACGGGGCTTGACCCGCGGGGCATGAGCGAAGTCCGCGATATCATTAAAGGGCTCAAAGGCAAAAACCGCTTAATATTCATGAGTTCCCACATTCTAAGCGAGGTTTCTGATGTCTGTGATGAAGTCGCTATGATAAACCATGGCAAACTAATCGTTTACGACACCTTGCCCCACGTGACAGCAAAGTTTTCAGGCGGCAACAACGTCGTCGAAGTTGGATTGGTGCGTCCAATAGATACACAAATCGTAACCCAAACCATCGCTGCCTTACCAGATGTGGTTACTGCAGAAAAAATAGACGACAAAGACCTCAAGATAAGTTTCAGTGGGGGTTTAGCTGTGCAGGAACGTCTCCTAAACGACATAGTCAAACTTAACATTGGCGTTGTAAGCTACAAAGCTGCGTCATCAGAACTTGAAGATGTATATCTTAAACTCATAACCGCTACGCTGTGATAAAAATGAACCAAACACACTTTGAATCAAAAAATGTTGTTGTACCAAGCAGTATTGCCCAAGTAGGCATTATCACCAAGTACACTCTACTTGACTACGTAAGGTCCCGTCGCTTCTTTATTATGCTAATTATAACAGCGCTGATTAGTGTGCTTCTCACCGTTCTTGTGGGATACTACCGTCCAGCCGGCTTTCTAACGTCTGAACTTGGCTTCTACAGTAGCTGGTGGGGAACCTCGGTTACATTTGTAATTATTCTTTCTGGAATTTTCTTTGGGGGCGACGCAATTTCAGGTGAATTCCAAAACAAGACAGGGTACTTCGGAGTGCCAAACCCCATTAGGCGGTCATCCATCTATATAGGAAAATGGATCGCTGCCTTTCTAGCGTCAATCGCCATCCTTGGCGTCTTCACAGTTGTCACCTTAGGGAACGGCTTGTATTATTTCTCAGGCGTGCCGATTCAATTCGGTGAATCACTGCTGTTCGCGTTGCTATACCTTATTGCTGTTCTCGGCTTCACGTTCTTCTTTAGCTCACTTTTCAAAAGCAGCTCCATGTCTATCCTGCTTACAGCGATACTATTCCTATTCGTCTTCACACTAATACAATCACTCGTTGCGGGGCTTGTCCAAATTGAGCCTTGGTTCATCTTGACATATGGCTCCCAAATCATCGGCAACGTATTAACATCGCCATATCCAGCCCACATAACCACAACCAGCCTACGTCCTGGCGGAGGCGGGCCCACCCTAACAACATACAACGCAACAATCCCCGAAGGACTTGCTATCATGGCAATATACTTCGCTGTCACCGCAATCTTAGGCTTGATTCTCTTCGAAAGAAAAGAATTCAACTAAACCAAACGGTCGGTTCAAATCCGACCTACCTACCTACCAAAATTAACAAAAATTTTTCCTTGAAATATGCAAAAGCAAGAAATTTAATAACAGATTTATTGACAGCATAGTTTATGTTATTTGTAAGGCCTGAGTGCAGAAAAAAGCATTTATGCAAGAGGCTGCTTCGTCAGCGCTTAGAAAGAATTCGTCATTAGTATTGCATCAGTTTATGCTTTGACGGTTTTTAGCCACTCTAAAAAGCCCTCACGAACCTTCGCAGGGTTCTCAAACACACGCACATCTTCAGTGCCTTCCAGTCTTCGCACCTGATCAGCTTCTTCTTTGCGTACACGAATTTTCATTTCTTTGCCGTTGGGCAGTTTGGTTGAGATGACGCTTTCTTTGTAGTCTACGGGCATGATCCACACGGGCACAAATGCTTTAAGGCTCATCAGCGCTGAGTTTGTGAGCATGGTGTCGCCAATGCCATTGACCAGTTTGGCAACGGTGTTTGAGGATGCGGGCATTATGAGGAGGAATTTATATTTTTGGTTCTGCATCATGCCTGCGAGGAAGGGCGAATTCGAATTTAATTCAACAACTACTTTGGCGAAACTTTTCTTTAGCTCCTCGTCGAGGTGGTAGAATTTGAGCATGGTTTCGCCTGCTTTAGAGATATAGACATCAATTTCCAACATGTCTTCGGATTGTTTTTTGAGGTCTTTCATGACTTCGAGGATTTCTGCGATTTTGTCGCCTGCACCCGTAATTCCCCATGCAACTTTGAGCTTTTTAACTTTAACTTCCTCCATAACATTCACCTATTGTTTTTTGCCGTAGAGCTCCAAGTACTCTGCGAATCGTTTAGTGGTTTTTTTGAGGCTTCGGAAGCCCTCCTCATCCAACTTGACGTCATCCAACGTGTCCTTAGACCAGAAGGTTGCGCCCAGGTTTGCGCCGAAGAATCCGCCGCCTACCCCAATCATTCCGTTTATTAAGAAAAAGTTGTGTATCTGCATGAGGGCAAATTCTTGGCCGCCGTTGCGGTCACCTCCACACACGATGCCCATGCCAACTTTGCCTTTGAAAAAGTTTTTGTCTGCAGCAACTGCTGCGCGCATTCGGTCCATGACGGCTTTGGTTTGGGCACTGACGCCGCCATTGTAAACTGGCGACGCAAAGATGATACCCTGGGCTCCCGTTAACAGGGCATAGAGTTCTTGGAGGTCATCTTGTACAACGCATTCCTTGTTTTTTAGGCAGTAATCACAGTGTGCACAGTAATCCACCCATTTGCCACGGACGGTCCAGAGTTTTGTTTCATAACCTTTCTCAGAGAGCGTGTTTAAGGCTTCTTCTAGGACGTATTCGGTGGCTTGTTTTCGTGGACTACCACAAATTCCAACGATTCTCATAAGGGTCACTAAACGTTAACTTGGTTTTTGCTTTAAAGCATTCCCCTTCCACCCGAAATTGGTTTCGAACGGAAAAGAGAAAATATGCAGCTTGCAAAAAAAATATTAAAAACAAAATAAAAGAAAGAAAATAAAGAAGAAAGAAATTATTCTTTCTCGAAGTATTCTTCTGGCTTTGGCGGAGTTGGTGGTAAGCCTCTGCGTTCACGAATCTTCTTTATGGTGTCAGCCTGCATCTGCTCTGGAACATATGCCCAGCGAGCGAACTGTGTTGCCCAAAATGCTCTACCTGAAGTTGAACCACGCAATTCATCAGCTATGCCAAAGCTTTCGGAAACTGGCATTTCTGCTTTAACGGTAATTATGTCATCTTCTGAGGGCATGTCGAGGATTTTGCCACGGCGTTTGTTAAGCATTGTGATAACGGCGCTTACATATTCGCTTGGAACTTTGCATTCAAAGCTCATTAATGGCTCAAGCAGTTTTGGATCGCTCAAGAGAATAGTGCAGTAGATTGGTCTCCAAGTCATGGGGATAGCTTGTGCTGGTCCACGGTGAACTGGGTCTTCATGCAAGACGATGTCTTCAAGGTTAATCTTTAAGCCGTATGCTGGCTCTTTAGCGAGCGGTGAAGTGTGGACAGCTTCGCGGAACCCAGTTTTAATATGGTCTAGGATTTCTTCTACGTACTGGCGTCCACGGATGCGGTTAACAAGTATGCAGTTTTCCTCGACTGCAACTGCACCTTTGGCTTCGTCTGGCGACCAGCCGAGTGCACGCAAAGTTTTGGTGCGTTCATCTCTGCTTTGCATGTCAGTGATCTTTTCAGCCTTAATTGCCTCAATGACTTCATCAGATAATCTGTCGATGGTTATCCAGAGTTTGTTGTGTTTGTTTGGGCTTTTACCCATGATTGCTGGTCCCTTGTAGTCGTGGCTTATTGTTTCTCTAAAGATGACGATTGGCTTGCTTAATTTTACTTTTAAGCCTGCTTCTTGCATTCGGTAGGCGGTGATTTCAAGGTGAAGTTCACCCATACCAGATAGGAGGAATTCGCCGCTTTCTTTGTTCATGACGAAGTGCAAGTTGGGGTCTTCGGTTGTGAGTTTATGCATGACTTTGTCGAACAACGGTAGGTCTTTGACGTCTTCTGGTTCAACTGCAACGGTCACGACTGGGTCGGAGACGTAGTTTAAGCCTTCGAAAGAATGGACTACTTGACCTTCTTCAGCGATGGTTTCTCCGACATGGATGGATGGAAGACCTGAAATGGCTCCGATGTTGCCCGCAGGAACGCGGTCAATGAGCACTCGGTCGGTTGCCATACTCATAAAGACTTGTTGAATTGTGCCTTTTTGATTGCTACTTAAAAGCTGAACGGTTTTGCCTCGCTCGATTGAGCCGCTGAAAATTCTGCCGATTGCAACTGTTCCGCTATGTGGATCAACTTCAATGGTTGAGATACACATGAGCAACGGCGCTTTAGGATCAACCTTTGCCATTCCCTGACCTGTTGGGCTGGATACGTCACCTGGCCAAATTTGAGGCTGTCTGTAAGGTTGAGCATCATAGGGGTTTGGAAGATGTTTAACGAACATGTCCAAGATTGGTTCTGGCAATGGTGCTTTTTTACTGAGTTCATCGACTTTTCTACCGACTTCAATTGGGTCACCTGAGTAAGCATCGATGATGTCTTGGAAAGAGACTTTTTTCATTTTCATGTGGTCAAGGTTTAAGCCCCATTTGTGAAGAGCTGATCCAAATGCTACACGGCTATCTTCAATTGTTACTTGCCAGTCTTTCTTGTGCTCGGCAGGTGCATATTTCTCGATTAAAGTGTTAACCCTTAAGAGAATCTTTGCAAATTTCTTCTGGATTTCTTGGGGGGACAGTTTAATTTCTTTGATCAAACGGTCAACTTTGTTGATAAATAGAATTGGTTTTACGCGTTCTCTTAGGGCCTGCATTAGAACGGTTTCGGTCTGGGTCATAGGTCCTTCAACTGCATCGACGACAACGAGTGCCCCGTCGACTGCTCGTAGGCTTCTTGTTACTGCGCCTGAAAAGTCAATGTGGCCGGGTGTGTCGATTAGGTTGATTAAGTAATCTTGGTTTTGGTAGGTGTGGACGAGGCTGACGTTTGAGGCGAAAACGGTCATTTGACGTTTTTGCTCAAGGTCCCATGAGTCGAGGAACAATTTCTGTCCTGCCGTTTGTGTGCTGATGATTCCTGCCGCTGCTAGAAGACTGTCGGCTAGGGTTGTTTTTCCATGGTCAACGTGGGCGATAATGCTGGTGTTTCGTATGAAAATGGGGGTTTCCATTAATTTTACAATTTCGTCTGTTTGCCTATAACGCGCCATAATTAATCAATCTCCAATTTAGTTGAATTTATTACTTGAAAGACTTGTTTTTTAATTATTTGAAGCATTATTTACTCTCTCGTGAAATGGTGAACTACATGGAAAGTGAGTTTGTAGCCTATTAACTTTATGGCATGATTCTATGAAAGTAATTGAGGCAAAAAATACCTGTTTGTTTGCTCTAGACATGATCTTAGTGAGGTTTGCGGTTAATTTTATTAAGTAGCTAATAGCGGTTCATTGAACTTCGCAAGTTGGCAAAGGCTAATTCGCAAAAAAGAATAAATCCATTTTATTTTTCTATTTAGCAAGAATTCGAAGCTTAACGGAGCAAAAAGGTTAAATGACTAAAGAATCACTTGCATATAATTCATCATTCTCATTCATTTCTTTCGAGTTAAAGACTGCTTTCCCTGCGATTACTTTAAATGCAACAATCGACAATAAACAAAAATTAAATCGCCAAAATTGGCGAAGTAAATTTAACCGCTGAGGATGAGAATGCACCTTCAATCAATTCCAGCATATGAAAACAATGCATTATTCCAAAATTCTTTAGCTCCGGTCATCTTTGCTTTTAATCGGGGTTGTTACTAACACATCTGTACTGAGGTTTTGGCGGAATAAGATTGGAAAAAGCTGCTTCTTTGCCGATTGACAAGGTTTTCGATGACCTAAATACATCAGCTAACGGATTAACAAGCGAAGAAGCTAAACTGCGACTAAAAAAATACGGTTACAACAGACTTTCTGAGAAAAGACAGGTTCCATTCGTACACAAATTCATCAGGAATCTAAAAGACTTATTCGGTATCTTGCTACTTGTAGCTGCCATTCTCTCGTATGTTTCAAGTCCTGATAATCCAGAACTTGCCTTAATCATTCTTGCAGTCGTCTTCGTTAACATTTTTGTCAGCATCTTTCAAGAGTCACGGGCAGAAAAAGCCATGGAAACACTCAAAAGCTGGATGCCTGAGTACGCCAAAGTTATCCGTGACGGTGAACTAAAGAAAATTTCTGTTAGAGAAATTGTTCCTGGAGACATCATCTTCCTTGAAGAGGGTGACCGCGTTCCTGCAGACGCTAGACTAATTGAAGCCTTTGATTTGTGGACAAATAACGTTCCCTTAACTGGGGAATCTGAACCGCAACCCAGAGTTGCTGAAGCAGTCAAAGTAGTTGAGAAAGCATACTTGTATTCGCCCAACCTCGTTTTTATGAGCACTAGCGCGGCTAAGGGGCAGGGCAAAGCAGTTGTTTACGCTACAGGTATGGATACACAGTTTGGCAAAATCGCAAGCTTAACTCAGACGATTAAAGAGGCAGATAGCCCATTACAGAAGGAAATAGCGTTAACAGCAAAGTACGATTTCATTATAGCAGTTGTTGTGGGCTCGGTTTTCTTTGCAGTTAGTTATCTTATTTTGGGTGCTTCTATTCAAACAAGTTTTCTCTTCATGATTGGAGTAATGGTAGCTTGTGTGCCTGAAGGCTTACAGGTTACAGTTTCCAGCGCTCTAGCCATCAACGTGCTCAAGATGGTAAAGCAGAATGTTGTGGTTAAACGGTTATCTTCTGTGCAAACATTAGGCAGCGTAACCGTCATCTGCACCGACAAAACAGGCACCATTACCAAGGGCGAAATGACCGTTAACAAACTATGGGTTTTTGATTATGTTGTAGACGTTTCAGGTTCAGGTTATGAACCCGAAGGCGACTTCACCGTCAACGACCAACCACTACAAGAAAATCAAGCCCATTCTTTGGAGAAACTTCTTGAAATTGCCGCTCTCTGCAACGGCGCAAAACTTGACCCGCCCTCTGACAAAAACAGGAACTGGAACGTCATCGGTGACCCAACCGACGGCGCCTTACTGGTTGCTACACTAAAATCAAGCGTTAACATACAAGATGCTTTAGCAGCAAAACCGATTCTGGATGTTTTACCCTTCAGTTTCGAGCGAAAACGCATGACTACTGTTCATAAACTAAACGGTAACGTCTTAATCTATACTAAGGGTGCCCCAAGAAACATCCTTGATGTATGCAGTAAAGTTCTTGTGGACGGCAAAATTGTAGATTTAGTTGAGGAAAAAATGAATTGGATCGAATCAAGAATCCACGAATTCGCCAACGAGGGCTTACGTGTTATAGCAGTGGCTTACAAGCAAATTCCCAAAGCCGAATACAAGAAGGGCATAGAAGTTGAAAACAATCTTATCTTTGTCGGTTTAGCTGGAATGCGTGACCCACCCAGAGCAGAAGTTAAAGAGGCCGTTGAAAAAGCAAAGCAGGCAGGAATCAAAACAGTCATAATCACTGGCGATTATGGTCCAACCGCTCAATCTATAGCTCAAGACGTCGGCATAGTCGAAAAAGACTTTTCCCAAGTCATACGTGGCGTGGACCTCGAAGATCTAAGCGACCAAGCCATAGTGGACGAAGTCAAGAAAGGCAACGTAATTTTCGCCAGGGTTTCACCGGAACAAAAACTTCGCATAGTTAAGGTTCTCAAGAAAAGCGGGGAAGTTGTTGCGGTTACGGGTGATGGAGCAAACGATGCGCCCTCACTAAAGGAAGCGGACATCGGCGTTGCCATGGGTTTGTCAGGAACGGATGTTGCCCGTGAAGCCGCTGACATAGTTCTTCTCAACGACAGCTTCGCGTCGATTGTTAAAGCGGTTGAATCGGGCAGAGCAATCTATGAGAACATCCGCAAATTCATCGTTTATGTTTTCTCCCATAACTGGGCAGAATTAATTCCGTTCGTGCTTTATGCGACTTTGGGAATTCCCTTGCCGCTGCTTGTGGTTCAAGTGCTAGCCATCGATCTCGCCATAGACGTCATTCCCAGCCTTGCTTTAAGTCGTGAGCCACCAGAAGCAGGCATCATGCAAGAGCCACCCCGAAGCATAAAAGAAAGACTATTTACACGCAAAGTTCTTTCCCGATCAGTGTTCATCGGGGTAATCATCGCCACCGGCGCTATGATTTTGTGCCTAAACGCTTGGGCTGCAGGCGGATGGCACATTGGAATGCCTGTGCCTACAAACTGGCAATTCGGCGTAAACGGAATAACTGCTGACCCGATTTACCTCAAAGGGGTCACATTGATGTTTGCGGGTATAGTGGTTGCTCAAGCGGGAAACGTGTTGGCATGTCGAACCAGCAGACAATCCGTCTTCAAAACAAGCCTAAAAACCAACAAGTGGATAATCGTGGGCATTGTAGCACAACTTTCAATCCTAGCCTTCCTAGTTTATGTCCCGTTGATGCAGCAGTTCTTCGGAACAGTCCCATTGGGCCTTACCGACTGGCTATTCCTGATTTCGCTGGCGTTGATAGTAGTGTTAGCTGAAGAAATTCGCAAGTTCTTCGTTAGAAGATTCGGCAAAACAGCAGAGGACCCAAATAAACACGACCACACTTAAGCGTTCGTTTAACGGGCAGGTCGAATGCCGTGGGTTCCCCAGCCGACCAATAAAACAAGAATTTAGACTATTTCGAATGAGGACGTGCCTTCGTTAACCGTTTCCTTTCTTCCCGATTAGTTATAACCGGCTTTAAAGCCGTAAACATTCAGGTTACATATACCGCTTACTTGAAGGGCGATGAAACGACAAAAATAATTAAAATCCTGACGACGAAATGGCACTTGGAATCGCCGCATTAATTATTCGTTCACCAGCTTTAGCGTATGCTTTAATTTAATAGTCGCCAGTAGCTCATCCTCTTCTGGGTATTTTCTTCCGATACTAATGCATAATCGGCGGGGTAGGCGCCAGGTGAGCGGGTCATTGATGCTGCGTGAAAGTTTGAGCGCAAATAAAATCATGAACGAACCAGAGCTTGAGTTGTACATTGAATCTAAAGAAGAAGAAAAACCATTTCTACCTAAAATCTTATATTGAAAGAACTCATTTTCTTTTTAAACATTCCATTAGCTTTCATTGGCTCAAAGATAGTGTGGAGGGCAAAATAAAAACTGAATAGAAAGATGAAATTTCAAGCGATTGGAGCTCTCCTCATCGTAGTTTTGTCAGGCATTGCGATTTTTAGTATCGTAGAGACGACTGTTCTAGGTGACCCAATCCGTGTAGCATGCATCGGAGATAGCATAACTGAGGGGAGCGGGTACCCAAGTATGCTACACCAATTACTCGGTTCAAACTACACTGTAGCTAACTTTGGAGTCAGCGGATCAACAGTTACATCTCAGTCTATTAGGCCTTACATGGATCAAGTTGCATTTCAAGAAGCAATCGACTACCACCCTGACATCGTTGTTATAATGCTGGGAACAAACGATGCTAACTTCGATATAGCTCAGAACGAAACTAGCTTTGAAACGGATTATTCACAACTTATCAATTCTTTCGAACAGCTTGAAGGTAGGCAATTAATTTGGGTTGTTAAGTCGCCACCAATATTTGCCAACAACTCAAGTTACAACAACACTTACCTTGAAAACAATGTGTTTCCTCAAATTGACAAGGTAGCAGACCAAATGAAACTTCCCACCGTTGACATGTACAGCGCTTTCGGAAATCACTCCGACTATTTCATGGATGGAGTTCACCCCGACAGTGAGGGCGCCTCATTAATAGCCTCCCATGTATACGATGCGATAACGTTGCCAGACGGCGCTCCTGATACCACTCAATTCGCCGATGGTTACTCCGGTTGATTTCTCTTGCAAATTGCTCGCTCAAGTTACAACTTTATTTTGATTCAAAATGCAAACCGTTAATTAGTAAATCATAGACTACAGAAATATGATGTTACCGGAACCTACCTCGCAACCTAAAGATGAGGTCATAACTCTTCCAGTTGATCTAATTCGCACCGTAGCGATAATTCTGGTAATCCTTCTTCACGCAGCTATCGAACCTAACCCAAACTTGAGTTTAATGTCCCCCGCAGGAGTTCAACTCTGGTGGACCTCCAACGTCTACGATTCAATCTCGCGGACGGCTGTACCGTTGTTTATCATGTTAACTGGCGCCCTCTTGCTTATACCAACCAAAAAAGATGAGCCGCTTAGAGTTTTCTTTAAGAAACGTTGGAACCGTATAGGCATCCCTGTTTTGTTTTGGGGCGCAATATTCTTTGCATGGGACTTTCTTGTCAGGGGTCAACCAGCAACATTACTCTTTGTCTTTCAAGGAATACTATCAGGTCCTTATGTCCACTTTTGGTACGTGTACGTTCTGATTGGCTTGTACCTAATTACGCCTCTTCTACGGGTGATAGTGGTTCATGCGGAATGGAGCACCATTAAGTATTTTCTGATAATATGGTTCGTAGGCACTGGCATATTGCCACTTTTAACTTTCTACGTAGGCATAAGCCCTCAGGCTGTATGGTTTAGGCAAAACGTTTTCCTCTTGGTTGGTCTGCTGGGATATTTTGTTCTGGGCGCTTACATTGCAAAATTGACACTGCGCAGATCCACACTGGTTTTGATGCTGACTTTAAGCACAGTTTTTACGATAGTTGGCACTTACTCCTTAATTGCATCGTTAGGAGAACAGTATAGCCAATTTTTCCTCGATGCCTCAAGCTTCAGCGTAATAATTGCGGCAGTTTCGCTATTCCTTATTTTAGCATCTGTTCCCACCCAAAAAATTGAAACCCGTTTTCCTAAGGGAAATCGAGTTTTACAGGTTATAAGTGAAAATACATTGCCCATCTACTTGTTCCATATAATTGTTCTTGAAACACTCCAGAAAGGGTACTTGGGACTAAAAATAAGTGTAACAAATATTAACCCCATCATAGAAATCCCTTTAGTTACCTTAGTTACTTTGGTAATCTGCTTAGCTATCTTTGTTCCACTGAAAAAGATACCTTATGTAAAAAGAATAATCGGTTAAACTTTTATAAAGCAGAACATTGTTGCCGAATTATTTGTAGGTTGAATGTGTAAATACAGCAAAAATTAAATCTTAAAAACGCCAATCCATATGGGGAAACAAAAAACTTTTGAAAACAGTCAAAGAACCAACTATCCCAAAATAATATCATTGAAAGGACACATATTTGACAATGTAGTCTTTAAAAAATTTTTTAGGGAAAACTACCCCATCTTAAGCATTATAGTTGGCTACTTGTTGGTTGCTTTTTCTTTAGGGCCCTACTACAATGGGGATACGGTATGGGAGACTGAAGCTGTGAGGGGCGTGATAAACTATGGGTTACCTTATGCGAACGGTTTTTACTTGATGGATCAGCCGCCTTTGGGTTTTTATATTCAAGCAGGATTTGCCAAAGTATTCGGCTTGTCCATGAACAATGGCACTTTTTTGGTAACTATGTTTGGATTGGGGGCAGTCATTTTAGTTTACTTAATTGGCAAAGAAGTATATAGTAAAACAACTGGTTTTTTCGCTGCCTTGCTTTTTACTTTTGCTCCATGGTTTCTAATAATGTCAAGAATTATGCTCATAGATGTTCCCTGTCTATTCTTTAGCCTCTTAAGCCTGTTTTTGGGCATAATCGCCATAAAAAGAGGATCGTTCAAGCTTATTGTTGTCACAGGGTTTATTTTTGCAGCAGCTTTCAACACAAAACTCTACGCCGCCTTCATGCTTATTCCACTCGCAGGCTACTTCCTCTATTCTGGACCGAAAAAACTTAAACATAAATTATCATGGGTTGTTGCTTTTATAATTCCCGTTTTTATCTTCACTTATTTGTGGTATCAAACTATCACCGGATTAGGATTATTCTCCATCTTTGGTCATACAGACTTTAACATTGACAATCCAGGTGGCTTTGTCCCAACCTACTTTTTCGCTACCAATTTTTTGGTTAGCTATGGGTTAGGTTGGTTTTTTGTTGATGCTGTTGTCCTATCCTTGATGGTTCATTTAGTACAAAGGCGTTTACCTCGGAATTTTCTGGTTTTTGACGTAATCTGCGTGGCGGTAATTGTGTGTGCTTTGAGCGTTAATACTGTTTTAGGGGCGGCGTTAGACCTAAAAGCTCCTTTCCTTGACGCGTTTAAATATGATTTTCAAACTTTGCCGTTCTTCAGTCTGTTAGCTGCCTCCTTGATAAGCAAAAGTCTTGTAATGTTCAATTCTGCTAAAACAAAGCTGAAGATAAGCAAAATAGTTCTTTATGTAGTAGCTATGGCAGGAGTTTTTCTTGTGGTAGCCTCATTTTTCTACAACATGCGTTTTGTTAACCTGTTTTCCGATGCAAATTACCTGCTTTTCAGAGTTGAACCAGGCGTAGATGTTGGCTACTCTCTTTTTAACTCGGCTTCATCAAGCGGAAACTTTGTTCAGACAAGCATTCAGTTTGTTGGTTTTGCTATTGCATTTTCAGGGTTGTTGTGGGTATGCAGACACAGAATTAGCTCAACCCTCAAGTTTTTTCGTGAAAGGTAAAAGAAAAAGTGAGGGTTTATTCTCGTTTTATGGGGGCAAACGTGATTTCGATTTCGCCCCATCCTGCTTCAGATGTTGTTTCCGTGGTTTCTGCTGCTGGTGTTGCTTTTGTTGCGGCGACTTCTTGCGGATTGAAAGCTACCCTTACTTTGCTGTAGAAACTAAAGTTCTTAGGCGAGTCGCGTTCGATTACAAATCCTATTCTTTTGGGGAGTGCTTGTTGTATTTCTTTGGGTGTCAACGCTCGAGTTAGTGGTGCTTCAATTTTTTTCTTTCCGCTCTCTAAACTTATTTTTATCGGCAGTTTAACGCGTAGATTTTGAACGCTTAATAAAGCGGTACTTTTTCCCAGTTCTGTTCCTTCTGCGGTTGCGACAGTGCTGATGTAGTCTAATGCCGATTGGACTTCGTTGTGGATGGCCAGGATTGCTTCCGTCAAGTAAGATGCGTTTTTTTCGGTTGCTTGTGTCATGGAACCACCGTTTTAAATGTTATTTCTATTTCACTTAACACGTCTGCCCTTAAGGTTAGGTATTCAGGTCTGTTTGAGTTTATAGGTTGGGCAAATATTCTACTGCTGCCTACACCGGCTATTCTTGATCCCGTTGAGGTTGACTTTGTAGTTGAGGTGCCCGCTTCGAACCGCAATGTTAGTTTGGAAGATATGTGTCCGTTGTCTACGTAAACTCGGGGTATGCCTCTTGCAACTACGGTCTTGAGAATAATTAGGTGTTGCTTAGCCAAAACCAATTTTGTTGCTGCAAGAATGTGGGAATAGCCTGTACTGTTGATTACTGCTTTACCTGCGGTGATTGTTATGTCACCTTTTGTTATTCTGTAGCCTATTTTATTGTAGATTGAGGGTGCTTCTTGAGTTTCTCTGTTGTTTGTGTATTGTTCACCTATATCCACGTTGCTTTTTCCTGGGACTCCCGTAGAGGAAGGGAATTGCCGAATTATCTCTGATCTGGCGATGTCATCTGGAAGATTTTCAGCTGCATATTCTTCCGGGGTTAAGAGTGCTTGTTGCTCTAGTTGAGCTGCTTGTTTTTCTTGGACTAAAACCGAGGTAACTACGGCGTTAAGGGTTTCGGAAATAAGGGTGGAGGCGAACTCAGCGAAGCCCATTTCCGTTGCTTTAGCCAAGCTGGTTGCCATAAATCATCCGCCTATGTTGTACTAGTCATTGGTTGATAGTCAGTCTTGAAGTCAATTTGTACTCTGCCATAGATTTGTACCGAGCTACCTGAGATGTCGCGGCTGGTTTCTTTAGCGGTTGAAACTCTCATAGTGTTGAAGCTGGTTGATGCTGAAGCGCTTACGAACAGACTTGTTATGCCGCCTGTTCCTGTTGCAGCTCTTGTGGAGAAGGAGCTTGTGTTGTAATCGTTTTTGTTGGATTCGTGATAGGCGCTGCTGTATGTGTTAAAGGTTAATCTTGTCTCGATGACTCCGTGCTCAACCACTAGTCGAAGGACACCCATCTTCACCATTTCTTTGAGCAAGGTGTATTTGTCTGCGGCTATTCGTTTGGCTACTGCTTGAAGTATAGCGTCTAAAGCGGCTTTGTCATTGATTGTGATTGCTGTTATGCCAGGAGTGTCCTGCACGCCAGGGACTACTAAAACTTTGTTCAGGGTATCAACATCTGGTTGTTGAAGGGTTGCGCCAAGACGTACTTTTGTGCCGCTCGTATTAGAGTCATCGGGGAGAACTTTTGCCAGGAATTGAAGTATCATGTCTCCGTTAATGTCGTCTTTAGTGTCATTGATGTAGTCAGCTAAGGATTTGGATACAGCCTGTAGTAGTTCGACGTATGCTTGCGTTTGTGTTACGTTGGCTGAGATTAGAGCGTTAAAAATGTCTGTTATGAGTTTGGCTGTGAATTCTGGGAAGCCAATCTCGTTTAGAGGAGAATTTACGGCACCACTGCCTGTGGCGAAGGCGCTTGCAAGGGGACTTAAGCCTGCTTTGTTCGAAGGACCTGAGGAAGCTGCCAAATCAGTTTGCCTCCAAATGGTTGGACGTTAACGGTTGAGGGTTGATTAAATTGTTTTCATGAACTACTTGTCTACCCATAATAGTCACTTTTTGTGTTTTATGCCGTATTTATTAATAAGACTTACTACATAATTTATGTTTAAACAAAGCAGCCAACCGCCAACAAGCTCCAATATTATACACAAAATAAATAAAAAAAGTCTTATGTACCTGATGGAACATACAGAAAAGCGATGCAACATGGAAAACAACGCTGAAACAAAAATTAGGCAAGACCTTCTTGCTGAAATCCAAAATTTAGAGCACAATTACGAAATCATAGCGAATTTTACGGCAGGAATAGAATATGACGTCTCAGTAATCGGTTCCAGTTTACAATCATTCAAAGACAGTTTAAGCCGAGCCAGCGCCTTTGTACTTGCTCTTTATAACCTAAAGGGCAAACGGGTGAATATTCCATGGGATCCCCTTTTCACAAACCTGGACTATGCGCTAGCAACTCTGTCAGCTGCTCCAAAGAAAGCAGCGGTCCAAGCAATCCTATCGATGTCAGAAGCCCAGATGCAACAAGTCATGTCTTACTTCGAAGCGCTAAAAGAATCACTCAAGTAAGCCCCAAGCGGAAGGCTTAATTAGCAAAAAACCTTCTCTTTTTTGGTTATTATGGTTTCATTTTTTGCTGCTCAAGTAGACTTGGTTTTGCAAATTTCGATTTTCGTTTTCTTGATCGTAGGTTTCGCCGTTGAGCGAAAACGTAAGGTCAAGACACACGCAAATTTAATGTTGGTTGCGGTTGTTTTGAACCTTGTTTCTTTTATTGGAATTATGGCTCCTGCTTGGGACAATGTGGGGGAAGGAGGTACAGGCAGTTTATCCACTTTAGGAATGCTGCATGTTACGTTTGGCGGTTTAACGATGCTTTCGAGTCTTTGGGTTTTGGGAACTTGGCTTGTGCCAACGTTTCTCTTGCAGAACTCGAAGCTTCGCTGTTATGGAAAATTTAATAAACGCATCATGTGGGTTGTTCTCTCGCTGTGGTTGGTTTCTTTAATCATGGGTTTCGTATTGTACATTATGGTTAATACAACCTGGTTGGGTAGTTTTCCAGTCGGTTTTGGAAGCGGAAATTAGGTGCGTATCAAAATAGAACGTTAATCTTTTATTTACTCAGCTTTGATAAGCTATATTGGTGTAAGTTTGGCTAAAACCAGCATAAACCTTTCCAGTTTTGGAAACATCGCCGCTTTCATAGTAACCCTTGCGGTTAACGGTTTAGCAGGCACAACAGTGCTCAACGGTCGATCAACCGCCCAAGTTTCAGATTTATATGCCAATCCCTTTACACCTGCAGGCTACGTCTTCGCTATCTGGGGAATAATTTACACCCTGCTTGCAGTATTCGTCATTTACCAATTGTTGCCGAAACAGAAAGATAAGTCCTTCCAAAAACAAATCGGTGCCCTCTTCATCCTCAGTAGCGTCTTCAATGTGGTTTGGCTTTTCCTCTGGCAATACGACTACATCAGCGAATCATGCATCCTGATGTTTGCGTTATTGGCGACTTTAATAGCAATTTACATTCGGTTAGGCATAGGAAAATCAAGCGTTTCACGTACAGAAAAGTTGTGTGTACATTTACCGTTCAGTGTTTATTTAGGTTGGATTACGGTGGCTTCAATCGCAAATGTGTCGGCTGCTTTAGTTTCAGTTGGTTGGGATGGTCTTGGGCTAGGCGCCGAAACATGGGCAATTTTAGCGATGGTTATTGCTTTGGTTGTTACTTTGGCGGTTATTGCTGCTCGAAGAGACACAGCTTATAGCCTAGTGGTAGTGTGGGCGCTTGCAGGCATAGCTGTTAAACAGAGTGCTTATCCAAACATTGTTGTGGTTGCAGAAATAGGACTTGCTGTTATACTTGTTGCTTTGGCAATTTCTTTAGTGGCTTGGCGATTTAGGCATAAAACAATTAAAAATCCCTGACTGAATGAAGAGTTAAGTATAAGGACCCAAAACATTTGATGAAGACAAATGGCCTATTTGCGCAATGAAAAAGAAACCATAGAAGTGGACTATTCACTGGAAAAGATTTGGAAAGCAATTCCTGAAGCCGTCAAAGCTTTGGAATGGACAATCGAAGAAAAAAATGATGAATCTCACAAGATGAAAGTCAAGACAAAAGGCGGTTTCATGGCTTACGGTTCAAGCATGGATGTTGAAGTTAAATCAGTGGATGAGAATACCACCAGAATATTATTAAACGCAGAAACTCCAGTTACCACGATAACCTCGATCATCGATTTTGGTCGAACCAGAGACCGTATGGGGCAATTTATTGAAATATTAGCTAAAATAGTGGAAAAAAAGGTGCAGTGACTTTAGCAAAAATCAAATATTAGTATCAACAGCTTGATTGCCATATGATTCGCGCTATTAATTTAGGTGACAATTCTGAACGAGATCTTACCCCTCAAGAAATCAAAGAAGTAAATCTTTCGAATGTTTGGCTGGAACTAGTTGACCCAGCAGAAAACGAGTTACAAGCGGTATCCGACTTAACAGAGATACCTGTCAATTTTTTGAGGTTGCCCAAAACAAATGGTGGTATCGTTGATTTACGTTTAGAGCCAAATTATGGGATAATCAATTTCCTCGTATTGCAGGATGTTTTATCGACCAAAAAAGCTTACCCGATAGTTATGGTTTTTTCGGGGAATTTTCTTGTAACTGTCGCCAAAAAGGAAATCCAGCCAATTATAAACACAGCAAAGGAGCGAATGAGTAAAGCAAAGATTGATCCTCCCTCTCAAGTAACATATTTTATAATAGATGAAATAGTCGCTAATCATTATTTGCAAATCGAAAAACTCGAAAACCTTACCGCAAAGATGGAAGAGGAAGTAGTGGAGAAGACTTCGTCTGAAACATTGAAGAAAATATTTAAGCTCAAATCAAACATGATTAGCTTCAACAAGATTCTATGGTACGAACGCGGCTTAGTTTTTAACTTGAAAAAATGCGATGAAAATTGTATGGATGAAAAAGCCCGCGTCTTATTCGACACAACCCATGAGGAATTGACTAGGCAAGTGGATATAGTTGAAACTTACCGGGAAATCCTCTCAGATGCAATAAACGTGCATTTATCAGCTATTTCAAACAAAATCAATCTATCCATCAAGGGCTTAACAGTCGTCATATTCTATTTGACCATAGTTACCACAGTTACTTCTTTCCCAAACACTGTTGCCACATTCTTCGGAATCTCACAGTTCGGAAACACGAACATCGCCATCATCAGCGGTGCCATCTTGGTATCAATTATTCTGCCGTTTATTTGGCTGTGGAGAAAGAAATGGTTAACTTCAAAGCGGCTCGATTTTGCTTAGCGCTTTTGGATTGCAGCGTCGCGATACATCAGCATGGCCATCACAAAATACAGTACAAACGCAATCATGAATCCTGTCGCCATCTGAAAAGATATTGGGTCTTGACTGAAATTGACAGCTGCAAAACGCAGGCCGCTTACGAAAGCGAATAGCACCCCAATGAAACTTACGATTGAAAGCACCCTGTAGAAGTTGCTTTTGTGGATTACAAGAGCCAAATTTACTATTCCAACGGCAATTATCGCTATGTCCACAAAAAAATGGCTAGTTAAAGCCAAGTCGCCTCCGGACACTATGTAGTTAAGAGCGTTAGTATACGCGGTGTTGTCCTGCGGAAAAGTGGTCATTGGAATCATAATTAACAGGTTTTGGGCCATACCCAAGAAAAACTGAACTCGTAAACAAAACAAACAGCACTAACAACGACATCGAGAGAGCGCTACGCTCCATTTTAACTACCAAAACAAGTCCTCCATAAAAGAAATATCAGAAAAGCTATTTGACTGCTTCGGTCAATACAATCTGTACGGCCGCGATTGAATGAGCAAAAAACCACCTACGATCACTTACAAAGGCAGAAGTTTAGGCATTGTTATCTTGACAGTAGCACAACTAATTATCGGCGCTATCCATGTCTTCTTCGGTTTCCTGCTACTTGCGTTTGAAAACCTATTATTCATCCAAGCCACGATAATTTATGATTTTTATACAATCATATTTAGCTTGTTGACGATAGTGTTCGCCGCTATTCATCTGGAATAGAAAAAAGTTAGGGTGGGTTGGGGCTGTCGCAGTTTCATTATTTGTCATTGTCGCAGATTCTTTGACGCTTCTGAATTTGCCCAGTATCCCTGGGATCCCGAAGTTTGCAGGTTTCGGGGAGATTACGTACAGCGTTTTGGTTGTGGGCTACTTGCTTCAGGTTGGCGTTAGAAGAAGATTTTTATTTCAATCTAAGCTGAAAGATTAAAAAACTAAACAGTGTTATCTGAGAGTAGCGTTATTGGGGTAACCGTGGCTTTCCCAGTAACCGAGGTAATTGGGGTTGTCGGTGAGTTCGATTTTGGTTATCCATTTTATCCATTTGTAGCCGTATTCGTTGTCAGCAACAAGTTGGAAGGGGAATCCGCGTTCAGTCGGAATCACAAGCCCGTTCATTTTGTAAGCGATAATGATATGATTATTCGTTATATAATCGAGTGGAAGCTCAGTTGAGTAGCCATCGGAAGCATAAAAGATTACGCCAACTGCACTGGAGTTGACGCCCGCTTCCTTAATCAAATCAGTTACAAGGAATCCTTCCCAGAAAATCGTAGCATTCCAGCCTTCCACACAGTAGAGCGTGTCCACTTTTTGATATTTCTGAAAACCATCAATTACTTGGTCATAAGTGTACTCAACGGTCTTGTTTACTAATCCCGATATAGTCAAGCGATAGTCTGAATTGTTGAGGTACTGTGTGCCTTTGATGGCGTTTTCTCTGACGTCAGCTATCGATGCGAGGTTTTGTCCTTGGTAGTTGCGGATTTCTCCCGGATACAGCATCTTCGGCTGAGTGGAAACGTAGTAGTATACTCCTATGAAAACAAGAACCAAGAGCATTATGGTTATGGAAACCGCGATTAATTTTTGGTAAAAACTTCTCTCCATCACTACCAACCTTAAAAAATGGTCTTATTGCAAAATTCACTAGAAACAAATACACATGGTACCTAAAAACCCAGTGCTTTGAAAACCAAATTAGACCTTTGTCTTTTCAAAGTTGAATTTTAAGTTAAGCCGCCTTTTCCCGGATAGTAGCTAAGAAAGAAGGCAAACTTTCGATGCAGTCGATTTCACGACCAACCAACCCCCGCAATTCACGCCAAAAAACTAAGTTTGACTTTATTTTTGCTCGTTCCAAATCATGTTGCAACCGATAAATACCTTCTTTGCCCCGCCTGTCAAAATCCAAAAGAAGAACAACTTCCTCAGTGCCCAAGCGTTCTATTTCTTGGAAAGCTTCGAGGAAGGATTTGCCCCCTGTTTTCACGGTTAAGATTGTGCCGTTTACCCCCAATTCTTGGAGTGCCTGTACATCTTTTTTTCCTTCGACAACGATAGCTTTGCCTTTTGCGGATTCCTCAATTAACTTGATTAGGACCTGCTCGATTTTCTCAAGTTTATCCTTAAGATGCGTAGACAAGCTTTTACCTGGTAATTTTAGCTTGGCGAATGGTTTCTAAGCATTCTTTGGCTTCAAGGTTGTTTTTGAAGTAACGGCGGACTGGCTCAAGGATGTCTGCAAGTTGGGTTGCAACGCCGTTTTTCAGGTCCATGGGATGTAGTTTGCCCTCTGAATAGGCACATTCAAGCTCTTGGAAACTTTGGAAGTTGATGTTGCCGCCGAATTTGGCTGGGCGCTCAATGGTGAAAACAGGTTTTTCGCGGAAAACAATGTACTTGCAAATATCCATTATAGGATTGAATTTTACAGTTCGCTCTGGGCAGAATGCTTTGCTCATCTTTTGCTTGATTTCTTCAGGTGTATCGTAGATGAAGATGCATGTGTCCGGTTTGCTTTTAGACATCTTCGCAGAGGCAACTGCTTCTCTTTCTTGTCCCTCAGGAATTGGCCAAATTCCCGGTTTCGCCAACCCCTGCAGTAAGTGGTGGTGGACGCAGACGGGTTTCCAGCAGCCGATTTTTTCGCCAATTTCTCTCCCAACCATGTTTGCTTTGCGTTGATCCATGCCTAACTGGCATATTTTGACTTTCATATGGAAAATGTCCGCTACCTGCATGGGTGTGTAAAGGTAGTCGGAGACGTAGTGGGCTTCGCCTTCTTTTCTGCCGGCAATTTCGAGAGTTCGGGTTGTGCGGGCTAAAGTTAGATTTTTGGCGATTATGACAGTTTTTGCCCAGTAATCGATGTCTTTGTAGAGTTCGTCGGAGTAGATGAACTCGATTTTGTCGCCTGGAACACCCAGCGCAAGCCATGAGTGGCGGAAGAGGTCTGCGGCTTTGCGTATAAGTTCTCGGTCGCCGCCGAGTTTGTTATTTAACCATGCATGCCACGTAGCCAAAAAAGCTTTGAAATGTATGCCTGCTTCGGCGAAATCTTTCATCTTGTAAGCGCAGATAACTCCCGTTCCCAAATGCGCCAAGCCAGAAGGTTCCCAGCCGTTGTAGGCGACGGGATGTTCCTCGGCTTCGAGAAGCGCCCGCAAATCTTCAGTGGTCACGACTTCTTCGGTGGGCGGTCTACAGATAAGTTCAATTTTTTTCTCTATATCCAAGACATCTCAACTCAATAGTTAATAGCTAAACGATTTATGGGGAATTTAAGAATTTAGTCAGAGAATAGTGAACTTATTATAACTGTGGAAAAAATGGTTCTTGAAAAAAGCGGATTAATGTGTTAACACTACGAAGTGGGTTATACCTGTTAATATGTATTGGACTGCGATGGCGGCGATTAAGAGCGCCATAACTCTTGCTATGATTACTGAGCCTGTTTTGCCCAACAATTTGTAGATTCCGTTGATGTACCTGAGGATAACCCATGTTATAGCCATCACGATTATTACGGCTAAGATTGCTGGAATCGCTGTTTCGTCGAGTTGAATACTAAATATGGTTGTTGTTATGGCTCCGGGACCAACTAACAAAGGAATAGCTATGGGAACTGCCCCTAAACTCTCGGGAGATTCCACGTTTTCATGCATGCTTCCTAAAACCAAAATTCTAATCGCAATGATAAGCAGCAAAATGCCACCAGCAACCTCAAAACTGTAGATCGATAAACCAAAAATATTCAGTATTTCGGTCCCTGTAAAAGCGAAAACAAGCAGCAGGATTGTGCCAACGATTACTGCTGTGTTGTAGACTTTTTTTCTTTTGGATTCGGGCACATTTTCGGTTAAGCCCATGAAGATGGGGATGTTGCCGAACGGGTCAACTATTATGAACAATGCAATGGCGGCTCTTCCAACTTCTGAAATGAAATCCAACAATTATCCCCAATTAACCAGTAAGGGTCTCGGGTCTGGATAAAAACATAACGGCAACAACAAAGAAAAAAATTCTAAAAAAATAAAAATTATTTGACGATTTCTTCCCAACTGGTAACCCGGTCAAGAACTTCCTGCACTGGTTTTCCGCCGTAACTCTTTAGCCGTTCTCTTAGCTGAGTGTCCTCGACGACTGCTTTCTGATAATCCAGCATTTGGCTAGCGCCATCAGTCAAGTAAAGGAATCCATCTGCGCCTGCTCGTGCACAGCGAACATTAACGGTGAGCACTTCAGCGGGGGTGGGCACGTCTTTGGGGTTGTCGCCTGGACCGTAAACATATAAGCTGATGTAGAATGGTTTTTTGAGCAGTTTCTTGAAGTTGCGTGTGAGCATTTCAAAGTACCATGGTGTAGCGTAATTTTTGCTAAACATTACAACGTTGAAGGCATCAGCGTACTTGGCAAAGTCGTCAAAATCTACGCCGTAACGTTCAAGGGAGGTTACTGGGTCGGGTTGGATGCTTAAGATTAGTTCTTTTTTGACGACATCCCGGATTTGGCTGACGTATTCGGTGACTTCTTTTCGGCGCCACTCAAACCAGCTAAGACCGCTTTTCTGCCATAGTTCTTTGCATCGCGAACAGGTACAATGGTCGTGGTCTGCAAAATATTGGTTGTTTAAGCATATCCCTGGCGACAGCCTATCAACTTCTGCGATGTATTTTAGTTGTTCTTCCCTGTGTTCGGGTTGAGTAGCACAGACGACGTCCCAGTAAATGTTAAAGTTGGGATTCCCCATTTTGGCGGGTCCAAGCGGGGACTGAGAAATCCAGTCAGGGTGATTTTTAACGGCGACGTTGTCGGCGAAAACAGCGATGTTGCTTATCATATCTTTTACGGGGGTTAATCTTATGCCTGTTTCGAGTTTTATGCGAAAAACGTGAAAATCAAAGCCTTGGGGCTTTTGAGGTTGAAAGGTGAATGAACCAAACTTCATAATCTTGGCGCCTTACCGCAAAGAAGCGGTTGAGCCGTTATAAGTTTTTTGTGACATAGCTATTTGCGGGCGATTTTGGACTTGGACCTGTTTGCAGATTAATTCTTCCGATTTTATCCCACATGCTTGTACCTCAAAAGAGCGGCAAAGCCTCCTAAAGTTTTGAGCTGTGCTTTTTCTTCTGATACCGTAGAAATAACCTCAACGCTTGCATTTGTTTGCGTCGCTAAATCCTCCAGTACGTCGATTATGTCTCTTTCGCTGACCTCGTATGAAACTGCGCTGCATTTTTCGCATGGACTTGTTATCATTTGCTGCAATGTTTGAGATTTCTTATCAGCAATCGCCGTTTTGGGATGTCCGCACTTTTTGCATACTGCAACAAGCTGGACGAAATCAGTGCTATCGGAAACTATTGCAGTTTGAGCTTCACCTTTCTTAAGTGCATCTAATACAGAATCAAGCCCATAAGTGGCTAAACCATCTTGTTTACTGATCGATACCATAAGGCGCTGTACGATTTTTTTCTCTTCGGGTCCACACATATTTTTCAGTATCTCGCACGATTTATCCAGCACTTCTTTTAGTGATTCTTTGCCAGCGGATTGAGTGTCAACGACATTTAGAAGCATGTTGGCGAGTTCATAGTGAAGGAATTCGCCTTTTAGGAAATCGTTCTTTGTTTGGCCTGGTCCCCCTGCTATGAGTACGTTAACTTTGTTTTCAAGGAATTCTTTAGCTGCATGTTCTGCAACCCGGTGGAAAAAAGTTGTGACTGATGCATCGCGTTCTCTTTCGTATCGTCTTTGGCTTGACCCGCCCTTGCCTGATTTGCCCGCTACTCCCGACGAGATGTTTTCCATTTTTTCGATGCGTTCACCGTTGACTATACCAAAGCTGGCTTGCTTTGAATCCAACACGAGAATCCCAACAATTTTTTGGTCCCGCAGCATTTCTCTTAGCGGTTCCAAGTGTAAATGGTCATCAACCACATAGAAGTAGGCGGTAATCGGCTCGGGCGGAATTATCTCTTCCAAGCTTAAAACTTCTTTTTCGGTTCCGTTAGATTGGAATGTTCCAGCAAACAGCGCCAACCCATTCTGTGGACTTTCCTTCTGCTTCTTCAAATGCTGGATAACAGCCCTAAGCGCGTTTTCAAAGTGTTCCTTAGCACTCTCTGATTCCCTGACCGCTGAATTGGTTTCCTCCTTAAGGGTCGACACAACCTGCTCTATTGAAACCGTCGGGGGCACGTAGAGTGAGATGAATTCTTTGTTTCTGCCCTCTTGCTCGGACAGCCATGCGATGCGTTTTCGGAGTTTATGCTGTTTTACCGAATTAGAAGTTGCCATTTGACAAGAAGAGAAATGTGTAGCTTTTTCAGTAACCAAATTTGACACCTAAGATAGCAACATCCAGTAATGATTTATTGGTTTCCTAAAATTAATCCAGTTAGTTTATATTGCATAACTCTGCATGAAAAGTCTGAAATTCACATGTCGAAAAGGAATGAACTGGAAAAAATATGTCCTGAATGCGAAGAAGAAATGAATCCTGTATATGACAAAAGCAAAGTTCTTATTTGCTGGGAATGCACCGAGTGCGGCACACAGGTTTCAGCGACTAAAGAAACTAAAAAAGAAAAGCTTTAATCCAGACTTCCGAAAATATTGTGTTTTTGTTTAGTTTTTGTCAGCTTTAAATTCTATTTTGCCGCATTTTGGACATAGACAAACTCTTACAGGCAGCACTTCTTCTCCAAGTTTCCCCACGTCATCACCAGCAAGTTTTTGATGCGATTCTATCCACCCATCTATTCTTAATTTGGTCCTCGTTTGAGACATTTCGACGTTACACAAAGAGCACAAGGCTACTTCGGATTCTTTTATTTCTTCCACTTCTGTTTTTTCGTCATTTATGGGTGTCGTATCAACCTGAGCTTTCTCCGTTTCAATTCTTTGAGGCACACTTTCGTTACTCCCTAAAAATCGGCAGGGCGTCGCACAGTCAAATACAAACATGCAAAGGTAACAGCAGGTCAACTTCTCTTCATTTTTGCAGCGAACCTGCCTGCTTGCCTTTGCTTTGGCATTGTCAGAAACAGCTAGACATAATTTCTCGCTCGTTAAATATTCACAGCTATTGGCTAAGTCAGACAAGTCTTTTTCTTCCTTTTCACAATCTAATTTGCTAATTTGCCTATTTGTTTTTTGGTCAGAATTCTCAGAAAATGTTAATCTGATATACCTCTTAATACTCAACTCCGCCAGAAATTCTCGAAGTATTAAGAGAAGAACAACAACAGTGGCAAATTTGATTGTTGTTGTTCTTTCAACTTTAGCGTATTTTAAAAGAAGAAGAAGAGGAAAAAATTTTCCAATCTTCTTCTTCTACCCATAGAGAATTAGGCTGTTAAAAGTCTTTTATCTTATTTGGCAGAACAAAAACCCGCTTTTTGTAGGATTAGGCAGTTGTTGTTCTTCTTTAGATGTACTATTGATTGGAAGAAGAAAAAACCAGGTCTTCCTAATGCTCCATACACGGCATTTATCATCGGCGACTATACTGGTCAAACTCCGCCGCCAGAAATATAAATCTGAAACTATACCAAACCAATCGACAATTCTATAAGATTCTTTTAGAAATTCAATTTCTTTTTCTTTTTTTTGGGAAGGTTTATTGGAACTCTACATTTTTTTAAGTTTAGTCAGGATCGTTCGACCTTTTTAAGAGATATTTTTTAAAATCGAAGAGATACTTTTTCAAAAGTTGAAAATACAAGAATTTTTGGAGAAATTCTCTTTTGAACGCTTCTTGTTGTTGCCGGTAAGCAGTCACAAATTATTATTAGTTCTGGACAAAGTAATTCCAAGTGGTAATATTTCAATGTCAGTACTAGATAATGACGAAAACTTAAAACTGTGTTTATGTCCAGACTGCCCCACCTACAAAAAATCAAATCTAACTGGAATACTTTTTTGCGCAAGAGGAAAAGCAAAAGAAAAAGTCAAAAGTGTTTCTTGCAATTGTCCTACATGCTCCGTCTTTGCCAAATATGGACTAAGTCAAATGTATTATTGCATCATAGGAAAAGCTGCAGACAACAAACCATAGAATTATAACTAATTAGAAAATCCAAAAAACGACACAGCTGATATTTCATTATTAAATGATTTCACTCCAGAAGATGCCGCAAGTCCAAAACCGCAAACGACTGACTAATTAAATCACTCAATAAGAATGCAAACTCTTTAAAACTCCTTCGCCACAGAATCTGAAATGTTGAAAACATGTTGGGTGACCTGGAAGAAAGGTGTATTTTCATTTTTACCCGATATTTTCAGTATGTCAAAGACTTTTATCTGATGTTATCTAAATTTCAGTGATCGATTTATTTAATTATTCTAAATTTAGCAAACAAGATTTGAAAATGAATTCAAACGACTATAGTTCGACTAGCAACCTGTCTTCTTCTGTTCTGCAATTAAATGTACGTAACTGTTTTTCAGCTGGTCCTCTAATCACTAAACCATTTTTAATATTGAAACGGGAGCCATGCCAAGGACACTGCAAAACTTCACCGTTTAACTCCCCTTCCACAAGAGGTGCTCCGGCATGAGTACACCGAGCCTGCAAACAATAAATCTGCCCAGAATATTTAATGACGAGGATCTCAACTTCTTTTATGACAAATGCCCTTAATTCTGTTTCTGAGACTTCATTTGTTCTGCAAAGTAAATAGAAAGTCATTGCTATTTCTCCAAAGCTCCTAAGCCTACATTCGGAGTTATGGATAGGAGCTCTTTTTGCTTCTCAATATACTCGCAAACTGCAATTACAAATTCTGCGTGGCTCCAAGCTAATGGCGCCACAGAAATTGGCTCACCAGTGCGAGGATTAATTTGCTCTGCCAATTCTCCGGATGGCAAGGCATGTTTAGCGGTCCATTTTAGCAGCATTAAACCCTTGTTGAGTTCCTCAAAAGAGGATGCGGTTGCGATGTGCCAACGGGCGAGCCAGAGTGTACAAATAAACCAAGGGTTTCCCGGAGTATCTTGGGAAATTCTGTGATACTCGTCGTTCTCATAACGGGCTAATCCTCCCATGTCTGATTTTATCCAAAGTTTATCAATTACTGCATTCATACTGTTTCTTACTTCCTCACTGTCGGCTTCGAAAGCTCCTTGCGTAAAAGCAAACGATAAGCTGCTGTCCACTGTTAAATCGTTAGAATTGTCAGCGAATATTGCTTTCTTGAATCTCTTGAGTTTGGGGTCATAGAGTTTAGTTAACATATTTTCTTTCATTTTGACGGCTGCCTCACTCAGCAGGTCTTGCCGTTCACGATCGTAGAATACTTTAGCTAAGTTCGCTGCAGACTGAAGAGCCGAGATCACAGTGGATACCGTTGATGTATATACACCAATTTTTTCTTCCCAAATGTCAAATGATGGCTTTGGAAGACCGGTTTGAGGATCAACAAAATCAAGTAAGAACTCAGTAATCTTCAACACCAATCGCGGATATACTGTCGCAATGAATTCCACGTCGTGGTATTTTTGAAAGTGTTTGTACAAAGCAAATAAAACAAGCGCTGTTTCATCTTCTTGAATGGGCAATTGAAGTTTACCTTGAAGGTCGACCATTGCATGCCAGCTGCTTCCTATCGACCCATCAGGTGAATATTTGTGACTAAAGTAGCCCTCTTCATTAATGATTTTGTTACAAAACTGAAAAAACATGCGTGAAACTTCTGGATAACCGGCCATGTCAAATGCTAAAGCAACGATTGCTCCATCTCGAGGCCAAACATACGAGTAAGTGTCACGGTTGAATTGCAACACATCTGAGTCGCAAGAAGCAATTATTCCTCCATTATTGTCAACATGAGAACGCATTATCAGCAAAGACGTTTTGAATAGTCGCGCTACGTCTCGAGGTAGCATTCTCGTGTCTACGTTTTGTTTATTGACCCAAGCGCTCCAGTAGTTTTCTGTTTCAAGTAACAACTGCTCGACCCCTGTTTTCTTAATTCTCGCGTCGAGATTTTTGATTTGATTGAGATCTTTGCCGCAAGCTATCCAATAATAAAGTGTGTTTGATGAGTTAGGTTCAATTTCAAGCTTGAAAGAAACTGTTGAATCAACAGAGCCTTGAGCTACTGGGTTTCCTTGGAGGTCTCCGTCTTCTGCGTCTTTCCAAGTGCCTTCTTTGCCAAATGACTCTTTCTGACCTGTTGCAAATTGGTAAATTCCTTGATTTTGATCTGTTATGCCGTTGATAAGGAAATAGCGTCTTCGTTTATAATGAATAATCGATTTTAGATTGGGTTCGTAGATTGCTGTGTCACCTGTGTCTTCGCCATAAATGTGGAAGTCATGAGAGAAGAACAATCGGACTTCTCTTTTTCTATTAAGGTTATTTTGGATGATAATTTTTCGGAGGTACACATCCATGGAGCTGTGAACGGCATCGTTAATCTCAAGTTGAAGAGCTGCTCCTTCATTGTTCGCCATGCATGTGCTGACCAAGGTTTCTGGCAAGTATTTCATTTTTATGTCCCAATTCTCGTCAACCCACGAGAACCTGTTGTCAGTCCAGATGCCTAGCCTGAAAGAGTGCCCATCTACGTGATTCTCCAAACCAATATTTGGGTAAAAAAAGTCTCTTATCATCATCTTATTGTCAAGGGCGACTAGTAGATGACCATTACTAACAACGATTTCACGTGGCGTTTTACTCAGCTCCTCTTAGAAAACTAACTTAAGACTATAATACTACTCAGAATTGAATTTATAATTATTTACTTCCAGTTTTACGTATGATTAACCGAACAGGAACGACCAATTAAGAATAAAATAGAAGATTACACCCAGGGATATAGTTACTAACCACAAAATGAAAGTGGCACGCATAAATTTTCTTTTAGGCGCACAAAACTTGGTTGTTTGCCTCAATCGCCATCCACCAACAATCCAGACACCTAAGATTGCAGTTGCCGTTCCTGCAGTCGCATGAAAAGGCGCGAACAAGACAATCAAGATTGGGGCTTTCTCAAGGTATATCGCTACGAATGACGGCACCATGATGGCCCCAATAATTATTAGGTGCAACGCAACCGCCGTCAGCATAAAGATACCATGCAAACGAAAACGCAGGTGTTGTTTGAATCTGAAGCCGACCAGAAGCAAAGCTAAAACCCCTAGCTGAAAAGCCAGACTTACCGTAGCTACGAGCAGGAATATGTTCATGACGGGTTCTCTGATAACTTTAGTCGTAACTGGATAATTGCATAAAAGGATTAGCTTTGAAAAAGGCACATTTCTGTTATCGTCTTTCCTTCCTGATGGTTGCGAGAATCAAGATATTGCTTTAATTCTTGATCAAAAAACTGTCACCGAGTAAGCTAAAGAAGATGAAACCAAAAGTCAACGCATAGCGTGGAATCCTCTTTTTGAGAATAAAAAAGTTTTTGCTATCATGTAATCTTGCTTTATATCAAAGAAAAACCCTTGACTCCGTTTTCGTCAAAGTCAAATCTGATTTTGAAAAGTTAACTGGACTGACGTCTTTTATGTTTTCATATATCTGATAAGTGGAATTGCCAAGCAGGTGATTCCGATAGTGCACAAAAGAACATCACTGAAGTCACGAAAGTCAATTATTGCTTTAAACACCTCAAAAGTAAGAAAAAATACGCATACCATAAGAATCCCGTTGGAGCTTTTTCCTGCTAAGACCAAAAATCCACCAACTATTGCGCCTATGGCAATAATATAATCTAAAGGTCCCGACTAAAGGTTGAAGAATAGTGGGAATATATTTTTAAAAAGCCTAATACAATGGAAACTATGGCAGTTGTTACCAGCGATAAGCGAACTATCTTTGCTTTCTTTTCTCTCATTCAGGAATCAGTACTCTATGAAAGAAGTATGTATTTTTATTTTACTGAAAAAATTCAGATAAGAAATTCAGCGTAAATTTATTGCAATTTCATTTTTTGCCTTAAAAAACGGTGTCTCAAAAAATGTTCTGCCCAATCGAGTCTAATCCTCATATGTTTCGAAACTTGATCTATTTTTTAGTGTCCGTGAAAGGGCTATGCTTACGGATTTTTGGAGCTTAGCCCTTTACGCCCCCTTTTTTCTTACCCAATCGTTGAACTTACCGTATACCCCACCGAAAAGGATCTCTAATACGACAGAGGAGCCAAGACCAACCAATGCGACCTCAATCGACTTTGAAGCATACAGAAAAACTGGTGCATAAATGATTACCCAAAAGATACCCATGCTAGCGGTATCTACCGCGAATTTCCTATTCGCGAAGTACCTGATGTACTTGTTGTTATTCCTCAAGTTGAAATCTACCGGGCTCATCGCTGAGCGCTTATGTTTGAAAGTATTGTTAATAAACTGTGCTTTGGTCATCGTTACTTGGTAATAAAATAGCAATTGCAAAAGTGAGTATAATTGTTGTTTTTTAGAATGGAGTCTAAGTTAAAAGAAGAAGATAGGGAAATTTGCACTTCTTCTTCTATCAGTCAATGGTCGCTTCCATAAATCTGGAGAACAACAACAAGTGGCAGTGTAGTGTTGTTGTTCTTTCAATTAAGTTACAGCGTCAGGACGACCATACTTTTCAAAAATGAAAAATAAACTATCCAGAATCATTTTGAGGAAGAATTATCTTCATTAACAGCTTTGGATTTTTGTTTGGGCTTGGATCGTTTTGGCAGGGCTGGAAAGATCATAGATGCTCTTGCTTGAATGATCTTTCTTGTTTCAAGCGTAACGTGAGATTTTGTCATTAACTTTTCTATTTCCATTTTGCTTTCTTGTAATCTTTCGCTTAATTCTTGTTCAGAAATCTTGTCCTCCAATCTCAATCTGTGCGCTTCTTGCACATCTACGGATATCTTTGTAAATTCTTCGTCGAAATCAGTTTCTTTGAACGCTTCGATTTCAGGCTGGGGCATTTTTCTCTTTATATATCTAAGTAAAAGAGGCACCTGAACCATAATCGAAATAAAAGCAACGCCAAAAACCATCGTGTTTATCGTGCGCAAATCCGCTTGGGAAATGACTGCTGAAGTGGCAATTGTTGCTGTAAGCGCTATTGAAAGAGCACCTCTAACTCCTCCTAGCATAGCAATATTAGCCCAAACCTTTGACATTTTCCCTCCTACTTTTCTGAAGATGGCAAATATTGGGTAAACGGTAGCTGCCCTAGCTGCTGTGACCGCTATAAAAGCGGCAGCCATGAGAAAAATGGATTGAGGAAAAGTAGTGATGATGTTCGCTTGGAAGCCTATCAGGAGAAACGCTACGGAGTTGCCTAAAAAGGCGGCTATTTGCCAGAAGATAGTTACGGCTTCTCTTGTTGCGGGCTCCATTGCGGTTCGAATTGTATAGTTGCCAAAGTATAAGCCTGCAACCGTCACTGCAATTAATCCAGATGCGCCAACACCAGAAGCAAAGGCATAAGACCCATAAACAACCACAATAGTCAGTATGGTTTCGGCGACTCTATCCTCCATTAAGCTTGACAGGATTTCTCCAACAAAAGCAACGCCCAAACCGATTAAAACCCCCACTCCAAGCGTATAGCCAAAACTCAGAAACGAACCCAGTACGCTGATTTGTTGTACTCCTACGGAAGCGAGTATGATTGTGAAAATCACGATTGCTGTGGCGTCGTTAAAGGCAGCTTCTGTATCTAGAAGTGTTGATAGTTTGGATGGAACTTTCACTCGCCGAAATACTTCTAAGACTGTGACTACATCTGTGGGAGCGATAAGTGCGGCGAACAAGAAAGAGACGTAAGGGGAAAGGCCGATCGCTTTCCATAAAATTAACCCTCCAACAGCGGTTGCTATTAAAACACCAACAGTTGCTAGCGCCAATGAAGGCTTGATGACCTCCTTTAGGTCATTTCCTCGGATGTGAATCATTGCCTCAAATATTAGAGGGGGAACTACAAGACCTACGAAGAGACCTCCACCGCCGCCTTGAATTAACAAATCGTAAATTGATCGAATTTGATCAATTAGATTCTGCATGGGTGCCTGAAGAAAGCTTGATTGAAGTGATAATAAAATTGCGACTACGGTAATTGAGACACCGATTGAAACCAAAATTAAAGTATAAGGAATCTTAAGGCGGGTTGAAATGAGCGCAGCGACAAATGACATTAGCAGGAATACCGATACTACGAGCTCTATGCTGGCCATATAGTAGCTAACCCTCTGTTGTTAGATTGACGCACATTTTTTATTGCGATGTTCTTAATCAATCTCTCGCAACGATTGAAAGCAAGGTAGCGTTAGCAAAACAAATTTTTTTGATGATACTTCTTATTATGGAATAAATTTGGAAGCGCTTAGGTTCGATTTGACTATAAGCACTAAGAATTAATTATTTTTTTTAGGTCCATAAGCGAGAGGTTTAACGTTATAATTACGCCAATGTCGTTTACTGATGATGTTGGGATTTTCATGTTTGAACTTTTGAGTGTTTTTTTAAGACCAAATTCTTTAGCCGCTTTATCTGACAATTTGATGTTCAGATGAGTAATCTGCCAAGTGTTTGCTTCGATATCGATGTTGTTTACTTCGCCTATGTAATTCCCGGCTGCGCCAATTACAGTTTTTCCTAAGATATCATCAATATTTATCATATAAACATCCGCAAATTCATCTTACGTTAGAGTAAATAATACTTTTGCATGAAAAATTCAATAAAATTGTCATCTAATATTAGAAAAATAAAAGTCCGCTTTCTATCAAGATATCGATGACACGAAAGAGAAATCGATCGTGTCGCAAATTTTAATAATATTAAAAATAAAATAAGGGTTGATTCGCTTGATTGATTCCGTTTCAATAGCACTTATCATAAGTGCACTAATAATCTTGATCGGTTTCTTAGCTAACTACCTTTTCAATAAAACTGGTTTGCCTGATATGCTTATATTGATATTTCTAGGTGTTCTTTTTGGTCCAATTTTAGGAGTATTTAGTATAACAGCGGTTAAGAGTTTTGCACCCTACATCGCCGCTTTGGCATTAGCCTACATTTTGTTTGATGGCGGAATAGGGTTGAATATTCGTAAAGTCGTTTATAACAGTCCTCGAGCAGTGTTGCTGGCAGTTTTAGGTTTTGTCTTCAGTGTTCTTGGTGTTGGGCTTTTTATGGTTATTGTATTCAATGTACCTCTAGTTTATGGATTGCTTTTTGGGAGCATATTCGGCGGAAGTAGCTCAGTAGTTGTAATTTCACTTGCATCAAAAATAAAGGTAAGTGAAAAAGCGTCTATTACGCTTATTTTGGAATCAGCAATCACAGACATTCTCTGCATTGTCATAAGCTTATCGATTCTTGATGTAATTGTTACTGGGCAAACTGATGTTGGTTCAATCGGTTTGGGTATTGCTGGAAAATTCTTGATTGGAGCTGTAATTGGCTTGGTTTTAGGAGTTGCTTGGCTATTTGCGCTTAGAAAGGTGATATCGATACCTTTCTCATATATGCTGACTTTAGGTATTGTATTGTTAGGTTATGCTGCTTCAGAGGGTTTAGGTGGAAGTGGGGCTTTAAGCGCTTTACTTTTCGGATTAATTCTTGGTAACGAGCGAGAAATTCTGAGGATATTAAGACAAAGTGGATATAATGATAATGAAGTTGTAAGTAACGCAAAACTTTACTTATTCGTTAGTAAAGGCTTGAAACGTTTTGAGGCTGAAGTTGCTTTTCTAATTAGAACTTTCTTTTTCGTTTTCTTAGGCATCATTGTTTCAATTTCAAGCTGGAGTACTTTGTTGTTCGGAGTTTTGCTTTCTTTGATTCTTTTAGCCACAAGATTCGGCGCAGTATTGATAACAACATTCAAAAGTTCTTTGCAGACAGAGAGGCAGATAATGACTCTTATATTGACCCGGGGTTTAGCAGCAGCGGTTTTGGCTACTTTGCCTGCCCAATATGGGCTTCCATACTCAAATTTATTCGTTGACTTAGCTGTTGTTGTTATCGTGACGACGGCTGTTATCGCTACAATTGGCGCATTGGCTTTGTCTCGAAAGAAAGAGTTGCCAAGACTGAACAATGAAAAAATTGTAATTAAGGAAAAGTAATTTTATGCGTAGCATCAAAACACTTGCTTTCTTAAGCTTATGACATTCAGGCAATACCTTACCAATTAAGCGGTACCCACGCTATGTATAAAAAGTTGAATGACCTTCGTTACCGATCAATAGGTCATGACCAGAAATGACTGAAGCAACGATTATTTTGGAAATCGAGAAACCACATTTCACAATCAGATTATATGATGATTTACTCAAAATTGACTTAAGGGGGAACCTCAAAAACGAAATCGAAGAAGTCCTAGAAAATAAACCAATTTTAAGAGAAACAATTGGTACGGTTCTCGGCATGTTTGTTCCCTTGCACATACCTATAAGAGACATAGATTCAGTGCACTTTGACGACGCTGGAAAAATCGAAGTGACGTTCTCTCACCATCGCAACATTGTCATTCCTCTTGAAAACAAAGAAGAAGCTGAGAAACTTGTTGAAAAATTGAATCAATTGGTTTCAAAAGTTGAAACGGAGAAAATCCAAGAAATTAAAGTAAAGCGAAGAGTTGAAAAGGAAAAAAACCAAGTAAAACAATTGAGGAACAGAGCTAAAAGAAAACAGTATCGCAAGCGCTCGGATGCAGAACGAAGAGTCTAAAATCGGCGTCTTTTAGGCGATTGATTCTATCTTCATTAAGTAGTGTACTCTTGGTTTTGCCAAGACTATTTTTTTTTATACCTCTACTCAAGCTTTTTTAATATCAGAATGGCTTACCCTTATAGGCGAGTACTTTTGTTTTTTGGACACAAAAATAACTCCAAAATGGAATTCGAAGTAGACTTAGGCGATTTGCAAAATGAAAAAGAAAACCTAACTAGCTTTCTGCAATTGCACCTCAAAGTTTCTGTTTCCCAAGTTGGGGCTAAGTTGAGGGTGGATTCAGAAACGGTGTCACCGCAGGAACTACAGCATATGGTGAACAAGTTTGTTTATCACCGAGATCTAAACATCACTCATTGGGTCTCTGTTGAAGGTTCAACCGTAAAAATTAACAAGCTTAAGGTAATCGAGAAAGAAGAGAAAACTACGAAAGAACCTCCGCATCAAACCGCTGCACAAAGCTGGATGCTATAAAAAAACAGCGTTAAATTCGCCACTTCTCTACGGGTTCTGATAGCAAAACAAGCCAACGTGCGCTATAGTAAAAGCACCAGTACCAATTGTTTTTGGCGCGAGGTAACCATTATTGTTTTTAGTTAACTTGTTTAAATCCGCTGCATTTTTAAGAGAAGAAAACAGTATTTGTTATATGCAGATCGGCTATATTTTTCTGTGCAGTAATGTTTCGATGACTGAGTGTATGAGAAATAAACGCTTTAGTTGTTCAGGCAAACAAGTTAATGTATATAAAGAATTAGAAATGAACACCATAATTTTTTTGTTCAATGATGAAACAGATACTCTTCTTGGTCCATTCACTGTTGTTCAAGGACCCGAAGATATGGAGAAGGGAACCTGGTACAGTAGTGTGGATGAGCATAGTTTTTCCGAAAACATCAAAGTCGAATGGGAAAGATTGCATGAACTCAAAAATGCAACCGACAAAATACGCTTTTTGAAAGAGATAAAAGAATGTGCACTAACCGACCTGCAGACTCAGGAATTACTCTCAACACTAAATGATGCTCCTTTGTACACTGAGTCAAAATCTGAGTAAAAAAAGAACAGTCTCTTCTTTTAGAGACTCATAGACTTACCCAAATAGTGTTTCTGCAATTTTGGTGCAATTGTGGAGAAGCTTTAAACCGGCTGATTCTACAGTGAAGCTCTGTAGTAGAAGGTGAAGGATATGAGACGCCATGAAGCGGTTTTGCTTTTAACAAGAATCCTTGATTCTTGTGGACCGAGTGATGTGACTTTTATTTCTTTGGAAAATCCTTATGCGAAAACGAACGGAGTCTCGGAAGGTTATGAACTGCATTTTAAATGCTCTATCGATGACAAAGCATTCAAGGTCATAAAGGGCATTATTACAGCAAATAATTTAGGCTTTAAGGATTATGATGGGTGTTTTATTATCTATACCCCCAAAAAAAGCACAAATAACATTATAATTGCTTAAAGTCCCTTTTCAGGAGTTGTCTAAGATTTATGTACTTAATGTCTGAACAATAGAATTAGATATTGAACTCATTGAACCAGTGGTTTTAGTAAGGAGAAAAACAAAATAGTTTGTTGCCAAAATCCTGTTTGTGTTAATAATATAGGCGAGATGACATATTAACTATGTTTGAGCAAGGAGACCACGACATATGAATGTACCGGAACAAGCCGTACTCGGCAATAATAGAATGCTGGCAACAATAGGAAAGCATGGTGAGCTTCGGTATTTGTTCTGGCCTACAATAGATTACCCTCAACATGTGCGAGGCTCTTTGCCCGGAATATTCTACTCATTCAAAGGAGAAAACCATTTCGATTGGCTCACTGATCCAGCATGGACGAAAAAACAACAATACTTGCCCGATACCAACCTTGTTCGCACCTTTTTCAAACACCCAAATCCAAACTTGAACATAACATTGACAGATGCAGTCTTGCCAGATTCTGACACGTTGATAAGACAATTTATAATCCAAAACTCTAGTGATAATGAAGTCTTTCTGAGGCTATTCTACTATAATGATCTAGCAATATCGGAATCGCCAATTGACGATGCCGCCACCTACTTAAAAGACGATGATGCCATCCTTCATTACAAGCGCGATTTACACTTTGCATACACGGGGACATGGCCTTCCTCGGGTCACCAGTGCGGGGTGCATGGCGAAGACTCAGACTCGTTTAGAGATGTATATGACTATAAACTGTCAGGGGGTTCCCTCACATTGTACAGTGGCTTAAAAGACGTTAACTCTTGCTTAAGCTGGGATATCCCCAATTTGCGTGTCAATGAATCAAAAACGTTGGCAGTCATAATCACTATGGCGACAACGGAGAAAGAAGCGCTGGAAAACCTTAGAAAATACAAAAACGAATCACCAGAAAAGCAAATCAGCGGAACGGAAGAATTTTGGAAAAAATGGATTACCAATTTCAAAACGGATAATATAAGTGAGCAATTAGCGAGCATGACAAGACGGTCTTTGCTAACGCTTAAACTATTAACGTCTGAAAGTCACGGCGGCATAATCGCCGCACCATGCATGGACCCTGAGTACCGGTTCTGTTGGCCCAGAGACGCCACCTACGTCGCCTATGCTTTTGATAGATGCGGTTATCATCAAGAGGCAAAAAGTTTCTACCTCTGGTGCACAAAAGCTCAGGAACCCGAAGGCGGACTATACCAACGCTATTACATAGGGGACCGCCTAAAAGGTCCCTGTTGGAGCTCTCAGACAGATGAAATCGCAACTGTCATATGGGGCATGGGCAAGCACTATGAATTAACGGGTGACCGCCAGTTTGTTCAATCTGTGTGGAGCAGTGTCAGAATGGGAGCAGACTTCTTGGCGACGCAGGTTTCTCAAGCTGATGATCTGATTGAAACGGTTGGTCTTTGGGAAGAGCAATTCGGTAATCATACATACTCCAACGCAGCAGTTTATGCGGGGCTGAAATCAGCCGCCACTCTTGCCCAAGTAATAGGAAAAGACGATTTGTTCAGCAAATGGGATCAAAACGCAATTAAACTCAGAGAATCTCTGCTTAACTTGTCGTGGGATACGCACTTAAATCGATTCATCAAAACAGCTTTCCCAAGAAACGAAAACCTTGACGCCAGCCTCTTAAGCTTATCCTACCCGTTTGATGTTTTGCCTGCAAATGACGAGAGAATGAAAAAGACAGCTATAGCAATAGAATCTGCTTTCAAGTTTAAGTCAGGCGGCGTGGGCAGGTACCCCTTTGATCAGTACTACGGTGGCAACCCATGGATTCTAACAACAATATGGTTAGCATTATATTACGAAAAAGCAGGTGAATTGGGCAAAGCAGAGCCGCTTATTCGGTGGGCACTTGGCCACTCCACCGAATTAGGATTACTCTCGGAGCAAGTTAACAAAGAAAACGGAGCGCCCGTTTCTGCAATACCACTAGCGTGGTCCCACGCTTTCTTCATCCTCTCCATTCTTGACCTAGAAAAAGCAAAAAACAACATCGAGCAAAAGAAATGAAGGAGCCCATGCAGATGAAGAGCAAGGCTAAGACCGATGGACAACGTTTTATTTACATCGCTGTAGCGGTCGCTGCTCTCGGCGGCCTGCTCTTCGGCTTTGATACAGGCGTTATCTCTGGAGCTATACTATTCATAAAACAACAATTTTCTCTATCAACCACGATGGAGGAAATCGTCGTCAGCGCTGTTTTAATTGGCGCCGTGATTGGCGCGGCTATTGGAGGTGCTCTGACTGGCCGATTCGGACGCCGCAGACTAATAATAGTGGCTGGGATAATCTTCACTGTCAGCGCCGCTTCTACGGCCCTAGCACAAACGGTTACCGTGTTGATTGCCGGCAGGATAGTTGTTGGAATCGCTATCGGCATTGCTTCGTTTATTTCTCCGCTGTACATTGCCGAAATAGTTCCGGCAAAAGTCCGAGGTTCACTGGTGGCAGTAAACATGCTTGCGATTACCACAGGCATCGTAGTTGCTTACGGCGTGGACTATGCACTATCCGGCATCCAGGGATGGCGAATTATGTTTGGCGTAGCAGTAATACCATCAATCATCTTGGCCGTTGCAATGTGGCGCCTACCCGATAGCCCCAGATGGTTGATCAGCCGGTCAAAGGTGGAACAAGCGAAGCAGGTTTTACAGCGCGTCCGCACTGAATCAGACGTAAATCCAGAAATCAAGGACATCCAACAAAGCCTGGCAAAGCAGAAAGGCAGTGGATTGTCTGAGCTATTCAAGCCTTCTCTTAGGATGCCTTTGATTGTCGGCGTTGGGTTGGCCATATTTCAGCAAATAACGGGCATTAACACGGTCATCTATTATGCCCCGACTATTTTCGGGTTCGCGGGCTTTGAGACCGCGGGGTCGGCTATCCTGGCTGGAGCGGGATTGGGGCTACTGATGTTGTGCATGCACGTTCTGGCTATCTATTTGATGGACCGTGTTGGACGGAGACCTTTGTTATTAATCGGTGTTGCCGGTCAGATTATTGGCATGGCGATTTTAGGTGCTGCTTTCCAATTTCAGCAGTTGTCGAGTTTCATTGGTTATATTGCCATTGGGGGCCTGGCGATATATGTTGCTTGTTTCGCTTTTGGACTCGGGCCGGTCTTTTGGCTGATGATTTCCGAGATTTATCCCTTAAAGGTCCGCGGTGCCGCCATGAGCGTGGCGACAATTGCCAACTGGGGATTTAACTTGGTGGTGGCCGTGACTTTCCTGACCCTGATAGGGGTTCTGGGGCACTCGGTGACTTTCTGGTTATACGGTGCAATAGCTGCCGTCGCGTGGGTCTTTTTTTATCGGTTGGTGCCGGAGACTAAGGAGAAAACTCTTGAACAGATTGAAGAGCACTGGCGAGCAGGCAAGCATCCGCGAGAAATGGAAAAAAAAGAAGCGCCGAGCTAGAGCAACCCTTCCAAGCTTGAGCAGTAAGTTAAAATAATGCGATAGGCTACAATATTTCTTTAGATTCTGTTTTGATTAATGTTTTTGGAGTGGTGTTTGTATGTCCTTGGAACTTAAGAGTTTGTTGAGTAAGGTAGCTGTAGAAGATAATGAACGTAAAGAAATAGCGTTTGAGGAAGGGATCAACCGTTACAAATCTCTTCTGCTTAGGGTAGCAAAAGTTCAGCCGTTTGATGTACTGGTTTCGTCTGAAGGAACACAACAGGGCAAGTTACACCAAACTGTGGTAGATTTGAACGTGCTTGAAAGAGCCCACTTAGTGAAGGGACATGCAAAAGAGACGGATCATAACGTGTACCGTGAATACGAGCTTACCGCAGAAGGCGCTGAATTAGTGGAAAAGCTCTCAAAAGAAAGCATGAGCGACAAAGAGCTTCATCAGCCTCACACGTTGAGGGTGCCGTCATCTCAAGAAATACCATTAGGCGGAGTGGAACCAAGCCAGATTCCTTGTCCAGATTGTGGTAAAACCTTCAAGACCCACTCGGAAATGGAGAGGCACAGAGATACAACTCACCACGAAACAAAAGGGCATGAGTAAGAAAATGAGCAGATTAGCGATATCTATTCCTGCTAAATGGGAACAGTACCTAAAACAGTTAGCTAACGATCACCAAGTTGAATTAAATATCGTTTTTAGTGAATTGTGTGAGTGGGCTTTTTCCAATGCTGAAGGCAAAAAACAGTTTAAACTGTGGTTAGACGATGCTTTTCCTCCAAAAGGCGAAGCTGAAGACAAAGCACAAGCGGCAGGTGCCAGAGAAAGAGCCCGTGAAGAAGATATGGAAGAAGAATCCGAAGAAGAAGCTCATGAAGACGAAAACTACAATGAGGACATTGCCGGAGAGGATGTCAATGGGGAATTCAATCCCTAATTGGGCGCTCAAAGTTTTCTAATCGCCTGAGTCTTGGAGCTAAGGTGACTTGTTGCTGTCTCGCTACAGCCACATATCTTTAAGAAAACTGGAACTAACTTTTAGAGTAGAGACTTCAAATAAGTGGGCATTATGTTAAACAAAATCAAAACACTAAAAGGTTACAGATTGGATGGCCTTGATGGGGAAATAGGAAAAGTCAAAGAATTCTACTTCGATGATACGTACTGGACTATTCGTTATTTGGTTGCCGATTCAGGAAATTGGCTTTCGGATAGGCAGGTGCTGATTTCTCCGCATGCGTTGCTCGCAGTGAATAAAGACGACCAAAAAATCGCCATTAATTTAACCAAAAAACAGATCGAGGACAGCCCACCATTGGAAAGCGACAAGCCCGTCTCCAGGCAATATGAGAAAACCTACTACATGTATTATGGCTGGCCGATTTATTGGATGGGTGGATACCCGTGGGGACCTTATCCCTACATCGTGCATGACCGTTATGCCTTTTTGCGGGAAGATGCTTTGAAAAAAGAGTGGGATCCACATTTGCGCAGCACTAATGCTGTGAGTGGTAATCACATCCAAGCTTCCGATGGCGAGATTGGTAACGTTGACGATTTTATTGTAGATGACGAGACATGGGCGATTCGTTATCTAATCATAAATACGCGGAACTGGTGGCCGGGAAAAGAGGTATTGGTTTCGCCGAAATTGATTGAGCGTGTTAGTTGGGGTGAGTCGAAGGTCTTTGTCAATCTTACCCGCGAGGCTATCAAGCAGTCACCCGAATACACTGAGTCTCTACTAGTAGAGGTAAAATCTGATATCCCTGTACTGCACTCGAAACTATGAGCTACGATTGCGTCAACATGAATCGCCAACATAAACTGGCTATAAACTTGTGTATGTTAGCTTCATAGTATAATCTATTGGCGCGAGCGTCCTTAGGTGTAATCGTCTTTGAGAGTCTCTAAAAGTCGTTGCCTCAAGCAACAAAGAGGAAATGAAACCAGTCCATCCAGCTTAAGACTTAACCTGCCTTGCAGGCGACGCTTGCGCACCGCTCTCCTTCGAATTGGCGATCTTGTGTAACCGGTCGACACGCTTGTTGACCATCGAGCTCACCTTTTCCTTTAGCTTGTTGGGTGAGATATTTTTACCGCGTAATGCGGCGACCTGACCTGCCAGCGATTTGTCTCCCAGCATCGTGAACCAGTTTTCAAAGTCTCCCTCTTCAACGTGGAACTTGACTGAAGATGGTTCGATACTCTTCACGTTGGCGGCAAGTTCGTCCAAGCTTTTTGAGGTAACGCCGAGAGGTTGCCCGTAATCCCTGTAGAAAGTGAAGGCCTTGTCGGATGTTACCGTTCTGAGGGTGTTTGCGGCCTCGTCTCTTTCAACTTTTTTGCCCTCGCGATTCAGTACCTTGTAAAGTCGTACTTTGGCAAAGTCTGTCATGACAAAAAGGAGCAACGCATAACCCCACACGAGTGCGGCCAGCCCCCAGCCCATGGCAGGAAGCAAAATACCGTACACAGTAATTATCGTAGCCATAATTTGAGTAGCTATGACTGCAAATAGCAGGGGCTTTGCCGGTTTCACTGACCAAAAGTGACCCTTAGTCCTCGCGACAAACACAGTTAAGTGCCCTGCAACTGAAAGTTTGAGGTATATGAAAGACTGCAGAACAAGTGGGTTTAATTTTAGAACAATTAATCCGATATAGAGAATTCCGAAAGTTGAGAATACCCCGATTATTCCAAGAAACGTCGCTACCCCCAACAAAGACCGCATATCCCATTTCTCAGGTTTATCCGAGTACTTCACGTTGTCATAAGCTATTGTCATGATCGGCAGGTCATTTAAAAGCGCTAACAAAACAAGCATTAGGGCAGTAACAGGGTAAAACTGGAAAATTACGATTGCAGAAGTCATGAAAAGCAGAATCCTTATCGTTTCTGCAATTCGGTAGGTGCAATAATTCGTCATACGCTGGAAAATTTTGCGGCTCTCTTTTATCGCGTCGATTATAACAGAAAGCCCCGGCTTAGTCAGAACTATGTCGGCTGCCGATTTTGCAGCGTCAGTGGCGCCCTCAACAGCAATACCAGCGTTAGCTTTCTTCAAAGCAGGTGCATCATTAACCCCATCTCCAGTCATACCAACAACATGGTCTTTTTCTTGGAGCAACTCAACAATGCGGTACTTATGCTCTGGGAAGACCTCTGCAAAACCCTCAGCCTCTTCAACTACTCGCTGAGCCTCGCTGTCAGACTTATTCAAAAAAGCCTCAGGCAACACAATATCGTTTCCAAGGTTTACCTGGCTAGAAATTTCTTTGGCAATAGCTATGTGGTCACCTGTGACCATCTTCACATTGACACCCATCGATTGAGCAGTCTTTATTGTTTGAGACGAATCTTCCCTTGGTGGATCGAATAAAGCAATTAGACCCGCAAATTGCCACTTGTTCTCATTGCCAGTTCGAGCCACACCCAGCGCACGGTACCCTTTCTGGGCAAACTCATTAACGTCTTCAGTTAATTTTTTGTTGATTGATTCCTTTTCTTCGATCAAAGCCAGAATAGCCTGAGGCGCTCCTTTAGTCACCTTAAACTGGCTTCCATCTTCACCTTGAACTGTCGCCTCAGCTCTTTTAATGACCGGATCGAACGGCTTGAAACTGGCAACTTTGATGCGGCCAATTCTTTCAGAGATGGCGGGTGTGCTCTTGGTTTTGGTTAAGATTGCTTCGTCGATAGGATCTTTATCTTCTTCTCTGGAAGCGAGCGAACTGAACAGTAGTACATCATTTTCTGTGAATTTATCATAAGGTTTGGTTCCTCCCATGGTGAGCTCATTTTTGGTAATAGTGCCAGTTTTGTCTGAGCATAGCACATCCATGCTTGCCATTTCTTCAATTGCAACCAATTTGCTAACGATTGCCTCTTTTCTGGCGAGGGCTATGGCGCCTATGGCCATTGTAACTGAGAGAACCGCTGGAAGTGCTGCAGGTATTCCCGCTACAGTTAAGATCAATGCAAATTGAATGATGTCTAAGATGTTTTGACCCCGAAAAATTGAGACTAAAACAATCACTATTACGAGTCCTATCGCCAAGAAAATCAGGTAATCGCCTATTTTGCCGATTGCTTTTTGAAAGTGACTTGGAGTCTGGGCTTGCTCTACTAGTTTAGCGGTTTTGCCAAAGAAAGTTTTAGCGGCAGTGTTTACCACAAGCGCGTTCATTTCGCCTTGTTTAACAATTGAGCTTGCGTATCCGATATCGGAGAGATGTTTTTCAACAGGAAGCGACTCTCCCGTAAGTGCAGATTCGTCGGTTAAAAGATAATCTCCATCGATCAGTTTTACATCAGCGGGAATGATATCTCCCAAACGGAGTCGAACAATGTCTCCTGGCACCAGTTTTTCAGCCGGTATTCCCTGCCATTTCCCATCTCGCAGAACACGTGCTTTTAAGGCTAGTCTTTTCTTTAGCAGTTCTATAGCATTACCTGCTTTGCGTTCCTGCCAGGATCCTACTATGGCGTTTACCATTAGTAGTGTTAAGATTATTGCAAAATCAGGCCATCGTTGGATAACTGCGGACATTATTACTGCCGCTTCAATCATCCATGGAATTGGACCCCAAAAATAGTGAAGAAACTTTAGTAGTGGGTTAACTTTTTTCTCCTGAATTTCATTAGGACCGTATTGCACAAGTCGTTTTTCCGCTTCTGAGGAAGAAAGCCCCCCCTTGCCCGCCGAAAGTTTGCTTAATAGTTCATCAATATTGGCTTTCTTTGCCTCTTCTGTAGTTAAGGAGTCTTGACTCATGCATTGACGCTCTTTATCAGTTTTGTCATTTCCTGCTTGAGTTCGTCAAGTCTTTTTTGGTCTCTTGCCTCAATCGATAAGCGGAGTATAGGTGATGTGTTTGATGCTCTGATCAGAGCCCACGAATCTGAAAAAATAATTTTGACGCCATCAATGGTGTCTATGTTTTGATATATCTCCATTGCCTTTGTTTTTATCTTGTCGACAACTTGAAACTTCGTTTCGTCAGAGCACTTTATTTCGATTCTTTCAAAAAGCCTCGACGGCAACTCTTTCACGACTTCTGACAGTTTCTGCCCCATTTTTGAGACTATTTCCGCCATGTACATACTATTTATTATTGCATCGTCGAACCAGAAGAACTTTGGAACACAAATGTGCCCAGATTCTTCAACACCAATAACAGCTTTATGTTTCTTGGTTTCCTGCACCAAAAACGTATGCCCAACTGGTACTCGAAACACTTTTTCCCCATATTTCTTAACCTCATCCTCTATAATGTCTGAACATTCAATGTTGGCGACGACAGGGCCTCTCTGAGTTTTCATTATGTCCCTGATGAAGAGGATCGCGCTTTGCTCAGTCATGATCACTTTGCCTGTGTCATCAACAAAAATGGCTCTGTCGCCATCGCCATCGAACGCTATTCCAAGATCAGCCTTCTCTGACACAACCTTCTTGCAAAGAGCGGTCAAGGCTTCTGGTTTCGGTTCAGGGTCTCTGTTCGAGAACGTTGGGTCGGGCCAATCAAATAGGAAAGAGGCTTTAACACCGATTTTCTTGAGGATCTTCGGAACCAAGAGACAGGCGGCCCCGTTTCCGAAGTCAGCGACCACACTTATTTTCTCTGGTTTTATTTTTTCAGCCACGAAATTAGCGTATTCTGTGTCCATTCCCTCTATTTTCTTCGCTGTTCCTGTGCCTGTTTTAAAATTTTCTGAGGTGCTTATCTCCCCCAGTTTTTTGTTCTCTTCTTCGAAGAAGCCGACTCCATCTTGATGGAAAAATTTGACGCCATTCCACTCCGCTGGCAGATGAGACGCGGTTATGTACGCAGTTGCATTGTTGTTCATTTTCGAGTTGGCAAAGACGCAGAGACTCGCAGGACAGGTTCCGATCAGATTTGCGTTTGAACCCGTTTTTTTCAGTCCTGAAACGAACGCCTCCTCAAGTTGAGCTCCATGCTCTCTGAAGTCTCTTCCAATCGTGAAGGTGCCTGGGCACAAGGTTCCGGCTGCTTCACCTATTTTGGTCATAATTTCTTCTGTCAAGTCTTTACCGTAAATTCCTCTTATGTCGTAAGCTCTAAAAATACCCATTTTTCTGTCACTTCACCGTTTTTTGGACCAAAATGTTGACCTATAGATAGGCGTCTGTAGCGTATCTACGCATCATTCGATGCGTATTAAAGTAATATGCGACTTTGCCTATAGAGTTTCGCATCATGCCTATCCAACCGTCGCGTTCTTGATAGAATTTTGGAATAATTACGTATTCCAGTTTGTTATAGAGATCATTGATTTCTCTTTTTCTTCTTTGCTCGTCGCTTATCGCTTGATCAGGCGATGGACCAATCGCCCACCCTGTGAGACCTTCAACACAACCTTCTATCCACCATCCATCTAAAACGCTGAAATTGATTACACCGTTATGGGCCGCTTTCATTCCGCTTGTTCCAGACGCCTCCATCGGCGGCATTGGCGTGTTAAGCCAAACGTCAACGCCCGAAGTCAATTTTCCAGCCATTTCCATGTTGTAATTTTCAAGATAGACGATTTCGATTTCGCCCTTCAGTCGGTCCTTAAACTCATAAATTTCTTTGATGAGATTTTTTCCCTGCTCGTCTTTTGGATGTGCCTTTCCGGCGAAAATAAATTGAATCTTGCCCTGACTGTTGACTTCTTTAAGCTTTTCTATATCTGAAAAAATCATTGCTGCTCGCTTATACTCTGTGGCTCTTCTGGCAAACCCTAACGTTAAGGCGTTGGTATCCATCTGTAGCCCAGAACTGGTCTGAACAAAGTCGAGTAAATCTTGCTTTGCTTTCATGTGAGCTTCCCACAGATCCTCGTCTGGAACGGTATCGACTCTGACCAAAAGTTCTGGTTCATTGGCCCATCGAGGAATACATTTGTCGAATAGTTTTCTAAAGTGTGAGCATGTCCAAGTGTAGGAATGGACGCCGTTGGTTATTTCCTGAATGTGATATCCCGGAAAAAGCTTTCTTGAGTATTCCATATGTGCTTCTGTTACGCCATTGGTGTATTTGCTCAGGTTTAAGGCCAGAAGAGTCATGTTCAATTTGTCAGATCCGCCATACTCTTTCAAGGTTTTTTCGGGCACTTCGGTTTCAAGAACTTCCGAAAGGAGGTCGTATGAGAATTTGTCAAATGCGGCAGCTACAGGAGTGTGAGTTGTGAATACACATCGGTTTTTTACTTTGTCAGCGTTCAAATCGTTGTTCTTTAACAGTTCAAGGGTAAGCAGACTGCTATGGCCCTCGTTCATGTGATATTTCTTAACATTAATTTTCAGCGCCTCAAGGATACGTAACCCGCCTATTCCCAAAACAATTTCTTGCTTTAATCTGTATTTTTCGTCTCCTCCATAAAGAAAATCTGTAATTTCCCTATCTTCTTGAGTGTTCCCTTCAACGTCGGTTGTGAGGAACAACACAGGAATGGTTCCGCCCGTTAGGCTTTCTTGCTCATAGACCCAAACGCCGATTTTGACATCTCGCCCAGAAATTTTTACGGTCGCAGTTTCAGGTAATAGTTTCATGAATTTTGAGGGATCCCATTCTTCAGGATATTCCATTTGCCATCCATCAGGCGTTAATTTCTGTTTAAGATAGCCTTTTTTACTGAGTAAAGTTAATGCAACTAAGGGAATTCTCAAATCTGCACTTGATCTAATTACGTCACCCGCCAAAACGCCTAGTCCCCCACTGTAGGTTGGCATGGCAGAGTTTATGCCGATTTCCATGGAAAAGTAAGCAATTTTGGCGCCTTCAATGAAGCTGCTCATGCAATATTCGCTGTCAAAATAATATTGCTTAGATAAAAAATTCGCAGTAAACTGAGTTGTGGATGGGTCTAAAGGCATTCCACAAACAGGATCCTTGATAAACATATAAACAAAAACCTCGCTAAGAAAGAGTGCCGTCTTCAACCATAATTAGTTTTCCTTTAGCCAAAAATGCTTTTTTTTAAGGATACATTGTTAGAATTTGCTGAGAACATCGTGTCATGTATGATCAGCTATCATGGAGAACCCTAAAAAGAATACAAGTAGAAAAAATACTTCGTCTTTAGGAAGCGGAATTCGCGTTGGGTTAAACAACATTCTGCGGTTTTCCCGAAACGAAGGCAACTATATTTTCCACTGTTGTTTCAAGTATTCTTTCTAGGGCTTCTTTGCTATAGAAAGCTATGTGGGGAGTAAAAACAACATTATCTTTGCTTAACAGAATGTGATCCTTAACTAGACTGGTTAAGACTTCGAGGTTTTTAGGGTCGTATAAAAGTTGTTTTTCCTCTTTTATAGCTTCCTCACCTTCAAAGACATCAAGTCCAGCACCCGACAAAATTTTCTTGTCAAGTGCATCGATTAATGCTTCTGTATCCACGATGCTTCCTCTTGCAGTGTTTATCAGAATGGCGCCTTTCTTTACAAGTTTGAATGTATCTTTGTTCATAAGATGATGTGTGGCTTTCATGTAGGGTACGTGTAGCGTAATTACGTCTGATCTAGCTAAAAGCTCCTCCAGTGTAACATATTCAAACGCTAAGACCTCAGATAGGAGTTTGTTTTGGCGGACGTCATAGGCTATTATGTTCATGTCAAAGCCCTTTGCAATCCTGATGACGTGCAAGCCGATTTGACCCGTTCCGATGACGCCTATGGTTTTTCCTTTCAAGTCGAACCCCTCTAAGCCCTCAATTGAGAAATCTTGTTCAAAACGTCTAATGCATGCTTTACACATGTGTCTCGACAAAGACAAAATCAAGGCAAAAGTGTGCTCAGCAACAGTGTTCTCCCCATAAGAAGGAACATTACAAATTGTAATCCCTTGTTTCTTACAGGCATCTATATCAATATGGTCAAAGCCGGTGGATCTTGTAGTTATTAATTTCAAATTTGGAATTTCTCGTATGACTTGCTCATCTATTTTAGAGTAGATGAAGACTGAAACGGCGTCAAAATCTTTTATTTGCTGGGCGTTTTCTAAACTTAGTTTTCCATTTAAGAACTGTAGTGCATGACCGGTCAATTTCTTTTTGAGGTATTCTTCTTCCCAGTCTTCTACTTCGAAAAACGCTATTTTCATCTATTTTCACTTACCTGATAGAATATATTTTGTTGAAGAAAATGCATCATTACTTTTTTCAGGAGTGAGTAAAGTGAACTTTATTGTTTTGTTCAGTCCTGAAGGAATATTTAGAGGAATCATTGTAATTCGGTTATGCGATGGTGAA
>CAWDAV010000014.1:0-130322 GCA_963800365.1 Candidatus Bathyarchaeota archaeon | reverse complement strand
CATATTGTAAGCCAACATAGTAAAACCGACCTCTCCCTCACTTTCCTAAGACCCTTCAAAAGCACATAACCCTGATTAAAAGCTCGCTTCATCGTCCCAAACGGATGCTCAACCAACAACCGCCTCAAACGAAGCATCTTTTTGCCCTCAGAACTCTTCAACCGCTCTCTTAGATGATCAACCGCCCCATCATATTCACCTCTAAACATATAACGTCCACGCTTATTCCTAGTACACTTACCTCTCACAGAACAAGAATCACAACACCTCGACCTATACAGCCTACCGTCAAACCCTTTGCCGCGGTTACTACGCTTCCAAAAAGGCATCTCAACCCCAAAAGGACAAACATACACATCCTTAGCGATATCGTAAACAAATTTGTCAGAGTAAAATTCAGGCTCAGGAACACCAACTCTCTTGTAAGGGTTCAAAGCCCCGGGTATAGGCATGAACAGTGTTATGCCATTATCCTCACAACCTGCAACATCTTTCTCGACGTAGAAACCCTTGTCACTCAAAACAGCCAGTCTATCCACACCTAAGGTTTCTTTCGCTGCTAAAGCATCCTTAACTAGCTGATGGTGATCAGTTGAGATATTCATCACGTCATAATCGACAATGAGGTGCTGCTTTGCGTCGACGGAAGTTTGAATATTGTAGCCGACTTCAAGCCGCTGACTATCAACTCTCATTAAACGGCTGTCTGGATCCACAAGCGAAACCTCCCTCTGGCCAGTAGCCTTCATTTGACCTTGAATCTGCTCGTACCGCTGCTTTTCTTCTTCAAGCTGGCCTATTTTCTCCTTAAGCTCATCGACATTGACGATTTCATCTTCAGATAAATCAGCTGTATCGTTTTTGTCCATTTCTTTGAGGTACTCTGCTATCTTTTCCTCTGTTTGTTTGAGCCTAAAGCGATTGTTTTTTCATTGAGTTTGTTGCTTTTGGAATTGACGGCTTTGAATTTGATGTCGTCTATAGCTAAGAGTTGAGCGACGTATATATCGAGGCTTTTGCAGAATCAAACGAATTCTTTGAACACTGGTTTTATGCAGTCGATGTTGTTTTTTCTGAAGTCAGCGATGGTTTTGTGATCTGGAGAGAGCTTTTTCATGAGCCAAAATGACTTCGAGGTTTCGGTGGCATTCTTTCTCCAGTTTTCTGCTGGAGCGGATTTGGTTTAGGTAGCTATAAACGCGTAAGGTTCATCGATGCTTTTATAGACGGTCTCAACCTGGAAAAGCTGGGATTCAAATACTCAACACCAGCTAAAACAGGAAGACCCTCTTACGATCCTTCAGACATGCTCTAACTCTAGGTTTTTCTTTTTCAACGTATTTCTCGATGGTGTCTGGGATAAGTATTGTTTGGCTTCTGTGAGGGCCTGTTACGTGTTCGCTCGTGGCTTTTCATCTGCTCTTTCTGTTGCTTTAAAAGCGATCTAGATTTAAGTCTAACGGTAAATAGCCATCAGAGAAAGAGACTTTTCACACAGTCTGAATTGGGTTCAAACCACGAAGATGCTTGTGCAGTGCGGTTTTAATCTACATAGACCGCGCTTTAATAATTGTAAGTTCAGGTATGGCAGAAAGTTTTTGAAATTAATTTCAACGTTGTTTTGTAAAATCCAAACTAAATTGTTACATGAGCTATCGTCGGCAAGTTTGCCTTCTTTTACTAACTTTCAATGGCATCCTCCAGTTTCACTATATCTATTCAAACAATCGTTTGTTAGTGACCTATTAATTTCTAGCGTTATGGGGAAATTATCAGTTAATTCTTTTGCGCACGCGCAAGCCTAAAATTGCCGAGAGAGTTCTTAGTGTCCAGAAGCGTGCTTTTAATCTTCATTTACTTACTTTAAGGTTTAGTCTTCTTGTTTTTTTAAAAACCTATGAATGGGTCTATCCCATTTTTTTGACAATTCCTTCTTCATGGAGCTGCCTGGAGGGATAGAAGAGCTATATAATAACCCCTAAAAACTAATTTGGAGCTATCCTGAATGATAAATTATTTAAGAATCATAATCTGATTGTAATTGAGGCTTAACTTGTCTATAGAAGCACTCAAAATTGAGTATATTATTGGTTTCATTTTTGGTGTCCTGGGCATTGCACTAGGAATTTTTCTCATCTGTTTCCAATTCTTCACGGAAGGTTATATTATTAATTCATCTTCAGACCCATATAGTATCTTTACTGGTTTGGCTACTTTTGGCGTTGTGTCTTTAGCTGCAGGTGCTATGGCGATTCATTATACCTATCAAATCTTTATCCCTCTAAAGAAAAATAATCTTACATATGCTAAGGAATGCCCACACTGTGGCGCCGTAATTGCAGAGAATGCCAGAATCTGTGAGAAATGCAAACAATTAATAGCAAATAATTAACCATTAAGACTAGTTTTGAGGCGTAGCAATAATTAATAGAATTAGGATTAACTTGGTTGTTGCTTTTTACATTGATTTCGTTTTGTACGTGTGCTTCAGTCTAAGCAAAAAATCGTTTAAGCTTCGCTTGCGCTTCCGCGCTCACTCCGCTCTTACCTAATGACACGCAAAAGCCAAAAAAATGCCAAAACTAAAGAAAAAGCTCAAAGAACATTCTTTAATTTAAGCTCTCATTGTTTTGAATATTAAATGTATAGGGAAAAGTAGTTCTGGACAGTTTAGCCTTGGGCTAATGTTTGCAAGACAAAAAATTGGACGAGAATCAGAGAAAGAGCGCCTTGCCTCTCCTAGTCGCCAAACTTGTTCAACACGGCTTCAATTCGAGCTTTTAGCTAACGATATAAATGAACAAAAAAGTAAAAGATTATGTGGTTACGCAATGAAGTAACAAAGCACGTTCCTCGAGAGCTTATTGGGATGTAACACTTTTAGTTTTTTTGGAAAGTCCCGCATATTCGCCCTAAGTTCAATCAATTCCGTTTCAAGCCCTTGATTTGCTTGAGCAACAACTAAAAGAGTTGTGGATAGCCTGGCTTCTGCGGATAGTTTGGTTTGGTTAAGGAACGCCTTGTGGCGCCAATTTTTTCTGCGATTGTTATTGCAGATAATCCTTTACTCAATAACGATCAAACAGTCTTTTGCGTTTGGCCAAGAGGCGACGACAAGGTGCAACTTGCTCATTAACCTCAAGTCGTTGTAACCTTGCAACATGAAATGAATGTTTCGTAATCGCAAAATATCGCTTTTTTTCAAACCCGGCTTATCCAAGCAGTCAAGGCATGATGGCTTTATCAGTGTTTCTTCAACATTTGGTAGCTCTTCAGGCAACTCAAGAGAAGTAGTAGTCGAAAGGTTTTGCTTCTCTTCGTCTACTACTTCTAAACCTAACCGCTCAATTTTCTTGAAAATAGCATCCTTAGTGAATTGCCGATCAAAACTGAAAACAAGAACATCAAACTCTATTCTTTGCATGTATATTGTTATTTCTTGTTAAGCTTTGGCGCCCTACCACGGGTAACCTGTTATTTCGAACAATGCTTTACATTTTACTGTAACTTGTACAACTTCAAATTTAAATCAAACCAATCAGACGGCGTTTATTGCAAATAGCGTAATTTCTGGGGTGCCTGCTCAATATCCCGGAATTATCTTGGTTGGAGATTCGTTTGGCTACAATTTAATAATTGAAAGAAACTTAATATTGACTGGCTTATTCTCAGAAATAATGGAATCGAAATGGGTTTGGCTAATAACATGAAGTGCACGGTATTGGCATAAGTGTCATAGGCGGGGTTCCTCAACCCGCAAGCGCTAACTACCTCAACATTCACATCAACGCAAACGCCCTCACCCACAATGGCAAAAAAATATAGTTCGGGACGCTCTGAATCGGTTTCTAACTTGATTCAAACAAGTGATGGGGGATACGTTTTTAGATTTGGGCAAGTCCCATCAATCCACTTTTACTTCCGCAACTCTCTACGTCACAAGTTATCAAACTACGCCTACACTCATAAAATTGAATTCAAAAGGAGATATTCAATAATATGAAAATAAAAGTGTGGTTTTAAATTTAGCTATTGTTTCGACAGGTATTCAACCTAGCGACGGCGGGTTCGGTTACTTTGAACCAACGAATGTAACTGTTTTTCCTTCATTTAGAAGTTTTTTAAGCTATTAATCTATTTTCTTTGACGGGAGTATGGGTTATAGGTACATTCATACGATAAATATTCAGCGCTTGAAATCCACTAGTAAACAGTCAAAGCCCCCGAGTGAGAGTGTACAATTAATAAAGAGTGCGAGGCAAAGTTTGAGCGCTTAAGTTGAGTCATCTGATGGACCCTTTTTATCCTTTGATCTTATAGCGAGAACCAGAGTTGCTATGATAACTTGTCACAAATCAATCACTCTGATCAATCATTTGCTTTCTGCATGTATCATTATGTTATTCAACGGGAAGATGATGGAAAGTTTTTCTAATAAAGAGTGCTTATTTTTGTGCGCTGACTTAATATTTATTAAAATGCTGGGTTCAGTAATTGACGGAAATTTAGAGAGACAAATATTATAAAGAGACTGCCAATGAGAAACAGAACGTTCACATTAACCTTGAGAAGTAGAAATCTGCTCAAACTTTTTGAGTCTTCCGAGTCACCGGAAACTTTCCAACAAAACAATACTAAAAAAATTGCGGAAACAATTCTGAATCGAAAATCGATTCTTACTTAAATTTTATTAATAACAAGCGCTAACTAAAATCAAATGCAAAATTTTGCATAAGGAGGTGAAATAAAATGATAAAAAAACTTGTTTTGGTTCTGGTCTTAGTGATGCTATTGACTTCCATAGTAACTTCAGCGATTAGAGGTGCAGTGCCCCAATTAACCGAAAAAGAGCAACTAAGAAACAGTATTGAAGGAGAGATTGGTAGTTATTTACAAGCGTCGAATCTGCGATCTGATAATTTTTCAATTGAAGTATTCAGAGATTTTCTAAAAGCAGATCCTTAAGGCAACTTACTAGTGCAACAGTATACTAATCTGACAATTGCCGAGAGTATAACCAATTTGCAGAAACCACCCACTGACTTAGATTTGTCGAAAGCCATAGTCGATACGCCCTATAAAACGATAAATGTAACTATCAATGGTACAATTAGCCAAATAAAATACAGTAACGCAACAATTGATGGCCGGTCATTTGTTAAAATATGCATGGACGGAGGGTTTGATCCTTTCTATAGAAGTGGAGCGAACTCCTTTGACGATGTGGTATAATAATCAATATGTGCAATATGGCGAAGTTGATCACATCCAAATCTATTTCCCTCCTGACGAAGTTGGTGATTTCCAAAACTGGTTTAATGATAACCTTCCTTACGCCCAAGCAATGAACAAACTCATTTGGACCGTCACGGGTTCAATATTGGCTGTGGTTATGCCACCACCTTTCAGTGCTGGCGCTGGACCCTTGCAAGTATGCCTCGGAGGCCCATGCACAGCCGACCTAACATTGGCTAAGCGCTATAGTCAATAATAAAATTAATGATGGAAACGGATTGCTTTTACGTCTGGATAATACTTATATTGCTCCCACCCTGAGTGTAATGGATCTTCTGACACACTGTAGAGACCTATCAATCTACGCAAGTTCGGACGGTGGTTCCACCTATGAAAAGGCTTGGCCCCACAGCGGCATCCCTTCTATAATATCATTGAAATTCTTGCAGCAGAAGCATGCTCTTATTCTATATCCAGCTTGTGTAGTCAAGCGCAGGCAGTGATAGGTCTTAATACCTGGGCTTGGGTCAACTCGCCTTTTTGGGATGACCCACCGACAGCGGAAACTTGGTTGAGACAAGTAACTTATTGGACAAGAGACGGCGGTACTGGCATTACAGGTGTATCAGGGCAACTTGACGGAGTCATTGACATAACATCAGGTTCAACATATAGCTTACACCAGAAAGTCATGAGTTCTGGACCTCTCCCATGTGGCAGGCTCAAATGGACTACTATTATCTTAACTACGAGCAACATGGATATGACAATCCTCAATACATCGACATTGAATCCGATGCAACTATTACTGTCAATTATGCAACACAAGCTGACGTTACAATACGGGCGATTGACCTCAATACTTACACTGAGCTATCCAATTTGGAGGTTGATTGCAATAGCCAATGCTTTGGCTACACTTCGATACAAGATGATACTTCTCTGGCGGTAGGTACCTACACATTTAGTATGCCATATACATGCTATTACGTCTTCGTCAATAATCAACTATACGATTGGGGCAACAGTATAGACCTATTTGTTGGACCATCTACGACAGTTATCGACTTCTATGTATGCTGATAAAGAATTACAATTCCATCTTTTTCTTTTTCTACACCAGGCTTATTGTTTGGAACGCCATGTTCATGGGTATTCAGCATTTTGATTTCGTAATTATTATGAAAATTTTTGCGTATTTATTCATTTATAAAGGAGACCACCTTTTAGCAGTTCTTCAACTGTAGTGCCAATTTGGGTGGAGTTTCCTTGAATGAATTTTATCGTTTCTTTGCCCTTGGAGGTTAAAACCCAAGTTTTTTTTGTTCGGTTTGGTAGTCTTTTGATATGACCCTTTTTTTCTATCCTTTGAAATATTGGGTATATGGTGCCTGGGCTCATTTGAATTCCGTAGTGTTCGTTCAATATTAAAATAATATCAGTTGCCCTTATAATTCCAATCTCAGCTAATCTTGCCATGATTATTACGGGAAGATATGTCATAACAATTTTTTTCCGAATTTCATACAAAAATTTTTCTTCAACAGCCTTTACTTCTTGAGTATATTTCTCAACTGGTTCAACACTTGCCTCTTTTTTAACCAATCTTGTAAAACCTACAATTATTTGTTTGCAAAAAATCTCCTCTGACGGGACCGAAACCATTTTTTTACAGGTTTTGATTGCATTAAAGCTAAGCTGGTTTTAGCTGCTGCTATATTAGGTATTAATTGAAAAGTGGAACTTATCCTTTTCTATTATCTCAATACATGTGTAATAATACTCTTGTAATTATACTTGCCATACATAACTATTTGTTTCCAAAAGATATGCTGTATGATTTGTGAATTTCGTCAGAACTCAAATCGGTAAGAATTTTGCTTGGTGGTTTGTTGTTGAAAAACAATTGTCGTCATTATTTTAACTATTCTATTCAAGAACTATAGAGCAACGATAGCTTATATCAGGTTCATCTATCAAGTTGGATTTTTTCTTTTGAGGTTGACTAAGTTTGAGTTATACCGAGAAACGTTATGTTAATATCCGAAAAGCAAAACATGTTCAAGCCAAACGTAGTGATTGGGCTAAACCCATAGATTTAAAATTGAAAGCACTAAATTTAGACGCGTTGACGAAGTGCTTAATGCGCCTAACGGTTTTGACTTACCAAACGTAGATACCAACAAACGAAAATAACCTTTTCTCTCTTTCAAAAAAGCATTTAACGAAATCCTGTAACAAGATTAATTTGAAAAAACACTCGAGAGGATAACTTATTATAAAGTAAAACGCAATGAGACTCCAAAAAAGAAGAAAATACAATGAAAAATCGTTGTTCCTAAGAGAAAAGAATCTTTATTATAATTATTTATTTTAAAATCGACAATATTGTATCAGCAATCCAGAGAATAATAATTAATATGATAGTTCCTTAGGAAAATGGAACCACTTCAACGTTCGATAATTTAGTGCCGAAAACAACTCCAAGTACTAACAAGACACCAGCAACATAAAGTAGATATTTGTACCAATATTTCAGATTGAGATTCTCAAAGAGGTTCGGAACTTTGTCACTTATGTATCAATTACTACCTGTGAATAACTGCTACTTTGTGGCACTGAATATTTAAGCCTGAAAAATTTTAAAAGAGAAGCTAAACCACGCTTAAACATCTGACAATACTGAGTAGCTAAACTAAGCAACTGTTGTAATGGAAACGACATATTCAGACTTGAGAAAAAAAGTAAAAGCCATTCAAGACCTTGACAAACGCTCAGTGGCCGAGGTAATAATTACCTGGTTAGTTTTGGCTCTTGATACTCGCTATCCTACAAATCGTAAAAAAGCATTTGAAATATTGAGAAAGAAAAGTTGGAGCGATGTTAGAGCCGAGATTATTCAAATTTCAAAATCGCAATAATTCGAGGAAATTTACAAAATAAGCGAGAATGTTGAGTACAAACCTTCTTTTTAATAATGATATAGAAGTGTGCACAATTAATTTTTTATCCTTTGAATTCTATTAATCTATTGAGTAGGACTGGGCTGGAACACTTAAACACTATTGGTTTGGTGTCTTGGTGAATCTGATGCTATAACCGTAAATTATTGTGTCAAGCCCAGTACTTACTCATGCTCTTGAGACTTTGTTCGCCAGCAATAAGTGACCTAATAGCCTCAGCATCATAACTTATCAAGCCAGCAGTAACCATCGCCGCCTTCTTGGCTAAGCCTCTTGGCCTAATCCAACACTCATCCAAAACGTTGCCCTTGACATGCCCATTGAACTGCTCAACAACATAGCGCTTTTTCTTAGAAGCTCGCTTTGCTCAATTTTGAGCTTTTTTCCTTTTTTACGTGGGTTATCAGCGATGACTGGTATGGCGCCGATGGCTCTGACGGCTTTAATGTTTTGTTTAGAGTAGTAGCCTGTATCAGCTAAAACGTAATCTGCCTCCAAATCCTTGATTAGTTTTGGGAGAAACGGCGAATCATAACAGTTGCCTGGCGTAATTAATGCTCGTAGGGGTAGACCAAGCTGGTTGACGGCGACATGAAGTTTAAATCCTCTGAACTTTCCTGTGCCTGTATGTCCCCATCGTGCTTCCATATCGTAGAGGTCTACTAGTTTTGTATGTCAAGGATGACTGCTTTTGTTGGTTCGATGAGCTGAAGTATGTCTGCGATGTTTGAAAGTCTCCTCTAAGAGGCTTAGGTAGCGTTTTCACCATCTGCCAACAGTGGTTCTATCAGGCGCCGTGCTAATCCGAGCGTTTTAGTTATCCACGGATGCTTTTTTTGATGTTCAATTATGCGTGTGTCGTTATCTAATCCTTTCAATCTAGTGTAGACTAAGATTCTGAGTGCTTTGACTCTTCCATAACCTGGATTGCCAGGTTTCTTGGGTTCGGCTGGAACTATCGCTTTGTTGACGAAAAGCCTGACGACTTCACAGGCTTCCATAAAGAAACAAAAGCGCTAACTAGATTTAAAATTATGCACACCTCTAAATGATATGATAAAAAATGGGCTAATAATCGAGGAACACTCGCTATCATTTCTGGAAGTCGCATTAAACTATTTATGTTACTTCAAGAATTAAGCGAATAGTTTCAAGATTCAAAGATAGAAACTTATCTCTTGTACCGTTATTTCGGTGGAAAACCTAGATTATCAAACGGTTTTCTGGAAAGATTCTGACACTTCAGAGAGGGATTTTAACACAAGCTCTTGAAACCAAACGCATTCTACACATAAGGTAATTCAGGGTAGAAGGCTTAAAGATAATGTTGGCATTGGCTGATGCGACACAAAAAAGCTAAATGCAGAATATGAGAAAAATATATTCCCATTTTCTATTTCAGATTAAAAGAATCTCTTAATTCCAAATACAATCTCGTCTGAAGTTAGTTACCACGAGCCCTAAAACAGGCGCAAAGATAACAGAACCATATATAGAAAAAAGTTAAATGCAGAATGAAACAATAATAGCTTAAGGCTAATCTATGCTAAGAAGAAGCAGGTACCAATGGTTTGCATTCTTTGCTCTTGTGATTGCAATAATTTCCTTATTCCTATATTATAATGAATATCAACTAAATACCAATACTAATGAAGCATCTATCAGGTACTCTTTTTGCGACGCTAAGAATAATGTTTTTTGGAATTTCACAGGTGGTTCCAATAGTACAGGGGCGATTAATTCCATACCAATTAATGGCTACAATAGTGGGAAGGAAGATGACGATTTCAATATCCTTATTAGTTTTGTGAATGCTACAATTTCAACGACTAAAAATCAACCAGATATCCTCAATAACTCAACATCAGCTGAATTTAGAATGGTGCTTCATTCAAACGATTCAGCAAGAGAACAGGTTTATTATAATATCGATAGCAACGTAGATAGTTATTCGATAAAATTATCAGTTCATAGTAATCAAGGCTACTTGAAAGCAAATCCTGTTTACCCTACTTACTTGGTTTTTTCCTACAGGAAATTATCCCCTAATTTCTTCGTGTTGCAAAGTGCAGACGGACGAGTTCTCACTCTTCGCCCCTAAATCCCCTTCCCGCCGCCGTAGAGAAATAGGAGATTTTATGAATTGACTTCCAAAACATGTAAATCACCAGAACTACGATTTAGTCTTGAGGAACAGGCAATCATAAAACAGATTATCAAAGATTACAAGGGTTTTAGGGAATCCGGAGGAAGCAACAACTTTTGAAGAAGGGCAGGTGGAGTGGTGGACCGGGCGGGATTTGAACCCGCGGCTTCCGCGTTGCGAACGCGGCGATCATACCGAACTGATCTACCGGCCCTTTTTCTGGAAAAAGACGGTGAATAGGGCATTTAGAGGTTTCGGTGGGTTTGGCTCTGGATTGTTTGGGCATATTTGGCTTCTAATATTCCAACCGTGACAGAAAACGATAGATTTCGAAGGGTTATCACTTTTCAACTCAATGGGTGCTGAAATGTCATATCGAAATTTCTCAAGCGCCTATTTCTTGGGTGTTATCGTTATTTGGTAGAGGTTTGGCCAGTCTTTGCCGGTTACGAATAGCCTGTTTGTTTGAGAATCGTATGCTATGCCGTTTAGGACGTTGTCTGGAATGTTCGATGGGTTGTTGGTTTGGTACAAACCTGATAAATCTATCCAGCCTTTTACTTGCCCAGTTTGTGGGTTGATTATGGCGATTTTCTGCTGCATCCAAATGTTAGCGTAAACATCCCCGTTCACGTATTCTAACTCGTTGATGTTTGTGACTGAAGTGTTTCCATCGTGAACGCTTACTTGGCCAATCTTCTGGAATGTGATTGGGTCAAGGAAGTAGAGGTTTGAGGTTCCATCGCTCATGATTAAGCGGTTGCCATCGTAAGTTAAGCCCCAACCTTCTGTGGAATAACTAAAGTTGCCAATCAAACTAAGCGTTGCTTTGTCGTAGATGAAGCAGATATGGTTTTGCCACGTTAACTGAATCAGTGTATCGTTGACGACTGTTAAGCCTTCGCCGAAGTATTCAGTTGGCAAATTGACTTGCTGCAGTTCATCGCCGCTGGTAAGGTCTACACGACGTAGAGAACTGGATTCTCCTGTGCTTTCATACAGATAGCCGTTGTCGAAAACTAAGCCTTCTGTGAAGGCGTGGGGGTCGTGTGGGTATGTTTGGATTATTTTGTATGTGTAGAGTGTTGGACTATTTGGCGGAGTTTGCGTTGGCGTGGGTGTTGGCGTTGAATTAGGCGATTGCGTAGGTGAAGGTGTTGTAGTTTGGGTTGGGGTTGGCGATTGAGTGGGGGATGTACCGTTAAATGAAGCTAGCCTGGATAGGGAAATCGCTAAAGCGCCGATAACCAACACTGCTAAAACAAAAACGGCGATTGCAACATACTGCTTTTTCATGTTGAAACATCAATGCAACATCAACTTTATATGCTAAACGCATAAACTCATCAAAAGCGTTCTAAGCGAAACCCTTAAGTGCAGAGAAATCTAAGTTGTGTCTCAGACTATAAAATAGGTGAAATCAATTGGCTGTTGAAGGTTTTTTCGAAAACAAAAAGGAACCTGTAGAAGCAAAAGTCGGAGACTTAACCCCACAATCAAAAGCGGTTAACGTTACGGCCAAAGTAGTATCCAAAACAGAAGTACGTGAAATTCCAATGGGCAGAGATGGCTCTGCACACAAGGTATCTGACGCACTCATTGGCGACGAAACTGGCGTAGTGTATCTAACCCTATGGGATGATAACATAGAGAAAGTCAACGAAGCAGACACAGTACGCATAGAAAATGGGTATGTAACACTCTTCAAAGGAAACATACGCCTAAACATCGGCAAATACGGCAAACTTGAACAAGCAAAAGAGCCACTCGCAGTAGAAGTAAACACAGAAAACAACGTTTCAAGCAAAACATACGAGCAAGAACGAAGACCATTTAGAGGCGGAAGAGGCGGCGGACGAGGATTCGGAGGAGGCGGCGGATACGGTGGAGGAAGAGACAGACGCGGCGGCGGAGGATACGGCGGTGGCGGCGGTTACGGTGGCGATCGACGCGGTGGCGGAGATCGACGCGGTGGCGGCGGCAGCGGCGGTTACAGACCAAGATACTAAAACTTCCAACCTTTAAGTTAGAAGAAATTTTTTCTTTTTTTGATTTTTTGTCTTTAGAATCCAGACCTTTTTGTTTTTGTTAATTGAGTTAAGGAAAAGTTTGGTTCCAGTAGAAGACTTTGCTATAGTCTTTCAGTATGGGATCAATCACTTGTGGTTCATTGTAGAGAATGTCAAATCGTGCTCCGTAAGTTGGGATCAAAGTGTTATTGACGTCGTTATAGATTTTCGTTGACAATGTATCTGATGGAAATAGTCCCCATATGTGGTCATCTGGGTTACGGAATCCAAACCCGTAATCTGCAGGCACAACATAGGCGGTTTGGGCTTTGTTTGAACCAAAACTACCTGGGTTACTGTGGAGGGTATCCCAGAATCGCTTCAAGGCATCAAAGTGCCCTTGCTCATCGCTTAAAGTGCCGTATTCACCGATTTTAGGGTAACTGAAAACAAATGCGTATTTGGCGCCCGAACTGTAAGCTAAAGATAAGTCGTTGTACAATTCGGTGCCATTCTCAAGGTACAATCCCTGATTGTATTTCCAGTTAATTATCACACCCCAATCCTTGTGGAATGCATTGGCAGCTCCTCTGTCAAGGGCAATGATGCGTTGCCTGCTTTCGTTGCCTACGAATTCAGCGAAAACCGCGGTGTAGTTTGCTTTGTAATCGAACCAATTGAGAGCATAGTCAGCTGTGAATATGCTGGGGGTATAAGGGTGATAGAGGTTTATCATGGCTGAAAGATATCCCACGTAGTTCTGAGCGGTTTGGCTGTATGTTGAGGTGTCGTTTATGATTTGGGATGGTCCGTTGTCAAGTTGATTTCCGCCTGGTTCATCAATTTTGTAGATGCCTAGAAATTGGCTGCCGTACTTTTGTTGAGCATCCACCATCCAGTTTGCGATGTTAAAGCCGTTTGAGTAATTGTACATGTTGAAGCCTGTGAAAAGCACGATAAAATTTAATCCCGAACTGTAAATGTAGTCGCAGGATTCGTACAAAGCTGTTCTGTTATAAGTTAATTCAACTGAGCCGATGACGAAAAGGTTCGTATAATCCTTCACCTTATCCACCAGCGCCTTAACTTCGCTGGTTTGGTTGCCATAAGCGAACTCTACGCCCAAGTAGAATTGTCGGGGTGCGGTTTGGCTGTTGAACCAGTTGAGTGCCAAAAAAAGCGACAGCACAATTACTGCAATAAGTACGATTGCGGTTGGGATGGCGAGTTTGCGATTCAAGTTTGCTCTACCAATGGTAGAAGTGATTGGTTGAAAAAGTATTTAACTTTTGAATATATGCATGGCTGAGCTAAAGAAAAATTAGAATTAAGAAGATGATGTTTTATCTTTTGTAGAGCCCTATCAATTCGCCTTTAGCAAGAATGTGATTTTCCATTGCTTTTTCAAGGTCTCTTTTGGTGGTTTTAGCGCCCAACTTTAATTCTTTGTCAAGGGCATAAACCTTGAAGAAATACCTGTGCGTGCCAGAAGGTGGACAAGGACCTATAAACCCTTTTTGCCGTGCACCATTCAACCCCTCTGTTCCCGGGACTGAGCGCTCAGCTATCTTGGTTGTGGATGGCGGTATATCCCAGACGACCCAGTGGTCAAAAGTTCCGTGAGGAGCGTCAGGGTCATCAACAATCAGTGCGAGGCTCTGGGATTCTTTTGGAACACCTTCAATGTTAATTGGAGGATTCATTTCTTCTCCATCGCAACTATATTTCTTTGGGATTAGACTGTTAGGTTGGAAGGCTGGGCTTTTGACAGTTAATTCTTTCATTAAAAATCCTCAAAAAACAATGGTTTACGTGCTACATAAAGTTGGCGAATAATTCTTGAAAGGAGACAGCTGGAGAAGGTTGGGGATGAATATCTTCAATAAATAAAACAAACCCAATGGGCATAGTTCAAGCTAAAGATGTTTAAGTTTGTTCTTCTGTCCATTTTTCAACAATTAGTTTTCCATCTTTGGCGTTGAAATGGACTTTAACGGGCATTGAGCCTTCGCATTTGAGTGGAAACATGCTGTCGTCTACAAGGCGAACGGGCAAGTACAGTAGGTACCTGTTGTCTTTTCGTCTAAAGATTGTTCCTTTTCCCTCATTACCCAAGGCTACTCACAAGCAAGTTAACGATGTTTAGTTGTTTGCTTTTAAAGTTGACTGTTCAGTAAGTAGGAAGTGGTTAAGGCTGGGTTGCACTTAGGTTTCAGCTTTTCTTAGAAGTTCCCGGGCGCTGCCAAGGTTGATTTTGTAGAAGACTACCGTGAATACGGATGCGATGATTCCGCTGATTACTAATGCAATAGCGAGTTCGACTGGTCCCATAGGTGGAAGAGGCAAAAACGACGATGCAAACCGCACAATTATATATGGCGCCAGGGGAGCCAGTATTGCTAATCCTGCAAGGGTACAAGCAACTAAGCTTACCAGCGACCACTCTTGACGAATCATCCTCGCTCTTCGAGTCGCAGAGAAATCCGCTCCTCTAAAACCAAAATGCAATCCCATTGAGCCTAAAGCGAAAGTCAAGAACAAACTTTCCAAGAATGCGATAATTGTTGCGTTGGATTGAGGGGCGGAAAAAGACAACGCCTATAGTTCCTGTTATAATCAAGACAATTATTGCAAAGAACATCAAAAACGCAAATTTGCTTTTAACCAAGTTTTTGGGTGAGATAGGTGAGGCATAAATTCGCCAAACCGCTTGTCCCTCTTCTCCAATCATCATGTTTCCCAGAGTCATAGCCATGATGCTTGAGGGAAAGAGGAAAATCATGGCTTCAAAAAACAAATTAATCCCTGAAGGTGCACCCTGATTTGAGATATTTATCGAGTTAAAGATGGGTACGATGATGAATACGATGGGTATGATGAATATTCCGATTAGTTCTCGGCGTCGGGTGAATGCTCGGGCATCTTTGCGAATTATGGCTGCTTCCACTGTGGAGAATCCGAGTTTTCCGAGCATCCCAGCTTTTGGCGTATAGATCCCACTTGTTTGAACTTTAATTGCTGGGGGCTCGTAGAGTCCAAACCGTTGGTTTAGCTGGACCGCAAGATAGTATAGACCTGCAATAAACAGCGCTGAGGCAGCAATAAACACGGCCCCCAGTAAGAATGAGCTGTTGAGTATTAGGTAGTAGAGTGTTATGCCGAGCCAAACGTAGGGAATAAACCAGATAGAACTCTGGAATTTAGCAATGCTTTGAATAAAAGTTATAGAGCCTGAGCCGGTGAAGATAGCGAAGTAGATTAAGTATAAAATCAGGAAAAATAACAATGATCCGATTAATCTAACCCAAATGGCTGCTCGTCCGCTTGATTTGTAAACTGCACCGGTAAAGCGTACTTGAATAATTCTGAGGATTTCGGTTGTTGCGCTACCCATGAAAGCGGCACCAAACAACGCCACAGTTGTTATTAGTGCTGCAACGATTAAACCGTTGAAAATAGAGAAAACAATAAGACCAAACGCGAATCCGGTGGCAAGAGCAAGCGGGAGCCCAAACAAGTTAGCTAAGATAGACGCTAAGGTGTGTTCTTGCCATGTAACTGGTAGCCAGTACATTACTTGCGAGCTTTTTTTGATGCCGGCAAGTTGAATTTGCTGGAACATCGTGAAAACCAAGCTGAGAAGTAATATCAAAGTTGGCATGGACACAAAAAAGCCTAATGCAGAATCTTTTAAAGGCGGTAATCCGCCGGAAACGGATGTTGGATCCGCATACACTATTGTCGTGAGGTAGTTAGCGAGCAAACCACCTAATATGCCAAAAACTGCGGCAAGCCAGTAAGGCCAATAAGCAAGAATTCCGTGTTCTCGGTACCGAGTTGCTTTTACGCCTCTAATCAACCTTCCAGACTTGCGTTCGACACGCAAAAGGAAGAGGACGTTCTTCCAATTCATCGGAGCAGTTCCTCAACAACCGCTTTCAAATCGTCTGTTCCAGTTAACTTGAGGAATATATCTTCTAAGCCTGAGCTAGGCAAGCTTGCTCTCTGTCTTAACTCGTTCATGTTGCCCAAAGCCAAGATGTTGCCTTGGTACATGATGCCGATGCGGTCGCAAACTGCCTCAGCGATTTCCAGAACGTGTGTCGACAGAATGGTTGTTACGCCCTGCATTTTTAGCTCATGCAGAAAGTCTTTGACGATTCTTGCGCTTCTAGGGTCCAATGCGTTTAGGGGTTCATCGAGGATTAAGAGTTTGGGTTTGTGGAGAAATGCTGAGATTAAACTGATTTTCTTTTTCATGCCGTCTGAGTAGCTGTTTATCATGTCGCCTTCTCTTCCCTCAAGCTGAAGCGCTTTGAGGTACTCGGTTATGCGCTGTTGCTTCTCAGCGTTTGGCATACCATAAATGTCGCCGATGAAGTCGAGGTATTCAATCCCAGTTAAAAACTCGTATATTTCAGGCGACTCGGGAACGTAACCGACTTGTTGCTTAACGGCAACAGGATCTTTTAGCACATCTATACCTAAAACATTAATTGAGCCGGCAGTAGGCTGAACTAGACCCAACAACATTTTGAGTGTGGTAGATTTTCCTGAACCGTTGGGCCCCAACAAAGCGAAGATTTCGCCTGTGTTCAGGGTTAGGTTCATGTTGTTTACCGCTATTATTTCATTGTAGCGCTTTGTTACGTTGTGAAGTTCAACTGCGTATGGGCTGCTCATCTGGTTGCTCTCCCGCTTGCAAATAGAAAGCATCGGTATTTAAGGCTAATGCGAATTTTCAGAAGTCTCTCAATTGTTAATTGCAAAAAAATAGATATTAAAAAGGAAAAGAAAATTTTTTTTAGGCTCTTACTTGAAGTTTAGTTCAAAGCTTATTGGAACTGCTTCGCCCCAGGACTGCCGAATTGGGCAAATCTTCTGCGCCATTCCGTAGACTGTGGTGGCTTTCTTGCGTTCGCGTTCGTTATCGTTTTCCAAGGCAACATTCATGTTGAAGTGGACGTTTGTGAAAATCAGTTTTTCCATGCCTTCTACATTCATTTTAACGTTTGCAACAGTTTCCAAGCCCTTAAGTCCCAGTTGACTATTCTTTGCAATTAACAGGAACAGAGTGTTAATGCATGACGCTAACGCTGCGGCGAATATGTCTTCGGGAACGCAGTAGCCTTCTTTTCCACCAAACGATGGGGGTGGGCTGACGGTAACGAGTTTATTTCCTTTTATTGAGAGTTCGCATTCAGTTGCGCCTTTCCATGTGGCGGTTCCTTCAAAATTCATTTCAGGCATTTTAAAAATCTCCTATCAATCTAATGTACAGGTGGAAATTTAATGTTACGGAATCTCTTTTCAACATCCAAAATTAGGTAAGGAGCTACCTTCACAGTTGGGCTCCCAAGTAAATTTTTCAAATAATCCTTAAATCTACGTTATCTTTCAATGCTAAAGAGAACCCATGCCAGCCATCATTGAAACCCACCAACTAACAAAATCTTACGGTCAACTAAAAGCAGTGGACGAATTAACCATAACCGTTGAATCCAAAGAGGTATTTGGGCTACTGGGTCCAAACGGCGCAGGCAAAACAACCGCCATATCAATGCTCTGCACTATTCTTCCACCAACATCTGGCTCTGCAACAGTTAACGGCTTTGACATCGTTCGGGAAGCCAACAAAGTCCGAAAATCCATAGGCATAGTTTTTCAAGACCCAAGCATAGATGACCGCTTAACGGGACGGGAAAACCTCTTCATGCACGCTAACCTCTATGGTGTTCCAGCTTCAGAGCAGAAAGAACGTATAAACCGAATCTTAAAACTGGTGGAGCTGGAGGATAGAGCGGATGATTTACTTCGAACCTACTCAGGCGGCATGCGTCGCAGGCTGGAGCTTGGTCGAGGCTTAATCCATTACCCTAAAGTATTGTTTTTAGATGAGCCGACGGTCGGTTTAGATCCGCAAACCAGAGATCACATCTGGAAATACATTAAAGAACTCAAAGAAACCCACGACATCACAGTGGTTTTAACTACTCATTACATGGATGAAGCAGACAGGCTCTCCGACCGCATAGGCATAATTGACCATGGGAAAATGGTTATTTTAGATACGCCTTCCAAACTTAAGGATACGCTAGAAGGAGACGTTATTGTTGTTAGGGCAAATGATCTCGATGCTCTATCGGGGCTTGCATCTAAATGGTTAGGGTTCACTAAGACAACGATTGTTGATGGTGCCTTAGAAATAACGGTTCGCAACGGAAGAGCAGTCATGCCCCGCATCATGGAACTAGCCACACAAAATAACATCTACGTGGAATCAATACTTCTGCGTGAACCAAACCTTGAAGACGTCTTCCTACATTATACTGGAAGAAACATTCGCGAAGACACAAGTAAAGAACTGCATGGAGCATCTGCTGCTCGCAGGAGGGCAATAAGATGAGTGAAATCCGCGGATTCTACACGCTGTGGCTTAGGGAGATTAAGCGGTTCTACCGCGACCGAACCCGCCTGATAACCAGTTTTATTCAACCCCTGTTGTGGCTTGTCATTTTCGCCGCTGCCTTCAGCACACGCTTCCTTTTGCCTGCGAACCTGAGCTATCAACAAGTCATTTTACCAGGCATAATTGGACAGACCCTGCTTTTCACTGCCATGTTCATGGGCATAAACGTTATTTGGGACAAAGAATTCGGCTTCATGAAAGAAATCTTGGTCTCACCTGTTTCACGCTTCACTATTTTCCTAGGCAAAATGGTGGGTGACAGCACGGATGCCCTTCTACAGGGGATTATAGTTTTCGTAATAGGCTTAGCATTAGGTATCCCCATTAGCCCTATTACTTTCTTGTACGCTCTACCCATAATGCTGCTCATTACGTTTGGTTTAGTCAGCATCGGGTTAGTAATTGCAAGTTTTATGGGAAACCTTGAAGGATTCGGTGCCATCCAAACATTTGTGAATTTGCCCCTGTTCTTTTTGAGTGGCGCATTGTTTCCCCTTAAAGGTGGCAGTCTTCCAAGCTGGTTAGTCGACATTGCCGCCTGGAACCCACTGACGTATGGTGTGGATGCGTTACGGAATGTTACGTTGGGTTCAGCTTGGGCGCCTCTTCAAATTCAACCTTTATGGATTGACATTGGCGTGGTTGCGCTCTTTGACGGTATCATGATTATTGTTGGTACGTGGGCGTTTACAAGAATGAAATAAGCTAAAAATCAGAAATTTTCAAATTATTCGCTTTGTGCTAAAAAGAAAAGAAGTTTTGAAGCAAGTTTTACTTGTTGGTCATTTCGTTGATTTGCTGCTCCATCGCATGACCACGACAGAAAACAATAGCTTTATTCACGCCTGGAACCGACTTTGCCGCATCCCTGATGTCAGCTGAAAGCTTGAAGGCAATTGGGCAGAATGGACTTGTAGGAACGAATTCGACGGTAACTTCTCCCGGCGCAGTTTCCTTAACGCTTTGGATCATCTGCATTTCTTCAAAACTCTGACCAGTTTCGGGATCCTGCACTTTTCCAACTTCTACACGTACTTTATCTTCAAGTTCAGTCATAAATTAAACCTCAATTTGCTCAAAGAATATGAAGCTGAAATGCCATATAAACTGATTGATAAAACTAAAGTGTCCTTGGTGTCTGATTTGACGTTTGATGAATCCTGCATATTCTGCAAAATCGTTCGTAAACAAGCGCCATCGAGCGTAATCTATGAAGACGACACAATCCTAGTTTTCCTCGACATTCGACCACTAAACCTGGGACACACGCTTGTAATCCCGAAAGCACACTACGTTGACATCTTTGACATACCCGAAAAAGAGCTAAGCCAAATGTACAAAGTCGCTAAACAAGTATCGTTTGCTGTCAAAAAAGCCACCAACGCCGATGGCATAAGCATAATCCAGCAGAACGGCAAAGCTGCAGGACAAGACATATTTCACATGCACGTTCACGTGGTCCCAAGGTTTGAGGGGCAAAAACTGCCGCCTTTCAGCGAACTCAGAGAAGTTGAAAGAGCTAAATTGGATGCGCTGGCAAGTAAGATAAAACAACAACTGTAAATTGGATTAAAAAGTGTGGGGCCTGAGTAATTATCAGGCTATTTTACATTGGTTTTTCCATGGTAACCATCTTAGGCATCAGCACTCTATCTATGGCATGGCAAACTCCGTTGTCTACAACTTGGTCTGCTTTGATGATGTTTGCATCATTAACCTTTATGTTCCTATGCAGATGCCAGCTTTTAGCGTCAATTCTAAGTTCTCCACCATTAAGCGCCTGCAAATACTCATGCTCTTTTAAATCTGAGGCCATCATTTTTCCTTCCACAACGTGGAAAGTCAAAACGTCTTTCAATTTCATTGGGTCTTTCATTAGCATGTCCATGTCTGCTTTAGGTATTTTGTTGAATGCTTCGTCCGTGGGTGCGAAAACTGTGAATGGTCCTGGTCCTTTCAGTGTGTCAATGAGTCCTGCGGCTTTTAATGCGTCCGCAAGTTTATTCATACCTGATGCCATTGCGGCGTCAACAATATCCGGCAAAATTTCACCTCCGCTTGTGTTAAATCTTTTCTAAAAACTCTACCAATATAATGGCAAGGATTGACTATAAACCTTACTAATCTATGGATTAGGGTTTTGTCGATTCATCTAGGTAGAGTAAGTTTGAAAAGTTTTAATAGCGATACTTCACACTTGTGAGCGTGATGGCGCTTGGTTGATTCCGTTTCAGTGGCACTTATTGTAAGTGCATCAATAATCTTGATTGGGTTCTTAGCCAATCACCTTTTCAGTAAAACTGGTTTTCCCGATATGCTTATTCTGATATTTTTAGGAGCGCTATTTGGCCCCGTTTTCGGCATATTTGATCCAGAATCAGTTAAAACTTTTGCTCCATACATCGCCGCGTTGGCTCTATCCTACATCATATTCGATGGCGGAATGGGCTTAAACATAAAACAAGTTCTCTACAACAGTCCAAAAGCAGTATTGCTTGCGATTTTGGGCTTTGTTTTCAGCCTTTTAGGTGTTGCAGCATTTATGGTGTACGCGTTCAACATGTCTTGGTTGTACGGCTTACTTTTTGGAGCCATATTCGGCGGAAGCAGCTCAGTCATCGTGGTTTCATTAGCGTCTAAAATAAAAATTGGCGAAAAAGGCGCAACTATACTCATACTTGAATCTGCAATCACCGACATCTTCAGTATCGTAATTGCCATAGCCATAATCGATATCTTAATCACTGGAAACGCAAATATAGCGTCAATCGGCATTGGCATTGCAGGCAAATTCCTTATAGGATTAGGGGTTGGCATTGCTTTGGGTTTTGCTTGGTTATTTGCCTTAAAAAAAGTCTCTTCCCTGCCCTTTACTTACATGTTAACGTTAGGCATAGTGCTTTTAGGATATGCCGTAACCGAAGTTTTAGGGGGAAGCGGGGTACTTTGCGTGTTGCTTTTCGGCTTGATCTTGGGAAATGAACGTGACCTCCTCAAATTTCTTAGACAAAATATCGATACAGCCCATGATGGAGGCCGAATCCTGTTATCGGTAACTAAAGGCTTAAAGCGTTTTGAGGCCGAAGTGGCATTTCTAATCAGTACTTTCTTTTTTGTCTTCTTAGGCATCATTGCGTCAGTATCGAGTTTAACTGTCTTGTTGTCAGGTATTGTACTTTCAGTGATTATGCTTGTGACGCGCTATGGTGCAGTATGGTTAACCACCCTTCAGAGTTCGTTACGTAACGAGCGAAATATAATGACTGTAATTTTGACCAGAGGGTTAGCGACTGCGGTGTTGGCAACTTTGCCTGCGCAACTCGGGCTTTCTTACTCAGATATTTTCGTGGATATTGCCATAGTTGTGATTGTGACAACTGCCATCATGGCTACAGTCGGCTCAATGTTAATTTCTCGAAAGGGATAATGTTCATCCAAGGTAAGCATGAAAGTGTTTGGGTACGTTTAATTTTTAAGACTCAAGAAGAAACGGTTTGGGAAATTCGTAGACTGGTGAATTCGGCTGGTCTGGTGGTGGATACACCGATAAGTATGTTGATTTGTCCATTGTTGATGTCGTTTTGGTTCATCGTGGTTTGGTCACAATGTACGAAAAAGGCTTCTTGCTTGGAAGTACCCATCAACAAGCCGTTTCTCCAGGTTTGCGTCAGAAAATTCTCGGTTTGCGTTTTTACTTTAGTCCATGTTGCCAAATTGTTTGGTTCGAAAGTTACCCACGCGGTACCTTTTTTGATAGATTGTTCAAGATAAATCAGTAATCTGCGGATATTCACGTATTTCCATTCTGGGTCACTCGATAGGGTTCTTGCACTCCACAAAAGTATTCCTCTGCCTGCGAAGTTGCGGATACAATTAATGCCCTGCGGGACAAGGATGTCTTGCTGATACGACTTCATTGTTAATTCTAAGTCAACTGCGCCTTTGACTATTTGATTTGCAGGCGCCTTTTGTACCCCGACTTCAATATCAGTTCGAGCATAAATTCCTGCTATATGGCCACCTGGCGGAACCAAACGTACTGGTCCTGTTTCGGCTTCCTTGATGTAGATCCATGGGTAATACAACGCAGCAAATGAAGAGTCGCCGGGTTTGGTTACGCTGGATGGGTTCTGCCCTTTAAGGGAATCAAAAATGACAAATCTGCTCCTCAGTCTTTCGCAATGACTAATTAACGCACCAGCTAATCCCGCCACTGCTTGAGCGTTTGGAGCATAAACGATTGAAACTTCCTCAACCTTTTCCAATAGGGCAAGAACTGCAACGTAATCCGAATTCGTTACATTGCAAACGTAGCACCGTTGTCCTCCGTTGAGAAAAAAGCCTTCAACCGTATAAGGCATAAATTTGTCTGATCCAAAATAACTGCCGAAAATCTGTTGATATTGCTTCCAACTTGTGATTAACGTGGGTGTGTTTGGTCCAATCTGGGGTTCTCCCAAAAAAGCCGCCGTACTTGTGTTTACTCCCTCGATTGACTGAGGCTGAAGATTAATGTTTTGAACGTAAACTCCAGGCGGTTTTTTGGTAAAGCTACTCATGGCTAATTTTATGGGGATGGCGGTTTTTGAGGATATTGGTAGCTATACTGGTTGTCATCTTTGACAACTTCGTTTTGGGCTAAGTCTGACACAAAAATAAAACAGATTATTTTGTTTTTTCTTTAAGATGACGGGGTTTAGTATTTTGGGCTTTCAATTAAGATGATTGCTAAGTCGATTTTTGAAACGCTGCCTTGTTTTTTGTGCAGTTCGCTTGCTAAACTGCTTTGTTTGCTTTCACAAAATGGTTAATTAGCATGTTGATTTGTTGATTTTCGGGTTTGGGAACGGATCTAATTTTGATTGTTGTTGCAACTGGTATCTGCAGAATTTGGTTGCAGCAGCAGCAACAGCAACAACTTCTCCGGGTTTTTCGCTGCCAGAAAAAGCCATGATTTTCTTAATTAAAAGGTTTAATCAAAATGCCTAAAATTTTTTTAGGTTGGAGGTCTTTTTTGTGCATATTGGTAACGGCGTGGTTTGCCTATGCGTGTTAGTATATTGTCTTTTACCAAGTCTACGAGTGCGTGGGCGACTGCGGTGCGGTCGTAATGGAAGCCTTTGCGTGCGAGTTCGGTGTGGACGTCGTCTAAGCCTCTTGGTTCAGAGAACCAGTTGTCTTCCCAGAGTTTGTGGATGACGCCTCGGCAGGTTTCGGCTCTGGGTAGGGATGCTGGTCGCTCGTTGGTTTGTGTGATGTTTAGGTTTTTTGAGTGTTCGGTGACGGTGGTGAGGATTTGGTTGACTGCGGTTTGGATTTGGTCGGGTTGTGCGTCTATTTCGAACTCAATTTCGCCTATTTTCATCTTTACGTGTATTGGTGGGTTTTGCGGTTTTTCTGTCAAGTTCTCACTTGTTGTATATTGAATTGTGCAAGATGCACATGCACAATACTTAAATATTTCACCAATAAAGATATTGAATATTGGTGAATCACTTGATTGAACAATATACAACCACTAACAAATATAACTTTCCACAACCAACCATCGACTCAATCCTCCCCCAACGCTTCTTCGAACAAAGCATCAACACGCTCAGACAAGTCCGGTACACTCCTATGCAACTTGGCCAGCAAATCCAACAATTCAGCCCAACCGAACAATATCCCCACAACATACAACTAAAACCAACCCCTATCCCCCTAAAACCCAACCACCAAGAAACAATAGTCGCCGCCATAGACACTTCGACCATAAAAATCGGCGAAACCACCACAGGCATAATAGTTGCAATCCGGGGAGCAACCACATGGAAACAAAACGGCGGCTACAAATACACGCGGTTGGGGCCATTTATCTTCCATATTACCGAAGATAATAAAAACCAACTCTACAACACGCTCGAGCGCGCTTATTTTAGCACGACTTACGGGACTTGTCACCAAGCGTCTCCAAATATCCTGCAGATGCCAACACGCCTCGCCAGTCTACTGGAGCGTTGGCTGCAAACTATGCTTGCCAAAACCGTGCAGAATGGCGTCTTACTCTTCGACGGCTCACTCACGGCAGGTACCCCTGAAACCCCAACCCAACGCCTCAGAGAAATCCTCAACTTTGCAAGGAGAAATCAGAGTACTGTTTTGGCGTTTTCGAAAGCAACCACTTTGAGGGCTAATGGTTTGCTGATAACTGAGCAGTTGCCCAATCGTGATCCGCCTTACTTGTTGGAAACCGCAGGGATGCATTCTAGACCGCCTATGATGCTCCTTGGGGATGTTTACGTGGCTAGATTAAACAAGGCAAATTTAGCGTTTAGACTGGATGTTGATAGGGATCTACCATTTGAGCAACGAATGGATGCTATCCAAAAACTTTTGGGCAACGACCTCTACACGCAAAGCTACCCCGAAACCCTGCGGCTTTCGCATATCTTATGCACCTTCACTGCCAACGAGGTCTATGCCATCAAACACTTTATCACCCGTAAACACGGCATTCAAATCGTCAACCGACCCGACATGCACAAAGTCCTTTTCGGCTCCTACGGATTCAAAGGAGAAAATTAACCATGAAACTCTACAAGAAAGAGGGCAATATTCTGGAAGTCATCAGTTTCCCCACGGAGAGCGCCGAAAAAGGCGATTACCTTCTCGTTGAGGATACGGATGCCGCCAAAGCTTTAATTGCCCAAGTAATAGACGTACAATTCGCTGCAGTGCCGGGCGTTTTGGAGGAGCTTTTGCGGACGCTGCCCGACGGAGGTGAACCGTTGCAAGGCGAAGACATCGATCCCATGGAAATCGCTCCCCATATCACTTACATCCAAGACGCAAGCCTGCTCATCTGCAAGATACGCGCCACCTTGGAGAATGAGCTGCTCAGCCCTAGTAGCAGTTGGTTGCCAAGCCGTTCCCAGTCCACCATCAAAAAACTCTCCATACCCATGCTCCTCAAACTCGCCAAAGTAGACGGCACATTGCCCATAACATTGGGCGGAACCAAAGACTCCTCACTCCTCACAATCGACGCTTCATCCATAGATGGCACCCTAAACATCATCACAGGCAAGAAGGGCTGCGGCAAATCCCACCTCAGCAAACTCCTCATGGTCAACCTCGTCGGTTACAAAGCAACCGTCGTCATTTTCGACTTAAACGGCGAATACAGCAGCCTCGGCATGACCAACGACGGAAAACGAAACATGTACTACGACAAAATCCACACTCTAACGCCATCACAGAACTTCAAAGTGGCGCTCGAACAGTTGCCCCTAAACACAGTTATGGGAATTTTAGTTAACGCATTGCATTTGCCTGGAACATCAGCCCGCGAATTTAGGCGTCTTTGGAAAATGCTCAAGGAGCAAGGCAAGTTAAATATGCAGAATTTGGGCGAGGCGATCCGCGACCTGAACTGTAACCAGCATGTCCGAGATGCGTTGGCATCGCGTTTTCATTCGTTTGCTAACTCAGGGTTCTTCACTGATTTTTTGGGTGAATCAACTTTGCTTGATGAGAGCATTTTGAAATCTAAAGACTGTGGTGGGGCAATCATAGTCAACCTCAAGAATACTTCAAACATTGACCGCCAAATCGTAGTTGAATATGTGTTGGGCAAACTCGTCGATTCTCTATCCAACTGGAAACTCAAAGCAGTGTTCCTATTCGCCGAAGAAGCCCACTTGTACCTACGGGAAACTTACTGGGACGACATCGTCACACGTATGCGCCATTACGGCATCTTCACGACATTCATAACAAACCAACCCGACACCATCCAAGAAACCATCTATCGCCAAGCCGATAACATCTTCCTCTTCAACTTTACCAACGAACACGACCTCGACGTGGTTTCGAGAGCGGCGCGCGTGGATGCAGAGACAGTTCGGGCAATCGCACGCGATTTGCCACCCCACCACTGCTTAACTTTAGGTAAGGTTGTGCGGGATTTTCCCATTGTAGCCCGAGTAAGAGCCTTGGACATTAAAACGCTGGGTGAAACACGCCTGTTTTTTACTGATAAGAATTAGCTTTCTCCAGTTTTTCTCTATTTTCCCTAAAGAAAATTCGAAAAGAAGAAGTCAAATTATAATTTTCTACCTCACCAAATGGCACCCAACGTAACTCCTCCGCATCACTTGCAGCTTGGATGTTGCCAGCTTTGACGTGGACGAGGTAGTCGATGATGACGTAGTGATATTTTACTTTACCCTGCTCATCCAAATCCACGTTATCCACAACACCGATGAGTTGTGGGTTTTCGATGTCAAGGAGGGTTTCTTCTTTAGTTTCGCGGATGACTGCTGATTCGAGGCTCTCTCCGAGTTCCACTAAGCCGCCGGGTATGGTCCATTTGCCCTTGCTGGGTTCGTTTCCCCGCTTTATCAGTGCTATTTTGTCATCTTTGATAATGACTGCGCCGATGCCTACGACTGGTTGGTCTGGGTACAAGCGTTTCATAATGCAGAAGCCTCAGGATACGATAGGCTGTTCGGACTTAAAACTGATTTGGGCTTAAATTAAAAAAATGAAAAAAAGGAAAAGGGTTGGGTAGAGCTTACTCGTAGCGTAAGGCTTCTACTGGCTTAAGTTTGGATGCTCGCCACGCAGGGTACAACGCAAATATTACGCTGACTCCCACACCGAACGCTAAGGCACCCACCAGCACCTCGGGCGTTAATAGAGGCGTTATTCTGAATCCGCCTCCGTTTCCGAACACTCCTGAACCTAAGACTTGAGCAGTAACGTTTGCTAAGATCCATCCAAGTATTATGCCGACTACAGCGCCGATTAAGCCGATTATCACTGATTCTCCAAGGAAAATGGTTAAGACGGTTCTGCTTTTCATGCCTAAGGCTTTGAGAATGCCGATTTCTCGTGTGCGCTCAATCAGCGACACTATCATGATGTTCATTATACCGATGCCTGCAACTAATAGAGAGATCGCTGCGATGCCACCGAGGAACAATTGCAATAGGCTGAAGATGCTTGTGAGAAGGCTTAGGACAGCTGTTGAGGATATAACGGATACTTGGTTGCTGAAGTGGTCAGTTATGGCTTTCGTAACAGTTGTTATTGTGGCGTTATCGCTATTCTTTAGAGTGACTATTATCATGTCGGTTTGGTCGGTTCCAAAAAAGCTCTCAGCCTTATTCAACGGGATATAAACTCCTGTATCTGATGGTCCGCCGATGCCGAACCCGCCTATTCTTGGGAGTACGCCCGCAACATCAGCCGTGTAAGTTTCGTTCACAGGGGGCAAAACTGTTGCGTTAGTCCATGTTAGGTTGATTGTGTCTCCTGCGCCGAAGAAGATTGTGCCGTTTTGTCCTGGCTGGTTTATTCTTGTGCCTACCACAACCTGGTTATCTGATGGGTTGGTGGGTATTGTTCCGCTTGCTGCTTTGAAAGTTGTAGTGTAAACTTGTGCGTATTCGTTGAAGTCGACGCCATAGATTGTTGCTGTGCGGTTAAGGTTGCTTGTTTGTACGTAGCCTGTGCGGCTTATGATGGCAATTGACCTTACTATGTCTGGCGATAATGCGTCTATTTCGCTTGTGTAGTTGACGTATAGTTTGAAGCCTGAGTTGTCTGTGGTTCCGCCTCCAAAGCCTCCTCCGCCGCCTCCACCACCAAAACCACCGCCACCTTGTCCGCCTCCTCCTGCTCCACCTAAAACGCCGCCGCTTCCCGGTGTCACGATTAAAGTGTTGGCTGATAAGCCTTGGTTTAGCTGGCCAGTTATTGTAGCTTGCAAACCCTGAGTAATCGACAGCAAAGCTACTATTGCCGCAATACCTATGATAACTCCTAATGTGGTCAATGCAGCACGGAGTTTGCGAAGTTTAATTGCGCTAAATGAGTAACCGAAAATATCTACAGTCTTCATTCTTTATTCACCACTTCAGATGTAATTTCACCATCAAACATTTGCACGGTCCTTGTGGCTTCCCGCGCCAAATGCTGGTCATGAGTAACCATGATGATGCTGACTTTGTTTTCAACATTGAGTTTCTTAATTAAAGTCAAAACTTCGTTCGCAGTTTTGGAATCCACGTTTCCAGTGGGTTCATCGAGCAAGAGGAATTTAGGGTTGTTTGCGAGTGCACGGGCGATAGCTACTCGTTGTTGCTGTCCACCGCTAAGTTCAGCAGGCTTATGGTTGATTCGGTCTTTTAATCCAACTGTTTCCAACAGATCTATTGCACGTTTTTTCCGTTCAGCCTTGCTCATGTTGGCTATAGACATGGATAATTCAACGTTGTCATGTGCAGTTAACCTTGGAATCAGATTGAAGAATTGGAAAACAAACCCGATTTTTAGTCTCAGTTCTGCGAGTTGATTATCGTTTAGTTTGCCGATGTCTACGCCGTCGATTAGGAGCGTGCCTGAAGTTGGTTTATCTAAGGCTCCAATCAAGTTTAGCATGGTAGATTTGCCGCTCCCTGACGGACCAAGGATAGCAAGAAAGTCACCTGTTTCAACTTTGAGGTTTACCCCTCGAAGTGCTTCCACTGGGACTTTTCCCAGCATGTAAGTTTTTGTGACGTTGGTTGCTTCAACGACTGGAATTGTTTTTGACATTTTGTTTCGCTTCTTTATTGAATATTTGATTTAACAGGAAATATCGCCTTCTTATAAATGATAGCTAAATTGTAAAAAAGAAAAAGGGTGTTTTCGCCCTTACTTGTTGAGGTATCTCCAGGACAGGATAATGCATATAGCTGTGACAACGACTGCGAAGATACCTACGACCGCAAAGTCAAGTGGTAGAGGTCCGAAGCCGTCACTGAATACCATGAGTCTTCGTACTGCATCGATTGTATAGGATATGGGGTTGACACTTGCGATTGTTTGGAGCCAACTGGGCATTTGGGCTATGGGGAAGTAGGCGCTGCTTGCAAACATGAGTGGTAGCGTTATGAGTTGAAAGATTGCTTGCGGCATCTCCATTCTTGTTGCTCGCAATGTTAAGGCCGTAAAGAACGATGATAAGCCAACACTGATTAGGAATACTATGGCGAATACTCCAAAGAGACTAAATGCGCTAAAGTTACTTCCTGTGGTTATTCCTAAGGCAAATGCTACGACCATTACGATGGCTGCTTGGAATAGTGCTCGAATGCTTGCAGCGAATACTTTGGATAGGATTATAGCTGACCTTGATACTGGCGTGCTTAACACTTTGTTCATGAAGCCTAAGCGTTTATCCCAAACCACCGACATACCAACGAATGCCGTAGTGAAAACTACTGTGAATGCTACCATGCTCATGGACATAAATGAAAAGTAATCTGGTGTTCCAAACGTATGCATCATAACTACTTTGGGATCTATGCCTGGAATGCCTGTCATGATGTTGCCTATGTTCATTGCTTTTCCTAGTAAAGCTAACCATAGAATTGGCTGTAGAATTCCCATAGCCAAAACGAAGGGTTGCTGATACCATTTTTTGAGCTCACGATTAGTCAGTGCCCAGAGTCCATGGAGTTTACTCTTTGAGTACTGTACTTCTTCTTGGTTGCTCATTGTCTTGCTCTCCTCATTGCCATTCTCTGCGCCATAACCCCTTCACGTGACTCTTCCGCATCCCGCATGGATTTGCCAGTGTATTGTAGGTAAACTTCGTTTAGGGTTGGTTTTGTCATGGATAGCTTTGTAACGATGTGGTTGTTGTTTCGTAGAGCTTCGATGATTAGTGGTGCAGCTAATTCTCCGTTGGCAGCTTTTATGATGTAGGAACCATTTTGTTTTTTAACTTCTTTGACGTGCTCGATTTTACTGATTAAACCTGTGATGTCTTCGTCTTTTTGGATTGACAAAGTTATAATGTCGCCGCCCAAGCTGTCTTTAAGCTCGGTTGGGCTTCCGATTACCACGATTTTGCCGTGGTCGATGATTGCAATGCGGTCGCAGAGGGCATCTGCTTCTTCAAGGTAGTGAGTAGTAAGGAAAAGGGTCATGCCAAATTGTTGTTTAAGCATCTTGACGTAGTTCCATGTGGCTGCCCGTGTTTGGACATCTAAGCCCAAAGTTGGTTCGTCTAAGAAAAGGACTTTGGGACGGTTAATTAATCCACATGCCAGCTCAAGTCTCCTGCGCATGCCGCCTGAGTAAGTTTGGACACGTTTGTCACTGAAGGCCGTTAATTCTACGAGGTTCAGCAGGTCTGCGGCTCGTTTTTTAGAAACAGAACGAGGAATGCCGTAGAGGTCAGCGCATAAGAGGATGTTTTCGATGCCGGTTAAGTCTTCGTCTGCAGTGTATTCTTGGGGAACAACACCGATTGACGCTGCGCACGTCCATGCTTTGGTTTGCGATGTCGCCGCCAAGTATGGTGGCTTTTCCTTCGGTTGGGCGTGTGATGGTTATGAGCATTTTTATAGTTGTGGTTTTTCCTGCGCCGTTAGGGCCGAGGAATCCGAAGATTTCTCCACGTTTGACACTGAAGTCTATATGGTCTACGGCTACTAAGTTGTGGTTGAAAACTTTGGTTAAGCCTTCGACTTTTATGATGTCTTCATTTTCACTCATGCTTGTTTTCACTTTTGAGTTTGGTGTTTATTTCATCAATTTTCTGTGCAGCCTCGTTGAGAACTTGCAATGCTTCGTCGAGGTCTTTTTCTGAGTAGTTTTCCCGAAGGGTTTTGCCGAGCCTTATTGAAGACAGTAAAAGTCCCTTCATTGAGGCTCGAATTTGGTTGCTTTTTTCTTGAGGCACATTGCCGAAGAACCTGTCAAAGAACGGGTTAGCCATAAAACCGGCGTCTGAACGGAATTTCTCACGGATTTTTGTTTGTTCTTCGAGAAGGTCTTTTCCGCTTTGGGTTAGTTCGTAGCGTTTGAATCCATTTTCGGTGGGTAGCTCTTTTACGTATTCATTGTCTTGGAGCCATGCCAAAAGGGGGTAGATCGAGCCTGGGCTGGGTTTCCAATTGCCGCCAGTGTGTTTATGGATTTCTTCCATAAGTTCGGAGCCGGACATTGGTTTTTGGTTCAGAGCTTCTAGGACATGGTAGCGCAGGAAGCCTTTGGGGACCATGGCGTTGTGGCGTAGCCAGTTTCGCCTGTGGAACATCATGTGCTTTTCTTCGTGCATTTCATGTTTCATGTTTTTTAATTCTTCTTTCTCTTGGTCATTCATTAAATATCACTATTGATATCGCTATTGATTATCATCATCGATATCATCAGTGATATTTAAATTTGTTTCCAAATCCGAACAAAAATACAAGAAGAACATAACAATTTCCGAAAATATCCGTTAAAAAAAGAAAAAACAAACAAAACAAAATTAAGTTATGACAGTTCCAACGTTCTCGCCCTTAATTGCCGCTAACATATTCTCAGGCTTAAACCCATTTACAACGACTATTTTTAGTCGTTTGCGCATCAAAACCTTGATGGCTTCAGGGTCAATAATCTGGTGAATCCCTGCTTTGTGTTCGTTGTGCTCAAAAACTTTGGCTAAATCTTCAATTGCCAAATGGTCAAGTTTTACGGCGTTCAGGGTGTTTTCTGGGGTCTTTGTTGTAGACGCCGTTTTGATCCGTGCCTTTCACCAATAACTCTGCATTAACCCGCTCTGCAACCAATGCCGCAACTGTGTCAGTAGTGATTCCAGGCTTCAAACCGCCCATCACAACAACCTTACCTTCGCATAGGCATTGAGCTGCATCTTCAAGCGTTAAAGCAACTTTAATGCACGCAACATCGCCGAGTTTTTTGAGGAACAACTGCGCAAACAGACGCGAACAGGAAATAGCTATCTCATCCTGCGCATTCATGTCCAACCCCAAATTTTTGGCTATGCCAATGAATTCGCGTGCCAATGCTCCACCACCCAAAACGACCGCAACTTCGTGTCCCTGCTGTTTCACGGCTTTGATTATGTCAGCGTATTTGCTCATGAGTTCTGTGTTGATTGGGTTTGCCACGACTGAACCGCCGATTCGTACAACAATGCGCATGATTACTCAACCTTATTGGCTAACAATGCGCTTTAAAGTTAAAAATCTTTAATATCCAAACAATAGAAACAATCTTCAAGGAACTAACCGCATGACCTACACCAAAACCTTCCAGCTTCAAGCGTTGGCACCCTTCAACTTCGATTTATGCGCTCAAATCTTCTCCAATGGCGACCCCGAAATCCGAAGTTATGCAAACGGCGAGTTCCATCAGGTTCTACGGCTTAACGGCAACCTTGTTTTAATCAAAGTTAGTTCGGTTGGCACAGTAGAGAAACCAAAATTATCCATAACTTTGAAATCAAACGATGCCTTAACGGCACAAGACAAGAAAGCCGCCAAGAAAATGGTTGAGTTTATCTTCAACTTAGATTTCGACCTCAAATTTTTCTACCAAGACGTAGAAAATGAACCAGTACATGCATCAGATAGCTCAGCAACTTTATGGGTTAAAAAATCCTACCACGCCAACAGTCTTTGAATCATTGGTGGATTCGATTGTGGAACAACAAATCAGCAATCAAAGTCGCCCATACAATCGAGCATCGGCTGGCAAAAAAATTCGGCGAAACCTCTAGCTATCGACGGGGCAACCTATTTTTTGTATCCTACACCACAGAACATTGCTGCTGCCAGCATAGGTGAAGTTCAACAAGTTGGGCTAAGCCAACGCAAAGCCGAATACATCCACGGAGCCGCACAGTTGATTGCTGAGGGCAAGTTGGACCTGGAAAAAATGAAGGGCGAAAATGACGCTGAACAAATCATTTCGGAGCTCGATGAAATTCGGGGAATCGGCGTTTGGACAGCTGAACTCACCCTACTTAGAGGTATGCAGCGGTTGGATATGTTGCCAGCGGACGATTTTGGCATAAGACGCGTAATCTCAACATACTATTGCAGCGGAAAACCAATCAAGACGGCTGAAGCCCGAAAAATTGCGGAGAAATGGGGCAGATGGAAAGGCTTAGCCGCATACTATCTCATCATTGCAGAAGCCAAAAGCATCACGGTTTAGCTTGTTAAGCGCTTTTTCATCAGATTGATGCTAAGAATGAAGAAGAATATTGTAACTGCAATTACCCAAATTGAACTTATTAATATCAAAATAGCCGGGTTCAAGCCGAGGATCGGTTCTGGGTTGCCTGAAACAACTCCTCTAGTTATGTTAACAATGTGTGTTAGCGGCAGAATTGCCATTGCAATGCCTTGTATGCTTGAGGGCAAAGAGGGTGAAGTTAGAGGGAAGAAAGTGCCGGCTAGAAAAAGCATCGGTGTTAAGAAGAGGAATGAAGGGTAGTTAAAGAAATCGATGTTTGGCGCGATTGCTGTGAAGCACATGGCGATGGATGCAAACATCAATCCACCGAAAAACGCTATCAGAGGCAAAAGGAAAAACAGAGGGCTCGTGACTAACCCAAAGACTGCAATTACAGCCAAAACGATTGTTGCATTAATCATCGATCTGGTTGCGCCCCAAAGAAGCTCGCCAGCAATGACCTCCTCAACACTTACGGGAGTGGCTACGATTGCGTCAAAGGTCTTTTGGAAATACATTCGGACAAAAGAAGCGAAAGTACATTCAAAAAAGGAACCGTTCATGATGGCAATGGCCACTAAAGCGGGTCCAAGGAAGTAAATGTATGGTTGCCCATTGATAGACTTGGTATGAACCCGCCTAGTCCAAAGCCGAAAGCAATCAGATAGATAATTGGCTCTATTAGAGATGGGAGAAAGTTGACTTTTATAGTTTTAGTGAAAACATCTAAGTTGCGGCGCCAAACATACCAAACCCGGGAGCTAAGTTTAGGTATGCTGAAGCGTGCGGGCGATTTGCGCAGGTTAACTTCACTCATTCTTCCTTTAACCCTCTTCCTGTCAGTTTTAGGAAAACATCTTCAAGGTTAGCTGAGCGTATGGCTACGTTTTGCATTGGATGTTCTTTTAGGTAGCCTTCAAACACGCCGTGGGGTTTATCAGTGAAGATTTGCAGTCTGTCACCTAAATGCTCAAAATCTGCATCTGGAAACGCTTCTTTCAAACTTGGCAGCAGCTTCTCGTCGTAGTCAACTTCTAAAACCTCTTCGCCAACATGCTTCTTCACCAGTTCAGCGGGTTTGCCCTCCTCGATGATTTTTCCCTTGTCAACGATAAGGATGCGGTCACATAGGACCGCGGCTTCCTCCATGTAATGTGTAGTTAAAATAATCGTCACTTGTTTTTTCTTGAGGTTGCGTACTTCATCCCATGCCAAATGCCTTGCCTGCGGATCTAATCCAGTGGTTGGTTCATCTAAAAGGAGGATTTGAGGCTGATTTATCAGAGCCCTGGCAAAAATAAGGCGACGTTTCATTCCTCCAGACAAGGCTGCAATGGGTACATTCTTTTTTTCTTCGAGCTGGAAGAACTTTAGCTGTTCGTTTGCGCGTTTGAGGGCTTCATCTTTGGGGATGTTAAAGTATCGACAGTAAACCGTGAGGTTTTTTATAACTGTGAAGTCTGGGTCTAGGTTGTCTTCTTGAGGAGCCACGCCAACGAGGCTTTTTATTTCTCTGCAACTTGTATGGACGCTTAACCCGGCAACTTTGAGTTCACCTGAGGTTGGAGGCAGAAAACAGTATATCATGCGGACGGTGGTTGTTTTTCCTGCGCCATTGGGTCCAAGAAAACCTACACATTCGCCCTTGTAGACTTGGAAGTCTATGTGGTCTACTGCGGTGAAGTCGTCGAATTTTTTGGTTAAGCTTTTAGCTTCAATCAGGATTTCTTTGGAACCCATAAGTATTCAAAACTAGTTCTGCATTCGCAAACTTAAAACTAACTATCAATTTTCTCCGAAATATATTGGCAGTAACGGTAGCTTATGGGCCCTTGCTTGGTGGTTTCGCAGGGGAACTCTTGGCATTCAAAACAGAGTTTAACGCCTTTGGTGTGAGCACAGTTGCAGATTTGGCAGAACTTGTTTTCTCTTGCCACGCACCCGACGTCGCCGTTGGGGCAGGTGCCTTTCTGCATTTTGGGACATTTCTCGCATGCTATGCCGCAAACGCCAATTCTCACTTGGACACTTCCACAATGAAAAGAACAATTCACTTAATATCTGTAACTAACCAAAATTTTTTAGGGCTGGGTAACCTTTATTTGCCCTCACTTGCTAATAGATTATTGGAGAAACCTATGTTTTGTCCTTACTGCGGCAGACAAAATAAAGATACGGCGGTATTCTGCGAGTTCTGCGGAAAAGCACTTTCCCAAAAAAACTCATCTGTGCCAACACCAACAGTTCAACCTGTTGCTAAAGCCAACCAAGGTTTCCAAGTAGATGAACCTCCAAAACCCAGATTATCCTATAACGCAAAAAGAGGCATAATTACGGGTTTATTGGTGATTGTACTTGTGCTTGTGGTGCTCGTGATTTATTACCCGAATCTATTTCACTTGTAGCACAAGCTAATGTTTTCCAACATGTTAATGCGCATGTTTTTTGACATTATGTCCTGCCCCTCTTAGGGTTTTGCCCACTCCCTAGTCAATTTCCAGGTTTTGGTCAGGTCAATGAAACAAATTAGTCTTTACTATTTTTTGATACATTGATTTTTGAAGAGGCTCGCTTGTTTGCCAAGTATATTAGGGGTGAGCGTCCGACATGGATTCCGAGAATTGCTGAATTAAAGTAGGCGATTCTTATGTCCAAATCTCGAACCTCTTCGAGAAGAAAACCAGAAAGAAGACTTCACTTAAACTAAGCGTGAGCTTCAACCTAAAAGAGTTAAAGCAAAATTTCTAATTACTTATGAACTTGAAGGATGCCAAAAAGCAGTGAATTTTCTAACGGAATATTATGGAGTTAGGAAAATGAAGAAAGTTTTGGATGGCAAAAAAGTAGGAAAAAATTATTTGGGTTCCTATCTGAAGGATATCGCATGTTTCAAGAAGACTGGTCTTAGAAAAAGGATTGTTCTGCATGAGTTTTACCATCACCTTGTTGAAGTAAGTAGCTTAGAGATGACTCTGAGAATAGAAGAGAAAGAGGCTAACTCCTATGCAAAACGATTTCTCCAAAACTAAAAAAGTCATTCTGTTATTCGCTAAATACTTGAGAGGAGAAACCAAAGAGTGGAATCTTTGAATCGTTAACCTCTAACTTTAGCTACTTTTTTCGTATTCATATTCATAAATGAAAAGTGGTGTCTCAATTAAGTATTCATTGATGCAACCACTAAAAGCTTCGTATTTAGGTTCCCTTGACATACCCCTAACGAAAGTTGGTATTTTTTCATATCCGTCTGTTTGATATTTCTGTTTAACAAGTCCGTATTTGAATAACCTATATGTTGCTGGCTCAAAAATAACATTCAATAGAAACGCTCCAGCAAGAGCGTCTCTAACGTTCCTAAGGTTTGCTTTTGTAAGATTGGTAGTGATATCATGTTTTATATCGTTATAGGAATCCCACCATTCAGGTTTATTCCCTTTGAAAGGTGTAATTTCCTTTCTGTCTGGGAGACATTTGAAAGTCACTTTCTTAGAAGTTAGCCCATATATTTCATCAAAAGCACGAACAGCACTTATGATAATTCCTTTTTTATCTTCTGTCCTTTTCAAAATTTCTTTGCAAGGTTCTTTATCCTCAAACTCATCGCATCTCGCCATTTCCTTAAAAGCTGAATCAATATGTGCTCCAATAGCCAAAATTATGTTAGCTAATCTAAAAGAATAGGTATCTTCATTTCCCTTTAAGTATGGAACATACTCTAAGAAGCTTTCAAATTGTCGCTCCAAGTCCTTGTAATATTCCCAAAAGCCGCCATTCTCAAAATCGAGGTTGACCCCTTTTTCTTCATGTGCCATAAATGAGTTATTTCAATGAAAGTAGATTTAAGACTTTGTTTCTTGTTCCACGTGCTTTTCTATGCTAAATTTCATTGGTTTACTTCTGTATTCATTTCCTATAGCATCTTTATAATATCCTTTCAAACTTATTCTCCCTGAATAGCCCTCTCGTATAAGGTCTTCAGCAAGCTCTTTTGCTGTATCCCAAACTTGACAACTTTTTCCTTCTGCAAGGTCATACGGAAAAGTAACATTTGACTGTGGTTGCAAAAGAATCAGGTACTCTCTATCTTTGTTGGGTAATATGAAACCCATATTTGTTATCGAAACAGTTTTTCTTCCTGTATTCATGGCTGTCAACATGAGCATAAGTGGACTAACTCCTGTTATTGGACTTTTAATAAAACCATAAGTCATTTTGACTTTTATTTCCCTTTTACGTTCTTGTCTTGCATTCCAAACCGTATATGTCGAAAGCATTGCTCCGTAAACAGCTATTATCAGCGTAATAATTATGTCCCAGTTAGAGAATTCCATATCCTTATGTTACTTTTTTAGCTTTTTAGGTTTTGTGCCGTTTCAAGGTCTAAAAATCTCCGTACGAAGGAAGCCTTTTGAACTTACCCTTCAGAAGCCTATTTTACCCATTGATTACCCTCTTTTCAGCGGGAGCGAAAGCCCATTCAAGAGCTTTTTTTATCGAAAATGCCTTCAGTAGACCCCTTGAACTGTACATACATCCGTACGTTTTACTAATACTCCTTCGGAGCTATAGGGTAGCTGCTGAGAAGTCCCTGTACCCTTTCTCTTAGAAATATTAGGCTGCTTCGCGTGCTTATCTTTAGGAAAAGGCATCTTTTCTAACTGAAAAGCGTCTGAAAGCCGCTGATAAAGCCCAAGTAAGAGAGAGGACATTAAATTTTAATCCAACCAACTACTTCAACGTACCGCAAAGACAAGTAAAAAAGGCTCTATTCAGCATAGACCGGTTAGGCATACACATAGAAAAATAATCAAATAGGTATAGTCGTAATCGAGTGTACACTCAAAATAAGAAAAACAAATAATATTATTAGAAGCGAAAAATAATAGAAAACTTACCCTCATAAAAAAATCAAATAGCGTCTCAAGGTTAGAAAAAAGAAAACGTGCCCTTGTTCTGTATTAACATTCTTCAGTTGTTGCTTCATTGTGAAACCACAATATCTTATATTTTGTATTAAGTTAACTTTGTTCAGATCGCTAGACCTCGAACTCATTGCATATGCTTAGAATGAGAGAGTGAAAAAATGGCGAAAATATCTCCAATATTTAAAAGAGCAGTTTCATTAATTATTAAAAAGCCCGCCACAACAAAATACCCGTACGTGAAGCTAACGTTGCCAGATAATTATCGAGGTCAAATGCAACTTGATAACAAGCTATGCATTGGCTGCGGGCTTTGCACAAGAGATTGCCCAGCAGGAGCCATAGAAATGGTTGATTTTTATGGAAAAAAACGCCCCCAGTTCAGACTAGACAAATGCCTCTTCTGTTTCCAATGTGCCGAAAGCTGTCCCAAAAAGGCAATCAAGAGCTCTTCCATATACGAGTTAGCCACAATCGATAAAGCATCATTAGTTATGAAACCCAAACATGTTATTGTGTGCCAAGCATAAGATAATTAGAAAACCGCTTACTAAAGAGCGGTTCCTTTTTTGTAATATTTAGGCGGGTTGGCCGCTAACAGAGACAAGGTTTTGTATTTTTCCATTTTCACCTATTCCTGTTAACGTAAGGCTAACCTACCTACTGTTCCAGCGAGCAAAGCGAGCATCCCCCGCTAATCCCCGTCGTTATTTTTTTTTGATTAAATTTTAATCCAATAGGTAACTTGAACATTATTTTGTAACTAACTGAGCCCTTGCATGCCGGAGATCCTTTAAGGTGGGGTGATCCGCGACGTGAGGTGTCAGTTGATTTTAAACGCATTTGCCGCCTAAGATGCGGTTTTAGGTATGGAGAAAAACGTAAACTTTTCTTTTGTCATAAATTATTTTTTATTATTTTATTGTTCTTTCAAAATATTTATGAGTTGACTCTTACTTACCCTAATTAAGCTTTAACAATGAAAGCGTTTAACTTGACACTTGAGGAAATTTCCATTGGTTAACATTGCTTTTGTAGCTCTTGACCCAGTGGGCAACGTAAGTTTGATTCTTCAAATTGTCATCCTGTTCTTGCTGATTTTGGGGCTTCCCTTTTTCAGGGGCCGAACTGAAACAAAAAATTTTATGTGGCATGGCTATTCAACGGTTGTTGCTCTTGTCTTGCACACTTTTCTAATTTTTCTGGTTATGGTACCCGCTTTTAGTAATGGTATAGGTGAGTTAGGTGGGTTGTCAATTTTTAGTTCTGTTACAGTTTGGTCTCATGTGGTTTTGGGGACGGCTGCCGAAGCTTTAGGAATCTTTTTGGTTGTTTTGTGGGTGAGTAAGGGTCCGAAAAAATTGGGCTGCGCAAGATGGAAAAAATGGATGACTCCAATTTTTGTGATTTGGGTAATTTCTGTTGTAAATGGGGCTCTTATTCATATTTTAGGTATGCTTTAATTTATTAATAGTGAGATTTCAATGCTTCCATTTTTCTCTTAAACTTTCAGAGAGCTGCTACTTATGGAACCTGAAAAACATGGCATGCACAGTGGCGTAGGAATAGTGGTTGACCCAGCAGTCGGAGCGGTTTTTATGTCGCTCAGTACAATATTGGTTGAGATTAACAGTCAAATTCTTCGAAGATAAAGATGATTTTAAAACTATGCCTTGCATATTTTGGGGTTTTCGACCGGTTTTTGTCTCTTTGTAATGAAATATATCAAAGATGCTGAAGCCGCACCCAACAGGCCCAAAACCAACGCTATGTAAACCAAATCAATCTTCCCCAATAAAACCTCATAGACGCCGATTAACCCGAATAACACAAAGATAATTGCCGACAACCATTTGAGTTTGCGCTGGGGTATTCTCCTGCAAAAAACCACGCCTATCACGATGCCTATCCCATCTGCAACAAGCATTGCCAAGGTTGCGCCAACCAAAACGCTGACTGGACTATTATATTGAACCGCTAAACTCAATGTTGCAAGCTGCGTCTTATCTCCGAGTTCCGCAACAAAAAAAGCAATACCCACGGTTGCTATTACGCCGAAACGTGAAACCTTAACGGTTCCCTCTTCAGCTTTTTCTTCCCGCACAGTCCATATTCCGAAAGCGATGAAAGCGATAGAAGCCACCAAAGAAATTGCGTCTAAGGGCACAACTTCAGTTAAGAGTTGACCGATAACTATGACGATTGCAAAGTTGGCAAGGGTTCCTAAGAAAATTGCGAAGAGCACTTTGTAAGGATTATATTTGGCGGCGAAGGTCATGGCTACAAACTGAGTTTTATCCCCCATCTCCGCCAGAACAACTAGCAGAAAAGCTGCGGAGAAAGCGGCTAAGCTCAGGTCAATCAATCTTATCCTCTATATTGGGGGTTTGGCGATTTTTTTGTTATTTAGTGTTTTGGTCCATTGTTTGAATTCTTCTGATGTGGGATGGTCTTGGTAGAGTTGTTTGCGTTTGGATTCTAAGAACAGGTTTTCCTTACCTGCGTATTCAGCGGCGGTTTGTATTATGTGTCCTGTTTGGTTAGCCTTCTGGAAAACCATTTCCATCTTGGGTCTCCAAGATTCATCCCTCAACACATGATGCTCCAAAATGACCAACGGCACTGCCTCAACGATGCGTTCCAGATTTTTCAATCCCGCCTCGAGTTGCGACACCTCAACACGAAAACCGCCAAGATACAATGGAGGACCACCCAGCATAACCGCTGTGGGTTCAGCGGCTAAAATCAACTCCAAAGTATGCTTGGACATTGGTCCTTGGATGTCCGGCGCAAACATAAACCTCTCCTCGCCAAACTCAACCACCACCATTATAACCCAACCCAACATTGAATCTTCCGATCCATGCGCAACCGCTTCAGAAAACCGCATGGTCGTCTTTCCATAAGTGAATGCTTTGCCGTCGGCTGCTTCTACTGTTTTAGCTTGTTTGCCTGCTGTTTTCTGGAACATCCAGGCACGTTGGCGCTGGCTGGCATTGATGTTTTCCTTCGGGTTCTTTGCGAGGACAAGTTTGTTTTGGTAGATTTGCCGTGCAGTTTCACCATCTTCGGTCCAGTTGACAACCCAATCTTCGAACGAGGGAGTATGGTGGTCGAAGTGGTAATGGCTGATCGTTGTTACTTGGGCTTTGTCGGCGGCTTGGGCGATGTTTTCTCTTAGGAGGCGGATAGTTTGGAATTCGAGGGGGTGCGGCGGCAAACTAAAGCGGTAAGGAGCCAAAGAGATTCCAGCATCCAAAAGAACTGAAATATCGGGCGTTTCTACTAGCGTGCACATTGAACGGACACCCAAGCTTTCCGCTGCAAGTGGCGTGATTTTAATCTGTTTCAATGAATTTTCGGATTGGGTTTTTTCCATTCTTTCTCACGGGGGATCTTTGATAGCTGATTTCGCTCCAGAATGTAAAATGGATTTGGTTTAAGGGGTGTGTCAATACGTTTAAATATTTACTTTAACCCAGACTTTTCAGGTATTACTTATGATTGGTAAATCTGTTTTTGATGTACCGCAAAATGACCCTAATAAGGTTCGTAAAGATATTGTTGTGGAATTTTTTAATTTAATTGCCGAAGGAAAGCCAAAGGATGGTTTGTTGTTCTTTGATTCGGACTGTAAAACTCACAATCCTTATACAGCAGGTGGCATCAACGAATTAATCGATGCCATGATTGCAGTGCAAAAACAGGGCTGCAGAAGGAATAATGAAGGGGTCAAAAGCTGAGTTTAAACTTACAATCAGGCAGGTCATAGCTGACGGAGACTTCGTTGCAGTGCATACCCAAGTTTCAAGTTCCAAACCTATTGATGGAGGTTTGAGGCAGGTACATCTTTTCCGCTTCAGGGGCGACAAGATTGTTGAATACTGGGATATCACGCAATTTATTCCTCAAAACACCCCTAACGCAGACGGCGCCTTCTCTTAGTGACAGCATCTTGACAGTCACAAACAATTAAGTCCAAGCAGCCCAGCAATAGATTAAAGGATGATTCTCTATGAGCCAACCACCCAGCGAAAGCAAAACCTTGGAAGTAGCAACCCTTGCCGGAGGCTGCTTCTGGTGTACTGAAGCTGCATTCAGCATCATTAAAGGTATAGAACGCATTGAACCCGGCTACACAGGAGGGATCGTACCCAACCCCACTTATGAACAAGTTTCTACCGGCACCACGGGACATGCTGAGGCTGCGCAGATTTTCTTTGACCCGAAAGTTATCAGTTACCGCGAAATCTTGGAGATTTTCTTTACAATGCATGACCCCACTTCGCTGAACCGCCAAGGCGCCGATGTAGGCACGCAGTATCGTTCAGCCATCTTTTACCATAACCCAACGCAAAAAGAAATTGCTGAAAAACTAATCGCTGAGCTAAACCAAGAAGAAATCTGGAACCGACCAATCGTTACAGCAGTGGAGCCGCTGAAGGTTTTCTATAACGCTGAAACCTACCATAAAGATTACTACAAAAAACACCCAAAGGAACCCTATTGCCAAGCCGTAATCGCCCCCAAAATCGCTAAGTTGCAGGCGCATTTTATTGATAAGATCAAGGTGCCCCTATGACTGCTCGAGCAACTGTTAATAGCGCAGATGAGGTTTTGCGGCTGATTGAGAAGGCATCGGAGAAGAATTTCCTACCGATAATAGGTCCAAGCAAGGGCAAATATTTAGTCGAAGAGATTCGCAATGCAAAACCACATCGTGTTCTGGAAGTTGGAACACTCATTGGTTACTCCGCAATTCTGATGGGCAAAGAACTTGACTCCGGGGCCGAGATTATTACCGTCGAAATTCATCGGGATGAAGCTGAGTTAGCAGGTAAAAACATCGTTCGAGCAAACATCCCTGCTAAAGTCAAGATTATAACTGGCGACGCTTTGCAGGTGATTCCCACTTTAAAGGGACAGTTCGACTTTGCTTTCATTGATGCTGAGAAAAGCGAGTATCTTCAGTATCTCAAGTTGGCGGAAGATAAATTGTGTAAAAGTGCGGTTGTTTTTGCAGATAATGCCGGAGTATTTGCTGATCAGATGGGTGATTATTTGGATTATGTTCGTAATTCTGGGTTGTACCAAAGTAGATACATTCAAGTTGGCGGAGATGGTGTTGAAATAAGTGTTAAACTTTAACTTAGACAATTGTTCTCTTCTTTTTCACTTTTCTCCATAGTTTGTTGAGAAAAAAAGTAATATTTATTAGTTGATGGGTATTGAATATAAACGTTAACGACTAAAAGTTCAACCAAAGTTAGCAACTAAAAGTTCAACTGTTAGTTGTTAAAAGTTTGTTGGGCGAGAGCTATCTTACTAGCAAAGTCTATGTTAAGACTAAGTTCATCACCCAAAAAACAAAACAAATAAAAAATTAAGGAAGAAAAAAAATGTATAAAACCAAAAATAAATTTGCAGCTGTAATAATCGCTACATTCTTTATACTCTCTATAATAGCTTCAGCAAATATAACAGCAGACGCACACACACCGCCATGGACAGTACAAACATATGCATACGTAGTCGCATCACCGCAACAATGGGGCATCGGTTCAGCAGAACCAATGGTAATTGTCTTCTGGATTAACAACATTCCGCCAACTGCAGCAGGAACAACCGGCGACAGATGGCTAGATATGACACTAGACATCACCGACCCATCAAACACCACAACACACTACGGGCCATTCCAATCTGACCCAGTAGGGGGCGCTTATATGACATATACCCCAGCAGAAGTTGGCACATACTCCGTTCTATTCACATTCCCAACGCAAAATGCAACACTTGCCGGCGGTACAAACGTAATCCCCTCTGGAACCCCCAGCGCGCTCGTTAACGACACTTATCTAGGAAGCACCGCAACCACAACCTTCGAAGTAACCAACACGCCAACAGCATACTTCCAAGAAGCACCCTTACCAGTAAGTTACTGGACACGGCCTATCAACGAAAATAACCAATACTGGTACGCAATCGGCTCATCCTGGCTAGGTCAGGGTGAATACGGCGCTACTTACTTAAAGTACAACCCCAACGGCAACTATATAAGCGCACCAAACACAGCACACGTCTCAGTCACCTACCCACTCACATGGGGAGGCATCGTCGGCGGAGATAACGCAGTAAACACAGCCATGAGTTTCTATTCAGGATCACAATATCAACTCAAATTCCCCAACCCAATCATAATGTACGGCACACTATTCTTCAGCGAACCACAGAATAATGCACCCACGGGCAACGGCATTGCCGCAATGGACCTGCGCACTGGAGAGATACTCTGGAGAAACCCCAACATCCAAAGCATAACTGTCGGTCAAATGTATGACTTCGAATCTCCTAACCAACACGGAACCACAGGCAGTTACTTGTGGGCAACTGGAACCATCGTTGGCACTTCAATCACTAACGTATCCGCAGCCGCAGTTAACGCCACAAGGTTCCCAATTCCTCCAGGAACGGACATGGGAGCAATCGCCTCAACTAACGGCGGAGCATTCAGCCAATCGGGTTGGATGGCAATTGATCCTCAAACAGGCAACCTTCTATTCAACGAAACAAACGTACCAAGCGGCACACGCGCATACGGAGCACAAGGCGAATGGCTAATTTACAATCTCGGCGGAACTAGCAACCAAAACATTACATACTTAACATGTTGGAACAACACTATGCTCCCAGGCAACGACATTGCAGGCGGCATCACAGGATGGACACCAGGAACACGCAACTATAACATGAGCACAGCATACAGCTTCAACGTAACACTCTCACAAAGCCTAACGAACACGAGCAGCCCATTTGGAGCAGCTAACCCACAAATCATGAGAGTTTTCCCAGGCGACCTCATCTTTGGACAAAGCTCAGGCTTACTACAGACACCAGGCACAGGCGTTAACGTACAAGGCACCCCTGACCCATTCGAATTTTGGGCAATCAACCTAAACGCAACTAGAGGCCCAATCGGTCAAGTAATGTGGGACACAAAATATTCAGCGCCAGCAGGTAACATCACCGTAACAATCGGAGTAGCAGACTCAGACACTAACGTTGTAGCATACTACTACAAAGAAACCATGCAATGGACTGGAATCGACATGCTCACAGGCAAAGTAATCTGGGGCCCAACACCAATGGAAACACCAGCATGGAACTTCTACACAGGAACTACTGGTCTAACCAGCCCAATCGGTATGGGATACGGACACATGTACGTCGCAGGCTACGGCGGAGTACTAAGAGCTTATGACCTAAAGACAGGCAACGTTGACTTCACCTTCGGCAATAACCCCAACGACCCAATGAACAGCACATTCACACCAGAAACAGCATATGGTGACTACCCAACACAAGTAGCTGCAATCGCAGGCGGCAAAGTCTACCTCGTTGAAGAAGAACACTCACTTAACGCTCCAGCATACCACGGTGCAAAGACACGATGCGTTAACGCAACTACAGGCGCACTCATATGGGACATCTACGGCTTGAGCTCATGGCAAGAACAAGCTGTCGCAGACGGCTACTACACCTGGTTCAACATGAATGACCAACAAATCTACGTCATGGGTCCAGGACCAAGCGCAACCACAGTTACAGCTTCATCTCAAGGCACCAACGCGTTGATTACCGGCACAGTAACTGACCAGACACCCAGTGCAGCTCTCAAAGGCACACCAGCAGTCTCAGACGCAGACCAAGGCATATGGATGGAATACATGATCCAACACAGCGTTGCCAAACCAACCAACGTCAAAGGTGTTCCAGTCTCCATAGACGGAATTGACCCCAACGGCAACAGTGTCCACATCGCAGACGTCACAAGCGACCAAAACGGCGTCTTCAGCTACCTGTACACATCAAACATTCCAGGCGCCTACCAGATTACCGCAACCTTCGCAGGATCACAAGCCTACGGACCATCATCAGCAGGAACAGCTTTAGCCATCGGCGCAGCAGCAGCAACCCCAGCACCAACAGCAACCCCAGCACAATCAGTTGCAGACCAATTCTTTGTTCCAGCAATTGCAGGCCTATTCGTTCTCATCATCGTAGTAGCCATTGTTTTGGCTCTATTGATGCTCAGAAAGAAATAAGCAAACCACTAAAGCAAAACAACAACCCTTTTTCTTTTTTTTGTAATCTTTAATTTCTTGATTATCGTATTCTATGTTGAAATATTTTTTTTAGTGTTAACTTTGCATTTGATCATTAAATTTTACCCAAAGTTTTAATGATGGGATGGGTGTGTTTGGGTTGGGTGGGCGATGACGAGTCTGGCCCCGAAGACGTAAGGATGATAGGGATCTTGAGTGCGAACGACGGTAATGATGACAACACTCAGGCTTGACTTGAATGTTTAGTTAACGTCTAAGAGCTCACCTAATTTTTGTCGTCCTCTATATTGAGCGGAATAGGTTGGCTCTGAGAGACCTCGCGATTTCAACATTGCCTAAATCCGCCAATACCTTGGGAGATACAGATTGTGGAAAGTTAGCGGTTGAACGAGGCAAGCGCTATCTACTTATGTCCACGTTTTCTAATGACCTTCAAGAAGAATAACAAAAGACAAACAACAACTACAACACAGCTAAGTAATATAATGGGAAACAAGAATGCAGCGTTCGCACTATCCAAAACAGCATCTGGGGGGTCATTGATTGGTTGTTGAATATCATATGCCACTTTGACATTTATCCCCCCAAAATATGAGCTTCGGAAATGAAGTGTAAAGTTGCCCGGTTTTGAGGCTTCAAATTGGAATGGAGCTGACTTATCAATTGTTCCAAAATTCTCTATTATGTATCCATCTGGGTCCGTTATGCAGAATTCAATATTATGACTTATGAAGACGGTTCCTGTGACATTCTCATTTCCTTCTAGGGTCCACCACATTATGTGACCTTCAAATGGACCAACTGTAAAGCTTCTTTCTAAGCCTGAAACCGCCCCTATAGTCGACAATCCGCACAGCAGAACCAAAATTACAGCGATTGTTACTCTAATTGCCATCAACATTGTCTATTTAGCAATGAACATTTAAGCTTTGAGTTTCTGGTATTATTTGACCTTTATTTCTTGTTATAGGTACTTTAGGCAATATGAAGGGTATACGTCCAAAATATATTTAGGAACCAAACAACTTACCCTTTAAATATGATAGCCATAAGCAAATTATCAACCTATATTAAAATTGGAGTTTTGCTTGCACTCGTGGGATTACTGACTTTAGGTCTTGAAGAAGTTTTTTTGGATGAAAGCAGGCTTTTGACAACCCTATTTCTTTTACCTATTGGTTGTTTCTTCTCAAGCTTTCTGGCATTCATTTTTGCTGCAAACCCAACACGCGATAGCAACTGATAAAAATTTCATATTTTTTCGAACATACATCTAACGATATAATTTCACTGAAAAGGGGACTTGGCAGACTACTTAATTACTATATAGATTGAATCACTTTACGATGTTAAAATCATGTTATCGCATAGAAGATTTGTTTTGCTACAATCTCTGATCCTTGACTATTCGGATGTATACCATCTTGGAAATCTTCAGGGTGACCCAGTAATGGCGTATGTACATCGATCAATTTTAAACCAAGATCGTTTGCGGTCTGTTTGATCAGCGGTATTACTTTGTTATCGAGGGTTGCCCCATTGAGGCCTAGAGTATTATTAAAAACCGGGGGCGGAATAACAATAAAGATTTTCGGTTTAGAAGAAAGCGCTTGGAATAAGCCGATTAACGTTTTATAGTCTTTTACAAAATTACTGCGTTCCTGAGGGGTAAGATAAGCATCATTAGTTCCAAGCATAATAACTATAATATTAGGTTCAAACTTTTCGGCATATTGTACTTCGGGCTGATTCAAATAAGGCTTATCAAACTGAAGAGACACCGTGGTACGGCCGACACCAAAATTTTTAACCGTATAATTGGTGCCAAGCAGCATTCCCAAATCACTTGGGTATTCTGTGTCGCTAGTAATGCTGTCGCCAATACAAGCCACACGCCTAATTGCAGGTTGCGCATCGCTTCCAAGTTCAGTCGCCACAAAAAAAGCTGTAAAGCTAGCCAATAATATCACGGCGGCTAGTCCACCAGCAACCCATTTCCTTTGAAGATTGATTTTCTCACCTCAAAAACAGCAAAAACCTAAATATATTCTCTCTAAAAGGATTATCACTTTCTGTCATCTAAGAAAATTGTTTCTGTTTCTATTAAGCTTTAACAAATTATCGATAGATGGTTTTTCTAATGGGTTATCGCTCGGTATATTTCGGTTGCGATCAATTCTGCACCTTCGTTGTTTGGGTGCTCTCCATCAGGAAAATAATTAGCATAATTAGCCACTGCTGAGTAGACATCTATTATTTTCAAATTAGTCAAATTAGCCACTTGTTTGATGTCTGAAATTATAGTATTCTTGAAGTATTCAGGGTCTAGCTTTCCTGATTGGGCGCTGAAAATCGGGGGCGGGAGCGCAACCCATATTTTTGGGTGACTTGAAAGCGCTCGAAATGATGTAATCAAATTCAAATAATCCCCTACAAAACTTGTATTGAGTTTTTCAAGGTTTGGTTGAGCGTCATTTGTGCCCAGCATGATTATTACTATGTCAGGGTTGAATCGCAGAGCATCTTGGAATACGCTCGTGTTCATGTACGGTGTCTCGGTATTGAGAAGAACTGTTGTTGAGCCGACACCAAAGTTGCCGACACCAAAGTGTGTGCCGTTTGTCAAGGAGGAATTGTTGCTTTTGGGATTTATGCTAGAGTTACCCATCACATAGGGCGCATTGCTACCCAGCAGTTGCCAGAGATAATAGGGGTAGCCCGATGACTGGGTGAGGCTATCGCCAATGCAGGCAATGCGAATTTCATTAGCTGACGACTGTTGGTTTTTTAAAGTTAAAATATAGAGTGCCAATGTTCCCGATAATAGAATTAGGACACTTAGGCATATTGCTAAGATTTTTGCTCTCTTTTTGTTCATATCAAATGCTGCCAATTAGTCTACTCATATATGGTATTTTTTTGAGTAAAAATATTATTGCAAGAGAAGTAAATAGCACGATAATCGTCATTAACGGGACCTCAATAATTGGGTTGATTGTGTTACGATTAATCGCGAAACCAAAATAGCCATTTTGAATGGATTCGAGTACCATTACATGAATGAAAAATATGGCCAAGCTATTTTCACTAATGACTTTAATTAACTTATAACCTTTAGAGGGCTTGACTTTTTGATGAATCGAACGCGGGTTAATCGTTAATAACAACAGGAAAACTGCAACTGATCCTAAAATAACAGTTGGACCAATGTACTGTTGAAAGAAGTACATGGTCGCCTCTCCAGTAACTGCTAGTGCATAAGTCCCAAATGCAGTCAGAGTTACTCCAAGAGCGATAAGAACCGCAAGTGCCCAGCGACGCATTTTCACTGTTGTAAGATACGTTCCTAAAACAAAGTATCCTACAAATCCACTAATCACGAAAACATTACTGTTCAACACAAATTGGGTAAATAAACCAAAAAAAGGCAAAATGGCTACACCTAAAATCCACAGGATTATAAAGTATTTTACAAGCGTCCTATCTGCACTATTCAAAAAGGCCCGTAAAAGGGGAGTTAAAAAGTAAAGCCCAACCAGTACATAAATGTACCAAAATTGGGTATAAGCGCCATTTAGTAGGCCTTGAGTAATGACGCTTAGAGAAAAAGGTAAATTTTTGACGAAGAAGTCCCAAATGAAATAAACGGCTGCCCAAAAGAAAAAAGGCAAACCTATACGAGCCCATCGCTTCTTAAAAAAAACGGTGAGACGTTCATTCCTTTTCTCGGGTTGAAGTAAGAGTGCACCGGTCAACATGAAAAATAAAGGAACTGCAAGCACACCTAAAGTTTGGTAAAAATCAATAACAACCCAACGGATGGTTCCAAGCAGAGTCAATTGGTTCATTTCTTGACTCGTTATTAACCATTGACCTGCAGCATGCAGAACTATAACCCCAACCATGGCTACCGATCGAATCAAGTCAATATTGAAGGACCGGTTACCCAGTTCGTTGAGATTTTCCATGCCACACCCCCGCCCTCCTTATTTAGTTAACTTTTGCGCTTATATTCTTTGATAAAAACGACGGCTTTAAGACTCAGCGAATCAAATAGCAGAAATAGAAGCTAAAGCAAACAAGCGCTAGGTAATAGCGTCATAAACTTCAGACGCAATTACTTGTGAGCCCTCTGGGTTTGGATGAACGCCATCTTGGAAATCTTCAGGATTGTCCAGCAGAGGTGTGTGTATGTCGATTGTTGGCAATCTGAGATCATTTGCAGTTTGGTTGACTAGTGGTATTACTTCCCTATCCAAGACTGTGGCAGGAAGCCCCATGGTATTATTAAAAACTGGCGGCGGAACAGCAATATAGATTTTGGGGTTGGATGGAAGCGATTGGAAGGATGCTATCAGTGATCTGTAATCATTTACGAAGTTGCTGCGTTGTTGGTCGCTCAGGTAGGCATCATTAGTTCCAAGCATGACTACTACAATATCAGGATTAAAGTTCTGAGCTTTTTGGAATGCAGACTGGTTCATATACGGCTTATTGAAATCAAGCGAAACGGTGGTGCGGCCGACTCCAAAGTTTTCAACGGTATAATTGGCGCCAAGCAGCACTCCTAAGTCACTAGGATACTCAGTGTCACTAGTAATGCTATCACCAACTAACGCGACGCGAACAGTATTTGCGCTTGCACGCTGGGTTTCAAAGAAGAAAACGGCAAAACCAGCGACTAACACAACGGCGCATAACGCAATGGCAAACCGCTTTGAAGAGGTCTTCATCTTTGTAGAGGTATTAAATTGGCATCTATAAGTTTTTTGTAGAAGCTTAATAATTTTAATATCATATTTAGATACAGAAATAGCATTTTTATTCCAAGGTTTGCATACAAGAAGACGGCTCAAATACAGTTGTTGGTTATTGGTCAAACATAAATTTCCACTATTAAGTTGAGTTTACCAATGATTTTATTAAGCCTCTTAAGCTTGCCTATATTGATTGTCATGCAGAAAATGTGGCGAATTACCCTCGTTGCATTTATTGTTTTGATAATTTCAGCATCTCTCTTTTCGACTGAAAACAAGGCTCAAACAAGCGGGGAAAAGGTTTATGTTGGCATAACTTTTGGCGGAACCACGGTACAAGAGGCAGAACAGCTCATCGAAAAAGTGAAGACGTATGCGAACCTTCTGGTCGTGGCTTCATGGACTATAGACGGTGGACCGAATGCTTCTGCCCTAACTCAAATCTGCGATTATGCTACAGCCGCCAACATGTACTTCATAGTTTACTTCAATTTTATTTTTCAGAACTATACTTCCAATATTGGCGCCCGTTACAATTCAACAACCTGGGAGGATTATGGCATGTCTCCTTGGCATCGTCCATGGCTTAATGAGGCAAGAGAACGGTATGGTGACAAGTTCTTAGGTGCATATTTGTATGATGAACCGGGCGGAAAACAAATCGACTGTGGTTACTGGAACAAAAACAACACCACTTTTGCAGGTACCCCCATAACAATTTACAGCAATATTTCAAGTTACGATGATGTCGCCAGAATTTATGTGTCAAGTATTGCTCGTAGTGGAAGCATGCAAGTGCTCACTAATACAAGTTACCGGTATAATCTAAATTACGCTGTCCCTGTTTTTGTTTCCGATTATGCTCTATTCTGGTTTGACTACAAAGCAGGATACAGCACGGTTTTTACAGAAATCGGTGAATTGCATGAGACAGATAGAAAAATAGAGCAAATAGCGCTATGCAGAGGCGCTGCGGCAGCTCAAAACAAAGATTGGGGCGCCATTATTACCTTTGAAAATTACAATCCTCCTATTCCAGAAAATCGAACAACCATGATAAATGATATGACCATGGCCTATCATGCCGGCGCTAAATACATAATAGTATTTGATTACCAAGTCAATGGAACTGACGGCTTAACCGACGAGCAGTTCCAGGCCATGAGGCAGTTCTGGGATAACATACATTCCTCTGAAGCAAATTCTCAGGGCAAAGATAAGGGCCAAGTTGCTTTAATCCTTCCCACAAACTATGGGTGGGGAATGAGAAACTTGCATGATAACATTTGGGGGTTCTGGCCCGCTGACAACAGATCAGCCCAAATCTGGGACAATATGAACAAACTTATCGGTCAATATGGTCTAAACTTGGACATAGTATACGACGATTCTCAACTTAACTCTCAAGCGCACTATTCAAAGACTTATCTTTGGAACGAAACGCTCAATTTTTCCACAAGTAACCCTCTATCAAATGAGACTTTATTTTTCGCTATCATTGCAGGACCTGCTGGCGTAATCGTATGCGTTTCAGCATATTTCTACAATAGAAGGAAAAAACAAAGCAAGATGTCAATGTGCTTGCTAGAAAACGCTGGACATCAAGAAACATTAGAATTGTCTAACCAAGCAACAACCGAGGAGCTCACAACAATTAATGGAATGGCAACTCATGGTTCTGGAGACAATTATCTATTCAATTCATTTGCCGACCTTGCCGAACCTTTATTTGATTTGCTCAAAAGCCTAAATGGTTATGTTAACTGGGCTGAGACTGAAAACTGCTTAAACCGATGCAGATTGGCGAAAGCCTTCGGAGTTAAACCTGCAACGGATAACTTGGATTTTCGAAACCTCTCTCAGTTTATTAGGCTTCAACAACCTCAGAGCACCATTCTCGAAACCAAATCAATGATTAAAACTTTGTTTGCAAATGCTTCAACACCCGCGGCTGGGATATGCTGTTCAAAGAGCGATCAAATGGAACATAATTTAATCAATCCAGCGATTTTAGCTTACTTGACGCTCAATGATATTTTATTGAATCAAGCTATTATTGCTGAAGGAACATACGAAGAACGACGCAAACTAGCACAGTTTTTGCAGGAACTATCTCTGAGAACAGGAAGAAATTCGTTTGAAGAATTCATTGTTGAGCTGAACGAAAAAAGAATTCTTCCAGTTGATGAGAGTCGAAGGTCACTAAGGAAGCAAATAAATGAGTTGTTGAGTTTTTAGCAAAAATCAATGCAATTCTCTTCTTTGGCGATTAAGTAGATGCTAAGCTCTAGGAGAAAATTTTGAGGGTTTAAGGAAAATTTAACCGCATTTAGTTACGAAAAATTTACTTCTGTTACGTAGAGTAAAATTTAGTGTCCTAAACCCGACAAGTATTATCGCTCGTTTAGCAAGTTTTTGCGGCTGAAAATCTTCTCTATTTCCTCAGGTCTCAGTAGCCCTTTATCAAGAACTATCGCTTTTACCGTGCGGTTTTCGGCTTGGGCTTGTTTGGCGATTTTTGCTGCTTCCAAATATCCGATTTTGGGGGCTAAAAGTGTGGCTAACGATGGGTTTTTTTCGAGGTATTGTTCGCAGCGTTTCTCATCAACGGTTATGCCTTTGACGCATTTGGCTGTGAAGACTGGGATGTAGTTTGCGAGGATTTGAATGGAGAAGAGCATGTTGTATGCGATTGTGGGCGTCATGACGTTAAGTTCCATTTGCCCTGCCTGCACCGCAAGAGATGTTGCTAAGTCGTTGCCGACCACTTGGAAGGCTACCATGTTGAGGCATTCAGCCATCACGGGGTTAACTTTTCCAGGCATAATTGATGAACCAGGTTGCACAGGCGGCAAAGTGATTTCGCTGATTCCAGTAGTTGGTCCAGATGCAAGCAACCTCAAGTCGTTAGCGATGCGTATGAGCTCTAAGGCCAACTCTTTAAGCCCACTGGAAACAGTTTGCGCTGCACGGTGGCTTTGAAGAGCTTCAAAATTGTTTTTTGTCGGCTTAAGAGGGAAACCGGTAAGTTTTGCCAGCTCGGCAACAGCGATTTTTTTGTAGTTAGGATGCGTGTTAGCGCCTGTTCCAGTGGCTGTTCCGCCTAAAGCAACTGCATAGAGATTCTCTTGCCTACGACGAAGTTCATTACAAGCATTGGCGATCGCAGACCCGTAAGCACTGAACTCTTGCCCCACAGTGACTGGAACCGCGTCCTGTAAGTGTGTCCTGCCAGATTTCAAAACATGAGCGTTCTTCTTGCCCAACTCCTCAAAAGCCTCGGTAAGTTCGTCGAGTGCTTTAAGGAGAGGTTGAAGCGCCATGAGAACAGAGACGTGCAGAGCAGTTGGGAACGTATCGTTGGTGGATTGCGCCATGTTCACGTGGTCATTGGGCCCAACAATTTTGTATTCACCTTTCTGTTTACCCAGAATTTCCAGCGCCCTGTTCGCTAAAACCTCATTAACGTTCATGTTGAAGGATGTTCCTGCACCTGCTTGGAAAACATCGACTACGAATTGTTCAATAATCTTGCCAGCGAGAACATCGTCGCATGCGGCAATTATTGCTTTTGCGAGGTTCTCGTCAAGCCATCCAACCTGCAGGTTTGCGGTAACAGCGGCTTTTTTTATGAGAACATACGATTTGATGAATTCCGCGGGTTCTTTAAGTCCGCTAACGGGGAAATTCTCGGTTGCCCTCAACGTTTGGATACCAAAGTAAGCGTTTTTTGGGATTGCCCGTTCGCCCAACGGATCGATTTCTTTTCTGGTTTCCATCTAACTCTCTCCTGCTTGCTGCTCCACTTTAGGTTGTTGCTCTTGGATTATTTTCTTTTTGGTCCTAAGTATGGCTTCAGTGACTTTAATGTGCTTTGGGCAAACAACCGTGCACATGTAGTAGCTTTTGCAGCCCCACACACCATGGGGTTTTTTGAGGATCTGCAAGCGTTCGGCTACATCATCGAACCTGGAGTCGAAGATGTAGCGTTGCTCCCGCAGAATCGCCGCTGGACCTACAAATTCTTGGTCCTGCTCCGTCATGACGGGGCAAGCGCCATAGCAGCAACCGCATAAGATGCATTTTAGGGCATCGTCGAATCGGTTGCGTTCTTCCGGAGTTTGAATTCTTTCCTTTTCCAGATCTGCGATTGTGCTTTGAGGAGTTTTTGGAATAATTGATTTGATTCTCTCAAAAAACGGCGCTAGATCAACAATCAAATCCTTAACCACGCCAAAATATTTTAGCGGTTCAATCAGGATTTCTTTGGTGTAATCGTAGTCTTTGACGAGTTTTTGGCATGCCAGCGCGGATTGGTTGTTGATGGTTAAGCCGTCGGAACCACAAATCCCATGAGCGCATGACATTCGAAATGTTAAAGTGCTGTCTTGTTGCCACCTTACCTTGTTTAGACAGTCGAGGATGCGGTCGTTAGGCTCAGCTTCAACCGTGAAGGAGTCGTAGTGAGGTTGCATGTCAGTTTGCGAATTGAAACGGTAGACTTTCAAGGTTACCTTCATGTTAGTACCTCCGGTTCTGCAGTTCAAACCTGCCAGCCCCAAGAGGCTTGTAGCTTTCTTTTAAGCCAGTAGGCGTCTCGTTAACGAAAGTGTGCTTGAGCCATTTCTCATCATTCCTATCGGGATAATCGCTGCGGAAATGTGCTCCCCGGCTTTCTGTACGCATAAGGGCTGAATAAACAATAATTTCAGCAACCCTGAGCATGTTGTTTAATTCTAAGGCTTCCTGCAACTCATAATTGAAAACTCTGGATTTGTTAGTTAACTCCAAGTTTAAGCAGCGTTTTTTTAGCTGGCGAATATGGGCTAAAGCTTGCCCAAGGGCTGGGCCGTTTCTGAACACGCTGCATTGCTGGGTCATCAACTGCTGCATGTTTTCACGTATGGCTGGGATGCTTTCAGTACATTTAGATTCGAGTAAACTGTTAATTTTGTCTACAACAATGCTTTCGGCTTGCAGGGGTAGCGGCTGAACGATTCTGGCTTTAATCTCTCTTAGAATGCTCAAACCTGCTCTTCGACCAAATACAACAAGATCGATTAAGGAGTTGCAGCCAAGACGGTTTGCTCCATGAACGCTAACGCATGCACATTCTCCCGCAGCATACAACCCAGGCAAAATAGTTCCTGTCCTATCTGCTAAAACATGCCCATTAATGTCAGTTGGAATTCCACCCATTATATAGTGGCAGGTAGGTGAAATGGGAATCGGCGTTTCAGCAGGGTCAATCCCCAAGTAAGTTTTTACGAATGAAGTGATTTCTGGCAGTTTCTGGTTCAGGCGTTCTTTGCCAATGTCGCGTAAATCCAAGTAAACGTAGTCTTTGCCGTCTACCCCTTTGCCCGCGCTAATCTCCTTGAGGATTGCCCGTGAAACGATGTCTCGAGGCGCCAAATCCTTGAAAGTTGGCGCATAACGCTCCATAAACCGCTCCCCTAAACCATTGCGCAAAACGCCGCCTTCCGCCCTTGCAGCTTCACTTAGAAGAATGCCAAGCCCATAGATGCCTGTTGGGTGAAACTGAACAAACTCCATATCCTCCAAGGGCAAAAGCGCATCCAGCGCTAGTGCAAAGCCGTCGCCAGTAGATGCGAAACCGTTGCTAGTGGTTTTGTAGATTTTTCCGCACCCGCCTGTAGCTAAAACAACTGCTTTGGCATGGAAAACCTGAGGAGTTGTGGTTGCCATGTCGTAACCGGCGGCGCCGCAACAGTTGTTTAATGCAAAGAGCAGGTGTTGAATGAATACTTCGTTATGGAATACTACACCTTTTTGGAGACAGCGATCGTAGAGCGTATCCATGATTGCTCTGCCAGTACGGTCTGAAACGTAACAGGCACGTTTGATTGGGGCTTCACCGAAGTTTTTGGTGTGTCCTCCAAATCGACGCTGCTCAATCTTGCCCTCCGAATTTCGGCTGAATGGAACACCCATATGTTCAAGTGAATAGATTGCGTTTGGGGCTTCTTTCGATAAAACTTCAACGGCGTTCTGGTCTGCGAGGAAGTCGCTGCCTTTCACAGTGTCATACATATGCCATTCCCAATGGTCTTCCTCCTCGTTTCCAATGCTCGCAGCAATTCCACCCTGAGCCGCAACCGAATGGGAACGTGTCACGTGCACTTTGCTGATGACGGCGACTTTGGCGTTTTCTGATGCGGTCAAAGCAGTGTATAATCCTGCGATTCCGCCGCCGATAACTACAACGTCGTATTCGTGAATCATAGTTTCGCCCTAAAATAAGTGATTTTAAATTTCGAATTTTTCTATTATCCGAGCTTCTTTTTCGCCAGTAATTTCCGCAATGACATGGAAGAACTGTTCCAGCCCTGAGTTAACTATTCTGGGTTTTAGGAGTTCATCGATTTGGAAGACGCCTGCGGAATTGGACATTTTGATTTTTATGTTGATGGGTTTTCCGCCGCCTTCAGCAACTTCTATGTCCACTTTTTCGATGGATAAAGCCGAAACGGCGTGGATGTCAACTTTTCCAGATTGAAAAGGAATTCGTGCTCTTCCAGCTTCCATATCCAATGCATCAGCGATACCAACGATGCCAGCTTCTTTGGTCAAAATTTTGCAGGTTGGTTCGTTGCTTGGTGGTTCCTCGTGAGTAACAATAGCATGGAGAACTTCTGAGGTGATAATTGCCTTTTCCTCCTCGCTGTAGGTTGGGGTTAAGAATTTGTCAAAGAACTCCAAGGCTAAAAATGCACTATATTTTTCGTGCTCTCTCCGCTGGACAATCATGCCCAAGTCATGAAAAATGGATCCTAAAACCACGACGACTTCAGCATCATCGTTCGTCAAGCTATAGTTTTCCACTATACTTGGGGTAATGAGTTTTTTCTCCACCAAAATCCGGAGCAATTTCAGTGAAAGGTTAGCTACGATTTTAACGTGGGTTGGTCCATGGTCTGTGTAACCCATCCGTTCAATAGCCATAACGTTGGCGCATTTCCAATAAGTTTTGAGTTTTTTGTCATCCTTAACTTTCTCCATTACAGCTTTAAGCTTAGGATTGCTCCGATAGGGTATGTTGAAGACGTATGACACTTACGGATGCTCCATCATTAGGTATAATTTAAAGTCAAGATTTAAACTTACATTCCTAGTACCCTCTAACTAAGTTGACGTTGTGTTGATAGCTGTTATTTTTTTTTAAAGCATTTAATATTAGGCCGGTTTAAAGGTGGAAAATTGTTTTTTAACTGTTGAAGCTGCCTTGTTGGATGAACACGCTTAAAAGCAAGCTACACATATTTTTTTCAAGTCGAACGAGGTTTAGTGTTTGGGAAAGAAAAAAGTGTTAAGTGAAGGCGCAATCGGCGAGTTAGTCTATCCTGGACAAGGCGAAGTTTTAGGCGTCGTAACGAAACTGCTTGGTTTCGACCGCATACAAGTCAAATGCCAAGATGGCCACGAACGTTTATGCAGAATTCGAGGTAAAATGAAGCGTCGAGTCTGGATACGTGAAGGCGACATCGTCATTGTTTCACCCTGGGATTTCCAAACCGAAACCCGCGGCGACGTAACCTGGCGTTACACGCACTCGCAAGCAGATACACTAAGACGCAAGGGCATCTTAACCCTTTAATTTTCAATTTTTTGCAATTACTAATAATTCTTAACAGTCCAATAGCTTAAAAATCACCTATTCGGGTTATGAATTCCCGAAAGGGATTATTAATCGAAATTGAAAGCGATTTATGTATAGACATTATTTCCAAGGATGCTTAAATTTGCATATCAGTTCGACTGGTTTTAATAACCCGAAAGTCGTTAACATGATTGAAGTTTATGTCTGGAAAAGCTCAAGAACGAATCGCACATACTGAACGCAGAATAGAACGCCGAGATAAAATGCTAAACCACGACAAATCCAAAGAACGCGCGACAGTTGAGGAAGTCTTCGACCAAACCACCCGCATGGTAGTCTTTGACATGCTCAACAGCGGCATTTTGTATGAGCTAAACGGGGCTGTGAGTTCAGGCAAAGAAGCGAAAGTCTATTGGGGTACAAACAAGGAAGGTACCGATTTGGCTGTAAAGATTTACTTGACTTCTTCTGCCGAGTTCAAGAAGGGTATGCACAAATACATTGAAGGCGACCCCCGTTTCAAGGATGTTAAGCATGATACCCGCTCATTGATGGCTGTTTGGGCTCAGAAGGAGTTTCGCAATTTAGGCGAAGCTGATGCAGCAAAGGTGCGTGTACCAAAACCAATTGCCGTCAAAAGTAACGTTGTGGTTATGGAGTTTATTGGGGAGAAGGGTGTTAGTGCGCCGTCTTTGAAGGAGCAGCCGCCAGCAAACCCAGAACGAGTCTACAAAATAATCGTAACTTATCTCAAACGGCTCTACCAAAAAGCCAAAATCGTCCACGGCGACCTAAGCGAATACAACATCATGATGTGGAAGGGCAGACCCGTAGTTTTTGATGTTTCACAGTCTGTTTCGATTCAGCATCCTCTAGCGGACTTTATGATCAAACGTGATATTGCGAACGTGAATAGGTTCTTTAATCGGTTAGATGTTAAGATTATTCCAGACGAAGAATTGTATAAAATGGTTGTTGGTAAATAATGCCCGGTCCAGATACTTTTGTAAAGATACCTAAAGAACGCGTCGGCATACTAATCGGTCCCGAAGGCAAGGTAAAGCAGGAAATCGAAACCAAACTAAACGTTAAACTCGACATCGACAAAGAAGGAAGCGTCACCATAACCCTTCCCGAAAACATTCCTGACCCATCCGTTTTTCTAAGAGCCAAAGATTTGGTAACAGCCATCGGCAGAGGCTTCACCCCAGAAACTGCTTTCCGCCTAATCCGCAACGAAGACGACATATTCGACATGATAGACCTACGCCTAATTTTTGGACGCTCAGAATCCGACATTAAGCGCGTAAAAGCCAGAATCATCGGATCAGACGGAAAAACCAGAAAACTAATCGAAGAGTTGACTGAAGCCGACGTGGTTGTTTATGGTCACACCGTTGGAATTATCGGCAGTTTTGAAGAAGCTGACGCAGCACGTAACGCAGTCCAGATGATTGTTGAGGGCTGTCAACACCATACAGTGTATAGTTACCTGCAAAAGAAACGCACAGAACTAAAGAAACAGAAGCTTGAGTTATGGGAAAAGCCGCCAGAATAAAAACAATTTTTCTCTCCTTTTATCTGATTGAATGCTTTCGGTTTAAACTATAGTAAGTAAAATTGAATAGCAGTAATTAGCTCACCCATAGATCCCACTTGTAACGGTTGTTTGGTTGGTAGCTGTTAACGTTTTGAGTATGATTAATGATGTGAAGTAAGGGGTTTACTATGCCCAGCGGAATGGCCATTTTGAACGCTGGAAAAGCTCTGTTGAGAAGACGCTGTAATTTTTTACCTGTGGTGGGCCATCAATTGAATCTTGGACTCTTTTGAGGGCTTGAGAAAACACTTCTTTTTCAGATCTGTCTAATGCTTCTTTGTCTATCCATAGAGTAAGGATTGTGACAGCGTTGGGTTCATCGTCTGATAGTAGAGAAATTGCTCCGCGGAACCCGTCGGTTTCATGTGCCAAAGTGTTTAGTACAATATCAAGCTCGGAGAAGCCTTTTTCGCCTTTTCCTTCTTTAAAATGCCAAATAGACATTCTTGCTAAGACCAAAAAAACACCTTAATAAATAATGAGATTTCCTGCTTATATAGCTTAAAATTAAATGGGTGTTTGGAAACGATGTAACATGGCCGTTCCCATTTATTTAAAGGACAGAATCGAAAGGTCATCCTGCTGTGCCGTAGCCGCTTACGCTCACGATCGCATCCGTGGAGCTTACGCTTGTTTTTGCATCAATCAGAATAGCCCAAACTATGCTCTGGGAAGGGAACAGCTGCATCATGTCATCATCGGATAACCAGACTGCTCCGTTGCTGATGAATGTCTTGACGACGGGGTTTGAGATTACATTGTCGATGTATTCTATACGGACTCTTACTGTTACGGTTTCGTTTTTGAGGAAACTGCCGTGCACCGCAATATTGGGTTTGAAGGAGGAAATCGTTAAGGGGCGAACTTGGATAGTTCGATTTTCGCCATACTGGTCGTTGGTGCCCACTTGAATGTTTATGTTTTCTTGCTTGAACAAGGATTCGTCTCCGGATAACCATATGCCTTGGGAATCATGGATTTTTGCTGTCCAATTGCCCAGGAAACTGACGCCGCTGTCAAGGATAGGCGCTGGGTCACAGTTGTTGCCTATGTCTATTCCGAACAAATAAACTGGGTCAGAAGTAAATGACTCAAACACTACCCCAAACAATAATGTTTGATACATGGATCCATCTACATAAAGCCCCGTTTGGTTAGCTCTTCCGTTTTCACCAATCCAAAACCTGACATCTTGAATTTGACTATCTGATAGCTCAGCTAATTTTTCGACTTTGATTCCAACAGAGAAATCCCTCAGATTAAAGGAGCAGCGTTCAATTATTGTGCTAGCATACGAGCCTGTGGCGTTGATTGCGGAAGATTGTGATGTCGTATTTTCTGCGACATTAAATACGGGGGTTCGGAAAACTATGCCTTCAATAGCGTTTATGAATTGGCAGTCTTCCACTTTGTTGTATTCACTCCAGGTATTAGAGTTAACAAACTCGACGCCAGTTGATGTGTTTTCGAAAACTATGCTTTGAATCGTTGTTCCAAAGGAGTTCTCCACCCTTACGGTGGCATTGATTATGGTTAACCCTGAAATCTGAGCGTTCTGAGAAGTCGTATAGTTATCGCCGTAAACGATTATTTTATGCCCGTTACCTATTACTGTTGCATCGTTGCCGCCTACGATTTTGGCGTTCACCTTGTTGGATATAACTATATCACCAGTTAAGACGTAGGTTCCTGGGTTTAAGTAAACAGATTTGGCAGAAGCTAACGCGGAATTAATCGCTGAAGACGCACTTTCCGATTGTTCAGCCACATACCCTGTTAACATGTTTTTTAACTTATAGTTGTCGCCATCTCGAGACAACACATAATCATAATTAACCGCATTGGTGCTCAAGGAAGACTGAGTGCCTACGAAAATCAGGTAAGTGTTGAAAGCCGACAGGACAAGCAACACTGCAAGAATAACGACGATGGCGCGTTTAGAAGCGAGTTTTTTTAGGAAATCTTTCATCGTGAAGGTCCAACGGTTTTAAGTTACCATGTGAGAGCCAGCGTTAATTAAATTTATTGATAAACGACTTGCAATGCAAATTGCTATGTCATGAGATATCTTTTCTGTGATGACGTGAGGGTAAAATTCCCTTTAAATATTACTTAAAATTATTTGGCTATGTTGCTGGATGGGCAACCGTGGGATGAAGCAAATTCGGAAAAACCTTGGTTGGCACAACCGAAGAACAAACTGTTATAAATCCAACGCTGAATTCTCACCCGATTCATCTTCATCTTCCCCAGTTTCAACTTGTAAACGCCAAACTATCGCTTCCGCACAACACCTACCGCCCTGCTATTGTAGGTGTTCCTCTTCAGTCACATAGATTTAAAGAACAGATAAGTTTCATAATTAACGGTGAAAATTTTGAAGTTTTTAGTCATAGGTAGAGCTATTGAATATGGTGGTCCAGTTGACCCAGCACAATTTGTTATGTTTTCCGAAAACGTGATTTTACCCAGCATCGAAATGCTGAAGGAATGGGAAGAAAAAAAGATGGTTGTTGGCGGATTGTTTGCGGGACAAAGAGCCGGAGTAATGATTGTTGAAGCTGCTTCGGGTGAGGAATTGAGCGCTTGGATGCAGCGTTTGCCGTTTTGGGCTCAGAACACTTGGGAAGTGATTCCATTTCAATCATTCGCCTCCGGAGTTGAAGATGTAAAGAACAACATCGCAAACGTAAAGAAAATGGTTGAAATGGCGCCAAAACCAAAATATGAGTCTGCCCCAATTTAGCTTAAAGCAGACTATAGCTTGACTATTTGAGCGTTTAGAGAAAGGTGGGTGATATTGAAGTTATCTCCCACAAACAATCCCTTTTCATAGCAATTAAGATTTCTTGCAATTACCCATGGCAAATTATGAGGTTGTTCTTTTTGGATTTTGCTAGCGTTATCTCCTGAAAACTTGGCACTCACACAAGACTTAAAAGTAAATAATCTTAAAATAGCGAGAGAGGGGTAAGTTCAAGATGCAGCAGCTAGAGCTACAGGATCTTAGCGCAGGATATGGTTTTGAAGAGATAATTCACAAAATTAATCTAAAGCTAACTGAACCTTCAATCTACGTTGTATTGGGACCTAATGGCGCTGGAAAAACTACTCTTTTCAGAGCTATTTGTGGTATTTTGAGACCTTTTTCTGGTCAAGTCAGGCTAGATAAGTTAGATCTGTTTAATTCTAAAGAAGCTAGGCAGAAGGTGGCTTACCTTTCTCACCTAAATGCTCTACCTGAGGAAATGACTGTCTATAACGCCTTAAAGTATTATGCTAATATTGAACGTGGGGATGTTGAGCATGTTATAGGCATTTTAAATCTGGAGGATCTTCGCAATAAAAAATTTTCTTCTCTCTCACAGGGACAGAAAAAGAGGGTTTCAGTCGGCAAGATCTTTCTTAGGGAGAGAGATCTGTACCTACTTGATGAGCCTACTTCTAACGTAGACCCCAAAATCTCCAAAGAAATAAGGCAATTACTCACCGCACTAAGCAAGGACAAGTTTGTCCTCTACTCGTCTCATAACCTCTATGAAGCCAGAGAGATCGGCACGTATCTCATTGTAATAAAAAACGGTGCATTGACGTATTTTGATAAAATTGAAAATGTAAAGACAAGGCAATATCGTGTAGGTTTCAAGACTTTAAATGATATTTCAAAGATGCTTCCAAAATCCAAGCTTGAGAACGGATATTTTGTAGTCACTGTTCAAAGCCCTGAGGAGGTAGCTGAAATCGTTAATAAAATTGTGGCGGAGGGCGCTAAAATAATTGAGCTTCGTGAGCTGGATAATCCTTTGCAGGAATTCTTTGAGGAGGGATAAATTTGAGTTTTTGGCAAGTAACAATGAAGAGAAGCACCCGACTAAGTAGAAGTTACATTGTCATTGGAGCAATTACAACGATATATGGAGTAGTTCTCTCAAACCTTATGACAGTAATTCCGTCAATAATTCCCTCTGATATGAATACCCCTGTGCCCATTGATTTAACGAGTAATTTTCCGCTCCTCTCAATAGCTTTGCTGTCCCTTTCAGCCGTTCTTTTTGCGTTACCGGTAATCATGCTCTTTGTGTATGACAAAAACAACGGAGTTTTAGAATATCTCCTCTCAACTGGTCTTGACCAAACAGACATCTTCAAAGGCTATGTGAAAGCCTCATTAGTGCTGGCTACATACCTACTAGTCTTTGCAATCATACTAAACACAGTAGTCGGTATTATGCTAGGAACTAGTTTGATTCTGCTGGCTACCATAGCAATTCTTACTGTTGCAATAGGTATCTCAGAAGTATTTCTCGTAAGCGTTTGCATGGTAGCTTTTAGTTCTTTGCAGAGAACACCTATGGGCGCAAACCAGCCATTAGGTATCATAGTAGGCATTGTTCCAATGTTTCCCGCTTTGATATTGCCCATTTTGTTTCCCACCTATGCTATAATCGTTGACTTAACTATTGCTGCTGTTACCCTGATTGCTTCATTAGCACTATTACTATCTACTGGTCGCCTAATCCTCAGAGAAAAACTACTACCATAGCCCTTCTCGATAGATCCAAAGACTAGGTTTAGAAAACAAAAAATCAACTGGCAACCATGCCAAAAAAGAATATTAAAGCAAGTATCTTCAAAATATCTGCCAACCTGCAAAAAATATAGAACTTGCCAAAAATCAATCATTTCGTATTCAATCGCGGAGTAAAGACACGATTTATTCTGAGACGAATACTATGGAAAACGGCAAGGACAGAAACAGAAGCATTACAACTTGCAGAAGCTGGTTTTAAGTATGTGTGATATTGTGAATGCTGAGCTCTTTAGAAAACCAAGATAGAAAAAGTTTTACTATTTTTCCAAAAATATGGTTAAAGTTTCATTATTTGGGCGTGTGGGACGCCTTCTATTTTTATCACTGCTTCAGGATGAACGTAACCTTGGGCGATTGCTTCTTCAACGCAGCATTTGCCCACAAGGTTCACAATCGTTGAATTACTAATCAAGCCGACTGCTTCGTCAACGGTTGTTTTTCGTCCATTGTAGAACTCATTTTTTATTTTAAAGACTATTTTGCCTTCCCGAAGCGTTTTACCCAGTAAATCGCAGTCGCAAACGGCTAAGAGAACGTTTTGCCCCATCTTTTTTATGTTAAGGTAAACTTCCAAGTTCAGCTCTCTCAGAGTTGCTTTATGGCTGATTTTGCTCCGCAGGCGTTGCATACTAGAAAAGATAAGCGTTTTTCCTTCACAATTCTGGTGTCTGGGCGTTTGCATACTGGACAAGTAACATAGCCTTCCAAGTACCTTTGCAGTAATCGGTCGAAGCTGTCTCGCTGGAATTTGCCCTGAAAGATTGCACGGGTATCTGCAAAGGTGGCTGCGGTTGCCATTTCTCTTGTTAGGAACTTTAAGATGTGTTGGGGGTCGCGGTCTAAGGCGTCGGCTACTTCTTTAAAGTTAGAAATTATCGTGCGCATTCCTACAGTGTTTATATATAGTCTGGGAAGTTCTAAGCGTTCCACTTTTTCGGATACTTGAGGCATTTGAGCGCAAGCGCGTTTCAGCAGGTCATCGTAGTTGAACGTCATGTTTCCATCTCACCCAAACATGGTAACAGCCCATATTTAAAATTATAACGTTCAAAACACTGTTCCAACGGACTTCAGTACCTTTTTAACATATATCAATATATAATGTAAAGTAAATCAATATAAATTCCGAGAGCACAGCTAAGGTAACAACTCTCAACTATACAACCCAGAGGCTAACGCGTGTCAGAGAACCAAAAAACAAGCCAAGAAGGAAACATCAACTTACAGATTGACAAGATAAAAAAGCAAATTGGTGAAGCAAACAACCAAATCAAAAAGTTTGTTGAGAAAAGAAACCAATTGCATGAGCAAGTACGCAAGACCCGCGACGAAATCAACCAGATAAAAACTGAAAGAGACGCTCTCAACGAAAAAGTCAAGTTACTGAAAGAACAAAGAGATGTCATCCGAGCGAAAATTACTCCAATTATGGACGCTGTAAATGCGATAGATGTAAAAATCGCTGAACTTAGAAAGAACGTGCCGCGCGTTAGTCAACGTGAATTGCAAGAAGAGCTTGACGCTGTTGAATGGAAGATTTCTACGACTTCTCTGGATATACAGGAAGAGAAACGTCTTGTTGGTGAAGTGAAAGAGCTTGAATTGCAGCTTAAAGGGTACAAAAAAATTGACAAACAAAATCTAAAAATCAAGGAGCTGCTTGCTCAACGTAGAGTGCTGGATGAACAAGCAGATGTTTTCCATAAAGAATTAACTGATTTAGCCAAGAAAAGCCAAGAATTGCATGCCACTATGATGGATAAAGTTAATGCCGTCAAAAAAGACAGGGCTGAAGCCGATAGCCTACATCAAGCGTTTATTTTAGCTAAGACGCAGAACGCTCTTTGGTATGAACAGGTTAGGGAGTTGATTGACCAAAATAGAGGCTTGAGGGCTGCATCTAGGGGAATTGACCTTGCTAGGAGGAAGGAAGAAGAAGATAGGTGGAAAGAAGAGCAGGCTAGGCGAAAAGAGGACCAAGCTAAACGCAAAGAGGAACAAGCCCTTCGAGCAGTTAAAGAAAAAGAGATAAAAGATAAAATTGGTTCAGAAGCTAAAGAAAAACTGCAGCGGGGCGAAAAAGTGAACTGGGAAGAGTTCCAGCTGATGCTTGGCGACGACAAAGAGGATGACTCGGAAACGCAAGATTAAAGTTAAGTGCCTATATTAATGAAGATAGAGATTCGTGATGGCTAAGAAGGAAACGCACCCCCAGACGCAAAAGCGTATCCTAATTTTATGTGTTGATAGAGATGGCGATCTAGAAGTTAAAGCAGGCGTAAAAACACCTCTTCTTGGAAGAACCTCCAACCTAGACGGCGCAGTAGCTTTAGCGCTTAAGGATCCAGAAGAACCAGACGCTAACGCCATGTTTGAAGCAGTTAGACTCTACGACCGTTTGCATGATGAAAAGCAGCCTGAAGAAATTTTTGAAGTTGCAACTATCTCCGGCAATGAATTAGGCGGTGTGGGTGCTGACCGAAAATTGGTTGCTGAACTAAATACTTTGCAAGAATCCTTTAACGCTAACGAGGTTATTTTGGTTACGGATGGGTACTCGGATGAGGCAGTTTTGCCGCTCGTTGAATCCAGAGTTCCTGTTTCTTCAGTTAGACGCATAGTTATCAAACACAGCGAATCAATTGAAGAAACCGCTGCAGTTTTCACCAAATACATCCGTTTACTTGTTGATAATCCAAGATATGCTCGTGTAGCTTTGGGTTTGCCAGGTATTTTGGTTCTAATTTTTGGCATCTTTTGGGGAATCAACCTATTTTACCCAAACACAATTTACTATTACGGAATTGCCTTTGTTTTGGTCCTTGGTGGGTTCTTGCTGCTTAAGGGGTTTGGTGTGGACAAAGCAACTAAAGACGCCTACAAATGGGTAAGAGACTATTCGCCACCCCCGCTTCCTATGCAAATCTCAAACTACGCAGTTATTGCGGGAATACTGTGCATTGCCGTAAGCGTCTATTTGGGTATAGCCAGCGTCAGCATTAACGCTGCGCCGTTTCCCAGTGATTTCGGCGGATGGCTTGCTATTTCCCCAAAGATAGCCTCTTTCTTCATTAAAGGCTTCCAAGACTTGCTGGTAGTTGGCGTAAGTATCATTCTTTTGGGCAGAAGCGTTCGATTGTATTTTGAGCGGGATTCGAGGTTATTGCGGAATGCTGCCTTGATTGTTTCTGTGGCTTGGTCACGGTGGGTCTTGGAAGGAACAGCCAACGTAATCATCTACTACTACAACAAATCATCAGCAGTTATTGGCATAAACGACCCCATTTTCCAAAGTTTCCTATTCACCATAATAGTTGGTATCCTAATCGGCGTGGCTTCGGTGCTTCTGATTTACATAGTTAACCGTTCAGCTAAAGATTTCTTTAAGAAGAAAGAAAAAGCTGAAGAACTCTAATTTTTTTCGGGTTTATTTCTCTCTTATTTAGAGGAAACTTTAATTGAACCCATCAAGGCTTTAGCTATAGTGCAAGCTAAAATGCATGTGCTAAATCCTTCACACATGAGAGGTCCAAGTGGTGCTTGAGAGGTTTCTATCAGTCATCGGCGCCTACAAGGCTTACGAGAAATGGCTATGGCAACAGGTTAAAAACGGCGTCAAACCCGAACATATAGCTATAATTCTAGATGGGAACAGACGTTGGGCCAATGAGAATGAAAGGCACCCCATGCTGACCAGGGACAAATGGGGGCATGGAGGAGGTGCCGACACAGTTGAGCAACTTTTAGATTGGAGCCACATGATTGGTGTAAAATACGTTACTCTCTACACTTTCTCCACCGAAAACTTTGCCAGGCACTCAGATGAAGTTGAACAGATCATGAATATTGCAGAAGAGCGTTTCCGTAAACTCTTGAAAGATGAACGTCTTCATCGGGACAAAATCCATGTAAAAGTTATCGGTCGAACTAATATGCTGCCTGACAGTTTGCAGAAAACCATAGCCGAACTTGAAAAAGCAACTGAAAACTATGATTGTTTCTTTTGGAACTTTGCGTTCGCCTATGGTGGCAGAGCAGAAATCGTGGATGCAGCCAAAACCATTGCCAAGAAAGTGCAGAACAAAGAACTAGAGATCGACGACATCACTGAGGGGACCTTTGAAAAGTACCTGTACACTTCCCACATGACTAAACAGGACCCTGACATGATTATCCGTACATCAGGAGAAGAACGCTTAAGCGGGTTCTTGCTTTGGCAAGCCGCTTACAGTGAACTGTTGTTCTTGGATGTTTATTGGCCTGACTTCCGTCTAATCGACCTTTTGAGAGCGATACGAGTGTTCCAGCACCGCAAACGCCGCTTCGGTTCCTAAGAAAAAAGGGGATTAAGAGCGTTTTTTGGCGCTTACAATCGATATAACATCGCGGTCTTTTAGAATGGCGTCTTCACCGATTCTTCTTTTGTCTCTGGCGTCAATAGCGTAAAGGAAGTTTTCTCCCAGTTCAGTGTGGATTACATATGCGAATAGATGGGCGGTTGTACCTTTGGGAACCAGGTAGGCGTCGGGTAGAATGCGTCCGTTGTGGTCTGAGAGGTGCTCTAAGTCTTCAACTGGGTAAACGGTTATCATGTCGAGGAGTTTGAAATAAGCAATGTTTATGGCTTCCTGCACACCTGTGGAACCGTTGGTTTTGAGGATTTTTTCTTTAACCTGTTCCAGAGCCCTAATCTGACCAGCCGACAACTTTTCAGGATGAATAATTTTGAAGTCTTTGTCGCCTGGCTTATAATCAATCAACTGCTTTTCCGAGGCGCGTCTTAGCACCAACTCTGCTTCTGCTGAGGCGGGAATAACGATGTAATCGAGTTTTTTCATTCGTTCAAGGTTTGCTTGGGCAGTTGGCAAATCTATCTTATTGGCAACAATAAGCAGCGGTTTAGATATTCGCCGTAAGTTGTCTACGAAACGGTAAAAGTCCTCATCTGTCCAGGAGGCGGGGCTATCAATGTTCAAGTTTGCGCGCCGAGCAGCCTCATTGATGAATTGGCGTTTTATGCTCAACCCTGATAAGCGGTCCTCAAGATGATGCGCTATCCCTTTTTTGTCGGCTTCCGCCGTTCGAGCGATTTTTGACCAATCTTTCTTAAGTATGTTAACCATCCACATGGTTATTTCGCGTTCCAAAAACTGCACATCTTCCAGCGGGTCATGTTCGCCAGGTTTGCAGCTTTTTCCTTCGCAATCTGTTCCACCTGAAGCATCAACAACGTGGATGAGCGCATCTGCGCGGCGAATTTCGTCGAGAAACTGATTGCCTAAGCCTTTTCCTTCCCAAGCGCCCGGAACAATTCCTGCAATGTCGATTAATTCTACTGGCACAAGTCGGGTTCCATCTAGGCAAAGTGAGTTTCTTGGATTATCTTGGACTTTGAATTCTCCGTGAACACAGGGCGTGCGGACGTAGCCGACTCCTCGGTTGGGCTTAATGGTTGTGAAGGGGTAATTGGCTATTTCAGCCGCAACGAGCGTGGCAGCGCTAAAGAACGTGGATTTTCCAGTGTTAGGTTTCCCAACTACTCCAAGTAAACGTGAATACGACTTTTGCATGGACAATTTCTTTTCACTTACAGTAATGTTGCAGTGCTTTGGGCTATATCATTTGCGCTTGCAACAAAGAGAAACAGCACTTTTCAAACTAAATTTTAACATTGATTTGGCTATTCTTAAGCCAGTAGTGGTCTGCCTCCCAAATATTTTCCATACAACCGCTATTTGAGAAACTGAATAATTTTGCTTAAGAAAAATAGGTAACATCTAAAGCTTTAAGGGCAATCTTGTTTTATGGTTTATTGGCGGTTGTTTGTGAAAATCTCTTTTTGGCTCTTAGACATTAACCCCAAAATCGACGAAGACAAAGGCACACTCGAGTTGTGGCTGTGGGGAATTGACTCAGCTGGCAATCGGGTGCTCGTTGTTGACCGCAACTTTACTGCTTACTTCTATGCCGTGGTGGCTGAAGGGCTTAATGCGTCGAAGGTTGCTGAGGCAATAATGTCTGTTTATGGTGAGTCAATTGTGAAGGTGGAAGTTGCGCCTCGCCGCTTCTTCGGCAAACCTGTGACGGCAATAAAAGTTTGCTGCAAGGTGGCAACAGAAACTGGGAAGGTCGCCAAGCAGCTTCGAAGCGTCGAAGGAGTCGCTGATTGTCTCGAAGATGACGTTCGTGCCTCCATGCGGTACCTCATCGACAACAACTTGGCGCCGTGCACATGGCAGGAAGTAGATGCGACTGAAGAAGAGAACGCCGAGGGCGTTAGAGTTGCCAAGGTTTATTCAGCTAAATCTCCACCAAAACAGTTAGAGGATGCAGCTGTGCCAGCGTTGAGAGTTCTGGGGTTCTCCATGATTTGCTACAGCCGCGAAGGCTCACCCAAACCCGACCGCAACCCGGTCTTAATCATTTCAACCTCAACCAGCAACGGTGAAACACGACAGTTCATTGCAGGCGAAGACAAAAACGACAAACCCGTCATCCAAGACTTCATCGCCTACCTCTGCGAGTTTGACCCCGACATCATGGCAAGCTACGGAGCCAACACTGTAGACTGGACTTACCTGAAAGGCAGAACCCGAAAACTCAAGTTGAAACTTGACTTTGACAGAGCACACCTTGAACCGCACACCAGCATTTATGGACACGTTTCAACCACGGGCACGGTTAACGTTGATTTGGCGGATTTTATGGACGTGTTTCCCGAGGTCAAAGTTAAGACGCTTTGGAATTTTGCCGATCATTTGGGCGTGTTGAAGGAGCGGCAAACCGTTGTTGAGGATGTTGAGTTTGCAGATTTTTGGGATGACAAACAAAAACGCAAAGAACTAAAACACTTTGGCTTGGATAGCGCCTGCAAAGTCCAGGGCACCGCGATGCTGCTTTTGGACTTTGCCATTCAACTCGCCAGTCTGACAAGCCTGCCCCTAGACCACGTAATGACTGCTGCGGTGGGTTTCCGTGTCGAATGGTTTTTGATTAAGCGGGCGCAGAAAATCGGCGAACTCATTCCCAATCGTATCGAACAACCCTACCGACCCTACGCTGGCGGCTTGGTTCTTTCTCCAAAACCGGGTTTGCATGAGAACATCGCCGTTTTAGATTTTAAGTCGATGTACCCTAACATCATGATAACCTACAACCTCAGCCCAGACACATACATCGCTCCCGAAGAGCCTGAACCAGAAAGCGGCGTCTACACCGCTCCTGAAGTTGGACACCGTTTCCGTAAGGCACCCCCTGGATTCTACAAGGAAGCTCTTACCTACCTAATCAACGTAAGAGGTAGCATCCGCCAAAGAATGAAGTCCGTCAATTCCAAAACTGTCGAATACCATGTTTTGGATGCACGGCAAAAAGCAGTTAAAATTATAACGAACGCCGCTTACGGCTACGCTGGTTGGGTGGGTGCGCGATGGTACCTTAAACCCGTCGCTGAAGCGGCGTCAGCTTGGGGGAGACACATAATTTTGACGGCGTCGAAGATGGCTGAAAAAGCTGAAATCCAAGTTGTATACGGAGACACTGACAGTTTATTCCTCAGCTTCGACCAAATTAAAGTCCAGAAGCTCGAAGAAGAAATCAAACGCGACCTCAAATTGGATGTGGAGGTCGGAGAGGTTTACAATCGGATCTTCTTCACTGAAGCCAAAAAACGTTATGCGGGATTGCGTCAGGATGGCAGCCTGGACATTGTGGGTTTGGAAGTTATTCGAGGTGACTGGGCAAAAGTGGCTAAAAAAGTGCAGGAACATGTACTCGAAATCATCCTCAACGAACCCTCGCCAAATAGAGCAACTGACTTTGTGCGCTCAGTTATTGCCGATTTAAGGCATCGCAAAGTTCCCTTGCACGACCTTATTATCTGGAAAACCCTCACCAAACCGCCCGAAGACTACGCCATCAAAGCGCCCCATGTAGAAGCTGCAAAGATGCTCAAAGAAAAAGGCTGGCGACTAACAGGCGGAGACAAAGTAGGTTACGTAATTTTAACTGGGCAGGGGCGCCTCTACAACCGAGTAAAACCTTACGTTTTCGCTAAACCTGAAGAAATAGACGTTGAATACTACATAACTAATCAGGTTTTGCCGGCAGCCTCAAGAATCCTCTCGTTCTTCAACGTTACAGAAGCTGAATTGCTAAAAGAAACGAAAGAAACAGAAGAAATTAGAAGCCTAATGGATTATGTTTAGGCAGGGGGGATAACGCTTTGGAACGTTATCAAATCAACGTTTAGCGCTGGTTTAACTGCTTCAGATACGCGTGAGGCAACGATGCGTTTGATGTTTTTGTCTGCAGAGATGTCAACTATTCTCTGTGTGATGATGCCGTCGAACACTATTGTGTCTACACCTGTTACTTGTGTGAGTTTTTCTGCAAGCTGGCTTACCGGTAGGCGTTCGATTAATTCGAGTTTTTCGTTTAAGAGGACTGCTTCAAGTGTGCCGACTAATGCTTTTGCTGCTTGAACTATGGTGTCTGGGACTTCAACTTTGACGCGTTCGGGAACAACAACTTTCTTTGGTGTTGGTGGCGGTGGGGTTGGTTTGGTTGCGCCTGCAGCTTCGGCAATTGGCAGCTTGTTTTCTATGGCTTCGGCGATCTCTTTGCAGTTGCATTCCTCGATTTCTTTGCCTCGTGGAGCGCGACCGACAAACTTTACGTTTGTTACTTGCATGAGTTCTTTTAAGATTAAGTCGCCGCCTCGGTCGCCGTCAAGCAACGCTGTAGCTGGTCGCTCCTTGGTTATTTTCTTGATTGAATCTGGGACTTTTGCACCTTCAAGGGCTACGGTGTTAAAGATTCCGCATCGCATCAGGTTGATGACGTCTGCGCGGCCTTCAACTACATAGATTTCTTTGGCGCCTTCCAAGCCTGGTCCAGCGGGTAGGTCTTCTGGTCCGTATTTTTCGACTTTGCCGACTTTCATGGTGTCGCTGATTTCTTTGTAGACTTCGTCGACGCTTGGCATGGATTCGATGTTCCATCGGTGAAGGATTTCTTTGGCGCGGTCGATGATTATTTTTCGGCGTGCTTCGCGGATGTCTTCGATTTTGTCCAATGTTACTTTGGCTGAGCAGGGTCCGACGCGGTTTATGCTTTCAACGCTTGCGGCGATGAGGGCCGTAGAAACCCGGTCTAGGCTTGTGGGTATGGTAATGTTTCCTGTGGTTCGGTCGTTTTTAGAGTGTAGGTCTATTTCGATTCTGCCGATGCGACCGGTTTTTTGGAGTTCCCGCAAATCAAGTTCTGGACCGAAAAGTCCTTCTGTTTGCCCAAAAACTGCTCCAATAACGTCGGGTTTTTCAACTACGCCTTCAATTTCAAATCTAGCATGTACAACGTACTTTATCGTAAATGTTTGGGATGTTCCCGTAAATATGCAACTCCTATGTAAGTTATATTTTATTTGATTATGTTAATCGCACATATGCGAGTTTTCTCGCAACGATGAGATTTTAATTTATTACTAATGCAGAATTTAGGTGCATTCTGTTTAATATAACTTGCGCAATGCTGCTTCACATCTACAAGAACAGTTTTTTCCTCTGCAGAGACTTTAATTGGTTGATTAATGGAAAACCTCTTAAGCAGAACTAATCTATAAAATATTAGATGGCTGGGGGGCTGCACGAATCATAAACAAAAGGAAAGAGTTTTTGTGAAATGAACACATTGCAACCCCTCATCCAAAAAAACTTACCGTTCTTTTATCCTAAATACATTTTCCCAAATCAATCCCTACTCATCTTTGAGTAGTCATTTACTAGAAAAACCATTATTGGGACACGCTCAAACGGCCTAAAAGAAATAAACGGCGCAAGTGGGTATTTTACCGAAAAGTAGAGTTTGACGAAGCAACATCGTTAACTGATGCGGTACTAAAAATTTTTGGGGGAAGAGAGAGGAGAGAATCGAACCGCTTTGGTTAACTATTGCTTCGTCAAACGTTTGCTACGTGGGTTTCATACGCATACCATATCAACCTCAAGTAAAAATAAAAGAATATGTGACTTCACAGTGAAGCAACATATAAAAAAACCTAAATAAACTCGCAAACCCCCTCAACTTAAATAACAAATCCAACAAAGAAGAATGCGATATCCATGAGCTTACGCTTAAACCCCGAATACGATAAACTGCTGCCAAAAATGAGTGAAGAAGAATTTGGTGAACTCAAAAAATCCATACAAACTGACGGACAACACTACCCAATAATCGTAAACGAAGACTTAGAAGTGCTTGATGGACACCACCGGTTTCGAGCCTGCATCGAACTGGGAATAGAGCCGGATTTTGAAGTACGGAAATTCGACGACAAACTCATGGAAAAAAAATTCGTTATCGAAGCAAACCTAAGACGCCGCCACCTCAACAACTTCCAACTTGTAGAATTAGCGGTGCCGCTACTCGAAATTGAGAAGGCACTTGCAAAGAAACGACAATCGAAGGGCGGCAAAAACGAACTTAACAAGCAATTGGGGGTAGCGCCAGAAGACGCTGAGTTTGAACATGAACCCAAAGGGAAAGCGGTTGAGGTTGTAGCGAAGAAAGCAGGGGTGTCTTCTCGTACATTGGAGCGGGGCAAAAAAATATTGGAGGAAGCCAGCGAAGATGAGAAGCAGAAGTTGCGGGAAGGAAAAACTAGCATATCTAAAGTCTACCAGGAAATCGTTGATAGTCAAAAACCTCCCCAACCTATCGTGGAACGGGAACTTGAATTTCCATCAGCCTACGACCTGCAAAACCTCACAAACCTGCAGGCGCTCTTAGAGCAGCTTCAACGTCACCAAGTGTTCTGCCCAGAATGTGGACACGCAATGCTTGAATGTAGCAAATGCCATACACCGCTCACAAAGATGATTCAGCAACCCAAAGCTTCAGATAAAACTCAGCAGTAACCACTTACTGGTTTAGAATTTGGTCCATTAAACGAAGATGATGCTTTCCACAAACATCAGCATCCTAATCGTCGTCTTAGTCGTGCGAACCTATTTGGTGCCGTTGTGATGACGACGTTTGGAAAATGGAATTGGTACAACCCTATGAAACGGCATCGAAGATTCAAAGAAATAGACGACTCAAAAATCACATAAGCCACTTGGGAAAAGCAAACCTTCCAAGCAACATTTTTATAATCCATACCTCCTTTTGCGTAAAAAAAACATATTCAGATGTTGATTTATGGTACAGTACAAATGGGTTGCATTATCGAACACGACTATTGGTATGCTGATGGCTTCCATCGACATGACCATTGTTTTAATTGCGATGCCATCGATTTTTAGAGGTATAAACATTGACCCCTTCACATCTTTCCAGTACCTGCTCTGGATAATGTTTGGCTACAGCATCGTCACTGCCACTCTGCTGGTTACTTTCGGCAGGTTATCTGACATGTTTGGTCGAGTTAAGCTCTACAACTTAGGCTTTCTCATCTTTACTATAGGTTCAATCTTGTTATTCTTGACACCCAACACGGGCGACGCTGGAGCCATCGAGTTGATTGCTTTCAGAATCGTCCAGGGCGTAGGCGCTGCGTTTCTTTTCTCAAACAGCGGAGCAATCATAACCGATGCGTTCCCGGCAAACGAACGCGGCAAAGCTTTAGGAATCAACCAACTAGCTTTCCTTGCTGGCTCACTCATTGGCTTAGTCTTAGGCGGCGTTTTAGCAGTTTTCGATTGGAGACTGGTCTTTTTAGTTAGCGTTCCCGTCGGAATTATCGGCACAATCTGGTCTTACTGGAAACTTAAAGAACAAAACATCGTACGCAAAAAACAAAAGATGGATATTTGGGGCAACATAAGCTTCGGCGCAGGTTTAACCCTTATCCTTATAGGCATAACCTATGGGTTGACTCCCTATGGTTCATCTCCGATGGGCTGGGGCAACCCCTGGGTAGTTGGTTCACTTTTCAGTGGAGCCGCTTTGCTGTTTGCTTTTCCCTTCATCGAAAAACACGTGGAGCAGCCATTGTTCAACTTGGACCTCTTCAAGAACAGGGAGTTCGCAACCGCAAACATTGCCACTTTTCTAAGCTCCATCTCAAGAGGGGGTGTAATGGTTATGCTTGTTGTGCTCTTACAAGGCATCTGGCTGCCCCTTCATGGCTACAGTTACGATTCAACACCGTTCTGGGCAGGCATCTTCATGCTTCCAATGTCCATAGGTATTGCATTAACTGGCCCCTTAAGCGGCTGGTTATCGGATAAACATGGTGCATAGAGTGCTCGCAACCGCTGGCATGGTAATAACAGGCGTAGGGTTTCTGGTTTTCACGTTATTGCCTTCAAACTTTGAATACTTGCCCTTTGCTCTGATACTCCTTGTCTTAGGTATCGGCAACGGAATCTTCATGTCACCTAACATGGCTTCTGTTATGAATTCTTGTCCGCCCGAACATCGAGGAGCAGCTTCAGGAATGCGCTCAACTCTGCAGAACTGCGGCCAAACCATCAGCCAAGCAATTTTCTTTGCAATAATCATAATTTCTCTCAACGCCACTTTACCTGTTGCGCTGTCTACTGCAGTATCTAACACTGGCGCCTCACCACAGATTGCATCAGCATTCAGCCATACCCCAGCGGCTGGGGCACTCTTCGGCGCTTTCTTAGGATACAACCCCATTCAAACAATGCTGCATGGTATGGGTTCAATAACTGCAGCGCTGCCTCAAAGTACACTAACTACTCTAACCAGCCAAACCTTCTTTCCCAATGCTATTGCATCGCCGTTCATGACAGCTTTAACAACAGCTTTCATATTTGCTGCAATTTTGTGTTTCTTAGCGGCTGTGTTTTCAGGGTTAAGAGGCAAAAAAACAGATTGTTCTGAGAGTGGAAAGTTTGAGAATAAGGATGTAATTGAGCCCACTATGGAAGCATAGGCAGGACGCGCATTTCTTTAAGCTTATTTTCTTTAATAAACTTCTAAACTCTGCTTTTAAAAGCCTGATTCTAAGAGAAGAACAACAACACTGCATTTTCAACTGTTGTTGTTCTACCCTCAAATAAATCAACCTTTCTGGAATAAGAAGAGCAAATTTTCCAGCTTTCTTCTTTTTTAATTCAGGTTCAGGTCGATAGACCAACATCAATTGAAGAAATGTACGTGTTTGTTTTTCTATCAATTATCAGTTATGTTTAAAGTGCCTCTGAATATTTGCTAAAGAGATGTAGAGTCATTTGCGTTTTTTTATTAGACCAATGACCAAAACCAATACCGCCAACACAATCAAAATCATTACTGATTCTAGAGTTACTGAAGGGTTAGTTTGCGGTAAATTTGTAGGGGCAGGAGAAAAGGTTGGTGTAGATGTTGGAGTTAATGGGAAATTGGTCGTTGAAGGTGAGGGAGTTGGGTTTGTTGTAGGTTGGGGTATTTGGGAAGGAGTAGGAGTTTGTGTAAGGGTTGGGGTTGGAGAAGTGATTTGTGTTGGAGTTGGGGATGCTGTTGTAGACTGCGGCGTTTCAAGAGTCAACGTGTAATTGAATGTTGATGTTAAACCTGCATTGTTCATGAATTGGACAAACACTGTTTTTTGGCCATCTCCGCCTAGTAGAGTCCAAGTTTTCAATGATGCATATGGCTCCCAATTTGACCAGGAAGAGTTATCGTTTGAGAACCGCATTTGTTCAATTCCTGTGGACGCATCGGTTGCGGATAAAGCCAGCGTGGTTATTGGATTGTCAGTGATTGAAGCTGCTGTTATGCTTCCTGTTGGAGCAGTTTTGTCTAGCTGAATTCCTGTTACAGTCACGTGGGGAAGTATGTTGAGACCTGTTCCGTAAACGTTCCATGTACTCCAGTATTCGAGCGTGTTGTTGCTGCCTTCAGTTGTTATCGTTGGTTCCCCGTTAGTTGTAACGTTGAAAATTAGTCCTTCATTTATACTGTAAAAGGTTTCGTTCACTGCATAGTCAGGAGTAAGGTTTATGGTAATGTTAGATGTATGCCATCCATTCACGTAATCGTTGGCTACCATCGGCAAGCGGGTCAAATTAACGCAGAAAATACTGATTCCATCGTTTATTGTAATTGTGTGTTGACCTGCAGCTGTAGTAGGCACAATAAAGGTTGTGTTGAAAAATCCATTGCTGTCGGTTGATATTGTCCTCAAGTTAATTGCGTTGTCCCAGAACAGCGAAACGTTGCCAGGCGCGAACCATTCTCCAGAAAAAGGCACGGAGTCGCCGTTTTGAACAAATACGCTGGTTGCCAAATTAGTGGTGTTTCCGAATAATCCTTGCGCAGTTATGTTATCTACTTGCGATAGGCCACGTCTCCACTCCGTAAATGGGACAACAGTATTGTATGTGCGACCATTGCTGTTGTCTTGAGCTCGGAAAACAATGTTGTCGAAGGTTGCCTGGTGATCGCCTCCAGTGTTGCTTAAGCCTAAATCCGGCGCGTTCAAACTGTAAGTAAAGTTTTCGGAGGTAAGATTGTAATTATTTATTATTGGTGTCCAGTCATTGGTTACAGGGTTTAAGTAAGAAATGTTTACGGAGCCCCCAGAGGTGAAGCCGATACCATTGAGAATTATTGACCCGTTAGGCGGACCCGAAGAGGGAAACACATCAAGAGAAGTTCCAAACCTGTACGTAAGAGGGCTGCCAAGCCCTGTTACTAAATCGTAACCTTGGTTTGCAGAGTTAACTTGGTTGGATCCTTGGGTTATATCTCGGAAGTAAGTTGGATAGGATGAGTTTGCTTTACCGTACAGGTTAGTGTTTGTGATAGATTGTCCGAGTGCTTGAATGGCTGCCCACTGAGGTGCCCCAGCGCTGGTGCCGCCAACAATCCACCATGTACCGTTATAAACTGAGAAACCTGTTGAAGGGTTTGCGTTATAAGAAACATCAGGAACCGCTCGATTTGGATAGTTTAATCCAAAGTTTGTTTGATAATTTGGCTTAGCAATGTAGTGACTCACTCCTCCGCTACTGTCAACCCAAGCAGTTTCAGAAGATACTGAGCCGTTTGGGTAAAAATAAAGCGATGTTCCTCCTACACTAACAACGTTCGCTGAAGACGCAGGCCACATTACGCTTGAGCCATCATCACCTGACGAAGCGAAAAAGGTGATGCCGGGTTTATTGAAATGACTTTCATAGAAGGTTTGGAATGATGATTCGTTTCCTCCCCAACTCATCGAAACTGCAACTACGCCTGGCTGACTTGCCGCGTAATCAACAGCTGTTAGAAGCGCAAAATTGGACGCGGAAGTAGCTTCAACTAGAAGTATTATTGCGTTGGGAGCTATGGCATGAGCCCATTCTACATCTAAACAAGTTTCTAATGACCAACCATTATCGATTTGTAAATTTGGAGCCATCTTGTGGACAAAAAAGTTGCTTGTCGAGTTATCTGGAAGCCCATATTGACTTGAAAAAGTATCGTAGTAATCTAGTATGTTTGGTGTGTCAAATGCGTCAACTATTGCGATTGTAGTGTTGGCGCCTCCTGAAGAGGGCAAGTTATAAGCTGATCTTATCTGTTCAGGCGAATATCCATGGGGACTGGACGAACCTGCAAATGGAGAAATATACATGGGGTGAGCCACCCAATCGTTCTGATCTTGTTGTGTAGCCAAAAAGGCTCCAGATGGAACAAAGTAAGCAATCATAAACATTGAACATGTAACGAATACTAGAATTCGAGCTACTTGTATTCGATTCACTTTAGCCGGTTTCCCTTTTTTCATTCACAGAGGATACGTTAGTAACTGATATTGGCTTATGTGGTTGGTTATCTCATTTATGGTTTGTCAATCAAACTTATCAAGCATTGCGAGTTCATTTGGGATCTAAAAATCCATCAATTGTACTGCAGCATAGTTGCAGAGAAAAGGCTCTAAAAGAGTAGTGATCCACGTTTTTAGATTTCAAACTTCATTTTAGGTCTAATAGGCAGTTTTACTTTAAACGTTGTTCCCTTATTCACAGCTGTTTTCACAGTTATAGTTCCCTCATGCGCCTCCACGATGCGTTTGCATATGGCCAAGCCAAAGCCTGTTCCTTTGTTTTTTGTAGTTACGAGCGGTGTAAAAATTTTAGAAAACACTTCTTCCGTCATTCCAATTCCTGTATCTGTAAAAGTGAACTCCAAATACTGTCCTTCTTGAAAACTTGCTATTTTGAGTTCGCCACCGTTTGGCATCGCTTCAAGAGCATTATTTACAAGATTAATGAAAACTCTTTCGATTTTGTTAACATCAACGGAGATTAAAGGAAATGCTTGAACTCTTTCTGATACTTTAACATTTTTTGGTAGTGCAATCGTATACAACAAGTTTACTATTAGTGATTTAGGTGAATACTCTTCAAGATCTAAATGCATCTCCCGGCTATAATCAAGTAAATCATTAACAATTTTATTTGCTTTTTCTAATGAATTTTCAATAACCGTCAGCATTTCTTTGCTGGTATCATCCTTTATGATAGCTTGCTTCTTTCGAAGATAATATGTTGCATTGTTGATACCTGTGAGAGGACTGCGAAGATCGTGACCAACCATTCCTGCCATTTCACCGATAGCTGCTAAACGCTCAGTCTTCAGAAGACACTCTTGGGCTTCAACTAACTCCTTTGTTCTTTCTTGAACAGTGAACTCCAATCCTTGCGAATACTCCTCAATTTTTTTGCTAAGTTCTTTTTGTTCGGTAATATTTTCAAATACGGCCGCAAAATAACCTATTTGAGGACTGTATACCGAAATAGACAGCCAAATGCCCAAAGGCTTAAACTCCATTTCAAAACGTTGATTCTTTCCCGATAAAGCAACAGTACCATATATTTCAAAAAGTTCTGGATGAGCTTCTTTTGTTCCTGGTATTGCTTGACTGACAAGCTTTCCGAGAACATTTGACCTTTTTAGCCCCGTTAATTTTTCAAAAGCATCATTAATCTCAAGGTAAACAAAATCTTTTGGCTTGTTTTCGTCGTCAAAAAACATCTTACAGTATGCAAAGCCTTCTGCCATGTTTTCAAATAACAATCGATTTTTTTCTTCACTTTGCCTTAATTCTTCTTCAACTTGACTATGATTGGCTCTTAATTTGGAATTGGAAATGACTATAGTGTCCTTTTGTTTTTGCCAATCCTCCAATCTAAGACCCTTCATAATCTAAATGATTCTTTTATTGATAAAAATCGAAAATAAAGCCTTTGTGAATCTTGAATAATCATTTTACAAGCTAAGATAGAACAGTCTTGCGTTGATTCTCGATGAACTTTTTAATTATAGGCAATTCCGCAGACACATTCTCTTGAGGTAGTAAGCAGGAATGGGTTTGCCAATTATTTCCTGACGTGGTCTATTTACCAGTTGTTGTGCTTTTTTGTTGCAATCGATTATTTTTCCGGTTTTAGCTTCACTTACAAAAATAGCATCAGCTGCTCCTTCAAATAATGTTTTGTATTTTTCTCCCGTTTCAATAAGCGCATCAGGGATAGACTTTCTTTTGTTCTGTGTCAGCAAATAAGACCCCCATTTTGCAGATTTCTCCCGCTTTTTGAATACTTTGCCTTTTCAACCTAACATATGATTCTAATGTTAATTCAGGAACTATCCAATCAGGTTCATTCCACTCATGTATCGTTTTAATTTTTGTTTGAAGTTTTTTTATAAAACTTATTTCGAGAAGCTTGGCTCCTTCGCCAAGAAGTTTTCCGAGCGCATCTGAAAAGCCAATAAGATTATTCGGAATTTTTTTTCTACTAATTCCAAAGTCCTTCCATAGATGAAAATAGATTTCATCCTTTGGAGTTTCACCTAACAAAGAAAGAACTTCATCAATCGTTTCAAGGACAATGGAATTTAAATCTTGACTTGTTTCAGTTTTTTTTGTTTCAAGATTCTTAACTCCGTAATCGGTATGATTTCAATATTAAGATGGGTAACCTGGAGGTAAGGTCTAAAGTAATTAACTTTATGAACTCATAGCAGAGCGAAATTAGTCAGTTGACATTTCAAAAATGTTTTCTCTTTTGTTTTATTAGTTACGTTTGTGACAAAAAAGAAACTTAAATTGGGCTTTCGCGCCAAAGGCGTTAATGACTATGCCACTGAAATGATCCTTTTTATCAACAGGTTTGATAAGGGATTAGCTTTCTAATTGAATGCCGATGTAAGAATTGTTGGCAGCTGCTCACATAGTTTTGTCAAATAAGTCAGTAGCCTGATGAAATGACAATTGAGGCTGTCCAAATCATAAATCAACTTACAAAAGAAAGATCCCGTTCTACAATGGGAAAGGAATCCCGATGCCTTGTAGGTGGTTTATTCTATCTTTAGGATACAGATATAATGGTGTAAAGAAGCAAAATGAACTTGTCGATTGCCTGGGAACAACTGACGTCTCAGTTGGATTATCTTACCGGAAATAGTTAGAAACGTTCCGAGATCTTTTCACTGATGTTGTTCAAAAGTTTGCGGCATTCCAAAGATCTTCGATACTTCATTTTTATAGATCTAACGAGAACTATGCTTACGTCTGAAGTTGGACATGCCCCCCAAAGGCCTTTTGGCGTTCTTAGTTCTTTTTTTAATTCAATTTCAAGAGTCTTGGTTAGGGTCAATCTAATTTAGGGAAAAGATTTTTCGCATTTCACTATTTAAAAAAGGTCATTTCTCAGAAAACCGCAGAAAAAATACGTTTTACCGATTACTCTTCATTAATTGATGTTTCTTTTCAGATTGCAAAATTGCCATAATGATTGAGAAATGTTGTATTTGTATCATAGGGTAAGTATATGGTGAAGCTAACTCCATTATATAATTCCGAAGAGATGCTACAAATGATGCCCCATCCACCTGAAACAGAATTCAATCCTATAGATGCTGATGCAAGAATAAGATGTTATAAATCCAAACTCGAGCAATATTTAGATATTCTTAAACTCCTATCTTCTAAAGGTCCAGTGACCCTCAAGTTTATAGTGCAGCAGACCGCATTTAACTCAGACTTAGCTATGGAAAACTTGAATACTTTAATTAACCAAAATTTAGTGGAAAAGGAAGCTGACAAATACGGTATGCTCTATTCAATTTCGAATAGAGGTGAAAAAGTGGTGAGTTTTTTTGGAAAAGCATCTATTTTGCCATCCAAAACCTAAGTATGCTGTGTTAACGATTTTTTGTTCTTTTAATTAAGGCCGCCGAATGAGTAGAATGTTTTTCTTCTGGAAGTGTTAGCTTCGCTTATCTATTATTTGGGCTATTTTTTGTTCAATTTCAGTTTGCTCTTCAAAAGCAGAATAACTCATTTTTTCCCAAGTGAAACCGACTGAAATGCATATGTGTTCGGCGTTTAATTCTTCAAGAACACCTCGTATTTCTTGGATTACCTCGCCCTCTTTGCCTTTGCTACTAAAGGCTACCAAGGTCAGATTGTGGTCTCCGTATGTTCGCCAAAGAAATCGTACGGCATGGTTAGCTACAAGCAAATTAATTGCTTTGTCTTGGCTTATTTGAGGGATTTTTGCTCCGATAGTCAAGGGGGTGATGTCCATTTGCTCGAGGTTTACAATGCAGTTAAGTGTATTCTTAATGATTCCTTTGTTCTCCAGCGCGGCTATTCTTCTATATACGGTGTTTCGCGTGACATTGCAGGTACGAGCCAATTCTTCGTAAGAGCTAGTTCCGACACTCAGATACTGTAATATTTTCATATCTAAGTCGTCTAGAGTCATACTTCACCTTTCCTATTATGTGTTATATGTTGACTTGATTTATAAGACTCATTGGGTTGAAGTTCTACCAACATCAAAGAAATCTAACAGCGCATGAACAAAGTAAAATGAGCGATTTGAGAATTTTATAGTTGCCACTGGACGCACGTGGAACCTGGATGCCTTTAAGGTTGAAGATGGAACAGATTATAACATTGCTGTCATATTTACTGATATTACAGAGCGAATAAAATTGAAGAGTGGTGTGGGGAAAAAGCTCTAAAAGGGTATTGCACGTTTTTTTATTTCAGGCGCTCTTTTTGGATTAATAGATAGTCCTGTTTTAAAAGTTGTTCTTTTTTTCACGACTGTTTTTGTTGTTAAAGTCCCGCTGTTGCGAGAATTATTAGAATATTGTGATTAGATTTTTTCCAAATGTGAAAACTGTAACAACTTACGTGTATTTTTGTTACATTCTGCATTCATAATATACATATTCTTATATCAAAGACAATGATTGATTCAAAATGGTGCATTGTCCCCGTTGTGGTAAAAAAATTGAAAAACCGTCAAGGAAAACGAAAAACTATGGTTTTACTATTCAAGACTTCAATTGTAAAAAATGCCATCATAACTTCATAGTTAGAGTTAATGAATCAGATTATCTTTATAGCTAAATTAAATCTCGCTTACTGGCACCCTATAAGCATTCCAGACAACTCATGTTCCGCTCTTTTTTGTCTCTTTTTTTGCGTTCAGGGACTTCGGTTCCTAACAGCTCGAACTGTGAGGATAATGCTCGTCGATCCATCGACGTCGATAAAGTTTCTGCTTGAAATTTCAGCTTCAAAAATAGAATTATCTTTTCGTCTGAAATCTATTTGGGCAACAATTTTTCCAAAGTCATTGTGGGCTTTGAGTGCTGCAATATTTTTTTCATCGTTAACCACTATTCCCTGGCGACCAAACTCTAAAATTTCTTTTTCAGTCATCCCCAGCATTTCGCAAATTGCGGGATTAGCAGCAATTATTTTTCCGTCCCTTTTAGCGACAATCATTCCGTCAAGGCTATTCTCAAAAAGAGAATGGAACTTCCTCTCGCTTTCTCTTAACGCAGATTCGATCTTCTTTAGTGTTTGAGATGTCTCTTGCTGTAATCAAAACAAGCTGTTCATCATTTATGCTCATTAGAGCAGCCGAGTATAGAGCAGGGAAAATTTCTCCATTCTTTCTTCTGTAAAGTGATTCTTTATTATTTACTTTCTCTTCTGACTTTAAAATTAGACTAATCATTTTTCTTTCCGAGGGATCTGCCCATATGTCAAGTTCCAGAGCGCGTTTGCCTGTAACTTCTTCCTTTGAATAACCAAACATCTTCAAAAAAGCATCGTTATACTCAACTATCAAGGAATCGTTTAATGTAGTTATCACAAACGCATCCGACCCAGTTGTGAAGGCTTTCCTAAATTTTTCCTCACTTGAGAGAAGTGCCGCTTCAGCTTGCTTATGCTCAGTGATGTCTATTATAGATCCTTCCAGTATTCCTTGTTCACGGTATAGTTTAACCGAAGTTAAGCAAGTCTTGATCTCGTGTTGCTTACTAATCAACTTGCATTCAAAATCTTGCACATAACCATTAGCCTGTAGTAGACAAACCATTCTATGGCGTTCAAGCGGATCAGCCCAAAACATAACTGAACGCAATCCACGCATTTCTTCACGGACCAGACCAAAAATTTCTAGATATTTATCGTTGAAATCAACAATTTCTGACCCATCTAACCTGGTTCTAAACATTCCAACTGCAGAGGTATTGAAAATATTATAGTATTTTAATTCTTTTTCCTTTAATTCTTGTTCTGCTTTTTTGCGTTCTGTAATTGGTACAGCTAATCCTAGGGCAGCTTCTACTTTTCCATTTTTATCCTTGAGCGGAGTGACTCTTAGTTCAATCCAGGTTGTCTCACCTTTTGAGTTTACTGTTTCAAATTCATGAACATCAAGAGCTATGTCTTGTTGGAAAATTTTTTTTGCCCCGCAATCTACACATACCATTTCAGAGCGGTTAAAGGTCTGGTGACATTTCTTGTTGGGTAAAACACCCAAATCCATCAATCGTTTATTGGCCCAAATCACTCGGTAATCTTTTCCGATTACGGCTAATCCCGCATCAATACCTTCCCCCACCCTTTCAAGAACCTCAAAAGTTCGTCTAAGCTCCATTTCTGCTTGTTTTCTTTCAGTAATGTCTTCGCCGGAACTTAATGTTCCTACAAATTGATCAGAGTTGTTTCTAAGTTCAGTATTATACCACCTGATTATCTAATCTCGCCATTTTTTGTAATTACCTTATTCTCGTAATTTTGAGGTGTTTTGACTTTTCCTTGAATCCAATCGCCAAAGACTTTTCTTAATTCTCCTCTTATTTCGACAGGCAAACAAGTATTGATCCACTCTTTTCCGTCAAGTTCTCCTTCTTCGTAGCCGAGAATTTCGTAACCTTTCCTGTTTAACAGGGTAATTTTTCCTTGTGCATCTAATGCAAGAATGATGTTCCCAACAATATTCAGATAACGTTCAGCAGTATCTTTTTGTTTTACAAGTTCATGCTCCACTTTTTTGAGTTCTCTTATGTCTGTAATTATACCCAGAATCGCATTTTCTTCTTCATACCTAATGAGTTTTGTATTAAGTATAGCTTCAATTTTTTCATCTGTTTTCGTAACCAAAATAAGTTCCAAAGGAGGCGTTTCCTCATTTTGCATATGTTTCCTAAAATTTGAAAGTATCATTTCTTTGCATTCTGAGGCAATCAAATTGAGAAACTTAAAATCTTGACTGCAAAATTCTTGTTTTGTAAATCCCATAGTTGCCTCGCACTTTCTATTAACATAAACAATTTTATTTTTTTTGTAAATGAAAATCATATTGGGCGATTCTTCGGCTAAATTCCTGAACTTTTCTTCTGATTCATTAATGGCATACTCTGCACGCTTGCGTTCTGTAATATCTTCAAATATCGTTGCAAAATAGCCTTTTTCTGGACTGTACACTGAGATAGAAAGCCAAAGATTCAAAGGTTTAAAAAAAGCTTCAAACTTTTCGCCTTTCCCAGACGAAGCGACTCTTCCATAAATTTCGAAGATCTCTGGATTAGCATCTTTAATTCCGGGTATTAATTCTGTAACTTTTTTGCCTATTGCCTCTTCTTTTTTAATTCCAGTTATTTTTTCAAACAATTCATTCATCTGTAGATAAACAAAATCTATTGGATGCTCCTCTTGATCAAAAACCATTTTGCAATAAGCAAAGCCAGTAATCATGTTCGCGAATAAGTATTCAAATTGTTTACTGTCCTTCTTGAAGATTTGATCCAGCGGCTCGATTGCGGAGAACCATGATGAACTAAAAAAATTTTGAGCTAGCTCTATCAAAGTAGGATTATTTGACAAAACAGCGGATTCAAGTGGGTTGCCCGGTTTTATTGCAGTTGAAAGCACAACTACCTTGTTATCGAAAATCCTAAACCAGGATGTTATTGGTCCAACTATATGTCTGATTTCAAAATTCTCAAATTTTGATAGTTCATTCAATTCATTAATTGTATTTGCACGATATGGTTCTTCAGTGATTATTCGAATAGTTACTTTTCGTTTCAAAGCCCCTTTGATAACTTCATAGTTTTCAAATACCCAACTCATTAATCTGTGTCTTGAAACTACTGTGCTCATGTTGTTTTTCGTGTTTTCATACAACTTTCGCAATTCAACATCGAGCGCTTCTCCTGGAATTAAAATAAGTCTGTTTTCATCTGCTTGCTTTTCTTCTTTGGATTTTTCCTTGAGGCACTCAATTAATTTATTTGCTCTTTTGTTTAATTCTATGCTTTCTTTGGTTCTTCGTACCATCAAAACGCTGATTGCGTCAATAATGGGCAAAGACTTGAATTTAGTTGGAATCTCTATTAATTTTTCAACAATTCCGCTTTCTTGCAGCTCTGTCAAGGCTCTGTAAACGTCGGGACGTGCTACTTTTGAAGCGCGGGAGATTTCTTTTGTTGATGTTGGTCCCAAATACAAAAGAGCTATGTAGATTTTTGCTTGGGCACCAGTAAGTCCTAGGTCAATTAGTGTTTTGATGCTTTCCTCATTGGCACTCAAGTAATGTCCCTCATATCAAACTAATTGATGACATAATTTGTTATCATTTAAGCATTGGCATCGTTTCGGATGTATTTGAATTGGCAGATTTTTTTTGGTAGAACTTCTACCGACCACATCTTATTGATTTAATCCATGTGCTTTTTCGGTCCAAATTAACTATATTTACCTTCAGACTTGAGAGCAAATCATTCGTGATTTTTTCTTTGAGGCGAGGATTATTATATCTCATGTATTATCGATCAATAAATTATATATGCGCTAGGTGCATTAGTAAAAAGACTCTAAATGGATACTTATCTGAGCAGCAATTTAAAAAATTGGAATTAGCGGTAAAGTATTCTGATGAAATTGAAACTTCAAGTCTTAGGGATTGAAGTATTTTTGCTTTAGTTGACTGGTCTAAGAATTGCACCAATGAAACAGATTGGAAAATGCGAATGGTGGCTTGCCCTAAATGCTTCCACATTGCAGTAGGACTTGAGGGGCATTAAGATTCAGTAACTATTTGTTCGAATTGCAACGATGTAATGACCTGGAATACAACGTTGGTTTTGAATGAAAAGAACCTTAATCGCTTATTATTAGAGTCAATTGATGAAGCTTTGTCAGTTCTAGGCAGCGAAGCTATAGCTTCATTATTCCATATACTTGAACACCAATTTCTCCTTAAAAGGGATGAAATCCCCAAAAGAATAGATGACTTTTCAGTGGCAATGCAAAAAATATTCGGAAATGGATCTGTGAATATAGATTTACTTTTTGCAAAAACATTTAAGAAGAATCTGTTTTTAACTTGCAGAGTAGACCCTGAAATTTATCCTTTCAAGAATTTGTAAAACTAATTAGGAACAATATCGACCAAATGGACAATTGAAAAGAGATAAGTAAAACGCTACCTGGAAAGGTTGTGGATGTTCCCTGCGTTTTGTGCAAAGAAAAACAAGATGAAAAAATATTAGAACACTAAAACTTTCCAATTGCCAGTATTCATTGTAATTTACGATTTTTTAAGTGATTCAGTTCGAATGCAAAAGAATTGAGAAGATTAAGCATTAAAGCGAACAAAACTCTTGCAAAGAATAAATAACTAATTGTCGGCAGAGAATCCATAAGACTTGGATAACATTCTTTAAGACTTAAGTTCTGAAGGTTCCTCAGTATTTTGGCAACAGTTCTCAATTCCATTTTTGTTTACTTTAGGTATTATGATTTCGAATTTTGCGCCTTCAGAACCGCCAGTTTCCTGAATTTTCCAACCGTAAATCTCCAACATTCTTTTAATGAAAAAAAGACCTAACCCTGTGCTACCCCCTGTGCTGTAACCTTCTTTGAAAAGGAAGGGTTTATTTTTCAAAGAGATGCCCACACCATTGTCTTCATAGATTAATGTTGTGTTTTCATCCTTGCTTTTTTTATAACTGATTTTTACTTCTGAGGCTCTTTGGCCGTATTTGCGTGTATTATCTAGGAGATTATAGAAGAGTTGTACTAAAAATGAATCTGCTAACAAGCATAATCCGCGGCTTCTATTGATTATTCTGAAGCTTTGATTGCTGGATAATAATTTAATCGCATCGTCGACTGCTACACCTACATCGATTGGGCTTAGACTTTCTAATCCTAGTTGCTCGTACATTTTAGCGAAATTGAAAATTCTATTTATGTTTTGGATGGCCTGGTCTATTTGATCTAAAGCTTCAATTATTTCTGGCTGCTCTTTGTTCTTTTTTCTTAGGAGGTAAGAGTAACCTGCTATTCCGCTTAGTTTGTTGCGAACATCGTGTCTAGTTAAGCCGCCGACCACTCTTAACTTCTCATTAAGCAATTCGGAGTTTTCAATTGTGCAACTTAATGTTTCAAGTGCTATTGTTAAGTCACGCTGAGTTTGTTTCAGTTCAGAAATGTTGGTGACAACACTAACTGCACCAGAATATTTGCCTTTTTCATCGAAAAGTGGGGAATGGTTTACGATTACTGGAATAGGCGAACCTTCTTTATTAATAACCTTCGCTTCAGCATCCCAGCTTTCTCTGGATTTTAACCTTTCTGAGACAGTTTTTGGATTAGCCTTTTCTTCGGCGCCAACTACTTCAAGTACATCCTTACCCACAACCTCTGTTTCGGTCCAGCCATAGAGATTTTCAGCCCCTTTATTCCAGAAACGAATTTTTCGGTTTTCATCAACCATAACTACGGATTGGCCAACACTGTTTAAAAGGTTCACTTGGAACGCTACCCTTCTCTCGTTCTCTTTGCGTTCAACAACTCTCCCTAAACGCTTCGCGACAGCATCAATTAAAAGTCTTTCTTCCTTCAGAAATGGTCCATCAAAATAGATTATATCTTTCTTTTCAAGATAGTAAACTTCAATGCAACCAACATTTTTTCCAAAAGATGAAATATTGACTTGATATCTCCAAGAAGTTTGTTGAAAATTATCAGTCAGATATTGTTGATTTTCAAACGTAATCTTGCAGCATGCATTATCTGGGGACTGCAAAGTTTTGGGAAGCAATTCATTGGCTCTTTGCAATATATCTTTTAATGAAGTATTTGGCTTTTCAATCATTAGTGAAATATCATAAAGACAACTAAGCGCTTTATTGGCCTGCTGATACTTATGTAAAAGTTGCTCGAACTCCAATTCCGATTTTTTATGTTCGGTTATTGGAACTGCAAGTTCGAGTACAGAAGTGATCTTGCCTTCTGAATCTTTTAGAGGGGTGGCTCTAATTTCAACCCAGTTCTTTTTACCCTCTGAACTAATGGTCCTGTATTCATGGGTGTCTAAAGGAATATTTTCTTCAAAAACTTTTTTGACGCCACAACCCGGACAAACTTCGTTTAATTTAGCAATCGTTCTAAAACATTTTTGATTAAGAATAGCTCCTGCATTTACCAGGACTTTATTGCACCAAATAATATCGTAGTTTTTGTCAATTATTGCTAGTCCGGCGTCAATGTTTTCTCCGACACTTTCAAGAAGCTGGAACTTTTCGTTGAGCTTTAATGCCGCGTTCTTCTCTTTCGTTATATCTTGGCATGTTCCCAAAATTTGTTTGCCCGTTCCTTGAGCAGTTTGATTGAATAATATGTCATAGCTGCGGAACCAATGCCATTCTCCATCAGCATGTCTCATTCGGTATTCTACTTCAAAAACCTCGTTCTCTAAGGCGTTTGTAAACCGGGCATAATGAGCCGTTATTATTTTAACATCTTCTGGGTGCAAAAGACTTATGAGCGATTCAGAACCCATTTCTGAAATTTGCTCCGGAGAATAACCGAGAAATTTAGCTGCTTCCTTGTTAGAATAAATATATTTGTGTTCAAATAAATCATAGATGTAGACTATATTTGGTGTCAAATCGATTATTTTATGAGTAAAAAGTCGTGCTTCAGCTAATTTCTTTTTTGACTCAGTTTTCTCAATAGAATTTTCTATAGCGTGTTCAAGTTCGCCATAAACCGTTTCTGTGTTGCCTTGTTTATTTACATAGCCGTCTGCGCCTAGATTCAATGCTTTAACAGCAAGTTCTTCTCGACCTTTTCCAGTAAACAAAACAAAAGCAATATCGTTTTTTTGTTCTCTAAGGATGCGAAGTAATTCCAGTCCATTTTTAACAGGCATTTCATAATCAGAAATTACAGCGGCATAATTACCCGTAGATAGTCTATTTAATGCTTCATCTACGTTTGATGCACAATCAATCAGGTATTCGCCATCTGATTCTAAAATTGTCTTTGTAAGATTTAGAAAACAAAGGTCATCGTCAACATATAATATTTTCTTTTTACATATTGGTTTTTCTTTTTCTTCCCCATTTTCAAACGTAATAAGGTTGTTTTCATTGGAATTACAATTCATCAGCAATGAAAATCATCCTGATTAAATTTTGAAATATTCATGAAGTTGTCAAAGGCCGCATTAATTGAATCAAGCGACTTATCCTGATCTCTAAAAGTTTGAGATTTGGTGCGGTTTTTCATTTTTAGCTAAGCCTCCTCCTTCAGATAACGATTGTCGGCAATTAATTGGTATTATCCCAAGGGAAGTGAACAGTTAATAGGTTTATGAATTTCAAGTGTAACATTCTTTGCTATATCCTTATTAAAACTCGGTCTTAGTTTCAAATATAGAGACATTTGTCCCAAAAAATGAGCTCAAAAAGAGTTTGCTGTATCAGCCGTTAATGATAACCCTGCCAAAACCTGTTCTATTTTTAGTCTTTCGTGAAAGGAATCCAAAATGGATACGTTAAAACGAGTACCATTCGAAGAAGTATTAGCAGCATCTCATATTCTATGGACAAGTAAATCATTGGCTGATCAGATCGCTTTAGATTCACTTGAAATTATTAACAAGTCATATAGGCGGAAAGTTTTCGTTCTTTAGCGGAAGAAGGTCAACATGGATTGTTGGAGGCTTACTGTATCTTTTAAGCTACAGATACGATTCAGTCAAAAAACAAAATGAACTTGCAGACGTTTTAGGTACAACAGATGGAACAATTAGGGATTCTTATAGACTCTGGCTTAAAACATTCCCAGATCTATTTATGGATGTAATCGGTAAGTTTGCTAACGACGAAAAGCTTCGTTACTTTGTCCGAATTGATTTAATAAAAGAAGCATGACTAACAAACTCAACTGTGGTAGAACAACAACACGATTAATTTTTTGTCTGTTGTTGTTTTTTCATTAGGTCAAAGTTTGTTAGTATTTAACGTAGATCTTCTTCAAAATGAAAACTAAAACTCCAAAAGCAGTGGTTTCTGAAGAGAACCAATCCCTAACCTTCCTCTCATCTTCAACCGGCCCTGGTTTGCCATTCGTTATGTTTTCTTCAAAAAATACCTACTCTCTGACATAAGTTCAACAGGTTAAAAAATAGTCTAGTTGGTACCGGAAAATACAGCCGCAATTTATTCTTTTGATCCAACCACAAAACATCGACGACGCGACACCAAGGATTAAATAACGCCAAGACAAAAACCATAGTTTATTAGGAAGTATTTAGAATTGTTGCGTTAAGCTGCCACATGCGGTAATAGTACAGCTTGGTCAGTACATAGGCTTGCCAAGTCTAGGACCCGGGTTCAAATCCCGGTTACCGCACTGTTATAATTCAAGTTTAATCCAATTCAAACCTTTTTCAAGCATTATAACCCTTGAAATATGTTCATTTTTCTAAGATCTGCTTTGCTGGTACACCGAAATTAATTAGCAAAGGTTGTTAACCGATTTTTCTTGATTTGCTTTCGGAACAGTGAGGATTAAAGCAGTTAAGGCAGCCATTAGGGAAGGTTTGGCAGAGTTGTTTTTTTCTAAAACCCCATTTCTTTCGAAGCTCGTCGGCTTCTGTCTCTTGATCATCTGACGCGTATTTTGTTTTCGTAAAGTTAAGGTATGCATGGGCTATTTCATGAGCTATCAGGGATTCTGAGTCGGTTCTTTTTAGAATTATCATGTAAGGCTTTTTTATGCCGTCTACTTTTATTGTTTGACTTTGGCCTGCGTGGAAGGATATTTTTTGTAGCGTGAATTGATAAACTTCTTCAGGTAGCCTCGCCAAAGTGTTTAGTAATCTTTTATGGAGGGTGTGCCATCGCTGAGCAAGATGAATAAATTCGTCGATATCACTTCTTTGATCTATTTCTGATTTATCTCTTCTCATTTTTTTTCACCTTGATCTTATCCACTCTAAATGTAACTTGCTTGATGTGCTGTAAGTTAGAAGAACATCGTTTAATTAATTATTAAGGCGCTCAAGTTATAATTTCTTGATGCATTATGAATTTTAATAAACCAATGCTTGTGAAGCCAATTTCTAAAGGCATTTAGCGAAGCGATTTTGAGTTTTTAGACTGTCACTTAAAACGACTCTATTAGAAAGTAGAGTCTATGGTGGAAGTGATGCAAGATTCAGGCTTCTCGATGAAAGCAATGTAAAATAGTCTTTCACATTGAAATCCTAAGAAGGAAAAAAAGAATCTAAAAAGGTTTTTAGGCGGGTATTTCGAGCTTTAGCTGATTTTTCAGCAACTTGTACCTGTTTCTGACCGTAACTTCGGTGACTCCAGCCGCTTCTGCGATGTCTTTTTGCGTTACCTTTTCGTTATTTTGAACGCACGCTATATAGATTGCAGCTGCAGCCATACCCATCGGATCTTTTCCCGCTGAAAACCGCTTTTTCCTAGCATCCCTAAGTATCGCTATAGCAGCGCCTTGTGTTTTGCCTGAGACTCTATTTTTTTCGGCTATTTTTGAAACAAAGGTCAACGGGTCGGAGATTGGCATGTGAAAATCGAGTTCTTGCAGCAGCAGCCTGTAGCATCTTGAAACATCTTTCTTATCAACTAAACTTGCTTCAGCGATTTCGCGAAGGGTTTTGGGTGATCCGCCTTTACGACAAGCAGCATAAAGTGCAGAGGCAGCGATTGCATTGATTGATCTTCCTCGAACTAAGCCTTTGTCAAGTGCTTTGCGGTAGATTAGTGCAGCTTTTTCTCTAACTGGGGGTGAAATACTTACTTTGCTTGATAAACGCTCAAGTTCAGCCATTGCTTGGGCAAGGTTTCGGTCTACAGATGAGTGTACGCGGCTGCGTATTTGCCATTTTCTAAGACGCCACATCTGAAGTCTTGTGGAGATGGGCAGTTTTCTTCCAAATGCATCCCGGTCAATTTGACTAATGGTTGTGGACAAGCCTTTATCATGAATCGAATATGACGTGGGCATGCCGACCCGGCTTCTTGACGCCTTCTCTTGCTGGGTAAAGGCCCGCCACTCTGGACCCTTATCTAACATCTGCTCGTAACAAACTAAGCCGCAATCACCGCAAATAGTTTCGCCGGTATCATAGTCGTGAACGAGATTTTTGCTTGAACATTCTGGGCAATTATCAGCTAAGCCCTGATGGGCTTTAGAGATTTCTTGCTTCAAATTAATTTGGGGTGTACTCATTTTTTTCAAACTCAATTTACTTGCCCAGATTCGTCACGTCATCATAAAACCCCTTAAAGGGAATAAAAAATGAATGATGCAATCTGCGCAATCACCTAAAAAGATGATATGTGGCTTTTATACATGATTTTGTTTTTTAGACCTTTGGATGGTGAAAGTCAAAAAAAAGTTAATGGATCGAAAACGTTTCAAATATTTTTAAAGTATGATAGCACACTCTTGCATAACTTGTAACGAAAGGTTAAATCCAAATTCAACATTAACAAGCATTAAAGAAGTCAACTGGAAATGAAATCATGGACTTTGTGATCGAGCTTAAGAAACTTCAAAGCAAGCGTTTGACGACTCTTTACCAAAACAAACCTTTTGAAATCACCCAAGTTTCAAATAACCAAATAATTCTCAAAACTTCCAAAGAATCAAGTCACCCCATACCAATCAAAGAAATAAGACTTGCATGGAACCATTTAGAGAAATGTAAAAAATTAACCCGATCAGACGCTCGAGATTTGGGGGATTCTGAAATAAACCCTACTTATATAATGGCTATACTTGCAAGCTTGCCCGGAGTAACTCATAGCCTTGGGCCAATCATTCTAAGGCTCGCTGAATAATACAACCAAGTACCATTTTTTTTTAAACAAATATACTTCATTACTAATATTTCACTGTTTTCAATAAAGAGCGACAGGAATGAAAAGCCAAATTCAAATTCTCTCCTCGTCAGTCTCTAAGCATGGATTTACAGCAATAGCAACTTCTTCGGAATCGACGGCGCCATAAGCATCTAATGCAAAACCTGTTAATGCCCAGTGCCAACCACGCTGTTCAGCCACACACTCACCAAGTTTTCGCAACAAACCTTATTCTTCGTAAATGTCGACGGCAAGCTTGTACAGGAAACAAATATCTTCAGCAGCACAACTGATTGGACACGATTAGCTTGACCGAAAAGCATAAAATTATCACCACAAAATATCACCAATGCACAACTGGCAAGACCGTTTATAACCCGTGTTTAACATCACCTCGGGTCATAGACCAACCAGTTTCATTGATATGCGGTCGTAGTCTAGTTTGGTCTAGGACATCAAGTCTAATAGTCTCCTATTGACGTGCAAGCCTGCCACGCTGACGACCCGGGTTCAAATCTCGGCGACCGCACCACACTGCCATTAATCGCACTCAGAAAAACTTGGCTTACAACAGATTAGTCACGGGCGTTTTTTCAAAATTGAAAAAATTCTCCATCTTCTATGATTAATCACAGCTTAAGACCGATTGTTCGCTTACTATCTAATTGAGCTTATAAAACCGTAGTCACGGCAGAAAGAAAAAACAGGTACCTGTCACAGGAATAGAAACGCCAACATTTCTTCACACAACACTCACACATCCCAACATAGCATCCATGTTGACTGTGTGAATCAACTGCGTTATCCACACTCAAACCGCAAGAGGAAAACGACCCAAACCAAAAAAGGATCTCTTGCCAAAGCATCCAATGTAGTGTGCAATTTCTAGCGTCCCACACCCACACACAAAAAGAAAAACATGTAGGTGTACAACTCGGCCAACGCACAACAGCCCCCATCCTAAACCCGTCTTGATGTTTCTTAGGCGTCAAAATCTAGTCTAAGAAGTCTGTGCTGGCATTTAGAATCTTTGCAGCCGAACAGGAGTAGGTTGGGGTTGTTGTGGTTGGTTGTTAAGACTTCAGTTGTTGATTTACAGTTTTCGCAGCGTTCTGCTCTGACTTGATCGTTTGCTACATGCCCTTTGACTAACAGTACGCTCCAAGATTTTTCTTTAAAAGAATTAAACACTGACCCAGAACCTTCTAGAAAATAGTGAGACTGTAATCCCGCTTTCCCAATATAAAAGACCTGCTGATCCTTAAATTCGTTTGTGATTGTAAATAAACTACAACTACAATACACCCAATCGATGCAATAACCTATTGATAATTGTATCAAATATTAATCTGTAAATCTAATCTTTGTTTGCGCAGTTTAATTTGAAACCTGAATAAAGTCGACCGGACTCCAAAAGTTCCGGAGCCCCCTTGAAATTTCGGTAATGCTCTCCAGTTTGCGATTTTGTCTTTAACTCTATGTTAAATTATCATCACTAGTCGTGACACATAATAATTCTTATGCAGACACTCCTTTTTCCTTTATCTAAAAGAAATTGCAACGCCAATTGCAGACAAGAATCTCCAGAGCAAACCTCAATATCCTGCGTCATATGGCGCGGTTTTGTTTTTAGATATTAATTTCTGATTCATAGGTTGCTTTCATAAGTGAGTTATATACCTTCAGCCATTTTGGAAGGTCAATATGATTGGGAGGATATGTGTGTATGAAGCAAATTGCGGAAAAAGAAAGAAAAGAAATTGAAGCCAAGTTAGCGAATGTTTTCGACGAAGAAATCAACGGTTTGTCGACCGAATTGCGTGAAATACTACTAGATGACATGGTTACTGCATTCGAAAATAGATTAAATGTGTTAAACACAGCTACCAGAAAAACCGCTAATTAACAGCTGAGATGGTCAAAAACACTGATTACTAATACATAAATGATTTATAACCAAACGGAGCATTAAACAAAAAAAGAGGAATATGATTGCGTCGATCAAAACTAGAAATGTACGTTGACATCCTAACAGTATTGGCTCATAGAGGGCCGCTAAAGTTAACGCATGTCATGTATAAGGCAAATGTTAACTGTAGCGTCCTCAAAGAATACTTAGAGTTCCTCATGAAGCAGGGCTTGGTTGAAGAACGCATCGTGGGTAAAGCACGTACAGTTTTCGCTGTCACACCACGCGGCATAACAGTTCTAAAGTACTTCAAGGAACTGAAGCAGGTTTTACCCATAGTAGAGGAAGCAAGGAACCAAACCCCTATTCCCTACTAAGAATCCCAATTTTAGACTTTAAAAGTTTAATTTTAGTTTTATCTTTTTTAGGGCAATTTTGTTATTGTTTTACTTATTCAAAATTAATACTGCAGTATCGCAAGACATAATAAATACTGCAGACTTATCCTATCAAACTGTACATATGAAAAACAAAACAACTCGGGGAGACTAATGATAAGAAACGATTTATCAAGTAAAAAACCGCTAAACATTCTAGAAAAAATTGAAGAAAGCCTCGAGAAACTAAACGATAAAATCGAAGTCATGATTGAACTTCAAAAGACCGAAAACGCAAACGACAATCACCCTAAGGCACTTTTACCCTTACAAGATGCCGCACTTGACGTTATGACCTTATTATCGATGCCTGATCACTTACGCAAAACAGCCATGACAATATGCAGGTGCACCCGAGCTACAGCAGAAGAAATCGCCGATCAAACCAAACGAGCCCGCGCCGTAGAAAGCGCATACCTAAACCAACTCGTAATTATGGGTTACTTAAAGAAAGAACGAAAAGGTAGGAAAGCCTACTTCTTCATAGATAAAGAAGCCTTGAGTTGAATACCATGAGCAAAATAATTGCAGTACATTCATACAAAGGCGGTACAGGAAAAACCCTTTTCTCAGTTAATTTAGCCGCAACATTCGCCAAAGCTGGAAAAAAAGTCTGCGTGTTCGACCTTGACTTTCGAGCCCCAAGCTTATTTGCCATCCTCAAAACTCCAACCTCTGATTTCTGGCTCAACGACTACCTAAACAACACCTGCGAAATCGACAAAACCCTCATAAACCTAAGCAGCCGAATCCCAGGAGAAGGCAAGTTTTATGCTTGCTTGGCTAACCCATCTACTGAAGCCATCCGTGACATGTCATCAAAAGACCGCAAATGGGAAATGCGGGCTTTAGGCCGACTGTTGGCCCTGCGGGAAACTTTGATTAAAGACCAAAAATTCGACTACTTATTCCTCGATACAAGCCCCGGACTCCAATACTCATCCATCAACGCCATCGTAGCTGCGGACTTCGTGGTTGTAGCAACAACCGGTGACCGGTCAGACGTAGACGGAACAAAACGCATGCTAATTGAACTCTACAACCTCTTCGAAAAGAAGACGGGTTTAGTTCTAAACAAAGTGCTCGATCCTTCAATAACAGCAAAGAAAGCTGAAATGCAGGCCAAAATCAAAACTGAGTACCAGGTGCCGATGCTAGGTATGGTGCCGTGTTTCTGTGAAATCTTGAGAGCGGAAGGAAACCTGATTTTCGTGCAGGATAAACCTGACCACCCCTTCACCAAGATACTAGCTGAGATGGCTAAAAAAATAGAAAACAATGAAGTAGAATAACCACCTTTTCTTTTTCTTTAACAAAAAAGCTTAAACAATACTGCGCATGCTAGAATTTCCTGATTGGAGATGTGTTTGTTTGGATAGGTCAGCTGTTATTTTGGCTAGTGATTCGTCTGCAAAGTTCAGCAGCGATAAGGGGCTTTTGGATTTACATGGAAAACCCTTAATCAACCATGTGATTGATGCTGTGAAAGGTCTTGTCGATGAAATCATCGTTGTTACTGGTTCACAACAATGCGTTGAACTGTATGAAAAGGTGGTTTCTTCAGATGTCAAGTTTGTAGTTGACGATTTCGAATCCAAGGGACTTTTGGCTGGAGTTATTGCAGGTTTTGAAGCATCTCAAGGCGAATACTCAGCGCTTTTGCCCTATGATAGCCCCTTTGTTTCCCAAGAAGTCATGTCATTGCTCTTTGACTGCGCTATTGGAAAAACCGCAGTTATTCCAAGGTCAACTGATATGGAATGTGAACCCCTACATGCTATTTATCATACAAAACAAGCGTTGCAAGCAGCGAACGAGGCGTTGGCGGAAAACGAAGTTGACTTACAAGCGATGGTGGAACGGCTGCGTGGAGTCCGATACATGTCCATGCTGGTTATTACCCAATTGGACCCTGACTTGAAGACGTTCTTCCGTGTAAAAACAACCTTTGACTTAAAAAAAGCCGAAGTCATGGGAAAAGAGAGAAAAACCAGCAAAACCAAAAAAATAGTCAAACGAAAAAGGTAGTTAAACCGCCTCTTGAAGTGTATGACAAACCCCAAAGAAGAACAACAACAGTTGAAAAACACTTGTTGTTGTTCTTCCAGCCCTGTCTTGAGGTTTGGAAGTAGTAGTCGACTGTGCAAAATTCAACTAGACTACTACTTCTCTTGTTTGAAGAACCTTTTTACGGATTACTTTGCAATGTTTTTTAAAATAACAGTCAAAATGGTAAAATACGAAATGAAAATTTTTATTTCTTAACTTCAGCAAACAATCCCATCAGAAGGATAAGGGTACCCCCTTTTATCGCAGACCCCTCCTGCTATAGATTTCTTCATAGATAAAATATTAGACTCCAAATAGGTTTGAGAATTGCCAAGCATTAAACGAACTTTTTTTCACTTATTTTTATTGAAGTCATAGTTAATGAGCCTGCAACGGGTTTATCGTTGAAAAATGCTATATCTTCATTTTCCCTTTTCAGCGCCAAAGCATAGAGTAGTGGCAGATAATGTTCAGGTGTTGGAATTGCTAAATCGAATGCCCTGCCTTGAGACTTGTAATTTATCAATTGCTGATGGTCATTGTTTACAATGAATTTTTTCATACGGTCACTTGCTTCTATTGCCCAGTCATAGCCAAACCCTGACTCCAAGTTGTCCCAAGCGAGCAGGCCCAGGTTATGAACCATGTTTCCGCTTCCAACAATCAAAACACCTTTTTCGCGAAGTGTCGACAACTCTATTGCTAAATCATAATGGAACTGGGCAGGTTTAGAATAATCCAAACTCATCTGCACTACTGGAACATCGGCATCTGGAAACATTCGTTTTAAAACAACCCAGCAACCATGGTCAAGTCCCCAATCATAATCCAAGCTAACCTTTGTTTTAGTTACTAAATCCACAACTTCTTTAGCCAAAATTGGGTTACCAGATGCAGGGTACTGTACCTGATACAATTCCTCGGGAAAACCGAAGAAATCATGTATGGTTTTTGGTTTATCCATGGCTGTAATGAAGGTGCCTTTGGTTTCCCAATGTGCAGAAACGCATAGAACCGCTTTGGGTTTGGGAATTTTCTTTCTAATTTCTCTGAATCCCTCTACAAACTCGTTTTCTTCGATGCCGTTCATGGGGTTTCCATGTCCCAAAAAGAGAACAGGCATTAGTTTTGCACACGAGATGTCTTCTCTGCTTTTCATGAGTATGCCACATTAAATTCTATTGGAGAGATTGAATAAACCTTTTCTACTCAACAAATTGATCTGCTTTTCGTATTTGCTGGCTTACGCTCTCTTGCTGTTGTAGTGAGATAGCAACCACATAAGGTTAAGTTATCAGATGCAAAACTAGCTCTAGATTGCTAATGTCGGACATAATTACTGTGAAGAATCTTGTTGAAATCTATTCTGACGGCACTAAAGCTGTGGACGATATCACTTTCAATGTGGCAGATGGCGAATTCTTTGGCTTTTTAGGTCCTAACGGCGCAGGGAAAAGCACCACCATCAAAATCTTGACCTCGCTACTCAGGAAAACTTCTGGAGAAGTTACAGTGGCAGGTTTTAACTTGGACAGAGATGCTGCCGCTATCCGCAAAATTATCGGTGTACAAAGTCAGGAAACGACGGTTGACGGTGACCTTACGGGTAGGGAAAACATTGACTTGCAGGGGCATTTTCACCAGATGAAAACTAGCGACATAAAAGCAAGAGTTAATGAGCTCATAAAATTAGTTGGGCTCGAAGAGGCTGCCGATCGACGCGCCAGAAACTATTCTGGAGGCATGAAAAAACGGCTTGATCTTGCTACAGCTCTCGTTCATAAGCCTAAGCTTCTGTTCTTAGATGAACCGACTACTGGTTTGGATCCTCAATCGCGCTCTGCAATTTGGAGTTATTTGGAAAAACTAAACAAAGAAGAAGGTATAACAATTTTTTTGACAACCCAGTATTTGGAAGAAGCCGACAAGCTTTGCAAACGCCTTTCAATAATTGATTATGGAAAAATCGTTGCAAGTGGCTCTCCTGCTGAGTTGAAACGTGAAATCGGCGCGGATTCTATCAGGGTTTCTCTTGAAGACTGCAAAAAAGACGGTGCTCAAGCCAGGGAGATTATCAAAAGCATGACTGGCGTTACTGAAATAATTGATTCAGAGGAATGTCTGACAGTTTTCGCCAAGAATGCAGGTCCCTTAATCGCTGATATTGTTCGGGCATTAGACAGCAGCGATATTAGACTTGCCTCAGTTACGTTTTCTTCGCCTTCTCTTGATGATGTCTTCATAAAGCACACTGGCAGGCGTATAAGAGCTGAAGAATTAGTTAAGGCTCCGAGCTCAGCTTTTGGCGGAAGATTCGGTGGACGGAGATAAGAAAATGACTCTACTTTCTGACACACGATACATATTCATAAGGTACATGAAAAAACTTGTTCGAACTCCAATTCTGCTTTTCTTTTCCCTCTTTCAACCCATTTTATTCCTCGTATTATTCACGCAACTTCTAACGAACCTTGCTAAAGTCCCAGGAATACTACCAACGGTAAATGGAGTCCCAATACCTTATCTAGAGTTTGCGGCTGCAGGAATATTGATGCAGAACGCTTTTGGGAGCGCGTTACAGTCGGGAAACTCTATTGTCGCCGACATTGACTCGGGATTTTTGCAGAAAATGCTTGTTACACCTGTGAGTCGTTCTGCGATTTTGCTTGGTCGATTGAGTAGTGACGCTTTTAGAGTAATTATTCAGACTGCTATAATTCTTGGGTTGGCCTATGCTTTAGGAGCTTACGTAGTGACTGGCGTTGTCGGAATTGTTGGTATCTTCTTTACGCTTGCGTTCTTTGGGCTTGCATGGTCAGGAATTTCCTTGGCACTAGGCATGAAGACAAGAAGTTCTGAGACAGTCTTCGCAATAGGCGGCGTTATCACTTTTCCATTGCTATTCTTGAGTCCAGCGCTGTTCCCGATAAGTTTCCTGCCAGACTGGGTTAAAACTGTGTCAATGTTTAACCCTGTAAGCTACGCAGTTGACGCTAGCCGAGCGCTTTATGATTACTGGATATGACTGGGGCACGATACTTCCTGCTTGGGGCGTAATTGGGTTAGTTGCCCTGATCACCATGAGCGCTACGTTGTACCAGTTTAGAAAAGTAGTCAGCTAAAAGCTAACTCTACTTAACAGGGTAAACATGGGCATCAACATCAGCAGGTTCAGATAGCCGCTTAATTCTGACTTCAATTAACTCAGGCGCCGCAGCGTCAAGCCCCTTTAAGGTTTTTGAGAACCCCATCATTATGTTGCCTATGGTTTCCTGCACAAAATTGTTTAGAGGAAGTTTGTTTCCGTCGATGTACATTTCTGCTTCAAAACTTTTTTTCATTATTCTGTGCCTTTCTTCCAAAAAATTCACCATCTAAACCTCTATTTATGCGCTGATAAAAGAATTTTGCTTAATTCTTAGTTGTAGACGGCTCAGAGGGGTTTTGCATCCTCTATAGTTTATGATCACTCGTTTAATCTATATACTTTGATGCTGGAATATGGGGAAAAACGTCTGTTTTATGTAACAACTAATATACTTGAACGCCAATTAGCTCCAAACTGAGCAAAATCCACTACTCTGACAAAAAGGAGCGGCGCCGTGCTTAGTAAACTCTGGAACACATTAAATGCACTTTCCTCAAAAAAACCCTTAAAGTACACCCTCTATCTCTCGGCAATCATAATCTTTTTTGCGATAATTCTTATTCCCCCAATTATCGGTATTCTTCTGAAGACTGGAACAGTACAAAATGTTCTTAATGACCCAGCATTGACGAATTTGGCGTTAGTTGCAGTCTCTAACTCTTTCATCATCGCTTTAATCGTTGCTGCCTTAGACCTTCTTGCTGGAGTTCCTTTGGCATGGTTGATCACCCGAGGCAAATCCAGGTGGCTTAGCGTCTTGGACACGTTTGCTGATATTCCTTTCGTCGTACCAACGGCGGCTTTGGGATATTCTATTCTGCTGTTTTGGAGTTCAAGCGGCGGAATATCGTCACTTTTCGGTTACTCGCTTGTTTCTCCCGGTTGGCTTTTGGTCCTGCTTTTGCATTTCACTTTCTCGTTCCCAGTTGTTGTCCGAGTCATCGTTGGCGCTTTACTAGACTACAAGATGGAGTATGAACGCGCATCGCGGACTCTCGGCGCACCGCCATTAACCGCTTCCAGAACCGTTACTTTCCCAATCATAAAACCCTCCCTAATAGCCGCGTTCTCTTTGGCTTTTGCACGCTCCCTCTCTGAGACCGGAGCAACCTTCATTGTGGCAGGAGCTTTCGTAAATGGCCCTGTCTTCATTCAAAGCTTAAAGAATCAGCTTGCAAGCGGAATCCCTGTACCCATCACTCAAGCGACATACGAAGGAGGAACCGTTTTTGCTAGCATTATCCTAATAGTTGTTTCACTAGTTATATTCGGTTTGATTCGGGTTTTAGGCAAAAAATTAACTTTGCCTTTTGGCAAGGGCTTACCGCTGATTGAGAAAAAACTCAGTTACAAGAAAACAGCTTGGACACGAAACGGCGTAGCTTTGGCGGTTTTCTTGATTATTGTATTGATTCCATCGCTTTTTGTTGCATTGCCAGCATTCCAAGCCATAGCTACGGGAAACACTCTTGTTCAGGCGTTCACTGGGCAGAGTATCTGGGGAAGCTTCTGGCAAAGTCTGTTGCTCTCATACGGTTTAGGAGCCATAGTCACAGTGCTGGGCATTTTGACTGGTATTCCTATGGCAATTCTGATTGCCCGAAAAACCTTCGGCAAATATCCATCAGCAATCCTTGACACCTTAATCAACATCCCATTGATTGTGCCTTCCATCGCGTTAGGTATCTCTTTGAAGTTTTTCTGGCAAGGCGTCCCTGGTATCCCTGAATTTCTGCTTCTTGTGTTCGCTCACTTATCGATTACTTACCCGTACTTTGTTAGGTCCATGTCGGCGGCGATGGAGAGAATAAACGTTGACATGGAAGAAGCCGCCAGAACCTTGGGCGCCAAACCTTTCACTGTTTTCAAAACAATCGTGCTACCGATCACCAAGTACTCGATTCTTTCAGGTGCAATCATCGTGTTCACAAGAAGTGTAAGCGAAACGGGAGCGACTTTAGCCGTAACTTCCAAGCTTGTAACTGCGCCTGTTCTGTTGGTTAACTGGGTGAACTCGATACGAGGTATTACCGCTTCAATCGCTGGAGTCAACTCATTAACAGTGGGTTTAGCCTGCGGCTTTTTGATACTGTTCAGCTTCATAATCCTGCTGGTCTTGAGGCTATTAACTAGAAAAGGAAAGGTTTAGAATGGCAAATCATAAAAACTCCAAGAACGCTTCAAAGGGAGAGAGCTAATAATGCCCGATGTCCGAGTCGTAAACGTCACAAAAAAATACGGCAAACTCTACGCCTTAGACAATGTCAGCTTAACCATACATGACCAAGAATACTTCTCCTTGCTGGGACCAAGCGGCTGCGGCAAAACAACGCTTGCTTCGAGTAATCGCTGGGCTAATTGAGCCTGATAGCGGTGAAATCTACATAGGCGACCGACGTGTCGATAAGATACCACCTGAAGACCGCGACATCGGCTTTGTCTTCCAAACCTTCGCCCTCTTTCCACACATGACCGCTTGGAGCAATGTGCTCTATGGTCCGAAAGTTAAGAATTATAACGCCAAACAAGCGGAAACGATTGGGCACGAAGTTCTCGAACTTGTAAAGCTCAATGAACGTTTGAATGCTTATCCGAGCGAGCTTAGCGGCGGAATGATGCAGAGGATTGCAGTTGCCCGAGCGTTGGCTGCAGGCGCCAAAACCCTACTCTTAGATGAACCCCTCGGACAACTAGACGCGAAAGTTCGCAACGAGATACGTTATGAAATTCGTCGAATGGCAAAGGACCTTAAATTAACAGCAATCCACGTAACCCATGATCAAGCAGAAGCCATGTCTATCTCAGACCGCATTGCCGTCATGAAGAAAGGCAAGATTGTTCAGGTTGGATCGTCGCAGGAACTCTATATGCATCCAAACAGTTTGTTTGTAGCTCATTTTATCGGTGAATCCAACTTTTTAGAAGGCTATATCACCTTGGCAAATAGTGAATCAGAAATTGAGTTGCGAGAAGGCCTAAAGATTAAAGCTTTAAACCAATTGAACATCAAGCAGGGCGAACGAGTAGTTTTAGCGATAAGACCTGAAACATGCGAAATGAAGAAAGGTCACATTGTGGCTGAGAATAGTTTGTTTGGGAAAGTTGAGAAGGCGACGTTTGAGGGGATTGTTGTTCGGTATGAGATTAGGTTGGATAACGGTGACCGCTTTGTTATCAATAGGCCTTCGTTAACTGAGGAGTGGGGTAAGATAGGTGAAGACGTGACGATAACGTATCCTTTGGATAAGGCGCATTTGTTCCCGTATCCAGAAGCAGGTTTAGCTGAGGAAATCAGAGTCTGATTTCCCACCAACCGTTTCCTTTCTTAACTATCTTAAAAGCTTGCCAACCGCTAAATCAAACTTATTAAGGCAACTAACCTTAAGATAAAATCAATCAGGTTGACTATATTTTATGGCTGAAAGCCAAGATGGAACAAAGCAAGCTACTAGCAATTTAGCAGTAAGAGTATTCGCTGTAATAATAGTTACAGCTATTTTGGCTGCGGCTTTGAGTTTTCTTTACCCCAGTTCCATAAATATGATATCTGGAGGAAACTACTCTTCGGGCGGAGCAATTTATGATGCAATCTACGTTGTGCTCACAATAGCCACTGATGTCCTCTACCTTTTTGGAGGCGGCGTGATTACTTTCGGCGCCATACTTGTCACAATACGTTTTATTCAACTAAAACTTAAAGACCCTTACCAACCATCATTTTCCACCCGTTACTTGTCAGGGTACCTAACGTTAAGTCTGAACTTTTTTATTGGCGCAGAAATCGTTCGAACCGTAGCTATAAGGAAATATGAAGAGTTTGCCCTTCTGTTACTTGTGATAAGCAGTAGAGGGCTTTTCAGCTTGATTCTTTACTTGGAAAGACGTTGGCATGGGACAGCAGAAACAGAATAACGCCTATTTTACGTATTTGATTCTGCCTCAAAAAGCATGAACTTTTGATATTTTTGTTCTTAAAATTTAAAAGCAAGTGTAGTATTTTTACTTGAACTAGCTCGGGGTAGTATGGGAGAAACAAGAGCGAATGGAGAGGGTATACTAGGAGGCTCCTTTGGGAAGGGAGCCTGCCGCGCTGAAGACGACTATCTGTCAACGGCACCAAATCTTGGCTATTTGAACAGTTTTAATGCAAATAACCTTAAATATGTTCATGGCAAAGCTTTTGGATATAAAATCTGCAAATTAAGCATAATCCTCGAGGAAGCTTTAATGACTAAAACCATAAAAGGAGAACCAAATTATGGCTTTTGAATTTATTACTGAGGCCCTCATCGCATTAGCATTAATTTTTGTTTCAACATATGTAATCTATGCATTAGGCAAACGGTCAGCGCCTAAAACCACGATAAGCGAAAACGAACAATCCGCCTACGCTTGTGGAGAAAAAGTAGCTTTTCGCGGCGTAAAAATCAATGTATCATTATACAAGTACCTGATTTACTTCGTAATCTTTGACTCATCCGTTTTAGTTCTTGCTTTCGGTTCTTTCTCAATAGCTGGAACAACTAATCCTCTTCTTTTAATCCTCTACCTCGGCATAATCCTTGCTGCGGGTTTAGTTCTTGTCGAAGGAGGAAAAGAACAATGACCGACACCAAAACGTGGGCAAGAGTAAAATCGCCATGGGTCCTGCACTTTAACTCAGGTGCCTGCAACGGCTGCGACATCGAAATTGTCGCGTTGCTAACTCCAAAATATGATATTGAACGATTCGGCGTAAAACTTGAGCCTTCACCACGACACGCTGATGTCCTACTAGTGACAGGATGCGTAACACAGCAATGTGCCGAACGATTAAAACGAGTCTACGACCAGATGCCGCAACCCAAATTCGTCGTTGCCATCGGTGCATGTGCTTGTAGCGGCGGAGTGTTTGAGGGTAACTACAACGTACTCGGCGGCGTAGACAAAGTAATCCCCGTCACAGCGTACATTCCTGGATGCCCACCGCGTCCCGAAGCAATCCTAGATGGCGTAGTGAAGCTTCTAAACGCGCTAAATCCACCTAAACCTAAAAAGCAGCCTAAACAAGCAAAAGAGCCTGAGGTTGCTAAACCTCAAGTCGCCGCTGCACAAACGGCTCAGCCATTAGTTGAGGAGGAAAAACAAGTTGTCAAACAATAAAATAGATATTTTAAAAATAATAGAATCCAAGTTTGGCGATAAAGTCCAAATTCAACCAGGGCACCTTAGCACTGGCTCAATAATAGTTAACAATGGGTTACATCGCGATGTCTTAAAAGCGATGATAGATGCTGACGAGAAAACCGGCATCACAGCCATAACAGGGTTAGACCTTGTCGCAACCATAGGCGTGTACTACCATGTACACACATCCAATGCTTTTGTAACAATCAAAGCTGAAGTCCCTAAAGAGAACCCAAAAATCCAAACCATAGTTGACATCCACCCTGGCGCAGTTTTCCATGAACTGGAAGTTGCTGATCTTTTAGGAGTAGTTTTCGAAGGACACCCGATATCGGGGCACTTTGTTCTATCCGAAAACTGGCCAGTAGGTGTTTACCCCCTTAGAAAAGATGTCAAACCACAGGAAGTTAAACTGGTTCCTACGCCAGCATCGGAAGAAATTAAACTTCCTGAGAACGAAAAGCTCGTAAAAATCATAATCGGTCCACAACACCCAGCATTGTTAGAGCCAGAAAAATTTGCCGTAACAGTTGATGGGGAAATAGTCACTAAAGTTGAACCTAGAATTGGTTATGTCCATAGAGGCATCGAGAAAGCAACTGAATCACGTACATATCTCCAAGATGTTTACTTAGTCGAACGAATTTGTGGTATCTGCAACAGCATTCACGCTGCAGGCTTTGTCGAATGCGTCGAAAAAATAGCAAAAACAGAGGTTCCAGAGAGAGCCAGATACCTTCGCGTAATCGCTTTAGAACTCAACAGATTACACAGTCACCTCTTAACTTTAGGTCATGCAGGATTAGAAATCGGCTACGAAACGTTGTTCCAGTATTTCTGGAGAGACCGCGAACCAATCATGGATTTAATCGAGTTAACCAGCGGCAACCGCGTTTACTCCTCACTGATGACTATTGGCGGCGTTAGACGGGACATAAGAGAAGCTGATATCCCCAAAATCAAATCTACCCTCAAAACTCTTCGTGGACAATTACCATTCTACCGACAAGTTTACCAAAATGAGCCATCGCTAAAGCTGCGTATGGTAAATGTAGGAGTGCTGAAAAGAGAAGATGCCCTCAAACTTTCAGTGGTTGGTCCAGTAGCAAGGGGTTCAGGCGTTGACATCGACGTACGCAAAGACGAACCATATGAAGCCTACAGCGAGATTCCCTTCAAAGAAATCGTCTACAAAGAAGGCGATACATGGGCAAGAATGAACGTTCGCATGGATGAAGTGGAAGAAAGCATCAACATCATCGAATACGCAGTTGACCACTTGCCAGCAGGACCCTTCAGAATTAACACATCCCGATCTGTACCTGTAGGTGAAGCGGTAAACCGTGTTGAAGCTCCAAGAGGTGAACTCTTCTACTACGTCAGAAGTAACGGAACAGATATGCCTGACCGCGTAAAAGTTCGCACCCCAACATTCGCTAACATCCCCGCATTCCTCAAGACAGCGATAGGTGAGAGCATTGCCGACGTACCAGCCAACTTTGTTAGCTTAGACCCCTGCTTCTCATGCACAGACCGGTGATCCCGCAATGATTGACTATTTACTATTAATCTTCAGGATACTGGTTTTCCCAGGTTTTACATTCCTCCTTCTGTTAACTTTGTTCTGCGATTGGATGGAGCGGAAAATCGAAGCACGCATACAAAACCGTGTTGGCCCCATGGTTGCTGGACCAGGCGGCATTCTTCAGCCGCTTGCAGACTTCATAAAACTGTTAACTAAAGAAGATATTGAACCCAGAGATGCTAAAAAAACCATTTTTAAGTTTGCTCCTCTTGTAGCTTTTACAATTATGGTTTTTGCTTTCTGCTTCATACCCATTGACGGCTCAAATGTATTTTCGACTTCTGGTTTTAGTGGTGATTTAATCGTTATTTTGGCATTTGCAACAATTTCAAACTTTTTGTTGTTCCTTGCCGGTTGGGCATCATGCAACCCATACGGCACTATCGGTTCAGCAAGAGTTTTAACCCAATTCTTAGGCTACGACATACCTCTCTTCCTAATTGCTTTAACACCTGCATTCATCGCGGGAGGGGCTGGTGCTCTGCAAATTGCAAACATAGCTTCGCTTCAAGCAGGTACCTTCCTACCATTCATCATCATGGCACCATGGGCTTTTGTCCTGTTCGTTATAACTATGCAGGCAGAACTTGAAAAAGACCCCTTCGACGTTCCACATTCCGAAAGCGAACTCGTCGGTGGATTAGAAACCGAGTTCACCGGCGCCAAACTTGCTTTCCTACATTTGACGCGAGATATCCAGGTAGTTTTCGGTTCAGCCTTAGTTGTAGAGTTGTTCCTTGGCGGACCATACGGACCTGTAATCTTTGGTCCATCATGGATCTGGTACACCATATGGTTTGTACTCAAACTGCTCGTAGTCGTACTCATATCCGAATACATTACGACAGTCGTTGCCCGCTTCCGCATCGATCAAGTCCTCTCTGGAAACTGGAGAATTCTATTGCCTGCTGCTTTGCTATCATTGATGCTTACCGTTGCATTAGTAACATGGGTTTATCCGTTGGTGTAAACAGATGACTGAAAAGAAAAAATCGCGCATATCTCCTATATTCAAACGGGCAGCATCACACATATTCACAAAGCCAGCAACAACAAAGTATCCCTTCGTAAAACCGGTACTTCCAGAAGATGCCCGCTGCAAAACAGTCTATACGATTGAATCTTGCAACGTTATCGACATCGGAACAGGCTCAGGCGGCTTAACTTTAGATGTAAGATCAATCGTTGGCTCCAACTGTAGAGTGTGCGTTCGGGACTGCCCTGCAGCTGCGATTGAAATAGTTGAAGTGGAAGGTAAAAGACGCCCTCAAATTAGGTTTGATAAATGTATCTTCTGTCACCAATGCGTGGAAAGCTGTCCCAGAGGTGCAATCAAAAGTTCAGTTTTCTATGAGTTAGCTACAACTGACAAATGTGCATTAATTCAAAAACCACATTCAAACGCAAAGGAGTCCACACCGAAATGATTTTTGAAATCCTCGCAGTAGGCCTAATAATCTCAGCCATATTGGCACTGTTCCTTGACGAAGTAATCTATGCCGTCGCAGCATTAGCGGCAACTTTCCTCTTCACTGCATTAATTTACGTGGAAAACGGCGCAATCTTTGCTGCTATCTTTCAATTTGCCGTGGGCGTTGGCACTTTATCTATCCTATTCCTATCCGGCGAAATGTTGGGCGATAAACCAAAAAAGAAAATTTCCCCTCAACGCACTGGCGCATTAATTGGCATTGGCGCAGTTTTATCGTTGCCAGCGATTTTCCTCAATGTTTCCGGTTCAACAGGAACAACTTCTAACCTTAATTTTGGCGATGCCCTCTGGAACGTTCGCGGCTTGGATGTTTTGTTGCAGGCTATTGTTATTTTGACGGTGGCTCTTGGGATCGCCATTGTCTTGTATGAGAAGAAGAAAAAGGGTGGTCAATAATGGACTTCGTTATTCTGTCTCTAGTTATGCTGGCAATCGGAATCTATGGTTTGCTCACCAATCGTCAACTCCTAAAAGTCTTCATATCCGTCGAGTTAATCGCCACGGCAGCCACCTTGAATTTCGTGATGCTTGCCTCTTCGATGGGCGTTGGTTTAGGGCAAGCATTTTATATCTTAGCGTTCTCAACTGACACCGCAGTCAGCGGCGTAATCTTAGCGTTGCTTGTTATCGTATCCAAAAAATATGGAACAAGCGACATGGGCAAAATAATACAAATGCTGAAAGACAAAGGCGAAAGCGAGGATGAAGTGCAATGATTCTTGAAGAATTCTCAGCATGGTTCGTTTGGGTTATCCCCCTCTTTGCAAGCTTATTCGTACCCATAATCGGCAAATACAGTGACAAAGCCCGAAACTACTTCGTCGTCGCAATTGCAGCGGTCACTGCAGTTTTGGCGCTTTCCTTAGTGCCGAGCGTCTGGTCAGGCAACGGTTCGCCACGCAGAGTTTTCAGTTTCCTGGATTCCAGGATTACAATGCCGGTGTGTACATAGACCCACTTAGCGTACTTTTCACTTGCCTTGTTGCATTCTTCGCATTAATCATCGCCGTCTATTCAATCGGCTACATGAAAGGCGAAGAAGGCTTAACACGATACTACTACCTCATTCTACTCTTCATCGGCTCCATGATTGGCTTAGTAATCGCCGACAACATGTTGCAGATGTTCATCTTCTGGGAAATGGTAGGCTTATGCTCATACGCTTTGATTTCGTTCTGGTACAAGAAACCTGAATCAATCAAGGCAGGTGTCAAAGTTTTCATAATGACCCGTATCGGCGACATCGCATTGCTCGCCGCCATAGGCATCCTTTACTTGATGTTCAAACCTTCAGTTTCCACGGAGTTATTACGGCGCATTCAAGCTGCGCGGCTGTAACGTTGAACTTAATGGCTTTTGGTTGCGTTGCGTTCCTAGTTTTAGGCGGCGCAATCGCAAAGTCCGCTCAACTTCCGTTGTTCACTTGGTTATACAGTGCCATGGAAGCCCCAACCTCCGTCAGCGCCCTCTTACATGCAGCCACGATGGTCAAAGCAGGTATCTACTTCTTGCAAGGTTCATACTCATATTCTCAGTTGCACCCGTCTTAATCTCAGCTTTAGGCACACCGTTCTGGTTTCCAACCGTCACCTGGATCGGCGTCTTAACCGCCATAGTCGGCGCAACACTCGCCCTAACAACAACCGACATCAAAGGAGTCCTCGCGTACTCCACAGTCAGCCAAATCGGCTTTATGATGGCAGGGTTAGGCGCTGCTGTTGAAGGTGCAGCTTCCCAGTCGGCTGGTTTGCAAGTTTATTCCACATGATAAGCCACGCTTTCTTTGAAGGTCTCGGATTCCTCTTGGCAGGAGGCATTATACATGCAATTGGCACCCGTGACATGCGGTTGATGGGTGGTTTACGGAAAGCGATGCCAATTTCATTTGCATTGATGGCTATTATGATTATAACAACAAGTGGGTTGCCGCCTTTCGCCGCCTTCTTCAGCAAGGGCTTAATCATCACAAGTGTAACCGACACTCAGGCAATACCTAATCCAAATAATCACTCCTCTACGCGACAACCGCAATAACATTCGCCTATGTTGTACGCATGTTTAGCTTGGTGTTTATGGGCAAAAAATCCGAACATCTTGAAAAACAGCATGTTCACGAAGCACCAAAAATCATGCTTATCCCCGCAGCAATCCTCGCAGGTTTATGCATCGTTTGGGGCTTATCAGAGCCACTGGTGGCAAGTTTCATGCATGTAAACTTAGCTGAAGGTTTACTTGGTGCCTTCACGAACATAGAGTTCCCAATCTTTATCGTATTGCTCATACCCACTGGATTACTCGCCTACTACACTTATTACAAAGGCTATCAGGGAATCCGAAACTTTGCAGGAAGCAATAACCCACTAATGGCAACACTCAAACACGCATACTTCTTTGATGATTTCTACGGCGCCGTATCCAAAGGCTTTGAGCGCTTAGCCGGTGGCCTTACAAGAATCGAGAATGCCTTGTTCGGAAGATACCCTGATACACTAGGCACCGATGTGAGTGAAGCCGCAGAACCCGGACACGCAACAACCCTCAAACAGGGACCTTCTGACTCGTTTAGAAACTATGTTGCCGCAGCAGTGCTCGGCTTCATACTAATCGTTGTGCTAATAATATTGACTGTAGGAGTGTAACAAAATGACGCTACCAATTCTTTTAGCAGTGTTTGCAATTCCATCCTTAAGCATACCTTTCGTTTACTTAGCAGGAAAGAAATCGCCTAAAGCAGCTGCAATGTTCGTTGCTTTAATTGCTTTAATCAACATCCTTTTGGTTTTGTCAACGGTTCCAACAATTCTTGATAGTGCAAAACACGTTTACACAGAATCCTATACATGGATTCCATCATTAAGCAACACCAATTTCTCACTTTTCCTCGACGGTATTAGCGCATCCGTTGCTCTAATTAGCTTAGTCCTAATCTTTGTAGCCGCCCTATTCTCAGTCAACTACATGGCTGGAAAAAAGAACCTCCCAGCATACTACGCCCTACTATGCATGCTATCCGTCGGCTTAGTCGGAGTCTTTCTAACTAGCAACCTGCTTCTCTTCTACTTCTGCTGGGAACTTATGCTCGTCCCCGCCTACTTCATAGTCGGAGAATGGGGATACAGAAACTCTTACAAATCTGCGTTTAAACTCTTCATTTTCACGCATGCTGGCGCAGTCTTCGTGCTATTGGGTATCGGAGCAATCTATTACCTAACAGGCACAACAGACATGTTTGCTGCACAAGCTGCACTAGTCTCAGCCGCCCCAGACGTCATCAAATGGATCCTAATCGCCTTGACCGCTGGGTTCGCTGTTAAGATGGCGGTTTTCCCAGTGCACATGTGGCTCCCCGACGCCCACTCAGAAGCGCCCGCACCAATGTCTGCACTCTTAAGCGGAGTCATTATCAGCGCGGGAGCTTATGCCATCTTAAGGTTATCCTTCGGAATAGTCTTCCCCGCCGTGGGCTCAGCGTTCGGAACAAGCTTCCTTTACGCATTGTCAATTATTGGAGTAATCACAGCGTTCTTTGGTTCCTTCCTCGCATTGGTTGCCACTGACATCAAACGTTTAATCGCATACTCAAGCATCGCCCACATGGGATACATCATGTTTGGTCTCTCGCTATTCCCAGTTGCATTAGCTGACCACAACCCAGTGCTCTTGGCCTCAGCCTCGGCTATCGCCATTGTCGGAACTGTATTGCACATCGTTACTCATGCTGCAAGCAAAGGCCTCTTCTTCCTTACCGCAGGAGGCATCATGCATCAAACCGAGGAGCGAGACATCCGCAAGATGGGCGGCTTAGCAAGCAAGATGCCGTTCTCAACCGTTTCAGGAACGATAGCGGCACTAAGCATCGCTGGAGCGCCCCCACTAGCATGCTTCATTAGTGAATTCTTAATCTTCGTCGGCGCAATCCAAACCATACACGCAACAGGTGATGCCAACAGCTTCTATATCATACCCACAGCCCTAATGCTTATAGCAACTGTGTTCTCGCTCGCTTATGCTCTAAGATTCGTATCGAAAGTGTTCCTCGGGGAACCTAAAGACGTGCATGGCATGGACGAAGCAGAAGTTCTTGAAACCGAACCTGGACATGAAAAACACAAAATCGTTGACATACCTAATTACATGAAAGTCTCGTTGGCAATCTTGGTTGTTCTGGTGGTTCTCATCGGAATCTACCCAACGTTCTTCATGAATCTAATTCAAACGGTGACCTTTGGAGGCGCTTAAACGATGGTACAAATCATAGACGTTATATTGCCAATATTCACATTGGTAATTGCAGCTTTACTTACCATTCCTATCTTTAGGGTAATCAGGAAACATGAAAGCCACAAAACCGCCCTTACACTTGGATGGGTTTTAGCTGTCTTCCTCATTGCAGGCGCAACCGTAGCCAACCTTGCTTTTAGCTATTACAGCACCGCTAACCCCGGACCACTAAACTTAGCATTGGACGGCAGCGTATCCACGGCCGTCTCTAGTTCCTTCTTAATCGACGCCATATCCATCTACATGGCCATAATCATCGTAGCAATAAGCTCGGTGGTTTTGGTTTACACGGTTTTCTTCGTTAACTCAAACGAACGCCCCTCAGACCGTTACCTCGCAATAATGTTCATCTTAACCGCAGCACTTTTGGGTGCTGTCCTCTCGGGTGACCTCCTAACCTTCTTCATATTTTGGGAATCAGCAACCGCAGCCGCAGCGTTTCTGATGATGTACCGAAAGAACGCGTTCAGCCTCAACGCCACATTAAAGTTTCTCGTCATGGTCATAATCGCCTCAGCATTCGTATTATTTGGAATGTCGATTATCTACGGCTTAACAGGTAGTCTAAACTATAGCACGATCAGAGAAGCCTTAAGCGCTACAACTTTGGTTGGCTCCGACAAGAACTTGCTAATAATCGCCTTCGTGTTCATTGCAGCTGGCTACGCTATTGAAGCAGCAATTGTGCCTTTCCACTTTTGGCTACCTGACGCATATACAGCCGCTCCAGCACCATCTGCAGCTTTCCTCTCTGCATTGGTTGACCAAGGCAGCTACTATATCCTCATCAGAATCTTACTCTACATCATCATACCAACAGGTCCAAACCAGGTCTTAGACTGGACATTCATGCTCGCAATCCTCGCAGCAGTAACCATGGTTGTTGGAAATGTCTTCGCTTTAATCCAAAACAACATCAAACGCTTAATCGCATACATCTGCGTCGCAGACGTCGGATACAATCTCGTCGCCATCACAAGCGTCTCCTCCTTGGGCTTGTCAGGTAACCTCTACTTCTTCCTAATCGGCGGAATAACCACCGCTTTAGCATTCATGACAATAGGCATCATAAACACCTACGGCATAAAAACGCTTAGTGACTTTGCAGGATTCGGCAAGAAAGCCCCCTGGGCTAGTTTAGCCTTAGTGATTGCGGGATTATCTTTCGCTGGTGTTCCTCCTCTTGGCGGATTCATAGGAAAATACCTTGTTTTCACAGCTGCATTACAAGCACATCTGGCATGGCTCGCTGTCATCGGAGTCTTAACAAGCGTGCTACAAACAGCATACATATTCAGGCTCATGAACATCGGATACGGCAAGAAAGCCCAAGACGAAACACCAATCAAAGAAAACAAACGCCTACTAATACCCGTATTCATCCTCGTCGCTGCACTCTTCATATTAGGCTTATTCCCCGATCTCGTCCTGCAACTGCTAACGCCAGCATCTCACCAATTAACCGCTCTTATCCCCTCAATACGCGGTTAGTGTTTCGAGGAAAAGTAATTGCGCTCTTCTACGGAGCACCAAAAAATTCTTTTTATTTATTTTTTAACTAAATTTTGTTTCTAAGTAAACTTGTGTCAATCAATGATTTCAAAGCAGATGAAAATCCAAAGAAGAACAACAACAATTGAAAAACACGTGTTGTTGTTCTTCCGATTAAGTCAGAAGTAAGAAGTTAACTGAAAGAAGAAGAAGACACAAAAAAAAATTTTCACTCTTCTTCTTCTACCGATAAGACCGCACCAATCGGGGTTAGTTGATCGAGTTCTGGTAGTAGTCGACGTCGATGAAGATTTCACTTCGACTACTACTTCTCTAACTAAAACGCTGAATTTTCAAACGATACCCCTACAACAAGTTCAAAGGGAAACGCGAATACCGCCTCTTAGCCCTCTTTTCCTCGATAAAAGGAACAACAACCCCCCAAAACTTGCTTATTGTTCTTCTATCCAGCTTAACAGTCGAGAGTTACACCCTAGAAAGTCGGTTCAATCGGGAACTCGAGAACAAACTGTAGAAGAAGAAAAACGGAGTGTCAAGAAAAAAATTCCCTATCTTGGATTAGCAGCATCTTCATGCCATTGTTATGTTGAAAAATAGTGAATAAAGAAGGAAAATGGGCTTTCAAAAGCAACAGTTATTTTCTTATTTGACCATCGCCCAAAATCACATATTTTGTTGTGGTGAGGTGCTGGGCGCTCATAGGTCCACGTGCATGGAGTTTTTGGGTGCTGATACCTATTTCTGCCCCTAAGCCGAATTGGTTGCCGTCGGTGAAGCGTGTGGATGCGTTCCAGTAGACTGCTGCTGAATCGACTTCTTTTATGAATTTCATTGCTTTGGCGAAATCGCGGGTTAGGATGCTATCGCTGTGTTTGGTTCCATATTTGTTGATGTGTGTGATGGCTTCATCAAGGTTTTGGACCACTTTTACGCCTATAATTAAGTCGAGGTATTCGGTGCCCCAGTCTTTTTCGGTTGCAGCTTTTACGTCGGGGAGGATTTTGCGGGTTTCTTCGTCGCCACGGACTTCCACGCCGTTCTTGCGTAACTCGGCAATAACAACAGGCAGGTATTGTTTGGCGATTTTGCTGTGAACTAGTAGTTTCTCGGCTGCGTTGCATGTTCCGGGGCGCTGACATTTAGCGTTTATTACGATGGGGGTTGCTTTGTCGAGGTCTGCGTCTTCTTCAACGTAAACATGGCAGTTGCCCGTTCCAGTTTCAATGACGGGGATCCGCGATTTCTCAACTACAGTCTTGATTAAGTCTGCACCGCCACGGGGTACCAGCACATCAATGTATTCTCGCATGCCCATCAATTCCTCTGCAACTTTTCGGTCTGGAGAATTCACCACTTGGATAGCGTCGACAGGTACCTTTGTTCCAGATAAGGCATCTCGCAACACTTCGCCGATGGCGACATTGGAGTTTAACGCGTCTGAACCGCCTCGCAGAATCACGGCATTCCCCGATTTGATACAGATTCCTGCTGAATCCGAAGTGACGTTGGGACGTGATTCGTAGATTACGCCGACTACTCCGAGGGGAACGCGGACTTGGCTGATTATTAAGCCGTTTGGGCGTGTCCAGCTGCTAAGGATGACGCCGATGGGGTCGGGAAGCGCTGAAACCTCGCGAAGTTCTTTAGCCATGTTTTCGATTTTCTTGTGGTCCAACGCTAAACGGTCAAGTAGTGCTGCTTTGACGCCTTTGGCTTTTGCAGCTTCAGCATCCGTTTTGTTGGCAGCTAAAATCTTCTCTGCGTTCGCTTCCAAGGCGTTTGCCATTCTGCAAAGCGCTACATTTTTGGCGTCCGATGAAAGTTTACCCATTTCGAAAGCGGCTGCTTTGGCTTTTAGGCATATTTCCTTTATCATTTTTCTTCCTCCAGTAGGTGGATGTTTCGGTGCTCAATAACGTCTTTAGACTTATCGGCGCCGAGTTTTTTGTGTACTTCAGTTACTTGTAAGCCTTTTATTAGGTTTAACTCGCTGCTGCTGAAGTTGGGATTGCCCTTCGCAAACGCTGCGCCTTCTTCGTCAATGAGGCTTACTACTTCGCCAACGCTAAAGTTGCCCACAACTCGTACTACCCCGACGGGGAGAAGGCTGGAGCCGTCAAGAATGGCTTTTTTTGCGCCCTCGTTAACGTGAATTTGACCTTTCACCGCAGCACCATAAGCTATCCAACGTTTCACCGCGGGCATGCGACTTTGAGGCTTAAAATAGGTGCCAACATCTTTACCCGCAAGAATATCCAATATGACGTTTTCTCTTCGGCTATTTGCTATTACCACGGCTATGCCGCAGGAAGTGGCAATTTCAGCCGCTTTAATTTTGCTTTGAATGCCGCCTCTTCCCAACTTACTCTTGCCATTCAGCGAGCTTTTGAGTTCGGTGGTGATTTCGTCGACGATTTTGATGAGTTCGGCTCCTGGTTGAGAGGGATCGGAAGTGTACAATCCCTCAACGTCAGAGAGGATGATGACTAAATCGGCGCAGACTGCTCCAGCAACGAGCACTGAGAGGATGTCGTTGTCGCTGAAATTTACTTTGTAGCCTTCAGTCCGCATTAATTCGTCCACTGAGACCACGTCGTTTTCGTTTATGATTGGGACGACACCGATTTTAAGCAGTAAAGCAAGGACGTCGCAGGTGTGAACGTATGATGCCCTGCTGGAGAGGTCCTCGGCAGTTAGGAGGATTTGAGCAACTTTCAAACCAAATTTTTTAAAAAGCTCCCGATACTTTGCCATCAAAACGCTCTGCCCCGTGGCTGCGGCTGCCTGCTGGAACGCTACATCTTTAGGTTTGGGAGGGATTTCAAGCTCTGCGATGCCAGCCGCAACTGCTCCTGAAGTTACAAGAACTATTTTGTCGCCTTGTTTGGTGGTTTTGGCTATTTGGCTAGCTAGGTTTTCCATTTCTTTTTCATCCAGCTTGCCATCGCGGGTTATGCCGTTGGTGCCAACTTTAACAACTATTAATCTCGAAGGCATCACTCTATCACTTTTGATTAGACTTATTTGAAATAGGGTTGACTTGCTTAAAAATGCAACCAAACACAGAAACAAAAAATTTGTTTTCTATACTTGAAATTCATGTTTTTGATGTGTAACAGCATATTTTTTTTGGAAAAATATATAAGGAATATGGACACCGCTTGTCAAATATGTTCATACACTTACAGGCTTTAGCATCATTATCGGTTAATCCGGTTGTCTTTTGGATTGCACCAATCGCCGGCGTTATCGCTGTTGTTGCTTCGCTTTTACTCATGTACCGAATAGGCAAAATGAGTCCAGGTGGACCAAAAACAGTTGAAGTCGGCAACGCAATCAGGGAAGGCGCCTACGCCTTCCTTAAAAGGCAATACAAAACAATCGCCATAATTACAGTAGTTATTTTTGCTCTACTGTGGGTCGCTTTGCCAAGCGGTCCTTACGGTGTAGGCACCGCAGCAGCCTTTTTGGTAGGCGCAGTTGCCTCCTTGGCTGCAGGCTACATCGCCATGGATAACGCGACGAAAGCAAACGTTCGCACCGTGGCAGCCGCAAAAGATTTTGGAGCAGAAAAAGCGCTAAAAACCGCGTTTTACGGCGGCGCAACAATGGGCATGGCCGTCGTCGGTTTATCTTTGTTGGGTGTAAGTTTTCTGTTCTTACTCTACGGCGGATACAACGCCATGTTCAATACATTGGACGTAACCACCGCTGCTCAACTTGGAAGAGACGCAGCAAGCGGAATCGTCGGCATGGGTTTTGGAGCCTCACTGATCGCACTTTTTGCCCAGCTTGGAGGCGGAATCTACACTAAAGCCGCAGACGTCGGCGCTGACCTTGTCGGCAAAGTTGAAGCAGGCATCCCCGAAGATGACCCGCGCAACCCAGCAGTTATTGCAGACAACGTTGGAGACAACGTAGGCGACTCAGCTGGAAGAGGCGCAGACTTATTCGAATCTGCAACTGGAGAAAACATCGGTGGCATGATTATCGGTGGCTTAATCAGCATTGCAACTGGAAACTTGATCTTCCTGATTTTCCCGTTAATAGCACGAGCTCTCGGAATCTTTGCAACATTAGTCGGCATGCCCTTCGTAAAACTCACAGAAAAAGAAGCTAAACACCCAATGAAAGCCCTAAGAAAAGGACTCATGGTTACAACCATAGTTTCAGGCATACTATTCTTGTTTGCAACAATCTTCCTATTAGGCAACGGCGAATTCTCGATGACATTCCTCTACCTCTATTTTGCGTTGCTTTCAGGCTTAGCAGCCAGCGTAGCCATTGACTACATCACAGACTACTACACGGGGAGCGACAGAAAACCAGTCGGACGGATTGCTAAAGCCAGCGAAACAGGTGCAGCAACTAACATTATCACTGGCTTCGCAGTAGGACTTGAAACAACGGCATTGCCCATAATTTCACTAGTCATAGCACTCATAGTGTCATACTTCTTCGGTACACAATTTGCAAATTCCTGGAACCTAACACACACGGCTACCCAACAAATTGTACCCTTCATCGGGGGCATCTACGGAACCACCCTTGCAACAATGGGTATGCTCGCAGTCATGGGCATGGTTTTAGCCTTAGACGGCTTTGGACCAATCGCAGACAACGCGGCAGGAATAGCTGAAATGTCAGGAGAAGGCGGCGCAGAAGAAACCATGGAAGCATTAGACGCGGTCGGCAACACAACAAAAGCCTTAACCAAAGGCTTTGCACTCGGCTCAGCTTTGCTCGCAGCGCAACTGCTATTCCAAACATACGCTTCAGAGGTTACCTTACGCACAGGCGTACCCTTTATCGTAGACATCTCTAATCCAGCAGTACTCATCGCAGGCTTCCTCGGTGCAATGCTACCCTTCTTCTTCAGCTCACAAGCCATTAGCGCAGTCGGAAAAGCTGCTGCAGAAATGGTTGAAGAAGTCAGACGACAATTCAGAGAAATCCCCGGCATTATGGATGGAACTGGCAAACCTGACTATGGCAAAGCAGTAGACATCAGCACAAAATCTGCATTAAAGGGCATGGTAGTTCCAGGACTAATCATTGTGATCTTCCCAATCGTAGTCGGTATCCTGTTAGGACCTGAAGCAGTAGGTGCATTCGTAATCGGCGCAACACTATCAGCCGTTCCACTGGCACTATTCATGAACACTGGCGGAGGAGCATGGGACAACGCAAAGAAACTCATTGAATCAGGCAAATTCGGCGGAAAAGGCAGCTCAGCACATGCAGCAGCAGTAGTCGGCGACACAGTCGGAGACCCACTAAAAGACACAGCAGGACCAAGCCTACACGTACTCATAAAACTGCTCAGCACGCTGTCTATCGTCTTTATCCCGCTGTTCTATAACCTGCTACAGCTGATACACTAAAAAACGTAAAGTAGGGAAGTTCTCTCTTCCCTCAATTAACTTTTTTTTAATATCTTAAACAAAAATAGATAATAATTTTCCTGTTTATTCGTTTGCATGCGGAGCAACCGGTGGGCTTTCAGGCATTTCATCAACGGTTGATTCTTTTCTTATCTGCTGTGCCATTTCTTTGCCTAAATCTGTCAAGTAAAACAGTTCGTAGCGGTTTCGTCCATCTCTGGTAATCTTGGTTTCTGCACGAAAAAGTTTAGCATCAGTCAACAACTCGCAGTTTCGTACATCAACGGATGGAACAGGAGTACCTAAGCTCATATCCAAATAACTGAGGTATTGGTCTTGGTTGTCTAACGCCGCTAAAAGATATTTTCTAAAGACGCTTGTTTGTTCTTGAATGTATTTGCAAATATATTCTTCAAATTTTTGAGTCATTAAACTTCACCTAAAAATTAGCTATCTAAGTTTAGTAGCAATAGGATTTAAGTTTTCCCTGCCGTTTGGTTTGTTTGGTTAAACTGGAGTAACTTGATGCTTCTTCCGCAGTATATTTTTACTCCGTCACACATTCAACTAACCTTACTGAGATGCACCCGTTTGAAGATTATAGAAAAAAACCTGCAACAAGGTTTCGTTAAAGTAGTTCCTGATTCACCAGACGACCTTTGGCACTTATACAACGTCATCTACAAGGGCGATGAGGTTTACGCTATGTCTTCAAGAGCAATAAAAAGCGACACCGCAACCAGCCGCCCCAAGAGTGCTGAGCGGGTTTCCGCGTTTATGGGTGTGAAAGTTGAATCGGTTGGTTGGGATAAGTTCCTGGGAAAATTGCGGGTTCATGGGTTAATTTGTCATGCTCCAGACATCATTCCCTCAGGCGCTCATCATACATTGAGCATTGCATTGAATCAGCCTATGACGATAGTGAAGAAAGAATGGCCCAAGCATCTCTTAGATAGGTTAACGAAGGCAAGTGAAACCGAAAAACCCCTCCTAATTCTCTCCATCGACGACGAAGGCTTCGCTATAGCGGAAACCAAACAATACGGTGTGGAAACCCGCGTTGACCAACGCATGAGGCTTCCGGGCAAAGTAGAAGCAGACAAACGGGTGGAAGCCACAAAAGCGTATTTCCGTCTGGCATTGACCAGCCTAAACAAATTGTGGGTCCAAAACCACAATCCCATTGTTATCATAGGCGCTGGCTACGTTAAAACTGACTTCGTAAAATACCTCAATGAAGAATCTAAAGAAATGGCAAAAGCTGTCGTGGACGTAAAAAGCGTTAACAATGGTGGTACAGCTGGAATCGACGAAGCACTCCGCTCAGGGGTTCTGCTGAAAGCTGCCCATCAACTGCGCGTAGTTGATGAAACCGAAACGATGGAGGAAGTTATGAAACGCTTGGGCAAAGGAGAAGGCACTGTAACATATGGTTTGGATGCCGTGGAAAACGCGGTCATTATGGGTGCAGTTGAGAAGTTGGTGGTTGCAGACACAAAGCTAAGAGACGCAGATGAACAGGAAAGGCTTAAACTTGAAGACCTCATGCATCAAGTCGAAAAACGCAAAGCCGCGATAACAGTTGTCAGCACAGAACATGAAGCTGGCGCCAAGCTCTTATCTCTCGGCGGAATCGTTGCTTTGCTTAGATTCCCTCTATACAGAGATGGTCCAAGTCAAAGCTAAGGACATTTTTTTGGTGTGACGCAAAATCAGGCGATTCTTCTGCTAAATCATCTAAATACAATTAAGATGTTTAGGTTGACTTATCAGCCATTTGCTTTCAAAATAACTTTGCATCACTGACACGAAGCTATGATTGTTTGACCACAAGGTAGACGGGTCTGTTTGGTCTGCTGAGATTGTAAAAGTTATGAAAGTTTCTTTTTGGTCAAATATTGAAACTATCGCGTCTACATTGGTTTGAGGCGGAAGAAATCTTACTTTGAAGCAGGGATTTTCACTTAGTTTTTTAATTATAATAGACGCTTCTTTTGATGGTTGATGGTCTTCCGTAACCAAACGAATTTTTACTCCGCTCTTCAACGCGTGTTCATACCTATCTGCAAAAGCAATGGTACCCACAGAAAACCTGTTCTTCGAAGTAACTACATCTAGACTCTTTTCCGATTTGTCGAGAGTTATTCTCAGTCTGTTAATCGTTATGGTTTTTCCAGGAATTATAATAAATCTATTTTCACTTAAGGGAAATTCCTTTATGTCGTGTGTTTTAGATTGTTGCTCCAAAGTTTTTGCGATTGTTTTTCCAGCCTTTCTCAGCTCTAAGAGGCATTCTTTTTTATTTTCAATAAGCATGCTCACTGCTTCTTGCGGCGGTGTGGCTTTGTATTTTATAGGTGAACTAATCTCTTTTTCGATTAAACCTTTAGTGCTCAGTGAATCTATTATTTTGTATAAGTTTGGTCGTTGAATCTCTGTTTCTTTTGAGATGATTCCAACTTGAGATGGACCAATCTTAACTAGGGTTAAATAGACTTTTGTTTCGGTGGTGGACAATCCCATACTTAAAAAGAACTGCTTTTCTTTTTCTGGACATATGGAATCATTAAGCATGTTTGTTTTTTCCTAGAGTGCATTAGAAACTGAATGTTGTTTTATTTTTGTGAAAATATAAGATTTTGCTATTCAAATGAATGACTTTTGTTGGGCCGAAAAATGACAACTGCCGAATATGTATGTTTTATACATATTACTCGTTTAATAGCACTGTTTGCTTAAGGATAATATAAATTTTTAGGAGATAAGAAAAATGTCTTTAAAAAACCCAAATAATAAGAGAAAACAAGCGATAATTACTATAACGTTAATTGCACTATTGACCGCTTCTATTTTCATGGCGACAATATCAACCGCTTCAGCATATGACCGCCCAACCTATGCATTTATCAGCGCTGCACCAAGTCCAATCGGCCTTGGTCAGACAGCAGCAATCGTCATGTGGCTTGATACCTTGCCACCTGTGTATTCCAACGGGACTGAAACATACTGGTATAACTTCATGTTGACCATTACAACTCCAAATGGAGAAAACGAGACCAAAGGACCCTTTACATCAGACGCAGTTGCCTCAGCATATTACCCCTACACTCCAACAGAAATAGGTAACTACACATTCTCATTTAACTTCCCTGGACAAGACCAAATTGATGGCGCTCATTACACAGCATCCACCAGCCCAACAACAACATTGACTGTACAGCAAGAACCGATAGCTGGATTTATCCCCGCTCCTTTACCCACTGATTACTGGGCAAGACCAATTTATGGAGAAAACAGAGAATGGGCCCAAATCGGAGGAAATTGGCTAGGCGTAACTTTGCTTTTCGGAACAGGCGCTAGCTCTGACGGAGCATTTAACCCCCTTACAACAGCACCTGAAAGCGGACACATAGTTTGGAACAAACCAATAGCCTTTGGCGGGATTGTCGGAGGCGAAAACACTGTTTCATACTACACTGGCTTATCATATGAAGGCAGATGGACACCCCCAATCGTCATAAACGGCGTCATATACTACAATTTACCAAACGGAAACGGCGGCACAGGCGGCGGAGCAAACGCCGTAGACATACGCACTGGAAAAGTACTATGGTGGCAAAACATAACCCTATCCGTCGGACAAGTGTTTGATTACGAATCGCCAAACCAACACGGATCATACGCATACCTGTGGCAGACCGGCGCAACCTACCGCATGTACGATCCTTTCACCGGAAACCTGCTGTTGACACTCGCTAACGCCTCAAATGGCAGAATAACTTTTGATGCTCAAGGCGACATGCTTGTCTACATACTTAACACCAGATACGGCTGGTTTGCCATGTGGAACTCGAGCTATGCATCTTACAATTATCCTGGAACAACTGGAACCAACGCTTGGCAATGGAGACCCCCATTAGGAACAACACAGGACTGGAACAAAGGGATACAATGGAACGTAACCATTCCAAAGGTCTCGCTAATATCAGCTACTTCAAGTCTTAGCGCCGCAACAATCGGTCAGAACGTTCTTGTAGCATCGGGTCAAGCGGACAACACAACTGTCACCGTTGGTGGCTATGATTTGACCGACGGACACCAAATGTGGTTAATCAACATTACCAGCAACGCAGCTGTACGACCGACTTACTTCATTGTTCCAAACAGCAACGGTAACTTCTACTTCTTTAAGCAAGAAACAATGCAAATCTACGCTTACAACATTAAAACTGGCGCTTTGGCCTGGGGTCCCACAGATCCATATGACAACGCTTGGGGTATGTACACATCAAGCACTAACGGCTTAGGCGCTTCAAACCCACTGTCTGCCTACGGTATTCTCTACACGGTTGCCTACGACGGAAAACTTCATGCGTACAACGCTACAACGGGCCAGCACCTTTGGGATTTCAGTACAGGTAATGCAGGCTTTGAAACGCCCTACGGAACCTATCCATTGGGCGGCGGAGAATTCTCTATAGCTGACGGAAAAGTCTATGTCTGTACTGGCGAACATAGTCCAAACGCTCCAATGTGGCGTGGTGGAAGAATCTTCGCCGTTGACGCTTTAACTGGTCAAGGCATTTGGAATTTGACCGGTTGGTGGCAGAGACCCGTGATAGCTGACGGATACATTGCGGCATTCAACAACTATGACAGCGCAGTCTACAGCCTCGGTAAAGGACAAACATCAACTTCAGTAGAAGCACCAATGACCGCAGTTACAGTAGGTACAAAGATGGTAATTCAAGGCAGCGTTCTCGATCAATCTCCAGGCGCACCCAATACACCAGCGATTTCAGACAAAGACATGACACAATGGATGGAATACATATACATGCAGCAACCAAAACCCGCCGATGCAGTCGGAGTTCCAGTTTCAATAGATGCAATCGACCCCAACAACAATAACGTTCACCTAGGAGACGCAACAAGCGATGCAAGCGGACACTTCGCCTTCACATGGAACACTCCCAACGTACCAGGTCAATACACAATCATAGCTCACTTTATGGGAAGTAAATCCTACTTCGGTTCATCCTCAGAAGCAACCACATACGTTTCAGAAGCAGCACCAACCCCCTCGCCAGCCCCAGTTTCAGCAGCTCCAGCCACTGACATGTACGTCCTTGTAGGAGTTGTTGCAATCATTATTGCAATAGCCATCGTCGGCGCGCTAATACTGATAGCCGTTAGGAAACGACCATAAAAACACCGAACAACCATTCCTTTTTTTTCTTTGTTGCTGTTTGTATTTACAGAAAAATAGGTTAACAAAATTTTGCACTCACTATACGTGAGGTTGACTTATTAATTTTAGTGGTCGACTGTGAAACCACAACTAAAGGAGAAAAAAATAATGGCAAATATCAAGTTTAAAACTAAAACAACTCTGATAGCTTTGGTTCTGATACTAACAATGACTGTTACAGGCATATTCGTTGCTTTCCCATCGACTAATGCACATGTTCAGCCTTGGAAGATTCCAACGTATTCCTATATCACCGCTGCTCCCTCTACAGTAGGCGTCGGTCAAACCGTGACTCTTGCATTTTGGCTCGACAAACTTCCTCCCACAGCAGCCGGCACAGCAGGAGACAGATGGCGTGACATGAAAATAGAAATTACCCATCCGGATGGAACAAAATCGAGTTTGGGACCATACAATTCTGACCCAGTCGGTTGCGGCTACGATGTTTTCACACCAACAAGCGCTGGCACATACACTTTCTTCTTCAGTTTCCCCGGGCAAACGCTCTCGCTTTACGGTCCTACTGGAATTCTTGGCAGCGCAAGTGACTATGTTAATGACACCTATCTACCTAGCAATGCAACAACAACCATAACTGTGCAAGACCAATCAATAGCTATGCCACCGAATTATCCTCTACCTGACGAGTATTGGACACGCCCGATAGAAGGGCAGAACAACGGCTGGTATCAAATCTCATCGAACTGGCTCGCTGGATCTCACGAAATCCAGAAGGTTCAACCAGATGGTACAGCACCTAACAGCGCTCATATTATGTGGACAAGAGCGCTTCGAGATGGCGGAGTTGTCGGTGGAACAAACACAAGAGAAAACGGCACAACATACTACGACGGCACAGAATATGAAATGCAATTCGTGAACCCTCTGATAATGTATGGCAGATTATACTACACTTTACCTTTGGGTAGCACAGCTGGAAATGGTGGATACATGTGTGTTGATCTTCGAACGGGCAAAACGGTCTGGTCAAGTAACGTAATCGGTACATCCGCAGCTACTGCACCTACATTTGGGCAACTTTATGCTTACGACTCAATGAACCAACACGGCGTAGTTCCCAACGGCTACTTATGGACAGCTAACTTCGCAAACGCTTATGATTCCTTGACTGGCGCATCGCTGTTCAACATGACGAGTGTTCCAACTGGCACTGAAGTATACGGCCCCAATGGCGAAATCATCCGGTA
>CAWDAV010000013.1:0-48135 GCA_963800365.1 Candidatus Bathyarchaeota archaeon | reverse complement strand
TTCTTCTACCAATAAGACCGCACCAATCGGGGTTAGTTGATCGAGTTCTGGTAGTAGTCGACGTCGATGAAGATTTCACTTCGACTACTACTTCTCTAACTAAAACGCTGAATTTTCAAACGATACCCCTACAACAAGTTCAAAGGGAAACGCGAATACCGCCTCTTAGCCCTCTTTTCCTCGATAAAAGAACAACAACCCTCCCAAAACTTGCTTATTGTTCTTCTATCCAGCTTAACAGTCGAGCGTTACATCCTAGAAAGTCGGTTCAATCGGGAACTCGAGAACAAACTGTAGAAGAAGAAAAACGGAGTGTCAAGAAAAAAATTCCCTATCTTGGATTAGCAGCGTCTTCATGCCATTGTTATGTTGAAAAATAGTGAATAAAGAAGGAAAATGGGCTTTCAAAAGCAACAGTTATTTTCTTATTTGACCATCGCCCAAAATCACATATTTTGTTGTCGTGAGGTGCTGGGCACTCATAGGTCCACGTGCATGGAGTTTTTGGGTGCTGATACCTATTTCTGCCCCTAAGCCGAATTGGTTGCCGTCGGTGAAGCGTGTGGATGCGTTCCAGTAGACTGCTGCTGAATCGACTTCTTTTATGAATTTCATTGCTTTGGCGAAATCGCGGGTTAGGATGCTATCGCTGTGTTTGGTTCCATATTTGTTGATGTGTGTGATGGCTTCATCAAGGTTTTGGACCACTTTTACGCCTATAATTAAGTCGAGGTATTCGGTGCCCCAGTCTTTTTCGGTTGCAGCTTTTACGTCGGGGAGGATTTTGCGGGTTTCTTCGTCGCCACGGACTTCCACGCCGTTCTTGCGTAACTCGGCAATAACAACAGGCAGGTATTGTTTGGCGATTTTGCTGTGAACTAGTAGTTTCTCGGCTGCGTTGCATGTTCCGGGTCGCTGACATTTAGCGTTTATTACGATGGGGGTTGCTTTGTCGAGGTCTGCGTCTTCTTCAACGTAAACATGGCAGTTGCCCGTTCCAGTTTCAATGACGGGGATCCGCGATTTCTCAACTACAGTCTTGATTAAGTCTGCACCGCCACGGGGTACCAGCACATCAATGTATTCTCGCATGCCCATCAATTCCTCTGCAACTTTTCGGTCTGGAGAATTCACCACTTGGATAGCGTCGACAGGTACCTTTGTTCCAGATAAGGCATCTCGCAACACTTCGCCGATGGCGACATTGGAGTTTAACGCGTCTGAACCGCCTCGCAGAATCACGGCATTCCCCGATTTGATACAGATTCCTGCTGAATCCGAAGTGACGTTGGGACGTGATTCGTAGATTACGCCGACTACTCCGAGGGGAACGCGGACTTGGCTGATTATTAAGCCGTTTGGGCGTGTCCAGCTGCTAAGGATGACGCCGATGGGGTCGGGAAGCGCTGAAACCTCGCGAAGTTCTTTAGCCATGTTTTCGATTTTCTTGTGGTCCAACGCTAAACGGTCAAGTAGTGCTGCTTTGACGCCTTTGGCTTTTGCAGCTTCAGCATCCGTTTTGTTAGCAGCCAAAATCTTCTCTGCGTTCGCTTCCAAGGCGTTTGCCATTCTGCAAAGCGCTACATTTTTGGCGTCCGATGAAAGTTTACCCATTTCGAAAGCGGCTGCTTTGGCTTTTAGGCATATTTCCTTTATCATTTTTCTTCCTCCAGTAGGTGGATGTTTCGGTGCTCAATAACGTCTTTAGACTTATCGGCGCCGAGTTTTTTGTGTACTTCAGTTACTTGTAAGCCTTTTATTAGGTTTAACTCGCTGCTGCTGAAGTTGGGATTGCCCTTCGCAAACGCTGCGCCTTCTTCGTCAATGAGGCTTACTACTTCGCCAACGCTAAAGTTGCCCACAACTCGTACTACCCCGACGGGGAGAAGGCTGGAGCCGTCAAGAATGGCTTTTTTTGCGCCCTCGTTAACGTGAATTTGACCTTTCACCGCAGCACCATAAGCTATCCAACGTTTCACCGCGGGCATGCGACTTTGAGGCTTAAAATAGGTGCCAACATCTTTACCCGCAAGAATATCCAATATGACGTTTTCTCTTCGGCTATTTGCTATTACCACGGCTATGCCGCAGGAAGTGGCAATTTCAGCCGCTTTAATTTTGCTTTGAATGCCGCCTCTTCCCAACTTACTCTTGCCATTCAGCGAGCTTTTGAGTTCGGTGGTGATTTCGTCGACGATTTTGATGAGTTCGGCTCCTGGTTGAGAGGGATCGGAAGTGTACAATCCCTCAACGTCAGAGAGGATGATGACTAAATCGGCGCAGACTGCTCCAGCAACGAGCACTGAGAGGATGTCGTTGTCGCTGAAATTTACTTTGTAGCCTTCAGTCCGCATTAATTCGTCCACTGAGACCACGTCGTTTTCGTTTATGATTGGGACGACACCGATTTTAAGCAGTAAAGCAAGGACGTCGCAGGTGTGAACGTATGATGCCCTGCTGGAGAGGTCCTCGGCAGTTAGGAGGATTTGAGCAACTTTCAAACCAAATTTTTTAAAAAGCTCCCGATACTTTGCCATCAAAACGCTCTGCCCCGTGGCTGCGGCTGCCTGCTGGAACGCTACATCTTTAGGTTTGGGAGGGATTTCAAGCTCTGCGATGCCAGCCGCAACTGCTCCTGAAGTTACAAGAACTATTTTGTCGCCTTGTTTGGTGGTTTTGGCTATTTGGCTAGCTAGGTTTTCCATTTCTTTTTCATCCAGCTTGCCATCGCGGGTTATGCCGTTGGTGCCAACTTTAACAACTATTAATCTCGAAGGCATCACTCTATCACTTTTGATTAGACTTATTTGAAATAGGGTTGACTTGCTTAAAAATGCAACCAAACACAGAAACAAAAAATTTGTTTTCTATACTTGAAATTCATGTTTTTGATGTGTAACAGCATATTTTTTTTGGAAAAATATATAAGGAATATGGACACCGCTTGTCAAATATGTTCATACACTTACAGGCTTTAGCATCATTATCGGTTAATCCGGTTGTCTTTTGGATTGCACCAATCGCCGGCGTTATCGCTGTTGTTGCTTCGCTTTTACTCATGTACCGAATAGGCAAAATGAGTCCAGGTGGACCAAAAACAGTTGAAGTCGGCAACGCAATCAGGGAAGGCGCCTACGCCTTCCTTAAAAGGCAATACAAAACAATCGCCATAATTACAGTAGTTATTTTTGCTCTACTGTGGGTCGCTTTGCCAAGCGGTCCTTACGGTGTAGGCACCGCAGCAGCCTTTTTGGTAGGCGCAGTTGCCTCCTTGGCTGCAGGCTACATCGCCATGGATAACGCGACGAAAGCAAACGTTCGCACCGTGGCAGCCGCAAAAGATTTTGGAGCAGAAAAAGCGCTAAAAACCGCGTTTTACGGCGGCGCAACAATGGGCATGGCCGTCGTCGGTTTATCTTTGTTGGGTGTAAGTTTTCTGTTCTTACTCTACGGCGGATACAACGCCATGTTCAATACATTGGACGTAACCACCGCTGCTCAACTTGGAAGAGACGCAGCAAGCGGAATCGTCGGCATGGGTTTTGGAGCCTCACTGATCGCACTTTTTGCCCAGCTTGGAGGCGGAATCTACACTAAAGCCGCAGACGTCGGCGCTGACCTTGTCGGCAAAGTTGAAGCAGGCATCCCCGAAGATGACCCGCGCAACCCAGCAGTTATTGCAGACAACGTTGGAGACAACGTAGGCGACTCAGCTGGAAGAGGCGCAGACTTATTCGAATCTGCAACTGGGGAAAACATCGGTGGCATGATTATCGGTGGCTTAATCAGCATTGCAACTGGAAACTTGATCTTCCTGATTTTCCCGTTAATAGCACGAGCTCTCGGAATCTTTGCAACATTAGTCGGCATGCCCTTCGTAAAACTCACAGAAAAAGAAGCTAAACACCCAATGAAAGCCCTAAGAAAAGGACTCATGGTTACAACCATAGTTTCAGGCATACTATTCTTGTTTGCAACAATCTTCCTATTAGGCAACGGCGAATTCTCGATGACATTCCTCTACCTCTATTTTGCGTTGCTTTCAGGCTTAGCAGCCAGCGTAGCCATTGACTACATCACAGACTACTACACGGGGAGCGACAGAAAACCAGTCGGACGGATTGCTAAAGCCAGCGAAACAGGTGCAGCAACTAACATTATCACTGGCTTAGCAGTAGGACTTGAAACAACGGCATTGCCCATAATTTCACTAGTCATAGCACTCATAGTGTCATACTTCTTCGGTACACAATTTGCAAATTCCTGGAACCTAACACACACGGCTACCCAACAAATTGTACCCTTCATCGGGGGCATCTACGGAACCACCCTTGCAACAATGGGTATGCTCGCAGTCATGGGCATGGTTTTAGCCTTAGACGGCTTTGGACCAATCGCAGACAACGCGGCAGGAATAGCTGAAATGTCAGGAGAAGGCGGCGCAGAAGAAACCATGGAAGCATTAGACGCGGTCGGCAACACAACAAAAGCCTTAACCAAAGGCTTTGCACTCGGCTCAGCTTTGCTCGCAGCGCAACTGCTATTCCAAACATACGCTTCAGAGGTTACCTTACGCACAGGCGTACCCTTTATCGTAGACATCTCTAATCCAGCAGTACTCATCGCAGGCTTCCTCGGTGCAATGCTACCATTCTTCTTCTCATCACAGGCAATTAGTGCAGTAGGAAAAGCGGCAGCAGAAATGGTTGCAGAAGTCAGACGACAATTCAGAGAAATCCCCGGCATTATGGATGGAACGGGCAAACCTGACTATGGCAAAGCAGTAGACATCAGCACAAAATCTGCATTAAAGGGCATGGTAGTTCCAGGACTAATCATTGTGATCTTCCCAATCGTAGTCGGTATCCTGTTAGGACCTGAAGCAGTAGGTGCATTCGTAATCGGCGCAACACTATCAGCCGTTCCACTGGCACTATTCATGAACACTGGCGGCGGAGCATGGGACAACGCAAAGAAACTCATTGAATCAGGCAAATTCGGCGGCAAAGGCAGCTCAGCACATGCAGCAGCAGTAGTCGGCGACACAGTCGGTGATCCACTCAAAGATACAGCAGGACCAAGTTTACACGTACTCATAAAACTGCTCAGCACGCTGTCGATCGTCTTCATCCCGCTGTTCTATAACCTGCTACAGCTGATACACTAAAAAACATAAAGTAGGGAAGTTTTTTCTTCCCTCAATTAACTTTTTTTTGATATCTTAAACAAAAACAGATAATAATTTTCCTGTTTATTCGTTTGCATGCGGAGCAACCGGTGGGCTTTCAGGCATTTCATCAACGATTGATTCTTTTCGTATATGCTGTGCCATTTCTTTGCCTAAATCTGTTAAGTAAAATATTTCGTAGCGGTTTCGTCCATCTCTGGTAATCTTGGTTTCTATACGAAAGAGTTTAGCATCAGTCAGCAACTCGCAGTTTCGTATATCAACGGATGGAACAGGCGTACCTAAGCTCATATCCAAATAACTGAGGTATTGGTCTTGATTGTCTAAAGCCGCTAAAAGATATTTTTTAAAGACGCTTGTTTGTTCTTGAATGTATTTACAAATATATTCTTCAAATTTTTGAGTCATTAAAATATCACCTAAAAATTATCAACTCTAAATTTAGTAAACGAAAGGATTTAAATTTTCCCTGCCGTTTGGTTTGTTTGGTTAAACTGGAGTAACTTGATGCTTCTTCCGCAGTATATTTTTACTTCGCCACACATTCAACTAACCCCACTGAGATGCACCCCGCTTGAAGATTATAGAAAAAAACCTGCAACAAGGTTTCGTTAAAGTAGTTCCTGATTCACCAGACGACCTTTGGCACTTATACAACGTCATCTACAAGGGCGATGAGGTTTACGCTATGTCTTCAAGAGCAATAAAAAGCGACACCGCAACCAGCCGCCCCAAGAGTGCTGAGCGGGTTTCCGCGTTTATGGGTGTGAAAGTTGAATCGGTTGGTTGGGATAAGTTCCTGGGAAAATTGCGGGTTCATGGGTTAATTTGTCATGCTCCAGACATCATTCCCTCAGGCGCTCATCATACATTGAGCATTGCATTGAATCAGCCTATGACGATAGTGAAGAAAGAATGGCCCAAGCATCTCTTAGATAGGTTAACGAAGGCAAGTGAAACCGAAAAACCCCTCCTAATTCTCTCCATCGACGACGAAGGCTTCGCTATAGCGGAAACCAAACAATACGGTGTGGAAACCCGCGTTGACCAACGCATGAGGCTTCCGGGCAAAGTAGAAGCAGACAAACGGGTGGAAGCCACAAAAGCGTATTTCCGTCTGGCATTGACCAGCCTAAACAAATTGTGGGTCCAAAACCACAATCCCATTGTTATCATAGGCGCTGGCTACGTTAAAACTGACTTCGTAAAATACCTCAATGAAGAATCTAAAGAAATGGCAAAAGCTGTCGTGGACGTAAAAAGCGTTAACAATGGTGGTACAGCTGGAATCGACGAAGCACTCCGCTCAGGGGTTCTGTTGAAAGCTGCCCATCAACTGCGCGTAGTTGATGAAACCGAAACGATGGAGGAAGTTATGAAACGTTTGGGCAAAGGAGAAGGCACTGTAACATATGGTTTGGATGCCGTGGAAAACGCGGTCATTATGGGTGCAGTTGAGAAGCTGGTGGTTGCAGACACAAAGCTAAGAGACGCAGATGAACAGGAAAGGCTTAAACTCGAAGACCTCATGCATCAAGTCGAAAAACGCAAAGCCCCGATAACAGTTGTCAGCACAGAACATGAAGCTGGCGCCAAGCTCTTATCACTCGGCGGAATCGTTGCTTTGCTTAGATTCCCTCTATACAGAGATGGTCCAAGTCAAAGCTAATGACAGTTTTTGGTGTGACGCAAAATTAGGCGATTTTTCTTCTTGCTAAACCAGCTATAATGCAATTAAGAGGTTTAGGCTGACTTATCACCCATTTGCTTTCAAAATAACTTTGCATCACTGACAAGAAGCTATGATTGTTTGACCACAAGGTAGACGGATCTTTTTGGTCTGCTGAGATCGTAAAAGTAGTGAAGGTTTCTTTCTGATCAAATATTGAAACTATCGCGTCCACGCTGGTTTGAGGCGGAAGAAATCTCACTTTGAAGCAGGAATTTTCACTTAGTTTTTTAATCATAATACAAGCTTCATTTGATAGTTGGTGGTCTTCCGTAACTACGCGGATTTTTACTCCACGCTTCAATGCGTCTTCATAACTATCTGCAAAAGCAATCGTACCTAAAGAAAATCTGTTCTTTGAAGTAACCACATCCAGACTCTTTTGCGAATTGTCAAGAGTCGTTCTTAATCTGTTAATCGCTATAGTTTTTCCAGGAATTATGATAAATCTATTTTCGTTTAAAGGGGATTCCTTTATGTAGTGTGTTTTAGATTGTTGCTCCAAGTCTTTCGCGATTGTTTTTCCCGAATTTTTTAGCTCTAAGAATCGTTCTTTTTCGTGTTCAATAAGCATGTTTATTGCTTCTTGTGGCGGTGTGGCTTTGTACTCAATAGGTGAGTTAATCTCTTTTTCGATTAGACCTTTAGTGATGAGTGAATCTATTATTTTGTATAGATTTGGTCGTTGAATCTCTGTTTCTTTTGAGATGATTCCTACTTGAGATGGACCAATTTTTACTAGGGTTAAATAGACTTTTGTTTCCGTGGTGGTCAATCCCATGCTTAAGAAGAACTGTTTTTCTTTTTCTGGAAAGATGGAATCATTAAGCATGTTTGTTTCTTCCTTGAGTGTATTTTCTTTGCATTAGAAACTGGATGTTGTTTTATTTCTATGAAAATATAAGATTTTGCCTATTCTAAGAAATGCAATTATTAGACAGAAACAACAACTGCCGAATATGTATCACTTATACATATCATTCGTTTAATAGCCATGTTTGAGTAAGGATACCATAAAATTTTAGGAGATAAGAAAATGTCTTTAAAAAACCCAAATACTAAAAGAAAACAAGCGATAATCACAATTGCTTTAGTTGTGCTTTTGACGACTTCTATTTTCATGGCGACAATATCTACAGCTTCAGCATATGACCGCCCAACATATGCATTTATCAGCGCCGCACCAAGTCCAATCGGCCTTGGTCAAACAGCCGCAATCGTCATGTGGCTTGATACTTTGCCGCCTGTGTATTCCAACGGGACTGAAACATACTGGTATAACTTCATGTTGACCATTACAACTCCAAATGGAGAAACCGAGACCAAAGGACCCTTCACATCAGACGCAGTTGCCTCAGCATATTACCCCTACACTCCAACAGAAATAGGCAACTACACATTCTCATTTAACTTCCCTGGACAAGACCAAATTGATGGCGCTCATTACGCAGCATCCACCAGCCCAACAACAACATTGACTGTACAGCAAGAACCAATAGCTGGATTTATCCCCGCTCCTTTACCCACTGATTACTGGGCAAGACCAATTTACGGAGAAAACAGAGAATGGGCTCAAATCGGCGGAAATTGGCTAGGCGTAACCTTGCTTTTTGGAACAGGCGCTAGCTCTGACGGAGCATTTAACCCCTATACAACAGCACCTGAAAGCGGACACATAGTTTGGAATAAACCAATAGCCTTTGGCGGGATCGTCGGAGGCGAAAACACTGTTTCATACTACACTGGCTTATCATATGAAGGCAGATGGACACCCCCAATCGTCATAAACGGCGTCATATACTACAATTTACCAAACGGAAACGGCGGCACAGGCGGCGGAGCAAACGCCGTAGACATACGCACTGGAAAAGTACTCTGGTGGCAAAACATAACCCTATCCGTCGGACAAGTGTTTGATTACGAATCGCCAAACCAACATGGATCCTACGCATACCTATGGCAAACTGGCGGAACCTATCGCATGTACGATCCTTTCACTGGAAACTTGCTATTGACACTTGCTAACGCCTCATCTGGCAGAATTACATTTGATGCTCAAGGCGACATGCTTGTCTACGTACTTAACACCCGATATGGCTGGTTTGCCATGTGGAACTCGAGCTATGCATCTTACAATTATCCTGGAACAACTGGAACCAACGCTTGGCAATGGAGACCCCCAATTGGAACAACACAGGACTGGAACAAAGGGATACAATGGAACGTAACCATTCCGAAGGTCTCGCTAATATCAGCTACTTCAAGTCTTAGCGCCGCAACAATCGGTCAGAACGTTCTTGTTGCATCGGGTCAAGCGGACAACACAACCGTCACCGTTGGCGGCTATGATTTGACCGACGGACACCAAATGTGGTTAATCAACATTACCAGCAACGCAGCTGTACGACCGAATTACTTCATTGTTCCAAACAGTAACGGTAACTTCTACTTCTTTAAGCAAGAAACAATGCAAATCTACGCTTACAACATTAAAACTGGTGCTTTGGCCTGGGGTCCCACAGATCCATATGACAACGCTTGGGGTATGTACACATCAAGCACTAACGGCTTAGGCGCTTCAAACCCGCTGTCTGCCTACGGTATTCTCTACACGGTTGCCTACGACGGAAAACTTCATGCGTACAACGCTACAACGGGCCAGCACCTTTGGGATTTCAGTACAGGCATTGCAGGATTTGAAACGCCCTACGGAACCTATCCATTGGGCGGCGGAGAATTCTCTATAGCTGACGGAAAAGTCTACATCTGCACCGGCGAACATAGCCCAAACGCTCCAATGTGGCGCGGCGGAAGAATATTTGCCGTTGACGCTTTAACTGGTCAAGGCATTTGGAATTTGACCGGTTGGTGGCAGAGACCAGTAATAGCTGACGGATACATAGCAGCATTCAACAACTATGACAGCGCAGTCTACAGCCTCGGTAAAGGACAAACATCAACTTCAGTAGAAGCACCAATGACCGCAGTTACAGTAGGTACAAAGATGGTAATTCAAGGCAGCGTTCTCGATCAATCTCCAGGCGCACCCAATACACCAGCGATTTCAGACAAAGACATGACACAATGGATGGAATACATCTACATGCAGCAACCAAAACCCGCCGATGCAGTCGGAGTTCCAGTTTCAATAGATGCAATCGACCCCAACAACAATAACGTTCACCTCGGAGACGCAACAAGCGATGCAAGCGGACACTTCGCCTTCACATGGGACACTCCCAACGTACCAGGTCAATACACAATCATAGCTCACTTTATGGGAAGTAAATCCTACTTCGGTTCATCCTCAGAAGCAACCACATACGTTTCAGAAGCAGCACCAACCCCATCGCCAGCCCCAGTTACAGCTGCGCCACAAACTGACATGTACTTAGCCCTCGGAGTAGTCGCAATCATAATTGCAATAGCCATCGTTGGCGCTCTGATACTGATATCCATTAGAAAACGACCATAAAGTAAACCCAAAAACAATTCCTTTTTTCTTTTTTCTATTTTGATTACAACATCCCTTGCAGAGCTTAGGTTGAAATTGACTTTTTTAGTTATTTGTAAAAAGATTTGCTTCTGGTGATTTTGAAGGTTGGAGTGGATTGAGGACAATTACTGAAATAGCGATGGTTGTGGTGACAGTATTGTTAACTTCTGTAAATCCGAGTAACACTACCTCAACGCACTACCATAGCCAACTTTTCATCGCTATTTAAAAATAGCAATTATCGCTTTCTCTTTTCAAACGTTTCAAAAAGCGAAAAAAGCTTAAATTTCTGTTCAAACGTTTTAAAAAAGCCTGCCGAATCATCGGTTGAGAGTCCTTTATATAGATGATTTATATACCCCCTTTTCCATTTAAATACTCAACCGTGAGTTGACATGAGTAAAAGAAAACCAATCATAAAGATCCAAAACATCGTAGCCTCAGTCTCTCTTAATCAAAAAATCGACTTACAAAAAATCGTTGAAAAATTCCCACAAACCGAATACAACCCCAGCGTATTCCCAGGACTTGTTTTCAGATTAAAAAAACCCAAAACCGCAACACTCATTTTCGGTACAGGCAAAATGGTCTGTACGGGCGCCAAATCAGAAAAAGAATCACGGAGTGCAGTAGAAAAAGTTGTCAAAGAACTTCGTGGTGAAGGCATCCAAATAACAGAGAAACCTATTGTTAACATCCAGAACATCGTGGCGTCGGCTGAACTCGGCGGCGAAATCGACTTAGAAAGCCTCGTCTACAAACTCAACAAAGTAATGTATGAACCTGAACAGTTCCCAGGTGCAGTATACCGCATGGATGAACCCAAAGTAGTGTTTCTCATCTTCAGCGCAGGCAAACTCGTGTGCGTTGGTGCCAAGAAAGAAGAACAGGTCTACGAAGCAGTCGACAAAATTCAGGCACTGCTCGAGGAAAAAGAACTCATCTACTACCCCTCTTAAACATCTTTTTTCATTTTCCGACGAACCGCAGGGTTCATTTCGGACACCTTTTTTAATGCCAACTCAAAAGTTTCGTCTGGCGACAGCTCTCGTTTTATAAAAACACCTGTTCTGCCAACTGTATCCCTCTTCATCAAAGCATGAACCCTATCCAAAACGGTTTCAGCGGAGACATCCAAGATTTTAGCCGCAGATTCTTCTCTGCCTATAACGCTACTTTCCACATGTCCATTCTCAGTAGGTTCGATTAGCATAAGCCGTTTATCAACACCCGCCACACGAAAGTTTGCTTTAAGTTGGTTTAGATTTACTTCGCCGCCGTACCGGTAAAATTCCCTTTCGACACGTCGCATCTCCATAAGCGGAAACGAAACGGTCGTGAGCTCGTCAATTTCGATGTGGGCTTTCATAGCGTAGTTTGGTGTGGCTTGAACTATCAGGCGTGTGTTGATGGAGATTTTGGATTTTTCAAGCGCTGTTTCAACTTGGAAACTGTTCTGAATTTCGGGGATAAACACGTCGACGTCACTGCCTAATTTTACATCGCCTCTGGCTATGCTTCCATGCGTCAGTGATCTCAGATGAAACGCATCTAGAGCTGACATAACCCAAACTGCTTTTTCTCGTAGTACCCTCAGCTGTTCCCAGCGTGTACTGGAATAGGTTACTTCTCTGTATTCTCCTTGCCTTGACGGTTTAACAGCCATCTCTATTCGCTAATTCTAACCTTTAGTGTGGCATCGTTTATTTAGTTTATAACACCAATTCTGGAACAAATACACCAATTCTATTTTGGCTTCCTGAAAACTTTTATTCCGTCTATTTCATCAAAAAAGCTCCAGCCATCTTCAGCGAGTTTACATACTTCTTCAACAGTTTTAGCAGTTGCTGAGCAGTATTCTTCCTCTCTAAATATGACCATTTTTGTGTATATTTCAGTGTTTACAATGCTTTTGTGACCTCAAGCATCTTGAACTATTCTTAAATTCTTAGTTTTCCCAGTAAATTACTTCCGTAATAGTGTCTGAATATATGGATGTGAATTTGCATAAAACGTGGATTCTTTTGGGTTTCAGCCAGTCGTTTTCTTATAGTTTCAAAGCCTTGTCGAATGGTTCTTGGATTAGGATTGAAAACATTTTCTCCGTATTTTTTTTTGTAGTGCTTGAAGCATAACAATTGTTTGTTGGGTTACTTTCAGTCGTCTTGGATTAGAGTTTTTTTCTGGATTGTTAATAGTGATTGTCAAGTTTTCGCAGTTTTTATCTGTCCATTGTAATCGACAAATTTCTCCTATTCGTGCTCCTGTTTCTAAGGCTACCATTAGAAATGTTGCTAATCGTGGTCCTGATGCATGAATGAATGCCATTAGTTCTTCATGAGTTGCTTGATAAGGCAGCTTTGGTTGATACTTGACTTTGATGGGTACCCAGCTTATTTTATAGACTTTAGTAAAAGAACTGTAAGCTGAAACACTGTTTCTTTTTTTTAGCTAGAGTCATAGGTTCAGTCGCCAAAAATGTTTCAACGGAATCTGGATTGAATAGGTCAACGCCTTTCTTTAACAGTTGATTTAGCTGTTAACACGTGATTTTATTGTGTCATCTTTGATATTTCGTTTTTTCAGTCGCCAAGCGTATTCTATCAGATTGGTCTTTCCATCTCCCACAACAGTCTTTATTTCTGTTGTAGTGTCCAATTTTTTCGCTTCCTCTAATATAGCGCATAATTGGTAATCATCGCGGATGACCCCACCCTAAAGGGTACCCCCGCACTCCTCCCTCGGCGCTTTACCAAATATTTCTTATGTATAGCATACGCTATTGCGTAAACTACTTGGTGGGTGTATGAGTCCCCCATTGCGTCACTACATTCTTAGTTTGTCATGTGTGAGACGAACAGGACTTCTCTGCCAAAAGCTAAAACGGAGTAGGGCGCGACATTATAGATTATTACAGTAATTGGACTAGAGACCTGCAAGCTATTTCTCATGACGTCTTTTGGTATTGGTGTTCCCTGTATTGTTACGAAGTTACCATGTACATTTGCACTGGATACTAGCCAGTAACAGTTTACTCCGCCGACTGTTAATCTAATATCATAGAAGTTTGTAGGAGAATGGCCACCTTGGCGGACGGAAAACGTCGCTTGCCCGATCGCTGTTCCGCTTTGACCATCCAAGTGCCAACGCATTATACTCCGCCCCTGAAGAACAATGATGCTTGGAAACTGTGCCTGCACTGTTAGCAGCAATGCACTTGATGCCAACACAAGTACGAGGAAAATTGAGACAATTATTGCTTTTTGCCTCATTTTTACCATCAAAAAACATATGCTCTAAGATTTATTAAAGTTTTATCGACATTTTAGAGTTGTTTTCTACAAGCCTCTCCTTTTATTTTTCTATAAACCGTGCTAACAGACTGAGTTTTCGCAAGAATAAAATAGCAAAACAAGAGTACTTAATAGAAAATCCCACGAAGACAACGCTTTCCGAAAACCATATTTTCTAATTAAAGAATTCCATTTCTTACGGCAACCCGCAAAAATCCAATTCAAAGACGTACTGCGCCTAAAAAACCCACGCTGACCACTCATATATAGACACAGATAAGCTAACACTTTTTTAATCGAGTATTTCTCTCCCACAACACTATTCCAAACAATATGCGCTTGATGGATATCAGACCATGCTCTACTGAGCCATGAATGAATAACTGAGTAACCCCAATCCTCGAACGCGTGATGATAAAAGGCATGAATAACCCGTAGCCTTCAAACGTTTCAACTTTAACATGCTAAAAATTAGGGAACAGCTTACGAATACGCTTGACTAGTATATCCCAATACTTCCTTAAATCCAAATGATTGGTCTTAGGTGAGCTTGTAAGTGTTAAGAAAAACGCTTTATACCCCAAAGCACGGCACCGTTTCAGGCTTGAAATAGCACAATGATAAGCCCGTTTTTGTTTTTTGCTCCATGCGGTTGTGAGATGGTTCTTAGAGTATGTAGGTGAGAATTGTCCGTTATTATCAAGTGAAGTGGGTGGTAAAAGCGACTGAATGCCGTTTTAGTTATGACAACGTTTTCCGGAGAAATACTATGATTTTTGAAGTTATCTGTAAGTTTCTCTAAATCTTCACTCCAACGTTTCTTAGGCTTACTTAATTCACATGATTTTAAAGTTGGAGATAGAACCCGACGACAAAAAGTAGACATTCCTTGGGCATAATAGAAGCCCTAATTTGCCATAGCAAGAAAAAATGGAAGATGTGCGGAAGAGTGGAGATATCTCCATCTAAACCTTCATTTAGTTTAATTCACCAACAACTCTATCGAAGGAAACCTGATGGAATCGCCTGTCTGCAATGTCTGTAAAACCAAAGAAGCATTCTTCTACAGGCCACACTCAGGTGAACGACTCTGCAAAAAATGCTTCACCGAATCCATCGAGTCAAAAGTCCGTTCAACCATCACCCGTTACCACATGCTCAACTTCGACGACCATTTAGCAGTGGCGGTTTCAGGTGGCAAAGACAGCCTAAGTGTACTCCATATCTTAGCAAAGATGAAGAGGCGTAGACCACAAACAACCCTAACCGCCGTAACCGTAGATGAAGGCATCAAAGGGTACCGTGACGAAGCCTTAGAAATTGCAGCAAAAAATTGTCAAAAACTCGAAATCCCTCACCACATCGTATCATTCAAAGAACTCTACGGTTTCACATTGGACGAAATAATCTGTAAAGCACGCGAAAAAGGACAAACCCAGTTAACTGCTTGCGCTTATTGTGGCGTTTTGCGAAGAAAAGCCATCAACACTGGCGCACGACAAGTTAAAGCTACCAAAATCGCTACGGGTCACACACTCGACGATGAGGTGCAGACGGTTTTAATGAATATTTTCCGAGGAGACATCGCACGATTATCAAAGGAGAAACCCGTTACAAGCGAAGTTCATCCAATGTTTGTGCAGAAGATTAAGCCGTTCTGTGAAATTCCCGAAAAAGAAAGCGCCCTCTACGCATATGTCAAAAAAATCCAATTCCAGGACACTCCCTGTCCCTATGCATCCGAAGCACTACGCAACGACATTCGAGGAATGATTAACCGCATGGAACAGAAGCATGCAGGAACAAAATTCACTGTATCCAAAGCCATGGAAAAACTGCGCCCAGCACTCGAAGCAACCACCCAAAAAGACAACTTCAAAACCTGCAGCGAATGCGGAGAACCATCTGCAATGGATCTATGCAAGGCTTGTGAGCTGCTCAGGCACGTTCGTTAGGCCGTGGGTTTTGTTTCTTTTCAGACTTTAGTTTGCGAAGCATCTCTGAAGCTTCTAACGCGCTGTTAGCAGCAGCGATTTTTCTGGCTTTCTGCAGGTTAATCTGATTTCCGCAGTAAGGGCAAACCTTGGTTTTCTGATCCTTAGCCGCCAATGTTAATCCACCACATTTAGTACATTTCACGATGAGTGTTGTGCCCATTTGGGTTTGCTTCCGAAAGCCTTTTCATCACACAGGTTCTTTAATGGTTTGGTAGGAAGAGCGAGCACATGAGTGATGAGGAACAACTTAAAGCCAGATCTCATTTGACGGATTTGGCGATAGGGTATTTCAAGAAGGAAGGTTACAAAGTTAACAGCGAAAACGTTAAACTGGAAGGACACAGCGGCGTTAGTCGGCATTTTGATTTGATTGTGCAGAAAGGACGATTGGAACAGGGCGTTTGGGTTAGGGATTGGAATCGAACTATCGGCGTCAATGTCATCATCAACTTGGATACTTCTTCGGAAGACGTGGATCTGTCAAGTCCCATCATGATTGGCGAAAAATTCAGTGACCACGCCAAATCCTACAGCAACCGACGCAAAATCACACTGCTCACAAAACAAAAAATCGGCAGTTTCCGCTAAGTTTTCAAGTACTCGTCTAAGATACCTTCCTGCTCAAGGGTTCCCAACCAATCAACTGAGCCAACAAGGCAGTCTCGGCGTTTCTCTAAAACCTGCAAAATCCAACCAACAACTTCCTCAACTGTTTTTCCAGTAACATCCAACTCGCAGACTCTGCCAGCATGCACCTCAACCGCTTCGCCAAGGCATACATCCAAAATCTCTGCCTGCAAATTCTCCCACATCTTGCTGCCCGTGTAACCACATTTTTCCATGAATTGCTTGAGTTCTTTGGGGTTTCTTCGAAGAACAAAAACGAGGGCAACGTGTTTGGTTGGTGTCACGGCGCTTGCATAATGCCCATCGATGACGATGTTGGCGTTGGGTGAGGCATCGATGGTTTCGCCAATTTTTTCTTGCATGGCTTCTTCGTTAATGATTATGGTGTTTCGTTCTTTGTCTTCTCCTAACGTTAAATTATTGGATTTGGCAAAATCAGTTAAGTTGATGTATTCTGCGCCAAGTTTTGCAACGAGTTGTCTAGCGGTGGTTGTTTTTCCCACACAAGGTGTGCCTGTGATGAGGATAACACGTTTCATGAAGCTATTTTGGCTGTTCAAATAATTATCGATTGTGGCTGAGTTTATGAGTATGTTTATTGCTTGCCACTGCTCTTTTTCGGTTGGGCTGGCGAGTTGGTGTGTGGCTTTCGGGTCCCAAATAGGATCTGAGGAAACTCCGCCCACATGTAGAATTGCAGTCCCGTCGTTGGGACAGCGCGAGAGCGTTGGCAACGGAGCAGAAACGAAACGTCCACCCAGACTTGGCGATGACACATTTGTGATGTCGAGTGTGCTGGATTGGAAACGGTGAAACGGCCGTCCTGCAAGTGGAAAGGGCAAACAGTCGCCGATGAAGTATCTACCGGAAGGCGCGGGTAGCCCGATTAGCCGAATGCCACGATAACAGAAGGCGGGTTACAACCAACACACCAGCCCAAATGTCCAATACAAACACTTGGAAAGTCCAACACAGACAGACAATCGAAAAAGCCAACACAGACAAAGAAGGTGCATAACCGATGAGCAATGAAGCGCCTTCAGCTTTCAAGTATTGGCATGATGAATTAGCTTCCAAGGGCGAAGCAACTCGAGAGAGGTACGAAATTTATTTTAACGAGTTTTTAGCTTTCGTTGGCAAAACGCCTGATGAGATGATAGTTCAAAGACAGCAAGATTTGCTTAACTCTGACAAGAAAATTCAGAGACGCGTCGAAAGCCAACTTAATTCATTCATTGCAGAAAAGAAAGCAGACAACTATGCAATAGCAACTCAGCAATTGTATTTTGCATCTATACGGTCATTTTTTGAAATCCATTATTTTCCTTTGATAATGAGGAAAGGAGACTACCCCAAAGGAGATAGCAACGGAGTAAAGCGGGCAACCAAAGAAGCCATACTCAAGGTGCTAAACAACAAGACAAGGAATATAGTGACTATAAAACCGCTAATTTTATTCATCAAAGACAGGCTTAAGAGTTAGCGATGTTAGGCGACTCAGTTACGGGGACATAGCCAAACAACTTGAAAGCGGAGCAACAACAATCCAAATCAATGTAATTACGCAAAAAACCAAACTTTTAGCAAAAACTTTCATCGGTGAAGAGGCTATACAGGCCCTCAAAGAATACTTCGATGCAAGGCGAAAAGGCTCAAGAAACATAACGCAAGAAGCCATTACGAAGAATAGCCCATTTTTCAAGTTATGGGCACATGGAGAAGTGCAGCGAATTTCTAGGCATTCATTATCGTCACTTATCCGAGAAGCATTTGTTAATGTTAATGAAGAGAGAATGTCCGCTCATAGTCTAAGAAAGAAACTTCAAACTGATTTAGAGAAAGCAGGAGTAAATCCAAACTGGATTGACCAAATACTCGGTCACGAATTAATCAACAGTCGAGACGCTTACAGCTTGCCAACAGACGAAGAGTTGAAGGACGCATACGTGAAAGCATATCAATTTATCAAAGTCTTTTCCGAAAAAACAGCAGTCGCCAAAGGTGAATCCGCAGAAATTACGTCAATCGCAACAGAGATGAGCAGTACCATAGGACAAGAAAACTATTCTGTTACAGAAGCAAGAAACATGGAACAAGTCAAAGCCCTTTTAGCCAAAGGTTACAAGTACGAAATGGAAATGGACGGAGTCAAATTATTCGTAAAAAAATAAAAATCTTCTCAAAGCACAACAATCTGACAATTCATCAGACTTATATTGAAATGCAATGTAATATCATGTTCAACCAAAATCCTTAGGGTGATGTTTGAACACGAGAACTTTCTCTGGCGACCGAGCAGGGGCTTATATTAGACCACTTATAGAAAATGCAAAAAAATCTCTTTGGATTATAAGTCCTTGGGTAGGAAAGGAATACGCCAGACTTATAGTATCATTATCACAAAAAGGCGTTGAAGTTAGATTAATCACCAGCAAAAACGATTTCAACATTGAATCTATTGATATTCTAAAAGCTTCCGAGAATCCTAACCTTCACTTCATAGTAATGAATAACGATGGCTCCAGACAAAAGACTACCTTCATTCATTCAAAAATTTACTTGGCTGACAAAAGAGATGGGATTTCTGGTTCAGCTAACCTTACCTACAGCGGATTAAATACTAATGTTGAAAGTCTCAACATAGCTGTCACTGAAAAAGACCTACTGCAAATAGAAAATGACTTTATGAGTATTTGGCTCAAATATGAAAAAGAAGCATTGTCAAAAGAAGCGTTGTCCTCTAATACGTCTTTTTCTATAAGAAACGCATTACCTCTTCCATATCTTGGATTTATTGACCAACCACACGTAGAAAAGAAAGACCTTGTCTTTTATCCATACTATTTTTGTGAATTCAAATTCAGAGCATCCGTAAAATCTACTCCTTTAGTTTTTGAAGACCATGATTTTCTCGTCATAGACGGTGTAAATCGTCAAATCATAAACAGTGACAAGTCGTTAATTCAAGAAATAAACAATAAAACTCCAAAAGACTACATATTGAAAACTGATAACAAATATAGTTTGGAAATAAGAGAACAAACCATTTTTAATTTAAGAGAGGCACATGAACTCGCGCTAGATTATATCATAAAAAAGAACACTAAAAAATACACGAAGTTCTATAATGATGAAAGAGAAGCTAAGTATTATGTTCCTCAAGGTCCAGATATTTCCATCATAAAAGAATACACTCAATTTTATGGTGATAAAAGAAAGTCTTGCGTTTATGTTCCCCAACCTAATGACATTGTTTTCATAAAAGAATACTTTGTTCAGGTTCCTATTTGGTATTTAGAGATGTATGAGCCAGATGGTAAACATCAAAAAATAATGTTAGCTTCATCTGGAAAGGTATGGAATGATTTAGTATATTGTCCCATTTGCCAAAATAAAATTTTCATAAAAGACTCTGTTACCTGTACGACTTGCAATAAAGTATTATGTCAAAAATGCACTCGGGAAACTGGATTACTTTTCAAGAAAAAGTATTGCCCCAAATGCTATCAGAATTTACCCTCTCGTTAGAAAGGAAGGTATGTAAGACCCTTTATGTCCCCAAAATATATGGTTCAGTTCAGAATATGATTACTAATTTGACTGCTTCGGTCCCGCTTTCGCAGGTCATTCCTTTTAGACTCTACTTATGGACTGAAATTCACAGTATCGATTCTGTGATGTTCTATTTCAGGTTGCTTTTCAAAGTAAGGCGCAACTTTGTCCATTGTAGAAGAAAAAAGTTCTTGAGATTCTAAAAATGACTCGCTGTCTTCCCACATTGTTATAATCATGGCAACGTTGTCATCATCGCATGAAAACGTCGAAACATAACCTCGATACCCCTTTGCGCTTCGTACAAGTTTATTCAGTATAAGGTCTAACTCGGCAAAGCCTTCTTCGCGTTTTCCAGGTTTAAAGAAAAACTTTGCTATTCTTGCGACAACCAACTTATACACCAAAATAAAGTAATTTTTTTCAGATTTAACCTTTTGCAAATCTAATCCCAAACTTTGATAATCCGAGCTTCGCTCCCGCTTCGCGGGAGGCTCCCCTTTCTACTTTCTTTGTGGAAGAAAGTTGAGCAAAGAAACGATGAAGCCGTTGCTATTCGGTGTCCTCTTCCTCTCCAGCTTCAAGCTTTTCCCAGACTTCAAGCATGTTCACGTGGCCATAGTATAGTATGGGTAAACTTCTCGGTGCACGAGCGCCCAGAGAATCAAAGGAAAGCACAATGTCATAGCGGAGGTAGTGGCTGCCTTCGATGCGGTAGTATACGCCGATATTGCTGTTTAGATTTAGCTTACGGTATTTGTAGTAGCCTTTTGCTGAGGAGGGCGTTAACCAATCGCCATCGTAGACTATTCCTTCGCCATCGCAATCAATGTAGTAAATATCTTTTCGCATGCGACTCTTCCTCCAACCAGGCAATGCCACCGCCTTCGTCAAAATCGCAAAATTCGCTTCGTTGATACTCTAAGCTCTCTTTGTTGTAGATGAAGCACCGATTCCCGACATAGCGTAAAGGTACTAATTCATTTTGGCAAATTGGGCATAACTCTTTGCGTTTTTCAATGGTGACCTTCAGTTTACGGTAGCTACAAGTGCCGAACCAAGTGCGACGTGAAAACGTGCCACGTTGTGTTTAACAGAAGCATGGTTCAGTTGATACCAAGCCGTGCCCATGATAGTTTTGCGTTCACCCTTAACCTTAACAATATAGCCGTCTTTTTCGAACAAGCGCCGAGTATGTGCTTCAAATCCGTCACACCCAGCACAAGTGTAGACGCTTTTAGACTCGTATTTTGGGCAATGGCGACATTGAGCATAGCCATTTAGGATGAAGCCGATACAATGGAAGTGAGGGCTCCAGTACCAGCCATACAAGGACCTCTGCAAACAAGTAAGCGACGACATCGGGGTTCCACTGAATTTTGAGGGACGTTACAAATTAATTGTTTTCTTGCCGTCGAAAATGTACCCAAATATTGGTGTTTTAAACCGCTACTATGGAGTTATGGAGAATGGAAAACTAAAGGTTAGAGGCTTAGAGGTACGTAAACATGACACACCCAAATTCGTCTACGATGCACAGATGGAAATGATAAACGTGTTTTCCACGGCTAACAATTCGAAAGATTTTATGCAAAAGATTCCCGAAGCCCTTAAAGTGGTGAAAGCTTACCGGCAGAAATAACTCGACGGTGAGGTACCTATTGGAGATTTGATTATTTCTAAGCATCTATCGAAAAACCCCAGGCACTACAAGCAACATGTCAGTGAGGTTATCGCGGCAGAGCAACTGATTAAGGAAGGTTCAGACGTTCATGCAGGCAACAATGTACATTTCGTTTTTACTGACTCAAACAATAAGGCCCTTTGAAAGACGAGTTAAGGCAGAACAACTCTTAGACAAGGGAGTTAACCCAGATTAACGAAAATACTTGCAACTTCTATATGAGTCAGCGGCGGGTTTGTTAAGCGTCTCCAATTATACATCTAAGATTGTTCAAAACGCAATCAGGGGATATGAGAGCAAAATCTTTTCGATTATCTTGGTGGCGCATAGTTATTATTCGGTTGGGGACTGCACCTTTATTCCAACTGTCCTAGAAACTTGAAAAAACCCATTTCAGCTTCCATGGATAATTATAAATACAACATAAGAAAAAATGTGGGATGACAATTTATAAATTGCCACACATAAATGGAAGGAAAGAAAAAATGAAATCAACCTTAATGAAAAGCAAAACATGTTTGCTTATAGTAATACTCCTACTGAGCATTGCTACTATGCTTCTTGTTTCGTCACCAGTTAACGCAGCCGTTACTACCTACAACTCCTACATCTACGCTTCCTGCAGTCCCAGAGTCGCCGGTGTTGGCCAATCCGTGTTGCTTGTCGCCTGGACAGCCGACATACCGCCAGACATTGGCGAAACAGCGGGCACTATTTCGAGTCCGACCGGTAGAGCTGGTTGGATTGGAATGGAAATCAATCTAACAAAACCAAATGGTGAATCAGTACTTCTTGATCTGCCATACAGTGACCCAGTCGGCGCCAACTACATTGCCTACGTACCCGAAACCGCCGGCACATATACCATTCAAGGTATATTCCCTGAAACATGGAAAAACACCACCACAACACAAGCACTCTATCTTGCTGCAGTCAGCCCGAAAGAAACCTTCACCATACAGAACGAACCAATACAATCCTGGGTTGAAACATCTCTGCCAAGCAGTTATTGGACTCGTCCACTCAACAGTGCAAATAGAGACTGGTATGTCATAGCAGGCGACTGGCTTGCTGGTGCCAGCGGTGGAGGCGGGGCAAGCATAAACACACCCTTTCTGCGACCCCAAGGCACTTACGGTGGCGTACCCCAACAATTAGTCACAACCGCAGGTCCAACAAGCGCTCACATACTATGGACAAAGCCATATTACATGGGCGGAATCATGGATGCCAACTATGAAACTACAGGCTACCAAACAGCCCACTACCAAGGTCTTGGCTGGACAGGCAACATAATTCTGCAGGGGAAAATCTACTACGCTCCACGCACAACGGATCACGCGACAAATGGCTACACAGTCATTGACTTATACACTGGCGAAACATTATCTGAAGAAAACAACACCAAACCGGCATTCGGTCAAGTATACAACTACGAATCTCCTAACCAACACGGAGGTTTTGCATATCTCTGGAGAACCTCCGGTCAAACTATAACTAATCCTGTCGGCGTCAACGGCACAGTTTGGACGGCAATTGACCCTATGACTGGCCAAACCGTCTATAAAATAGCCAACGTATCTGCAACAGGCACCCAAGTCTACGGCAAAGACGGTAGCATCTGCTACTACAACCTCGTCAACTACGGAACTGCAACATCGCCTAACTACCGGTTAACCCTCTGGAACAGTTCGGCAATACCATCTGAATTGCTAGGCGACTCAGGAACTAACTATTGGCAATGGAGACCAGCCACAGGCGGTAGAGGCACCCTTCTAGGGGGAGAATACGTTCACGATGGAAACAAAGGCTTCTCTGTAAACGTTTCAATACCAACACCATACAACGATCGAAATACGCTGCTCAATGAAACAGGCACAATCCGCGCCATACGAGAAGGTGAATTACTCGTAGTTGGAACTGCGGGAAGAAACGATGAAAGAGGCGACGTTCAAGGCATACTATGGGGCATTAGTCAGAAGCCAGACTCAACTTTAGGCCAACAACTGTGGAAGGTAACCTTCTCAGAGCCATATGCACCAACATCAGCCAATGCAAGCAATACCCTAATTGAAGTCTTCCCAGACCAGAACGTGTTCGTCTGCGGCAACGTTCTAATGCAAGGCGGTACAAAGACTCTCATGTACTACGGTTATGACTTGACAACTGGAAAACAGATATGGCAAGTTGGCCCTATGCCACAATTCGACTACTACACTAGCCGACTCGACAACTACAAAGGCATGTTGTTTTTGGATCAAGGCTATGCCGGAGTATTGATGGCCTATAACCTAACGACAGGACAATCAGTTTGGAACTACACTGCTAATAACGTCGGCTTTGAATCTCCCTACGGCAACTATCCAATGGGCATTTCATGCATAGCTAAACAAAACGATGTAATCTACACCACAGGCAGTGAACACTCGCCCACCCAACCACTGTGGCGGGGCCCGAACCTACGCTGCATAAACGCAACTGACGGCACTGAAATTTGGAAAACACTATTCTGGGGAGCCAACATGGGAGCCACTGATCCCAGCAATGTAGCATTAGCAGACGGTATCCTCGTCGGTCTCAACTACTTCGACAGCGAAATCTATGCATTCGGAAAAGGTCCAAGTGCAACAACAGTTTCCGGACCCCTCTCAGGCGCAGCAGTGAATTCTGTTCTAACCCTTACCGGCACGGTCACCGACCAAACCTCTACTGGCAGACGTACCACCAACGACAACTTCGAATTCACCCTCAAGGGCACACCAGCAATATCCGATGCAGATATGAATAGGTGGATGGAATACCTCTTTGAGCAGCAAAGCTACCCAGCAAATGCAACAGGCGTTCCAGTTCATTTAACAACCGTCGACCCCAACGGCAACATCTTCGACATTGGCACAGTTACATCTGACATCAACGGCAACTATGGTACTGCCTTCACCCCAAGTGTTCCAGGCACCTACACGATATTTGCAACCTTTGCAGGCTCCAACGCTTATGGGCCGTCGACAGCTTCAACATACATCGCAGTAGCGGACGCCCCAACAGTGACTCAGGCTCCAACGACAGCCCAGCCAGTATCGCTCGTTGAAACCTACTTCTTCCCAGCCATCGCAGCCTTGTTCATATTTGTTGCCATAATGAGTGTAGTAACAATCCTGCTGACTCGGAAGCGCCCATAAAGAACAGCCGCATCCAAAATCAACTTCCTTTTTTATTTTTTTTAAATTCTAATTAAAGCCATTTCTCTTTGGAGATAAGTGGGTGATGCCTTGACTTCACTAAAATGGTTTAGAAACAAAGCGAACCATCCCTCAGAATACAAATTGACTGCTGGCACTGGGCCTTAGCTTCATTAGCTTACTTGCTGCAAAGGAGCTTAGGGAATACTTAAGGTTTTAGCGATTGACACAATATTGTAACGAAACGGTTATTCGTTTTCTGCTTAGACTTTCTTTTAGTTCTTTGTTTATTCTTGTGTTCTCCCGCCCGCTACTTGCATGCCCAATACGAGTTACCTTCCAGTTGGACATAGCACCGTGGACAAGTTGTGGATTACTCGTAGTAAGATAGAACGAATCTTTTGTCTGGGTAGTAATAGAGTTCGGCGGTAAAGTTGAGCAGGTGTTTTCCTACACCGATTCCTTGGTAGTCAGGTAAAACCACTAATCTAGAGACACGGTAGTACTTTGTTTTCATGTGGACGCAGGCGTTTGACTCGTGTTTTTTGGTTGGTTGGACTATAATTTAGTTCCACACAAAAAAACAAATAGGGGCGAGCTACCACCCAGCGGTAGGTAGCCAAGAGCGACAAGGCAAATTGAGGTTGAGCTACTAAACTAGGTTAAAATCTGCAACAACTACTGCGTGATCTGAGGCTTCCGTGCGCCGACTCTTCACACTATCGTAGGGAACCCATTTGTTTTTGCAGTACACTCCTCGACGTTCGATATAGACGTTAGTTAACTGTTCTTTCAATGCATTCGACACAAGGATATAGTCTAACTGTTTTTTCCCTGTCTGATATGTCCCTCTATCATCAGGCGGCAATCTGAGATTGACATTGAACAATCCTTCCTTGTTCAAAAGCGTGTTCAAACATTGGCTAGATGAATCAGAATTGAAATCGCCGACAACCGCAACATACTCTTGGTTGAGATCGTGCTCGCTAACAAGTTCTGCGACGCGTGTAGCCTGTCCTTCCCTGCGTATGTCACTTTGAGGATCATCCGGAGAACTATAACCCATTGACTTGAGATGGTTTATCATCAACAGCAATGGCTTGCCGTTAGGTAACTGAATTAGAACTTCAAGGCAATCCCTGGAGAATGTTTTCACCTTGCGTCCAAGATAGTTTGTTGTTTCATGAATATGACTCCGGACCCATTCTACAGGAAACCTAGACATGACCGATACGTCAATTCCCCGGTCGTCATTTCCATCTATGAGCAGAATATAATCGTATGATTGCTTACCTTGGGGTTTGAGAAATTCCTTTTTTAATAGTTCATCGTGAAAATTCTGCAGCAGTATTCTATTCTCAACTTCAATAGGACAGACCACGTCAGCATTAACGTCGCTAATTACCCTCGCCGTATTACCAATAGATGCGTCATCGGCTTTCTTTCGGACAAGGTCTATCCAACCCAACCACTCTTTGGCATCCTCAGGGCTGCTATGCTTTCCACGAACATCGACTACCTCAGCATACCCTGATAGCTTCCTCTCTAGGTCTTTGATTCTGTTGATATCAAAAACGTTCTTTGACAGTTCATCTTGAAGTTGTTTGACATAGTCCAGCAATTCTAGCGAGCGGTCTTTGTTTTCCCCAAAAATCTTTGGTCGGCTGAACAGATTTTCACAGTTGAACGTTGCCAATCTAAACGTTGGCATTAGTACAAAATCCTCCCGCTTCTAATTCGAGTGACTGCCCATAAATATTTTGGGGTCAGCCGCTAAGAGGCGCGCGAGCAGCTCGGTTAAAAAAGAAATAAAAAAAGGGGGAATTAGAGTCAGTTAATGATTCTGTGTATGTCTTTAGATTCGGGGTTTAGTGAGGGTGGCGCGTTGAGAATTACGGACATTGGTTTGTGTGGGTTGCCGGGTTCTACCAAGACTTTTGTCACCATTCTCTCTGTCCATGCATAGCGTACAATTTTCAGTATACGGATTTCACGGCTTTCAAATCGACAGTTTCTGCCATCGAATGTCTCGAGGATGAATCCTTCGAAGTCGCCGAAACGGTCGTATATTATGCCTTCAATTTTACCGGAAAAGACACTGATCTTTTCTTCTCTCCCTGCTGGTCCTTCAACTGGAGCTACCACTGACCAAGATTTTAGTTCCTTACTGTTGCGGCTCTGAACCGTAAAATAGTCGTCTAGTAAGCTATTCGCTCGAAAACCATCCTTACTTGATCTCAAAAATCCAATCCTTGCTAGAAAAAGGCTTAGAAACAGACTTGGCAAGCATCGGCTTATAAAAATTTGAAATATAACAAATTGTAAACTTCCGCACCTTAATAAATCAAATAAACAATGAACTTCTACCAAAAAGAACAAGCAAATCACATCTTGAATATAACAAAGTAGAGAACTAATTACGAGTAATGAACCAGGCAAAAAAGAGTTCTCGTTGGTGCGTATCTTTATAGTACTACTGTTCCATCGCCTTTGAAGATAGTTGTTCCAGCTACTATGAATTGCATGTTATTACCGGATTAGATCAGTTATGATCTGTACTGTTACACCTATAAACATCTCATGTGTGTTGGTAATCAGTTACTTCTCCACTAAGAGTAAGTGTGCCATCTTGATTGTGCCTACCAAATCGTAGAACAGCGTAACATGGCAGTTTATTCCATGGAATGAACCTGAGCAACTAGTGTCCACTTTCCCAAGTGGCTTTTGCTTCTATGTGAGCAGGATTACCATATCTTGGATTTGCATAAGGACCCAGGGAAGTAGAATTGTGTGCTAAATACACTACCGTTAACTTTGACAGTTGAGTTGGGTGCAGCAGATGCGAATCCAATTGCTAAGGAGGCTGCTAATACATATGCTAATGAAGGTTAACACCATACAAATTTGGGTGCTTCTTACCGTTTTTTCACCTCCTGAGTTTTATTTCTTCAATAACTGGGCTAGTATCTGATTGTTCCAACATACCAACCTGAACCTGAAGGAACCCCTGCACTATCCGTTGTTATAGTTCCCCAATGTAGCCCCTGTCCAGTTGCGCCTGCATATGTGCCTGTTCCGCCAGTTATTTCGAATGTGAAGAAAACGCTGCTTGTTCCATCGGAATTGGCTTTAATGTAACCATCAAGAGTTCCAAATATTTGGTCTCCGTCTTTGGCAGTCCAAGTAAATACTGCTTGTCCATGAATTAATCCTGCAGTTTGCGTAGGAGTTGTTTGCAAAATTATGCGAATCGTCAGCTGAGCACCCGGTGTTCCTACAAGATTACCAGTAACTAGGGTATTGGTCGAACCTGGTATCGATTCCAACGTAAAATAGGGCTCACGTAGAATTAGAGGATGGTTCTTTTGGCTGTTATGTAAGGAAGATGCTTGTACGGTGCTAAGCGGAAGTGAAACCAATAATACTGTCAAAATAATGCCGACAACTATCTTTGTTTTCATTCTTTCACCTCCTCAAAAAATACAATAAGGCCATAATTTGTAGATTTAGCGGCATATTTAAGGCTGATTAGCCATTTAAAGAGCAAATATTAGGTTATTCTATTAGAAAAATACGGTTCAAATTGCAAAGTTGAATGTTAGAAAATTTGAAGCTTTAAGTTACATTAATTCTTAAGCCATCCGCCTCTTGATGAAGTGTCGGAGCCATAGAATAGAGCTTATACGCAAGTTTTTAATATAGTTACCAACTAACCGCTAACTTGTTGGTGTGGCTAATGGGAAACTCCTCTCTCCCCAAAAATAGGTAACCCTTTGCAAAAGAATCTATTTTTGCTAGCCACACCTTCAAGAGGATTCGGGGACGAATGGTAAATTATTTTAGAAACTATATCCCAAACAAAAATAGCTGAGGGAAATGTGGCAGTGCCCTTGACAATAACGCTTTCCAAAGAATTTAACAATCTACCAGATGCACTGTCCCATCTGGACAATAAACTTACTCGCCAACAGTAACGTGTTGATAACGAATTTTGCACTTAGAGGATCTTTCGAATCCGTCACAATCTCGTGCTAAAACCACTAAAACACCTCACTATGGATAACGTAGGTAAGAACAATCAACATTATAAAAGTAACCTGCACTTCAGTGTATACTGGATTCAGACCATACTGATTATAAGAGTAATCAGACTAAGGGGTAATAATAATTTCAACATCAATATAGAGTATAGTCTTTTACGAGTATTCGACTATAGCCAAGGTAGACTTTCAAAGAAACACCCACTAAAAACCAAGAGCGAACTCTACATAACTCGCTATCACGAAAGCCATAAATTGATGCCGCGCTTCGGAGATACTGTGTGATTTACTTGTCACTTGAAGTTGTACCGCATGTTGAGCTGGAAAAATATTTAGGCAAATGGTATGAGATAGCGCACCTTCCCGCTAAATTTCAAGAAGGCTGTGATGAAACTACCGCCACCTACACTTTACTAAAAGATGGGAGCATATTCGTGCTGAACCAATCCATTAAAAATGGCAAGGTGAAACAGGCAAAAGGAAAGGCAAAAGTTGTTGATAATACTTCTAATGCAAAACTGAAAGTAACGTTCTTCTGGCCTTTCTATGGTGATTATTGGATTTTAAAGTTAGGAGATAACTATGATTATTCCATTGTCGGTACACCCAATCGCAAGTATCTTTGGATATTGAGCAGAACCCCACAAATGGACGACAAACTATATTCAAAATTAATTGAATACGCAAAGTCAAAAGGTTTCGATGTAAATAAGCTAATTAAGACTTTTCAAAAAGCATGAAGCAAGCACCACAAAAAAGGACACTTCCAAAAACGATAGATTAAATTTAATTCAAAGCTCCAAATATATCGCATTGAAACTGTTATTCTTTTTCGGCAAAGACTATTATTGAAGTGAAAAACACAAATCGCTAAAGACAATCCAAATCTCCTGACTCTCATTAAAAAGGAGTTGAATCTCGCTTTTACTTTCACCCAAGTCTCCACTACCTTACTATGTCGTTTCAAGTGACGACTTAAAAGCTCAAAAATAGATTTTGAAGGTCCTCAACGTTTAGGAGAATTATGGAATGACACAAAACATAACGGTTAAGCGTATGCTTTCTCTACCGGTTTTTCCGCTTAACATACGGAGCGTTAACGAGATTTTTCCTGGGTTCGCTTTGGGAGATTTTGCCATTCTCCAAGGAATATCTACCTCGTCTTTAACATCCTTGCTATGTGTGAAAGCTCAACTGCCACCTCAACTAGGCGGATTACAAAGCAACGTTATCTTCATCGATGGAGGAAACACCTTCAGACTCTACCAAATAGCGCAGTTAGCCCAGATTCACCATCTTAACCCAAAAAAAGTCTTAGACAACATTTACATTTCAAGAGCCTTCACAGCCTACCAAGCAAGTGCACTCATTACTCATCAATTAAAAGAGACCATCCAAAAGTACAACGCTAAACTCGTCATAATCTCAGATATTGCCGGATTCTTCTTAGACAAGGACATTTCTGAAGTTGAAACTCAAAGAATCTTTAGCCATGTTACAACTTTTCTTTCAAATTTTGCCAGAGAAAGCCAAACGATTGTAATTGCTACTTATCCACGACATGAAGCATCCTCAAGAAACGACCTTCTTCACAAGCAAACCTGTTCAAGAGCGAACGTTGTTCTATCTTTAAGCAGAAACAATTATGCCAGAAAAATATCATTAGAAAAACACCCATACCTCTGCGCTGGCTCTGTCGAATTACCCGACGAAAGCCTGACTATGGCTGATTTTGTGGAGGCGACAGCATAATGGGCAAGACAGTTGAATCCTACCGCATGGCACTTGAAGATGAAATCAGCCGATGGAAGGGTTTTGAGAAGGCATTGAGGATTGAGGATAAGGCAGCTTTTGATGCTTTGATGGATGCTTGCAGAAATTACGCATCAGCAGGAAGCAACGCTACCAACCCCATTCTTTTTGAACCCATGGTTATGTCGATTCTCCTGTCCCAGCAGGTCAAGATTAGCCGATTAGAGAAGGCTTTAGATGCAGTCAAGCGGCAGCCCTAGAATCAAAGGCTGGATATTCGATGTTTACCCTTCAGATATTGGACAGATGGCAGTCTGGATAATAAACGAAATCGGCCAAAGAATAAGATTAACCGACAAGTTCCAACCTAAAATCTACGTTTCAGGCAAAAAAGAGGACCAAGAAAAGCTTGTTGGTCGCATCTATTCTAACCCTGATATTGCTAATTGGAGTTTTGTCTATAAATTCGCTCAGCCGACCGATTCAGAAAAATCCAGAGTATTAGAAATCACTCTCAAAGACTGCAGAAAAGTATCATCCTTAACTAACCAAATTTTAAAAATAGGCGATTACATGCGCCTTGAAGTTCACAACTGCGATTTACGCGGCGACAGAACTTATTTTTTCACACATGATCTGTTCCCGCTTGCTTTCTTAGAAGTTGAAAACCTCAAAGCAGGCTTAAAATACACTTTGCTGGATTCTGTGGAAAGCATCACCTATGCCCTTCCTCCATTAAGGATAATGCATCTAAAAATCGAAATAGCTAAAACTGGCAAAATAGCGAGTCCTCAAGATCCAATAGCTAACATAAGTTTAGAGTTAGAAGAGAATAGAATTATAATTGAGTCGGGCGATGAAGCGGAAAAGCTTCTGCAGTTAAGCAAGATGGTGAAGGATCTTGATCCGGACATAATTGTAACTAATGGTGGAGACTCGTTTCTTTTCTCTTACTTGCTTCAGCGTGCTATCGCCAGTGAGGTTTCAGACAAGTTTATTCTAAGTAGAGATGAAGTTTCTTTTGTTCCTAAAGCGCAGCAGGGAAAAACCTTCTTCTCGTACGGACGTACATTCTACAAAGCAGCAACAATACGATTGTATGGAAGAGTTCACATCGATGCTGGAAACACATTCATTCTAAACGAAAGTAGTTTCCAAGGATTATTCGAAATTTCAAGAACCTGCAGAGCACCACTGCACACGTCCTCCCGTTCATCTATTGGATCAAGTATGTCTTCGCTGCAGTTTTATCAGGCGTTTAAACAAGAGATTTTGATTCCCAGAAACAAAAGCATCCCTGAAGCCTTCAAATCAGCCTACGAACTCCTATGGGCAGATCGAGGCGGCTTTGTCTACGAACCTAAAGTAGGCATTCACGACAACACCGGCGAAGTTGATTTTTCATCGATGTATCCAAGTTTAATGGTTAACAACAACATTTCAGCTGAAACCGTTCTCTGCAAGTGCTGCCCAGACTCACACTTACGAATCCCAGAGCTAAACTACAATATCTGCGAGAAACGAGAAGGTGTTGTTCCAAAAGCCTTGAAGCTTGTTGTTTCTAAAAGGTTGCAATATAAGAGATTAAGAGACGAAGCGACTGACCCAAAACTGAAAGAGATGTATGATGACAGACAAAGCGCTTTGAAGTGGATTCTTGTAACTTGTTTTGGTTATTTGGGTTACAGAAACGCAAAGTTTGGGACGGTTGACGGGCACATTGGTGTTTGTGCGTTTGGGAGGGATGCGTTTCTTAGGACCGCTCGGATTTCTGAGGGACTTGGGTTTGATGTGCTTCATGGAATTGTGGATTCGTTGTGGCTGAAAAAAGACGACGCCACTTTGGAAGAATATGGCGATCTATGCAAGTATGTGAGTGAGTTTATTGGGGTGCCACTGAATTTTGAGGGACGCTACAAATGGGTTGTCTTTTTGCCCTCTAAGATGCACCCCAACATCGGCGTCTTGAATCGTTACTATGGGGTTATGGAGAACGGCAAACTCAAAGTTAGAGGTTTGGAAGTGCGCAAACATGACACCCCGAAATTTGTGTACGACGCCCAAATGGACATGATCAACGTATTCTCAGCAGCTAACAACTCAAAAGAGTTTATGCAAAAGATTCCTCAGGCGCTTGATGTAGTGAAGGTTTACCGGCAGAAGTTGCTCAATAACGAAGTTCCTATTGAAGACTTGATTGTCTCTAAGCGTCTATCAAAAAACCCCAAGCACTACAAGCAACATGTAAGCCAAGTTATCGCGGCAGAGCAACTGATCAACGAAGGCTCCGAAGTCCACGCGGGCACCAGCGTACATTTCGTCTACACCGATCAAAAAAACAAACGCTTTGAACGCAGAGTAAGGGCTGAACAATTACTGGACAAGGGAGTTAACCCGGATGAGAGTAAATACTTGCAACTCTTGTATGACTCAGCGGCAGGTTTGTTAAGCTTCTCCAATTATACCACCAAAACTGTTCAAGATGCAATCAAGGGTTATAGGGACGAAAATCTTTTCGATTATCTCAGCGGCGAATAGGGGCTATTCAACGAAAGCACCCGCAAAACCCCTTTTCTGTTTGTCTAAGAAAAGAACTATCGATTTATGTGGCTGAATATTGAAAACAAGGATGCGCATTAATTTCTATTTAACGGCATAGACCTTGAAGGTGTATTCGCCTGTCGCCATGTTGTATGTAGCTTCTGACCAGCCTTTGGTTGCGTTTAGGTAAGCAAGGTTTTGGGAAGGAGTCTGAAATGTCAAGTTTGCCTCAATCTGTCCAATCGGAGTCGGATCTATAAGTTTACCGCTGGCTTTTCCCATTACAAAGATAGGCTCACCATTGCTGAATATGATTGATTTGAGGTCAAGATCGCTTATTCCGCCTGGCTTCATGAGAATGTTATGTGTGGAAATAATTTGTCCAGCCACCCTACCGTTAACTTTACCAGCAACTGTAATTTCAAGCCTTACGCCTGCCGGAGTAAATTCTCTTATGTTGACTGAGCTAGTGTTCTCTTTTCCTTCAAAAAGCAGTTCTTTTTCCATAAATAAACAAACCTCAAGAGATTAACTTGCGCTTGCAAGTTAACCTTTTGTGATTGATGACCGACTACAACATATTACTATAATGGTGCAGGGGTTCGAAATCTCTGTGAATGGAGATATCACCCGATTCCGCCGGTGCCTACGAGAAAATCAAACAACAACGTTCCCTAAAAAATCTAAATTCTACAAATATTCTTAAGCTTACCATGATAATCATCATCGATGCTTAATGGCAATTTTATCGGAATGGTCAGTTGCAGTTTTCAAGTGTAACCCCGATTCCATAAAAAAAGTGCTCGTGGAAGTTTACCGGTTTGCTGATGGACTGAAAGGCGTGAGGAGTCTTCATTTCTTGATTACGGATAGAGTGGGTGATGAGATTTTTTCAGTTTTAGAGTAATAGTTGAACCCAAATTCAAGGAGATCGTTGAAAACAAGTTAGCCTTCAAATTGGAGGCTCTGCTTCCCGAAAACAAGTATGCTGTTGAACCAGCTGCAGGCGATGGTCTTGGGAAGTATATTGCTTCGTTGCCTGAAAGGAGGATAAGAGAAGGCCAAGCTGCTTACGATAATTTTGTGGATGTTCTCAAAAAGATGAGTGATGTTGTCGTTGATATGGTTGAGAACGATTTTTTGTTGCAGACCAAAGAGTTGACTTGACGCACTTTATAACATGGATATTTGGATGTACTGAATGCGGGATACTCAGCCCAAAGGGCATGCAGGTTGGATACTACGACCGAGTTGAAGACAAATTTAGACCTTACCTTAAGTATGACTTCCCCAAGTAAAGAGATCCATTAGAGTTGTGAAACCAATGCCGGAAACACGACGTACAAACGCTGGATTTCTATCAAACAAAGAGGCTGCAAGAGAAAGACAGAGAATACAAGCAATGGTAAGAAACATTGCTGGAACTAAGCAAACAGAAGAAACAAGGAAAGCTAAGAATTTTGTTATAAACCCAAAATTTTGGAGTTCAAATAGAGGTCGAATTGTTACTGCAATAGTCATTAATCGAGCTTACGATAGAGAGGCATTGTTGAGTCTACGTTTTGGTATTCACTTGTTTTTCCGTATGGTTGATGTCGGCTTGCAGCTAATTCTCTTTTGAATCTGGGCTGTGGGCATCGGAGAAATGATTCCTTAAACCAGCCTAACTTTACCCTAAATTTTTTCCTTATTTTAAAAAACAGGAATGACATTACAGATATAATCAGAAAATTTTGGCAATCGTTGCAAGAGATAGCAATTGCTGCCGAGAAGGGTGCTCAAGAACAATTTGGATGAGAAGTTGTTGTTGTTGTTGTTGTTGTTGTGTGTTGCTGTGCTGCTGCTGCAACTGCATTCTGCAGACACTGGGTGGCAACAATCAACTATCTGCAATAAATAATCTAAGCTCCATGTTTTTCTTAAAGATTCCAAATTATAGAGTGCTGCCAATTAGGAGAATTATAAAAATTGCGCTTGCGTGCAAGATATAAATCATGGTTACGAATTTTTTAGCAGATAAGCTTTTTATTGATGCCATTAGCATGATGCCAATTTCGGTTGGTAGCGGAGAGGCAATTAGAACACAAGCAAAGGTTGCAACCAAATATACTCTTACAGAATCGGGAATCCATCGATTGACAGCTTGAACAAATTTTTCTGTTGAGAGTCTTTGTACCTCATCACTAAAGCCATATTTGACAAAAAGGAAGATGATAACGTCGCTTATCAAAGCGCCAATTCCAGCTATAACTCCTGCTAAGATTAAGTTTTGTTCTTTCGCAAGAATCAGCAATATTCCTGTACCCGCTGCTGACGTTAATGCGTAAGGGTAAAGTAAACCCGCAAGAAAAGTTCCAAAATAACCCATGAATATAAGGGCATCATGCAGAGGCTTATACGCAAGAACAGAAAAAAGGATGTACACTAAGATTACGCTTACTATAAACAGCGAGAGTTTTGGATATTTAATTTTTTCCTGCACAAAACATTCTTCGTTAAATAATATAGTATTCGATAGAAACATCCAATAAATAAGTTACCTCGTAAAGCAATTTAATTAAAAGCTTAATAGATGATTAAATTTATATTAATCGGGGATTCTTGCGAGAGAAGATGCCTCACCTGGTAAAAAAAATGTTGATAGCGAGCGTAAAGAAGACACTATCCAAGTTCTGAGATACCCCGATTTGTATGAAGATTTTGATGAAGCGTTCATTGCAGTTGATTGGGATTTAACAATTATACATTGGAACAAAGCTGCAGAGAGAGTTACAGCCGTTAAAGCCCAAGATGCTCTAGGAAAAAGGATTAGCGATGTCTTGCCTGAAATGGTAACTGTTGATATTACGCCTTACTTAACTTTGCTTCAACAAAGGCAGCGAGCACGCTTCATGATGAATGTGATTAGTAGAGAGACTCAGAAACCATCTATTTTTGAGGTTTCAATGTATCCTTCTGAGCAAGGAATCATAATAGTTGTCGAAGACAAGACCGAAGAAGAGAAAACAAAAAGGTTATCAGCTATTGGCGCAACCGCTGGCATGGTTGGTCACGATATACGGAATCCGCTGCAAGCAATTGTTGGGGACATTTATTTGCTTAAGGAATTTCTCACTTCAATGCCCGAATCAGAAACAAGAAAAGAAGTTGCCGAGAGTTTAGACAATATAGAGACGAATGTTAACTACATTAACAAAATTGTGGCTGACTTGCAAGATTATTCTCGTTCAATAAATCTTGAATATTCACAATTTAACTTCAAAGATTTGATTACAAGTGTTTTACAAAGTGTAAGTCGCCAAAATAATTTGGAAGTTTCAGTAAACATTGACCCTTCATTCGTTATCACCTCAGACCGTGCAATAATTAGGCGCGTCTTAACCAACCTAACTATAAATGCAATTCAAGCTATGCCAACCGGAGGAAAACTAAACATAAGTAGCTCCAGAAGCGACAGGAGTACACTGATTACAGTTGAAGATACCGGTATTGGGATTCCTGAGGATATTAAGCCTAAGTTATTCTCACCTATGCTGACTACCAAAGCAAAAGGTCAAGGACTAGGTTTAGCTGTTGTAAAACGCATGGTTGAGGCATTAAAAGGAACAATAACCTTTGAGAGTGAAGAAGGGAAAGGAACCAAATTCATTATTCAACTGCCTTCAAACTAGGTCTCTAAGAGCCTGATAGCTAACCAACAACAATGACAGGGATCCGAATGAATAGGCCCTGAAAAGTAAGAAATTATTAAGTCCGAAAGTGAGTCATAGTATATTCCTCGCCCCAATATTAAAAAGTGAAAAACAATGAAAGTTGTCGGATAATGGATTGACACAAAATAGGTTTTTTGCATTTTCGACGTTTTTGCTTTATAGTATTTCCTTAATAAGAAGTAACTTGTTTGAGCTTATTTTTTTGGTGCATTGAAATTAGAAATTTCTCATTGTGCAAATTGGGATATTGCCATAATCTCTCGGTTTTCGTGTAATCTTAAAATGCTTTTCCTGAAATTTCTTAACCAAAACTTCGCCATGTACTTCAAGCGCAATAGGTTTGTTGATTTCTTGTTCAAGCAGTATGGACTCGCCTCCTTCACAATCGCACTTGATAAAGTCAAATTTCTGGTCGAGATGGCTCTTACGGAAGATGTCATTGAAGATTTTGACGTTAAGGGAATTTTTTTCAGCGTTTTTTCGGAGCAAATCTGCGCATTGAGGATTTGGTTCAACAGCGATAAAGTCTTTGCATCCCTTCAGTGCGAAAAAGAAGATCGATTCTCCACAACCTGAACCAACATCAAGTATAATCTTTTCTTTTAAAGAAGAAGGAAATTTGTAATCCTTATGCCATTCAACAAATTCATAGAACATAAATGGCATGTACTCTTTGAGTAATACGAATTCGAGTCCTTTCTTTCTTATTGAAAAATGATCTTCGTCTATTTTTTTGAGGGTTAATCCATGATACTTAAAGAAAACATCTAATCTGTAGGGAGGGTAGTTCGAGTGATTTGCAACCCATATAACTGGTAGATGTTTTTTGCGACTTAGCCCAAATTTTACCGATATCTTGGTTCTTTTCATTTGCGGACATAGATATTTCTAACATCGCTAACTCTTTTGGTTCCTTTTTAAGTTTTATGCATTATTTCTTTTATTCTAAATAATCGTAAAGATTGTTGTCATTAAGCTTCTATTCTAAAATAACCGTGGTTGTTGCTAAAGTCATAAGAAACATTGGAACATTACAGCGATACCTTTTGGCTTCGCACAAGATGTCTAATATAAGGTCTAACTCCATCAATCCTTCTTCACGTTTTCCAGTTTCTCTTTCGTTTACAGTACGAAATTTTTAATTTCTTAAATAATTAAATAAAGAATCGCATTGGCAAGGTATTGCGGCTGTTAAAGTGAGCTCCAGCTTAATTTTAAGCGTGGACTAGCGTTTCTGATAAAGTTACTGCGTCGATTTTGTATACAGTATCACGGATACGTCTTACATCCTCTATGTCCTTCCCTTCTGCGTAAAGTATCACATCATAATTCCCCATGACAGAATGAACAACTTTAACGCCCTCTATCTTTTGTATTTCGTGGACAACTGTTTTAGACTGACCAATTCTAGTGTGAAGTAGCATATAGAAAGGAAGTCCCATTTGTTTTTACCCATCCGAATAAAAATAAGAATAAGATCTATAAAGTTTGCTAAAGTAAGCTTAGGTTAAGCTTTTTTTATAGTAGCGATTTAGCAATGACATTTAGCTAAACAAAAAAGATGGCCGTAATTTAAATGCTATTAACTATATATCAACAATTAATGCTAAAGCATCAAAAAAACTACTGTATTGTTGGTTTTATTTTGAAAGATGCATTGTTTTCGTGCCAAATCGTGGTGCAGCAGCAACTTCCCTTCAAAGTTGCCTATTCGAGCTTTTTTAATTGAACCTTTCGTACAGTTTTGCATTCCGCCGAAGATCACTAATGATTATAAGGTCAATTGTTTAACTGTAAATATGGCACTTGACATTCAAGGGACTGTAGTTTCTGTCATTCAAGTCATCGCATTAATTTTCCTCTTAATAGGCGTATATCCTAATAAAATAAGAATTAAGAATAGAAACCTCATCATGCATGGATTCTTTAGCGTCGTGGCGATTATCTTAAACCTCGCAACTGTAATTTCAGTAATGATCCCTGTTTTCGTCGGTAGTTTGGCGTCTATTAGTAATTTGTCGTTTGTTCAATCAGTCTTTTTTTGGTCGCATGCTGTTTTAGGAATCGTGGCTATAGTGTTGGGTTTAATAATAATTTTTTCCTGGGTAGTCCATCCTTTGGGAGAACTTGGATGTTCAAAAATGTGGCGATTAATGATACCTACTTTCGTTATTTGGGCTTTTGTATTGTTTTTGGGATTGGTCATACACATTTTCAACATAATATAACCTAATGGTCGGTCTGTGGTTCAACCTGAAAAGGCTTCCTAATTTAGAAAATATAACGGATTTTATTGAAAAGCATAGGCAACACAGAAATGCATGATTGAGCTATTATTTATTGAGTGGATTTTATGATTTATCGTAGATATTTTGATTCTCCTAATTGTGGGGGATGTATGTACAAGGGAAGTAGTTACTGTTGGGGGCAATGTTCTCTAAACATCTGGAAAAAAGAGCGAGAATATTGATGCTTGGGTATAGTGGAGATTTAGAAAGTTGAATTCCCTTTTGGAAAAAACTCACACTTTTACAGTAAATGTTGTTAATTCTAAACAAAATAAACCAGTCAAAAACATTAACGTCAAGCTCTTCAGATTAGAAAAGGAATCAATATCACTCAAACAATGGACTGAAAACCTCAAAAATGGAACTCCTTTTAAAAGGTTGATGCTCTCGGTGAATACAGACAATAACGGCAACGTAACCGCCGAGCTTCCCGAAGGTGTTTACGAAGTTGTAGTTGAAGAATACGGGCTAAGTGAGATTTGCGAGCTGACGCATAATGTAGAAATTCTTTTTACTGAACCGAAAAAGCGTTGGTGGCAATCATCTTAAATCGGGTTCGCACAGAAAAGTCTTGAAGTGCCCGATGAATCTATGGGGTTTTTATCTTTGGTTTATAAGTGCTGTAGCCTATATTATGGGTTGAAAGTTCTTTGGCGTTTGGTTGGGGTAGTACCAGATGCTTTTCAAGATAGAAGCGAAACAAAATGTATATGTTAAGATTTAGTTTATTGAAAAATTGTGTTGAATCTAAGTCAGTAAAACTTCGTGATGAAATTCACAACAAGAGGAGAGGCGACGCAACGGTATGGTAAGCATAGGCAACTCAGCCCGGTGCCCACAATGCACTCAAATGGGGCATATTGTTTGGGTTTCCCAAGATGGAAAGATGGTCGGCATCCAATGTACTAAAAGTCACCGCATAGACAATTTACCTAACGCATATGGGTTCGCACGTCCCCCTTCCAAACCGAACAAGAATAGCGTTTTTCTAGTAAAAACAGAATCATTGTGATCCTTCGATAAATATGATACAACAAAATTATCAGCTCTCTAATAAAATAAAGATTGGCCCTGAATCTGACAAAACTGATTGCCCTAAACACAGTGGCTTTTACACAACTTATTCTCGGTTTATCTTGAAAGCACTAAAAAAATCTTCTTTTCAAGAATTTCTAATCTCCATGCTTTTAGCCGAAAACATTGAAGAAAAAGTTGTCAACACAGTTGATATAAAAATTTTTCCAGCCCCTAGAAAAAACGGTTTCAATCTCGTCGGCAAATGTGACACATTTAAGGGCAGAATTCGGATTTATCCCAAAACTTTTAACTACTGCTATGCCTTCCGGAAAAAATACGGCAAAAACTACTTTTTTGTGTTCGTTGGAAACAGAGCTAGAGCAGCGTTAATTCATGAATTGCTGCATCTAAAATACATCAGTAATGAAGAAAAGGTACAAGAATTAACAGGAATATATTTTTCAGCTTACCTGAAAAAAAGATTTAATAAGAATTCAAATTTAGTATCATTGAATGAATTAATTTTTGCTTCGAAAAAGCACACGCCTTTTTGCAGAGAAAGCTCGTAATTGGATTGAAAACGCAAGGTCTGCGTCCTTCAGCGGAAGGGTTTGCTGACATCGGGGTTGTTTTTGGGTTTGTATATAATGAGTGTGTCGGGTTCTGTTTTGTTTATGGAGTGTTTTGTTTTCCAGAAGCTTCCGGTTTGGCTGGCAAGTTCATATTTTGTTGAAATGGTTTGTGTTGCTTTTTTTTGTTTCTTCGTCCAATGTGCCTTTGATGATGATTTGGTACCCAGACAGGCCGATGCTGGGTGCAGTTACTTCTAAACTGTGACCATCAAGTCCCGGGCAGTTATCGAGAAGTTCCTTGAGAACCGATATTGCTTCTTCCCGCTTCAAAACAATCCCTAACACTCTCTCTGCAGTTTGCAATAAAAAGATTCGCCGTTGCTTTAAAAAGAAAGGGTTAAATCGAATAACCCTTTGATGGGCGATTAAATGGCACAATTAATTGGAACATCAACGAAAAAGCTAAGCAAGAAGCTGATTGCTTCCATGCTGATTATCATACTTGCCGTTTCTGCTATCACTGCATTTGCGATTTTGTACTATGCGCCGTCAACAGCTAAGCATACAATTTTAGACCTAAACCTCGCTACTAATAACACAAGCGTACTGCAGGGTAACAAACTTCAAGAAGAAGTGAACGTTGTATCCTTGGGAATTCTGAAAACGTTACTCAAGCGAGCGGCGCGTATTCTGTTATTTTAGAGAATCAACATAACTACAATGTGACCGTTAGCATATACTGGGGACCATCAAATGTCCCTTACACCTTTGATGAAGGCGATACATTATCCATCAACGCTCCATAGGCAACAGCACAATCACGGGGCAAGATTATTCTTATCAATTCTAGTGTCGTCAGAATTAGTTAATTAGAAAAGAATATAGATCTCCCATAACATTTTTTTTACTGAGGCTTTTGCGGAAATGGTTAACTTAATAATCATAGGTACTTTGACTTGGTTTCATATATTCTCTGTTATAGGTTGGACTGGCGCAGCATTAACTTTCTTAGTTACCATCAAGCCCTCGCTTGCTAAATTTTCGCCTCAAGGAAGCGGCGAATTCATTGTTAAGGTATTGCCGAGGTTTGTACGGACTGTGCAAATACTTTCCCTTCTTACTATCATTTTTGGGCCTTCTCTTGCTTTAGCAATGGCTGATGGTCCCCCAAATGCCTTTGATCTAAAATCGCCCTGGTCTATCTGCATTGTAATTGGTGCCTCGATTGGAATAACCGCGTTTCTGGTTGTTTTTCTCCTTTTAACTCCAACTGCGAAGAAGCTATCCAGTTTGATAGGGCAAATGCAGCGTAATCCTCAACAACCCCCACCCATCAAGTTAAGAGCATTACAAAAACGTCTTGCACTCATTCCACCTTTAGCCGTCTCGCTCTTACTTACAACGGAAGTATTCATGGTGGCAGCTGCGCAATTTTAGATTAGTATTTATGTTTTCGGCACATTTCTAAACCCAAAAGTTTTACTCCTCGCAACCGTGACAACGAAACAATCAAAGAAGAAGCCACAACACCTTCAATTATTCCTGTTGGAACGTACCACATAAGCATCGAGGGCACTGTAACAAATATGCCGCCGAGAGTACCGACCATGGGGAAAAGACCAATCTCTATGCCCACTGCCAAAGCGGTGCACACGTTGGAGATGAATGAAGCCACAAACATGCCGAGTGCCAACCGTTTTGTTGTGAATCCTTTTGACAGGAAGGCTTTTACTATGAAGAACGATAAAACGCCGATTACTGCCATGTTGAAGACGTTGGCGCCAAAAGTTGTTATGCCTCCATCTCCCAAGCCTGCTTGAATGACCAGCGTCAAAGTCATGCTGATTAAACCTGCGGCTGGCCCTAAAACCATGGAGACAGCAGTGCCACCCAAGAAATGCCAGGTGCTGCCGCCGCCTGCAACAGGAAACTCAAACAACTGAACCACTAGCAAAAGGGCGCTCACAACGGCAATTAGAGGAATGATGTATCTTGGATACTTTCTTTTCATGCCGTGCCAGGCCCATGCTAAGAAGCTGAAGGCTATAATGTACATAGCTATGCACGCGTATGGGTTTAGGATGCCGTCGGGGATGTGTATTTATGGTACCTCGGTAACACGAATTGGAAAAATAGTATTACAGGGGTGGATTTATACCAATCGATTGCTGCCGGCCAAGTTTCTAGTGCCAAGCAACCTATGGAACATTAATTAGATGTCTCAACCATTATCTATTTGAGGAATTTTTGTGGCGACACCTCAAGAAGAAATTAAAAGAAAGTTGCCTTGCATCGTCGACATCGCCTATGAGCAGTATAAACGTGATTTGCCGCTTTATCGAATGGCAAAGGAACTTATGAGCCAAGATGTCATTACTGTAACTCCAGAAGCTTCGCTTGATGATGCTGCCCGCATAATGGGTGAGAAACATATTGGAAGCCTGATTGTTGTGAAGTACAAGACGCCGGTGGCTATAGTTACGGAGCGAGATTTACTTAGCAAGGTTTTGGCGTATGGATTATTCTTGAAAGATGAAAAAGTCGAAAACGTAATGTCGTATCCGTTGGCTGGCGTTTCTGAGTTAGCTAAGATAAAAGAAGTAGCTAAACAAATGATAGCTAAGAAAAGCAGGCTTGCCGTGTTTGATGCTGGAAAACTGGTGGGTATCGTAACTGCTTCTGACTTAATCAAAAGTTTACCTGATGTTGCAGAAACGGAAATCAAAGTTGATGAATTCATGACCAAAGAAGTCGTTTATGCTGACCAAGAAACATCGGTACTTAACATCGCTAAAACCATGGGCAGTAATCGCATAGGCAGCGTGATAATTACAAGAGAAAAAGAGCCATTTGGGATTTTTACTGAACGCGACTTGCTGACAAATTTTTTAGCTATAGGCAAAACGTTGTTTACGGATGTTGGACCAAACTGTTCACAGCCCATCATTGCTATTCCCGCCGGCACAAGTGTTCATAGGGCTGCGGCTACGATGGCTTTAGAGCATATTAGACGATTGCCGGTTGTGAAGGATGAAAAAATCGTGGGAATTATTACTGCGAGAGACCTTGTTGAAGCATATGCAAAATAATTTCTCTTTTTTTATGTTATAAACGGCTCATGATTAAACGTCAATATTGACTTCAAAAAAAAGTGGATCTTTACGGTTTTCCGCATTTATTTTTCTTCCACTTAATTTGCAGGTCAGGTCTGAGCCTTATTGTTGACCACGGCCCATCTAAGCAGTCTTTGTTGCTGCAGATTCTTGCGCCGTTTTGAACCTGCTACTTCAAGCTTAGATGCTTCAACACTATGCATGTTCAGCCCCACGGAGGCAAAGTCTTGATCGCGAGCTGATTTTACGCTGTTTCAATTAGCCCGCATCTGTGCCTCAGTGCATTGCAGCTAAAGCTTGCTCCCTGACTTGCAAATTTAACTTAGTACTTCTTTTTAATAAATTTTGTGACTTTTATAGTGCAAAATTAGACATATTTGCACCATTTGAAACATAAAAATGCGGGAAAAATAGAAGCAAAAAAGCCTTTAATTAAAAGCAGCAACTTTGGGTTCTTCAGTTAGTAACAGATAACCTTTATAGTAAGCTTCACGTTTCACAAGCATGCAAAACAATTTGCAAATTAAGTAGTAAAAGGAAGTGAAAATAGAAATGTCATATGGCAACAAAGAGATGCATAAGGCAACCTGCGCAGACTGCGGAAAAGAATGTGATGTTCCATTCAAACCAGACGGTAGCAGGCCAGTTTACTGCCGAGAATGCTACGCAAAACGAAGACCACCACGAAGATATTAAGCTTTTAAGCTAACATCTTACTCGTTTAACAATATCCTTTTTCTTTTTTAATTTCTGTTATGTTTCGTTTTTGTGGTTTAGCTCAACATTTTCCCATAAGTGTAAGGGGCAAAATTATTATAGTAATAATAACAATGTTATAGTTAAGTGAGCAGGAGGCATAGAAAAACACCTTTGCCCAATCGTGTATTCCCCATGCCTCCTGCTTATCTGCATCTTTTGGCGGTTGCTTGATACGCCAACATATTTTTGAAAAGCCAAACTATTTCGTGGGTTTGTAATTTTTTTGAAGTTTTTGGTCATATGCAAAGTTATAGATTGTGGCGGTCTAATCGACCCTGCAAATTTAGCAATGTTTTCTGAAAACGTGATTTTACCCAGTAGCGAGATAATGTAGGGGACCGGTAAGAAAAAAAGATGTTTGTAGGCGGACTATTTGCAAGTCAAAAGACAGGAGTATGCCTTCTGGGCTAAAAATACGTGGGAGGTCATTACTTTCAATCATTCCAATCAGGGGTAGAATATGCGAAACGGTAGGTCTCTTAAGTAAAGAAAATAGCGGAAATGGCTTCTCACAAACCAAAGTGTGAGTCTGCATCAAATATAACTGTGTGCAGGAATCGCCTAAAACTGCAAATCAGCCATTTCAACAACTCGTCTAAGCAGCCTAGACCTTGTTTCTGCATGAACCCTCTTGTCGGTGACTGGAAGATCTAGGTCCTTAGCTGTTAAAGCCAGAATCTTTTGCACCAGAATTTGGGTTGCCTTGGTGATTTCTTCAGCATTTAACGTTTTTTCTTCTAATACTCCGATGCAACAAAGTGAGAAAGGAAAGTTCGTCTCTAACTCTATCAGATTGTTTTGATAATCATAATCCATTATGGTGAATGGCTCCATCCTGCAGGCTGCCGGGCGAACCTCATAAATGGCGCATTTGTTGTCTTTGGTAAGGAAAAAACAGCTGTCGTCCTTTTTTCTGCGAATCCACATAATTCCCGTTTCATCTGGCGGAGCTAAGAAATCTTTGAATCCCTCTGCTTCTATGTCCTTTCGTTCGTTTTTGTCGACGTCTGGCGGTTGCATTCGGCAGCAGACGCCGCAGTTTTTACATTTGAAACCTACAGAATCGGGAAAGATCACTTTGAGGGATTTCAAGGTAAGGGTGAAGTATCAAATTAGCTTAATTTAGATTGTGCGATGAAAAAAACAAATCGTGTACAGATTATTGGAAATTGGCCTCAATAGAAAGAAGTGGAAGAGTTCCTAAAACAGAAAATGACTAAAACATAATGGCAAAAACGGGCAACACTTGACAATTTAAATAGCTAAAGCTGTGATTTAACAAGCGTACGGTGACATTTATGCCATCAATCTGCTAGTAAAGTGAGGCTACTATTGCTGTTACAGTTCCTTGAATGTGGGGGACTTTTTCTTGTATTTGAGAAATAAGCTGTTTTAGGTCTTCCTTTCCGCTTGCTTTCACCGCAACTATTACATCATAGGGCCCAAAAACCGTGTCTGACGACAACACCTTGGGAATAGCGTGAAGTTTATTTTGAACCTCCTCGAGGTTTCTAGGTTGAGTATTCAAAAACAAGAATGCATATGGTTCTTCTGTGAAAGGTTTTCCTTCGGAGATCACTATTAGGGTCTGTGTTCTTTCAATCATCGATTCTTGTGGCATTATGTTTCTTATAGGATTAAACCATTTGGCGATGAATTCATCGAGGCTTTTTAAGCCGTTGAATTGGATAAGGATGTCGACGGGTCCAAAGAGCAAAAAGACATCTTTTTTGGAAAGGTTAAGTTTTATCAATTCATCTAAGACTCGATTGAAGGCGCCTACTTTACAGGATAATCCCATGTAAGCTTTCATAATCAATCAAGAATTAATGGTGATTGCAGCTTGATAAATATAGCGAAATTAAAAAGAAATCACCTTCTAATCGTTTCGATTTATGGTTGATTTTTAATTAAACTGAATAAAATGCTTTTTTACCCATAGTTTTCATTCTTTAAAACATTTTTTAAAGACCGTGACGTTAGGTAAAACGAATGATATGCCCTCAAAAAAAAGTTTTAACCCTGAAAAAGTAAATCAAAGAAAACGAACCATTGGCATAATCGCAATAACTCTCCTTTTGGTTATCACTGGTTTAGCCATTCTACTGCATATTTCGTTCCTTGTGTGGGTAGCAGCAGATTTGGTTGTGGCTGGCGTAGCTAATTTGCTTTTAAGAAGAGTTGGAAGAACACCGCTATAGTTTTTACCAGACGTAAGGGATCAAGCGGTACTTGACTTTTTGGCGATATTCGCTGTATCCCACCAATTGTTGGCCAAGGAATTTTTCTTCTTCGTTGAGTCGTATAGCAATTGACAGCAAGATAGGTGGGAACGCAAGCAATCCCCAAAACGAACCCAGTGCAAGGGGAATGAACAGCAACATTACCAAGGCACCAGAATACATTGGATGCCGAACAACGCCATATGGACCCGTTGACACTACTTTCTGTCTCTCGTTTACCTCGACGAGGACTGAAGTGTAACTGTTTGCTTTGAAAACCAAAAAAATAACAAATAACCCAAGCACAACAAAGCCATCTGCCATAAGACTTAGGTACGCTGGGACAGCGGACCATTGAAAATGATGGTCAATTGATGGAACCAAAAGAAGCAGAAGGAAAAAAACAGTTATACCTACTTGAGTAATTTTTTGGCTGCCTTGCTGTTCACTGGTTGGACCCACTTTTAACCTACTTGCGATAAGGTTGCGGTCTTTTTTGAGGAAAAAAACACTAATAACTGATATGCAACCGACAAATACAAGCCAAAATACCCACGCTTGCCAAAAACTCAGAGTCCAAGCAGGCACAAACAACGCCAACCACAGGAAAATTGTTAGAGCTGTTAAGCCGAGGATCGCTTGTTGGGTTATGGTGAGAGCGGGTTTGTTCAAAGATTTTCCACATTAACGGTATTTCGGCCGCCTAGATTCTCGAGCCCAAAACTCAGGATCATCCGGCTGAATAATCTGGACCTCACAAATGTTTGCGGGATTGGTTAGTACTGCGCGGAACTTTGGAGGGCAGTTGGGGTCTGCAAGAAACGCCATCCTTGATAGTTCTAATGTTTCAGCGATGCGTTCAGTTTTCTTGTTTGGGTAACCTCGGTACTTGATACTTTTGCCCTCAGTTATGGCTTTGTCGAAACTTGCTTTGTTACATTGGATTAGTTTCTCGCCTTCTCTAATAAACCAGAACGCAGTAACGGTGGGCATGAATATCGTATCAATAACGCTGCTCGATTCCTAATTAACATTGTCCACTAACAAAACAAAGAAGCCAATAATCTCATTTAACTGCCACGTCTAAAAACAATTGCCGAAAATCATTTAGCCAATTGCAATATGACTTTCTCACTGAAAATTCTGTTGCTTACAAAAAATCAGCGATTTCTTTCGGGGTTTTGGATGAATTAAAGTGAATCCTAAATGTAGAATAGGTCAAACTTTCTTTTTATCGAAAAATCGGGTAGATACTGTGCATGTCTTCAAATACACAATAAATTTACTCTTCTCAACTATTGGTTTGGGCGCCTCAGAACGTATTTTGGCTAAAGTCATTTTTAGAGATACTTTCTCCAATACTTTCGTGCAAT
>CAWDAV010000012.1:0-41964 GCA_963800365.1 Candidatus Bathyarchaeota archaeon | reverse complement strand
CAACTTCAACTTTTGACTTAGCCCATAAAGCAGCTGATATTGAGGTGGAGAGCGAAAACCAGAAGAAATCACCCACATCGGCGGGGTACAAGTGGCTCCCAACGGCGTAGCAGTTATGAACCCCTCCTTTGACCCCACCCCCCTAAAATACGTCACCGCCATCATAACAGAGAAACAGGTAATATACAACAAAGACTTCGGTGAGTTCAAAAGAGGAAAACGGTAAAAGCAGGGTTAAACGATGGGTGAATCAACCAAAAAGGCTCCCGTAGAATTCAGAACCAGCGGCACACTCGCAGACAAAGGCATCCTCGTCTTGTGACCAGAGCAACATTGATGCGCTCTCATAACGGCTACGGGAACGGTGGAAAACAAGGTTTTCAAGCTTAGCTTTTACGAGGCGTTGTACCTTGTGGATAAAGGCATGCTTGAAGTTAAAGGCGAAGAGGATCAAACCGTCGATTTTCAAAGCCTTCTACATCTCTACCAAGCCCAGAACGATAATGCATGGGTCAACTACCTCGTCTACCGCGACCTACGCAGCCGCGGATACGTGGTACGCGAAGGCTTCGGCGGCGGAGTCGACTTTCGAATCTACGAACGGGGCAGCTACGGCAAGGACACCGCACCCTACCTCATCATGATCACCCAAGAAGGCAAACCCCTCCCCATAAACGACCTCGCCGACGCCCTAACAAAATGTACCAGCCAAAAGAAAGAGTTGATTTTGGCAGTTACGAATCGGCGGGGCGAAGTGGTTCATTACTCGGTTTCGCCTTTGAGTTTTAGTAAGTTTGGGCAGGAAAAAGACGACGATTGAGTAAACCCAAAAACTATGCTTGGGATGCTAAAGACTACGCCAAAAACTCGCTAAACCAGCTTCAATGGGCACAAGAACTCATCCCCAAACTGAAGTTGCGGGGCACTGAAGCCTTGTTGGATGTGGGTTGCGGCGACGGCAAAATCACCGCAGAACTCGCACGGTGCCTACCCGACGGCAGAGCAACCGGCATAGACAGCTCCAAAGAAATGATGAAGCCGCCCAAAAAACGTTCCCCGCAGAAGATTACCCCAACTTGTCCTTCAAAGTGATGGATGCCCGAGAACTCTGCTTCCAAGCTGAATTCGACTTGGCGTTCTCCAACGTGGCTTTGCACTGGATTGTGGATCAGAGCGCCGTTTTGGCGGGCGTGGCACGAAGCCTCAAACCCGGCGGCAGACTGCTGTTTCAGATGGCAGGCAAAGGCAACGCCCAAGACATCCTACGCATCATAGACGAACTATCATCGACGGAGCCTTGGAAGAAATACTTTGGCAACATGACGTTTCCCTACGGCTTCTACGACCCCCAAGAATACCGGCAGTTTTTGGCGGCGGCATGTTTGAAGGCGCTGCGGGTGGAGCTTTTTAGCAGGGACATGAAGCATCAGGGCAAAGAAGGCTTGGCAGGATGGGTGCGAACCACATGGCTGCCCTTCACGGATCGACTGCCAGAAGCGCTTAAAGCTAAATTCGTCGAATCGATCGTCAACCGCTACCTACAGTTGCATCCCGCCGATGAAGCAGGCGTGGTTCATGTTGACATGATGCGGCTTGAAGTAGAAGCCAACAAACCCTAACGCACTGACCCTCCCTCTATAGGTTTCTGCATTGATATTCTATTTGGATCCTAATAGGTTGGTGTAGCTGCCTTCCCTCTATAGGTGCAGTGCATGCCTTGGATATTAGGCTCCAAATAGGTTGGTGAGCCACGCATTTTCGGGTAGCATCGAATGCAAAAGAAAGCAGTGATAGCAATGTACAGCAAAACGCAATCGGGCAACTGAGCATGGCCCATTCGGCAACTTCAACCCATCTCTCACCCACCAACCCCCACCCAACCCCTGCCTATAAGCAATTTTACGATTCAAAAAGAACATCTAAAAGGGTGTTAGACAACGCTTTTTTCTTTGGGTTGAAAATTGAATCCTCTAAGGGAAGTCTTTGGTAACCTGTGTTTGCTCTGGGGGTACTGCTACGGTAAACTTGCCGACGTTGTCTGAAAAGACTTGCATGCTGCTGGGCGACGGGCCGCCATAATAACTTATAGTCACTTTGTAGGTATGTTGATTCATCAAAATAACTGTGTAATTTCCGAAGGAATATGCCATGGGATCAAAGATTGGCTGCGACGGAGGAGGAAAATTAAAGTCATAAGTCGTATTAGCGTCTGTTTGGGTATCAGTAAATATTATGCTTATCAAGCGGGAAGGAAAAGGCCCGAAAAGAGCGGCACTGTTTGCTTTCCCCGACACTATTACTGTTCCCGCCGTTAAATCTGCGCTCAAAACAGACACAACACTCGAAGCATTTGTTTTTTGGCTATCACTTGAGGCAATAACCGTTATAGTATAGTTTCCTTTTGGGGTAGAATCGGGAACATATACGGTTAATGTGCTAGTAAAGTTCAAAACACCGGCAGGTGGATCGAACGTGCAGTCTAATCCGCTTGAACCCACATCACAACTCAACGTTAAGTTTCTGGCTTTTCCAATCCCATAAGTAAGAATTTTGAATTGAGAACTACTTCCCTGCAGAACGTCTTGATTGGTGATGGCCACCAAGTTAAGGTTAATTCGCTGCGTAGTAGCTGATTTGTTGAAATTTACTAGAATGGCAACAGAAGAAACTAAAAGAATAGTTATAACAATCGAAATAACGATGATATTTTTACGATGATTTCTTGTTCGAGTGGTCATGAATACTGCCTTTTTTACGGTTATCCTAAATTCAATCTATAATAAAAAAGGAGATGTTTGGTTTACTGTGGAAAGCTTATGGGCTCGGGTTGGGGTGGAATAGGTCTGTTTGCAGCATTTGATCCGCGGGTACTAAGTTATTATATAGAGAGCCGTTTCCATAACTGCTGAGTTGAACCATGTCTTGCAGAGCAGCGCTAGTTGATAAATCTTCAAAGACAGAAACTGAGCTATTTGTCATTGTTATGTAACCAATCCTGTAGACATTAACGGAGATTATATTTGGCTTTCCTGCAGCGAATAGCCCTAATGCACTGCTGAAACTTGTATAAGAGGTAATGGAGCCAATAGTGTTAGTCAAAAGTGGATCACTATTGGTCCAATTTGACCTAAAGTTGCCTACAATAGTGCTGTAAATGTTTTCATTTATTAGCTTAGGTACATATTGGATTAGTTTTGATTGTGAAGCATTTGAGAAAATTGGGTTGTAATTGGTTCCCACAAAATAAGCATGGTATTCAGAGGGTCCTAAGTCCGTATTGATTCTTATTCCGTAAACCTCAACTATTGCATCGCATCCGGCAATTTGAGGACCTGGGATGTTTTTGATCTGTAATCGCACTACAGATGGATATTGGCTAACTAATTGCATCGTGGTATTTCTTGCATTGTCAAAATATGAGGTCACGTTAGATGGAGATGGTCCGACATATGCATATGCGACTTGAACTTGAAATTGCGTGTTTGACGATGCGATTCCAACTGTTGCGGACATTACATTATTTTCGTCAATAGGTTGGACGGAAGTGCTAACCGAAGCTATTACTATTGGGACCATAAAAATGACTGCTATAATCAAGCCCAAAGCAATCTTTCTTATGGTCTTAAGGGATAAAGATTTACTTGTCAGGTTTTTTCGTTTTGACATTACCAGTCGCCACCGTTACGATAGTTGTGTGCTGTGAGATAAGCAAACGATTGTATCCCGCTTGGAACGCTGTGTCCTGATGGAATCTGAGTGCTGCAGTAATAGTAGTGGGTTACGAGGGGTTGACTATTAAATATAAATCCGCCTTGTGTCATTCCTTCAATTGAACCCCGATCACCAAGACTGCTGCTTATCTCGTAGTTTTCAACGGCGCCATAATAATTCATGTTATACCAGACATTGCCCTGTATTGGATTCCAGGTGTCATAGCCATGGGTCCAAGATGGTTCTAAGTAATCAGCGTAATTGGTGTACGATTGACTGCTTGTTCCGTAATCAAGGCATGTAGTTCCAATCATTGGTAGCACTAGAGCCACTAACGCATTGTAAGTAGGACTGCTACTATAGCCTGCAATAGCCAAAAATTGCCACCATCCGAAATTATACGCTGGGTATGGGTCATTAAGATCGTAGAGAGAAACAACACCAAGTTCAACGCACATATCATCAAGATTGCCTAAGTGAGTATGTTCACACTCACAGTACCATGGAAAATTATTATTATTATTGCGGTAACTTTCCAAGCTAAAAACTTATTGCCGGATGCTCCTTGAGCTGCAACGTTACGAATAGTCATTGGGGACGCTACCATTATTACAGTCAAAGTAATCGCAAATACTATAGATATTAAGGGTTTGCGCATTTGTTCTCACTTTTTTGCTTTTTGTTCTCTTTTTGCCCTTCCCTTAGGGCTAGGCGGTGACACGCCTCCACGACATTAAGTCATGGAATTTCAAACACTGTTTTTAGTGTTTAACGAGAATCAATAAGTTCACCTTATTAGCGATTATTAATTTAATCCCTGAGCGGTTGTAGAGAGAAACTTTTGATGGAATTGCTAGAAAGCCATCTTAACAAGATAAAGCCGACATGTTCACCGTTATTTTAAATTTGGAACGTTTAAACAACGTTATTTAGTCAAACTGCAGGTTTATTAGAATTATTTTAAAAAGCAATCGGTTGCTATCATGAGCGCATAGTAGTTAGCAGTGATAGCATTATACTTAACTAATCGATAGGTGTTACACCTGGTTGGCTGTAAGTTGTTGTCGGGTTCTGTGAAGGACAATTCGTCGGATTTGGGGAAGATTGCAAATCTGTAGTACTGTAATTGCCGACGGTTACAACCTGCCTACTGCTCCAGTCGCTTGAACTAACGTAATCGACGGCTGGATAATACCTTCCACCAGCATTTACAATACTTTGTCCGGAATGTAATGCCGAATTTACCCCCAACATCGTCTCGATTTCGATATCCCTCTGAGAACTAGCTGGGTTAATCCAAGCATCCAAAGAAGGTATTTCATATGTCGCATTCGGGCTTGAGATTGGTATATAGACCGTTGTGTAGTTTGTGCTAGATTGTGGAAGAAGCGGGTTGTTTACATTTAACCCCGAAATATAATCTTACTTAAAATTGCCATAATTCTTGATATCGAAAATACAGGTCTGTGGGAATAATTTTATTTTGAAAAAAGCACATGCCAAATGCTGCAATTATAGGCGGGATTCTTATTCTGACGTTATAGTATAGAGAGAACTTTGAACCATTCGAGTAGCCATACTGCTGGTTATCAAGTCGGCAATTTTACTGCGCCTCTTTCAAATACTGCTGTACCGTTTATCCCTGTTAAGGGCATGAGGGATAAACTAAGTGGTCCAGAAACATACACGACTATGAATTATTAGACAGACGGTTTAGGAATTTCACCGGATACCGTTTGCGCAGCAAGAGAACTCACTATAGAAATAGCAGAAAAAATAGAAAGATACGTCTGAAAGTTGCTGTCACGAATAAATGATAATTGCAAAAGCGCTTGTTAAGTTTTCGCAATAGAGCCAAGTGTAAGATACCTACTCTTCAGCCTTATATTTGCACTTGAGGAACGGTCTCCAATTGGTTGCTTTCTGGGAGCGAGTGTTTAAATGAATAAGTTGTGTCAATAGCTTGTTTAGGAGAATCATGCATGCCTGCTTTCCAAGCCTGTTCGTGGAATGAGAGATTTAATCGGTGAAGAAGCCCAAACCTTCACGTTTATCATAGCTAAAGCACGAGAAACCGCAGCGCTCTTTGGCTTCAAAGAAGTCATCACCCCCCATGTAGAACCCCTGGAGCTTTTGAGCGCGAAATCAGGAGAGGAAATCCGGCAACGCATGTTCATTTTCAACGACCTTGGCGAAAGCCAAGTCGCTCTGCGCCCTGAATTCACCGCTTCAATCGCAAGGTTAGCCACCACCGCTCTGAAGAATGAGCCTAAACCCTTCCGGCTATTCTCGGTTGGTACAGTTTACCGTTATGATGAGCCGCAGCGGGGACGTTACCGTGAGTTTTGGCAATCAAACTTTGAATTGATGGGTTCCGCTAAACCGGAAGCAGACGCCGAAATAGTCTTGCTCACAAACAACTTGATGAAGTCGCTGGGGTTGCAGGGTTTCGCCTTCAAAATTGGGCACATAGGCGTGATTCGTGGGATACTTAGCCAAGAGGGCGTGGACGAGAAAACCCAAAATGCGGTTTTGCAGCGGATGGATAAAAAAGAGTACGGTGAAGCGCTCGAGCTGGTAGAGTCAGAGAAGTGCCGTGCGATGTTGAAGGGGTTGATTGCTATTAGGGGTAACGATTGGCTTGATGCCATTGAGCAAATGCAAAGTCATGTTGCTAATTACGAGAAAGCCAAAGCCGCAGTGGATAACCTTGCAGAAATCCTTAAACTCATAACTGAAAGCGACAGGTGTAACACTTACTGTTGAACCAGCTTTCGCCAGGGGCCTAGAATACTACACGGGCATGATTTTTGAAATCTACATACCAGGCTTAGACATTGCCTTGGGAGGCGGCGGAAGATACGACAGACTTATCGAAGCCTTCGGCGGCGAACCCACCCCTGCAGTCGGCTTCGCCCACGGAATCGACCGCATCGCCATCGCCACGCAAACCCAAAAAACAGCCCTTACCACAAAAGCGGCGAAGAAAGTTGCAGTCTTACCCATCACCGAAACCATGAAAGTCCGAAGCCCTAAAAATAGCCCAACAACTCCGCGCCGCAGGGTTACGGTGGAGTTTGAGGTTATGGGCAGAAAGATGGCTAAAGCCCTCGAAGACGCCGATAAACGCAAAGTCGATTATGCCGTCATCGTGGGAGAACGCGAACTCAAAGAAGGCGCAGTAGTCCTCAAAGACTTGGCAAAAAGAGAACAATCTACAATCGTAGTCGATAAACTGGTTGAAAAAATCAAAAGTTAAAAAGAAAAAAATTTTGTTGCCTCAAAAGAGGCTGTTTGCTTAGAGTCGTTTGATGTAACGGTTGACTTCCCATTCGGTGACTTGGGTGCGGTATAGGTCCCATTCGTTGCGTTTTTCTTTGAGGAAGTTCTCGAATGCAGTTTGTCCGAGGGTGTCACGCATTAATTCGCTCGTTTCAAGTTCGTCAAGAGCTTCTTTGAGTGATTCCGGGAGAGAAACGATTCCACGAGCTTTGCGCTCTTCATAGGTCATGTGGTAAACGTTTAGTTCCACTGGGTCGCCTGGATCAATCCTGTTCTTGATTCCGTCTAAGCCTGTTGCTAAGAGCACAGCGAACTGTAGGTATGGGTTTCCTGAGCCATCTGGACAGCGGATTTCGCATCTGGCTGCGCCTTTTCTTCCACCGAAGTTTGGTACGCGGATTAATGGACTGCGGTTTTTGTGTGCCCATGCAAGGTATACTGGTGCTTCGTATCCTGGAACTAGGCGTTTGTAGCTATTAGGCCATGAGTCAAGGACTGCCGCCATCTTTCGTCCGTGGGCGAGTTGTCCTCCGATGAAGTTTCTGGCAATGTCTGAGAGAAAACCGTTTTTGGCGTCGTCTGAGTAGAACATGTTTTGAGTTATGTCTTTGTTCCAAAGGCTTTGGTGAACGTGCATACCGCTGCCGTTGATGCCTTGGAAGGGTTTAGGCATGTAGGTGGTGACGTAGCCTGCTCTTGCCGCAACGACTTTTCCGCACATTTTCATGGTTATGGCGCGGTCAGCGGTTTCGATAGCCTCGCCGTATTTGAAGTCAATTTCGTTTTGTCCCAACGCGACTTCATGGTGGCTTAGCTCAATTTCAATGCCGAATGCTTCAGCTGTGTCTGCGATTTCACGGCGTAAATCGTCTGTCAAGTCGCTGGGATGGAAATCAAAGTAGCCTGCTAAATCGATTGGTGTTGGTAGGCCGCCTGTTTCGCTTTCTTTTACTATAAAGAACTCTAGTTCGGGAGCGCAGATGAAGGTGTAACCTGCTCTGGCTGCTTTTTCTACGGTGCGTTCAAGGACGTAGCGTGGGTCGCCTTCGAATCGTTTGTTCTGAGGAGTATAGATATCGCAGAGGAGTCTGCAGGATGATTTCTCTTTTGGCCTCCAGGGTAAAACTGCGAAGGTTGTTGGGTCTGGGAAGAGAACCATGTCTGACTCTTCAATTGGTCTGTAACCTGTGATTGATGAACCGTCAAAGGATTGACCGTTTTCAAAAATGCTTTCCATGTTTTTTGAATTAACAGCTATGTTCTTTAGCATGCCGTTTATGTCAGTGAATTGCAGTCTAACGAATTTTATTTCTTGCTCTTGAATTTGTTGGATAACTTTGGATACTGCTTCTTTCCACGCGGGGTTTTTGAAATTTTTCATTTTTCCTATTCTCCTTGTGAGGTTTGGCTTTAGTCTCCATATGTTATGGAAACCAGATTAAACGTAAACATATATAAATTTATCGCTCAAATAGCATCGATAAATGTCCAGTAAGTGAGCAAAATTCTAAAATAGTGTGCGAAACACCTCTTGATTAATTCGCGGTAAAAAAAGAGAGAAAAACACTTTTAAACTAGTCAAATAACCAAAAATTCCGCTATTATCGCTCTCTACGAAGGAAATCACCAATATCCAATATGTTTCTCACCACAATTTCATTACCAACGGCTGAATCACGCAGTTTTTCAACAATTCTGCCAAAACCTAAACATTCGCCAAATTCGTTAAACACCAAAGTATTCGTATCCTTCTTGCCAGAACCCTGAACACGCATTATACTTTTTCTCAAGATATCCCTGCCACAGATAAAGAGCCAGGCTGCCTTCTTATCCAAAATAATTCGGTTAGCTTCTTTTTTCGCAAGCATCTCAAGCAAGAAAAAGCTCGGAAAGAACTTGCTTTCCTTCGCTTTTCCTAAATAAATTCCCGCGGAAAAAAAATCTTGCCGAACCAGCGACTTCAAAACAGGATTTACAAGGTAAAAACGTCCAGTGTGCTCAACCACCAAATCCAAGTTTAACGCGATTTGCACGCCGAATTGTGCGGCAAAGTCTGTTATTGTGCGGGTGTTCATGTTTGTGGGCTCCGTTTTTTCATTTTGCAAACAAAGAAGCCTTGAGTTTCTTTGGGCCACAGTCGTTTGCAGTTTTTAATCGATGGGTCTAGTTGTTTGCCAAAGACGTTGGTTAATCCTTTTTCTCCGCTGCAGTATATTTCTTCAGTTTGCAAGTTGAGGTTTTTTATTGCCCAATCTATGTTCAACTCGTTTTCTTCAGGCTCAAGAGAACAGGTCGAGTAAACCATTTCGCCCTCGTCACTTAGGCAACCTGTCGCTTCGGTTAGAATTTCCCGTTGCAGGCCAGCGTTGCGTTCAACATCTTTTAGGGTTCGATTTGAGAACCAGTTTTTGTCGGCTGCAAAATTCCCTGAGCAAGGGGCATCAACCAACACCCTATCAAACTTGAAGCCCAAGGTTGAAGCGTGACGTGCATCCAACAAGTAAACCACCACGTTACTAACGCGGCAGCGCTCCACGTGGTTAACTAACGCGTTCAACCGCCACTTATCCACATCCAAAGCCACAATTCCACCCAAATTCTCCATCAAATCCGCCAAATGAATGGTTTTACCGCCCGGAGCTGCCGCTATATCGAGCACCTTTTTTCCTTTGAGGCGCGTAAAAACTGAAACGGGGATTTGCGCAGCTGCTTCTTGAATTGAATACATGCCGAGGAGGTATTCGGCTGTTGCGCCAGCAGAAACTTTTGAGTTCAGCACCCAATAACCTGATTCGAGGAAGGGAATTTTTTGTAGGTGTACGCCTAAGTCTGAGAGCCTTTGGATGAGTTTTTTGCCTTTCGCGTTTGTGTTGTTCACGCGGATGACTTGGCGTAACGTGACCTCTTTGTAGTGCCAGCCTAGCCGTTCGTAGCGGTCTATGAAAAATTCTTTACCAGACATTAACTTTAGATGACTAAATCATTGATAAAAACTTTTCAAAACAACTGCAGGATCTAGTTGGCTTTAAGGGTGGCTTGCGGTGTTTGGTTAAACGGGTCCAGTTTGTCGTATTTTTTGTATCGCCAGTAGCCAAAGGAAGCCAGCCAAGACAAGATAAATATACCGATGATTCCGAAGCCTATCAATTCAAAGTTTATTGCGTTGAGCCAACTCCAGAATAACCCGTTGAGGTTTAATTCGGTTGAGAGCACTTGCAGAAGCTCTACGGTGCCGACTGCCCAAGCTACGAGGACGGAGATAACCGTGACAGTGAGGTTGTAGTATATTTTTCTGATTGGGTTTAGAAACGCCCAGCCGTAAGCAACCCGCATGGCGACACCGTCTGCAGTATCAACAGTGACCATTCCGCAGGTAAACAGCAACGGCAAAATTAAGATATAGTAGAGAGGGATGCTGGTGGAAACACCGATGCCAACGCTTATGGCGATTAAGGCAACTTCGCTGGCAGTGTCGAAGCCTAACCCGAAGAGTACGCCGACGGGATATATGTGCCAAGGTTTGCTGATAACTCTGAAAAGTGGGCGGAAGAAGCGATTCATAAACCCGCGATTTTCGAGCAAGTTGTCGAGTTCTTCTTGGTTGAGTTTGCCTTGTTTTAGGGTTTGGAAAATCTTGTAAATACCAATTACGATTACGGCGTTTATGAAGCCGATAATCCAAAGGAAACTTCCTGAAACCAGCGTGCCTAAGATGGCGCCAGTGCTTTGTAGAGCAGGTATGTTGGTTGCAACAGCTCTTGTTGCCAATATTAAAGCGATTATCAAGGCCACAACTACCGTTGAATGACCCAAAGAGAACCACATGCCAACCGTGGTAGGGCGTTTCCCTTCTTGCATGAGTTTGCGTGTAGTGTTGTCGATGGCTGCGATGTGGTCTGCGTCGACTCCGTGGCGTAACCCGAAAACATAGGCAACGATACCTAAGCCCCCGAGAACGACGGCGATTTTTCCGATGACGAATGCTGCTGAGAAACCAACTACAGTGACAGCTATTAGCACGGTGAAGATTGTGGCTAGTTTTATTTTTTCATCGCGTGAGAGGTTGATTGTTGCTTGGTCCACCATCTTTCTTCTACTCTCAGTAACACTTTACTCGTGAAACGTGTTACTGTATGTATAAAAGCTTTTAGGCACAACAAACAGTTTCTAACCGTGAATAGCTATGTCTAAAATCGTCCGCATAGGAGTAACATTTCCACCTGAACTCCTCAAAGACTTCGACGAAATCACCACAAAAATGGGCTACGAAAGCCGTAGCAAAGCCATCCAAGATGCAGTCCGACTCTACGTTTCCGAACGCAAATGGGTAAAAGAAGAAAACTCACAGCAAACGGGCGTCCTATTGATGGTTTATGACCATGACACAAAAGGTTTAGAAAGCGACCTAACGGAAGAACAGCACCAACACACTGAATTAATTTCTTCCACAATGCACATACATTTGGGCGAACGCGACTGCCTAGAAGTCATCGCAGTAAAAGGCAAAGGTTCAGAGATCAGGCACCTAAGCGACCATTTAGCCTCAAGAAGAGGAGTAAAAATCCTCAAATCAATGATCGTTTCAGTTTAACTTTTGACTGCAAACATCCTTTCCAATGAGGTTCGAGCCTTCTTTGCGACTGCTTCAGGAACCTTAACCACATTCTTCTCCTCTTTTAAAGCAGCGTATAGTCTGTCAAGCGTTGTCAATTTCATGTTGGGGCAAATGGCTCCTTCGTAAGCGAGATAGAAGTTTTTCTGTGGGTTTTCTTTGCGCAATCGATGCAGGATGCCTTCTTCTGTGCCGACTATGAAGTCTTTAGCATGGGATTCTCTGGCGTAACGGCACATTTTTGAGGTGCTGCCGATAAAGTCTGCGGCTTTACGCATTTCGGAGCTACATTCAGGATGAGCCATCGCGATGGCACCTGGATGCTGCATCTTGAGGACTTTAACGTCTTCAGGCTGGAATAAGAGGTGAGTGGGGCAGAAACCGTTGGCTGGAATCGGGATTAGTTTTTTGCCTGTTTTTTCACTGACATATTCAGCTAGGTTCTTATCTGGACCAAACAAGATTGTGTCTGCGTCGAGAGATTTTATAACTTCAACTGCGTTGGCGCTTGTGCAGCAGACGTCGCATTCAGCCTTACATGAAGCCAAAGTATTAACGTACAAAACCGCCGGTGCACCCGGATACTGCTTTTTAGCGCGTTTAATCTCATCAACCGTCAGCATCTGCGCCATCGGGCAACGAGCACCTAAACAAGGCAAAAGAACCTTCTTTTTTGGGTTCAAAATCGCTGCGGATTCAGCCATAAAATCTACTGCTGAAAAAACAATTATTTCCGCGTCCTTCTCTTCAACTGCTTTTCGACTAAGTTCTATACTGTCACCGACATAATCGGCAATATCCTGAATTTCTGGCCGCTGATAGTTATGAGCCAGAATCACCGCTTTCTTTTCTTTCTTGAGTTTTAGGATTTTGTCCGATAAAGCCATATTTTCGCCTATTTAGACTTAAATGTGAAAAATAAAGAGGACAAGTTAACAGATATATGCTTTTACCCTCACATGTGGTCTTTGAACCTTAAAAACAGAGAAAACAAGTTGCCAAGCCTTTGAAAACGACCATGAAAGGTGGAAAAAGCCAATTACTTTATAATTAGAGTTCAACAATAACAAATCAGGTTGATTGGTTTGACCGCTGATGCAACTCGAACAAAAAAGCCAAAGCTGCCTAAAAAACGGTTGCTAAAGAAAGTTAATCGAAAATAAGCCTCAGCTCAATTGTTCATGATACTTTTTTGATAAATAATAGTTAGAGTGCTCTGGAACATTTAGCTAAAAAAATAAAGAAATTAAAAATAGTTCAGGGGTAGATTATGGCTGTTTTTGAGAAGCCAAATATTTGAGGTGGAATGGCTTGATTACTATTCCGCCCTTCAAGTCAGCATTGAAAGTTTGGCTTTCAACAACCCAATCTGACATTTCTGAATCAAGAGCTCTGATAAACTCTGCAAAGTTTTCGAAGTTTTCATGAAGCGAAATGCAAACTGTATCCCAGCCCATGCCTCTTCCATCTAAAGCCATAATCACGTTGGTTTGCTTCATGAACCATTCTTTAATCTTATGTAATGCCTGAGTTTTCTCTTGGCCAGCTGCATATTTTAGTTTACTCTTCAAAAATGTTATTGCAGCTATTTCAAACCCTATTTGACCGAATTTAGGAATCACAGTGTACCCTTCGATATAGTTTTCTTCCAGCATTGCTCGTCTTCGAGTTACTGTCGGCTGAGAAACACCTAAGGCTTTTGCAAGTTGCCTGTCGCTTCTGTGCGAGTCTTTCATGAGTTCAAACAGAATCTTGTAGTCAATTGGTTTCAATTCTTTCATTACAATCAACTTAACCGCTTTTTGTTATCCAATAGCATTTTTTGCCATCATATATAAACATCATGTTGGATAACTAGAAAAACTTCCAGTATAACATGCAGACATGCAATAGGAACTCTTAAGAGAAAAAACTTGTTCTAAACATGAGGGAGCCCAAAAAATATGCCGATACAAATACAAAACCAGATAGAACAGGAAATCACACATTTTCTTAGCGATTTAATTCGTATAAACACAACTAACCCTCCTGGAAATGAGACAAAAGCGGCACATTTCATAGCCGAATACCTCGCAAAAGATGAATTAATATCCGAAATTATCGAGTCGGCACCAGGCAGGGGCAGCGTAATCACTCGATTAAAGGGCTCAGGTGAAAAACCTAACTTACTCTTGCTTTCACATTTAGACGTTGTTGCTGCGAACCCTGCGGAATGGAGCGTTGACCCCTTTGATGGCACAGTTAAGGACGGCTATATCTATGGCAGGGGAGCATATGACATGAAAGGCATGACTGCTGTAGAAGTGTTAACTCTTCTGCTCCTCAAAAGAAACAAAGTCCCGCTCAAAGGCGACATAGTTTTGGCAGCGACCGCTGACGAGGAAAAAGGTGGCGAAGAAGGCGCAGGCTACCTATTGAGGAACCATAAAGAAAAGGTTTGGTGCCCATACGTCCTCAACGAGGGCGGAGGATTAGCCATTCCACAAAAAAAAGGCAACATCTATCCAGTCCAAACAGCCGAAAAAGGCATCCTTTGGTTCAAAATAAAAGCCAAAGGCACCCCTGGACACGGTTCAACACCAAACACTGCAGACAACGCTATCGTAAGAATGAACAAAGTCATAACTAAACTTGGAGACTACCCACCAGAAACATTGTATGTGCCAACCCTTCGGCAATTTTTTATTGAAGTAGCAAAACTTAACCCCGACCTCGAAACGTATTTTTCACGTTTACTCACAAATCCAAAGCAGAGCGAACAAATCCTTGACGAATTAGCTAAGACAGATAAGGCCTTGGCTGAAGAAATAAGGCCACGAACCAAAATGACGATCACACCAACAATAATTCATGGCGGGATAAAAGAAAACATTATCCCATCAGAATGCGACACCGTTTTCGATTGCCGAGTATTGCCCGGGCAAAGCGTGGATGAAGCGCTTTCCACAATCAAGACTCTGCTTAAAGATATGGACATGGATAAATTGAGTTTTGAAATTATTCAGATGCATGATGGCAACGAATCAACCACTCAAACCCCGCTTTACGGCGCCATCACAGATGTTCTGAAAGAGTTTGAACCAACCTGTGGCGTAACACCGACCCTGACGACGGGCGGTACAGATTCACGCTTCTTTAGAGAAACAGGCAGCATATGCTACGGTTTCCATCCAATGCGACCAGACGAACCTAACGATGAACTGGAAAAGCGAATGCACGGCATCGATGAACGAATAACCATTGAAAACCTTGTTTTTGGAACCAGCATATTTTACGAGACGGTCAAAAGATTCATGACTTAACTTCTTTTTTATTTTTTTCAATTTCCCAACAGTTCAATATTTATTGTCAAACATACATGTATTATCGAAGACCCGCCTGCTTAAGAGGCAACCAAAATGTTCTATGGACAAGCACTCATAAACAAAGACCCCCCAGACTACAAGGTAGTGAAAACAATCGGCTTAATCGCAGACACACATGTCCCCAAACAAGCAAGATGCCTGCCCAAGAGAGTTTTTGAAATCTTCGAAGGCGCCGACTACGTAATACATGCAGGCGACTTAGTTGAGTTGGCTGTAATAGATGAGCTAGAACAGATTGCCCCCGTGTTGGCGGTTCATGGCAACATGGATGGCTTAGAAGTTAACACTGCATTTCCCACGCTCAATACAATGAAGGTTTTTGATTGGAAAATCGGTGTGATGCATGATCCAGACATTGCCTTCGGCTTAGCCAAAAGTATAGAAATCGCCCAGCAGAATGGGTTTAACGTTTTTGTTTGTGGGCACACTCACATGGCAAACATTAGTTGGGAAAACAATATTCTATACATTAATCCTGGAAGCGCAACTAACCCCAGTTCTCCCTTCAATAAGCCTTCGGTTGGGTTATTAAGAATCACTAAAGAAGGCATTGTGCCCCAAATCGTCGAGTTTTAACACATCACAATAGCCCAGTTGAAATCATGTACAATGTTATCTCAAAAACTAAGGCTGTTACCCATACAACCATCGTTGAAGCATCAATTTCTTTTGATAAAGCAACCTTTGCGGAAACGCCTTGAAGCAACAAACCAAACGACTATAGCGAACAATAAGCCGCCAGTGACCTCGTAGATTAAGCTAATAATAGTACCAATTCTAATGTGTGCTGAACGACGTAGTATTGGAAAACTGCCAAAACAAGCAAGGGAACCATAATCGAGAAAACCGCCGTAACTTGCTCAAAAATGGCGTATGACCTGAATGATCCCTGTCATGGAACTTCAACCGTCGTAAAAGTAGAAAACAGTAAATCAGAAGGGATAAACACTAATTGGATAAGTTAGCTCGCTTTGACTATTGCAAAAAATAAGGTTAAAAACCATTAGCTTACAAGTTACCAATCGAAAACTTGCCCTATGAGGTTTTACTTTCACTGACCCCTCCCCAGAACTAAAAGTATGTTTCTGCAACTGCTTTAAAAGCAAAAACACCAAAATGGGTGTGAGGAAAAAATATGGAACATTGTAAAAATCCATGGAAAGAAACCTGCCATGGTGAAAACATTAAACTCTACATCCAAATTAAAGGCGAAAATCTCCCAATTTGCCAACAATGCTGGACCAAAATCTCAGAGCAAGACGAGGAATGGTAAAAATGGAGAGTTTTAGCGCTAATAGTGCACGATCATTTATCGGAAGAAACGTTAATCTGCACCTAAAAGACGGAGCCGTAATCGTAAATGTTCAATTGACAAAAATTCTCAAAGGTGTAGGGAAAAAAAACAACTTAATCGAGTACTCTTTGTCAAGCAATCACAAAGTCACTCGTGTACCACTTAAAAATGTGGCTTGGGCAGAAATGCTCAACATGAACTTGATGAAAAATTCAGCCTAAAGAACACTGGCATTGATAAAACACAAATACCGCCTTGACACATCATCGCCTATGGATTGCTCAAACTGCGGAGTTTGCTGTACAGAAACTGAAATGTTGCTCTCCAAAAAAGATATAAAACGTTTAGAAAAGAAGGGTTTCAGTCAAAACCAATTCATAAACTTAGAAAAACAAGGCTATGCAGTTTTAAAAAATCGTGAGGGTTACTGTGTCTTCTATGACCGTAAAAATCGTCTTTGCAGCGTTTATGCTGATCGACCTGCTGGTTGCAGAGTGTACCCCGTGATTGTGGATGAAGATATAGGAATTATTCTGGATGAAATTTGTGAGTCAAGAAACACTATTACTCAAAAAGAAAAAGCTATTAAGGGTAAACGAGTCGTTAGGTTGCTCGAAATAATCGATGCTGAAGCGCTAGAAAGAAGAACTTAATTTTTGGTTTTATTTTTAGTGGAGTTTGAATGTTTGCATTGCCAACATGTTACATTCGCATTTTTTTGGGCATCGATTTCTTTTTTGGGAATCAGGCTTGTCCTTACCAGCCTACCGCAGGAATCGCAGATGAACTGAACTTCTGCTACACGATCATTGTTTTGCAGGATTTTTAGGGTCGTAAATTATTTTCCTGCTTTGTTAGCTTTTTCTTGTGCCATTAAGTATTCGATGTATTCTTTCATGTTTCGTTTTGTTTCGTCTGCCCTTTTCTTTATGTCTCCATGCAGCTTTTCTGTCACTGTTATGCATTTGTATCCTTTCCGTGGCAAAGGCTAAATCTCCTTCCGTACTTTACAGTACTCAGGCAATATATAATTAACGGTAAACAACCGCTAACATTCTTAAACCTTAAATAAATGTACGTTCGGATACTATGGCTGAAGAGAGGGAAACACAAACGCCGAAAAAAGGCTACAAAAGCATCACTGTTAAGGCTGATGTCTACGACTACTTTTTTAACGAATGGCTCAAAGTCAAAGATGATTACGCCATAAAAAAAGGCATCCACAGCTTCTCAGCCTACATCACCTACCATTTAGCACAACTGATAAACGAAGACAAAAAATCCAGCAAAGAATAAACCGATAAAAACCCTCAGCTTTAAATAATTCCTGAACGGACTAACCAAGGGTGAAAGTTATGCCTTGCTCAGTAATCGTTGGCGCCTTCTGGGGAGACGAAGGCAAAGGAAAAATAATCTCGTACTTAGCCCTCAAAGACAACCTTGACTTCTGTGTCCGAACAGGATCCGTAAACGCCGCCCACACTGTTTGGTATGAAGGCAAAAAATATGCCTTACACATGGTTCCAGCCGCATTCATAAACCCCAAAACCCGCTTGTTGATTGCTGCAGGCGCAAACGTCGACGTAAAAACCTTCTTCGATGAAATGGCACTAACCCAAGTTGACCCCAAAAGAATAGGCATAGACCAGAACGCTTCAATCATCGAGCAAAAACACTGCGAACAGGACAAAGCAAGTGCAGTCAACAAAGGCATCGGAACTACGGGCAGAGGCGTCGGACCAGCTCTCGAGGAACGTGTAAGACGCACGGCTAAGCTTGCCAAGGATATTCCTGAGCTCAAACCTTATCTCGCAGACCAAATAATGGAAGTTAACGATGGTTTAGACGTGGGCAAAAGTGTACTGCTGGAAGGAACCCAAGGTTTTATGTTGTCTCTTTTCTTGGGTGGCGGCTACCCCTATGTTACAGGTAGAGATACAGGGGCATCTGCTATCGCTTCAGAAGCAGGCGTTGGACCAACAAGAGTCGACGACGTCATCATCGTTTACAAGTCGTTTATGACTCGAGTGGGCGCAGGACCGTTACCTGGCGAAATAACCAAAGAAGAAGCCCTCAAACGAGGCTGGTTTGAAGTTGCTGCAGGAACAGGGCGCGACCGGCGCAGCGCACCGTTCGATTTTGACTTAGCCAAAAAAACCGCCAAGATAAACGGCGCCACACAAGCCGCCATGACCAAGCTCGACTGTATCTACCCAACCTGCAGATCTGCCCGAAAATTCAGTGACTTGCCCAAAGAAGCTAAAGAATTCATAAAAGAAGCTGAAACTCGGACAGGCGTACCTATTGTGTTTATCGGCACAGGACCAGACGCTTTGGACCTTATTGACCGTCGAGCATAGCAACTTTTATTTTCTTATTCGTTTATCCTCTTTCGAGGCGCAGTATGATGTTAACGTCTAAAGATTACAGCAAAGCTTCCGCTAGCATCCTAATACTACTGTTTGTTGCGGGATTACTTGTCGGAGGGTTACTCATCTATTTTGTTTCTTACCGTCAAGTAACCAGCCTTAATGGTCAAATCACTGACTTACAAAGTGCAGTCTCTAACCTTGAAGGTCACCAAAACGCAACTTACCAAACCATCACGATATTCCAGAATGGAACATCCCTCGCAAACATCTACAGCAGCGTTAGGGGATCAGTCGTATTAGTGCAGGGTGAAACAAGCAGCGGAGGCGTGCAGGGTTCAGGCTTTGTGTATAATTTCGCTGGCCGAACCGTAGTGTTAACCAACTATCACGTGGTCCAAGGTACGACTGGGTTGAGCGTGACTTTCTCTGATGGCCACGGCTACAGTGCCACGGTTCTGGGAACTGATCCGTACTCGGATTTAGCAGTTGTTTCTGTATCTTCGGATGCCCCAGCTTCTGAGTTCAAACCCTTAACAATCGTAAGTTCCTCAACTTTAGGTGTAGGTGAACCCGTTATCGCCATAGGCAACCCATATGGGCTGGTAGGCTCATTGACTACAGGAGTAGTTAGCGCCACAGGACGAACCATAACGGAAGACACTGCTGGAGCCTATGCAATCGCCAACATCATACAGACCAGCACCCCCATAAACCCCGGCAACTCAGGCGGTCCACTTCTCAATGCAATCGGAAACGTCGTGGGCATAACAACAGCCATAGTTTCTGATTCTCAGGGCTTAGGTTTCGCCATTCCCTCAGACACTATCCTCAGGGAAGTGTCAGCTTTGATTTCAATAGGCTCCTACCATGGGCACTCCTATTTGGGCGTAACCGGAACAGACATGGATTACACGACCGCACAGCAAACCCATGCAAGCGTCACCTACGGCTGGCAAATAGCTACTATAGTTAGCGGAGGACCCTCAGACGGCAAAATACAAGTCGGCGACATCATCATAGCAATGAACAACCAAACCATCAAGAACAACGATGACTTAGCAAGCTACCTCGAACAAAACACCCTACCAGGCGACAACCTTGTCCTGACTATCATCCGAGGAAGTACACAAATTGACATAACTGTTACGCTGGGAACTAGACCGACGCCAACAGCTTAACTTTATTACTTTCTTTTGTTTTAAAAATGATTTTTGGTTAAACTTTACGGATTAGGTTACAGTAAAAGTGTATGTATCCGATGATGTTTTACCTGAGTTGTCATTGCCAGTTACAGTTAACGGGTAGGCTCCAGCAGTAGCATTTTCAGGTACCTTAACAATCAACCAAACAGAATTTACACGTTCGGTAAGTGTGTATTGGGTCTGAGCTAACAGTTGTGTTGCATTTTCAGCAACCCTTGCGAAGTATGCCCACGATTCTGCTGAACCAGAAATGGTTAGAGTGATAGGGTCAGTTGCAGTGTGGTTAACAGTTAGAAGCCCTTGAGTCTGCTCTCCTGGTTTCAACTGAGAATTAAAACTATAACCATAAAAACTAGCGAATTTCACCTGAAAATTACTTGAGGAGGCTTTATTTTCTGTATGGCAGCCAATAAATGGAGACAAAATGACTGCTATCACGGCAACAGCCAAAACTACGACGAGTATCTTAATTTTCGGCTGCATTTTTTCATCCCTAACCCGCTTGGGGATGTATTGAGGTAAGTTGTATATTATTTTATATAATATAACAAATTACGTAGTTAGCGGTTGGAATGAAGAGTTATTTACTTCAACAAACATAACTTAAATGCGGATGTTTCCGCAGTTTTGTGGAGCTGCTTTTTTGGAGTACAAATGGTTAGCATTAACAGTTACAACAATTGGCGTTTTAATGGTTGGCATAGACACCCGCATAGTCATCATCGGGTTGCCTCAGGTCTCCGAGCAACTCCACGCAGATATCGAGCAAGCCATTTGGATAACTCAAGCCTACGTCTTAACTAACACCCTGATGCTGTCGCTGATTGGGAGGCTGGGCGACATTTTTGGAAGAGTAAAAATCTACACTTATGGCTTCGCCATCTTCACCATCGGCTCAGCATTAACCAGCATAGGAACAGACCCTACCGAAGTAATCCTGTTCAGAGGAATCCAAGGTATCGGCGCAGCACTGGTCTTCACTAACAGCATTGCCATCTTGACGGACGCAGCGCCCAGACGACAACTGGGGTTGTTTTTGGGCATTAACCAGATTGCTTTCCGGGCGGGCGCACTCTTGGGTTTAACGCTCAGCGGCTTGATTTTGTCTTTTCTGGATTGGCGCGCTCTTTTCTACATCAACATACCCATTGGCATATTCGGCACACTGTGGGCAAGGCGACAGCTCAAGGAAACAGCGCTTTTGGATACGAACCGAAAAATCGACTGGATTGGCTTCGGGTTGTTTACAGCGTTTCTCTTTTGCCTTATGGTTGGGTTAACTTTTGGCGCGTATGGCACAAGCGGGTTAACCTACTCTTACGCCTTGCTGGTAGGCGCAGTGGTTTTTATCGCAATTTTTGTTGGATACGAGAGAAGAGCAAAGTATCCCCTGATTTATCTGCGGGTTTTCAAGATTCGTCAGGTTTCAGGCGGATTATTCGCTTTGCTCTTTAACATTATTACGTGGACGGCGGTGCTTTTGCTGTTGAGTCTACAGTTTCAACTGGTCGATAACTTAAGTCCGTTGCAGGCGGGGTTGCGGATTTTGCCTTTTGAAATCGCGTTCTTAGCTGTTGGGCCGCTAAGCGGCAGATTAGCGGACAAGTATGGACAAACCCAATTCATCCTAACGGGCTTAACGATTAGCACGATTGCGTTGTTTCTTTTCTCCACCACTGGGCAGGCAACGCCTTATTTTACGCTCATTGTCTATATGGTGTTGCTTGGAGTCGGCACTGGATTGTTCGTGGCGCCAAACCTGCGGGCTGTTATGAGCTCGGTTCCAGTCGAAAGGCACGGTATCGGCAGTGCCCTCTTTACCCTGTTCCTCAACATTGGCTTAACCGTGAGCCTAAATCTAACCGTCCTAATCATGTCCCTAACTGCACCCTACAACCTCATCACCCAAATTATTAGCAGCGTAAACCCCGCAGCCATCCCCGCCGCAGGAAGAACCCTATTCGTCGACAGCCTCAAAAACACGTACTTCGCTTTCGCCATCATAAACGCTCTCGCCCTGATCCCAGCAATAATCGGCGGCAGAACCAAAACAGAAAAAGCTGATGAACCAATAACAGAAATAGGATAAAATGAAACCTATTTGAAGCCTGTTAAGATATGAATGCATAAACCTAAAAGTAGGCTTTTCACTAAGGGCAGGTCGTAAATGGCTCTTTTTGGAGCCAGTGGCATCTTGAAAAAACATTGCTTTTCTTATCTTATGGCTTCGTCTATGCTGGAATAGCGCTTGGTCCTTGTTACCTCTTTGAATAGTTCTAAGCATTCGTCTTTGGTTGGGGCTTCAATGCCTATGCTTCCGTAGGCGCCTATGTCTATTCGGTAGTTTTTTCTTTCTCTGCTCTCAAACTTGGGTTCTTCATGACCACTCATTAATTTTTCCTCTCTCGTCCTTTACCGTTGGATATGGATTGTAGATGTTTATGTCAGTGGTTTTTATAAGGTTAATGAGGGGTAAGCGATGGGTATGGTTGTTCGCTTTTGGCTGGGTTAAATGAATCATAAAGAGAGGGGCGCAACCAAGAGACGTACGTGGCTCCAACATGACATTGATTTGAGTGTGCATGGTGTAGCTAAGAAAAAAATAGGCTTAAAGCATTCTTAGCAAGTCTGCCTTCGTAATAATGCCAATCACTACACCTTTTTTTGAGACTAAAACAGCTGAGTAAGTCTGCAGAAGACTTGTAATCAACGATAAAGGAGCATCCTCGTTTATTTGGGGGAACGCTTCTTCCATAATATCTTCGGTTGGTAATTTGGAGATTTCTTCGAAGTCTTTTCCCGAAAGAATCTGGCGTAGAATTGCTTTCTCCGAAATGCTTCCCACTGATTGTTTTCCGTTAAAGACGGGCAACTGTGAGTAACCGTGATCTTTCATTATTTTTACAACTTCTGAAATTGCCTGGTCTTTTTGGATGCTGAGAACGTCATTGTGGAGGATTTTTTCTGCTTGAATTTTGGTTTTGAATTCTAAGCGTTCGAGCACGTCGAATATGGTTTTTACTTTGGTGTAGGAGGAGTCGATGGTTCCTGCTTCGAGTTTGGCGATTAGGGATTGGCTAACGCCTGCAGCTTTGGCGAGTTCTGATTGTTTTAGGCCAAGTTGTTTTCGGCGTTTAGCGATGTCTTCTATTGTGGGGAACATGGTTTAGTGATGGTTTTGATGGTTTAATATTCTTTTTGGAATATTTTTTGCAAGAACCCATATAACGCCGTTATGGTATTTCTGTATCAACCAGAGAAGAGGCAACCAAAAATGCCAGACAAAAAAATAGACACAATCGCCCTCCACGCGGGGCAAGAAACTCCCGACCCAACAACGGGATCAAGAGCCGTCCCAATCTACCAAACAAGCTCATTCGTGTTCAAAAGCACAGAGCATGCAGCAAACTTGTTTGCTCTAAAAGAACTAGGAAACATTTACACCAGAATGATGAACCCCACAACCGACGTATTCGAAAAAAGAGTAGCAGCCATTGAAGGCGGAACAGGCGCCTTAGCCGTAGCGTCAGGACAAGCAGCAATATCCCTTTCACTACTAACCATAACCCAAGTCGGCGACGAAGTTGTCGCAGCCAACAACCTATACGGCGGAACCTACAGCCTGCTCCACTACACCTTCCCCAAATTTGCCAGAAAAACCACATTCGTCGACTCCCAGAAACCCAACGAGTTCAAAAAAGCAATCACATCCAAAACCCGTGCTATCTACGCGGAAACCATAGGCAACCCCAAGCTCGATGTACCAGACTTTGAAGCATTAGCAAAAATAGCTCACGAGGCAGGCGTACCATTAGTGGTAGACAATACAGTCGGCGTGGGCTTGGTGAAACCAATCGATTACGGCGCAGACCTCCTAGTTACCTCAGCCACCAAATATATAGGCGGACACGGAACCAGTATCGGTGGAATAATAGTTGACTCAGGCAATTTCAAATGGAACAACGGCAAATACCCAGAATTTACTGAGCCAGACCCAAGCTATCATGGAATCAAATATTGGGATGCCTTTGGAAACTTCCCAGAATTAGGAAACGTCGCATTCGTATTCAAAGCGCGAGTCCAGCTTCTACGCGACTTGGGACCAACATTGAGTCCATTCAATTCCTTCCTATTCCTTCAAGGCTTGGAAGATTTGCCGCTAAGACAACGCAGACACTCCGAAAACGCCCTGCAAGTTGCCCAATATCTAAAGAATAATCCCTTGGTCAGCTGGGTAAACTATCCAGGCTTAACCGATAACCCCAACCACAAAGTTGCCTCAAAATACCTCAAAAAATACTACGGCGGATTAGTGGGCTTCGGCATAAAAGGAGGCTTAAGCTCAGGCAAGAAATTCATCGAATCAGTAAACTTGCTCTCACACTTAGCTAACATTGGCGACGCCAAAAGCTTAGTCATTCACCCAGCATCCACTACCCATCAACAGTTGACTCCACAGGAGCAGGCAACAACTGGAGTGACACCTGATTTCATTAGGCTGTCAATTGGCTTAGAAGACCCTGAAGACATAATTGCCGACATAGACCAAGCACTAAAAGCTTCAGCCAAAAAGTAAATACAACAACTTTTTCTTTTTTTGGAGGAAAGCAAGCTAATAACCGACGAAAAAACTAACCCAAACCAAAATTTCACTTTCGCCTGTCTCCCGGACGAGTTAACGTTGGAATCGGGTGAAAAACTAGGTCCAATAACGCTTGCCTACGAAACATACGGAAAGCTTAATACACAAAAATCTAACGCAATTCTAATTCTCCATGCACTCAGCGGCGATGCACATGTGTCAGGACCCGACGGCTGGTGGGAGACCCTCATCGGTCAAGGTAAGGGCATTGATATAGACAAGTACTTTGTCATATGCAGCAACGTTATCGGCGGCTGCAAAGGTTCAACTGGTCCATCTTCAATCAACCCGAAGACGGACAAACCCTACGGTCTTAGTTTTCCATTAGTCAGCATTGGCGACATGGTTGAAGCACAAAAAAACCTCATAGATCATTTGGGTGTGAAGAAACTTTTAGCTGTAGTCGGCGGCTCGATGGGCGGCATGCAGGTTTTGCAGTGGATGGTGGCGTACCCAGACAAAATACGCTCTGCCATTCCTATAGCAACCACTCTTAAGCATACCCCTCAGCAAATAGCTTTCAACGAGGTTGGTCGGCAAGCGGTGATGTCTGATCCTGACTGGAGAAAGGGCGACTACTACAACCATGCTCCGCCTGCGAAAGGGTTAGCTGTGGCTAGGATGATTGGGCACATAACATACATGAGTGACACATCTATGACAGAGAAATTTGGCAGAAAAACCCGAGCTGACAAGGAACCCTTCAAATTCAGCGCGGACTACGAAGTTGAAGGGTACCTTCGCTACCGAGGAGACAACTTTGTCAAACGATTCGACGCCAACAGCTACCTCTACCTAACCAAAGCTATCGACAATTTCAACCTTCTAAACGGTCACAGTTTAGGCGACGTCTTTGAGGGTTTGAGGGCAAAAGTTCTGGTGTTAGCTTTCAAATCGGATTGGCTCTACCCAGCCTACCAAAGCCAAGAAATCGTAAAAGCCTGTAAACTTGCAGGCGTAGAGGCAAGCTACTGCGAAATAACCAGCACTTACGGGCATGATTCTTTTTTGTTGGAGACTGAGCAGGAAGGGAAGCTTATCGGGGGCTTCCTGAAGGCTGCAGAGGGCGGAGGCAGCGATCACTCATGACCAAACAAACTCACACCTTAGAACACAAAGTCATTTCAGGTTGGATTGGCAATGGAACATCAGTGTTGGATCTGGGCTGCGGCGACGGCGAACTACTCGCCCTCCTAATTAAGATTAAGCAGGTCCATGCGCAAGGCGTTGAACTCAATGAACAAGCCATCCATAACTGTGTTACAGCAGGCTTAAGCGTGTTCCAACAAGACATCGACACCGGCTTAACCGAATTCGCCGACAAAAGCGTAGATTATGTTATCTTAAACCAAACTTTGCAACAGGTAAAGAAACCCGACTTTGCGATACGAGAAGCTTTGCGGGTCGGAAAAAAAGTCATCGTTGGCTTCCCAAACTTCTGCTACATCACCGACCGCTTCCAAATCTTCTTTCGGGGAAAAGTCCCCGTTACCCCTTCATTGCCTTACGAGTGGTACGACACACCCAATTTGCATTTTTTAAGCATAGCTGACTTCAAAGAATACTGCTTAAAAAGCAAAATAACAGTTAAAGAAGCAGCGTTTATTTCCAACAACCGGAAGGTTCGGTTTTTGCCTAATCTATTTGGGGAAGTCGGGCTTTTTCTATTGTCAAAATAACGAACCATACGCTTATTTTGTAAATCTGTGGTGAGGATTTTTTATCAATACTTACCTAACCTATTAGAGAAATACGTGAAACTTTAGAATTTATAGTAACTGGGCTAAATTTTTAAAATGTGTAATTTTTTTAAGCAGACTTTAATTTCTTGAGCCAAAAAGGAAGAGTTAAGCGAACCAAGCCACGTGCTAAATAGAGAGACCTAAAAGGCAGGTGGGCAACGGTCTTCTTCGTGTCTAGCAGCCGGATTCGCTCAACTTTTGTTGGCTATCCCTTGCATTCCTACCAATGGGTAACCTGTCTCAAAAATATAAGATATTGTTGTTACAATATGTAGCCACAAATGCCAACTTGATAGTTATTTTAAGCTTGAAATCGTCTTGTTCTAAGTTAATAAAAAACCCAAAACATACTTCAGATTTGATTATAGCTAACAATCGCTATATAACAAAAGAGCTTAAATGTAGTAATCGGGGTTTAAAACGCCAGTTTTTACCGAATCTTTGGTGCAAAAAGTTGCGCAAAGCCTACAAAAATCGAAAGTAACATCTTTAGCGGCAATTTTTTCACTCACCAGTTTTTGGGCAGTTTCAGAAGCCATAACGTGGATTTGGGGCAAGTACTGCTTAACTTGGTCGGTGCCTTTGTAGGCGCGTTTGGAACTTAGATATTGGCTCACGGCGGCTTGGGTGGTGCCTAGTTTTTTAGCTGCGTCTGTTTGGGATAGGTGGTATTTTTGCACGAGTTCTTTTGCAAGCATCGATCTAAAGATTGGCAGCACATATTTGCCGATTACTTCGCATTGTGGGTCCATGAGTATCATACGATTATAACACGCTTATACTTATAAGTCATTCAGAAACACCCACTTTAACCAAGGTATTAGGCTTTCTAAATATGCGCATAGATGGCATTAATCCTTGCTTTTACAAGAGCAAGTAAATTATCTGTAATATCCAATCATTCCAGCTCTTCTTTTGTTAAGCTAAACGAGCCATAACTGCAAGTTGATTAATAAGCGATTCAATCGCACCAAATTCTTCTCTTTACGGCTTTATAATTTTTTTAGATGATACTACAAAGTAAGCTCAGATAACCAATTTCGGGTATTCACTCAACGAATGAACGAATATCAAATTGTTTTCAAAACTTATAAAAACTTGACCCTATCACAAGTAATGTGAATCTGCAATCACAAGAGCCAATAATTTACATTGTATTTAATTTGTGAATGATTGGTTTTCATTGTTTTCTTGGGCTTTCTTGATTGCCAACATCAAAAATGTTGCGCCAACAGATAATGCGGCAATGGTCCAACCCGAGATTGAATAATCATAGGCGACCCATACCAAGTAACCCATGGCCAAGTTGAAGACCTGAATAGCCGCCACGATTCTTATTAATCGCAAAATACTTTGAAAAGAAAATTGAATCAAACCTACGCCTCCAAAAGTTTTTGGTTCATTAAACAAATACAAAGACTGCTTTTTGTTTTATATTACTATGTGGTTGCCACTGAGCAGTAACAAGCTTACTTCTCTTTAGAGAATATGTTATTAAAGAATTTATTTCAAGACAGTAAGGAATACAAAAAATTTAACTAATTGGAGCCAATTCTTTGGAAGTAGTAATTCATCAGTTGATTTTAAAGGTTCAAATTTAAGAGATGACCCAATTGGATAATAAAGAAACCTCAAAAGATGACAACATCAAGATCCGCGTTCTCAAAAATGGTCCGTACTTAGTTTCCGGGGGTGTGCCTTTAAGAAAGATGACGATTCAATGCGACCAAAGCTCCGGAATTCCAGTAGACTGGCTAATGGGGGAAGAACTCGAGACCTCACCGACTTACACTTTATGTCGATGTGGACAAACCAGTAACAAGCCTTTCTGTGATGGAACACATGTAAAAGTAAATTTTGATGGCACCGAAACAAGCGACAATGACTCTTTTGAAAAAATGGCAAAGACAATTGAAGGCCCCGAATTAACACTCAAAGACGCCGAGATTCTGTGCGCTTCCGCCCGGTTTTGCCATCGTGGAGGCGATATCTGGCAACAAATTCCAAGGTCAGACGATCCCAAACTAAAAGAAAACGCAACTCGAAATGCTTGCGACTGCCCTTCTGGGCGGTTGGTTGTCAAAGATAAACAATCTGGCAAAGATATTGAGCCGTCGCTTGAGAAATCGATTGGTTTAATTGAAGATCCCGCCAAGGGTGTTGATGGCCCAATTTGGGTTCGAGGAGGAATCCCCGTTTATTCGTCAGATGGTAAACTTTATGAGGTTAGGAACCGAGTGACTTTGTGTCGATGTGGAAAATCCACTAACAAGCCTTTTTGTGATAGCAGTCATTATCCTGAAGAAGACCAAGAGGTGATTGAAGATGAGCAAAGGTAAAATCCACGAAAAACCAACCGCCAAAAGCAGCATTGATGACGTATTAAAATCTAAGGAAAAAGCAATTGTACTATTCTATGCGACATGGTGTCCGCATTCACAACGGTTTTTGCCGATTTTCCAAGAATACGCGAAAAACAACCCGCAACAATGCATCAGCGTAATAATCGATGACAAGCCTGATGTCTGCGAAAAATACGCTATAGAATACTACCCAACGGTGCTGTTGTTTAGAAAAGGGGAAGTAGAAAAAAGACTTGATGCCATACCAGGCGTGGGGTTAACCAAAAAACAACTGAAAGACCTCGCCGATTCTTCATAAACCCCTTCCAATTTTTGTTCACAAAGAGATTTGTTTTAAAAGTTATTTTTCGCTGCCTTGAAAATTAACGTTTTTACCGAACACCATGTCGCTGATTGTTGTCTGATCGTTGTTTTCCTCATAGCTTTCGCATATTCTCACGCATTCGGTTTTTTTCTGTCCATGTTTTATTTTACAGATATGCAACATCTTAAAACTAAGAAGTCGTAGGGCTCCTTCTGAGCGGAACCAAATGTTGTATTGGCCCTGTTTTTCCTTGCTGATGGCCACTATGTCTGATTGGAAATTGCCTGTTTTGTTAATGTATTCTCTGATTGTAATGTTTCGGGGCACAAGTATCTTGAGTTTCAACTTACTATGCTTGCATTCCCAGCAGATATTTGTGTTATTCATGATTTTCTAACCGCCTTCTGCTTAATGTTTTACTATAAATAACATTTTTTGAGAACACTGATTTACTTGCTTGTTAAATGCGGTTCACAAAGTGAGCGCTTTTTTGTCAGGTTGGCTTCGCTTAAAACACTTCTCGACTTAGCAAACACTTAAGAAATAAGTTACCATACAGTTTTCCTATTGCTTCGTCAGCAAAGGTTGATATTCAGCGTTAACTTTTCCCCGCTTGTTAAGAATCACTGCATTTATTTTGCGCCAGTCCTCACTTAAAGTAGCCCACTGTGGACTGCTAACTATGTCTTTTACGACATAATCTTTGAGTGCTTTTTCACGTTTTATAGTTCGTTGGTGCCAATCAACATTGATTAATCCAGAACGCCTGAGGTATTGAAGGTTTCGAGCTAGCTGGTTTTGATTTATTGGGTAATTAATTGCGCTGTTCAAGTCATCCGTTAACCCTTCGATTGTGAATTCTTCGGCAGGCAGAAGACTAATCATTGCAATCATATCTTGCATAAATCGAACTGACCGATCCGAGAAAACCGTCTTTACTTTAACAACTCTCACCTGCTCTAAAAGATTAGCATTGCGCTTATAGAACCATTTTTTCACGGTTTCAGCTAGTACTGCGTAAGCTACTAAAATCCCCGCTAACGCTAAGTAGAATGCTGGCGGCGGCGGCACAAACCCGAAGAATGCTCCTAACGGAGTATACGGCACTATTATGGCAAAGCTAATAACTGCTAAGAGCATCATCACGAGATATTTGCTTGGTTTACTCTTATAGAAGGGCACCTTCCTGGTCCTTATTATGAGGACAACGAGCGTTTGCGAGCAGAGTGACTCGATAAACCAGGCCGTCTGGAATTGTCCCTGCTGGAATGGGGTTGCTAATGGAACACCTGCAGCTGAAAGACCAAAAGGAATACCAAAAATAAAAATCATAGTGAAAAAGGTCACAAAGTCAAACAGAGAACTAACAGGACCAATAGTCACCATAAACTTCCTAATGAAGGAAATGTCCCACCGTTTTGGCCTCATAATGTACTCAGGATCGACGTTGTCGGTTGTCATCACTGTTTGTGACGTATCGTAGAGGAGATTGTTCAGCAGGATTTGAATGGGCAACATTGGCAAGAACGCTAAGAATATTGACCCCCCAGCCGCACTGAACATGTTTCCAAAGTTTGAACTTACACCCATCATAATGTATTTCATTGTGTTGCCGAAGGTTTTTCTGCCTTCCAACACACCTTCACCTAAAACGGTCAAATCATTCTTCAACAAGATAATGTCAGCAGATTCTCTTGCCACGTCAACTGCGTTGCTAACAGATATGCCCACATCTGAGGTCTTTATAGAGGGTGCATCATTAATGCCATCGCCCATAAAACCGACAACATGCCCGTTGGTTTTCAAGACATTTATTATTCGGTCTTTTTGGGCAGGGGTTACTCTTGCAAAGACATTGGCATCTTCCACGACTGCTGATAAGGCTTCATTAGTCATCAGTGAAATCTCGTTTCCTAAAACTACACCTTTTACTTCAAAGCCCAGCTCACTGCAGACTTTCCTTGTAACAAGTTCGTTATCGCCAGTGAGGATTTTTAGTTCTACGTTTGCTTTGCTAAGCATCTCAATAGATTGTTTGGCTGTTTCTTTGGGTGGATCGAGGAAAGCGACGAAGCCTAAAAAAGTCATGTCGCATTCGTCGTTTATGGAGTAAACCGCTTTTTCTTCTCTTAGTTTTTTACTTGCAACTCCTAAAACTCTTAAGCCTTCAGCGCTTAAGTCAAAATATTTCTGTTCAATCTTTCTACGAATTTCTTCAGAGATATCGGAAATTAAGTCGTCCACTTCATAGTAGGCGCATACTTTGAGTATTTCTTCGGGTGCACCTTTGGCTATGAAGAATCTTTGCTTTTCATTTTCAACCACAACTGAGACACGCCGTCTGACAAAGTCAAAGGGGACTTCATCAATTTTTTGGAAGTTGGTTATGTCAATTTCTTGATGTTTTAGAATGGCTTCATCAAGGGGGCTTTTTAGTCCAGTTTGGAGACGACTATTTAGAAATGAGTAGAGAAGGACTTTTTCTTCTTCTTTGCCTTCCATATCTATGTGAAGTAGAAGTTTAATTTGATTTTCCGTGAGCGTTCCAGTCTTATCAGTGCATAGAACGTTCATGCTTCCGAAGGTTTCAATCGATGATAAACGCTTAACGATCACGCCTTTCTTAGACATTCGCTGAGCACCTTTGGATAAGTTGATGGTAATTATCATAGGGAGAAGTTCAGGCGTTAAACCCACTGCGAGAGCAACGGCAAATAGCAAAGCTTGCAATATGCCATTTGCATCAGGATGAAGAAGAGCGTTTATCATGAAAACGAAAATTACCAGTAAAAAGGTAACTTGCATTATTAGAAAACCGAATTGCTTGGTTCCACGTTCAAATTCCGTTTCCGGCGCTTTCTCGACGAGTTTGGCGGCAATTTTCCCGTATTCAGTAAATCCGCCTGTCCTCACAACCACAGCTGACGCGCTACCACTAACTATTGAAGTACCCATGAAAAGATAGTTATTCCATTCAGTTATCGAAGCACCCTTATTTTTTACGGGTGCAGAGGTTTTCTCTACTGGAAACGATTCGCCAGTTAATGCAGACTGGTTAACGAAAAGGTCTTTTGCTTCGATGATTCGTGCGTCGGCGGGTGTAATGTCGCCCGCTGAAAGATAGATTATGTCGCCTGGAACGATAATTGGAAGCTTAATTTCTTGCTTATTTTTGTCCCTTAGAACTGTTGCTAATGTGGCAACTTTTTCTCTTAACAACTCGGCTGCTTTCGAAGCGTTGTTTTCTTGATAATACGCTAACGACACGCTAAGGAAAACCATTGTGTAGATTACTATTACGCTGGGATATGATCCAAGGGCAGCAGAAACCGCGCCAGCAATCATTAATATTATTACTAGTGGACTCTTGAAGCGTGAAAGAAAGTTAAAGATGGCAGCCCGTTTCTTTTTTTTGGCGAATTCGTTTCGACCATAAATTTCGAGGCGTTCTTCTGCTTCTTGAGAACTAAGTCCATTTGGAGAAGTGTTCAATCGAGACAGAAGCTCGTTTGTCGGAAGACTCAGAAGTTCCTCGGCGCTGAGCTTTGTTTGAGCATTTTGTTCATGATTCTGTTTTGCTTCCGTGGATTTGAATCCGCCTCAATTTTGTTCCGATAGAGTGAGATGCCATCGCTTATAGGCGTTTTGGGGATTCCGTTTCCTAAACAACTCTGCTTTCTAGCTGTTTACTCTTGTATGTCCAGCACAAGTTGTCTATGACAAAAGAAAAAAAGTTTAGCGATAGGCTTAGTTTGATGCAATAGATATTGGAGTTTTTCGGATTTGAAATTCAGAGGTCGCAATAATCGCCTCCAGCGAAGTAAGCCGTTACAACAGAAATATATGGCTCTTGAAGGGATTTCTAAAAAAATCGTGGATTTTAACCCAAAAAACGGGGCTATTTCCATTTAGTTAGGATTTCTTCTCGCTGGAACGTGATTTTGCTTAGGTAAAATAGGGCGACGGTTGCAACGGCTAATGCTGCCGAGGTGATTAAGGCAAGGAGCTCTTTTGATATTATGGTGCTTCCTGTTGATGCGAAAACCACCAGCAAAATCAGCGGCAAAACTACTAGGCTGCCAAGTTGCTGGGCTGCCCTTACGTCGTTGACTCTGGAAGATATGATTACGTTGGCTTCGACACTTAAGACGCATACAAGCGGCGCCATAATGCCGATTATAATTGCCCAGTAAACGTTTGGAATTAGAAACGTGCCCAACGTGGTAAAGGACCAGCCGTCTATTATGCCTGTAAATATCGCTATGCCCAAGTAGGTTACGCCCATGCATGGAATGAATGCAGCTAAGCTTTTGCCTAAAAGCAATTCGCCGTCGGTTGTAGGAGTAGCCAGCAGAGGTTCGAGGCTGCGTTCAATTTTTTCCCCAACAAAACTGTACGAGCCAATAATTGATGCCAACGCTGCTGGTATGATGACAAAATACGTGGAACCCAAATTCGTTATAGCCTGGGCGGACTCTACAAGCTGCGGTTTGGTTAGTGCTGTTGCTTGGGCTTGTAGAGCAAATATGAAAATTATAGGCAACACTACCCCTAAAATTAGGGGCAAAGCCACCAGCGAGTAGAGGATATACCTGTTTTTCTTAAAGACGCTAAGGTCTTTTTTTGTTACAATCCACGATTTCCAAAGCCTCATTTGTTAGAAGCCTCCCTGATGAGTTTTAAGTAAACATCCTCAAGCGTCGAACGCAACTCAGTAACGTACTGGACGTCGCCGCCTGCCGCCACTATGGCTCGGACAACTTCAGGGTTGTCTCTTTCAGGATTATCAATATCAAGAATTAACTTGTTATCGCTTACGCGCAGGTTCTTGACAAAACTCAATTTTTCCACTTCAGCCGAAACCGCGCCTGTAACGCTGCCTAAATGCACAATAGTTTTTCGATTATACAGGCTGCGCTCCAAGTTTTTGGGTGAATCAACAACTACAAGTTTTGTTTTTAGGATTGCTATTCTGTCACAGAGGCGTTCAGCTTCATCCAAATTGTGGGTGTTAATGAAAATTGTTCGCTTTTCTTTCTTAAGCTCAATGACAAAGTCTCTCACTGTTTTGGAGGCTTCAGGATCTAGGTTCGCTGTAGGTTCATCCAAAAAGAGTAGTTGCGGGTCATGGATTAATGCACGGGCGATTGCAAGTTTCTGTTTCATACCCTTGCTGAAGGTGCCCGCAGCGTCTTCGCGGCGTTCCCAAATTCCAAGTAACTTTAAGAGATGTTCAATGTTTTCTTTGCGTTTTTGTTCCGGGACTTCGTAGAGTTGTCCATAAAAATCAAGATTCCTATACGCACTTAAGCTGTCGTATAAACCGACGTTCTCTGGTAGAAAACCTACCATTTTTCGGATTTTTAGGCAGTTGCTTTCTGAATCAATTGAGTAGTCGCCTATTTTTGCTTCGCCACTGGTTTTGCCGATTAAACAGCAGAGCATACGCACGGTTGTAGTTTTTCCTGCGCCGTTGGGTCCAAGAAAACCAAAAACCTCACCATCATCAACGTGAAAAGTGACGTTGTCCACGGCGGTTAGATTGCCGAATTTTCGGGTTAGGTTTTGGGTTTCAATCATACTTGGCACTTTCAAGGATTTATGATATTAGCGTTTTTCGTATTTGGATTCTTCGATCCTTTTTTTCTCCAATTCTTCCTCAGTTAGTTCTGGCGCCGCAACTTGTTGCTGTTTTGCTTCTTCTGGAGGCCAAGTTAGTGGGTCTTTGACTGAAGAGTAAACGTTGAGCCAGCTTCTTTTTCGGCATGCAGGGCATTTAACATAATGTAATGGACCAATATGGGGCGCCAATGCTGCTCCGCCAAGTCCTTGTTCAAAGACAGCGCTGCATTTTTTACATTTTACTCTGGCCATTTCAATCGCTCTTTGAAATAATGATTGGAGATTAAAATGTTTGTTTGGGTTTATGCGATTTTGTCCTTTGAAAAAGTATAAAGGCGCATACAAGCTAAGAGTTAGCGTTTAAGCTTAAGGGTAAACTGAAATGTTTGAGCATCGCCACGAAAAACTTTTGCCAAGACGCCTATTTCTCAAAAGATTAGCCAGGTACGCGTTGATATCACTGAGCCTTGTGCTCGGTTCACTGGCAATAGGCATGGTTGGTTACCACATGCTTGAAGGCTACAAGTGGGTTGATTCGTTTTTGAACGCTGCCATGTTAATGGGTGGAATGGGACCAGTTAACATTCTTCATACAGATTCAGGAAAAATATTTGCTGGAGTATACGCACTATACTGCGGGTTAATCGAGTTAGTGGCAATCGGCATTTTTGCCGCCCCAATTGTCCACCGGTTCCTGCATCACTTTCATATGGAAAAAGCACAAAACTAGCTATAAGTAGCATTAAAACGCTGTTTTGTAAGGCTATTTATATATCAATTTGCTTGATTGTGCAAAGTTTTTTATGCTAAGTCGACTGAAATAGCGGTTGGGGTTGAGGGGTTGGGCAGTTGGGTTTACTAGACATTTACCCACTTTTCTCCTAAAATTACCCCCTCGGCCTTCTTAATTTAAAGCAGGGGTAAATCGGCTGTTTGTTCGCCAATCTTTTTTAGAAGCGCCTGTTTGATTTTGGATATGACATCTGCCATGTTTTGGCGCAGGAAAATCCTTCCGAACGGGTTAACAGTGCTGATATTTCCCCGAGAAACGGCGAACACCACACAGTTAGCCGTTTCAGTTGGGTTTGGTTCAAACCAAGAACCAGAGGAAAACGCTGGAGTTGCCCATTTCATAGAGCACATGCTTGCGGGGGGGTCACCAAAGCGCATTCAACTATCTCGAAGCATTGAGGATTCAGGCGGAATTTTAGATTTCTATACAGACCACGAACACATGATGACAACGATGGATATTTTACCTGAGAAATTAACTGAAGCTTCAACCGTCATCTCCGAGTTGCTCTTTAATACGAAGTTTGAAGAAGAAAATTTCAAGAAAGAACGAAAAATAATTCTCAATGAACTATCTGAAGCCTTAGATGACCCGTCAGAAAGAATTGAAGAATTGCTTCTGAAGACCTTGTTCAAAAATCACCCTTTAAAACGGCCAGTCGGCGGATTTCCAAAAACCGTGGAGAAACTAACTTTAAACCGATTAGAACAAGCTCATAGAACCAACTACATTCCCCAAAATATGGTATTGATTTTGACGGGTAATTTCACAGAAAAATCGTTGGAGGGCGTTCTTGAAAATTTCAAGAACAGAGCAAATGAGCAGACTTTTCCAAGAAAGATGGTTCCTTGCGAAACAGCGAAACCTGAATCGCTGGTGGTTGAGAAAAAACCTGGAATCGCCCAATCATACTTGAGCATTGGAGCTAGGACAGCTTGTTCTACTCATCAAGATTCGCCCAAATTGGATTTGATGAGTGCACTGCTTAGTGGAGGGACTAGTTCACGTTTATTTGTGGAACTTCGAGAAAAAAACGCTTTAACTTATGATGTTAGTTGTGATCATAATAAGGGCGTGGATTTTGGGTATTTCAGTATTAGCTGTGCAGTGAAAAATAAAAAGCTGGGAAAAGCTTCTGAATTGATTCTTAAAGAATTATCCAAGTTAAGAACCGATAGAGTACCAAGAGAGGAGCTTGAGAGAAACAAAAACCTGATTATGGCGGAGGTTCTTCGTGGAATGGATAATCCGCATGAATGCTCAGAGATTCTCGCTTACATGGAAATGCAATTCAGAACCGAAACCGCATTGGTGAACTACATCGGAAAAATAAAGGCCGTTTCAAGTGAAGACATAATGGAAGCAGCCAACCGTTATCTTCAAGAAGACAACTTATCAACAGTTACGCTTAAGGCAATAAAATAAAAAAGCGCTAATTTTTGCAGGTGCCGTTTGGGAGATTCCAGCGCCGTTAAGGAATGCCCAGAGATACACATTTGGGAGCCTAAGCCCCATAGTGCATAACTGGAAAACAGAACCTTAAGTCGGCTTCTGGTTTATCTACCAAACGACACGACATTTCTCGTCAAGTAACTAATGATTTGACAGAAAATAAGAATTTGTTGTAGCCTAAAACCAACCACAAGCTAACGAACACAAATGATAGATGTTGTTCATGTTTGAGACAACAACGTTTCATATAGTATTTCCGACTTTAACATCAAGTTGATTTCGTGATATCATTCAATGGAGCTAATTGTCCAAAATGCGGAAAACAGTTGATTAAACCAGACAAGAAACTGGAGAACTCTGTTTTTTGTGTCGCACGCTTTACCTGCGATTCATGCGGCACCGTCTTCAAGTACGCCACAGAATTTTAGAGGAGAGTTAATTTTTTTAGTTTCTGAGAAGTAAATGATTGGCAAATTTTTAATTGCTAACATACAAGACCATGAATAATTTTTAAATTCAAACATCAGCCACTCCTTTTATATTTCCTAATCATTGTTTTTGTAAATCGAGGGGAAAAACGGGTTGCAACTTGAAGAAATGAAAAAAGAGATCGAAGCCTTAGTCATTGCAAAAGGATTCTACAATAAACCCGAGGATATTCCAAAGAAACTGCTTTTCGCCTTCATAGAGCTCGGGGAAGCCAGCGACGCATGGAAGAAGGGATTGCCTGAAGAAAAAATCGCTGAAGAACTAATCGACGTTATATTCTATGTTTTAGATGCTGGCCGGTTAGCATGTCCAAACATGAATATGGATGAAGTATTCAAGAAGAAATTGGAGAAAAACTTGGGCAGACCCTTCCAGTATGGCGAAGGGCATCGTGCAAAAAAGTCTGAAGAAAACAAAAGTTTGTAACCAACGTTTTTATGGCAAAACAAAGAATAATGTTTGTTGAACAAAAGTGGACTTTACTTGCCCAACTAATGTGGTTTTCGAATGTAGCAGATGCGGTTTATGTTGCGGGGACACCAAAGAAAAAACAAGGCATATCCTGCTTTTAGAGACGGAAACAAACGACATATCAACTGAGACTTGTTTATCTAAAGAAGCCTTCACCGAGCAAATCGACGACAAAAACCCTTATTGTTATGAAATGAAAAAGAACAGTGAAGGCAAATGCTGCTTCTTAAAAGATAACCAATGCAGCATCTACACATTAAGACCCCTAATCTGCAGGTTTTATCCTTTTGAATTAAAATTTGACCAAGACAAAGATCAGCATGTTTTCAATTTCACATTTGAGTGCCCAGGAATAGGCAAGGGAAAAATGTTGGATCGGAAAGATTTTGAAGCATTGTTTTTGTTGGCTCGGGAACGGTTACCTTAGAGTTGCGCCAAAACATCTGCCTGCTCGATTGTGACTCCACAGTAGTGGCATTTAAGCAACAATGGTTCTTCATTTTTAACGTAGAATTTCGAGACAACTGGTTCGTTGCTGTTACTTATGCAACAGGGGTTAGCACATTTAACGATGCCTTCTATGGTTTTAGGCAGTTTAACCACCAATTTTTCAACCACTACATAGTTGCGAACGAAGTTTATCGATGCGTGTGGAGCAACAAGAGCAATCCTGTTAACTTCCTGTGAGTTAAGGGCTTTTCCCTCGATTTTTACGATGTCTTTGACTCCGAAGCGTCTGCTGGGAACATTGATGGCGATGGTCATGACTTTTTTTTCTTTGCCAGTTATGCCTAAAATCTTCACTACGTCTAAAGCGTATCCACCGCGGATGTGATCGATTACTGTGCCGTCTTTGATTTTGTTTACTTTAAGCTCCTTATCACTCATTCAGATCGCCTTCTACAAGCTATGCATAGCAGCAAATAAGATTTTACTTAAACTTCAACTTGGGGTTTTCTCAAGTCTTTATTGCCCCCTTAACCTTGTGCACTACGCTGATTATCAGCTTTCCATGAGCCGTCTTCACTAAACTCATACGCAAATGAATCGGAACTTTCTCGTTTTTCGCAACTTGAACAGTGTGGAAATCGATTTGCTCAGCTTTTAGAATTTTATCCATTAACTCTTTCTTTTCCTCTTCGGGAATTTGTAGAATTCCCCAAAGGTTCAAGTTCAAGAATTCGTCGCAGGGGTAACCGAATAATTCACAAGCTGCAAGGTTTGCATATACAAATTCTCCCCGCAAATTCGCCAAAAAGATAGCTTCAGTTAAATTATCTAAAATTATCGCCCTAAAAGTCAATCCATCTTCAATTTTTTTGCGTTCCATAATTTCTTTGGTCAGTCTCTGGTTTGCCTGAGCATACTCTGCTGTGCGTTTAGCCACAACCTCCTCAAGCCTCTGATTGTAGCTGTTCAATTCTTGCTCGAGCTCCTTGCGCTTAGTGATGTTTTCAAAAATTGCGACGAAATAGTCTTTTTTTGGACCATATACAGAAATATTCAACCAAGCGTTTAGCGGCTTAAAGAAAAGTTCAAAGCGCTCAGCTTTGCCAGTCTTGGCGACTCGGCCGTATATTTCAAATATTTCGGGGTTAGCTTCTTTTGTCCCTGGAATAGCCTCAGAAACCTTTCTGTTAACTACCGCTTCACGTTTCAAACCGGTTAGTTGCTCAAAAGCCGCATTGATTTCCAAGTACATAAAATCTGCAGGCGCACCTTTTTCGTCATAAATCATCTTGCAGTAGGCATAGCCATTAATCAAGTTCTCAAATAGCGAACGGTATTTTTCTTCGCTCATTTTCAGTGCTTCTTCCGCCTGTTTTTTCTCATCAATGTTAACAACATAGATTCTGATTCTAGGTCCTATGGGCATGTATGAGAATTGCTGTAGATACCAGTCGCCATCAAGGTTTAGTTCTCTTCCAAATGAAGATTCAGCGGCGATTTTATCTTTAAAAACGCAGGAAACAGTTTCCCAATCCGAGAAGAACGGCTGGTATAGACCTTTTTTTTCGAGGTTGGGAAAGACTTTTTTTGCGGCTGGATTAGTATAAGTTATTTTTCCGTCAAAATCAACTTCAACGATGGGGTTTGGGTCAAAAGCTGGAAATGAAGCTAATCGGATGTACTTTTCTTCGAATAGTTTGCGGTCAGTTATGTCATGCCCAGAAAATATTGCGCCTATAAACTTGCCTTTTTCATCTTTGACAGGTATGTTAAGCCAACTAATCATTCGTTCTTGACCACTTTTTGTCAAAGCTTGTCTCTCAATGTGCCCTCTTCGGGAAGTTCCGTCCAGCAATTGGTGAAAAGCAATTCTCATCTCCTCGCGTATGGTTTGAGGGATAAAAACGTCGAACCAGTTCTTGCCCAAAACCTCTTCTTTTGAGGACTCTAACAACTCGCAGCCTTTCGAGTTTATATCAGCAACAATCTCATCGCTTCTAACAAAAACTATTATGGTGTCTTCCAAGTTGAGGCTGATGTTATCTATTTTTATTTTTTCACTCATCAAAATTTCTCCTTTTCAATTAATGGGTTAGAAATAGAACCCTCAGGTAAAATCGCCGGTATGTACATTCGCTCAACATATTCTTTCATCATTCGGCAAGCATTAAAAACAGGGTTAACCGTTTTGATCGCTTCTTTGGCGACTTAATCCAGCCGTGCGGCACTCCTTTGCGGTCGCGGTCATAAAATAGAGGAACTATATTATTTTCCAGTAGACTATATAGTGCTTCAGCATCAGCCTTGTCTTCTTCGTCTGGATTTCCACCTCTAAAGCTGTCAATTGCCCAACCGTTAATGCCGTTGTAGGCTTCATCCCACCATCCGTCACGAACACTTAAATTAATAACTCCATTCATTGAAGCTTTCATGCCGCTTGTTCCACATGCTTCCTGCAAACGTCTTGGAGTGTTTAGCCAAACATCAACGCCTCGAACTAAATCTCTGGCCAAGTTCATGTCATAATCTTCAACGAACACTATTCTTCCCTGAAACCGCTTCTCTAAAGCCACCATTGTAAACGCTTTTCAAAGTTCTTCGAAGCGTAATGCGCCGGATGGGATTTTCCCCCAAAAATTATTTGCACTGGACGTAAAGGATCAGTAACTATCTTCTTGAGCCGTTCACTATCAGATAAAATCAAATTAGGACGCTTGTATGGGTAAATCGACGGGTAAAAGCAATAGTTAACGCATACGGGTAAGTAAAGCGCCCATTCCCAAGTCACCTGTTTCATAGAAATCCCATCTCTGACTAAACGTCAGTTGGGCACGATCTTGAATAGAACAAATAAGCCTATCTTCATTAATTGATGCACCCCCCAAAACTGTTCATCTGAGATGTCACGTCACATTTCCAGAACTTTCTTGATTCTCATTTGGCAATGCTTCATCTTTAATTAAATGTTTTTTTAAAGTTGAGAGATTACTACCGGCACCCCAACTTGGTGAATGCACAACCGTCAGTTATGCTTAAAATTGGAATTTCAACTGAAGGGCTTTTCCGGTCATGAAGCGCATTGCCCATTTTGCTGCGACTGAACCATGCAGTTTATTTACCACGTAGGCTTGACATGCCAACCTTAAGGCAAACGCTGTTAAAATTAAATTTTTCTTGACCTAAATCCCGCGTAATCTTCCCATTTTAAAAAAGCTTTATCAGTGCAATTCTCTATAGGTTTCCCAAAAGTTTTGGGCGTAACAATGCATAAGTCGGTATGGGAAATTGTGTTGCCCCGCAGGGACAAACGCGCGAATCAGTAAAAACGGAGAGTTTTTCAGCACTTTTTTTAAAACTTAAGATTAAAATATAAATCCTTTACACTCTTTCTTCTCTTCTCGCCGCTCCAGCATTAGAAACGCTGTGTGGTCTTGGTTTGCAGTCCACACACTTGGCTCTATACGCAGCGCCCTAAGAGTTCGCACTCCACCTATGCCTAACACGATAAGCTGACGAAGCGCTACCCTGTTCCGTCAGAGGCGTACGAAGTCTTACGGAGAGCCCCCCTGTCCTGCTGTCCGCGATTGTCGCTGATGTTTGTGTCGAGCAAATAAAGGTTCACCCTTCCCACTCGCACCTGCCAAACTTGGAGGAAAATTTGGCGGTCACCAAGTGGAACTGCAATCAAGGGACCGCAGCCCATGGGCCAAGCGCACGGGGAAATGGGGGCTTCGCTGAAATCTAGTTGTGTGTAGGCTTCTTCTTGCCAGCCTTCGGCAGAGACGTGTTGGCGGAAGT
>CAWDAV010000011.1:0-101819 GCA_963800365.1 Candidatus Bathyarchaeota archaeon | reverse complement strand
GTATAGCTGATGTGTTCCACACCTGCAGCCAATATGCGGGTGAAGCAGGAGTTCCTGAGTTAACGAGGTTATAGCGAAGGATGCTTCCGTCCTTCCCGTAGACAGCGGTCCCAGATGCACTTACGTTTGCTATCTTGGTTATGCTATTGCCTGTGAATGCATCAATCATTTCCCAAGAAGTAGTGCCTGATCTGCTTGTATAGCCTGCTGGCAAAGTTACGCCTGAGGTTCTCCAAAGATATGGGAATCCGCCGTGTTGGTTGGGGGACCCATAGTTATAAATGGCTCCGAAAGCTGGGGGAGTTGCATTCCAGTAATCTATTGTTTCACCTGTATAGAGGCTAATCGCATTGTAGCCTTGTTCAAGGTGGGCGTTTACTCGTGTAGCGTAGTAGATTCTGCCGTCGATTATTACAGGATTTCTAAATATTATTCCGTCATAATGGTAGGTTTGAAAGCCCATGTCACCAAATCGTTCGTCCATAATGCCTCCAGCATAGTAGGGTTTTGTCCAAACTACGTGAGCACTCTCCGGTCCTTGTCCTGTAAGCCAAACTCTTGCTCGTTGCGCCTCCAGCATACCCAATTGGTTGCGTTGCAGCTCCACCAGCCAGTTTCCCGCAAGCACATACCAATCCCTATTCATTGCATCTATGGGGCGTTCCCAGTAGCTGTTGGGAAGAGGGAGTCTTTTCCCATGCTCCCACTGGTTCAGTTTCCACTGTGAACTTTTCAGGCGTGCTAATTGCTGAGGTATAGTAGGCACGGGCTGTGCTTTCGGTTGAATTTTTCCATACTGCGGGGAAGAATGCTTGTACGGAATAAGTGCCAGTTTGCTGTGGAATGTATGGGTAATAGCCACCCCCCACGGGGTGGCTTCTTGGCATAAGAACGGTTTCATTTGTTCCATCTGGTTTGGTTATTGCTAATGTGACACCATCCCAGCCGGCTCTGGTTGTTGGGCTGAAGACTTTGTTATTTATTTCGCCAATGTCTGGTGGAATGTTTGAGGTCCAATATACTAGAAGGAGTTGCTGACCGACGCCGATGGTTTTCTCACTTACACCGACAAAAAAGGTAGGTTGTGTTGTAACTTACATTTGCACTCTGAGCGTATACGCCTGGCAAAGAAAAAAGCAATGTAATCATCAAAGTTATTAAGCAAATAACGGTTGTTGTAGCTAAAACTTTTTTAAACCTTTGCATTTTTTCTTTTCTCCTATAAATTTTGCTACTCAAGTTGTCAGTAGTTACTAATAAGACCTTGCACTAACTGGATTTAGAAATCAGCGCTTGGATTCTGCCTGATTTCAAAAACAAATTGATATTACCGTGTAACGGCAATTTTGTACTCGAAAGGCAAAGAAAAAACCCTTTTACTGGAACAAAATTCTTAACATAAGGGAGTGAGGATGACATCTTCACTTAGAGGCGGGGTTCAATTCCCCTCCCAGCTCTTTGTCGTAAACCCATATGCTTTGGTGATTTACTTGCGTTTTCTGAAAAGCTTTAGTTATCCATTTCTGTCCCGTATTAATAGCCTGCTTCGATCAGTTGGGTTGCTTCTTTTACGTTAGCTTTGTTTAGACTTGGCAGTTTTATTTCTCGGAAAAGATCCTCTCGGCTCATTAAACGCAGGGTATCGGTTAATGGATTTAGATGGTCTTCCACCATTTCAGTAACTTCATCACTACGGTAAGTTGCTAGAATAAGGATCCGTTCGGAGGAAATTATTCTTGAAAGGTGATGTAGTAGTGAGAGTGATGCTGAATCAGCCCAATGCAAGTCCTCAATGAAAAGTACAAGGGGTTTCGTTGATGCAAGGACAGTTTTTGTGAAATTACCGCAAATAACTGATCTCTCTCCATGATTGAGCTGCAATTGCATCTATATTTTCTATGACGCTTTCTTGTTTTGTAGTTGTGAGAAGAGCGCTCATTCTCGTATTATTAGTAGGTCCAAGGTTGCTTCCGATGATAGGTATGCAAAATCGAATGCTTGTATGAATGGGAAGTATGGTATGGCAATGTTGCTGAGGCACCAGCCGGATAGAATTGTTGGTTCTCTTGCTCGAATTTTCTGTAAGAACTCGGTTGAGAGCTTGGTTTTTCCGCTTCCTGCTTCGCCTGTAACAAAAATGGATTCTCCTTGTCCAATGCTGGCTAAATCAAAAAAGCGTTCTAACTGCTCAAGTTCCAAATCCCTGCCTACAAGACCAGGTTCTCCTAAATCTAATATTTTCAAAAGGAGTCTCCTGCTCGGAATCTATCTCTATAGTTGAAGTACCTATTTTAGTTTTTATTTATCCTTGATGTTTAGCCAAACTAAAATCGCCTAGGCGGCTGCTTACACGAAGAATGACCACTGAACAATAAATAGATGCTATTGAAAAGACAAAAATGCTGTCATCAACAGACAACCACAAAACCATATAAGACCGTCCCCGTCAACCTCATCAGGTTACTTGTATCTTTAATCAACCCTTGGAGGTGACAATTTGGAAAAAATGAAAACAGCATTCGGCATGGGTTCACCCGAAGGTGGCATTTATGACATCCTTAAAAGCGAACATCGTCAAGTGAAAGCAAGCCTTATGGAAATTATCAACAGCGGCAGAGTAATGAAGGACGTGTTTTCCCAAACAGTAACCGCTCTAGACCAGCATCTAAAAGGAGAAGAGAGCCTTCTCTATCCTAGACTCGACCGCATTTCAGATACCCGAATGATGGCAATTAAAGCCTACGAGGAACACCACCTTAGTCGATTAGTCATAACAGACATTAACTCGGCTCCCGAGGACGAAAAGTGGCTAGTCAAAGTCCAAGTCCTATACGACATTCTTGATCGCCACATCGATATGGAAGAAAACCACATGTTCCCTATGGCTAGAAAAGCAATAAGCGAAACCGAAGCTATGCAGCTAGGAAGAGATTACCGAGCACAAACCGGAAGACCAATGCCGCCGCCACCAGTCGAAACCGCAGTAAAACCTTAACAGTATCTAACTGTGTCGGTCAATCGCTGATAAAAATCGCCGAACTTGCCGTCGGAAGAAAACAGACGCCCAAACAGCTTACGGTCCGTCACGGAATCCTCTTTCATGTACGGCGTTAGCTGTCATCTTATGTCCGCAGTATACGTATCAGTTATTCTGCTGCTCGTTATTTGCATGCTCTGGTCTTGGTTTTTGATTTGCTTTTATAATTTAGGTAATAAAGGTCTTTCACGAATTTGACACCATAGGCTGACACAAGTTAAAATTTCTTTATATTCTTTATAGGTTCTGATGTTAAGATAATACTCAAAAGCTTTCCTCTGTGGGGCCCCAAATTTTGGAAGGCCTTGGTTCGGTTGGATTAACTTTCCAAATGATAATGTTGTGATTGTGCTTGTACAGTCACAGAAGTTAATATCTCATTTTCTGTTTTATATACATCTTTATTGAGGAGATGGTGGGTTTGAGAAGGAAGCTAAAAGGTCAATGTCCATGCGGTTATAGTTTTGAAATCTTGGGCAGCATATGTGAAGCCATATCTGTGGTACGGTCGCATGTTGAAAGTTTTCACAAAGATGTTCTTCCATTCGGAATAACAAACATCGAGGCGCTAGAACTTCTAAATCAAGGATATAAACCGAAAATCTCCGCAAGCACACAGCCTCTTCAATGTACATAGAAGAAAAAAGATTCAAGTACAACGTAATTTTTTTTGACTAAGGGCTCAGCCCGAAGCAGGCGGTGATTAGGTAACTTCAAAGGCAAAGGTCTGTCGCCGATTGGTCCGGTCAAGACAAGCAACCCACTTTTAATTTTTTGTATTTTATGTGTTATGATGATAAGGTAAAACCTGACAAACCTTTTCTTATATGTAAACGCGAGAGTTAACCCGTCTGTCCTGAATGGTTGATTGCTTAAATATGCCCTAAGCTAGTTTTTGCGCATGATAAACAAAGAAAGTTTTAGGGAAAGAGCAAGAAAGTGGATTATACGGTTCATCAAATTCAACATCGTGGGCTTCATAGTTTTTCTAGTTGGTACCGCCGTCTATGCCTTTTCCTTCAGCACTTTTGGAGCTTGGACATGGCTAGTCGCTAGCGCAGTCGGAGGCATACTACAGTTTTCATTGATTAACTACCTGAACAAAACGAAGCGGGGAAAAATATTCGACAGCTGCGAGCAAAGGTAGGGCTGGTAGGCAAGGTCTTCCACGGATTGGGGGTATAAATACAAGCCACTTGAATATTATTTATTGATTTTATATTTTCTGGTGATAAGATAAAACCTGTAACCTTTCCTTCTAACCCTTAATCGGAAGAAGACCTTGGTCAAGCCAATTAAGAAAAGATTTTTAGTTATAGGCGGCTTCTTTTAAGTGGTGACTGCATGAGCCAACCAACTTATCTTCTCGAAGCAAACGACTTTATCATGAAAAAGAAGATACTTTCCCTGCGAGAACACTACGACTTTGAAGACTTAACAGGAATAAAAATAGGGGAAGCCGAAGGTAACCTCTTTCAGGTTCCAGCCAAATTCAACGTTAACGATACCCACGGGTTAGAGGTGATGCACTTAGAAGGAAAAGTGCTCTCGCTACGAAACCAATTCACTTTCCATAGTGCGTCTGGCGAAGAACTTGGGAACCATAAAAAAGAAAATTGTCAAGTTGATTGGGGAAGAATTCTGGGTGGAAAAAGACGGCGTTGAGTTCATGCGTATCTATGGAAACTTCACTGAGCACGACTATCAAATGGAAGTTAACGGCGTTCAGGTGGCTTCTATCCACAAGAAATGGGTAACTGTAAGAGACACGCTTGGGGTCTCCATAACAGGAAACGTCGATCATCGAGTAATTATCGGTGCAGTGATAGTGATAGAACACATAGAAGTCACAGAGAAAAACTCAAACAACTCCGGCAACTTCGGCGGTCGCTTCGGCAACACGGGATTCGGATTTCCACAATACTAAAAAACAAAAACCAAAATTTCCAGCTTGATCCCATTGAAGGCCTGGTGGCGCAAGACAAGTCAGAAGAATGAAAAAATTATTGTTGAGTTCGTTTTACATTTACCCAGAAATCAAACGAAAATTGGATTGGTTTTTTCCATCATAAAAAATAAGGGACAGTGCGCTCCACGATTTTTACCTTAGCCTTTTGTCGCAGTATGGACAGATGTTTTGGTCGTTTCTCACGGATCTTTTGCAGTGAGGGCAAATCTTCGTATAAGGGGCAGGTCGGCTGTAACTTGATGGTTGGGTGGAACGCGAGGTCACCGTTGGACTTGACGGTTGCGAACGATAACTGGAACTTGACGGTTGACCATACCGCGAGGTTTCGGTCGGTTTTGCAGGCATCTTACTTTGGTACGAGGACTGATATGAGGACTGACTGTACCGGGAAGACGCCGGAGGCCTGTTTGATGCCGTAGGCAAGTTTTGCGGGTTAATCGGTTGTTCTTCTTCAAGCAGCATTTTTCCCTTGCCGCGTCTTAGATAAAAGAATGTCGCTGGAACTGCGAACGCTACTAATGCTACTACAACTATGCCGATTGTAAGAGGAGACCAAAACTCACCCTCAACTGTTGGCCTCTTGGTTGGGGCATTCGTGGAAAAATTCCATGGGAATTCCGTTGGGGAAGGTGAAGGTGAAGCAGGAGCCGATTGAGTCGGAGTAGGAGAAGGCTTAGGGGTTGGTGTTGAGGGTGATAAAGTCGGAATATGCGGATAACCTTGCGCGTTTGTTACTGGCGCTAATGTTACCGTTGAAGTTATTATGCTCATAACTAATAGTGCGAGAGTTATTTTTACTAAATCTTTCTTCAAAACCACCGGAGACTTTTCCAACATAGACCTCTCCCAAAATACCTATGGCTCGCTTGCAGATTTAACACTTTGCCAAAAACAAGACGTAGTGGCTCCGAAAGTGCTGTATCCAACTTTCTTAAATGCATAGCGCCAATGATCAAAGAAAGGAAAGTTTTGAGTGAGATGTTCACCAATTGCAGATGCTGCAACTATTGTATTTTAGAAAGGTCGATGCGGCTATGGCATCTACTAAAACCTAATTCAACCAAAAATTACTCTGACACTTTAGCCTTCATTGTCGATTCTGCTTCTTTGAAATCGGCTTTTCTTAGGCCTATCATGTAGGTCGCTTCTTTTCTCCAAATCTCTTTTCCACTATCAAATGCAATTAGTGTTGGAATTCTACTAATATTCAAGAAATTCCATATGGGATTTTCTTCGTCTGAGAGGTCTACTTTGAAGACCTTGTAGGAAACGGGGTGAAGAGAATTTAAGTTGCGAAAAGCGCCTCGGCAGAAAGGACACCATTCAGCGTAGAAAAAAACCAAAATTTTACCGCTTCTCAGTAGCCGTTCATTTTCGAAATCTTCTTGTAGAAGGGTCGGCAAATCACGTATTTCTTCAGTATGAGCGCTGTACTTCTGAAATATCAATATCACTAAAAGTTCGATTGGAATCATTATAAACGACAAGACAACCATTAGGGGTAGCTCGCCAACTCTATTCTGAACAACGCTAGTTGCAGCCAAAATGCTAAAGATTAAAACCCACGTAAAGAGGCAGAATTCAACGTAGTCTCGTTTAGTCCAATGAATAACTAGTTTATGCCACCACATCTAAGTGCGTGCCTCTGAGGAGACATTTAACCTTCTATCTTATTATTCTTAGTTTGTTGGATCTACCTATTCTTAGAAGGGCAAAGAGAAGTTGTTGTTGCTGCTGCTGCTGCAACTGCATTCTGCACACACCAGTAGCAACAATCAAAGACAAAAACTTTAACACACAGCTTAAACTAAAAAAGCAAATCCAAAAAAAACCAACAATTAAGCCAGCATACAAAATCTTTACTCAATTATATGCATCCTTAACCGAAACTTTCCGCAAACGTAATAAGTTCAACGTACCAAACAAACGAGCGGTTGAAAGATATGCCACAGTTTAATGTTAACCCAAGCCGAATTGATCCATACAAAAAATTCAAATTCCTAATCAAATGGGACAACAAAATCGTTGCAGGCGTCTCCAAGATGAGTCCACTCAAACGCACTACAGACGTCATCTCGCACCGTGAAGGCGGAGACGCAAACGTCGAGCGGAAATCTCCAGGCAAAACCCACTACGACCCCATCACTTTGGAGAGAGGCGTAACGCATGACCCAGAATTTGAAGCTTGGGCAAATTTAGTTTTTAACAAGAATAGCGGGCCGATGTCTCTTAAGAACTTCCGCAAAGATCTAGACATAGTACTGCTCAACGAAGCAGGAGTTCCTGCGATTGCTTACAAGGTTTATCGGTGCTGGGTCTCAGAGTACACTGCCTTACCCGAGTTGGATGCAGGCGAAAACGCAGTTGCCATTCAAAGCATAACTATTCAGCATGAAGGCTGGGAAAGAGACCCCAGCGTAGTTGAACCCAAAGAAACATAAAATGCCGGGTAGGATGCACATTTGCCGAGTCCACCAAGCATCAACCGAGGAACCCTAATCCTGCTTGCCCCAAACGCCAAAGACGCAAACATCTCTGCAACAAACGTTTACTTTACTTTCCAGTACAACCCAGAAAGACTCATCCACACCTTCAACCAAGCAATGCCCAGCGCAGCCACCAACACATCAACCGACATGCAAACGGCTCCATCAGAATACTTCAATTTATCATTTGAACTCGACAGCATCGACGCTGATACGTCTGCCTCCCAGAGTCAGAGTTCTTCGAATCTGGGTTTGCATCCGGGGTTAGCTATGCTGGAGCTTATGATGCAGCCGCAAATGGTTGGCAACCAAGTGTTGTTGCCCATCATTGTGTTTAAGTGGGGATCTAAGCGGTCCGTGCCAGTTCGAATCGTAAGCATGAATGTCGAAGAAAAATCTTTCGATATTACGCTGAACCCTACAAGAGCTAATATTAGCTTAACGCTCAGAGTTCTTGATGCATCAGAAATCAACAATAATCCAGGTGCCCGTAGTGTCTTTTCGAATCACCAGAATACTCAGGCAAGTCTAGTTGATGCTTACAAACTGCAGACTGGTCAGGCTCCTCTTGGGGGTGTCGGCTCGGTTGCAGGTCTTGCAAGTTCGTCAGTTGCGGCTGCTTCGATTAGCCAGAGCAAACAAAAAGTAAGTGCTTGAGACCTTAGTGGGCTAAACGTTCCATTAAGAGCGAATTGCGTGAATATAGGACTTTTTCCTTTTCACCAATGTGTAGAATAAAGATATAGTGGATTTCAAAAGAAGTACTTAGAAGCTTACGAAATTGAATCCAATTATCGACACAACGCCCCACAGATTAACCAACACACTTAGAATTATCAGCGCTTTTTCTTCCCAGCCCAAGTTTTCTCTCATGCCCTTTGCAACAAGCAGCATAAGGAAGGGTGTGAAGTCGAGGCTGAAGCGGTAACCAAACTGGGTAAAGCCCAACGGTGCCATGGGTGATTAAGATGGGCAGAATGCATGCAACAGCTAAAGCAGCGTATTTGCTTAGGCGGTTCCAGGGTCCTTTGAAGATGTAGATGAAGGCGGGTGTGGTAAAGAATAAGCCTAGTCCAATCCAGTTGGGTTCAAAATATGGGAAGCCGCTGAGAAGTATAGGTCCTTGGAAGAAGATGGCGTAGATGTGGCGGGGGATGTAGCTGAGGCTAAAGATGCCGTTTGTAAAATACGGATCCTGCTGGATGCCCGGAATGAGAGTATAGCCCAAGTCCGAGAAAACCCCCCAGCGCCCAAAATTGTAAAGCTCATAAACCGCTACCAGTATGCCTAAACCTACAGCAAAATAGGCAGCCTGCTTCAACCTCGGTTTCCAAGCCCTGTTCTGCTCATAAATTAGAAGCAGAAAAAACGGAAAAGAGAGGACAACTGGCAGTCGTGAAAGGAACGCACACCCCAACAAAACTCCGATGAGAAACGGGTTTTTCTTGGAGAGGGCAAGAATTATGGCTAAGGTGAGGAAAAGCACGGCGACGACGTGTTCGATGTACCATGCTGAACCCACAGATGCTATGAACCAGAAGCATGTTCCGAAGCCGAAAAGACCCGTTATCCACAATGCTTTGTTTCCGTTTACTCCAGTTTTCTTCAGCAGAAACCAAGTTAAAGAAACACAGAGACACGCAAGAAACACCGACATCAATCCCTGATCAAAGCCAGTTCCAAAAACTGCCACGAAGGGCAAGAGAAGAACAGCAGGCATTGGTGGGTAAACGACGTAGTAGTTGCCGTTGAAGGGGACGATTTCAGCAAGCGACGTTCCTCCACCTGTCACTCCCAATCTGCCATGGAGGAAGGCATCTGCTAAGTAAACGAAGTGGTTTTGTCCGGGCGGGGGACCTTTAGAGAGCAAGAAAACAATCAAGGCTATGAGCGCTATTATGATGAGTTTGTAGCGAAGCCTTAAAGAAGCAACATCTTGGTACAATAGCTTCAGCGTCTCGATTGTTTTACTCATTGTTTACCGTCTGGATTTTTGAATTGTGAGGAAATCGAATTTAAGGCTTTAGTTTAAAACGAATAATGGATGAATTTTTAAAGGAAAGCATGGGGTGAAAAACTTGATGGGCGCAGATTAATTTTGCGTCCATTTCTCTGAAGGGGAAATTAGGCTTTGGGTTGTTTTTTGAAGTATTCCTTCAGTGGTTCCCAGTAGAATTCTGTCCAGCCCTCAGCCGTCTCATCCTTTTGGTCTTTAGGAACGTTCGAATGTACCATCACTATTTCTGTTCCTTTAGGCACCGCACAAAAAGTCAGCTCCAACTTTGAAGGCAAAGCCCCTTCTGGAAAATCTGTTGAAGCCCATTCTTGAACAACACGTTTGCCATCTTCCAACTCGAGGAATTTACCCGAGATGTATCCGTCCCACGCGGTGAATTTGCCGCCGACCAATGGTTTGCCTGTGGCTTCGCTACCGGTGAATTCACTATGCTTTATCGGGTCCACGTAGGCGTCATAGACTTGTTTGGGGGTGACTTTTGGGATGGTTACTTTTTGGGTTATTGTTGTTACTTCCAGCTTGTTCAAAATATGCACAACCACTAGACTGTTAGGTCGGAAGGGTTTTTTAACTTTAATGCTTAAATTATGAGTGAGCAAAAATGGGAAGATGCACTGTTACTAAAGGTCAACGTCAACTGGGCAGAAAGATTCACAAACTTGAGAATAGCGTGGAATTAAGTAGCAAAGAAGGAAAGGCTAAGATGGATGAGCAGAAGTTCAAGCAGAAAACCCAAGCCGCTCAAGGTTACGTAAGTGATTCGCCAGTCCAAAACTTACGCGACCCAGCAAAATGGAAAAAAGACGAAACCAAAACTTAACCATACTACTTTGAATCTCTAATAGAATTTCTTGTGAGAATACCTGTAGCGGACTGCAATCCGCCAGCATCAATGAGAAGATGGGGCATGATTAAACCCTTCATAGATCGCTTAGTCGTCGATTGCTTCAATCATCTCTTTGCCGCAGCACCAAGGCGCCTTATCCATGTTACGTTTAACATCGCCCGTACATGAAATCTCAAACTCGCAACGCATTTTGCGTCCGCATACAGAACATTCGAATAACGGCATTTCAAACCTCAATCAAGTGAGAAAAAGGACGCTTAAATATGTCGCGACACTATCAAACTATAGGAGATTGTTTTTATGGGTAGTTTTTCTGTTTCTTTACCTGCAAAATGGGAAGAATTTTTGAAGGGTTTAGCTAACGACCACGACATAGACGTTGGCAAGGTTATTAGTGGGTTGTGCGAATGGGCTTTTTCCAGCCCTGACTATAAGGTACAGTTTGAAGTTTGGTTAGATAAGGCTTATCCGCCAAAAGGGCAAGCTGAAGATAAAGCAAGCGCTGAAGGCGAAGAAAAGAACGAAGCTGAAGAAGAAAAAGAAGACGTAGAAGAAGAGGAAGCTCACGAGGACCGCAATTATAATGAAGATAGACTAAACCCTTGAGAGTGAATTATCCAAATTATTTTCTCTAAAAAACTGCAAGCTGAGGTGAAATCTGAATGAGTGAAAATGAAAAAAAGAAATCTGACGAGAAAGAAGCTCCAACACAAACTACCCACTTAAAAAAACAACAAGGGACGATACAGTGGTGGGAGCAAAAAAGAACCTGAGAAACTTAACGAAGCCGAGACAGGACTCAGACAATCTCGCGGAAAAAAACAACGACGCCAATTCAAACTTGCACCCAACAGAGGATAATGCCATTTCTGGTTTCGGCGCTCAGATTTGAATTGCCCTAATTTTTTTGTTTTTGCATTAAACTGTTTTAGAGTGATATGACTTTCGAAGGGGAAGAAAAAAGTTGAAAATGTTGCCGAAAAATCGGGAGAAGCAGTCGGTCGATGTGTCAAGAAGGGTGTAAAGCCGTGAATGATTCTGAAAAAGGGAATAAAGTAAGGAATCAAGAAGGACGAATAATAGAGCAAAATCACCCTTTTCTTATGAAAAAAATGCATACCGCTTTGTTGTTGTGCCGTCAAAAATACACATATTAAATAGGCCTTTATGCCTATAGGGGCTTAATTGTGGAGTTGAGGATCTTGGGCGCGATAGATGATGTCATTCATTTCATTACTTCGGGAACCATAGCAGGTTTACCAACAATAGTCGTTATGATTCTTCCATTCATAGTTGGTTTGATCGTGGGCTATTTGATCCATAAATTCTTAAAAATAGCAATTGTTGCCGCAGTCATACTCGTTATAGTTGCCTACTTGGGCTTTTTCGGTCTGAGTCTTGGCACCTTAAAATCTCTCTCAGACAAATATGGCCCAATTGCCATCCAATATGGTACGCTCCTCATAGGTATACTGCCGTTAGGTCTTGGTTTCATAATAGGTTTAATCATCGGCTTCATTTTCTCTTAAATCAAATGTCAAGTTGTGAAGAAGATACTGTGTGGAAGCTAACAGATTGATCCGGTATAAGGAAGCGTTAGGTTTAAAGGAAGCGCAAGAGTAACTTCATTAAAAACTAACAAGTTTTTATTAAATCCCAAAATTCAGTGGTCTTAAAGGATGACACAAGTAACCCAAAATTCTGTTTTAGAAAAAAAAGCGCCGCATCTCTCCGAAAACTTTCGGATGGGGTTTAGAGTTTATAGCGGATTGATCTCAAACCTTTTGGGTGCAAAAGTTCCATTTTTCTGCGGCCACAAATTAACGTACAACTGCAACCTCCGCTGCAAGATGTGTCCCTTTTGGAGAAGACCCAGCCCAGACCCAAGCTTAGAACAGGAAAAAAAGGTCCTGAAGGAAATTTATCGTTCAGGCGCTGTAGGAGTCGCTTTTGAAGGCGGGGAACCTCTGCTTAGGCATGATTTGGTGGAGATTCTTGCTTTTTCCCGGTCTTTACCTCTGCATACAAGTCTAATCACCAACGGCACACTCCTTGAATCCAGGATAAATGAAATAGCTCCATACATCAACGGTGTTGTTTATGTTTCGCTTGATGGGTTGGAGAAAACTCATGATGCAATCCGAGGCGTAAATGGAAGTTTTAGGAAAGCGATTCGAGGCATAAATGCAGCGAAAGAAAAAGTTGCCGTAACTATCAACACCACAGTGATGGATGAAAACATCGATGAAATAGAAAGCTTAGTGCGGTTGGCTAAAAAGCTGGGTACAAAAATATCTGTGGCTGTGGCGCATGAGTACTGCAACGCTAACGCATCTTCACCCGCAACGAATAAAATACCAAAAATCGCTCGAAAACTTATGCAGATGAAGCGAGAAGGCTTCCCCATCGTTAATTCAATCGGCTACTTTAGGGTAATGGCGAAAGAGAAAAACTGGCATTGCAAACCTTGGACGATGATAAACATAGACCCTCATGGAAAAGTAGTGTTGCCATGCTATGTCCATAACGATTATGCCAGCAGTGTTTCCGTTTTTGAAGGCGGAATTAAAGGCGCTGTTTCTGATTTTGACTGGAAAAAAATAAAAAACTGCCAAAAATGTAGCTTGCATTGTTATGTTGAACCTTCTTTGGTGCTTTCCAAAGACATTAGTGCGTACATGCATTGGGCATTTCGAGTCAGCATCTAATTCTTAGAGCATTGGAGAAATCTAATTTGTTACCGATAAAACGGTAGTTGATCAAGCCCGAAAGCCATTGTCACTAAGTTTTTATTTGATGCAACAATAAAATTGTTTGCGGGTTTAGGAGAAGAGAGAGAAGGGCTAACTTAAACGCAAGCGAATTCAGGAAGAGAGAGGGGGAAACACTTCACTTGCATTTAAGCTAACCTTTTCCTTACTGAGCATAATACTATTTGCAAATAAATAATGATGTGATTGTGCTTATACAGCAACACGTTATAAAAATTAAATAGAATTTGTTTAGGGAAAATGATCTTATCCTCTTGAGAGTCAAAAGTCTCTTTGCATGGTTTTTTTGTCCGTGAGGTTACAGAAATTTCAGTTAAACATCAGATTTCTTATTGCTTTATTTAACCTGCAAACGATTCTTAAGGTTAAAGAGGGCTGGAAAGCTTAATTGTTATTCAGAGAATATTTATATTAGGCTTCATTGTTTAACTGCAAGGAAAAACCAAAGGATAGAGACTCTTTGACGACTCCTCATGACGTTCCAGCTTCAAAATTTATCGATCGTTTAGCAAAGTACCTTAGGGAAAACGTTGACGAAGTTCAGCCACTACCATGGGCGACTTTCGCTAAAACAGGCATGCATGTTGAGAAGCAGCCGCAAGACCCCAACTGGTGGTACACCAGAAGCGCATCGATTCTGCGTAAAGTATACATTTACGGTCCAATCGGACTCGAAAAACTACGCGCTGACTACGGCGGTAGAAAGAACAGAGGAAGCAAACCGGACCGCGTAAAAAAAGCTGGTGGAAGCGGAATTCGCAAGACTCTGCAACAGCTCGAAACTGCGGGATTAATCCAGATTTCAAAACCTAAAGGAAGAGTAATGACTCCTAAAGGACGTAAGCTTCTCCAAGAAGTTGCTGGAGACTTATCAAAAGAAATAGTTAAAACTGTCCCAGAGCTCAAGAAATATCAAGGCGAATAGGACAATGTCTGATGATGAGCTTGATCAGATTCGTAAACGAAAACTTTTGTCGATGCAAAGTCGCGTAAGTGACGAGCAAAGACAAGCTCAAGCAGAACAGCAGATGGAAGATCAAAAACAGGCGTTAATGGCTAAGATATTGACGCCTGAAGCTCGGCAAAGGCTAAATAACCTGAAAATGGTTAAAAAAGACTTCGCTGAGAACATTGAGATGCAGCTGATTGAGATGGCGCAAACAGGAAAATTGCCCATTCCACTGTCAGATGCACAGCTCAAATCTATCCTAGTTCAGCTTCAATCACGGAAGCGAGAGACAAAAATCAGAAGGATATAGAAGATGGCAAGAGTTAAACCAACAGCAAAAAAACTCAGATTAGCCAAAGCTGGCAAAGAATCACAGTCTGTTCCAACATGGGTAATTGCCAGAACTGATGGTAAAGTTAGGAATAATCCTAAGCAGAGACGCAATTGGCGAACCAGGAAAATAAAAGCATAGGAGAATTAGATCGCGATGTCTAAAGGAACCCAAGCTAAGCAAGTACCAAAAGAAGAAGAACTCGAAGAGTTAGCTGTGCCAGAAGAGGAACCTGAAACCGAAGCCGTTACAAAAGAGCAGGTTCCAGCTGAAGAAGAAGTTGCACCAGCCGAAGCTGTCGAAGAAGCTAAGCCAAAGAAAAAGAAGAAAGAAGAAGAAATTGTTGAAGAAAGATTTTATACCATCCCCTTATCGCGAGCTCTCGTTCGTCCACCAAAGAAACGTGCACCACGAGCAATGCAACTGATCAAAATCTTTGTTACCAAACACATGAAACTTGCCATTAAGGTTTCTGAAGAAGAGGAAGAAGAAGAGTTGCCGCAATTAATCATCAGCAAAGAAGTCAACGAGAAAGTTTGGGACCGCGGCATTGAGAAGCCTCCACGCAAAATCAAGACGCGTGTAACTAAAGACAAAGACGGCAATGTAACAGTCTATTTGGCAGAAACACAATAACTGTTTCATCATTTTTCATTTTATTTTTTTGGCTCAGTGGAAACTGTGCTTTAGATAGATTTTCAACGCCCTATTGAGCCCAAAAAACCAATTCAACATCTCCCTCTTAGCCTTTCAAACGGCTTTGGCTTGCCATGCTCTAAAGGTTTTTGAGGATTTATTAACCGCAATCTAAAAAAAGGAGTATCGCATGAAACTTTCGCTAACAGAACATTCATCAGGAGATTTAATTCTTGACAGTTTACTTATCAAGCATCGTTGGGAGCGCAAGCATAGGCGTGTATTCGCTTGCAACAGAGAACATAGTGTTGATTCCTCGGATGGTGCCCCAGCAGAAAGCGCAGGAAATCGCAGACTGGCTAAAAGTGAAGCTTGCTTACACATCCATTAGTGGTTCAGTCCTTGCTGGTTCACTGGTTTGCGCAAATTCCACAGGCATGCTGGTTTCCAACGGAATCCGCGAGGAAGAGTTGGCAGCGTTAAGATCGGTTTATGAAGGAAACATCACAGTCATGGATTCCAGAAAAACCGCGTATGGAAACTTGATTTTAACAAGTGACAAAGGCGCAGTAGTTGATCCACGTTTTAAAGAGGCTGAAATCAAAAAAATCTCCAAAGCTTTGGGTGTGGAAGCGGTCCCCACAGAAATCGCAGGGTTACCCTACGTTGGCTCATTAGCGGTAGTTACAAACAAAGGCCTTTTAGCTCACCCTTTGCTGAAGGATGACGAGAGAAAAATCTTAGAGTCTGTCTTCAAAGTGCCTGTTGATGTCGGCACCATAAACTGTGGTGTTCCGTATGTTGGTACTGGCTTAATTGCTAATAGTCATGCTGCAGTAGCTGGTTCTATGACAACTGGACCCGAGATGTTTATAATTGGGAACGCACTGGATGTTGTGCAGGAAGAAGAAAAATGAAAGCTTACAAAGTAACCGGCGAAATCAACAAGCCTCGACTATCTACTCCATTCGTTAGAGAACTCTTAGCAGACAAAAGCGAACATGCAGTTGAGAGAGTTTACGCTGAAATAGGCAGCCGCCACCGCGTAAAACGTCACCACATCAAAATCACAAGCTCACAAGAAATAACAGTTGATCAGGTTCAAAACCCCATCTTGAAGAAAATAATGGGCGGGGCATAGTCGCTTGGCTCATAGACCAGATAAAGCTGAAGAAGAACTTCGCCGTCTCAGCATGGAAATGCGCTACCTAGAACAAACTGCGGATGCCCTACAGCAACGCATAAGCATGGTAAACGCAGCATCTAACTGACATAAACTATGCTAACATGACGCTTAGACGGCATCGAGAAAGAGAAAGAAAACTCTGAAATGCTGGTTCCCATCGGCGGAAGCTCTTACATTAAAGTTAAGCTTGCGGACACAAGCAAAGTAATCATAGGTGTCGGCGCAGGCGTATCAGTTGAAAAAACCCTCTCAGAAGCAAAATCAACCCTCAAAGAACGCTTAGATGAACTGGAAAAGACCATGCATGCAGCTCAACAACAACTAAGCCAAGTGGCTGACCGCATCAACTCTGGAAGAGGCAGACTCGAAACTCTGCTTGCGACAAGAGAAGGGAAACAATAGCTCGATGTTTGAGAAGCTCAAGTCGGGGTTTAAAGGATTAGTAAACAAGGTCACCACAACTGAGCTTAAAACAGAAAATCTATCTCCTATTTTATCTGATTTTAAAATGAGTCTTGCCGAAAACGATGTTGCTTTTCCAGTCGCTGACAAAATTTGCGATGAACTCGAAAAGCGTTTGGCGGGAGTTCAGGTTAAACGTTTAGATGACCGCAAAAAAATCGTTGAAGACAACCTGAGGCAAGTCCTCTTGGAAGTCATGTTGACCAACAAACGAATTGACCTGTTGCAACTGGCAGAAGAGAAACGCAAAAAGAAAGAACCTTTCATTTTAATGTTTGTAGGTATAAACGGCACTGGAAAAACAACAACCATAGCCAAAGTGGCTCAATTTCTTCGAGACAAAAGCTATTCAGTGATTCTTGCTGCCGCAGACACTTACCGTGCGGGATCCATTGAGCAGTTAGAAGAACATGGCAAACGCTTGGGCATGCGTGTAGTGAAAAGTATCTACGGCGGTGACCCGGCAGCAGTCGCATACGATGCGGTTAGCCATGCAAAAGCCCATGGCATAAACATTGTTTTGATTGATACTGCGGGAAGAATGCAGACTAACCAGAACTTGATGAATGAACTTATAAAAGTTAAACGCGTTGTAAAGCCCGATTTGACAGTTTTTGTTGTGGATTCACTTATTGGTAATGATGCGGTTATGCAGGCGGAAGAATTCAATAAAGCCGTTGGCGTCGACGCAACTATCCTCACTAAAGTGGACGCCGATGTGAAAGGCGGTTCAGCACTAAGCGTAACCTATGTAACTCAAAAGCCCATTTTGTTCATCGGAGTTGGGCAAACCTACAAGGACTTGGAACTGTTTAACCCCGAAAAATTTGTTAACATGGTCCTAAGATAACCCTCTCTTTTCTTCTCGTTTAGAGGCTGAAACGTTGATAATAAGACAGGAAAAACCTGAAGATTTTCAAAGCATATACTTTTTAGTTAAAACTGCTTTTCAAACTGCCAAAGTATCTAATGGAGCCGAACAAGATTTCGTTAAAAAACTTCGTGCCAGCAGTAACTATATTCCTGAACTTGCGTTAGTAACAGAACAAGACGCAAAGCTTGTCGCTCACATTATGCTTACTAAAACTTATGTGGCAACTGATGGCTCTAAATTTGAAGCGCTTTTGTTGGCGCCTCTTTGCGTGGCATTAGAATACCGTAAACATGGAATTGGTTCAAGACTAGTTACGAAAAGTTTTGAATCTGCAAAAAACTTGGGGTATAGAGCTGTTTTTGTGGTTGGTGACCCAGCGTTTTATGGTAGATTTGGTTTTAAATCCTCGGCGCTTTTTGGTATTAAGCATATTCCTTTAATTCCTGAGCAATACGTTATGGTTTACGAGTTATCCCCTGATGCATTGACAGGCATTGCTGGAAACGTAACTTTCACTTAAACAAACAATTGTTAAATACTATGGTTCTTCGATGGTTTCGAGTTCAAAGCGGATTTTGCTTGGATAAACCCAATAAGCCTTAATGAAGTCCTCCATGGCTTGGTCAATATCAAAAGCATCAAAAAAATTGAAGAATTCCTTATCAATTCCCTCAAGGTTTTTTGAAGTGTAGACTTTTAGCTGCGCCAAATATTCCTTTTCCAGTAACAAATCTCCAATGGTTATGTTTTCTGGAATGTCGATGGAAAAAGATAAGTTTGTTAGAACATCCAACGCAGCAGCTTTGTGTATGTTTTCGTTCTTTGTTTTTACTACAATTAGACGCTGGTCTGTTTTACGGTAGTTCCAATCGGTTTCCTGATTAAATGATGCTGACAATAGAATCCCTAAAAAATATAGAGTTAAGCGCCTATTTTACGTTACTTCTTTAGTTCAACGACCAAAAGACGAATCGTTGACTGGCCAATGTTCTCTGCTTCATGAGACTGGGCATTAAGGAAAACTGCGTCGCCGTCTTTCAGGTCTAAAATGTCGGTTTTGCCCTGCGAAGTCAAATTTAGTTTGCCGCCCTCAAGCACATAAACCACGTGGTCAGGGTGATGATGCAGAACAGCTTTGTCGCCAACATTAAAAGTAACGTCAAACACTCGAACGCGGTCATTCTCCATTTTTAATTTGTAAACGTTGCTTGCAACGTCTAAGGGGTCAAGAATGTTTTCTGTAATCAAAATCCAGTTCACCAACTTATCTGGAACGTTTAAAGCAATTAAATCTGTGTGGTAACGCATAGACAATCACAAGGCATTTTGCCACCTTGTTGGTTATTTAAAACGCACAAACCGATCTCCCGTTATAGGTTCCTGCATGGAACCACAATTAAGATCCAAATAGGTTCGCTTAACGCAATAGTTGATTTGGGCGAAACCTTATATCGCCTCTATCGCTCCCTTGCTATGTGGAGAACTGAATTTTTGCAGCAAACCAAACACACAACCAGCTTCTAAACCTCGCAGAGCAACCTTAGGCATTGTGTTTTCAATCGTGGGGGGCAGTGCTGATCTTAATGCGGGGAACTAATTAGAATTGTAGCCTAGAGACATCATTACTTTCGTTGGTTCAGACGAAGTACGACATAAATTCCTCACTGGGATTGCTCTAAATATCATTGGCGGTGCCGCCGTGGTTTTTGCAATTCTAATCTTAGTTGGCGCCTACTTGATTTACAATAAGATGGAGGCAACTGGTGCAATATTAGTTCTAATCTTCTCCGTGCTAAGCATCCTTGTCGGCAGCGGCTGGCTCATCGGCTTAATCCTCGGCGTAATCGGTGGCATTTTGGCGTTATTGAAAAAATGAGAAAGTGATTCAATGTTTAGAGGAAAAGAAGAAATCCGCGAACGACTAACCGAAATAATTGCTAAGTTCAAACAGAAACGAGCCACTACACCAAAAAAACCCTGACTGCCCTGAAACTTGGGCTGCTCCACGCTTTGAGCAAACGATGCATCGACGACTGGACAAAGCGGTATCTTTGGAGATCAACAGAAAATACTACCTATCCGAAGAACGGCTAAAAGAGGTTTAGATAAAACTTTCTTCAAAACGCCAATAACCATTTTTTCCTTAAATTTTTCCCTTTGAAAATCGAAAACTATTTCCATGTACCCCTCAATAACTAACCTTCAGGCGCACATCGATGGATCGTAAAGAATACCTCAAAGAACCCGTAAACCACATAAAAATAAACGGCACACTAACCGTTGACCAGCTGATGCAACAGTTCAAGAATTCAGGTTCATTGGGCGCTGGACGGCTCTCAGCTGCATGTGACATTTACGAGAAAATGCTAAGGGAAAAAGACTGCACCATCTTCTTGGCTTTGTCGGGCGCCGTGGTTCCAGCGGGTATGCGGACATTGGTTACAGATTTGATTCGAAACCATCTTGTCGATGTGATTGTAAGCACTGGTGCTTGTATGGTTCATGATGCCATAGAAGCCGTCGGCGGACACCACTACAAGGGCGGTTGGGCAGTAAACGACACTGAACTATACAAGTACCACTTGTTCCGAATCTACGATATTTTCGTGCCTGAAGAAGACTACGTAAGATTGGACTTCAAACTGTCAGAAATGTACGCTGACATCGCCAAAGAACGCAACGGTGAGAGTTTAGCTTCAGACGAATTTACCTATGAATTGGGCAAACGTTTAACCGACGAAAACAGCATCCTGCGCGCTGCCTACGAAGAGAACGTGCCTATTTTCCTTCCCTCTGTGCGCGACTCAGAATTCGGCTTCATCCATTGGTTACATGCCTCGCAGAAAGACCAGAAATCAGTCCTTCTGCTAGATGCATTCAAAGATGTCCCGACGATTTGTGGTATCTGTGCCCGGTCGCCCAAGAACGGCATGATAGTTATCGGTGGAGGAGTCCCACGCAACACTATCCAATCATCAGCACTTGCATCCAAAAAAGGCCTAGACTACGCTGTAGTAATTACCCTTGATCGACCTGAAACAGGCGGCTTGTCAGGTTCAACACTTGAGGAGACTGTGAGTTGGGGCAAAATGAAGGGTTCAGCCGACCACGTAATGATTATCGGAGAGGCACTGATGGTTTTTCCATTTCTTGTCGCATCAGCAATGGAGCGTCTGGGCAAAGATTTTAAACGTGACTCATTTTTGCAACGTGAAAAACGCATTGGCAAGGGAAACTAACATGGAAAACAACGGCGAAGAAAAATTTCTGCGGCAACTGCGACAGCCACAACTGCTACAATTACCCCAGTAAAGTGTTCTGTTCCACTCGCTACTGGCAGAACAAAAGCCCAATCGTGGATACGCTATGGCGCTGTGAGGACTATAACAAGGTTAGTCAAGAATGCTACTGCGTACGGGAAGCCAAGAAAAAAGCGGCTGAGTCGGCGGAAAGTTAAAGTTAATAATTGGAACCCTGTTTATTTTGGAAGCCTAAAGCCCGGTGGTGTAGTGGTCAAGCATAGGGGCCTCTGGAGCCCTTGACGAGAGTTCGAATCTCTCCCGGGCTACCAACGCGCACCCGTAACCCAAAAACCTAAAATGAGCTGGAATCCACCAACGTGAAGCTTTAGCGTTTTAGTCAAGAAACGGTGATTTGAGTCGTGTCTCAAGATAACTGTTCCGGCTTTGGAAAAGTTCGTTGATTGCGTGTTCCTTGAATAGAACTATAAGCTAACTGTTGTTAGTTACTCGTAGAAAGAAATCATGGAAGCTGTGATGGAATGATTAGCAAGAGTCAGACACTCATTTTAGTGCTTGTCTTTTTGTTTTTAGTATCGTTACTTATAGTTCCACTTGCTATTGCAGAAACAAACTCACCTACGCCAACCCCGAGTCCTGCGCCTACCCCAACGATGCTTTGGCAGTTTACCCCATATAATTACGTAGGCCCAGGCAACTACTCCGTAGGCGGATGGTCAACTCCAACCATTGTTGATGGAGTCGTCTACGTAGACATGTACGGTCAACGAAGCTACCAAAAAGAGGTTCCACACCATTATCTTCCAAAGAATGAAACTATAACCATGTATGAAGGATGGGGTGGAGTGTTCGCACTAAACGCTACCACTGGAGAAATAGTCTGGTTTGTTACGACTAAAGGTGGTAGTGTTCTTTCTCCTTCTGTTGGCGACGGCAAGGTTTTTGCTCAGATTAGCGAGGGAAAAATAAGCGCATTGAACATTTCTAACGGTCAAATCCTTTGGACTTTCACGACTAAATCGAATACTTCTGAATACACTGATTTGTCTGTTACAGTTGCTGCAGTTTCAGATGGCACTGTTTTTGTTGGTGGAAACGATGGGAAGGTTTATGCTTTGAATGCTGCCGACGGATCAACACTTTGGGCTTTCTCAAGCGATGCTTCTCCTACATCAATTGACAATACCCATTATTCTACTCCAACGGTTGTCGAAGGGGTTGTTTACGTTTGTTCTAACAAAGGTGCTCTTTACGCATTAAATGCTGCGAGCGGTTACAAGCTTTGGAGCCGAGAAACTAATACGCCTATTCCCATGGTTCCCATTGTTGTTGATGGTGTTGTCCTTTGCTTCAGTCCTTATGACCCCTACATTCACGCTTTGAATGCGGAAAACGGCAATGAGATTTGGAATTTTACTACGGGTACTATATTTTCTGTTCCTGTAGCCAGTAATCGTGTTGTGTACTTTAACACTGGTTTGTGGGAAAAAGGCGACACTATAATTCGTAATAATGTTTATGCACTGAATTCTACTAATGGCGCTATACTCTGGAATAGCACTGTAGGCGGATTTAGCGATGGTTCTCCATCAATTGTTAATGGAGTAGTCTACCTGGGCTCGTCAGACAATAATCTTTATGCATTAAATGCAGGCGATGGACAAATGACTTGGAACTACACCGTTGGAGCTGCGATTTTTCCATCTCCAGCTATTGGCAATAGAGTGATTTGTTTCAGTTCAATCGACGGCATACTTCACGCTCTAAAAGCTCCTACGCTTTCGCCATCCCCCAGTTCAAGCCCTACTACTTCAATTGAGTTTCAGAACCAACTGCTTGTGGTTGCATTACTTGTTTTGGTGGCTGCAATAGTAGTTTCGTTGCTGCTTTTTAAAAAGCATCGAAACACTAAAAAATCTACTTGTTGTTGAGAAGAGGATGAAATTTAGGTCTTTTTTTGTTGTTTTTCAACTTCACTCGAGTAGTCTCCACGGGTCGTCGCCTGAGACCGAATTCTCCAATTTGCTCATATTTTTTGTACATTTCCGAACCGTAATCTTCACAAACATATTTCCACATGTTTTTTCATCTTGCATCAGGCCCTTGGGCAATGTAACGACGACGCTTTCATCAATTTTTTGAGTTTTAACTATGTATTCACGCGTATTCAATCACCCGTGTAATCTCAACTTCTTTTGACACTGTTAGGCAGTTCTGCAATGAAGGTATCCAAGAATGACCTTACCGGTTTGATGTTTTCTTCTCCGCAGAATCCAACCGAAAGTGTCATTTCGTCGTTGAATGTGGTCGCTCCCAGCATAAACCCCGGCTGGTACATGATTGGGCTCGAAATGTAACCGCTATTCATCTGCAACTCTCCAAAATGATAGTCGCAGAGAACTCCGAAGTTTGACAGCAACGGAAAAGTCACGTTGTACTTTTTGCCCATCTCCGCAGACTGCACCATATACTTCTCCATGCCAGCGTAGCCTTGACTAAACAAATACTCCAAGCCTGCTGCGCTCTCAAGACCCGGGTGGTTTGCTTTCAGTTTCTCCATAGAAGCCACAACTCTTGCGAGAGTACCTTCAAAATTTTCCCCATTTTTTCGTTTCAAAACAAGGTAGATTGCACCAGAGAGGTTGCATATCGCTTCTGCTTTGTGGTTGGGAAGGTAGCGTCTTAGGTCAATGGAAACCTGAAATATCATTGGTTTGCATTCGGCTATGTTGTTTATGGCAAAGAAAGTTCGGTAAAGCGCAGTTAAGAGCAAATCATTTACTGTTGCTTTTTTGTCGTGGGCATATTGCTTTGTAGTTCTGAATTGGTCTTTTGAAATGGTGCTGAATGCATGCAATCGTTCGATGCCTGCTTTTTGAGGGAAAGCCCACGTAGGGGTTGGAAAACCTTTCATTGCGAGGGTTTTTGGGTCTTTTGTGCGCTCAAAGATTTGACTTTGGTCTCTTCTACCTAAATTCGGTTGAATAGATGTTCTTCCACAAGTAGCAAGCATACTGTAAACGTCAGATAATAACCAGACATATTCCTTCAGACCGCCTGCGTCACAAGCGGAATGATTCATTTTTATGCAAACTGTGTCAGCCTCTTTCTCCCTAAAAACCCTCAAAGCAACAAGCGGGTCCACATCCGCATGAATAGCCTCATTAACAAACCCACTTATTGCCTGCTCTGGCGATTCTGTTTCAGCCACTAAACAAAAATTTATCTGGTCTAAATCGCCCCTGCGTTCCCAAAAGGGGGAACCGCAATTCTCCACAAATCTACATCCCAAAACAGGCTCCAAATCCAGTGTCAACCTGACAGCTTTTCCAAGCACGTTCTCGTCGATCATTCCACTTAGTTTTGTTATCATGCAGAGTTGCTGGTCGGCAAACATCTTGCTTGCTGCATAATTGTACGCATCCTGCGTTGTCACCTTAAACGTGTTTGGGATGACCATTTGGTTTCACAGATTAGCGGTTAGTGTAGTGACGTTTTTATGCCTTGCCAAAAAACGGCAGACTTCTAACATGGAGAAAACTGATTTTTGGGAAGCAGTTTAAATAACAATTAATGTTAAATAAATGAAAAAGGTGTTCGAATGGCGGATTTGAAAGGTTGTCCTTTTGGACAGGACATAAAAGACGATTGTAAAAACTGCGATTACTCTGATAGCAACCACTACGACCCAGCTTCAGGAAAATGCGTAAAGAGATAACCCAATTTTGATTTGAGAGGAAGCCGATCGTTAAAAAATAAGCTTTCTAGACTATTTCTTTTGGGAACCGCCGTTTGGCCGTTTGCTTGCGAGAATTTGGTAGCCGACTATAGCTGAATAGAATGCATATGAAAGCAGCAATATCGGGCGGTGAACCGCATATTTTAGGTCGCTGACCATGAATTCAACATGTTTCTGCAATGTCCAGACTTCTTCAGGGCGGAAATGAATGCAGTAAGGCTCGTATACACCCAGTACCTTGTAGCCTTTTTTCTCTATCCAATCTTTAATGTATCCATCTTCGTAAGTGTGCAACGCAAAGGGTATTTTGATGTCTTTAACCGTAGCCCGCCGAATAAGCGTGTCGTGAGTTCCCCCTCGTTTTTCAAATATTTTTAGCGTAACTCTCTCAAAAAGACTCAGGACTTTCCATCCTCTCAAAACCGACCAAATTTCGATTCCCCAAACTGCCCCCAAATCGTCTTTAATCAGCTTTTCCGCTTCAGCAAACCAATTCTTAGACAAAACAACATCGCTATCCACGAACACAAACCAGTCGCTTTTTACCATTTGAATTGCAGTCTGCCGGGCGCTTCCTCTTGTTCCTTTTTCTTGAAGGAAGGTAACGTTGCCGTATTTTTCTTGAAATTCTTTGATTATACCTACCGTTGAGTCTGTGCTGAATCCATCGATGACAATTAGGTTGTTAACTGGGATGTTTTCGTAGATGGAGTTGATGCATTCTTTTAACTTGCGCTCGCTGTTCATTGTGAGGAGGGCAACATCGATTGGACCTAATTTGGATGAATAGGATAGTTTATGTTGCTTTTTTTCGGCATCTTTTTTGAGCAAAGTCGGTAACGGCTGTTCTATCAATGTTTTCTCTCCTTACTGGAAAGCCACTGTTAATACCCCATCAAACCGCAGCATCGAGAGCATATGGGAAAAACCCCGTCGTCGCAGCTTTTGAGGGCTTGCCTAAATTTACGGTGTTTTTCGCCGTTGTATATTTCTTGTATGCTTGATTCCTTGATGTTTCCTGTGACAAAGTCAGGGAAGTCTCGACATGTAACGGTGTCTCCGTTGGGCATTATATCTAATTGGAACCAGGGTGAAACGCATTTTTTGTACCCAAAGAAGTTTTCTGGCTGTGTGTAGTATGTTCGAATCTGCTCGGGTTTTAGGTCTGGAACAAAGAGAACTGGTGTTTTGAATTTTCCAGATTTTATTTCTTGTACCTGGATGGTAATTTTTTCTATATCTAACATTGAAGTGTCTCGAACGTAGCCTTTCCAAGCGAAAGGTGTTATTCCCAACTTTTCTTCTGCTAGTTTCGTATGTTTCTGTCCGATTGATTCTTTGGTGAACCAGGAGTAATAAATTATCATGCCATCAGGACGCAGTTTTTCTGCTTCTTTGACTGTTTCAACCAATGTTGATTCGTTGTTTTTGGATATTGTTGTTAAAACGTATATTCCAGGCTTATTGGTTTTTTTCTCTTTCTTGAGTTTTTGGATCGCCGTTATTCCCCGTGTTGCCGTTTCTAAGGCTCCTGGGGTGCCACGGCATTTGTCATGAACCTCTTTGGGGCCGTCGAAAGAAACGCAAATCATGTCCCAGCCGTTGTCAACTATGGTTTCAGCGTTCTTTTCCAATCCAACCCCGTTTGTAACAATCTGAACGGTTAATCCTTTTTCCTTCATGTAGTTGACAAGGGGAACTAACGGTTCGTAGAGGAAGGGTTCGCCGCCTGTTATGTAAACGTGGACTTTTTTGGGTGCAACTTCATCGATTACTTTTTTGTAGGTTTCAATGGAAACTTCGCCTGTAACTTTTGGAGTGTCGTCTCTTGCGTTGTATCCATTCTTGCCCCATTGTGCGCAAATTGCGCATCTGTGATTGCAGCGATGCGTAATGCGTAGGCTCAAAAGCCAAAGAGAAGAACTGCTTCCATCATCATTTCGGTAATCCAGTTCTGGATTTAACGAATTGCCTGTATGAACCTCGGGCAAAGCTCTTTACGAGTTGGGGGTTTTTGCATACTGGTCCAAAGAGTTGCGTTGGGATGCGTCTCATGAATACTACCGTTTGTTATGTGCCTTAGGTCGGAGTAGAATTTAAATTTGCCCCAAGTTTCTTCACTAGTTTAAAAAGTTAAACTCATTCAACATAACTACTCTGGGTTCAAGCGTTCTGATGCCGCCCATTATTTTAATAATTTGCCAAAACCTCAGTTAAGCAGGTACATGTTTCTTTAAAATGTCAATTCTCTTCGAAAGAACAGGCAATAGTTTCTCCACTGCAACAAAGGCTATAGTAGCGTATGCTATTCCGCCTAAAACATCTACGAAGTAATGCTCGCCAAGGTACACTGCGCTAAACCAAGTTCCAACAGGAATTATGGCAACTGGTAAAGCTTTCCAACGCCAAATTTTGAAGGCAAAGAGGAAAACTAACCATGGCATAGCTGAATGCATGCTGGGAAAAGCCGCATAAAGGTTGCCACCTAAAAAGTCAAACAGTGTCTTGTAAACAGGAAGCCCAAGATTCACATCGACTGATCCGGTTAAGATTCTTGTAACGTTTGCAACTGCTATCCATGGAGGAGAAACAGGATAAAATAGAAAAGTAATCAATGCACTATAGGTTAGTACTCCGAAAGCAACGATGTATTTCCAGTAGTTCTTCGGGCTTTTTCTCCAAACAATAAAGGCAAACACGGTTGGCACAAAGAAGTATATGCCGTAGAAGACTGCTCCTATGTAATCTAAAGCTTCGAACCTAAAGTTTTGCTGCAGAAACACGGTTGGAAGCTGACCGAACATCTGCAAATCCAAGTTTTGAGGTCCACCGTGAAGGTTGAATTTTGATATAGTTCCAACGAAACTATACATCATTTCATAAGAAATAAACACCGTGACGAAAGGCAACCAATCTTTTAAGGCACTCCAAGTTCGTTTATTATAAGACGCATAGAACAATATGCCCAAGACAAGAAATTCTGGTCCAGGAATAACCTCGTATTCTATGCAGAAAATAGTTATAGCCACAACGTAGATTCCCAGAAAAAGCAGTGAGAAGAACCGTGAAGAGTGATAATCAAAGCTCAAGTCATGCTTGACTTTTTCAAGGTTGAGCATTTTGTTCTCTTCTTTTCTCTTCACCATTAGTTAATCGTCCAGTTTTTTAATAAATAATCGCGTCCTTTTTAAATGCCTTTTCCCAATTCGCCCTCTTAACTGATGCTAACTAGATTATGTTTGATTAATTAGACATTTCAGGGATGCTCAACAAGAAACTTTAGAAACCGCAAGAAACATAAAAGACCTTCAAACCTATAACGCAAGTGGAATAATGGAAAAAGTTTGGGATGCATTAAAAAAAATTGAAGCTCAAGCAGAGCAAATCCAGGGCGAAGCTCAAGATAGGGCAAAAAAGATGGTTCTTCTCGCAAAGCAGGATGCTGAAAAACTGGTTGAAAACAGCAAAACATATGCTGAGGCCGAGTCACAAAAGCTTCACTTGATGGCTATTGAGGAAGCTAATCGTGACCGCAATGAACAATTAAAAGCTAATGAGGAAACTGTGGCGAACCTGAAATCAAAAGCTGAAAAACGCATGGATAAAGCGGTTTTAGTGGTTGTAAACGCTGTTCTTGAGGATTCTGCACTTTGACTCAGACAACGCAGTATGCTTCGGTTTTAGCTAAAATCGGCGCTGAAAGAAGTAAGCTTATCAGTGAAGCCAAACTTAAAGCGCTTGCAGAAAGTAAAACTCTCATCGACTTTGCATCTCAACTTCGAGATACAAGTTACCAAGAACAACTCTCCAAATTGTCCCCGCCACTCACAAGCCGCAAACTTGAAAAAGCGTTCAACGAAAATCTAATAGACTCTTACATAAAAACAATCAAGTATTCGCCTAAAGAAGCAAGAAAATACTTGACTCTGAATCTTTTACGCCTTGAAATTGAGAACATAAAGGCACTTATGAAAGCAACAAGTGCCAAACTGTCTCCAGAGCAAAAAGCTGCGAAGGTTTACTTTGCTGTGGAAGATTACTTTAAAAGACGCGTAGTCATGGAGGAAGCCGTTAAAGCTTCTGCACCCACCCAAATGATTCATGCTTTTAAGGGAACAGAGTATTTTTTACCTTTGAGTATGGGACTAAAAAACTTTGAAGAAAACAATTCAACAGCCGCTATTGATGTATTTATGGACAAGTCTTTTTTCGAAAAACTCTACGTAGCCTACTCGAGCCTTCCCCAAAAAGAGCAGCCTTACGCAAACCTTTACGCAAGCATAGAAAACGACGGCTTCACGTTGGTTACGTTGCTGAGGGGAAAAGCATTAAATTACGAAACCAACTACTTGCGGCTTGTCATTCCTCAAAACTACCTTCACATTGACAAATCAACGATGGACGCTTTGGTTTCCGCAATTGATTACGAAGCGGCCCTCAAAATCGTTCTCAACAGCTATTATGCCAAGTTCTTTGTTAAAGCGCAAACTCCAGTGGAAACAATGGCAACTGCGGAAAAAGCTTTCAAGAGAGCCGTGTTTCAACATGCTAAATCATCCGCAATTAGCGAAACCTTCAACATTGGGGCGCCGCTTGCATTTATGAAGCAGAAAGAAGCAGAAGTTCATAACCTTGCAACTATAAGTGTTGGCGTAGATTCTGGCATGAAGCCAGATGACATTCGTAATTTACTTTTGCTTTAAGTTTTGGTTTTTGTTTTCTTTAGGTTAAGTTTCGTATAAAGGAAGTTTTGTTTGAATGGACGGAATTCTACTCCAGTGCCAGAGTAGAATTTGCTGAACCACTCGTAGAAGTGCAATCTCAAGGTGTGGATAAACACGATTAATCCTTCGAGTGCCAACACGAAAATGTTTCCGAATACTATGACGACGCCGGATAAGGCAAAAGTTAACACTGAAGTTGATCCAGTAGGATTAACTAGGCCTGCAACGGTGTAGGTTACTAGGAGCAGTGCCCAGTGAGCCATAAGCAAAGCAAGGATACGACTGTAGGATATGGTGTTGCTGAGCAAGCGAGTAACTAAGTCTCCCCCTTCAAAGAGTCTACCTGATAAAGTATCTTGTTCTGCATGTTCGCCGCCGTGGGGCACTGCAGGTTTTGTCGCCTTCAAATACAATGGTTTTCCAACCACTAGAATAATGAACGCTAGTAACGGCCAAAGAATGGGACCACTTAGCCATGCGCCGAAATTTAGTTGGTAAGCGGCAATTAGGTAAACTCCGCCGAAGTAGAAAGCAATTTTTGGCCCAGATGTTAAGAGGGCGTCGGCATACTGGTGTTTTAATGCAAAGTTGGTCATTTCAAGAACTATGCCGCTGGTTATCTGTATAACGCCAACAAAGAGGCTGAATATTATAAATGTAAACACATTTACAGTGGGATTTTCGGTGGGGTTAATCCACAGTGGTCCCCATGGCAGTGGCTGCCCGAAAGCTTCTCCGAACACTATTCCTGCAACGCTTGCGCCTAACCCGCAGGCTGCCATGATGTAACATACGTTTTTCATGGCTCTGTTTCCTTTGATTAAGTACCCTACTGTTAATCCGCCAAACAACAGGATTAATCCATGTCCAAGGTCACCGAACATCAAACCGAAAATAATCGGGAAAGTTATCGCCATTAGAGGCGTTGGATCTACTTCGTCGTAATGTGGTAAACCGTAGAGTTTTGTGAATTCTTCGAAAGGTCTGATAAACCTGTTGTGGTTTATTTTTGTCGGACTATCGGCTGACTCGGGGACTTCATTTTTCAAAACCAAAACTTTTCCTTCAAGCATTCCAGTAACTTTTTCGTTGAGTTCTTGAAATTTTTTCTGCGGTACAAATCCCCGCACAGTTGCAAGGTGACCTGACTGGAGTATTTTTCTTTCAGCCTGCAGAAGAGTAAGGATGTTCTCTGAAGTTTCCTTCAGCGAGGCAATATTGTCCTTGTTTTCTTCGCCTAGTTTGTTTAATGAATCACTAATTGCTTTTTCTTTATCTGTGTTTTCTTTTGTTTGTTTGTTAACTTCTTTTAACGCTGCATTTACGTCGTGCGGTAACTCTTTGGGGATGTGAAAAATTTCGGCGTGGTATGTTCTTAGGATTTTCTCGATGTCTGCTTGATGTTTAGCTGGAAGGGCTAAACAGATGAAGGATTCTTGTTTAGTTATGGAGCAGCGGTTGATAAAAATCGGGTATCCTGCGAGGGCTGTTTCTAACACCCGAAAAGTTTTTTGTTGGTACGCTTGCGACTGCAACATAAATTAGCTTTAAATCTTCGATGGCGGCGAGGTCTGCATCCATGATTTTGAGCCTTTCCAACATGTTTTTGATGTGGTTTAGCTGTTCGGTTTTTTCTTGCAGGCTAGAAAGAGCTTCGTTGAGGTCGTCCGTTTCTTTTTTCAGGGTTAAAATTTTTTGGTTTGTGTCTTCTAAAAGAGTTTGCCAATTCTCTGCTGTAACATGGGTTATAGTTGTTTGTGGCAGCTTAAAAATACCGAAAAGACTTGATTTTTCTTTTATAAGCTGATTAGTTAAAGTGTTGAGATCTGCGATGGACCCTTCGGACCTTCTGGATGCTCTGGTTGTATTCGTTTAAACCTGCGTTGTCTTGAGCTGTCTGTTCGATATGGAATTCTCCGAAGTTATTGAGTGCTTCCAAAACCGGCTCCACGTCTTTTCTAACGCAGATTATAGATGTAGAGGTCATTCTTTCTGGTCGCAACATTTTTAACAGAATGTTTGATTTACCACCGAACATTTAAAGTTATATTTGGCGATGAAATGATTGGCTATGTAATTGGGGACAGTGATATGATTACTGGCTTTAGACTTGTTGGAGTTGAAGGCACTGAAGTCTCCACAGATGACGAAGCGATAAAAGCACTGCATAAAGCGCTTGCACGAAGCGACATCGGTGTGATAATTATAAGTGAATCATTCGCAAATGGTCCTTCAATGCGGGAAGAAGTTGATAAATTACGTCAGGAACGAATAACACCCCTAATTGTGCAGATTCCGGGAAGTAAGGGTACCTCAAATAAAACGCAGCTATCGGACATTGTAAGTAAAATTTTAGGAATTAAAATATAACGGTGAATTGGCATGAGCGTTAAAGATGGCATTTCAGCGATCGCAAAAGTTGTTGTGGGCGACGTGCAGAAAGAAGCGGAAGCTTTGATTTTAGCTGCCGAACAAGAAGCGAAGGCAACCTTGAAGGCAGCAAAAGAGCAAGCAGACCAAAACCTCAAAGCAGTAATTACCCAAGCCAAGGCGAACACAGAAGCTGAAAAACGGAAAATCGCCTCCGTAACTGAAGTAGAAATAAGGAATCGTTTGCTTCAGACAAAAGAAGATTTAGTCGATGCCGCTTTCGAGAAGTCTCTGGCTAAGTTGAAGGCTTTTGTAGAGTCTGAGGAATATCACGATTATTTGCTCAAGAACATGCAAAATGCAATTGAAAAAATCGGCCAAAAAGACCTCGTCATACAGGTAAACGCTAAAGATAAAGATTGGTTAACCCAAGATGTCCTGAAACGTTTATCTAAGAAGTTGAATTGTGAATTGAAACTGTCCGAAAAAACCGGCGATTTCCTTGGGGGATGTATAATCCAGACTGAAGACGAAAAAATAATCTATAATGTCACGTTGGATAATCGTTTGCAAGAACTTAAACCGGTTTTACGTATTGAATTAGCAAAAACTTTGTTTGGAGAGTCTGTTTAAAATTGCCTGTTAAAGGAAGCGTAATAAGAGTTGCAGGTCCAGTCGTTGAAGCTAAAGGTATGGCGCAGGCCGTTATGCATGAAATGGTCGAAGTTGGTAACGACCGTTTAATCGGAGAAATTATCCGTTTGGAAGGCGAACACGCAACCATTCAAGTCTACCAGAACACATCTGGGCTCAAACTCGACGAACAAGTTTTGGGCACGGGAAGCCCCCTCTCAGTGGAGCTTGCTCCAGGCATTGTTGGTAACGTCTTTGACGGCATTCAAAGACCCCTTGAAGAACTAAGAACCTTAACAGGGGCATTTATCAAACAAGTGGCGGGAGTGAAGAGTCTTTCTCGATCTAAAAAATGGACTTTTGTGCCGACGGCGAAGGTTGGAGCTAAGCTCGTGGGCGGAGACATTCTCGGGATAGTACAAGAAACTGCACTGTTTGAGCACCGTGTAATGGTTCCCGTTAACGTTCAAGGCAAACTTGTTGAGCTTGCACCACGAGGCGACTATACAATTAAAGAAACAATCGCTACCATTGAATCAAATGGCATTAAAGTTGAGTTATCCATGCTTCAGAGGTGGCCAGTTAGAGAACCGCGTCCCCACGCAAAAAGGCTTACAGCGAGTTCTCCGCTAATCACTGGGCAACGGGTCATCGACACCTTTTTCCCAGTTGCTAAAGGCGGAAGCGCATCCATCCCTGGTCCCTTCGGCTCAGGAAAAACCGTAACCCAACAGCAACTGGCAAAATGGTCAGATGCCAACGTTATTATTTACGTTGGCTGCGGAGAACGCGGCAACGAAATGGTAGATGTGCTAGACAGTTTCCCCAAACTCATCGATCCAACATCTGGGCATCCTCTTATGGAGCGAACAGTCCTTGTTGCAAACACAAGCAACATGCCTGTCTCCGCTCGCGAAGCCAGCATTTACACCGGCATCACCCTCGCCGAATACTTCCGTGACATGGGTTACGCGGTCGCTTTGATGGCGGACTCTACAAGCAGATGGGCAGAAGCACTCCGAGAGGTTTCAGGGCGTCTTGAAGAAATGCCTGCTGAAGAAGGCTTCCCAAGTTATCTGCCATCGCGTCTCGCAGAATTCTATGAACGCACAGGTGTCGTTGAAACATTAGGTTCAGACAAACGCGTCGGTTCTATCTGTGCCATTGGAGCCGTTTCCCCACCAGGCGGCGACTTTTCAGAGCCAGTTACTCAACATACAAAACGTTTCACCCGAGTTTTCTGGGCACTAGATGCTGAACTTGCAGCCGCAAGGCACTATCCATCAATTAACTGGATGTCAAGCTACAGCGGCTACATTCAAGACCTCGCTGAATGGTGGCATAAAGAAGTCGATAGAAACTGGAACAGCTATCGTGAAGAAGCAATGCGTATACTGCAGGCTGAAGATGACCTTAAAAACATCGTAAAACTCGTCGGTCCCGAAGCATTACCTGACAAACAACGCTTAATCTTAGAAACCGCCAGAATCATCCGCATCGCATTCCTACAGCAAAACGCCTTGGACGCCATCGACACTTATAGTTCTCCACAAAAACAATTCAAGATGATAAAAATAATCGTTGACTACCACCGATTAGCAGATAATGTGGTAAGCAAGGGTGCACCAATCTTCAAAGTTTCAGAAATGCCTATAACTGAAGAAATCATGCGTATGAAAACGTCGATCCCCAACGATAAAAGCGAGTTGTTAGATGATTTAGAGAAGCGAATGTACGAGAGTTTTGGAACATTGGAGGCAACATTGAGGTAATTTCTATGGCTACAAAAACAGGTTCAGGATTGGAATACAAAGGCGTCGCTTCAATTTCAGGTCCCATTATAGTCGTAGAAAACGTACAAGATGTGGGCTACGATGAATTGGTCGCAGTCAAAACCCCGGGTGGCGAAATACGCTTAGGCAAAGTTATCCAAATCACTCAGAAAGCCGTTACCGTACAAGTCTTCGAAGGCACAACGGGCTTATCACCCTCAGAAACACGCACACGCTTCCTAGGGCACTCCTTAGAAGTACCAGTGTCCACCGAAATGCTTGGACGTGTCATGAACAGCTTCGGCGAACCCATCGACGGTCACCCACGATTCTTCACGGAAGAAAAACGTGACGTCAACGGCTTCCCACTAAACCCAGTAGCCCGAGAATACCCCAAGGAATTTATCCAAACAGGCATTTCCGCAATCGACGGATTAACCAGCCTCGTACGCGGACAGAAACTTCCAGTTTTCAGCGGTCCAGGTCTCGCGCACAATGAACTTGCAGCTCAAATTGTGAGGCAAGCCCAGATTCGAAGCGGAGGCGAAGACTTTTCAATAGTATTCATTGCCATGGGCTTAGAACATGACGATGCAGCCTTCTTCCGCAAAAGTTTCGAGGAAACAGGAGCCATAAAAAACGTAGCAATGTTCCTTAACTTAGCTGACGATCCACCAGTAGAACGCATTATTACCCCACGGGCTGGCTTAACTTTAGCCGAGTACCTGGCTTATGAACAAGATACCCACGTGTTGGTACTCTTAACTGACATGACAAACTACTGTGAGGCACTCCGAGAGGTCAGTGCTTCAATGGAAGAAGTGCCCAGCAGGAAAGGTTACCCCGGATACATGTACAGTGACCTAGCAAGCATATACGAGCGCGCGGGCAGAATCCACGGCAAAAAAGGCTCTATTACACAAATGCCAATTTTAACCATGCCAAACGACGATATCACCCACCCAATTCCCGACCTCACCGGCTACATTACTGAGGGACAAATCGTTTTGTCTCGCTCACTCGAGAAACAAGGAATCTATCCCCCAATCTACGTTTCAACAAGTTTGTCTCGACTGATGAAAGACGGAATCGGCAAAAACAGCACCCGAGAAGACCACGCCAACGTTGCAAGCCAGCTCTATTCCGCTTACGCCCAATACAACTCGGTAAAATCACTTGTAACCATCATAGGTGAGGAAGGTTTAGGTCAAAGAGACAAAGAATACTTGCGTTTCGGCGAAGCCTTCGAAAAAACCCTAATCAACCAAGGCAAGAACGAGAACCGCACAATCGAACAGACACTTTCAATTGCATGGGATACACTTTCACTGTTGCCTGACGAAGAATTAACCAGCGTAAAGCCTGAATACATATCGAAATACTATCCAAAATTTGCGAGCGAGGTCAAATAACACAATTGTCCTCTGAAAACATTAGCCCAACAAGAATAAACTTGATTCAGACAAAAAAGACTTTAAACCTTGCAGAGTCCGGTCGCGAAGTTCTTGAACGCAAACGTGACATTCTGCTACGTGAATTAAGAAGTAGCATTTACGAAGCTGAGCGAGCCCGCGAGGAACTGCTGGTTGCTCTTGCGAAGGCTTATCAGAGTCTAAGAGATGCAAACATAGCTAAGGGTTCAGAGACAGTTGCCAGCGTTGCTTTGGGGTCAACCACTAAAGCTAACTACATCATCGATTACAAGAGCATAATGGGCGTCGCTGTGCCATCTGTAGAATTTAAGGGCGAAGCTGACGCTAAACCAGACTATGGATTCGCCAACACTAGCGTAGAACTCGACAAAGCCTTCAAACAATTCCATAAAGTTTTAAATTTAATCGCTGAGTTAGCCCGATCTGAAGGAGCAACATTTCAAATTGCCAACGACGTACGCAGAACCCAGCGTCGAGTCAACGCCTTAAACTATGTTCTCATTCCAAGGTACCGTAAAACCGCAAAATGGATTGAATTGGTGCTTGAAGAGAAAGACCGGGAAGAATTTGTTAGGACTAAAATAATTAAACGTGTAATTAAGGAGCGTAAATAGTGTGAAGTTTAGTTCTCAAACTATAAAAAAAATTTTGGTGCCCACCGACGGATCAGACTATAGCATTCATGCTGCAGAATACGCCATAAGTATCGCCAAGACGCATGATGCACAAATAATGGTCGTTTATGTGCTGGATGAGGTAGTTATCGACCGATTTTCAAAAATGACCGAACGCGAAGATATCGAAAAAGAGCTAAAAGCCGATGGTCAAAGATATGTCAATTATATTCTAGGTTTAGCTGAGAAAGAAGGTGTTAAAGCGACTTCTTTGATTGCTAAGGGACGACCGTTTGAACAGATTGTGCACCTTTCTAATGGCTTAGAAATGGATTTAATTGTATTGGGAACTTACGGACGAAGGGGCGCCGAAAGAATCCTCATCGGCAGCGTAGCCGAACGCGTAATCGAATACGCAAATTGTCCTGTACTAGTCGTAAAATAAGAGTTGGAGCCTATTCTTTGACGAATAGTGACAAGTTAGATGAAGACTTCAAAAAGTTTAACATGGATATTGAGCAGATAGCAGAAAAAGAATTGAATCGGATCCGAGATGAAATCAACGCTCTCAAGGAAAAAGCCAATCAGATGGGTGAAGAGCTGTTGAGACCTTTTTCCAATGAAAAGAAAGGAAGTTAATTAATAAAAAAGTTAATAGCTAAGCTTGTTGTGTGCAATGTTAATGGAGTGACGTAGCTTGAAAACTAAACTATTATTGCTCGTAATACTTCCGCTTGTGCTTCTGCCTCTCATGGGCGTTGCAGCTGCGTTAACAATCGACACAATTCAAAATCAAACTACAACAACGACAAATGGACAATTCGACAGAGTTGGCATTGCTATCAGTGCTGCATTAGCAATTGGGTTGCCTGGCTTAGGTGCAGGATTAGCAATTTCTGCGGCAGGTAGCGCGGCTATCAGTGCATTAGCTGAAAAACCTGAAACGTTCTTTAGAAGTTTCTTGATTGTGGCGTTGGCTGAAGCTTTAGCAATTTACGGTTTGATTATGGGTATTCTACTCTGGTTAAAACTATAGAAGAATCCTCTTTTAAATCGGTTGGTGCTGGTGAAACCAGTTTATCCCTTTTTTAGTTTTTGTTGCAACCATCTTGAGGGTTTCTCTGCAAAGTCAGGTACGTTCAATAAGCGTTAAATAATACTTCTAAAATAAACAGCGGAAGGCATCATGATGGATAAATGGGCGGATTATCTGGTCTCTGCAGTAAAAACTAGCCCCGACCAGAAACATATAGATTTTGTCGAATGTCATTCAGACTTTGGCTGTGTAGTCTGCGAGAACATCGTTCTTTCAAGAACTGACCTTATTGTAAACATGAAGAAAGGTTGCACCTACGCTACTGTTTTTAGAACCGCCATTGGCAAATGGCGAAAAGGCCAAGAAGTTCATCTGGTAAATGTGAATGGTGAAGACTTCCTTAGAACTGACTCAAAAAACACTGTTGCTTCCGACAACTTTGACGATGTTCCAGAGTGTTAGGTCTTAAACGTTCTTTAGATTTTTTTGATTGTGGCGTTGGCTGAAGCATTGGCGATTTATCGTTTATTTATGGTTATCTTACTCTGAGCTTAAAGTGTAAACTCTCGCTCTCAACAAAACATTTTACGCTAACCCTTATAGGGTAGCTGCGCCTAGCCAGATATTGACCAAACTTGTCGCGTTTAAGAGCTAAACTTTTTCGTTCTCGAAAACTACTAGTCTTACTCTGTTTTTCATTATTCTTGATTGCTGTGGGCGGGTTTCTATCTGCTTCGGCAGCTTCCAACTCCGCGATAACTGCACAATCAGACTCCGCTGGCGGAATTGTTGTAGTTGCAGATTTTAGTGTTCCCGTAGACCCTGGATCTTCTGCTTTTATGTCCCGTGTTGTTAGCACAGCACAGAGCCAGAATGCCGCTGCCATCATTATTGAGATGAATACGCCAGGCGGCCTGTTGAGCGATATGGTTTCGATCGTGGGCTTTATAACGACGGCTAACCAGTCAGGTATCCCCACATACACCTTCATAGTTCCTAACGGTTTAGGCGCTTCCGCAGGCAGCTACATCGCAATGGCAACTAACAAGATATTGATGGCGCCTGGAAGCGAGATTGGTCCCAGCACTCCCATCGTGGTCGGAGGTTCTGCACTTGAGCAAAATCACACGCAAGCTGCAATGCTTGACTACATGACAAGTCTCGCTGAACGGTGGGGGCGAAACACAACCGCAATCTATGATATGGTTCAATACGATCAAGCGTTCTCAGCTAAGGACGCAGTTGCTGTTCATGTAGCTGACGGAACTGCAGATTCATTTTCAGCGGCTCTTACCAAATTGGGCTTGTCGAATAACCCTCAAGAAATACTCAGCGAAAACCTTTATGAACAGATAATTAGCGCATTAAGCAACAGTGTTCTTGACGGCATCCTTATCCTATTGGGAATTGTAGCTATTGTACTTGACATTTACCATCCAACTATTGTTTTAACAGTCGTAGGTGTAATAGCAATCGTCGCGGGGTTAATCGGTGCTGAGGTGATTGATGCCTCGGCGTTGGGGCTTGTTATTTTGGTGATCGCTGCAGTTTTGATTATTGTGGAGTTGAAGCTGGGTCATGGTTTTGCGTTAATGGCTGGCGTGGTGCTTGGTGCATTCGGAATTTATTATTTGTCATTTGGTTTGCAATATTCGCCTTCACCCATAACGGGGCTCGTGGAAATAGAGTTAAGTGTTCTTGTCGTTTTTGGCATCCTGATAGGTTTGTACATTCGGTGGATAATTGGACCGCTCAGACGACGTCGCAGACTTACGGGTTCTGAAGTTATGATCGGAAAAACAGGTGTAGCCATAACTGATCTCACGCCAAAAGGAGAAATTCGTGTGCAAGGTGAAATCTGGCGAGCCGAATCCTCTTCAGGCAATATTCTAAAAGGCGAGCAAGTTACCGTTAAAGCACTAAACGGGCTTGTGGTTATAGTCGAAAAAACCCAAGTCCCCATTGAAAACGCACAGACGATTACGACAACTTGATGTTTGGTCGTTAGGCGGCTTGAGGTTCTTTAGCTCTTAGTCGTTGTAACACACGCTATGCAACAGCATACGCTTAAAAGCGCTCTCTTAATTCTAGAATCAAGGTGTTTTTGTGCCATGAACAGACGAGAATTTATAAAAATTGGAGCTGCAGCCGCAATTGGTGCTGGAGTTGCCAGTGCTATTGAAATTCCTCTTTTGGAAAGTAACTACAACCCCCGAATTGCGGATCTAGAAAAAAAGCAGAGCCAACTTACCCAGGATACTGGCTTTTTAACCCTAAACCCCAACGAACGCACAATCGTTGAAGCTTTAGCAGAAACCATAATTCCCACCGACAGCACAGGTCCAGGCGCCAAAGAGGCGGGCGTAATCTACTTCATCGATCACATGTTAGCTAGCAGCTATGGAAAAGGAGGTAACATGTATCTTCAAGGGCCGTTTGTGCTGCATGGCCTAACAACACCTGTTACGGTTCAAGGGGCTGTATATCCCAATACAACCAAGAGCGCTATTACCTATTCAGGCGGAACCATTGCGCCTAGATTACAAGCTGGGACATCATATCAATATGCTTTTAACCCAAGAGAATTCTGGCGACGAGGACTTGTTTCACTTCAAAAATATTGTAATGCAGCTAAAGGCGGCAATAACTTTGAAGCACTCTCCGCGGCTGACCAAATAACCGTTCTCCAAGAATTATTCGACAATAGCTCAAGCAACACAGCATTGCAGTCCGCATTTCAAGGTCCCAACGCCGGTGAATTCTTCAACGAAGTATACGATATGGTTGTTGCTGGCTTCTTCACAGATCCTTTGTACGGTGGAAACCAAAACATGATTGGATGGCAACTCATTGCCTTTAACGCCAACTATTGGGGCGACGACATCGGCTTGGGTGCAAAGAAATTAATGGTTGCAGGCACACCTACAAGATTACCGCCTAAGAGTCTTGGTCAATTCCAAGCTGAAGGAGGAGGAATATAAAATGTCAAGTCCAATAACTCACCCGCAAACTGACGTTGTAGTTTGCGGTTTAGGTCACACTGGCGGTCCGATTGCTGCGGAATTAACTGCTGCAGGCTATAATGTCGTGGGCATTGAAAAAGGTCCGTTCTGGGATTTTGCCACAGACTGGCATCAAGACAACAAAGACGATGAATGGGCAATCGGAGTAGAAAGAAAGTTTGATCACCCACTCTACATCTCAACTTTCACTATACGCAATAATCTAAACCAATTTGCTATTCCAGTTAGAAGATACACAAAACTTGTCCAGTATCATGCTCTGGGGCATGCAGTGGGCGGCGCAGGAACCCACTATGGAGGCGGCTTAGGAAGGTATTCGCCTTGGTCATACCAGCCAGTCACCATGACTGTAGCCAAGTACGGCCAAGATGGATACAACACAATATTAGGCAACGTTAAGGGCGGCACGCCAGACATAGAAGATTGGCCTGTAACCTACGACGACATGGTTCCATATTACAATCAATGGGAACAAGCTATCGGCGTAGTGGGAACTAACCAAGACCCATTTATACCGAACGCTAAATTCCCTATGCCACCTCATCCAACAACGGCATATGCACCCCTATTCAAGAGTGCCTGCGAAAGCTTAGGCTATACTCCTTACCCTTCGGTCAGCGGTTTGACAAGCGGTAGTTATACCAATCAATATGGCGTGACAAGAAATGGCTGTGTATACTGCGGTTGGTGCGGAGGACTCTGCAACTATCCTTGCGAGGTTGGAGCTAAGACAAGTTCTCATGTTTCAACAATCCCTGCGGCAATGGCGACTAACAAGTTTGATATGCGGCTTGAATCCTATATTTTTAGGATTGACACTGACAGCTCTGGCAAGGCAACCGGCGTAAGATACTATGATGCAAGTGGCAATGTGCATGTTCAACCTGCAAAGGTTGTATTCAACGGTTTATGGGGTCATAACCTCATACGAGCGATGCTTCTATCCGGGATGGGCACACCATACGACCCTGTGGCGCATACTGGTTCATTAGGAAGGGGCGTAGCCTTTGGGTATTACCCCACAACATCGAGCGCAAGCATCCAGTTAAATGTTGGCGCAAACGCCTACGTGAGTGGAAACGCTTCCGGAGGCGGATACAACATTATGGACCTCAACGAAGCCAATCCCAATTACAAACATACTGACGATTTGACATTTATGGGTGGCGTAAGCTTAGGTTTCGGCAACTACATTGGAAGTGGACCAAACACCTTTACAACTCAATTGCCGAGCAAAACCAATTTTGGTAGCACGTGGAAAGCTGGACTAAAAGACATAAAGATACCTCAGAAAATAACCGCGACTCTTTCAGGTACAGGACCTAACTTGCCTCTGCTTGAGAATTACAGTGGTTTAGACCCACATTACTCTGACATTTACGGTGACCCGCTATCTAGAATAACATATGATTGGGATGCGAATACCTATCGCGTCTCAAATTACCTGATTAACAAGACGACACTCATCACTGATATTCTAAAGAAAATGGGTGACCCATCCACCTTAAAAATAAACACGGTAGAAGAGCTCTCTCAACACATTGACTGGTGGGGTCACCACACAAGAGGTGGGGCACGAACGGGCTCAAATTCTGCAACATCAGTGTTCAATAAGTGGATGCAATGCTGGACCAGTGAAAACTTGTTTGCCGCAAGCGAGATATGCGATACCTTCGGAGATAACATAACAGCTGGGACACACGTCGCTGGCGCTATGGCTTATCTTGCGGCTGACGGCATCAAGAAGTACCTGCAAAACCCGGGCGCATTGGTTTAGCGCCTTCTATTTTCTTTTTTGGCGAGCGATAAAGCATGAGTCAGCCAAGCAGACAAGATATTCTCAATAAGTTATACGAAGTTCTATACGTAATATCAAGCCAATATGTTAAAGCGCTAGTGGCTTTGCATCAACGATTTAAAAACAAAAACATCAAATGGGTAGTCAACGGCGACTTGGCTGAGGCGCTAAGAACCGTTCAGGTCGATCCAGACTGTATAGAAATCATTTGCACAAAACAAGATGCAGAAAAAATCTTTCAAGCCGTTCAAGACCTCAACCCTTCTCCTTTCAATTACCAAACCAGCCAGCTTTCAAGGAACGCCATAATTAATGGTTCAGAGTTTCCAATACATGTGAGAAGTTACTATTTTGACTTTAACTTGCATTCTGTCTTGGTTAAAATTCAGGGGGACTTACAGTTTAAGGTGGGTAACTGGGATTGGGGAGACATCTTTCTGGTTGCTCCTGAATACGTCTACGTTGTGGGCAAAAAAACCGCGATAACACCTCTTACAGTTAAAGCTGAATTGTACCAGCACCTCGGTTGGGCTGACCGCTTCGAAAAAGTAAAAGAAGTCATCCAAAAACCCCTCCTGCTCAAACAGAAAAGGTCATCTTAAATTAAGAAAATTTTGTCATAAAAACAAAATACCATTTAGGAACCTTAAGTAAAATTGAAGACATTTCCAGTTAGCAATTAATACTTTTAAAGCAAAGAAATGCTTTCAATCTATCGTTGATGATGGCAACACTAAAAAAACTACCTTTATTTTTCGAAAAAAATTAAATGCTTTAAAATAAAAGAAAAGGAATTGGGTTTAGTTTTATGGGTTTACCGTTACTGGGCCCCACATGCCTAAACTTACGTGTCCGTCAACTTGGCAAATGTAGTAGTAGCTTCCTGAGGTGCTGGCTGTAAAGGTGCATGATCCTGTGCTTCCCGCTGCAATTGGGTTGGCTGCTGATCCGATTTGGGCGCCGCTAAAGGCTAAGGCTGTGCTTCCATCGGTTTTGGTGGTTACTATCGCAAAGTTGTGAAGCATAGTTCCAACGTTATGCATCGTAATTGTATATGTTTGTCCAGCTGTGAAGGTTAATGTTGGTCCCGGTGAACTTAAGCTTCCGGCGCTCGTTCCAAACTTGTATTCTGAGGCGTAGACGTCCATTGTGTTGACTCCGCCGCCACCGCCGCCTGGTCGAGTAAGCACATATGCTAAAACGCCTCCAACGATGATGACGATTACCACAACAGCTACGATCAGATACATCGAATTTTTGTTCATTTCTTTTCCCTTGATAAAATTTAATCAAGTACTAATTCATCAAATTCGGGGGTTTAAAGTTGTGTGGTTACGCTTGTACAGTCACAAGCTACCGTTCACTTGGACTGTGCCTTTTGGGGTTACGGACAAGGCAAAAAATAGTAGCATCATCAACCTGTGCCAAAATAGTTTTTAGATTAGAAAGATTTTATCTAAGATTAACCCTATCATTAATAATGCAAGATAGGGCATTGAAGCGATGAAGGCTTTGAATCCGTTGGCTTCCGACGCTGAAAACAGCAAACCACGGTTTTGAAAAAGAAAGCCGCTTCCAGCTAATATGGCGAGTCCAAAGTAAATTGTTCCTGTCAACCCGAACAGCGGAAATAGAAACGAGAAAGCAACTGTTACCGCATTTAACACGAAAACAACCAAAGCTGCTTTGCTTAATCCAACTTTAACGGGCAACATAGGAATTCCAGCGATTTTGTACTCTCTTATTTTTTTCATCGCCAGTCCCCATAGATGCCCTGGCGTCCAAAGAAAATCAAGTGCTCCGACAAGCAAAGCCATTAAACTCAACGTTCCAGCAGCTGCCGCCCAACCTGCAAAACCTGCGAAGCACCCTGCGAAACCGCCGATTACTACGTTCCAGGGGCTTGCACGTTTGAGCCAAACTGTGTAAATCGCTAAGTAAAAAACGAGTCCTAACGCAAGCATCAGAAATGTTAATGGGTTAAAGACGAAGTATGAGAAGGCAAAGCTGGAAACGATTAATGCTGTGCCGAAGGTTAAGGCTTTAGTTGGAGTTATGTAGCCTGAGGGGATGGCTCTTTTTGAGGTGCGTGTCATTAGTTTGTCGACGTCTTGGTCGTAGATGCTGTTGAGGACTCCGCAGCCGCCAGCTGCCAAATAGCCTACGATGGAGAAAGCGGCGAGTTTTAACCAGTCAACTGTTGGGTAAGCAGCTAGTAGGAAGCAGGTTACTCCAACAAGCAAGTTTAGAAGAGTAACCTTGGGCTTTGTTAATTCCAAGTATTTGCCAATTTCTTGTCTCATGTTAACCCTTCAAAAGTGTCAACCATTTATTATTACTGAACCATACATTCCAACTTCTGCATGGCCGGGAACGGGGCAAATATAGTAGAAGGAGCCAGCGTTGTTGGGAGTAAAAATAACTGTTCCTTGCTTGCCGGGCTCCAAGTAACTGCTTGCACCGATTTCAGCGCCGAAGAGTACGGTGGCTCCAGTTTTAGGAGCATTGGTTATTGCGAAAGCATGAGGCATCGATCCAACATTTACAACAGTAACATTTACCACATCTGTTAAGTTAAATCTGAGGGTGGGTCCAGGCGAAGTTAATCTAGTGGAAGTGTTGCCGAATCCGTATTTGATTGCTGATATTTCGCCTTCATAGAGAACTATGTTTACAGTTGGTGTGCGGTTTGTGTTTGATGTGCTGATCAAAGGAGGTTGCAAGTTGAAAACTATGACAACCATGGCTGCAGAGTAGAGAATTGCTGCAAGCACTATAACCGCAATTAAAGGTAAATACGATTTACGCATGCTTTACATCCCCATTGACATAGTTAGTGCAGCGGAAACTGCCAAAAAAACTATGCCTACGACGGCTGCTATAGGTAAGGTGGCAAGTCTGATTCCTTCATGACGCAGGTTCTGGTAGTACAACGATATTGCGATGGCTTTTACTGAGGCAATTAGCATTATAATTGCTACAAACAGTGATGCTGCTCCAGGTAATGAGCGAACTCCAACTTCCAATACTGTTGCGAATACAAGTCCAAGCCAGATTCCAACGTAGAGTTTAATTCCAGCCATATTTTTCACCTAAATCAAGTAGAAGAGCGGAAAGAGAAACATCCAAACGATGTCGACAAAGTGCCAATACAACCCAACGTTCTCGACTGCAACGTGTTTTGTACTGGTAAATCCCCCTTGGTAAGTTCTAAACATTAAGTATCCAATTGCTACCATGCCCACTGCAACGTGCACAGCGTGAAGACCAGTTAACGTGTAGTATGTAGAGGCTGGTAAGCCACTGTTTATAGTGAAGCCTTTGCTGATTAGGTCGGGCCATTCGAACACAAGTTTGATGACTAGAAAGGACAAGCCCAAAGCAAACGCGCTGCCTAACGCAATTTTTAGTCCTTTCACGTTTCCTGCCCTGATAGAGTAAAGCGCAAGAATCATTGCAAAGCTACTTGTGAGCAAGATAATTGTATTCGTCATTCCAAGAAGCACGTTATGTGTTTGGGTGGCTACGGGCCATGAACTGCTGTTTATGCGGACATATCCGTAAGCGATGATAAGGGACCCGAAAATCAAGATCTCTGATGTTAGAAAAATCCACAGTCCCAGTTTTTCTTTTGGCACTGATTCGAGCGGATACTTTTCCTCATCAGCTTCTTTAGAGTCGGCGAACCTTTCTTTAGCGCCATCCTTGAACAGTTTGAAAACCGAGGCAATAATGATGACTAATCCTGCTATTATGAGTGGAATGTAGATTGCAAGCCCCAACAGGAAAATTGCTAATCCTATCGTAATTATCAGTGGCAGGTAAGTGGATTTGTCTTTAGTATTTGTTTCTTCGTGTGTCATTTCAAGTCCTCCTTTCAAGTTCCTTAAAAGTTTTCAGGTACCTCTGGCAAATCAGTTGAGCCACTGTAGTTGCCAGTCCACTCCACCTCTTTTGCTTCCCACGGATTTGGTCCAGAAGGCTCATTTTTTCTGTAACTCAAGATCAAATTTAGCAGAGTTAGCAAAACGGCTGGTCCGAAGACAAATGCGCCGACGGTTGCATCGAAATTCAACGACGCCCATCCCGATGTTACTGTGTAGGTGAATACTCGTCTGGGCATATCAAGAAGGAAGAAGTATGGGAAATAAAGGACGTTGAATCCGATGAAGGAGACTGCAAAGGTGAATTTTGCGAAGGTTTCGTTGTATTTTCTTTTCGTTATTTTCGGCCACCAATAGTAGAGTCCCGCAATAAGCCCAAATAGTGTGGTTCCAGCCATGACATAGTGGAAATGCCCCACTACCCAGTATGTGCCTCGGAAAGCGTAATCTAAAACCGGGAACGCCTGCAGAACACCCGTGACTCCGCCAAGCGTGACCGTGAACACCGCAGCTAAACAAAAAAGCACCGGGGCAGTCAGCTTTATACGAGATTTGTATAGCGTGAGCACTAAACCAATAACCAATCCTTCGAAGGGTATAGAAATTGCCATTGTGGTAATTGAGAACGCTTGCAGAACATCGTAGTTTACGCCTGTGGTGAACATGTGATGCATCCAGACGCCCACACTAAGAATAGTCACGGCAGCCAGTTCCGCAATGAAAATTTTTCTCGCAAAAAGAAGTCTTTTACCAAACGTCATAAAAACTTCAGCAATTATGCCCAAAGCAGGTAACACCACAATGTAAACCTCAGGGTGACCAAAAAACCAGAAAAGCTCATCCCACAGAATGCTACCTCCCTGGGTGGAACTGAAGAAGACGGTGCCAAAAACTCTGTCTGTCGTCAACAAAGTTAGCCCAGCCGCCAGTGGTGGAAATGCAAATAGTGCCAACGCCATAGTCATTAATATTGACCAGGTGAAAATTGGCAGCCGCGTCCATGTTATGCCTTTAGCCCGGTTTTTCACGATGGTTGTGATAAAATTAATTGAAGACATGGTTACGGATACAGCGAACAAGGCTATTGCCAAGATTGCAAGTGTTGCTCCCGGCTGAGGAGAGAACTGTATCGTGTTTAGAGGCGCATATAGAGTCCAGCCTGTGTTTGCTGAGCCGCCTGGTAGAAACACTGTACCAACGAGGAGTACGCCGCTGAAGAGGTATGTCCAGTAGCTTGTGGCGTTTAAACGTGGAAACGCAAGGTCTTTTGCGCCTATTTGTAGGGGTACAATGTAGTTTGCTAATCCAGCGGCAAGGGGCGTAAGGACCCAAAGAATCATCAACAATCCATGTAAGGTAACGACTTGGTCGTAGGTGAAGGGGTTGAGGAAATTTTCGTTTGGCACGGCAAGCTGCGTTCTCATCAACATACCCAGTGAGCCTGCGACGATTAGAAAGAACACTGCCGTCACGATGTAAAGAATACCGACGCGTTTGTGGTTGGTTGTAGTTAACCATTCTTTAATTGAGAATTCCGTATATGTCGTATTTTTAGCCTCCTGAAGCTGTTGCGTTTGTTGCGGTCTGGTTGTTAAGCCACAGATTGAAAACGGTTGGGTCCAATACAGTAAGTGATGCCTGCATGTACGTGTGAGCAACGCCACAGAGTTCATAGCAACGGATAGTATAGTTCAGTTGGCTGTTTCCATCTAAAGGCGGAGTAGTTACGCCAACAACATTGTATCTGCCTGGTATAGCGTCAATCTTTACTCTAAAATCCATAAGTCCAAAATTATGCATGACGTCACTGCTTGTTACGTTAAAAATTATGCTTTTGTCAGCGGGAACAAAGCATTCTCCCAAAGTGGATGCATTATTGGGATAAAAGAACCTAAAATTCCATTGGAAAGCTGTAACATTTATTACTAGACTTTGAGAAACTGGTGGCGGAAACCGCGCGTTAGGCGTAAGCTGATAGGAAGCTATGCTTAAGCTAAGCAGGAGAATAATTGAGATTGAGGCGAAAATCACGGTTTCTCTTGCACGGCTTCTAGATAAACCAATTTCGGGAATAAACTTTGGTTGTCCTTTCTTCTCATGGTATTTTACTGCAAAAAAAACCATTACACCTATGACTATCACGACCGCTATTACTGCTATGTAGGCGGCTAAATCGAAGAGATGAATCCAGTCTACAGTCGAGGGTGGAAGCGGTTGTGACATTTTTAAACTCTCTTTCGGTTTGTAACTTTCCTTAATTTTTAGTTTAAAAAAACTTTAGAACATAGGCGACTGCTTTTATCTTTAGACGCTTACTGTTCGCCTGCAAAAACGAAATTTATTTCCTAATGAGGTAGGGATAAACTGTCGTTTAAACTTATGTGTCTTTAAGCGTACAACCACAAACATGCTTGATGATGCCTGGTTTCGTTGCATAATAGCTATCGATTAGAAGAAGAAAAAATTGACACTTTTCAAAAACAATGATTTTTTTTGCTTTCAATCTTAACATATCTAAGAAAAACAACAACAGCTGAATCCTACAAAAAAGAGTGTTGTTGTTCTTTCAAATAAGACGAAATCCCTTAAGCAGCCTAATTCTCATTGGGTAGAAGAAGAAGATTGGAAAATTTGCACTTCTTCTTCTTTCAACTTAGATTCCAGTAGAAAGAACAACAACACACCATTTTGTAACTGTTGTTCTTTTAGTTTGGCCAGCCTGTAGTAGTTAATGTTTAACCGAGTGAAATCCGCTCTTATTAATTTGAAACCTGAAAAGGAATTGCCTGCGCTCTTGCATAAACTTTTCAAATGTGATTGTGCTTGCGTAGTCACAAATAGACATAAGAGCGCTTGATCCACTTTTTTAGGGAGAAGAAAACATGAGCATGAACATAGGTTCAACTTTTAATTATATGAACTCGTTTCTGGTGCAGGAATCTATAGCGTTAATGTTTGTAGCTCTGGGGCTAGCAATCATTGGAATAGGTTATGCTAGACTTAAAAGCAAAGAATTTCTCCAACTTCACCGTTGGGTAATGAGTGGAGCAATAATTCTGACTCTCGTTTCAATTTTTTTCGTCATGATACCCTCATTTTACACCTACTATATCACACCTAGCAACAGCGCTTCTTCTTCGTTTTCGATTTTGCAGATAGTTCATTCTGCGATTGGTGTTCCTCCGGTAACTTTGACGGTGATGTATCTTTTCAACGATTTACCGCAACCAACTAAAAAATGGATGAAAATCACAGCCATCCTATGGATAATAAGCATTGTCTTGGGCGCAGTTGTCTATTACGCAATGCCCAGTTAAGTTGCATAATTTACAATTTTCCTATTGTTTGTGGAATTTAGGTATCTCTTTGGAAATGATTAGTTCATCTATGCGTAGCATGAGCATGGAAACTTCGAAGGCTCTTCGGAGTACTGAACGTTTAACTTTGAGGGGTTCTTGGCAAACCATTTCTCGGCAGCTGTTTTCGCAAACCCCAACGTTGCGGTTGCCTTCAGCATGGCGTTTTTTTAATTCAAGAAGTGTGTCGATTGGGTTTAACCCATAGTTCGTTGCTAGGCACCTTGGGACATCCATCAAAGCGATACTATATGCTTCGACGGCTACTTGTTCTCGGCTGGGAAACTCTCGGGCATAAGCCTTCAATTCTTCGGCAACATGTGTTTCCACTGCTCCCCCGCCGGGCAAAACCCTTTCATCATCGTTTATCAGTTTGAGGATGGTGAAGCTGTTTTTGATTGCGGTTTCCAGTTCATCCATTGTTTGTAGTGTGCTTCCTCTAAGAAAAAAGGTTGCGCCCTTGCAACCGTTGAACGTAACTGTTTTTTCAAGCTCTAATGTCCCAGTCGTGAGTTCTTCTGCTTTGCCGATGTCTTCTTCGGTGAGTTCAGATAGGGCTCCAACGATTTTGGAGCCCGTAGCCTTGGCGACAGCTTGGGTATCTTTCTTGTCGACGTTTTCTAATGCAAATATGCCCTTAGCAAGAAATTCGGTTTTTAGGTTTTCTTCAAGGGGTTGTTCAGAGAGTAAAACATTCACGTTTAGCGCGGTTAGTTTTTTTATGGGTTCCACTTTCAATTTCTGAATTGTTTCGCTGTATTGCAGGATTTGCTGGGGCGTTTTGATGTTTAAGTTGATGTGGTATGGTCCTTGTCCAGGCATTTTTATTTCTAAACGGTTAATTCCCAGCCTTTCGCTAGTGATTGCGATGCGCAGGTCTTTGATTTTGTCAGGCATATTGGGGTGAGCTTTCTGTTTCTTTATCACCACACCCTTAATTAACCTTAAATCCCCTATGCAGCTGCCTGTTTTTTTTAGAAACCTGACGTTCTCTTTATCGTATCTGTTATCGCAGAATGCATGGGGATAAGCTTGCCTAATCATGGATCGAATCTGCGGCGTCAATAGATTCCTCTCACAGTCCACTATATCCAGAATGTCGCTATCTCCACTGTTGCAGGCTATTGCTTGGCGATCGATTATTTCCAGCGCTTTATTTGTTGCAAGACTGTATCCGTGGATGATGGTGTTGGGGTGTATTCCCAAGTTTAAGAGTTCATCCGCTTTTTTCAGTAAAGCCGAAACGAAAATGACAAAAGTTGCGACGCCATCGCCAGCCTCTTCCCGCTGCATTTTAGCCGATTCAGAAACAATAACGCTGGGCGGATACTGAATTGCCAACTCATCAAGTATTGCAACAGCGTCCTTGGTGACTTTTACGACTCGTTCGGGTCCTTTGTTGTAGCTTACCATTTTGTATGCGCCTTTAGGTCCCAAGGAAGAGCGGACTTTGTCAGCGGCGAAGATGGCGTAACGCAGGTTTTCTCGCCAAGCTTCTTTTCCTGTGGTTCGCTGGTATCTTGAGGAGATTATGTTCTTGGCTGAGGGTATTCTTTCCATAATTAACCTTCTACAATCCAGAGTGGCGTTTGTGCGAGTCTGCGCATACTTGCTTAGGTTTCAACACACTTAAAATTAAGTGATTGTAACAGTACACCCACAAATTAAGTATAATTATTTCATTCGGGCATGTTTGAATCTATTAGAACTTAAAAAACGATATCATAGCCTTGAAACTCTTATATACGCCGTCTGATAATTCTCTGTTGAGTGTCATGGCTGAAGTTTGTTCAACATGCGGACTACCTAAAGACCTGTGCGTTTGTGGAGAAATAGAGAAAGAGCAACAGCGCATTCGTATACGGCTTGAAACCAGAAAGTTCGGCAAAGCAACCACCATCATCGATGGCATGGATGATAAAAACTCGAATTTGTCAATTGTAGCTCAAAAACTCAAAACATACTGCGCATGCGGCGGAACTCACAAGAACGGGCAAATCATGCTCCAAGGCGACCATCGCGACCGCGTGAAAGAGTTCCTCATTAAAATGGGGTACCCACAAGAAAACATCGAACTTCAATAAGCCCGCATAGTTCCTAACTAATGGTGAATATTTATCTTATGAAAAAGACAGATGGCATCCGCGACGTTCTAAAAAGTGCTAAACACCGCAAACCAACTCAAATCTACTGTCCCCGATGCGCCAGCCCGAAAATAGAGTTATCAAGCAGTCTCGCAGTTTGGCTAACTCCTAAAGAATATTTTTGTGAAAACTGTGGTTATCGAGGAATAATTGTTATGGAACTTGAAGTGGACGAAAAAGAAAAAGAAGAAACTTAGTTTGCTTAATTAAAAAAGTGCCCCTAATCGGGCAATTCAAGATTTAGTTGTTTTTTGAGTGTCTTGTAGCGGTTGCGAACAGTAACTTCTGTTACGCCTGCAGCCTCAGCGATGTCTTTTTGGGTTTTCTTCTCGTTGTTCTGAAGGCATGCAATGTACAGTGCAGCAGCAGCTAAGCCCATAGGGTCTTTTCCTGCAGCAGCACGTTTTCGCCTCGCTTCACGAAGAATTTGAATAGCTGCGCCTTGGGTTTTTCCTGATATGCCTGTTTTTTCTGCAATCTTTGAAACGTAAGTTAGTGGGTCAGCGATAGGCATGTGAACATCAAGTTCTCGCAATAGGAGTCTGTAGCATCTTGCAACATCTTTCTTGTCGACTAAGCTGGCTTCTGCAATTTCACGAAGGGTTCTTGGGGTTCCACTTCCACGGCAAGCAGCATATAATGCAGCTGCGGCGATGGCGGCTATGGATCTGCCTCTGACTAAGCCTTTGTCGAGTGCTTTTCTGTAGACGACGGCGGCTTTTTCTTTGATTGGTGGGGGTATGTAGACCTTGTCTGATAATCGGTCTAGTTCAGCCATGGCTTGGGCAAGGTTGCGGTCGATGGATGAGTGAACTCTGCTTCTTATTTGCCATTTGCGTAGACGCCACATTTGAAGTCTTGTAGATAGGGGAAGTTTTCTTCCAAATGCGTCTCTGTCCACTTGACTAATGGCTGTGGATAAGCCCTTGTCATGAACGGAATAAGATGTTGGGACACCCACACGGCTTCTGGATGCTTTCTCTTCTTGTGTGAAGGCACGCCATTCAGGTCCTTTATCCATCATTTGCTCATAGACGACTAGTCCGCAGTCGCCACAAACTGTTTCTCCTGTATCGTAATCGTGAACTAAATTCTCGCTACCGCACTCTGGGCACTTGTCCTGCAAGCGCTGTGCTGTCTTAGGTGTCTCTTTTTTACTCAATCTCTCTACCTCGATTTTGATCTGCGTAGAACCGTCACCATAGGCCATTAGGCTAGAAAATAGTACATTCGGCCCGCGCAAACTAAGCAAAGGAACCGAATTAATATTTAAGCTTTGTGGTTTATTAAACCTATTGCACATAATGACTAAGAAACCCGCTTCACAAGGCACAATTACATATGGAAAATAACATAGAAAAATGTAAAAAACAGCAAACAGCGGGGAAGAAAACCGTGATTTTAATTATAGCTAAACAAATTCATAAACCCCAATCGAATTCAAAATCCACTAAGAGAACGCTTATTAACAAAAAAGCCACCCATTAAACCTCTAACAATAAATAAAACAAGTGTTATTTGAAACCGTGCAGCCCGGTGGTGTAGTGGTCAAGCATAGTGGGCTTTGGACCCGCCGACGAGAGTTCGAATCTCTCCCGGGCTACCACACCTCTATACAAACAACAGTTTCATTTTAGTGCTTATTCGACAAATTGTTCAAGATATCCCGTTATCAATGAATAAGCCTCTGCACCATCAGGACCAAACCGGTTGTTGGTGTGGTCACACCAAATTAGCGCTTCACCATCAAATTCTCCCACTGGCTCATTAAACTTTATCCTAAAAACACATTTACTGACCTCGCCTGCTCGAATCTCAAAAGTTAATAATGGAAATTTTACTCCAGGCATGTGCAAATCGTACTTCTCATCCGTTCTGGACTCAAGTATAAACTCCCCAGTCTCTTCCAGCCTTAAAAGGCTCCTTAAAAGCGACTCCTTATACGGTGGAAAACATGATTGAACTTCGAGTTCAGCATTTTTCCTCGCTTTTGTTATCTTCGCATCTAGAATATCTCTGTCCCAAAGTTCCACGTTTAGTTTCTGGGCATCCGATATAGCTTTTGAAGAAAAATACGCTGTCGTTAAGATAATTGCTCTTTGGCAACCATGAATAGACTTTGTTTCGTGGACTTTTAAAACTCTCGAATTTGGAACCAAGATGTTCTTAGGGCACTTTATGGTTTGAGTCTCAATTTTTTCTGCATCCCTCAAAACTATAAAGCCACCGCTCGAATCTGCGGCATGTTTTTCGGGGTAGACTTCATAGCCCAACTCTTCCAACAGCCATTTAATGAACCGTTCAAATTCTTTTCCCGAAAGACTCTCCCATGGGTAAGAACTTATCTCTTGAGAAACCTCAGGTTTTTTTGGATTATCCAAGCTAACTCTTTGCAAATTAGACTCTGTTTTGCTTGTACCTTTTAGGCAATATTCTCTTTCTATTCTCGAAGCCAACTCCTCTGCCTTATCGAGAGGAATCTGCAGGCTGTCTTGCAGAAAACTCATAACATCAATGTCTGGATACTGCTCAATTATTTCTTTCAAGATGCCATTAAACTTGACGTAAGGCATTTTATTGCTCCTTCAGTTTGTTTTTGGCAGTATGTTTGGGGCACAATTGCCGCTTAAACTCATCCGTGTATGTAAGGTTTAGTTTTGAGAAAACTTTTCCGCAAACATCGCAAAGTCCATAATGGTATATACATATGCTTGAATTGTCATGACTGCATTTGAATTCCAACAATCGACTGTGTCTCTTTCCACAGACTGAGCAGACAAAGCCTGAGTCATGTTCAAAATATTCATTGAGCTTCTCATCTAATTGTAAAGAGGCTTTTTTCGAATAGATTTTTGCAGTATCAACGGATTGCCTAACACAGTCTCTGCAAACATAAAGCCCGTCTTGTGTAGCATAACCACAGGAAAAATTCTTTCGGCATATAGGGCAAGCAACTTCTGACGTGTGTTTGAAGCCAAGGATAAACCAGGAGCGTATGGCTGAGTTGTTGTCGAGAATTATTTCAAACTTAACCTTACTCGTGTTAATTACGAGCAGGTTGATGAATTTTACAGATACGTTGGTTAAGTATGATTCTTCTTCTCTCCTAAGAAGCGCTTCATGATTGGCATGCCATTGTTGAACGTCAAAATCATGTTTTCTAGAGATTACTTTTTCGCGCCGTTCTTTTCTGAGCCGTTTATCGAAGCTTTTTAGCTTGGACCTTATCTCTTTGGTTAGCGGTAAATCAAAGAAGATCAATTTTTCCTTAACAGTTGATTCTGTTTTTTCGTCTGCAATTTTCTTCAGTTTTTCAAAGACTGTAACGTCCAGCTTAGCCTTAAAACCTTGTATCTCTATCGTTTCATTACTCAAAAAATTATTTTCGTTAACTTCCCCCATGCTTGAAACATTGCCATCCTCATCCACTAGTACAGTGAATATTTCTTCGTCTTTTTGCCTTAGCTTGTTCTGGAATATTAACGAGTAATAAAATTGTAAAAACCTAACTGGCTCGTTTTTGATAATTTTTGTTGAGACAATTTTTCCATTATTTATTCGGTGATAATACGATTGGGATTTCTCGCCTGTATTGGTGATTTCTTCTCCAAAAGATGCCTTCTCGCAATCTCCACAGGCAAAAGAAGCATCTTTAAAGTAGCCTCTCAATAGAGCGTCGATTTCCCATTTAGGCTTGAATAATACTTGACATAAAACGCCGTTTTCTAAACTTTCTTCGAGTATTTGCTGGAACGCAGGACTACCTGGCGTTAAAAGAGAAATTTTTCTTTCACGTGATATTGCTGGTTGATAGGTATACTCTGTTGGGCTTGATTTATCTGGATAGCTTACAGTAAAAACTTCATTTGATTGTTGGGTTATCTTTCCTGCTTTGGATTCGATATATGCTTTGATGAACTGGTGAATTTTTGAATCTGAATTTTTTGTGCTCAATCAAGAACACCTTGAGTAAACTTTTCGGCCAATTCCTGATTTTTTCTTGAGGTAGTCAAGTCGTTAGCCAGTTTTTCCAACTCTTTTTTAATGTCCAGACGAGAGTTGCTCCTGAGGAGGATTTCAGCTATGGTTTTCTGGATGTCCTGTGACCCTTCATTTAATTCTGCTAGGACCGTTTCCATTTTGCCGATAGTCATAGTAAACAAGTCTATTTTTTGGTACAGAATATGCAACACGTAATCGTCGATGGTGTCTTTGACACTTAAGTTAAAGACCGTGACATCCCTATCTTGTTGGAACCTGTGAAGTCGACCTATGCGTTGTTCAATTTTCATGGGGTTCCAATGCAAATCATAATTAAACATTATACAGCAGTTCTGGAGGTTAAGGCCTTCAGCTGCTGCGTCGGTTGCGACAAGATATTTCGTTTCGCCGTTTTTGAAGCTTCCAATGACTTTGTCTCTTTCTGCTTGGTCCATATCTCCTAAGTAGACCGCTGCTCTCCCGAACTCTCGGTTAAGAGTTTCTGAGAGTTTATGGGCTGTGATTTTTCGTAGACAAAATATCAACGCTTGTTCATTTGGAATTTCTTTTAGAACGTTTCTTAGCAACTCCATTTTTGCGCTTTTCACTTTTGTTGCCATCTCAATTAATCTGCTCGCGATTTCAGCCTCCATTGGAAAACGCTCCTGTCTTTTCTTTAGCGATTCGATGGCCGCGTCTGGAGAACTTGAGAAGGATTGCTGAAGAGTAATCGCTTGAAACACAAGTATCGCGTTGCTTTGGGATTCACTGATTCTTCTAGTTGGGTTCTCTGCCATTAGAGCCTCGATTGTTTTGAAATGGTTTTTGCTTACGTCTCGCAGGTATTCGGTTGCTTGATCGATAAACTCGCGTTCGGTTGGATTTGCCTCTAATGTTCTTGAGTCTACGCATCGCTTTGTAAATGGGATGCCCGTTTGTTCTCGACGCGTCCGACACATGATGTCCCGAAGTGTTTGTCTTAAGTGAAATACTTCATCGGATTTAACAATGCGGCTTTTGGCGTCTTCAGCGAAGCGATCGACGAACGAGCGTTCACTATCAAGAAGCCCAGGGTGAATCAAATCCACAATACTGTACAAATCTGTAAGTTTATTGCATAGAGGAGTGGCCGTAAGCAACAAGAAATGGTTTTTTCTAAGGTCAGCAAGACACGCTCTGCCTTTACTGTGGGTATTTCTGAACGCATGCGCCTCGTCTACTACGATCAAATCCCAAGTCCGACTTGCAAACAGATCGTGTTTTCTAGCCAAAAGGTTATGTGAACATATTATTCTGTTATCGGTCTGAAGGTTAACGTGTTCTCTTGGATTGTTGGCTACTGAAAAAGACCTCTCCGAACTTCTCGGACATTTCCGCTTTCCATTGTGATAAAAGACTCTTAGGAGAAACAATAAGGATTGATTTTATTTCCTCCCTCAAAAGTAGCTCCTTCATCATTAGGCCTGCTTCAATTGTTTTGCCAAGCCCTACTTCGTCAGCTAAAATAGCATTTCCATTCATTTCATTTAGTATTCGGAGTGCGGTTTGCATTTGAAAATTGTAGGGAATTAATGTTGTTTTTATGGCATCTATAGCGATTAGGTTGTCGATTTTGTCTGTGTGTTTTATTTTGAGTGCTTCTATGTTAAGCTTAAATTTCTCTATAGGCTGAAACTTTTTGGTTTGAATTAGCTCTTTTATATTGTGGGGATCGGAAAAACAGCATATGTATCTATGCAGAGTTTTTTGGCCTGTGATGCTTTCCTCTTCAAACTCGCACGATACTACTTTCTCGATTAACTTTTCTTTTATTTTTTTAGAATTTTTTCTTGTGGATTTTTGAACCTTCGGAATTTGATCAGTGGTGATTATTTCAGGGGAACATTTTTCACAAATGCCATTTGAATTTCTCGTTTCTGGATAAGGTTGCCAGCTCTCGCGGCATTTGGCTTTGGAGTTAATAGGCAAGATAATCGTCGTGTACATGCTGTCTTAATATAAAAAGGTGAAGTTTGTTAAAACAAAATTTTTACAAGCTTACTTGGCAGTCTTGCCCTCAATTTACCATACTCAAAGGTGCTGCTTGGTTAGTTATATTTCCAAGCTCGATGGATGAATCGAATGGGGGTAGATTTTGGCGAACCTGATTGTCCACTGTGTCCTAAGGCAGCATGACGGCAATTGTTATTACGACTGCTTTTTAGTATTCATTTAAGGTCAGTTTCTATCTTCCGTCTGCAGTTCTAAATTCTTTTATCGCCGAAACCCCGACAAACAAAAGATAAAAAACAGTCTTCCCCATATTTCTAAGTCTTAGGTGCTAAAGTTGGCGTTGAATTGTTTCTTGCCAGGAAAAACTATTCTGATAGATGCTTCAGGGTGGAGCGACCTCTTACTTGGAGTCGTGGTTGGAGCAATCAAACCGCCGCATCCAATGCTGATGGAACGCAGAATCCCCACCGCATCGTTTCAACCTCCCAACTTCAAAAACAAAAAGTACTTGGAAGACGCTGTAAAAATTGCTAACGAAATAATCACTGTTATGCAGCCTGACTCAGAAACCTGTTTTAAAGTTTGTTCAGAATACGTCTTAACCAGCGTAGCCCTATACTTGGAAAGCCAGGGATTCAAAGTTCAAAGAGTCGAATCAACAGGCGAACTGAAACCGCTAATGGAGCAAGCATACATTCGATGGTGCATCGAAAAAGGCGTTCCTGAAGAAATACTGAAGGACAAGAGGCATTTTTGGAAGTTCCTAGATTGGGTTGCAGAAAAGCCACACCTGCGGGAGAGTCTTGTGAAGACTGGATGGGCAAGCTGGGAAAACAAGTGGCGTGAAGAAATTTTCAAAAAGCAATTAAATCTGCGCAGTATGAACACTCAACGGAATCTTGATGAAACAACAACTTGAGCAACGAATGAAAGAACTCAGAGCCGAATATATGGCAGCGCAAAAATCACTCACTGAATTGGAAAATAAACAGGAGGCTCTTCGAAGTACCCTACTTCGCATAAGCATCGCAATTAAGGCTATAGAGGAAGAACTATCAAAAGAACAAGAAGAAACACCAAAATCTATTAAATGAGAAAAAATGACAAAAATCTTCAAACCCTCAAAGCAGCTGACTTTGGACAATTTGCCCAATGTGGAAAAAGAATCCAACGTCCCTTCTTCGAACACGCCAGAAAAACGGATCGTAATAGACGAAATCTCCACGGCGACTAAAGAAGACGAGTTAGCCCTCAAAATCGCCTTCAAGCTGATTCCTTCAAAAACCGCTTTTTCTAAAGTACACCTGGATTTATTCTTCAACAATCAACAAATCAACTCCAAAACAATCAGAATCATTCAAGGTTCACTTGCAAAGGACGATTTTGAATTTACGCCTACGCTGGATATGCGTGGAATCCCCGCAGGCACTTATGCTCTTAAAGTGGAGATGTATGAACTCTGGCCTTCAGGTGAGAAGCTTTCCGAAGCCAAAAAAGAAGTAATTCTTGATTATGTCCCTCAAACCCGCGAATCCAAATTTGTCAGAGTTCCAATAGTAAAAAGTGTTGCAGGAACCGGGTTCTCGGTTATTTCAGAATCAGAAAAAGACATTTACAATGAAATCGAAAAAACAATGAAAAAAGAATACATTAGCAATCGTGACGATTGGTAGTTCCAGCTAGCGCTAAAGCTACTTCTTTTTTCCTTTTGGAGGCAGCTGGTTTAACATGGCTTTCTTTTTTGCTTCTTTTTCCCGTTCGAGTTTCTTTTTTTGTTCAAGTTGTGTATTTTTGTTTTTTCTACTCATAACGCTCATATTTCGACACTACAACCAAACAAGTACCATTTCATGCTCTAAAATGTTGCCTTTTTGGGTAAGAACTTTCCATTCGTCAAAAAATCAAAAATCAAGTTTTATTTCATTTTTATCGAAATCGTTATGAGATAAGATGCATTATTGGATTGTTTAGTTTGAAGTGGATGGGTTTTGACGACTAAGACTCTGCTTTGCGGATGCGTTTACGAAGAAAACGAGTGGATGCTTGTTCGAATAAAAGAATGTGAGAAGCATCATAAGGAACGACATAAAAAAGTAGAGTACCGACCCAAAGCTGAATGCAACCGAAACGACACCCGAGGCGAATAAACCGCTAAGCGGCTTTAGATGTCGGGGCAGGTTTGCTGGGCGGTGCTTTGTAGAAAAGCAATGCAATACCCAACAGCGGCAGCGATAGCATCCAGAGGTCTAAGTTGTGTCCAAGGAACCATGCATACCAACTGCTCCAGCCGCCATTAAAGAAAACCCAAGACAAATAATTCCATAGAAAATACATGCCAAGCAAGGTAATTATTGCAGTTGCGCCATGCATGTTTAGGTCTTGGAGAGTTGATGCGTTCCTGTTTTTCCATGCAACAAATCCAGCGTAGATTGCCAACGCTAAAAGTCCAATTACAGTTATGGCGAAGCTAAAGAGGTGCTGGGGATAACTGGTGAGGTAGGCGGTGCCTTTTGCCGAATCTATTACCTGCATCCAGGCGCCTGTGTTGGTCAACCAGAAGGTCAAAACATAAGTGAACCCCGAAATCAAAGCCCATTTTACGACGCCTCGGAACGGTTTATTGGGATTAAGCTTGACGGCTAAAATCAGCAGGGCAACGGGTGGAACAATCGATTCAACAATGCCTGGTATAGTGGCCCATGCAAGGTTGTTAAAGAGCGCCGCCGCAGACATATGCCTGCTAAAAGCATAATAAATATAGATGCCTGCTTGAGGAACTAGAGAAAGCCAATAGATCGCCTCCAAAAGCAAAACCGACCTTAGAATCTTGTAGATTTTCTGTTGACTGGGCAAACCTTTCTTGTAATAATACAATACGGCGCCGATTGCTATGATTCCGCCAATGAACCTTGCAATTATCCCTACAAAGTTAGTAATGTCTTGGATGAAAACTGAGGTGGAGAATCCGCCACCGAACCGGTTCCATTCGCCAACCCATCCCAAGGTAAACAGCGAATGCAGGTTAAAGAGGAAATATGAGGCAGTGACGATTAATAACCCGATTTTTAGGGGTGAGGCCGATTTAAGTGTGGACGAGCCGCGGATTGCCGGAACAGTATTTGCCAAAAGAAGAATCAGCAAAGCAACACCCAAAACGTCAAGTGGAACCCTGAGGATGGGGTTTGAGTGATAAACAGTGGTTGTCGGCATCCCCGCCAAATATGCAATCAAAAACAGAGCCACGAACAATCCGCCGACGGCTTCAAGCGCCAAAAGCAGCGGTTGTTGTTTGCGTTGTTTTATCCACCGGGCACAGATAACGGCTAACGCTGCAGCCACCACAACTATCGCCGCCAGGGTCGCATAGAAAACTGTAGGTGATAAGCCGATAATGTCTTGGGGACCGATGGTGTCTTGAGCCCAAATGTTGGTTGCAACCGTAATAGTGGTCATGCGGTAATCTGGTTCCACTGACTGTGCAGCAACTAAAGTGCCAGTTTCCCGGTCCCAAGTGTAAGAGGTATAGTTTGATGAACCTAAGATGACTGTTCGACGTGCTCCCGCAATATCTTGGGTTTGCTGACTTGTTATGGTTATATTTCCTTGGTAGGCATCGTAGAATTTGTCGCCGACATTGAGGTTCTTTGGGATGAAAAAGTCGTCGCCTAAAATGCCTGTGGCTAGGTTGAGTGTGATGTGTTCTGAATATAGTGTTCCATTATTGAAGAGGGTTTGAATATCCAACGTTATAGCGGCGCCCTCTACATTGGTCACGTTCATGCTTGCTGACTGGATATTGTGGTCTCTCGGAGGATTCCCCGTGACATGAACGTTGTACTGTATCCAGTCACCCTGTTTCACACCAACTGAAACATCAGCCAAAACAGTTGTGAACGAAACAGTAACAAATAGAATTGCTAGGACGGTTGCCACTGAGACTAATTTGTGCATTATAATCAAATGATTGTTTGTTGTTTCTATTTAAAAAAGCTATCCAGTTTAAGAATTGCTAATACTTTAGTTGAGTGTGATTTTGGTTTTGTCTTCTTCGTGCCCAATGAAATGTTTTTCGCCCTTAATACTCAGTGTGTAATTCATTGTTGGGCCGTCGCAAAGCAGGAAATCACTGGGTAAATAAGTGCCTAAAGAAAAGAAGCTTTGTTTGGAATTTGCGCCCAGATAGTTTAGGAAGCCCAAGAAATCGTTTAGGCTCATATTTGAATGGGTTGCTAGGGCAACATCAAAGTTTCTTAGAAATGGCCTCCAAGTGAAGCTTCCAATTCCCTCTGTCAATTCACCAATGAACTCTTCAGTTGAAGCTCTATTCACGTTTCGCTTCAGAGTAAGCCAAACCCTTTTGAAACCTTCACCATGCGATGAAGCGTCAATTCTTATGGATTTCCCATCGTCAAAGCTGATGGAACTGACTTCTGCCATAGCCTCGGCATCGTCATGTGAAATTGTTAAGGGCGATTTCTCGACATTTACCTTCAGCTGGTACCAGGGCGACCGCAGCAGAATAATCCATAAGTCAAATGCATTAGGCAAATCAAAGTGTACTGCTGGCGCTCTAATCTCTCCGGTAACATTGGTTTTGATTATTCCTGTTGCTGGAAACATTCTGTTGCCCAATTCAACATTCGAAATTTGGCGTTTTCCATCTCCAGTTGTCGTTTGAGTGAATTCAGCGGGTATTGGGTCGAGAAGAGATGGTGTAAACTGCCAATGAGAACTCTTGCCTGAAGACACCCACATAAACTCCAAGCTGGCGGTGCCCACATAAACTGCTCTTGGCTTCATCGGTGAAATACTGCTCACGCTGACTGTGGCTTTTCCATTCTGTGAAATGCCATATGTTGCTTCCGTTCCACCGACCATGCCGTAAGACTGCGCCAATGCATTTCTCTCCGACAACTCGCTATGCCCTTGTTGCGATTTATTGTTTTTGTTATTTTTCTCTAACTGAAAATTCGCCGTTCACCCTTATGGAACAAATAAACATTGTTGATAGCTGTTAGGCTGTCGTTATCATATACGAGAGCTGAACCTTTTGGCACAGCATAAATATCCTCGGTTTTAGATAACTCAAGTAACTCTATGTCTCGACCTAACCTATAATGCGCCTTAAGCGTTACATCAACCAGACCCAATCCATCGATGATTTTGACTTCTGAAGTGCTTCGATAAGTTATTACGCACCTTCTGCAAACCGCCAAAGCACCCGCACTTCGCCCCACAATAACCCCCTCAAAACTCCGAAGGAGGCTGTCAACTCCCAATTTTTTTAGTCGCTCAATCAACATGCTGGGCACACCGCCCGTTAAGTAAATTAGGTCAGATTGAGCTATTTTTTCTTGGATTTCGCTGTTTGTACTGGAATAGCTAACGGTTTTGATTGTGCTGGCGCCTAAACTTCGGAAGTAGTCAAAAATTATTTTGCTCTTAGCATAAGTATTATCAAATGACGCTCTTGCCCAAGAAAACACCAGAATTTTCGGGTCCTCTCCTGCATCGTTGAAAGCTTTTTGGTTGATTTTTTCTGCGTCTCTTTTATGGGTGTTTTCTCCGCCTAAAAGATAGTATTTGGGCATACAAGGTTTGGGGCTTTGTGGTTTAAAAAAGTTAACCCTGAGCCGTCTGCGGACATATTTCGAGACTTCCAAAAAAGACTAATTAGTTTTGAAAAGTGATTTCGGCAGCGATGGATATGATTCCAGCAGGATACCCTGAATACAAGCGACGGGAATTCTGCAAAGACGTCAAATGCCCCGTGCAAGTCCAGTTAAACCAACAAACCGAAGGCACACCCGCCTACGAGCAAACACGCCAAAAATACAGCAACGCCTGCCTCTATAAAACATGGCAGTTCCATCAATGGCTCATAGAAAAAGGCTATATCGTAATAATGGCCTCGCAAGAATAACCTATATGCTATTTAAAGCAATTCTATTTTAGTTTTTTACTACTCTATTTCGCCATCCCCAGATTACAGCTACGAAAATTGGAACTAGGGCAACGATTGATATTGCCAAGTTAAGGTCGGGACTTAATCCTGATGGAAACTTGACGTTGTTTATTATGTCTCGAACGAAGAATTCCCATACTGCAGCATACGATATTACTATTGAAACAACGAGTGCCAGCAAACCAAATTGGCGGCTGTTCTTTATTTCAAGTATGTCAATATGGGCTTTTTGGGTTTCTACAATTATTGCAACATGGTCTTCTAGTTCTTCAATCGCGTCGCGAACCAAGACTTTTACCTCTTTTGTAAGTCCAAGGGCGATTTCTTCAATGTATTCCCATTCATGCGCTAAATCGAGTATGGCCAGTTTATCTCCTTGGAGGTTTTGGTATGTTTTCCAAAGTTCTCTTTCATTTTGGCTAAACGTTTGTTTTTTCATTGCGGGCTTGAGTTTGTTGTCAATAATTTTAATTTTTGAGATAACTCCTTTGAGTCTTTTGGTAGTCTCATCGTCGATCTCTGTGAGTTCGCTGATTGCTCTGTTTATTCTATCGTAGTCATTGTGGATTGTGTATTCCTCGTTCTCAATCATCGGGTTCTATCCCTATTGGTTTTCTCTCTTGTTAGGATAAGTGCTTTGTGGGCGAATGTGGCAATAGGCAATTTTTTTCTTAGAAAGAGTTATTTAATTCTTAAACTAAAAACTTCCACGGAGAAATGATTATGGACTGGGGAATGAAAAACCGCTTAAGTAGACTTATCCAGAAAGATGGCAAAGCCCTCTTTTTACCTATTGACCACGGGTACTTCCAGGGACCAACTCATGGTCTTGAGCATCCAGAAGAAACTATCAAACCAATTTACCAGTATGCAGACGCACTCATGCTTACACGGGGGGTACTGCGCAACTGCATCGACCCGGCAATCGAGAAACCAATTATCATGCGGGTCAGCGGCGGTGTCTCTGTGGTTGGAGAGGACTTGGCCAACGAAAGCATAGTAACATCAATCCAGGAAATCCTCCGCTTAAACGCTTCAGCCGTTTCCATGTCAGTATTCGTTGGAACCAAATACGAAAACAAGAGCCTAAGTAACCTTGCCAAACTCGTCGACGAATGCGAAGACTACGGAATACCTGTCATGGCAGTTTCAGCAGTCGGGAAAGAACTTGAAAAACGTGAAGCACGCTATCTCGCATTGGTTGCACGTATCTCAGCAGAAATTGGCGCACGAGTAGTAAAAACCTATTACTGCAAGGAACACTTTGAAAAAGTCGTCGACGGCTGCCCAGTGCCGGTTGTCATTGCTGGTGGACCAAAGACTGATACACAACGGGAAGTTTTCGACTTCGTTTACGACGGCATTCAGAAGGGCGCAGTCGGCGTCAACTTGGGCCGCAACATCTGGCAAACCGAAGCCCCAGTTGCATCCATCAAAGCTATCCGCGCCGTAATCCATGAAGGCTTTACTCCTAAAGAAGCCGAAGACCTCTACAACCAAGTAAAAGCAGGCAAAGCCTAACTCATCCCCTTTTGGTGAACACTTTGCTCGCCGCCTTCTACTACAACAACCATGACGTCCGTGTCGAAGAAATTCCCATTCCAAGCATCGGCGAAGACGAAGCCCTGCTCAAAGTAATGGCGTCTGGCATCTGCGGTAGCGACGTCTTGGAATGGTATCGTGTCCCCAAAGCACCACGCGTTCTAGGTCACGAAGCAACAGGCGTTATAAGCAAAGTCGGCGGCAAAGTCAAACATGTAAAAGTCGGTGACCGTGTCTTCGTTTCCCACCATGTACCCTGCAACCAATGCAGATATTGCCAACGGGGAAACCACACCGCCTGCCACACCCTACACACAACCAACTACTACCCCGGCGGCTTCGCACAGTACATTCAAATCCCAAAAATCAATAGTGAATGCGGCATCTACAAACTGCCCAGCGCAATGAGTTTTGAGGAAGGTACATTTATCGAGCCGCTCGCATGTGTCTCCCGCGGGCAACGCCTCGCCAACTTGCAAAAAGATGACTCGCTTTTAATTATGGGCAGCGGCATCTCAGGTATCCTCCACGCCCAACTCGCCAAATTCAAAGGCGTAAAAAACATAATCGTAGCCGATATCAACCCCTATCGCTTGGAACTTGCCAAAAAATTCGGCGTAAACCACGCTTTAAACGCAAAAGATAACCTGCTTCAAAATCTCAAAGAAATAAACGACGGACACTTAGCTGACCAAGTAATCGTCTGCACTGGAGCAACCTCCGCAGCCATGTCAGCAATGGACTGCGTTGAAAGCGGCGGAACCATCCTTTTTTTCGCTGTGCCCGATCCAACCGTAAAGCTGTCTGTGCCCATTAACCAGTTCTGGCGCAACGAAATCACCATGCGCACCAGCTATGGCGCAGCCCCAAACGACCTTGAAGATTCACTCAAATATTTGGCAACTGGAAAATTGAACGTTAAAGATATGATTACCCACAGGCTGAATTTGCGAGAGGCGCAAGAAGGTTTCCGTTTGATGGCTGAAGCAGGACAATCGCTCAAAGTTATTCTGGAACCAAACAGTAGCGAATAAAGATAAAAACACAGGTCAACATACAATTTGCTATGCCAGACCTGTTTGAAGTAATTCATAGTAGACGAAGCATCAGAAAATTCCAGCCATATCTTGTTCCCAAAGAACTAGTTTTAGAGGTTTTAGCTGCTTCTGGTTGGGCTCCTTCCGCCCACAACGCTCAACCTTACGGATTTATCATTTTAGAGAATGCCCAAATCAAGCAAGAGTTGGCGGATGCGATGGCTCAAGTTTGGGTTGAAGACCTAGCAAAAGACGGCCAAACGATTGACGCTGATAAAAGACAAGAAAGAGTTGAACGCTTCGCAAAAGCGCCAATCCTTATCTTGGCATGTGTAACGGGTATCGAAGGGTTACCAAGTTATTCTGATATGCGACGGCAGGCATGTCTTCATGATTTGGCGGTTCAGAGTTTGGGCGCTGCGATTGAAAACTTGCTTTTGGCAGCGCACGCGAAGGGTTTGGGTGCATGCTGGTATTCGGCGCCGTGCTTCTGTAAAGAGACAGTTAGGCAAACATTGGAAATTCCTGACGCTGTTGAACCGCAAGCATTTGTTATATTGGGTTATCCCGCAGAAACCCCGACTGCGCCCAAGAAAAAATCTCTTACTGAATTTTGCTTTGTGGATCAGTGGAGCAGAACGCTTTAGGATTTTATCATAGTTAGAAGCATTTTGAACTTTGTTTTTGCCGCTAGGGCGTGTGGGTGGTTTGCTGGCATTATGGTCGTTTCACCGTGCCTGAGAGTAAAGGGGTTGCCTGATATTGTGACTTCCACTTCACCTTCAAGCACATAGACCATTGCGTCGAAGGGTGCAGTGTGTTCACTTAAGCCTTGGTTCTCATCAAATGCAAACAACGTCACAGTTCCAGTTTTCTTGTCAATTAAGGTACGGCTAACCACTGCGCTTTCCTGATAATCAATTAAGCCCGACAGGTTTGATGCTTGAGCTTGTAGCTCATGCTTTTTGTTTGACATAATAACCGCTTTATAATGTTGAGGGATGTGGGAGTTATTTCTTTTGTTTGTCTTTTTCCTCATCCCATAGCTTGAGCACATCGCCAATTATTTTAGGTCTTAGTGTGAATATTTCTTGGGGCTTATCAACATAAATGTAAACACTAAATACTTTAGTTACGCCGGTTGACCCCGTCATCATGTATTCGGGTTTTCTTCTTAATTTGCTTGAATAGGTTTCGGAGACTTGATCGAATAAAGCTCTCAATCGCTCTGCTGAGATACTGTGGTCAAAGCCAATTTCAAATGTGTAGCAGTAAAGGCTGCCGTTTTTTGAGGTTTCATAAACGTAATTGGTGATGTCGCGATCCAAAATTTGAAGGTTGCTTATTGAAACGACGTTGTTGTCAGAAGTTAAAATTTTTGTGTAATTCATGGTTATTTCTTGAACTAAACCTTCATCAGTGCCTATTTTGACGTATTCACCTACTTTAAAAGGTCTAGCCGCTAAGAGGAAAAGCCCAGCGATGAAGTTACCGATTGTTTTTTGTGAAGCAAAGCCTATGGCGGCGCCGCCTACAGCGGAAACTGATAGTAACCATTCGGCTTGGACTCCGCCCACGCTGCTTATGGATAATAGGGCAAAGATTAGAATTAGGATTCGGAAGGTTAAGACAAGGTTGTTGCGTGCGCTGGGTTCAAGTTTAATGCGTTTGGCAAAACCTGTTAGATAACGGCTAAGCAATCTTTCCAAGGTAACTGCTATTATGGCAATTACTATGATGTCGAATATGGTAGAAAGTGGAATTTGGACTCCGAAGATGTCAGCCAAGCCAAACCGCTCGTTTACTGCCAACTTGCGACAAGTCGTCTATAACTCTTTCGCGAGGAAAACCTTTTACCAATTATTCTTCTTTTTTGTCTGGAATAAACTCCATGGACATCGAATTAACACAGTGCCGCGTATCTTTTTCGGTGAAGTGCTCGCCTGTGAAGACGTGTCCGAGATGGGCGCTGCAGTTGGCACATTGAATTTCTGTTCGCATGCCATCGGGGTCAGGTTTTCGTATGACGGCGCCTGGGATTTCGTCGTCGAAGCTTGGCCAGCCGCAGTCGGCTTCAAACTTGTTTTCTGAACGGTACAGTTTTGCGCCGCAGCGTTTACAGACGTAGGTGCCTTTTTCCCAGAAAGCGTAATATTTGCCTGTGAAGGGCATTTCGGTTCCTTTGTGGACGATGACTTGTTCTTCTTCGGGAGTGAGTTTCTTAAAATTGCCTTGAGTTTGAGAAGCAGACAATAAAAACACCACTAAAACAAGATGTGTTTGGAATGTAAAAAACCATTCTACCCTCAACTCGCATCGTTAGCTTCTGTCATCTTTGAAGGTTAATAGGCAAAATTAAATACTGTTGAGGAAGATATCGTTTGCGATTTGCAAATGGTACCATTACACGGCAAGGGTCAAATTGGCTTAGTGGCGGCTGTATTTTTGGTTATGTTGGCGTTGGCTGTGGCAGCAACGGTTTTTTCGTCTACATCTCCAATTAGTCGTCCGGGCGAAGGTAGCATTGACCCAGCTTCAGGGATTCACATTAACTCCAGCGGAGACATAACGACTCCTCTAGCCGACTCACAAATCCACAATATCGAATGCCAGGAAAACTCCTACAAACTAACGGGCAAAATAACAAGCATGTTAACCATCGAAAAAAGCAACATAGTTCTCGACGGCAACGGTTATGCGCTTATAGGTTCTCACGGTTTAAGACTAACAAAAGTCGAAAACGTCACCATAAAGAACCTAACCATTGACACGCACTATCTCCACCTTTGGCTAGATCATACCCAAAACTGTACTGTGGAGAATGTTACCTCTTCAATTTTTCTTAGCAACTCAAACTCCAATGTAATCTCTAACTGTACAGCAAGCATAGACCTGGAAAGCTCCGAGTACAACACAATAAAAAACTGCAATACAGGAGAAATTACTCTTACACAATCAAATGCCAACTCGATCCTTTATAACACAATCTCGACACAGGGTTCAAGCTTAGGAATTTGGGATTCATCCAATAACATTGTTTTCGGTAACACTTTTGCCAAGTTTTGGTGGTGGATAATCATGACCGGCAGCTCTAATAATAATAAGATTGTTGCGAACAATGTTTGGGCAGGGCAAATTTACCTAGTAGACAAGTTAGTAGGAACCAACTACATATACCACAACAACTTTTGGAATTTCAACTGGAACCATACAGCGAACACTAACTCCGAGAACGTTTGGAGCATAGACATGCGGGGCAACTATTGGGCAAACTACAGCAGTGCCGATGCGAACAATGATGGAATAGGAGACACACCCTACATTATCGATCAAACAAACAAAGACTTCTATCCTTTAGTGGTTCCCGTGGACATTTCAGCCGAGTCAATCCCCGCCCTCTAAAAAACAGATATAAAGAAGCGGTTGGTATTTACTAACTGAAGGTTTTTACATGGTGGAAATTACAAGGTTATTTTGGAAACCAGCTTTAACATCCGACGGATTTGTACTTGGCGAAGTGCAAAGCGCTGAATTGGACATGAGTAATTGGCAAATAATGAACCTGTTTGTTGCTTTAAGTGAAGAAGCTTCAAAAAAGATGGGGTTTAAGCATCCTTATCTTGGCAAAGTCATAGTGTGCCTGCCTGTATCCACGGTTGAATCTGCATCCGATAAGGTGATGTTGAATAAAACCATCGAGGAACTACGTACCCTAAAGCAATGCAGAGAATAATCCTCCCATTTTTGATTAAACTTTTTAGTTTTTTCTTGGATTCATAGATGAAATGCTCCACCAACTTGTATTTCCATCAGAAACAAGGAAGAATTTATCAAGGTTTGGCTGAAACTTTATTAGTGGATACGAACTTTTCTGAGTCAAGCACCCAAGGTGCAATGAATTAACTGTCAAGGTTAAACTTATGACTGAGGCAGCAACAACTCCACAAAATAGGGATCAACCACCCATCAAAGCTTCCGAACTTAATCCAAAGTTCAAGTACGAGCTTCAAAAGGAGCATGGAAGCGAAAAGATTCTAAAGTGTTTCCAGTGTGGAACCTGCACCTCAGATTGCCCAGTTGCACGTTACAGCGACAGTTACAGGCCAAGAACCCTTATCCACATGGCTCAACTTGGGCTAAAAGACCGAGTATTAAAAAGCGATACCTTGTGGCTTTGTGCTGCTTGTTTCACATGCACCGACCGCTGTCCTCAAGACGTCGAAGTTGCAAGCGTCATACGAGTATTCCGCAATATGGCGGCGGAAGAAGGATGCGTGCCACAAGTCTTCAAGGATCAAGCCCAAAGCCTTCTCGAATCAGGTTACGCTTACAAGATTCCAGAGTTACGAATCAAAAAACGTGAATCCCAAGGACTGCCACCACTGCCAAAAGGCTGCCCAGAAAAAGTCGGCAAAACTCTCAAAGGCGTAAAATTCATCGAGAAAATCCAAAAACCCGCAGGAGAAAAACCAAGTGGCCAATAAGTACCTAATCTTCCTTGGATGCGCAATTCCATACCGTGTTTCTGGCTACGAGATTTCTTCGCGCAAAGTTCTCGCTAAACTCGGCGTTGAGCTGGTTGAGATGCCTGAGTTCAACTGCTGCGGTTTACCCTTGGACCCTGTCAGCCATGAAACGATGCTTATTTTGGCAGCAAAGAACCTGGCGTTGGCAGAGCAACAGGGCTTAAACATTTTAACGCTTTGTCCAGGCTGTGCTGGAACTTTAAAGAAAGTTAACAAAATCCTCAAAGCAGACAAAGCCCTCAAAGAACAAATCAACAGTCACCTCAAAGAAGCAGGTTTAGAATTCAAGGGAACAATCGAGACAAAACATCTTTTGCAACTCTTAAAAGAAGATGTTGGCATCGAAAAAATCAAAGCCTCAGTCGTCAAACCCCTAACAAACCTTAAAGTTGCAGAACACAACGGTTGCCACATCCTACGACCCAAAGAATACATCGACTTTGACGACCCAGAAGACCCACAAACCCTAAAAACCCTCATTGAAGCCACAGGTGCTACTTGCTTGGACTACATCGATGAAACCGAATGCTGTGGTGCACCCAGCGTCGGAGTCAGCGACAAAGTTGCCCTTGCGCTTGCAAGAGACAAATTAAACCATGTTAAACAGGTAGAAGCTCAAGCACTAATCACGATTTGTCCGTTCTGCCACATTATGTATGATACTAACGAGTTGCGCATAGAGAAACTGTTTAATGAAACCTATGGAATTCCAATCCTTCATTATCCGCAACTACTCGGGTTAGCGATGGGTATGGCGCCTGAAGAGTTAGCGTTCAATGAACTTCGAGTTAACGCTTCAAATCTGCTAAAACAAATATGCCAAGGAGCAAACAAAACATGAGTCAGAACAAATTAAAAATAGCCTTCTATTGGGCTGGAAGTTGCGGCGGCTGCGAAATTGCTGTCTTAGACTTAAATGAGAAAATCCTCGACGTAGTGAAACTCGCTGACATAGTTTTCTGGCCAGTAGCCATCGATGTCAAGTACAAAGACGTGGAAGCGCTTCCAGACAAACATATCGATATAACCTTTTTCAATGGCTCTATTCGCAACAGCGAACAAGAGCATATGGCCAAAGTGTTGCGTGCAAAATCCAAGACCTTGGTTGCTTTCGGTTCATGTGCACACGAAGGCAGTGTTCCGGGCTTAGCGAACCTAAATGATAAGAAAGAAATTTTCGATCAAGTTTACATAAAAGACAAATCAAATGTCAACCCGAAAGGAACAACACCAAAAACCCTAACTGTAGTTAAAGAAGGCACATTAAAAAACGCAGAGTTCTACGACACCGTAAAAACCCTCGCACAAACAGTTGACGTAGACTATTACCTCCCAGGTTGCCCACCACCAGTTAAACTAATCGCGGCAGCAGTAGACGCCATCGCAAGCAACAAACTGCCACCTAAAGGCTCAGTACTTGCACCCCTCAAAGCAGTATGCGACGAATGCCCAAGAAAACGCGAAAACAAAAAAATCGACAAAATTTATCGCGTCTACGAGAAAACTCCTGAACCAGAAAAATGCCTAATGGAACAAGGTATAATCTGTATGGGGATGGCAACCAGAAGCGGTTGCGGCGCTCAATGCTTAAAAGTTGACATGCCCTGCACCGGTTGCGGTGGACCAGCCCCCAATGTTCCCGAACAAGGTGCAGCCATGATAACTGCCTTAGCATCAATTCTCGGCTATGATGGCGTAGAAGGAAAAACCAAGTATACTGAAAAAGAGATTGAAGAGTTAATTAATCAAGTGAAGGATCCAGTTGGTACCGTCTACATGTATGGTTTACCAAACTCCATTCTTAAAAAGAAAGGTGATTCAGAAATGAAAGAAATAGTAATAGACCCAATCACACGCCTTGAAGGACACGGAAACGTATCCATATTCCTAAACGACCAAGGCGAAGTGGAAAACGCATACCTCAAAATTCCCGAATTGCGCGGCTTCGAGAAGTTCTGCATCGGCAGAAGAGCCGAACTCATGCCCCAACTTACCACTAGAATCTGCGGTGTCTGCCCAGTCGCACACCATTTTGCTGCAGTAAAAGCGTTGGACGCAGCATTCAACGTTGAACCAACCGAACCAGCAAAGAAGCTACGCGAATTAATGTACAGTGCATACTTCATTTACGACCACACCCTCCACTTCTACTATCTCGGTGGACCAGACTTCATCGTTGGACCCGACGCACCAGCAGAAAAACGCAACATCCTCGGCGTCATCGAAAAAGTCGGCATGCCAATTGCGGCTGAAGTCATAAAGCACCGAGCTTACGGGCAGAAAATAACTGAAATCATCGGCGGCAAAGCAACCCACCCAGTATGCGGCTTGCCAGGCGGAATTTCCAAACCGCTGAGCGAGGAAAATAGGAAAGAAATCGAGACGATGGCTACTTCCTGCCTGAACTTCGCACAATTCACAATTAAAATCTTCCATGACATCGTCTTGGGAAACACCAAATACGTCGACATGATAAAGAGCCCCGCTTACACGATGCCAACCTATTACATGGGCACCGTTGACTCAAACAACAAAGTCAACTTCTACGACGGCAAAATCCGCGTTGTCGATCCCGAGGGCAAAGAGTTCCTCAAATTCGAATCTAAAGATTACCTCAAACACATAGGCGAACATGTCGAAGAATGGACATACAGCAAATTCCCCTATCTCAAAGCAATCGGCTGGAAAGGACAAGTTGCAGGCGCAGACAGCGGTGTCTACCGCGTTGGTCCACTCGGCAGATTAAATGCTTCTGACGGGATGGCAACACCTTTGGCACAAGCTGAATACGAGGAAATGTACAAGACCCTTGGTGGCAAACCAGTTCACAGCACATTGGCTTTCCATTGGGCAAGAGTAATTGAATTACTCTACGCAACTGAGAGAGCTTTGGAACTTGTTAAGGATCCAGAAATCACAAGCACAAATATTCGCAACACCCCCGGTGAACCAACCGAAGGCGTCGGTGTAGTTGAAGCGGCACGCGGAACCTTAATCCACCACTACACCCTCGACAAAGATGCACTCGTCAAAGACGTAAACTTAATCGTTGCAACCACCAACAATTACCCAGCCATATGCATGAGCATACGCGATGCAGCCAAAGGCTTAATCCACGGCGGAAAAGTCGACCAAGGCATCCTAAACAAAGTTGAAATGGCATTCCGAGCATACGACCCATGCTTCGGCTGCGCAACACACGCTGCAATCGGCCAAATGCCCCTAACCGTCGAATTGTTTAACGCCCAAAAACAGTTAGTCAGCTCAGTTAGTCGTTAGCCCACTTTTTTGGCCAAGACTACTTTTCTTTTTAATTTTTTCTTAAAAGCAAATCTTATATTTACTCTGAATGGAATATAACGTCGTTTAAGGTGTGTTACATTTGAAAAGTTTAGTCGTTTACTACACAAGAACAGGCAATGCACGTTTCGTTGCGGAAACAATAGCGGCGGAAATAGGCGCAGATGCTGAAGAAGTTATCGACATGAAAAAACGAAGCGGTGTGCTCGGATACTTGAGCAGCGGCAAGGATGCTAGGCAAGGAAAAGAAACTCAAATAGCTCCCTCAAAGAAGTCGCCTGTAGACTACGATTTGATAATCGTTGGAACCCCCATTTGGGCGGCAAGACCAACACCTGCGGTAACCACCTATCTCAAAAGAAACAACTTTTCAGGAAAAAAAGTCGCTGTTTTCATCACTCAGGGAGGCAAAAAACCGCAGGGTATCGAACAAATTAAATCATTAATGCCCGACTCTGAATTCATAGCAGAACTCACTTTGATTAGTCCTCTGAAGTCTAAGGAGGAATCGGAAAAACAAATCATAGACTGGTGCAAAACCCTCACCCCTCAATAGTTAGATTGACCCATTTCTAGTTGGGGTGTTTTAATGTCGGAGCAAATTGAACAGAACCTGAAAAACTGGCTTGTCAATGCAAAAAAAATTGTTGTTGCAGGTATTGGAAACCCTATTCGATCCGATGATTATGTCGGTTTAAAAATTGTTCAAGGTTTGCTGGGTAAGGTTTCGGAAAAAGTTTGTCTTTTGGAATGTGAAACGGTTCCAGAAAGCTACCTCTTAGACATAGAGAAGTTCAATCCTACCCATGTCTTACTGATAGACGCTGCTTTTTTGGGGTTAAAGCCTGGGAACGCCAGTCTGGTGGATGCAGAAGAAGTTGCGGATTTTCCAGCTATAACCACACATATGCTGCCTCTTCGAGTTTTCTATGATTACATCAAACAGGCAACAGGTGCAAAGATAGGTTTGCTGCTTGTTGAGCCGAACAGTATGGAGTTTGGTGAAGGCTTAAGCGTTGAGGTTGAATCGGCAGCGCAAAAAATAGTGGCAATTCTGATAGATTTGCTCAGTTAGGTTTCTTTCCGTTTAAAAACGTAGTTAGTTGTAAGATTTATTTTTCCAAAACTAGAAGCAGTTTCCACTAAATCAAACTGGTCTTTTGAAAGCCATCTGACGATTATCTGTTCTTCTAATTCTTGATCCTCAAAGGTTCCTCTCCAACGCAATTCAAGAGTTCTCTCATCCTTCCATGTGCCAACGTGGTCATGTGCTTCTCCTTCAGAAGTCATGCCGAAAAGATGCACTTTGCCGCTTGCCCGGTCAAAGCTCCACAGATCGTTCTCATAGTAATCCTCGTAGCCTTCAATATGAGTTTCAATTTCGGAGTTTACGCCTAACTCAGAGATTTCTACTGCAGTCATATCGCCACAACCGGACGCGACTTTGTCGTCGCTGGTTTTCATGGCTATGCCTACAGACCATTCGCCGATTAACTGTTTGAGTAACTCTAACTCTTTTGTTTGTTGCTGCGTCATTTTAACCACTCAAGTAACCAAGCACAAACAGAGAAGATCACCCATAATAAAGTAATGTGATTGATTGGCTGCAACAACTGAATCAGGTTAGTTTAATTAGCCAGTTTCAAGTTAGCATTCTACTGTGAGAGTTATGGCTGGAAAAGCAGTTATCATCATGGGTTCTGAGCGCGACTTGGATTTTTCACAGGATATTGCGAAGTATCTCAAACTTCTAGGCGTTAGCTACGAGTTTCGGGTTGCCTCCGCCCATAAGACTCCAGAAAAAGTGCTTGAAGTAATCAAAGAGTTCGAAACAGAAAAGGTCGTTTACATCACAGTTGCAGGGCGCTCCAACGCTTTAAGCGCTTTCATTGACGGCAACACAGCAAAACCCGTTATCGCTTGTCCACCGTATAGCGAAAAATTCGGTGGCGCAGATATCTACTCTTCACTTAGGGTTCCAAGCGGCATCGGCAGCGTCGTGACCATCGAACCAGAGGGTTCGGCAATTGCGACCGCAAAAATTTTGGCGCTCGAAGACCCAACGTTGGCAGCTTCTGTGAAGGCGTATCAAGAGGCCAAACGCAAAGAACTCGAAAAAGCTAACGAATCAATTAAAAAACTCAAATAAACACCTTTTTCTAATGTGTTAAAGACTTGAAAATCGCAAATACAACCTACTTTCTACAGTTTTCTGCATGGAAAGCGCTATTGGGGTCCGAATAGACTGATTTTCTGCGAATACTTTTTGTTTGCCCATTGTACATCTACATCTATTGGATAGTGACTTTGGTGCCGTTGATTTCAACCTTTGACCCTTGGCGTTCAGGCCTCTGCACATGCCCACCCAAGTTGACTTTTAATCCTTACACCGGATGCGACCATCAATGCACCTACTGCTATGCATCTAGCTACATTCCCAACTTCAAGGATTGCCGCCCCAAAAAAGAGGCGTTGGCAATGCTTAAGCGGGAAGCGGCGAAGCTCAACGGCGAAACAATCTCGATCTCCAACTCATCCGACCCCTACCCACGGGCTGAAGCATCTGAGGGGTTGACGCGGCGGTGCCTCGAAATCCTTGTGAAAAGCAATTGCAAAATCCAAATCATCACCAAAAGCAACATCGTAACCCGGGACGACGACTTGCTAAGCAATGTACCATCGACGGTTGCGTTAACCATAACAACTGACGACGACCAACTCGGAAAAATCCTTGAACCCTTCGCTCCTTCTCCTTCTCAACGCATGCGAGCAGCCCAAGACCTAATCAAAAGAAGGCATACCCGTCTCGGTTCGCATTGACCCCATAATTCCCTTCGTAAACGATCAGCCACAGAAACTCATCAAAACCCTCGCCAGCATCGGCGTCAAACACATAACCGCCTCAACATACAAAGCAAAACCAGACAACTGGAAACGCCTAACAGAAGCATTGCCTCAAATGGCGGAGAAGTTAAAGACGCTGTACTTTCAGCAGGGCGAACGAATCGGCGGAAGCATTCTATTACCCAAAGATTACCGCTTCAAAATCCTTAAGGGCACACGTGACTTGGCTGACACGAATGGATTGAAGTTTGGGGTTTGCCGCGAAGACTTAGCCCAACTGAATACGGCACCCTGCGATGGTTCGTGGCTTATGCCTAAAACGAAAGGAGTCTAAAAGGTGCAGACCCGCGTAGTTATGCTTGCGGATTTTGACTATTTCTTTGCCCAATGCGAAGAACTCCGCAACCCCCAAATCAAAGACAAACCTATTGTCGTCGGCGTCTATTCAGGTCGCACCGAAGAAAGCGGAGCCGTTAGCACCAGCAACTACATCGCACGCAAATACGGCGTCAAATCCGGCATGCCCCTGTTTCTGGCAAAACGTAAACTGGAAGGCACAGAAGCGGTCTTCTTCAAAGTAGACCACGAATACTACGACCAAATCAGCGACCGCATCATGCAGATTTTCCGCACCTATGCAACCAGCCTAGAGCAAGTCAGCGTGGACGAAGCATACTTGGATGTTACTGAGCAGGTTGAAGGCAGTTTTGAGATGGCAAGAGAGTATGCACAGAAAATTAAGGCGCACGTCAAAGCACAAGTAGGTATTTCTTTCACTATCGGCGTTGGACCAAATAAAATAGTGGCAAAGATAGCGTGTGACAGCCAAAAACCTGACGGTTTAACCATCGTTAAACCCCAAGAAGCCCAAGTATTTCTTGAGCCGTTGGAGGTTGACTGTCTTTTAGGGGTTGGCAAGAAAACGTCGGTTAAGATGGCGGAGATGGGCATAAAAACAATCGGTGACCTCGCAAAGTACGACTGCCAAAGACTCATCGAGGTATTCGGCAGAGCATTGGGTATTTACTTCCACAACGCCGCCAACGCCGTCGACAATGAGCCCGTCCAAGAACAGGGCGAAGCTGAATCCATCAGCCGCATCGGAACTCTGAAACAAGACACTCGCGACTTGGAGTTTATTCTTCAGAAAACTAACGAACTAACTGAAGACGTCTACAGGGACCTGACTAAAAGAGGTTTGAGTTTTAAGCTGGTTTCTATCTATGCCGTTAATGTTGACTTAAGCAGCAAAAGCCGATCCACAACGCTTGAGCAGCCCGCAAAGGACAAGGAAACCATCAAGAAAAACACCAAATCGCTCTTTGAAAAATATTTGGCGGAGTCTTCGCTTGGAATTCGCCGAGTCGGCGTTCGAGTTTCAGCGTTCAGCAAAGAAGAGCCTAAGCAGAAGCAGCTATCCAGCTTTTTCCTATAGGTGAGTAACCTTTTTCTTTCGCTGTAGTGAATGAGATATCAGTGATATTTTGTCTGCTAAAAAACCAAGGTTGCCACCTGACCAAGAGGCTACTGACCGCATTCTACGTTGGGGATATGACCATCCCGGAATAACTTCTACTAATCCGCAGTTACAGCTCGAAACCTATACGTTGACAATCGATGGTGAAGTTGAAAAACCCGTTGCACTTAGCTGGGAAGATTTTATGGCTTTACCCCAAACCGTTTCTATCAGCGATTTCCATTGTGTCGAAGGCTGGAGCGTTTTGGATTGCAAATGGGAAGGCGTTAAAATCAAAGACATCGAAAAACTCGTTAAACCCAAAGCAGTAGCACGCTGTGTGACTATTGATTGTGCGGATAACTATCGGACTTCGCTTTTTCGGGAGGAACTTGCGGGCGACGATGTGTTATTGGCTTACAAACTTAACGGTGAGGTGCTGGAGGAGGGACTAGGTTTTCCCGTGCGTTTAATTGTGCCTAGCAAGTATGCGTATAAGAGTGCGCTTTGGGTGGTGCGTTTGGGATTTACTCGGACCAAAGAGCTTGGCTTTTGGGAACGTCGGGGGTACAGTGACAGCGCTGATGTGTGGAAGAACGACCGTTTCAACCGCTAATCGGATGGATTGGCTGTGTATAATTAACTTGCTATGTGTGTGTCATATTTTTTCATTTACAATCATTTATTAATCCAATGAACGTTTTTAAGATCGGGATAAAGTTTATAAGCCAACTTTAACATGTCGTTGGCTCTTTAAGAGGTCGAAAAATATGGCACAGAAAAATGAAGTAAGGCAGAGCGCTAAATGCCAAATAACCGCCAAAACAACGGTTACATTAGCATCAACCGTGCCTTCACAGAAACGAAAAGAAGAAGCTAAAAAAACACTATACTTAAACAGAATATAACCCAGAAGTCTGCGCCTACCAGAAAGTTTTTGGCGCAGTTCAACTCTTTTATATTTGAGTTTCTCAGTTTTAAGCAGAAAAGAGGCTAAACCTTGAATTACACAGAAGCCAACCTCAAAAGAATCTTCATCCTAAGACTTCACAACGACGAAATCCTCCACGAAGTCATAGAAAAATTCGCCGCAGAAAAACAAATCAAAAGTGCGTTATGTTTTTTCCTCGGTGGCGCCCAAGATAAAAGCAAAGTAGTTGTGGGACCAAAAGACGGCAAAGCAATGCCCCCCGAACCCATGATTACTCTTCTCAAGGGCGTCCATGAAGGCTTGGGCGTCGGAACAATCTTCACTGATGAAGAAGGCAAACCCAAACTGCACATGCACGCAAGTTTTGGCAGAAACGACAACACGATTACGGGTTGTATCCGACTGGGTGTAGAGGTTTGGCAAGTCGGCGAAGTCGTCATCTTAGAATTAGCTGGCGGCACAGCTAAACGAGAAAAGAATAAGGAAACAGGCTTCGAATTTCTGGAATGCTAACCCAAAAAGCGGACCAAAAAGATTCTGTGCCCCATCCAACCGTTGAAGTCACCCCAGAACGGCTGGTCCTGAGGATCCCCAAACCTGCCTGTAGCCCCAATCATCGCTTTAACCTGCGTATAGTCGAGCGTTGAGTTGAAAAATTGTGTGTTAATGCCGAAGTCGTAGAGAATTATGTATTTTACGTTTCTCTGGAAGCAGAGGTTCACGAATTCGGTTATATTGAAGTTGGGCGTAAAGGCGTCAACTGCCAAGGCTGGGTACTGCCAGATTTGGTCACTTGATATGTTAGCAGGCAAGTAGAAACGGAACATGTCTTGGTCGAGAAGGTTAAACGAGCAAACCAGCACGGCAGATTGATTTTGGTCTAAATGGTGTGCTAAGTAATCGGTGGCTTCTTGGATGGGAATGTGGATTTGGTCTCTAATTGTCATCTGGTAAGAGTCGTAGCTGGCGTAAGCCACTGCTGATGCTATCAAAACTATGAAGAATGTTGCCACAAGCTTCTTTGTGCGGTTCGCTTTGAATCCGATTTGATGCGGTTTCCAAGAGTTAATCCTGCTGTAAAGGAACATTGTGAAGCATGCAGCGGATATGGCTAAGATCGGAAACAATGGAGTTACATAGCGCCACTGTCTATTCGGAATTATTGTAAAGAACACATAGACTACCACAAACCACGTCAAAAAGAAAATGTCCTGTTTCTTTCTTCGATACGCAAACAAACCTAACCCAGCCATGCCCAACGCAAAAATCGGCAGCGAAATCGGGTGGACAGCGATATCATTGAAGGGCCATGCCATCTCGACGAGGTAGTATATTGGGATGGGTTGGAATCGGTTGCTGTAGGCTGGGCGGTCCTGTCCGCCTTCACTCATAACATACTGTAAGGTTTGGAATTTGGTGATTCCGTCGTAGTGATAAATCATAACAAACCAAGGAACCACAACCAGTATGGCAATCGCACAAATCACCAGAAACTTTGTTAAGCTGAGTTTTAGGCGTTTTCGAGAAAGAAACAGGATGCTCAGTAACATGGCGAGGGCGGCTACGACAATCTGGTATTTCGCCAAAACTCCTATGCCTAAGGCTAAACCGCTTAAAATCAGCGCCCTATTACTGTCTTTGGTTATCCATGAATAGAACGCAAACATCACGAGGGTGAAGAAGAAGATGAGCATGGTTTCCAGCATGGTTACTCGGGAGAGCCAAAAGAACCCAGGCATCGTCCCCAACAGAATGCTTGCGATTAGTGCGTTTTTTTGTCCGTTCGTTTTTTTGGTAAATTCAAAAAGAAGAGCAATTGCTAACACCGAAAACGTCACTGCCACCAAACGCCCAGCAACCTGTGTAGCCCCAAAAATCTGGAAGAAACCAGTAGTGACAAGGTCGAAGATGGGCGGATAATAGCCATACGTGGTCATGTAATCCCATGTTTGCCCACGCGAAAGCATTGTGGCGCCGTAGAGATGGGGCATTTCATCCCATTGAACCGACATATAACCCAGATTGCACAATGCAAAAAAAGCGAAAACAACCAAGAAAACCAGAAGTAACAGTCGATATTGATGTTTTTTGGCGAACCCTACTAAACTTTTTGTGGCTTGTTCGCTGGTGTTGGTTGGTGAGGTAATCTTTAGTGACCCCTTTATGGAGTTTGAATTATTGCTTGCGTCTAAAAAGAGTTTGCGATAACCGCTCCGAATGCTGTCTTTGGATTTTTGAGTTAAATACACAATTCATTTATGGTAAAGAAACAATTGTTTCCCAGTTTGGAAAAGGATGAAGACCTGTTGAAGAGGGTGCCTGTTAAAGAACTTTCAATATTGCTGCCAGCCTACAACGAAGCGGCACAGATTGAAAAATGCGTGCGGGAAGTTGAAGCCGCCGTCAAATCTTTCTCCAAATCCTACGAGATCATCGTTTCCGAAGACGGCAGTACAGACGGCACAGATGTAATCGTGGCTAAGAATGGCTAATTCCAACCCAAACCTTGTCCTGCTCCACTCGACAGAGCGTCTGGGAAAAGGCAAAGGCATCAAAAACGCTCTCCGCGCATCCAAGGGGAAATTCATTACTTTCATGGATGTAGATTTAGCCACAGACCTTGCGTGCCTACCGAGACTTTTGCAAGTCGTTAAAACGAACGGTGGAATGGCAATCGGCTCGAGACATATCGAAGGCTCACGCGTTCAACGTCGTGTCTCACGAACACTGTTTAGTTTAACCTACAATTTAGCTGTGAGACTGCTCTTTTTAGATGGCGTACACGACCATCAATGCGGCTTCAAAACCATGAGCCGCGAAGTCGCAGAATCCGTGCTCAACGTTTCCAAGTCTGACGGTTACTTCTTTGATACTGAAATGATTGTGCGCTGCAAAAAACTCGGTTTCCCTGTTGCAGAAGTTGCAGTTCAATGGTCTGAGCGAGATACGGGCGCCTCAAAAGTTAACCCGGTGCGGGATGCTAAAAAAATCGGTTTAGATTTGTTGGCTTTTAGGCTTAAATCTTCAAAATGATGTGCTTATATGCGGTTAGCTTTGGTTAACATGCGTTTTACCCTTTCAAACTCCTGCATAAGGTTCAAGGTTAGCGGTACAGCTTGTCCGAAAGGTTGACAATGCCCCTCCACAATGGCTTTTGCAATAGCTTCCACACTTGCTTCTTCAGCTTCGATAACGGTGTAGCCGTAACCTATTTGGGGACCATAATGAGCGTCGGTTCCTGCTACTCGCGAAAGGTTTAGACGGTTTGCGGTTTCTGTGGCTTTTTTTACGTTTCTTTTGAATGGGAATGCTCGGGCGTTTATGATTTCTATGGCGTCGAAGGTTTCGCAGACGTTTCCTTCTAGGCTACCTTTGAAATAGGCGTAGGGGTGGCATGCAATTGCGACTCCGCCTGCATTATGGATTCGGAGAACGGTTTCAGGGGCGCTGAGTCCCAGGGGGATGAGTTCTTTGATGTTTAACGCTACTATATGACCGTCGCTGCTGGAAACTTCCATGCCCGGAATGACTAAGAAATCTGATTCTTTAGCAATTTTATAGGCTCCGTCAAGTTCGTTGTGGTCGGTGACCGCAACTGCGTTCAAGCCGCGCTTCTTAGCGTAATAGATTAGGTCTTTGGGGGTTATCAGTGAATCTTTGGAGTAGGTTGTGTGAACGTGGAGGTCGGCTTTTATCTGCATTAGTTTGCACCTATTTTGGCGGTGCCTTTGCTCTTATTTGTGCCAGCATCTCCTCGAGTTTCCCTTCATCAGCATCGATTTTGTGGAATAGCGGGGTTGGCTTAGCAATTTTGTGTCCAGCTTCTATCGGCTTTAATGCATCGCTCCAGTTGCTCTTACCTACGGTTTCGGGGAGGTTGAGGGTTTGCCAGAGTTGTTGCGATGTCTGTGGTATGAAGGGTTCTGAAACCACTGCGATTGCTTTTACCACTTGGGCTGCCACGTAGAAGGTGGTTCCTGCTTTTTCTTTGTCGGTCTTCATTAGGTTCCAAGGCTCCTTCGTGTTCAAATATTGATTGCCGATGCGGCTGATGCTGATTAGCGTGTTTGCGGCGGATTGTAGCCATGAATCCTCAATTTCCTTTGCAGCTTGCTCAACTTTCTCCTTTACAGCCTGCAAAATAGCTTCATCGTCTTTGTCGAGTTTGGTTGGAGCTGGGATTTGTCCATCGAATTTGCTGTTTATGAAGCTGAGGGTGCGGTGGATGAAGTTGCCGAAGGTGTCGTTTAGGTCGGCGTTGATTTTTTCTGTGAACGCTGTCCAGGTGAAGTTGGTGTCTTTGCTTTCAGGGCGAGTAGCAATGAGGAAGAAGCGCCAGTAATCAAGCGGGAACATCTCTAACGCTTCGTCTATCCAGATGCCGACTCGCTGACTTTTTGAGGCTTTTTGACCTTTGAATTGGAGGAATTCGGTGGCGGAAACGTTCCATGGCAGGTTGTAGCCTTGACCAGACGCCAGTAGCAGTGCTGGCAGGATTATGGTATGGAAGGGGATGTTGTCTTTGCCCACAAAATACAGTGTTTTGGCTTCTTTGTCGAACCAGAATTCACGCCACTTCTTAGGCTCCCCCAAACGCTGGCTCTGCTCGATTGTTGCGGAGACATATCCCAGCACGGCGTCTACCCAGACGTAAATGGTTTTGCCCTCTGCTCCTTCAAAAGGCGCTGGGATCCCCCATTCAACGTCTCGGGTTACAGCGCGGGGTTTTAGTCCTTCTTTTATCCAATTTAAGCTAAAGTTTTTAACGTTAGTTGGGAGGTGCGGGTTGTTTTTTAGGTATTCTGTTAGGGGATCAGAGAGTTTTGTGAGGTCGATGTACCAGTGCCTTGTGGTTTTCACGGTGGGTTTGCTCTTGCATATGACACAGTATGGGTCCACAAGGGCGGTTGGTTCGAGGAGTTTGCCGCATATGTCGCATTGATCACCGCGTGCTTTTTCGCAGCCGCAATAGGGGCATTTGCCTTCGACGAAGCGATCGGGTAGAAAGCGTTGGTCGTGTTCGCAGTAGAGCATCTGGGTGTCTTGTGCGAAGATGTATCCATTTTTTTGTATTTCGAGGAGGGTTTTTTGGACGAATTCTTTATGGATCGGGCTCTCTGTGCTGGTGTAGTTGTCAAATGAGGCGTCCCATCTGCGGAAGAGTTCGGCAACCTTGGCGTGGTTGCGGTCGGTGAGGGCTTTTGGTGTTATGCCTTGTTTGATAGCTTCTACCTCGATGGGTGTGCCATGGGTGTCTGAACCGCTCACCATCATCGTGTCGGCGCCTTTTAGGCGGTAATAGCGGGCTGTCACGTCGGCGGATAAGACTGAGCCGACCAGATTGCCCAAGTGCGGGGTAACATTGATGTATGGCCAAGCGGATGTAACGAGAACTTTTTCAGGCAAAGGTATCACAACAAATCGTTCAGCACCAACCTTATTAAAATTCCTATAAGACCCGTTGAACTAAAAATCTGCGAATCAGAAAAAATAACCTGTTTTGGATCCTGATAGAATATCATTGCAGAAACCTGTTTGGATAAGTTGCGATTGCAGATTTATCAATAACTTAAGAACGTTTTGGTAAGCCTTAAATTTCCAAGTCGTCATACCTCCTTACTTGAGGTTTCAATATTGCCATATTGCCAAAGATGCGGAACAAAACTAGCTGACGACGCACATTTCTGCCAGAAATGCGGAACACCTGTGATGGTCGACACTTATACTCCTCCTTACTCTCCAACAAATTCAGCGCCGACGAAGCCAATTAGAAATGACCCTTTGATAATCGGAGCTATCGTGTTAATCGCTATTTTAGTTGTGGGCGTAGTAGTTGCGGCTTTGTTCGCTGCTTCATACGCTACGGTGAACATTAGCCAATCCTACCAAGACAACACCGTAGGCATCAACAAGTTAAACCTAAATGTTCAAACTGAAGCGCTTAAAGTCAGCGTTTTCACCCAAAAGGTATCCAACAATAATTTTTTAATCACACTCGATGGGACAGCTTCCAAAGGAGTCAACAGCGGGAGCGGAAGCCCCATCCAAGTCGAATTAAACAACGACACCGTAGCGGGCAACGAGTTAACAATAACTATGAGGATTACGCAGTCAAACGTTTTTTCCAGATACAACGTTCAATGTAACATCTACGTTAACCCCGATGTGATCCGCAATCTCAATGTTACTTCTCAAGCAGGGCAAGTCAGCTTTACCGCGGATAAATCCGTAACTTTTGAATCTCTCAACCTGCAATCCCAAGCAGGCGCTGTCCAAGCAAACATGGAAAACATGACTGTAGCAGGAAACATAAATCTTAGAACTCAAGCAGGTTCTATTGATTTTAGAATGAACGAAGCCAAAGTTGAAGGCAACAACACGGTGACTTTGCAGACAAACGCTGGTTCCGTAACCATGGATATAGCTGAAACTAAGGCTCTTCAGGGAAATCTGATGGTTAACGCTGTGACGGATTTGGGTTCAGTGAACGTTGGCTTAGTCGTAGATGATGGTGTCGGAGCCAAACTTGTTTCTCAGACCAACTTAGGCAGCGTCCATGTAGATGTTCAGCATTTTTCAGGTAACCAATCGCCTATCCAATCTGACAATTACCCTGCAGCAAGCAACATCGAAATAAACAGCAAAACAAACCTTGGCAGCATAAACATAAACGCCAACTACCAATCATCAACTGGACCAAGCATCAGTAACTAATGACTTTGCAATCCCTAAACCTTTAAAACTCTCTTCAAACTTTTAACAAATTAAGAAAAGGTGAATTTTTTGTCACAACCAAAAAAAGTAACACGACAAGAACTACAAGAAAATAACGGAAAAAACGGAAAACCAGCGTACCTTGCCTACAAAGGAAAAGTGTATGATGTTTCAGACAGCAGTTTCTGGATGGAAGGAGACCACATGGGCATGCATGATGCAGGCAAAGACTTAACTGAGGAACTCGAAATGGCGCCGCACCGCGAAGAAACGTTCCAGCGTGTAAAGTTTGTGGGCGACCTCGTTTAGAAGAGGCACTGCAGCACACCTTCAATCCTGTGCAATCCATTTATCACAATTTTTAATTCTTTTTCGCTCAGCGACTGTCTTTTCTTATGGAGTTCACTTATGGTTTCGTAGAGGCTGTCGAAGGCTGATTTTACATCCAAATCGTTGTTCATGCATTCTTCAAAACCAACCATGATCTTGGCCTCTAAATCTTCCCGTGCCCCTGCCGAACTCAAAGAGTTAGTCTTTTCCAAATCCGTGACCATGTTCCTGAAGGAATCCAGTTTTTGAATTGTCTGCGCAAACTTTTCAAAAGTGAAGTTCAACTTATGCCTGTAAGGACCGTAAATCAAGAAGAACCTTAATTGTTCGCCGCTAAAGCCTTTGGCGTAGAGGTCTTTGGGGTAGTAGACGTTGCCTTTGCTTTTGCTCATTTTTTTGCCGTCCACGAATAGATGTCCACCATGCAGCCAGTACTTTGAGAATTGTTTGCCGGAAACCGCTTCTGCAACCGCCAACGTGTAATCATGGTGGCGTACCAGGTTATCGATTCCACCGCATCCTACGTCGATTGTGAAGCCTAAATGTTTGGTTACTATAGCGGCATCTTGAATGTTCCATGCTGGCCTACCCCTTCCCAATGATGTTTGATAGCATACGTCGTTTTGTTTGCAGCCATGCCAAAGAACAAAATCCCCCATATTCCAAGGCGTACCCGGATACGTGTCTTTGTGGAAACGACGCTTCTTAGTGGGCCACTTATTCATGTCCAAGTGAGCAAGTTTGCCGAAGCCCCTGAATTTTAAAGGGTCAAAATAAACGTTCTTTGCACCTTCAAATGTGAATGGATAAGCGATGCCCTTTTCCATAAGCTTCAAAGTCAGGTTGACCGCTTGATTTACTGCGGTTGAAGCTCTCACAGGGTAATCGGGTTTCTTAATTTTTAAAAGTTCAAAATCTTTGAAGAAAATTGCTTCGTTTTTCCTTGTTAGCTCTTCCACCGTGAGGTTTTCTTTTTTGGCCTGAGCAATCGCTTTATCCTCCACATCGGTTAGAGTCATCAGCCGTATAACTTTGTATCCCAAGTATTCGAGGTACCTTTGAAGTATGTCTTCGAAGAGAAAGGTGCGGTAATTCCCGATGTGTGCAAGTTGGTAGGTTGAGGGACCACACGTGTACATTTTAACTTGTTTGTCCTCTTCTGGCTGGAATGGTTCAATTTTGCACGTTAAGGTGTTATAGAGGTTGAACAATTTTTCCTCTCTTAGGCGGTGGCTTTTTCTTCTTTCTCTATTTCCAAAAGCGTTTTCTTTGCTTCTTCTACATGCCGCGGCGCCTGAGTTTGAGAATTGAAAATGTGGCGTACGATGCCTTTCTTGTCGATAATGTAGGTTACTCGCCCAGGAATTATACCCATCGTTGAAGGGACACCGTAGAGTTCCCTAACTTTGTTGCTTTCGTCGGCTAGAAGAATGAATGGCAATCCATAATGGCTGGCGAAAGACTTGTGGGATTCCACGCTTTGTCCGCTTATGCCCAACACTTCGGCGCCCAACTTGGTTAGTTCTTCATAGTTATCTCTGAAAGTGCAGGCTTCTTTTGTGCATCCCTTGGTTTCGTCTTTGGGGTAAAAGTACAAAACAATATTCTTTTTTCCCAAAAACTCTGAGAGCGTTACGTTGTCGCCCATTTGAGAGGGCAATGTGAAATCAGGCGCTTTATCGCCGACTTTAACCGTCAAAAGAATCACCAGACAATAGTGGCTTTTATGAGCTATTATTCCTTTCGCACTTCAACTAAACGATATAAGACTCTGCGCGTAAATAGCTAGAAGGTGAGTTGGTTGGAAAAATCATTAAACGTTTCAGGCTACAAATGCCCAGCCTTATACTACACCGCAACCGGAATTCCCATAGTTTTCCTGCATGGATTATCCTACACCGCTGATATCTGGCAACGAATAGGAGTAACCGGTTTGCTCATGAAAAAACGCGTACCTTTTCTGGCACTTAACATGCCTTATGGCTTGAAGAGTGAATGCCAACCTAAAACCCGTGACCCGGAAAAAAACGTCGCGTTCGTGAATGAAGCAGTTAAAACCTTTTTTGGTTCGGCTGTCCCAGTTCTTGTCGGTGCCAGCATAGGCGGCAACATTGCATTGCGATATGCAGTGCGGTTTCCCGTGAAGGGATTACTATTGGTTTCGCCTGCAAGGGCGCTTGAACCAGACTTAGTGCCTATGTACAGTCAATTCAAGTTTTCAACTACCATCGTTTGGGGCTCGGAAGACAACATAGTTGCAAGCGAAGACATGCGTGTTTTAGCTGACAAACTTCCCAACGCTAAACTCATCGTCTACGAGGGAGCACACCACTCAGCCTACAAGGATGATTCAGACAGGTTTAAACAGGATTTGCTAGAGCTCTACGCAAACGCCGAATAGCCAGCTTATGGTTTTGCTGTTATCAAGTAATGGTAGCGCCCAGCATCCTTAACATCCGTAACAATAAAACCTGCAGATTCAATCAATCCTGAAGCTTTTTCTTCGCTGAACCTAATAGAAACTGGGGGACCATACAGCATCTCGATTTTTTTCCAATCCAAATCTAACAGTTGCCCGTTGGGTTTTATCATTTGTTTGGCATTTTGGAGCACTTTGACTTGGTCGTTGAAGTCATGGAGGTCCATGCTGTAGAATATGAAGTCTGCGCAGTTTTTGCAGAAAACTGTTTCTTCAGCTCTACCTGCTTTCGCATTGATGTTTTCCAAACCTTCAGCTTTCGCTTTTTTCTTTACTTTTTCAATTGCTGAAGGGTCAATATCAACAGCATAGACTTTTCCTTTTTCGCCTACTTTTTTTGCCGCTAAAATGGTAAAGAATCCGTCGCCGCAGCCCACATCAACAAAAACCATGCCTGTTTGTAGGTCCTTTAGGATGGCATCTGGATTGTACCATGACCGCCTCGTTGCTTCGTCTAGGCTAAAACCGCCGTGACAACCCATAATAGAAACCCGATGGCTAAGGCTTTAGGAGTTCTCGGATTTGTTTTTCGTGTGTTTGGCGGGTGGTTAATGGGTAGATTTCACGTTCAGAATCGAAGAACATTGGGTCCTGTCCTATGATTTTTGAGAGTTTCTCGTCAGAGTCGACGTTAACGATGAGCATGCTGCCTTGTTGCCCGATGAGGTGGTAGGTGGCTTCGAGAACTTTTTCTTTTTCTAATGTGTCAAAATATTTGAATTGGAGTGGAAGCAGTTTTGACCATTTCTCGAGTGGAACATCGCGTTTGATTTTTTGTATGATTAAAAACTTCATAAGTATCCTTATTTAAATTGGTGGTTTGAGTATAAAATCTTTCTTTGAATTAGTATCTCAATGAACTACTGTGGATGTTATCCATGCTCGGGTAGGTGAACTTGAAGCTTTATTTTTTAATAATATCAAAAAAATTATCGTTAACTACCCTTTTATTCAATAAACTTGTTTTTTGCTGTTGAAGAATTGAAAAACGCGTTTTTAGAATAAATTTTTATACAATCATGCATGGTAAGTGACTGTTTATCGAAAATAGGAGCCTCCCGACTATTTCAGAATCTACGGAAAAAAATAATAACAATGGTTTATCCGCGATTAAATGCCTTTGCGGAGAAATAATTTTGCTCCTGCCCAACGTTAAATTAATGAGCAAAGCCATTGAAACCCATGTTGAAAAACACAAGAAAGAAGTTAAGGACCCGAAAGAAGCCGAAGCCATAGCTGAACATGTACGTGATGACTTGATAATTCAAGTCTTGGAGAAAGCGAGCAAGAATTAATTATTACCAAAAAAAAATAAAGAAATATTTAGAATTATTCGAGACGGAATATTTACTGTTTGTTTTCTCCGCCTCGTCGCATCATCTCAGGAATCTTGGCGGAAGCCTTAGACATTGCATCTTTAACAACATCCATCAATTCTTCGTTAACTTCAAGTTCGACGGTTAATTTCAACTTGCCTTTTTTGTCATTCATTTCAGTCATGGAACCACCTCCTGAAGCGACTTAATTGTTTAGGAAACAAGTTACCTAGAAGATGGACAGCCTGCATTCCGGTTAAATCCAAATCCATCGTAATTCGGTAATGGTATTTGCCAAGACGTTTAGTGTGTGCTTTGTAGTTGCCGATTGCGCCAGCTTCTTTAAAACGGTGCAACTCCCTATTCATCAGAACAGTAATGGCTGTGGGAGCTAAGGGTTCAAAAACAAAAGCTACCCTCATTAATACGCGAACTGCGCTGCCGATTAAAGATTCAGAAACGGATTCTTCGTTTGTCATTTTTCTTCCTCAGAAATTGGCTAAAACCACTGAATAAGTTCATGTGTTTTGACTAACAAGAACTTGATTTAATTATTAGGTAGGAGGCATTTTTTAAGGTTGCGTAACGGTATTACATACCAACAGGGCGAGTAACTTGTCGATGGAAGAAATTGACAATCAGAATTTATGGCTGCAAAAGATGCAGGCTCTGGCAGGGCGCAAAACATGGTGTTCCAGGCGAGGGACCATTAAACGCTAAGGATTATGTTTGTGGGGCAGAACCCGGGCGCCGACGAAGACGAATTGGGCAGACCGTTTGTCGGCAGAGCAGGAAAATACCTAACCAAAACGCTTGTTAGAATTCGGGATAAAACGCGAAAAGTTTTCATAACTAACATCGTAAAGCATATTTCTCCCCAAAACCGGAAACCATATGAAGACGAAGTCAGGGCATGCTTGCCATATCTAATCGCGCAAATCAAACTAATTAAGCCACAGATAATCGTTCTTCTCGGTGAATCCGCAAAAGAGACCCCACGATTGGAAGGCATAGAATATATCCAAATTATCCATCCTTCAGCGGCGATGCGTTTTACAAAAATGCGGGAAAAATTCAGAATGCAAATTGCTGAATTAGCAAAACGACTCAAAAACAACTTCTAATGCTACAGTTGGACCGATATTATAGTATATTTTAAGCAATTGATTTGGGTGTTACTTCATAGGCTGACGCAATACGGTTTTTAGTTTTTCTGGTGCTGTAGTGGCTGGGTTGTTTAGGTAGATTTCATGGTGTTTTCCGCTTAATGTGTGCCCGCTGTTTTGGATGTATGCATGTATTTTTGTTATAGTTGGTCCTTCATCCGAAAACGGTCCTAGATACATTATTTGTGCGGCGGGGCCTTCTTTGAAACTTTCAAACCGCAACTTAGATAGTGCTGGTGGATTCTTCTTCTTTTTTACTTGTTCCACCGCCGCTTGAAAGTCGTCAGCAGAGACGTATTCGGGTTGCATTATCATAGCTGTCCACTTCCATTCGTCTTTTCGCTCTGCACTGAATTTGGTCATGTCGTCAACCCACCATAAGCCTTCAAGCGGCATAACTGCGTAATCCACGCCTTTTCCTTTTTTAACCATAAATTTGAGTGTATAAGCGACGGTAAATAACGCTTCAATCGCTTCGCTGTACTGAGGTGATGTGGGTGCGCCTTCGCCGTCAACCAAGAGAAAATTCATGGCTGGAACATCAACAACAGATATTTCTTTTGCCGACGGATTGTAGAGGTTTTTGAATTCTTTTTTTAAGTCAACCTTATCCATCAAAACCACCCTAATTTCATAATTAGTGGACTGAAAATAAAAAACTAGTGCACTACCCACTAGCAATCGCTTAACTGCTTAATCACCAGAAATGTCAACGTTAAAACTATAAATGAAGGGAGTTACAATTGTTTTTAGGTGAATTTTAGTGGTTTTAGCTAGAATGTCTTTTTGGTATTTTAAACCTGGAAAACGTGAAGAAGGTTTTGCAGAGCTTGATAAAATTCTTAAAACATTAGCTCAGGAATGCGGAAGGTCTTCGAGGTTACATGTCATTATTATCTTATGAAGACCCAAATGCAGTAACTATTTTAACGCTTTGGCAAGATTTAGAAGCCATCAAAAAGTCGGAACAAGGAGTGTTTTTACAAGCCACCAAAAAAGTCGAGGATCAACTTGAGAGACCTCCCGAATCGAAAATTATAGGGTGTTTTCAACAGAGCTATTCCAATGTCCAAAATAAAAGAAGTTTCGGATAATTTAGATTACTGAATAAAATTAAGGTTCAAGACACCTGCGAAACACGTCTAAGTAGCAGCAAAAAATGAACAATAGTTTATGACTATGTAACATTTAGGTTAGGTTGCTTTGATTTATACGGTCCCTTTCGTGTAGGGCACAAACTCGCGGACCTGTTCAATTGAGGTTTTGCCTGCTTTTTCTCGCTGTTCCTTTGTTAGCTTTAGCATTAGAGATTTGAGGATCTGCTTGAGTAACTCTTTCCCCACAGTGTCCCCAGGAACCAGGACCACGTAAGCTTTTGTTTTCGCCTTCACAGCTTCCACTGGACCCCCAACAAAACTCGTTTCTTCGCCAACAATTATGCCGATTGCAACTCTCAGGGGCGTGTTCCTGTACCAGTTGCGTTTGCCCACCACAAAAAAAGCACCATGTGGAACCGACTCTCCTGATGGTCCGCTCTTGCTGAGTTGGTCAACTTTAACCCAGTAAACGTCTGCTGTCCCAAGGTTTTCCCGCCAAGCGCGCGAAAAAGAAGCCGCAAACTCGGCCGCTTCACTTAACGCCTGCTCACTTATCTCTCTGCCCTCAGCTTTAATGACGACGAATGGTGACCCCGTGATTTCAGCGTGAAAAACCACATCCTCTTGCGTTGTGTGCTTTTTGACTAGCACCTCGTTGCTAACTGTGTCTTTGCCCGCAACCACCAAAAATCCATCTGAGGAAGTGTACCAGCGAAACTTCTCATACCACTCCTTGTTCTCCATTGCTTCTTTGCGTTTAGATAAGGCTTCCATGATTTGCGCTGGCTTTAGGCTCTTCAACTCTTCTGCTTCAGCCAGTTCTCGTTCGATTTTGGCAAGTTTTCTCTTAGAATCCTGTAGCGCTGAGAGTGCACCTTGGGATTTCTCCTTAGCCCTTTTGCCATGTTCATAGTACCTGTTGGCGTTGTCGAAGATTGAATCTCGGAGGTTAAAGCTGAAATGATAATTGTCCAAGAATAAGTTTAATGCAAGGTTTTTGCCGTCGAACCCTTCAACGTAGGTCGCCGGCACTTTGTCTGCTTTTTTTGCAGCCATAACTGTTGTGATGATTGTGTTCCAGTCGTGTCCTTGATTGTTAGCTTTGAGAAGGTTTTCTTGGAAGGTTTGGAGTTCATTAAAGTGTGCGTAGATGGTGTCACCGATGAGTTTGTCGCGTTCGGCTTTGGTTTCATCTTCCTGGATTGATTTTTCTTGGTCTGCAACAATTCGCTTTAGCCGTTCGGCTTCTTTTTTTATCTTGTCAACTTCGAGGTGGTTAACGGCTCTTTCAGCCACCGTAACCCGCAAATAAAATTCATCCAAAGCTTGATTGAAGCTCTCATAGGTTTGCAGTTTGCAGCCTTCATAACGTTTCAGCTTGATAGGCACAACATCCACAAAATCGCCTTCCTCGCCCAAAATTATGCATGCTTCCAATTTGCCGCCTGAAACTGCTGACAACAAAGTTTGCAGGGCACCAAAAATTGCTTCCACTTCGCCGCTTGTAAGGGTGTTGCAGTGTTTGGTCTTATCGACGTTGGCTCGAAGCAGGATTTCTTCAGCGTAAATTCCTCCTACACCCAAAAACCGTGCGATCGACCTAACTACCTCTGTTTCTCCTGCTTTTTTGAGGGCTTCTTCAAGTTCGATTTGGGTTACTTTAAATGGGTTTTTGCCGCTTGAAGGCGGAAGCTCCAGAACCACATTGTGCAGGATGTCGCGGTCACGCATTTTCTTGAAGGCTAATGCGTGAATAATGACGTTTTGCTCGTTGGTTAGTATGATGTTGCCGTCGCCGAAAAGCTCCACTACAAGCTTCAGCAACCCAGTTTTGGTTCGAAAACTAACAGTTACGATTCTTTCAAACTCGTACTGGTCAATGCCAGCTACCCAAGCGCCACGCAGGTACTTTCTTAATATCATACAGAAAGCTGGGGGTTCAGCGGGGTTTTCTTCTGCGTAGCTGGTGGCGTGTAATCTTCTACCTGCTTCCATCACCAGTCGAATTGGTGGCAGGTCTGTTTTGTGAAGTTTGAAAATGACGGTTTTCTCGTCGAGTTGGTGGATGTTGTTCACTCTGGAATCTGCTAAAGTGGTTTTTAATTCTTTGATTGCTGCTGCAATGTCAAAGCTTGAAAAGTCTTTTTTGCGCAACCCATTCACCAATGCTTGTGGGTCTATATCTGAGTGGGCTATGAAATAACCGTTTTCACCAAAAAATAGAATTTATTGGAAATTGAAGGCAGAAACGATTAATACTTAGGCATCTTTTTTAAGTAAGAACAAAATATACAAGCAAGGATTAGATTCAAATGACACCTGTAGTTCAGCTTTACTGGTTAAGAGTTGTATTGGGCATAGTTGCAGGAGCAGTAACAGCGTTCATATTTGCTTTTTTCGGAGGCAAGGCTGCATTGTTAGACTTAACTACCCTCTTAAACAGCATCACTGCTGCATTACTCATCTACTTTGTAACCTACTACATCCTTAGAGGTTACTACAAGAATAAAATAGAGAAACAATCGAAAATCCTAAGCACAGCCATAGGCATGTACTTCTTTGCTTGGCTATCCTTCTTTGTCCTATTCTACACAATATTCGCTAGTGCCCTTGGTTTCACATAAAAGAATCTTTTATTCTTCTTCTTTTTCGGGCAGTTTCTTCAGAAAATTCGCTATTGTTGCCTGACTCTTGTCGGTTCTGAGGGTTTCGATTTTTTCTTCTCCAGCTGTTTTGCCGTTCTGGGGCGATGGAACATCCATGCGGGCAATGATGCGCATGCAGTCTGCCCAAGCTGAGAAGTATCCTCGGTCAAAGTCCCCGTGTAATCCGTTGCCCATGTGTTCAAGGAACTCTTTTCGGTAAGCATGCAGGGTTACTTTATCGGAGAAATCTACTTTAGAAAAGAATGCGTAGTCGTCGGTAGCACTGTTTTTGCGTGAGAGGTACATGCCATAGAGTGCACGGAAGTATCCTCTGTTCCATTCGGTCTTCTGCATTTTCTGTTTAACTCGCTCCAACTCACGTTCAGCTTCCGTGAATTGCCTGCTGACTATGAGTTGGAAGTACCTGGTTACTAGGGCTTGTGAAATCGGCATACTTAGCGTCCACGCGGTTTAGTTGCTTTCTCCTCTTCGGAGACATCCTCTATTCCGTTCTCGGTGACTTTAAGGATTTCCTCGCCTTCAGGCAAATAAGGACTTGAAACTAAACGTGCGATACGTATTGGTCCATGCGAAGCTCTTCTGAGGTAGATGCGTGTGGCGCTTGTGTGACCAACGATGTTTCCGCCGATTGGGTGAATGGCGTCACCGAAAAATTGGTCCGGTTTCGCCATAACTTGGTTGGTTACAACTGCGACGGCGTTGAATGCTCTGGCTAACGCGATGAGTTTATGCATGTGTTTGTTGAGTTTTTGTTGCCTTGACGCAAGCATTTCTCTTCCGATATATTCGCTTCTAAAATGAGCAGTTAAAGAGTCAACAATGATTAGTTTAATGTTGTTGGCTTTGATAATTTCGTCTGCGTTTTCAAGCAGGAACATCTGGTGGTCGGAGGTGTAGGCTTCAGCATAAATGATTTTTTTAACTGCTTCCGCTGGATCTAAACCTGCAGCTTTCGCCATCTGCACGATGCGCTCCAGTCTAAAAGTGTTCTCAGTGTCAACGTAGAGGGCTGCACCGTTGAGTCCGCCTCTTTCTGGTGGCAACTGAACGTTGATGCATAGTTGATGGCACATTTGGCTTTTGCCGCAACCATATTCGCCGTAAAACTCTGTTATGGTTTGAGTTTCTAAGCCGCCGTCTACAATCTTATCTAAGGCTTTACTTCCAGTAGTTACTCGCAGGACGGTTTGGCGCATTTTGAAGAGTTCGTCTGCTCGGATAAATGATATGCCGACGGATGAACGTGCAGCTTCGATGATTTGGAAAGCTTTTTTCTCGCTTACTCCGACAGGGTCAAGTTCGCGGCTGGTTGCCATTGCTAAGGATTCTACTGTGTGGTAGCCGAGTTCTTTGAGTTTTGTTGCTGTTGCGGGTCCAACGCCTGGTAGGTCCTCTATGAATTGATATTTTTTCTTGTTTGTTTCAAGTATAGATTCTTCTGGTTCTTCGATGTTTTCCTGCGTTTCAATGTCGGAGTCTTCAGTCATTTCTTATCAACACTTTTAGTGTTGATGTGATTAGGGTTATTTAAAACACGCGAATAAAGGAGTATTTTGTGCAGTGGGGGGGTGAGTGAAAGTGAAAATTTTCTTTACCCATAAGTCGCGTGTTAAAACCGGATTTATGGGGGAATTACTCCCATTCGGCTGCATTCTTCTTTGAGGCTGTCTTTGATGTTTTTTAGGTTTTGGCGTTTTTGTACATATTCGTCCCCATCAATCCGCTCAGATCGGAAGTCACTGTCTAGCTGTAGAATTTGCATGTTGATTTCACCGATTCTGGCTTTAATCTGGTCTACGTATGAAACTGCTTTTTCCTGTACAATAACCTCTGAAGGCGCCAGTGCCGTTTTTATAATGCCGTCTTCGATGCGTAGTATCCTAGTTGAGACGCGGGCGACGCTGGGGTCATGTGTAACCATGATGATGGTTTTGCCGAGTTCCCGGTTGATTTTAACTAGGTACTCTGCAATGATTCTTGCGTTTGCCGTGTCCAACTCGCCCGTTGGCTCATCTGCTAGTAGAACTGGTGCATCATTAGCTAGGGCCGAGGCTATGGCGATTCTTTGCTGTTCTCCGCCGCTTAATTCTTCAGGCTTATGGTGTGCACGGTCTTGCAACCCTACGGTTGTGAGGAGTTCTTGAACTCTTTGTTTTCGTTTGCTACGTGCAACGCCCGAGGCAACCATGGCGAACTCGATGTTTTCTTGTGCGGTCAGGGTTGGGATTAAGTTTAGGTTTTGGAAAATGTGGCCGACTATTTTGCGACGGTAATCCACGAGTTGTCGAACAGAGAGGTTGGTTACGGTTTTTTCGCCGACTTGCACGGTGCCTGCGGTGGCTTTGTCTAATCCACCGATTATGTTTAGCAGGGTGGATTTGCCGCTGCCGCTGGGGCCGATAATAGAAACTAATTCACCTGAGCTTATATCTAGGTTTAAGCCTCGGAGGGCTTGCACTTCGATTTTGCCTGTATGGTGAATTTTGACTAAGTCTCTAATTTTTACATTAATTCCGCTCATCTTGCTCTAACCATCTTTTCAAGTTTTGTAACGTATTGACTCGTCATTACTAGGATTGCTCCTATTGTGGAAGCATAAATCAGAGCGATGTATGTGCCTATAGTGGCTAAGGCGTTGGGTGGATAGATTAACCGTTGCGTTACCAATGTTGCTGTGTAGAGGGAAGAGTTTGCTGAAGTTACGGTGCCATAAACGATTATTACGCCAACGACTACACCTAAAATAACCGAGAAAGTTATGGTGGCCATGCTCTCGGTAAGGAACATCCAGACCAGTTGTCGATAAGATAAGCCTCGTACACTCATCAAAGTGGCTTCTCGGCTTCGTTCTTTTAAGCTTACGATAGCTATTAGGGCTGTTCCCACCGAAGCGGAGAGGACTGCGAAGACGAGCCCTAAGCCTTGAACATCAAGAATTTGTAGGTTGCTGTATGTGCTGAGGTTGTTCATTGATGTTGACTGTTGCCATTCTAGATCGAAGGAGTCAACAGCGTAAACGTCTGTTGGGTATAAGCTGCGTATTTGGTTTGAAACTTCGGTTCCATTGACACCTGGGTCAAGTTTGATTAGGTATTTTGTTTGGAAGGATTCTACTTTGTAGATGCCACTGTAGGCGCTCATGTTGAAGAGGTTTTCTGGAACATACGAATAGTATAGTGGATTGACGAAGTTCTTTGGTGCTCCTCCTCCAATGAATGTGGGTTGGTTTATACTGCTCTGCGGAGGTTCTGGACCGAAGAAACCGATAATTCTTAGTTGACGAGGGCATGAGTTGAAGTCGATTCCAACTTCATCGTAGAGTTTCAGGTTTAGTTGTTTAGCGACACTTCGATCAAGTATGATTGTGTTGTTGCTGCCCTTCAGATCATTCATCATCTGGTCAACGCTTGCTCCACTAAACCATCCTAGCTCATAGTAAGCGCATGTTACCCAAGTGTCTGGGTCGATGGTTCTTACCTGCAATTGACTGTAACTATCGCTAAGAGGAGCATTCAGTGTACGCTCTATTGTAATGTTGCTAATTCCCGAAACATTTCCTACGATATCATTCAAGACGGCTTGGGCTCTCGAAGCATTAACCACACTGACTGTTACATCAGCTCCAACTTGAGCGTGGACATTTCTAAATATAAAATCTTGTTGGCTTGCAACTTGCCCAGTCACCTGGACACTAAAGCCGATGATAAGGGCAATCATGAAAGCTATTGCAGCCAGACGGGCGGGGTTTCTTCGCACGTTCTTCGCTGCCAACGCCCCTAAATCGCCCATTATTGAGGAGATTTTAGATGCAGCTTGTTGGAATTTAGTGGAGTCTCTAATTACTACTTTGGTTATTCCCCAGAAGAACAGGAATGGCCCAATGTAAGTCATTATTCCATCAAAGATTATGAGTGGAGTTGCAACGATCGATCCGAAAAAGCTTCCACCAGAGTACATCCATTGGTTAACTAACTGTGGTATGTTTAGTCCAAAAATAAATACGGTTATTTTATAGCTGCCAAGGATGAGTGCTATCCAAGAGAGAATCTTGTAACGTGACTTATTTTCAATAGGCATGTAATCTCTTAAGGCTTCAACTGCTGGTATGCGAGAAGCTTTACGTGATGACCAGAAAACTGATGTAAGTGCTAGACCTACGCCAAAAATGATTGTGACTACGGCTATTTCGGGGCTGAACATTTGTGAAGCAAAAATGTTGTTTAGGTTTACGGTGCCGATGTAGTATTGGTTTAGGATTAATCCGCCTACTACGCCGAGGGCTCCTCCGATTAAGCCGATTACTAAGGCTTCGGTGAGGAACATTCGCTGTATCTGCCCGCTTGAGAGTCCTTTTGTGGATAAGAGACCGATTTCTCGTCTGCGAATGTTGAATGAAACATCGGACACAGTGGAGCCAAGATACCATGCGACGAAGAAAACGGGGATTGAGACTATGATGAAGTTGATAAGCATTACTTGGAAGTTGCTTTGGTAGCCATACAGTGAATCGCGAAGCATGTTATTCAGGTAGCCATGGGCTAAATAGCTAGCCATAACCTGATTCTGGATGGTATCTGATATTTGGTTCACATTGACAATCGATGTTTCGATGTTCCATGGGCTGATGAGGTGTTGCCGGTCAACATTGATAGAGAAAGTAATGCTGGCGGTGCTGCTGTCTAAAGTTGTGTTCCAGAGTTTTTGCAGCGTGTTTTCCCAGCTGACAATCATCATGGGGCTTCGGTATCCGCTAGATGACCCTCCATGCGTTGGTAAAGGGGCGAAATTGGATACGTCACCATAGTAGATTATGCCTCCATTGTTGCTGTTGGTAAGGAGGGAATAGCCTGTATCGGTTAATTCTGCAAAACCCGCTACAGTAAGGTTAACGTATACTGCTGACGTATTGTAATATTTGGGAGTTGGAAAATTTATCATAGTGGTAATGTTGTCTCCAACATGGAGTTTCTGCGCCAGAGAACTGCCTGCCATGATGTAAGTATAGTTCTCGGGTATTCCGCCAAACGGCTTATTCTCCCATTCAGCATAAATTCTTGAAGTGTTAGGAAAACTAGTCATCTGCGTATAATCAGAAGCGGTGTAATTATCGCTGGACGAGCTTATGGGCATCGAAAAAGATGCAACCATATCAACTGTTTTGACGCCTGCAACCCTAGTAATGTTTTGGTAGGCTAAGGCAAGGTTAGATTGATTCAAGTTTACATTGAAGCTTATGTCGGCTATTACGTTGCTGATTTGTTTGTCTAGGGTTTGTTCAGCAGATAAATTTGATTTTACACCTATGGCTGCACAGAAAGTCGCCGCTAAAGTTATGCCGATTAAAAGTGCTGTGAAGAGTTTCCAGTTGCGGAAGACATGTTTGATAGGGTACATTAGCGGCATTGGATATCAGTTCCTTGTTTGTTGTGTTTGCTTTTAAGTCTACTTGTTAGAACACCAGATCTATCATTTTCAACAGAACCTGCAACCGCTTAACAGGCTAGAAAGAATTAAATCGCAAGTCCCTCCTCTACTAGCCCATGAAAAGTTTTCTAGGCCCCCTAACAGCGGAAAATATGAGCCTCTTCACCGACTACTACGAATTAACTATGTGTGCAAGCTACTTTGACAACAAAAACTTTGAGCCTGCCACATTCGACCTCTTCATTCGGCGGCTACCAGAAAACCGCAGCTATTTTCTCTTCGCGGGCTTAGAAGAAGCGCTTCAGTACCTGCAAAACATCAGGTTTACCGATGAACACTTGAAGTACCTCCAAAAACAAGGTTTTCGCAAAGACTTCCTCGAGTATCTACACGACTTCAAGTTTACGGGGGACGTATGGGCTGTTCCAGAGGGGACATTAGCTTTTCCCAATGAGCCATTGATGCGTGTAACTGCACCCATCATCGAGGCACAACTAGTAGAGACTTTTCTACTCAACACAATTAACCTGCAAACCATGATAGCCACTAAAACCTCACGGGTGGTCCAAGCTGCTAGAGGCAAATCAGTTATCGAATTCGGTTTAAGGCGCGAACAAGGTATTGATGCTGGAATGAAAGTGGCACGTTCCAGCTACATTGCAGGATGCCAGGGCACCAGCAACGTTTTAGCAGGCATGGCCTTCGACATCCCACTCTTCGGCACGATGGCGCACTCATTCATTATGTCTTACACAAAAGAAATCGAAGCATTCCGTGCGTTTGCCAAAACCTTCCCAAACAAATCCACTCTCCTCATCGACACCTACGACGACCTTGCTGGTGCAGAAAAAGCAGTTGTAGTCGCAAAAGAACTGGAAGCAAACGGTTTTAAATTGGGTGGGGTCAGACTCGATAGCGGAGACTTAGCTGAAACCAGCAAAAAAGTTAGAAAAATATTAGATGAAAATGGTTTGAATTATGTTAAGATTTTTGTCAGTGGCGATTTAGATGAATATAGAATAACTCAATTGATTGATGACGATGCGAAGATTGATGCTTTTGGTGTCGGCACCAAGATGGGTACTTCTGCCGACCGTCCATACCTCGATGTCATCTACAAACTTTGTGAAACCATGGCGCCCGATGGCAGTTTTTCGCCTATTATGAAGTTAAGTAAAGATAAAATTACATTGCCGGGACGCAAGCAAGTTTACCGCTTCAAAGATGACGATCGCAAGTTTAGATGGGACGTTATTTCTTTGGCAGATGAGAAACCTGCTGGTGACCCATTGCTTGTTGAGGTCATGGAAAAAGGCAAATTGACTTATAACTTGCCTTCGCTTAACGAAATTCGCACTAGAGCTGCAGAGAACCTTTCCAAGCTTCCAGATGAGTTTAAGGCATTGACGAATGCTTCAGTGTATCCAGTGGAGTTAAGCCAGAAGCTTCAAGCTCTAGTAGAAACCACAAAGCTTCAGTTAACTAAAAACGAGATAAACAATGGAGCCCTATAAAGTGGGCAATTGTTAATCTTTTTTATTTCATCTTTTTTTGGTATTCGTTGCAGTGTCCACCATGTCGGCATTTAAAAGAAGTTTTCCGCCTTCTTTCATGTATTTGGAGGAATCGAATGAGTCCGTCAATACTGCCTTGTAGATTACTTAACACTCCCTTTTTCCTCCCGTCTTAAGCGATTTTTTCC